>NZ_RCWE01000006.1 GCF_018448925.1 Photorhabdus akhurstii | reverse complement strand
CCTTTGTTAGTGACAAACTGGAATAATTTCCACCTGTTTTAATATTGTGATTGCCTGATGTGAATGATTCAGCTGAGTCTTTAGGAAGAGCATTTTTCGCCAAATTCACCGTTTCCATCAAACCAAGGTTTTTAAAAACTCGCTAATCCGTGATAGTTTCTATAATAATAGTCTCATATTGGTATTAGGTAGGGTTACATATGGCAAAGATTGGCTATGTTAGGGTGTCAACAAATGACCAAAACAGTGATTTACAACGAAACGCATTGATAAGTATAAATTGTGAGCAAATTTTTGAGGATAAAATTAGCGGAAAAACATCCAACAGACCAGGTTTAAAGCGAGCTTTAAAACAACTTAAAAAAGGTGACACTCTAGTTGTTTGGAAACTGGATAGATTGGGGCGTAGCGTAAAAAATATGGTAACTTTAATTTCTGATTTAAGTGAACGTGGTATTCATTTTCAAAGCTTGACTGATAGCATTGATACCAGCACTTCTATGGGGAGATTTTTCTTTCATGTTATGAGTGCACTGGCTGAAATGGAACGGGAATTAATCGTTGAAAGAACAAATGCAGGATTAATAGCAGCTCGTGCCCAAGGGAGAATTGGTGGCAGGCCAGTGTCACTTTCATTCGTTGAACAACAACAAGCAGCAAGATTGTTAGCAAAAGGCCACACACGGAAACAGTTATCATTAATTTACAACACATCGTTATCTACAATATATAAATATTTTCCAGTAAATAAAGAAAATTGTCGATCAAATTAATATTTGCAGTGCGGCTAGTTAAACGTTTAATTTTGTATTCGTAATATCCAAGTAATTGGTTCTTAATTTATGCAAAATATATCAAGTTTCTTTATCTATGCAAAAAACTTCCGCCGCACTATACATACTATAAAGGAACAACGGAATAAGTTAACAATTAGCTATTACTGGCAAGAGAACTTATTGTGTATGAAATCCACTATATCTGGAAGTTTTTGGGTAACGAATTACCATCAATGTAGGATTTACACATCTAAGTAAATTAATTTACTTACAATTGAAAAGTGTGTCAGTACCTGGAAATCACTAGGTAAACGCGACCAATAAAATTAATTTCATTAATTGCACAGTCAAAAATTACGTCGTTATCACAAACCCGGATTTTACTAACTGGGATTTTTGTGATCTTTTTAATACTATGCATCCCTTCAATATCAATTAACCATAAACCATCCTGAACATTAGGTTCTTCTGTATCCAACAAATACCAGGTGTTATTATTATCTACAATGAGAGGTTTTCTTATTTCTCTGGCAATAAGTTGAGTATCTAAAGTCACAGGGTTATCAGCGTTCAACTTTCCACCAACCAATTTAACGCGCTGTATTGTCGGAGTAATAATGTTTTTTAAAGATTCCCTTTTTTTTTCTCCGTCAGGGAACATTTCTCCTTGTCCTGTGCTTAGCCATAACAATGAAGCATTGGTTTCAAGGTTGCACTGGATAACCCAGTCTGCTGGAAAGCTGTCCCTTAAATAACGGTTCGCCATTGTACTTTTAGACACGCCTAAATGGTCGCTCAATGCTTGACGTGATTTAAACCCATATGCACTAACAAGGCGTTCGATAGCTTGTTTTCCTCCACTATCTGCACCCATTTTTATCTCAGTTATGTTTTTTTTCATTGAAAGTACAGTTTAGTGAGTTTGCCGTCTCCACAAAGCCCTCTGATTAAGAGCTATAGTGATCCCAAATAAATTCATTAGATCCGATAAGGGATATTGCATCATAGGCATATAAATTTCAATCTATATACTTTGTGAAACTATATCATCTAAATAAAAAGAAAAAATCTTCTAAGCAATAAAATAAGAAAAATTTATTAATTACAACGAATTGTGATCGAAAAGAAACCTTTTTAATCATTAATTATTTCAGTAAAAACAATAATTAATATATTAACACTATCAAATATAGTTCCCAAAAAAGATAAAAAACCACTTTAAATTTTTCTAATCAAAGTGTACTGTTCTTATATACAGTTATGTTATGCGGAGGTAAGTTTGTCAGTGGACTTTCTTATGGAATCAGTAATAGCGCAACGTATTAATTTTATAGCTAGAATGGCAACAAGCTGTGAATGTAATCATGCTGAGGATAAAGAACTTGCTTTGGTTTGGATTGCTGAGTTGTCGACACCACTTGCAAAACAACTTATTAACTACCACGAAACGCTTGAAGAATAAATACGGTAGATAAATGTGGAAATTCTGTATGATAAATAATCTAAAGTTTCTAAGTTGATTATGATTGCATTGGAAAATGAGCTGAAAAATAGATTTTCCCTATGAATTCAGCAAATTTTGGAAAATATGATTAATTATTAAATTAGCCACTGAAAAGTGGCTTCTTGCTTCTCATTTGTACTGTTTCCTTAACAATATTGTTTCACTGGTTCTCTCCCACTATTCAGCGCACCATAACACTTTAACTTAACAATATTGACTAAATTAGAGAGGGTATACCTAATGAAAATAATTGCACAGCAGAATGATACTGTTGATGCTTTATGCTGGCGTCATTATGGTCGGACTCAAAGCATGACAGAACAGGTACTGTTAGTTAACCCAGGTTTGGCTGAATACGGTGTAATCCTGCCACATGGCACAGAAGTTGAGATGCCGGAAATTATGACAGCTACAACGAAACCTATTTTGCAACTATGGGATTAAATATATCCATACTAAGTTTATGTTTTTTAAACAGAATTATCACTCTATATCAGGAAATTAAACTTATCTATTCTTCTGGCTAGATAAATAAACAGTTGAACTCGAACGTTATACTTAATATATAGTCAAGCCACGCAAATTTGAATTTTTTGAACTATTAGAGTCAAAATAGCACAGATTACATAAAGGCCCTTCTCGATTATGGGAAGGGCTTTTTAATTTATGTTGTTACATTTTCTCTTTTCAAAAAACTTGTTTTGTCTTTCTTACAATTCCTCTTTGATGTTGGCAACTGCCATTGCTGGCATTCTTTCATACATAAATCCACAACCACCAAATGGCATTTTTCCAAACATGGATACACAACTAACAGAACTTTTGCGCTTATTGCGTAACCTGATCAGAACTGGTGTTGTTACCGAGGTAGATACCACCCGGGGAGTGTGCCGGATTGCAACAGGCAATCTCGAAACTGACTGGCGGCCTTGGTTGACAATGCGGGCAGGCAAATCCCGTACTTGGTGGGCTCCCAGCCGTGGTGAACAAGTTTTGCTGTTATCTGTTGGCGGTGAATTGACCACCTCCTTTGTATTGCCAGCTGTTTATTCTAATCAATTTCCGGAGCCATTGGCTGTTTCTGGAAAAACTGTTGATACTGCTTTTGCTGATCAATTTCCATCAGCGTTGCCTGCTTCTGCGGAAGCTGTCCATATTGTCTTTCCTGATGGAGCAATAATGGAGTATGAGCCAGCATTTAGTGCCTTAAAGGTAACAGGTATTAAGACTGCTGTAGTGCAGGCTTCAGATTCCATAACACTTGAAGCAACAAATATCTCACTCAAAGCACTTAATTCAATCAAACTTGAGGCAATCAACTCTATCGAACTGACTTCAGTCAACAAAATCGATATGAAAACACTACAAGTCGGGATAAATGCATTGGAGGTAAAAGCTGGGGCAGCCAAAGGCATCACACTGCAAACACCAGAATTTGCTGTAAAAGGAAAAACTAAGCTGGAAGGTGATGTTGAAAACACAGGTGGAAAACTCAGTTCTAACGGCGTAACCCTACATTCGCACCAGCACACCGGCGTCATGGCAGGCGGTGCGACAACAGGAGGTCCAGTATAATGATGTACCTTGGAATGAATCGACAAACTGGTCGTAGCCTGACGGATCTGGATCATGTACGCCAGTCTGTCAGCGACATCTTACTAACCCCTGTTGGTAGTCGTTTGGAACGGCGCACTTATGGCTCTCTGTTACCCGAATTAATTGACTGGCCACAGAACGCGGCTCTACGCCTGCAAATTATGGCAGCCACCTATACCGCTATTAGCCGCTGGGAACCGCGAATTAATCTGACAGCTATCACCATAAATACCCAACAAGACGGCAAAATGACAGTAGATATATCTGGTCATTATCAGCTGTCCCCTGGGGGGTTTTCTCTATCTATCCCTGTGAGGTAAAACAATGCCGACCATTGATCTAAGTCAGTTGCCGCCACCTGATGTAGTTGAGCCACTGGATTATGAAAGCCTGTTGGCTGAACGTAAAGCCAAATTAATATCCCTTTATCCTGAAGAACAACGGGATGCTATTACTCGAACATTGGAATTGGAATCCGAACCTCTGGTTAAGTTACTTGAGGAAAACGCGTACCGGGAATTGATATTGCGCCAGCGGGTTAATGAAGCTGCTCGTGCAGTAATGTTGGCCTATGCAACCAATAGAGATTTAGACCAGCTAGGAGCGAACTATAACGTTACCCGGGCAGTTATGGAGCCTGATAGTACCTTCCGTGATCGCATCCAAAGAGCCTTCGAAGGGTTAAGTGTTGCAGGGCCGATTGGTGCGTATGAATATCATGCTCTTAAGGTTAATGAAAGTATTCATGCTAATAGAAATGAATACAAAGGTGAATATCAAACTGTTTCAGATGTTTCCGTCATCAGCCCATCACCAGCCAATGTGACTGTGACTATTTTGTCGCGGAAATGGAAATGGGAAAAAGATAAACAAGACGAAGAAGATAAAGAGCACAAAGGTGTAGCTTCACAAGAGTTACTGGATAAAGTGATTGCGGCACTTAATGACGAAAACGTCAGACCAGTTGCCGATCGGGTAAAAGTGCAGTCAGCTAACATAGTGGAATATCAAATTGATGCTGTGCTTTATCTCTACCCGACACCTGAATCTGAACCTATCCGTAAATTGGCTCAACAAAATATGGATAAGTACGTGCTAGATCAACATAAATTGGGGAGAGATATTCGGTTATCTGCCATTTATGCTGCGTTGCATGTCGCAGGAGTACAGCAGGTAGAGCTGAGAGCTCCAACTAAAGACATAACTCTGTGTAAAGATCAAGCTCCTTATTGTACTGGCGCAAAACTGGAAATAGGGAAAACACAAACTGCTGATTGTTCCAAACCAAATCCAGGTTTGATAGTGGGAGGTTCTGATGAATGACCGCCTGTTACCAACAGGTTCTACGGTTTTGGAGTTGGCTGCTGCTAAGGCGTGTTCGCAATTGCAGAATATTCCAGTACCACTTCGCCAACTCTGGAATCCTGATACTTGCCCTGAGGAGTTATTACCCTATCTGGCGTGGGCGTGGTCGGTTGATCGCTGGGACGAAAAGTGGTCGGTAAGCACTAAGCGTGACGTGATAAAAAACTCGCTGTTTCTGCACAAACATAAGGGAACCATTGGTGCCGTCCGTCGTGTAGTAGAACCGCTTGGCTATCTCATTCAAATAAAGGAATGGTGGCTGAACAACGAAACACCGGGCACATTCCGGTTAGCGATAGGGGTACAGGAAAACGGGATCACCGAAGAAACTTTTTTAGAGCTGGAACGGCTAATTTCTGATGCCAAGCCTGTAAGTCGTCATTTGATAGGTTTGTCAATCAATCTGGATGTTAAAGGCGAATTTTATTGCGCTGCGACGAGTTATAGTGGAGATGACCTCACTGTTTACCAATATCTCCCTGACGTCATCACAACTAGCGACAATGCTCCTTTAGGGGCTGCAATTCATTTGATCGAGACAGATACATTGAGGGTTTCACCATGAAATACTTTGCAATTTTAACCAACCTGGGAGCAGCGAAACTGGCGAACGCCGCTGCTTTGGGGACAAAAGTCGATATTACTCACATGGCTGTTGGTGACGGTGGCGGTAAATTACCAGATCCTGACGTCAATCAGACAAAACTAGTTAATGAAAAGCGCCGCGCTGCAATTAACACATTAAGTGTCGACCCGATAAACACCAACCAAATTATTGCTGAACAAATTATCCCTGAAAGTGAGGGTGGTTGGTGGATGCGTGAAATTGGTCTGTTTGACAGTGAAGGTAACTTAATTGCAGTAGCAAACTGCCCGGAAACCTATAAACCACAATTACAGGAAGGCTCAGGCAGAACACAAACTGTCAGAATGATCTTGATTGTTAGCAATACGGATTCAGTAACGCTGAAAATTGATCCCTCTGTTGTTCTGGCAACTCGTGATTATGTAGATAGCTCTATTCAGAAACATGAAAAAAGCCGCAATCATCCAGATGCCACGTTGACAGAGAAAGGTTTTACAAAACTTAACAGTGCTATTAACAGTAATGATGAAACGACAGCGGCAACACCCAAAGCGGTAAAAGCAGCTTATGATAATGCTAATAGTAAATTGGCAAAAAACCAAAATGGCGCAGATATCCCAGATAAAAATGCTTTTGTGAAAAACCTTGGTTTATTGGAAAAGCTAATTCCGATAGGGGTGCCACTTCCTTGGCCGACGGCCACACTACCGGATGGGTGGTTGCAATGCAATGGTGCGGCCTTTGATAAAGCGAAATTTCCGGAATTAGCTAAGGCTTACCCTGGTGGTAATTTGCCCGATTTGCGAGGAGAATTTATTCGCGGTTGGGATGACAAACGTGGCGTTGATCCGGATCGTACATTATTGGTATGGCAAGAAGGGTCTTATTTACTACAGGAAGTTGGTCAAGTTGATAATGTTGTTAACTTCTCACTCAACGAGCGTACGAAATTACAATGGGATACTCCCCAAAATAAAGATATTCCACTGAGAGCGAGATCTGTCGGTACAGCAACAACTTGGAATACCAATGCCGCTTATATAGGGGTATCAAGGCCACGTAACGTAGCGTTTAACTACATTGTAAGGGCAGCATAATGCTCATGTCTGTACTTGAAGGGATCCCAGTAGGAATACCACTTCCTTGGCCGACTGACATACCACCAAACGGGTGGGTGAATAGAAACACGTCCACGAAACGTGGCATTTAATTATATTGTGAGGATTGCCTGATGAATAAGGCTGTACTGGATAAAAATAATATTGCCATCAGTACCGGAAGTATCGTTGTGTTTAATTACGATGCGATTACGCTGGAATATTTACACAGTTCTGATGAGTATCTTCCTATTGGTGTCGGTCTTCCTGCTAATTCTTGCACAGACGCGCCACCTGATACCCAAGAAGGGTATGTCGCCTGCCGTTCATCTGATTTAACCGGTTGGCAAATTGTACCAGATTATCGAGGAAAAATAGCTTACGACACCCAAACTGGGGAACAGAAGGAAATCATTAAACCGGGCGAATTACCAGAAACACTGACGTGCAAACAACCAAACACTGATTTTGATAAGTGGGATGGTGAAAAATGGGTAACGGACACTGAAGCTCAAAAAAACAGTCAGATTGAACAGGCAGAACAACACCGTGTCATTCTTCGCCAACAGGCTGATGAAGCCATGACTTTATTACAATATGCTATTGAGACTGAGATGGCCTCGGACACAGAGAAAGCATTATTGCTTGCCTGGAAGAAGTATGTGGTATTACTAAGCCGTGTTGATACTTCAATGGCTTCAGATATTGAGTGGCCACAAATACCAGAATAATACAATTATCAAGACCGGGTGTTATTCTATCCCCGGTCTTTTTTCAGTTATGATAGGTTATGTTGACCAATCGATTTCCGATGCCTTTGAAATATCAACCCAGTTAAGTATGACTTGGTATTTTCTTCATTCCAGTAAGGTCTGACGCATTAGGTAAGCACTTATTGATTGCTCTAAAAACCAGAATAAAAAAAGGCCCGAGGTTTGTGAACTGCGGGCCTATATTTATTTATGCGGGTTGTGCAGGCCACTCAATATCTGGTGCTATGGTGGGATCAATGCGGTTTGCTTGCATTCGGTATTTTTTCCAAGCTTTGAGCCGTTCTATCTCTTCCAGAGTTGCTTCATCTAGATCAACGGCATCTTGTAAGGGAGCAATATTATTGCTGGCAAGGACTAGCAATTCTTCTTTACGTCTCTCTGCTTGAGCAACTAACTCGCCCTTTGTATATTTGCGCGGAACAATAGCACCATTTATATATTGCCATTTGCCAGAAATATCGCAAGAATCAGGCAGATGATTTACCTCAGCTACACTCATTCCATCTGGGTTAAAAGCTGATACATCTGCTGATATAGAACGGATTACATTATTAAAATCATACATTACTTTGATTGTGCCAGAATTAAAGCTTTTCTGGCATTCATACCAGTCCTGACCGTCTTCTGATTTCAAATAAATGACATTAAAATCTTCAATGATTTTTCTGGCTTGTTTTGAGTCAGGTATATATTGGGAAAATTTTTTAATGTTTTGCATATATTTATCGCCTTACTAAATATTGGGTATATTCATCCACATGCCGTTAACCTTCTTCTGTATTGGCCTGCGGTTTACGGTGTCAACTAACTCATCTCTATTTCCATTTATTACAGCAGTAATGGCATATCCATTTGTGTCTGTATCCCCAGAGATTTTCCGTACTTGCGCGAGTTCTTTGGCACCAAAGCGAATGTCTTGAATATAACGCGTGTCTGATTCTGATTTTGTATAAGCGCCAATAATTGCAGCGGTTGGTCTATATCCTTCATGATAGACCTGATGCCCTCTAATTCGGAGGTTATCAGGTTTAAGACTCATCCATTCATTAGTTGGCCCTCCAGAGAGGGCATGCTGCCATTTGAAATATTCGTTGCCATTATCCCCCGTTTTAAACCACATATAGGAGTCTGCATCACCATCTCCGGTGTTTTTAAAACCGATAGAGGCAAAGTCGGTGTTTCTGATCCAACTCAGTGCAGAGTCAGTAGTAATAATTATGTCGCCGGTTACATTGCCACCGCTGCGTTGCAACGCATCAGAAGCTTTAGTAACAGTTTCCATTAAACCGAGCTCACTCGCAGTGGGTTTATTCAGGGTATTATATTCTCGTGCCCAAGATGACCATACTGCACCAGGACTAGGAGTACTCCAAGAATAAAAAGAACGCGTATATATTCGACTACTGTTATAAACAAAATAACGCTGAGTAATCCCAGCAGTCTGTAAAACGACAAGCGAACCTGCAAGTGGTTCAGGATAGTTATTACCGGATCCCGCTTGTACGTTCAAACTCTGATAATAAAGACCTGGCGTTTGATAATCATTTAAATCGGCTTTGTCGGGGATAGATATGGCCTGCCCATGAAAAATATCCTGAGACGTAATATTGATATCTTCAGTCAGAACTTTGCCATTCACTTTTCGGCTATTCGGTACTGCTCCCTGAGCCAAATTCACCGTTTCTATCAAACCAAGATTTTTTAAAACTCACTTATCGGTGAAATTTCCGAAAGAATAGTTTCGTATTGGTACTAAGCGGGACTATATATGCCGAAGATTGGCTATATTCGGGTGTTAATAAATGACCAGAATTGTGGTTTACAGAGAAATGCGTTGATATGTATAAATTATAATCTATTTTGGTCGGTGAAATCTGTGAAAAAATAATCAATGAACAGAGCTAAAAATTCGCGACAGAAGAAGCAGATATTGATTTATAGAGGTTTCTTTTTCCTCTATCTATGAAGTACAGGTAATTAAATTATTAGAAAAAATAATAAATTAAGCGACCTGATTTGTATCATCTCTCACACATTTCTCATCGAATGATTTAATAATTTGGATACTTCAACATAGCGGGACACCTTAACAGGAGAACCGCTAATATGGCACAAGATTATCATCACGGCGTCCGTGTACAGGAAATTAACGAAGGCACACGTACCATCACCACAGTTAGCACCGCTATTGTTGGTATGGTGTGTACTGGTCCTGAAGCAGACGAAAAAACTTTTCCACTAAACACTCCGGTCTTGATTACTGATGTTTCACTCGCCATTGGCAAAGCTGGTAAAACCGGTACATTGCCTCAGGCACTCAAAGCTATCTCAGACCAGTCTAAACCCGTTACTGTTGTTGTCCGTGTAGCACAAGGTGAAACGGAAGAACAAACTACCAGCAACATCATTGGTACTACAACTAATGAAGGTAAGAAAACCGGTATACAGGCACTGTTGGCAGCACAAAGCCAATTAGGTGTGAAGCCACGTATTCTTGGGGTTCCTGGGCTGGATACGAAGGCTGTTGCTGTTGAGTTGGCGAGTATCGCGCAAAAACTGAGAGCAATGGCTTATATCAGCGCCTATGGTAGTAAGACCATCTCAGAAGTTATCGAATATCGCAAAAACTTCAGTCAGCGCGAATTAATGCTAATTTGGCCAGATTTCCTGAGTTGGGATACTGTTTCTAATAAAGAAACTATCGCCTATGCTACAGCTCGTGCACTAGGTTTGCGTGCAAAAATTGATGAAGAAACAGGTTGGCACAAAACACTGTCCAACATCGGTGTCAATGGTGTGACCGGTCTTTCAGCAGATGTATTCTGGGATCTTCAAGATCCAGCAACAGATTCAGGCCTGCTAAACCAAAATGGTATCACGACACTTATCCGTAAAAATGGCTTCCGTTTCTGGGGTTCCCGTACCTGCGCTGATGACCCATTGTTCCAGTTCGAAAGTTACACTCGTACTGCCCAAGTCTTAGCTGACACTATGGCGGAAGCACATATGTGGGCAATCGATAAGCCACTAACTCCTTCACTCGTACGGGACATTATCGAAGGTATCAATGCTAAGTTCCGTGAACTGAAATCTGGGGGCTACATTATTGACGGTCAATGCTGGTATGACGAAAACGCCAATGATAAAGACACCTTGAAAGCGGGTAAATTGACCCTCGATTACGACTATACACCTGTACCACCACTGGAAAACATGATGTTACGCCAGCGTATTACAGATCGTTACCTGATGGATTTCGCGAAAAGCATAAACGGCTAAGGGGACACAGATGGCATTACCTCGCAAACTTAAATTCCTGAACTTGTTTAATGATGGCAATAGTTATCAGGGAATAGTAGAAGAACTTACTCTGCCTAAGCTGAGTCGTAAACTGGAAACCTATCGTGGCGCTGGCATGAACGGTAGCGCAACCGTGGACTTAGGCTTGGATGAAGGTGCATTGGACGTTGAATTTACTCTAGGAGGTATGGAAGCTCAACATTATCGGCAATGGGGACTGACCAAAGCCGATGGCGTAATGTTGCGCTTTGCGGGCTCCTACCAGCGCGATGATACCAGCGATGTGATTGCTGTTGAAATCGTGATGCGTGGCCGTTTCCATGAGTTTGACCACGGTACTTATAAGCAGGGAGATAATACTCAGACCAAAATCAGCGCTAAAAATACCTATTTCAAATTGACATGGGATGGTGAAGTTCTGATCGAAGTGGATACCGTTAACATGGTTGAAGTCGTTAATGGTGAAGATCGCTTGGCAGATCACCGCCGCGCTATGGGTCTTTAATCTAATCGGATAAACAAGGTTGAACCATGACAGAAACACTAATTACTCAAAACGACGAGCAGCGCACAATCGTATTAGAAGAACCGCTTGCACGTGGTAGTAGCAACATCACTGAAGTGGTGGTGCGCAAACCGAACAGTGGCGCGCTGCGTGGTGCTCGGCTACAGGCTTTGCTGGAAATGGATGTGGACTCAATGATATTGGTTTTGCCACGCGTTACCATACCTGCGCTCACTAAAAGCGATCTGTTGTCAATGACGCCCGGCGATCTGATTAATCTCAGTGTTGAGGTGGTCAATTTTTTGTTACCGAAGTCGGCGAAGTCCGGTTTCCAGACCGACTAACCGTAGATGAATTGGTGGCAGATATTGCCACCGTTTTCCACTGGTCTCCGGCAGTGACAAATGAAATGTCACTACCGGAATTACTGGACTGGCGACATCGGGCCATCTTACGAAGTGGTGCAGAAAATGAGTAATACACAGTCACAGCTTAAATTGGTAATACAGTCCGTTAATAAGCTGACCAGCGCCTTGAAATCCGCACAGCGAAATAATAAAAGGTTGGCGGATTCTCTCCGGCAAAATCGTGATGAATTCAAGCGATTAAATCAGACTTATGAAGCAATTAAACCTTATTCTGCTCCTGAATATGCGCAGGAAACTGCGCATACCAGTAACAAAAAGGAAGAAAATCGCGGTGAAGGTCGTTATAGCAAAATCAAAGAGTTTCGTGACCGCGTTAGCCAATATGGTGCTAGTGCAAAATCAGCCGGTAGTAAGATACTGACAACCAGTAAAAACTTTTTGATGCCGGGTTATGATCTCAGTGCTCAAATGTCCAAAATTCAGGCACAAACTAATATTGAAAAAAATTCTCCTGAATACACTATGTTGCTCAATCAAAGTCGTGAGTTGAGCAAAAGTACAGGGATTCCTGCCAGCCAGATTGCACAGGGACAGAGCTTGTATGCTTCCAAGGGGTATTCTCCTGACCAGATAAAGAATGTGATGCCAGGCGCGGTATTAATGTCGCAGGCAAGCGGTACAGATTTCGCCAATGTGGTTGATATTAGTACTAATGTACTGGAAGGGTTTAAATTACAATCCGAAGAGATGGGGCATGTTAGTGATGTTTTGACGGCAACGCTTATTGGTTCAAAAACAACGTTGGCGGGATTGGGTGACACCATGAAATCTGTCGCTCCTGCGGCCATTTCTTTGGGGATTGATATTGAAACCGTTGCGGCTGCTACAAGAAAGCTAAGTGATGCCAATATCAAGGGAAGTGAAGCTGGAGAGGCTTTGAGCAATGTACTAAGCCGATTGGCTGAACCGCCTAAAGCTGCTGCTGCCGCATTGAAACAACTAGATATTAAAACTCGTGATGCTAAAGGTAATTTACGGCAATTACCTGATATTCTCGTTGAACTAGATGATAAAACCCGTTCAATGAGCGGTAAACAACGTACAAGTTATTTCACAGCAATTGGGGGTGAAAATGCTGCTCCTGCTTTGGATGTATTGGTAAATCAGGCAGGGCAGGGAGGATTGCAAGCGTTTATCTCTGAACTGAAAAATGTTCAAGGTGAATCCCAAAAAGTTGCCTTTGTAGTGACGAATAATCTCACTGGTGATATCCAAAAACTCAATGCCGCTTGGAGTAATCTAGGCGTTCAGATGTTTTCTGGCGTAGAAGGTCCTGCAAGAGAAGTCACTCAGCAAGTAACCAATGTAGTCAATAAAGTCAGTGAGTGGATGGAAGCCAATCCACGTTTGGCTGCAACGCTTGCGACTATTACGGTGGTAGTCGGAGGCATGTTAACTGTGTTTGGCGCATTGGCACAGGCGATCGCTTCGATATTGCTTCCATTAGCTGTAGCGAAATATAGTCTTACTTTCTTTGGTAGTACTGGTGTGAGAGCGCTCGGATTAGTCGGGAATGCTCTGAAAATGTTGGGTAGCACCATGATGATCGTCGGTCGTTTGATGATGGCTAACCCAATCCTCGCCATTGTTGGTGTAATTGCGATGGCTGCTGTTTATATTTGGCAAAATTGGGAAACATTGGGGCCGAAATTTTCTCAGCTTTGGGAAAATATTAAAATTAGCCTCAGTGAGAAATGGGAATCCATTAAACAGAGTGTTCTGCAAACTTGGGAAAGTATTAAAACTAATATTAGTAATGCCTGGGAATTAGTTAAACAGAATACATTGGATATCTGGGAGAATATTAAAATATCGATCTCGGATAAATGGAATGAAATTATTACTGACGTAATGAATCTACCTAGTAAATTTAAAGAGGTTGGCACAGCGATAATTAACAGTTTATTGGAGGGGATTAATGAAAAATGGGAAGCCCTGAAACAGAAACTGACTTCATTGTCTGAGTATCTCCCTGACTGGATGCGGTCAAAGGAAGATATTTCAAGAGATGCCAGTAATAATGTAAGTCCTAATGTTAATTCGGTTCTGCCCAAACATGACAAAGGGGGCATTATTCCGGCTGGTCGATTTGGTATTGTTGGTGAATATGGACCAGAGATTGTCACTGGCCCTGTTAATGTTATTAGCCGACGACAGACTGCTAAACTTGCTGCCGCTGCGGCATTTTCTTTAAGCGTAATGGCGCCTTCTACCGCCGCCAGAACCGCACCATTGCATGTTCAGAGTTTACCGGTTCATGCTTATCCTCAGATTCAGGAAAAGAAAACGGACAAACGTCAGGTGGTTGAATACCGCAGTGAATCGCCGGTCTATCATATAAATATCTATGGTGCGCCGGGGCAATCTGCGCAGGATATTGCAGCAGCGGTTAGGCGCGAATTGGATGATCGGGAACGTAAACAGCAGGCTCGTTTACGCAGTTCATTCTCTGATAGAGGAGAATTCTAATTATGATGGCTGCACTGGGTTTATTTGTTTTTATGTTGAAAACCACGCCATACCAGAGTATGCAATATACTCAGTCATGGCGACATGCTTTTAATAGCCGTATCGGGGTGCGGCCTGCCTGGCAATTTCTGGGGCCGGATAACGACACAATGACACTTTCCGGTTCGTTATATCCAGAAATTACTGGTGGCCGTTTATCATTGACGATACTACAAATTATGGCTGACAGCGGTAAGGCTTGGTCTTTTATAGATGGCAGCGGCACGGTTTACGGTATGTTTGTCATTGAGAGTATCGACCAGACAAAAACTGAATTTATGTCGAATGGTTCTGCCCGCAAAATTGATTTCACGTTGACATTGAAGCGAGTAGATAGTTCTCTAAGTGAAATGTTCGGTGATCTTCAAGAACAGTTCTCTATGCTTACAGACAATTTGTCAAATAGAGTCAGAGAGGTATTGTCATGACGTCTGAATTTGGCAGGGGAACTGAAAAAGGCAATGCACCGGCATTTCTTTTGGAAATTGATAATAAAGATATCAGCGGGCGCATTCAATCGCGCCTGATATCACTAACAATGACAGATAATCGAGGTTTTGAAGCCGACCAGCTTGATATTGAACTGGATGATGCAGATGGAAGTTTGGTGCTACCTTCTAGAGGTAATGTGATTTCATTGGCGTTGGGATGGCGTGATCAACCACTGATTAGTAAAGGACGTTTTACTGTGGATGAAATTGGCCACAGTGGAGTACCGGATAAATTAACAATTCGTGCCCGTAGTGCTGATTTCCGTGAATCTCTCAATATGAGACGTGAAGAGTCTTATCATAAGAAAACGATAGGTGATATTGTCCATATTATCGCTGCTAGAAATAATCTTACTGCTGATTTACATCAGGATATTGCGAAGATATTTATTAACCATATTGATCAGACGAATGAGTCAGATGGTAGTTTTCTTACCCGCTTGGCAAGGCAGGAAGGGGCGATTGCTTCCGTAAAAAATGGTAAGTTGATATTTATCCGGCAAGGACAGAATAAAACAGCCAGTGGTGCGGTTATCCCTGCATTAGTGATTACACGTCGGTCAGGTGACAACCACAATTTTACTCTGTCTGATCGTGAGGCTTATACCGGCGTGGTAGCAAACTGGTTGGATGTCCGTAAACCGGAGAAAAAACATACCTTAACCGTTGAACGAAAAAATCAGGAAAATGCTGATAAATTAAAATTTTATTTGATCGGTAGCAAAGATAACGTATTAGAGCTTTCTCGTACTTATGCTGATGAGGCTAGTGCTAAACGTGCAGCCAAGGTTGCCTGGGAAAAAATGCAACGTGGAGCAGCGACGTTTTCGATTCAATTGGCTCAGGGGCGTGCAGATCTCTACCCTGAAATACCAATCAAGGTTACCGGTTTTAAACCAGAAATAGATGCTGCCGAATGGACATTAACGACAGTCACTCACACGGTGAATGGATCTGGTGGTGGTTTTACAACAGCACTGACTCTGGAATTAAAAATTGATGATCTCGATATGAAATAATTGTTCTTTAAATGAGATCTCATTGCTATATTGTTCACATTATGAGAGTTCATGTTTTAGTTAAGGGTAAGAAAATATGATCAAGTGTCCTCTTTGTGGTAAAGCGGCTCATGCACGCAGTAGCTTTGAGCATTCCAGCCATACAAAAGAACGTTATAATCAATGTCAAAACATCAATTGTGGCGCAACTTTCGTTAGCCATGAAACGTTTGTCCGCTTTATTTCCAAACCTGGTGAAGTAATAAGTGTTAAGCCGCATCCCAAAGAAAAAACTAAAACTCAATTGAATGTGACTTGAAAATTAAAAGTTAATTGTAAATATTTGCCACCAACAGGTGGCTTTTTACTCGTATGCTCGATTTGTTATATATCTTGTTGCTGGCTACGTGCTAAATATCTTGTGAATTAGTTAATAAATTCACTTGCGTCCTTGGTCATATTTTGTCAGCTTTGGTGTAATCAGAATCACTGAATCAACACTCACCGAAGTAGGACAATAATGATGAAAAATGTGGGCTTTATCGGCTGGCGCGGGATGGTCGGCTCAGTATTAATGCAGCGTATGATTGAAGAGCGGGATTTTGATGTTATTCGTCCGGTATTCTTCTCGACATCACAACACGGACAGCCAGCACCTGATTTTACTGGTCAGCAAGGTACGTTACAGAATGCTTTCGATATCGAAGCTCTTGGTGCTTTGGATATTATTATTAGCTGTCAGGGGGGAGATTATACTAATGAGATTTATCCAAAGTTAAGAGCAACAGGTTGGCAGGGATATTGGATTGATGCGGCGTCAGCACTGCGTATGAATGATGATTCCATCATTATTCTTGATCCAGTTAACCATGCGCATATTCAGCAAGGTCTTAATGAAGGCATAAAAACTTTTGTTGGTGGTAATTGTACCGTTAGCCTAATGCTGATGTCTTTGGGCGGTTTGTTTGCTAATAATTTGGTTGAATGGGCTTCTGTTGCAACTTATCAGGCAGCTTCTGGTGCGGGCGCTCGTCATATGCGTGAACTTCTGGTTCAGATGGGAGCTCTACATACCCAGGTAGCAAAAGAGCTGCAAGATCCGGCATCGGCTATTCTGGATATTGAAAAAAAGGTAACGGATTTTACCCGTAGCGGAGTTATGTCAACTGAGCAATTTGGTGTGCCGTTGGCAGGTAGTTTGATTCCGTGGATTGATAAACAACTTGATAACGGCCAAAGCCGTGAAGAGTGGAAAGGTCAGGCAGAAACCAACAAGATCCTCAATACTGGTAATAACATCATTACCGTGGATGGCTTGTGTGTGCGTATTGGGGCGCTGCGTTGCCATAGTCAGGCATTTACTCTGAAATTGAAAAAAGATATTTCTATTCCTGAAATTGAGCAATTATTGGCTGCGCATAATGACTGGGTTCGTGTTATTCCAAATGATCGCGAATTGAGTATGCGCGAATTAACCCCGGCGGCGGTAACGGGAACTTTGAATACTCCTGTAGGGCGTTTACGTAAACTGAATATGGGCCCAGAGTATTTGTCTGCTTTTACTGTCGGTGACCAATTGTTGTGGGGAGCCGCAGAGCCTCTGCGTCGTATGCTGCGTATCTTGGTTTAATTATTTTAATACATTTACTTATGTAAAAATCCACTCGTTGTTTGGGTGGATTTATCCATATAGCTCTGTTCATTGTTTCTTTATTGGTTTATTTTTGTTATATTCATAAACTATGTTTATGATATTCTGTCCAAATGTATAGTGAATCGTTTTTATGGAGATGGTAGGAATGGAACAAGATAAACTACTAGCTTTAAAGGTTAGAGAATTAAGGGAGTTGGCAAGGACGTTATCTTCTCGTTATATTAGCCAAATAATATGGGTCAGGAACTAATTATATCTACTCAATCATCTGATATGGATCTTTTATTATATTTTTTATTTATAATAATTTTTCTATGTTTTTTTATTTATTAAAAAATACACGGAAAGTAAAAAGAGTGTTTCTCTATTTATAATTAATCTTTTGTTTTTATTTTCTTTTTGTACAGATCAATTAATTATATCTAAATTTAGTTATTCCTTGATTCCACCATTTATATTTTTGAATTTAAATGATGAGGTAATAAGAGTAAGTGCGGTGATATTTTCAATTTTAGTCATGATGATGTTCCCAAGGAAGTTTAAATGTTGACAATAAATTACTGGTGAAAAAGAATAATGGATTATACCGAAATTATTATTTCTACTAAATCATCATGGTTGGATATATTATACTATTATGTTTTATCTTTTGTTATATTGTTTTTTCTATTTATTCTTAAGATAATAATAGAAGAAAAAAATAACAATCTTATGGTTATTTTTGGTGTTATCTTGGTTCTTATATTATCTAGTGCTCAATTAATTTTAATAGGATATGAGTACAATATACCTGATTTTATTAATTTTAAAAGCGAAAGTATAAAGATTGGTGGTTTTATATTTTCCTTATTGTATATTATTTTAATGCCAAGAAGATATTTTAGATGATTTTTTCAAAGATATAATAAAATATCAGAATTAATTTAGTTACTGGACTAATTGTTGATAACGCTACAGCTCTGAGTATTTATCAGCTAGAAAAGGAAAAATAATGATGGACTATATAGATGTTACAATTTCCACTCAATCTACTTGGCAAGATATTTTACTGTACTATTTTTTATCTTTGGTAATATTATTTTTACTTCTTATTGTTAAAGTTATTATAGAGAAAAGAGGGAGTTATATTCTCTCTGTTTTTTCATTCTTTATAATAGTCATGTTTGGAACTGCTCAATTGTTTATTGTTAAATATGATGGTTATCATGAAATTATATCAATGTTTATTAATTTAAATAGTGAGGTAATTAGAGTAGGTAGTGTGATGTTTTCTATTTTATATGCTTTGGTTCTACCAAGAAAGTTCGTCAATGAAACAAGGCGTTAAATTAAAACGCCTTGTTTTGATTTAATAAATTCTGTCATCCCAAATACTATAACCGCCAGTACCTGCGATAAGGTGATTCCAGGTAATGTTTGTATATTTTAACGAAATACTTTCCTGTGGTGGAAGCTCATTATGATTCAATGAATGTGGATGTAAGACACTTATTTCAGTGATTGTGGCACCAGTGATTTTTATATTGTAATAACGTTATTGAACACCATTTGAGTTAGTTCGGTAAAAATCAATAGAGCATTGCAAGAGACTCATTTTCAGAAATAGCAACACCGAGTAATGGTGATGATTTGTCGATAGGTTTTTGGATAATAATGGGTTGATGATCGACATTTTGAGTCTGTGTTATCGCATGGCTTAAGCTATAAACAAATATCTGATCAAGATGGTTTGCTTGATATTTATTACCAATAGAATCAACAGAAGAACATCCAGCCGATATTAATCCCTGTTTTTTCCCTTTATTGTCATGTAAATCATGTCAGCCATATTATACCCTTAGATTATATTTAAGTGATGTTTTACATAAACATTAAATAAATTACACTTTATTGGTCGTAAATAACAGATAAAAAAAGCGCTCATAGAGAATCAATATGAGCGCTTTTTTAAATTGATAATAATATCAATTAGATATCAATATTGGCTGCTTTCAGGGCATTCTCTTCAATAAATGCTCGGCGAGGTTCAACAGCATCACCCATTAGAGTTGTAAACAGTTGGTCAGTTGCAATGGCATCTTTTACTGTCACACGCATCATGCGGCGAGTTTCCGGGTTCATGGTCGTTTCCCATAACTGCTCAGGGTTCATTTCTCCCAAGCCCTTATAGCGCTGTATAGACAACCCGCGGCGAGACTCTTTAGTCAACCAGTTTAGCGCTTGTTCAAAGCTGCTAACCGGTTGGCGGCGTTCACCACGTTCGATATAAGCGCTTTCTTCGATCAAGTTGCGAAGTTTATCGCCTAGCTGAGTGATTCGGTGATATTCACCGCCGTGGACAAAATCGAAGTCCAATAGGTAGTCAGTATCTACACCGTGTGTACGAACACACAGAACCGGTTCGTACATTTGGCGCTCACGATTTTCATGGAGGCGATAACTGTAGCTGCTGCCGTTTTGTTCACTGTCATTCAGGCGAGTGACCAGCATTTCAATCCATTCTTCAACTTTCGCCTTATCAGACAATGCTTCTTCGGTCAGCTTCGGATGATAAATTAGGCTATTCAATAAACTTAGCGGATACAGACGTTCCATGCGTTTAATGATTTTTTGGACACCATTAAATTCAGTCACCAATTTTTCCAGTGGTTCACCTTTTAGGGCAGGCGCGTGCTCATTGGTGTAAAGTGAAGCGCCATCCAGTGCAATGGATAGTTGGTACTCATCCATTGCTTCATCATCTTTAATGTATTGTTCTTGTTTGCCTTTTTTGACTTTATACAACGGTGGTTGAGCAATAAACACGTGACCGCGTTCAATGATTTCTGGCATTTGACGATAGAAGAAAGTTAGCAATAGAGTACGAATATGAGAGCCATCGACGTCCGCATCCGTCATGATAATAATGCTATGGTAACGCAGCTTATCTGGATTGTATTCGTCACGGCCAATACCGCAGCCCAATGCGGTGATCAGGGTTGCTACTTCCTGAGAAGAGAGCATTTTATCGAAACGCGCTTTTTCGACGTTCAGGATTTTGCCTTTTAGCGGCAAAATTGCCTGATTTTTGCGGTTACGGCCCTGTTTTGCCGAGCCACCCGCAGAGTCCCCTTCCACTAAGTAGAGTTCAGAGAGTGCCGGGTCACGCTCCTGACAATCAGCCAGTTTGCCTGGCAATCCAGCTAAATCCAGTGCCCCTTTACGACGTGTCATTTCCCGCGCTTTACGGGCTGCTTCACGAGCGCGAGCAGCATCAATAATTTTACTGACGACAGTTTTAGCGTCGTTTGGATTTTCCAGTAGATATTCCACCAGCTTCTCATTCATCAACGTTTCAACCGCAGTTTTCACTTCGGAGGAGACGAGTTTGTCTTTAGTCTGAGAAGAGAATTTTGGATCAGGCACTTTAACGGAAATAACGGCAACTAAACCTTCACGAGCATCATCACCAGTCGCGCTGACTTTGGATTTCTTGTTGTACCCTTCTTTATCCATGTAACTATTCAGGGTACGTGTCATCGCAGTACGGAAGCCAACTAAGTGAGTTCCTCCATCGCGTTGTGGGATATTATTGGTGAAGCAGTAAATATTTTCTTGGAAACCATCATTCCATTGCATTGAAATTTCAACGCCGATGCCATCTTTTTCTGTAGAAAAATAGAAAACATTTGGATGAATGGGGGTTTTGTTTTTATTTAGAAACTCAACAAACGCTTTAATGCCACCTTCATAATGGAAGTGGTCTTCCGTATTAGTGCGTTTATCAATAAGGCGGATGGATACACCGGAATTTAGGAAGGATAATTCACGCAAGCGTTTAGCCAGAATGTCATGCTGAAATTCTGTGTTATTACGGAAAGTATCCATGCTCGGCCAGAAACGGACACGGGTACCTGTCTGTTCTGTTTCTCCAACGACTTTCAGTGGGCTTTGTGGTACGCCAAGGTGATAAGTCTGTTCATGAACTTTGCCGTCACGGCGGATAACCAATTCCAGCTTTTCAGACAAGGCGTTAACAACAGAAACCCCTACGCCGTGCAAACCGCCGGAGACTTTATAAGAGTTATCATCGAATTTACCCCCCGCATGCAGCACGGTCATAATAACTTCGGCTGCTGAAACACCTTCTTCTTCGTGTATGCCGGTAGGAATACCGCGGCCATCATCCTGTACGGAGACTGAGTTATCTGCATGGATAGTAACGATAACTTCATTACAATGACCTGCGAGGGCTTCGTCGATAGCGTTGTCGACAACCTCGAAGACCATGTGGTGTAAGCCGGTACCATCGTCTGTATCACCGATATACATGCCCGGACGTTTACGCACCGCATCCAGCCCTTTTAATACCTTGATACTTGAGGAGTCATATGTATTCGACATCAACGTTTCTCGCTCATTTTTAATCCTGTGGTTGAACCTCTATTTTGCCATTTTCCACGCGAAACATCTTGCTATTTCCATCAAGCATGTCTGTTATTTGGTCGGGATTTATCGCACTGACAAATACCTGAGCTTGCGTGGATTTTAGACGAGCGGCCAGCAACTGACGGCGGCCGGTATCCAGTTCGGAGGCAAAATCATCAAGCAGATACAGACATTGTTGTCCGCTCTGTCGGGTGAAATATTCACCCTGTGCTAGCCGCAGTGCGCACATCAGTAACTTTAATTGACCGCGGGATAGCATATCTTCTACTGGCGTTCCTTCCGCACGAATGCGCAGATCTGCCTTATGTGGGCCGGAAGCTGTATAGGTTAACGTTCTGTCGCGCTCAAATTGGCGCTCCAGTAATTCAGCATAATCACTCTCTTTGTCCCATCCCTGTTGAAAAGAGAAACTTAATGTAAATTCGGGTAAGAATTGCTTACAGGTATCCGTAATATCCTGAGTGATGTTTGCAACATATTCACCACGCCACTGATTTATTTGGTTAGCGAGTGGCGCCAATTCCTGATCCCAAGGCCGTATCTGGCTGTAGCGGGTAACTTGTCGTAGTGCTGCATTGCGTTGTTTGAGTAGCCGTTTTAAGTTTACCCATGCAGAAAAAAAGCGTGGCTCATTGTGAAAGCAACCCCAGTCAATAAAGGCCCGTCGATACTTTGGCCCGCCATTTAACAGGGTAAACCCTTCTGGGGTAATAAGCTGCATAGGTAACATCTTAGCTAGTTCGGCAATTTTACAGCCATCACTACCATCAATTCTGACTTTACTGTCGCCATGACGGTTTTTACTCAGACCGATAGACCGTTCTCGCTCGTTCTCTTGTTGTCTTAACCGCCCGTGCAGAACGAATTCATCACAGTCATGACGGATTATCCGCCCTGTCTGAATGCTACGAAAAGCGCGTCCATGACCTAGCGTATAAATCGCTTCCAATACGCTGGTTTTGCCGCTGCCATTAGATCCAACCAGAAAATTAAATCCGGTAGCTAGAGGCAAATCAGCGGCGGCGATATTACGAAAATCGCGGATAAGTAAACGCGTGAGAGTCATATACCTGAAATATAAATCCGGTTACAGGCGCATTGGCATCACGACATAAGCCGCATTGTGGCTGGCACAGTCTTCTATCTGAACACTGGAAATAGCATCAGTCAGTAATAAACGAACCTCTTCACATCTTAATGTATTAAGTACATCTAGCACGTAACTGACATTAAAGCCTATTTCCATTTCAGTACCTTGGTAGCTGACATCGACAATCTCTTCGGCTTCTTCCTGCTCAGGGTTATTAGCTGTGATTTTTAGCTGGTTTTCACTGAAATAGAGGCGAACTCCGCGGAATTTCTCGTTAGAGAGAATTGCTGCGCGTGAAAAAGCTTGTTTCAGCATATCGCAATTAGCTTCCAGGGTTTTATCCGGGTTCTTTGGCAATACGCGGCGATAATCAGGGAAACGCCCATCCACCAATTTAGAAGTAAAAATAAAGTCGCCAACGTGGGCACGGATATTGTTACTGCCGATTTGTAACTGTAGCGGAGTATCGCCGCCATCCAGCAATCTCATGAGTTCAATCACTCCTTTACGTGGCACGATAACCGAATGGGAAGGCAACTTTTGACCAATTCCCATGGAACAGACTGCCAGACGGTGACCATCGGTTGCAACTGTACGCAATTCTTCTCCTTCGGTTTCAAACAACATACCGTTGAGATAATAGCGGACATCCTGGTGAGCCATTGAGAATTGAGTTGATTCAATAAGGCGTTTCAGTGTGGCCTGTGGCAGTGAAAACTCCACTTCACTTTGCCAGTCATCAAGATTTGGAAAATCAGAAGCGGGCAATGTGGAGAGCGAGAAACGGCTGCGGCCAGAACGCACCAATAAGCGGTCGCCATCCAGTTCTACACTGATTTCGGCCCCATCTGGCAAACCTCGCCAGATATCAAAGAATTTACGTGCCGGTACCGTGGTTGCACCTTCTGCGTGTGGCGATGAAAGCGTGACTCTTGCCATCATTTCCATTTCTAAATCTGTGCCGGTCAGCAACAGGGAACCTTCTGTAACCTGTAGTAATAAATTACCAAGAATAGGCAGAGTAGGGCGCCCACTCAGCGGGCTACTGACCTGTTGCAGTGGTTTTAACAATTGCTCACGTTCAATGATAAATTTCATAGCACTAGGAAGACAATGTTCTGATTAAGTTAGAAAAATCCTCTTTGATGTCGTGACTTTCTTCACGCAGTTGTTCGATCTTACGACAAGCATGCAACACAGTTGTGTGGTCACGTCCACCAAAGGCATCCCCGATTTCAGGCAAGCTGTGGTTGGTTAACTCTTTTGCCAGCGCCATTGCCATTTGCCTTGGACGGGCAACGGAACGGGAGCGCCGTTTGGAAAGTAAATCGGCCACCTTGATTTTATAATACTCAGCGACTGTTTTCTGAATATTATCAATGGTAACCAGTTTTTCTTGCAGTGCTAATAAGTCACGTAATGCTTCACGTACAAAATCAATAGTAATCGCTCGACCGGTAAAATTGGCATTCGCTATTACCCTGTTCAATGCCCCTTCAAGTTCACGGACGTTAGAACGCAGACGTTTGGCTATAAAGAAAGCAACTTCTCCAGGCAACTGGATTTCGTTTTCGTCTGCCTTTTTCATCAAGATAGCGACACGGGTTTCGAGTTCCGGTGGTTCAATGGCAACGGTTAGTCCCCAGCCAAAGCGAGATTTTAACCGATCTTCTACCCCATTGATCTCTTTTGGATAGCGATCTGATGTCAGAATAATCTGTTGATTACCTTCCAGTAATGCGTTGAATGTATGGAAGAACTCTTCTTGAGAGCGTTCTTTATTGGCAAAAAACTGAATATCATCGATCAGCAATGCGTCGACAGAGCGGTAATAGCGTTTGAACTCTTCTATTGCATTATTTTGTAATGCTTTGACCATATCCTGAACGAAACGTTCAGAATGCATATAAACCACCTTGGCATTTGCCTTACGTGCCATAATGCTGTTGCCTACGGCATGTAATAGATGGGTTTTACCTAAACCCGTACCACCATAAAGAAATAGTGGATTATAAGCACCGCCGGGATTATCAGCGACCTGTCTTGCCGCAGCGCGAGCAAGTTGGTTGGATTTACCTTCAACGAAGTTATCGAAAGTATGTTTCGGGTTAACGTTAGAGCGATAAGATAGCTCTGGTTGTACCGCGGTGTTATCCCAACTGGGGCGTACTGATGTGTTTTGTGGTGCGGGTGCAACCGGCGCGTGAGCAACAACCCTTTGTGGCGGGCTATCATTTTGGGAAATGGGTTTATTGCCAACTTCAAAACGTAATAATGGTACTTCTGCTCCACAGAAGTCATTCAACAACCCATTGATGTTGTTGATATACTTCTCTCTTACCCAATCCAGAACGAATCGATTTGGGGCATAAAGCGCCAGAGTGTTACCACTTAGCTCTGCCTGAAGGGGGCGTATCCACATACTGAATTCTGTGGCAGGTAATTCATCCTGCAATCGGGCAAGACATTGCTGCCAAAGCGAAAGTGACACGGTGGACTCCCCTAAAACAAGGCCAATTAACAATTAAAGAAATCGGAGTGGTTAGCTCATTATATTGGGCACAAAACAACGACTCCTCTAAGGCGAGGAAGGATCAGTTGTCATGTGTATGGCGATTTTTAATGTCATCGCTCCCCCCATGATCCGAGGATAAGATCCAAATCATGGCTGGGGATCATAGCGCAAAAGACGATATAGATCTTCATTCTTTTACACAGTTTAAGCGCTTTTTATCCACAGGATAAAATTGTCTGTGAAATAAAGGGCTGTAAAGGGGTGATAGTGGAGTTATGGTGGTTGTCAAATGCAGATCGAGAATAAGCCGATATTCAAAACAAAATCGGACCAAGGATCATAGCAGAAAACGAAGATCTGCCGGTGATCGTTGCGCTTTGTTCAGTAGTCCGTATAATGTTGCACCCTATGTGCGATACCAGAGTTTTTTACCGATAATTCTTAGTGAAGGGTTCTGGTGTACGCATGGGCAGAGTGTTGGTAAACATCCAACTCAGTAGAAAAGCCGGCCGACTTTGTGTTATGTAAATTGACTCAGAGCTGTACATTTTATTACAATCCCGCTTCTTTTATATTGATGTTGCGATTGAGGCATCGGTGTCTATATGCTCACTGGCTGCCAACGCGTTTACTGAATCAGTAATAATCTTAAGTTAGGTAGAAATCGCTATGAAACGCACTTTCCAACCATCCGTACTGAAGCGTAACCGTTCTCACGGCTTCCGCGCTCGTATGGCTACCAAAAATGGTCGTCAGGTTCTGGCTCGCCGTCGTGCAAAAGGCCGTGCTCGTCTGACCGTTTCTAAGTAATAAAGCTAACCATCTAGTGGTTACGCTCGCTTTTCCGAGGGAGTTACGCTTGTTAACTCCCAAGCATTTCACTTATGTTTTCCAGCAACCTCAACGGGCAAGTTCGCCAGAGATTACTATCCTTGGCCGCCTTAACGAGCTGGGGCATCCCCGCATCGGTCTTACTATAGCCAAGAAAAATGTTAAACGTGCCCATGAGCGTAACCGGATTAAGCGGTTGGCCCGTGAAAGCTTCCGTTTAAACCAACATCAGTTGCCTCCTATGGATTTTGTGGTATTGGTTAAGAAAGGCGTTGCTGAGCTTGATAACCGTGCGTTAACGGAAGCTTTGGGTAAATTATGGCGTCGTCACTGTCGCTTGGCTCGCGCTTCCTGATCGGATTAATCCGAGGATATCAGTTGGTCATAAGCCCGCTGTTGGGACCCCGTTGTCGCTTTAATCCTACATGCTCTCAATATGGCATTGAGGCATTATGCCGATTTGGGGTGATAAAAGGCGGTTGGTTAACGGTGAAACGCGTATTAAAATGCCACCCTTTACATGAAGGTGGTGATGATCCTGTCCCACCCGTAAAAAACAACGATAACAGAGAACACTAACGATGGATTCGCAACGTAATCTTCTTCTCATCGCTTTGCTGTTCGTTTCTTTCTTGGTCTGGCAAGCATGGGAAGCAGATAAAAATCCGCAGCCAACAACAGTACAGGCCACGCAACAAACGGATATGCCGAGCAGTGAGAATCAGGCTGTACCAGGCAGTGGAAAAGGTAAACTTATCACAGTTAAAACTGATGTGCTCTCTTTGACCATCAATACTCGTGGCGGTGATATCGAAGAGGCTGACCTGTTAGCCTATCCTGATACCCTAGGTTCAAACCAACCATTCAAGCTGTTGGAAACAACATCTGCTTTCACTTATCAAGCACAAAGTGGATTAACGGGGAAAGATGGCCCAGATAATCCGCTGAATAGTGAACGCCCGCTGTATACCGCAGCACAGGATAGCTATATATTGGCTGATGGGCAGGATGAATTGCGTATCCCGATGAATTTCGTCACTAAAGATGGCATTGTTTATGTTAAAACGTTTGTCCTGAAACGTGGTGAATACGCGATTAGTGTGGATTACCATATTAATAACACGACGGAAAAACCGTTACAGATGACCTTTTTTGGTCAGTTGAAACAGAGTGTTGAACTGCCAAAGCATCGTGATACAGGCAGCAGTAACTTCGCACTGCATACTTACCGTGGCGCGGCCTATTCTTCAGACGATACCAAATACAAAAAATATAGCTTTAGCGATATTGAAGGTGAACCTTTATCCGTGGCCACCAAAGGTGGTTGGATTGCCATGTTGCAGCAATATTTTGCTACCGCTTGGGTTCCCGCGGCAAATGAAACTAGTACTTTCTACACAGCCGCATTAGGTAAAGAGATGGCTGCGATTGGCTATAAGAGTGCGCCAATCTCTGTTGCGGCTAATAGTGAGAAAACGATCTCCTCTACATTGTGGGTTGGCCCGGAAATTCAAGATGAGATGGCCGCTGTAGCGCCTCATCTGGATCTGTCGGTAGACTATGGTTGGTTGTGGTTTATCTCTCAGCCATTATTTAAGCTATTGAAGTTCCTGCATGGTTTTATTGGTAACTGGGGCTTCTCCATCATCGTTATCACCTTTATTGTGCGTGGTATCATGTACCCGCTGACCAAAGCACAATACACGTCAATGGCGAAAATGCGTCTGTTACAGCCGAAATTGGCGGCTATGCGCGAGCGTATTGGTGATGATAAACAGCGTATGAGCCAGGAAATGATGGCATTGTATAAAGCAGAGAAAGTGAACCCACTGGGTGGTTGTTTGCCTCTGTTGATCCAGATGCCAATCTTCCTTGCTTTATATTACATGTTGATGGGTTCTGTTGAATTGCGTCATGCGCCATTCGCGGGTTGGATTAATGACTTGTCTGCGCAAGATCCTTATTACATCCTGCCGTTGCTGATGGGTGTAACAATGTTCATCATCCAGAAAATGTCTCCGACGACAATTACTGATCCGATGCAACAGAAGATTATGACTTATATGCCGGTCATATTTACCATATTCTTCCTGTGGTTCCCATCAGGTCTGGTTCTGTACTATATCGTCAGTAACCTGGTGACAATTATCCAGCAGCAATTAATTTATCGTGGGCTGGAAAAACGCGGCTTGCATAGTCGTGAGAAAAAGCCAGCGAAATAAAACATAGCTTCAGCCAGAATGAATACATGCTGGCCGTTATAACAGAAAAGGCGGTCAATGACCGCCTTAACTATTTGGGTGAAAAAATGAATACCACGGATACGATAGTTGCTCAGGCTACCCCGCCAGGACGAGGAGGGGTTGGTATTTTGCGTGTTTCCGGCCCGAAAGCCGCACAGGTCGCTGAGGTGGTATTAGGTAAATTACCCAAACCCCGTTATGCAGATTATCTGCCATTTCGTGATGTAGATGGTCAGATACTTGATCAGGGGATTGCTATTTACTTTCCGGGGCCGAATTCCTTTACCGGGGAAGATGTACTGGAGCTTCAAGGGCATGGTGGGCCGGTTATTCTCGATTTGCTGCTTAAACGCATTCTGACTCTGCCAGGTGTGCGAATCGCTAACCCAGGTGAATTTTCTGAACGCGCTTTTCTTAATGACAAATTGGACTTAGCTCAGGCGGAAGCCATTGCTGACCTGATCGATGCCAGTTCGGAGCAAGCCGCCCGTTCAGCGATGAATTCCTTACAGGGCGCTTTTTCTACTCAAGTTCACCAAATGGTGGAAGCACTTACTCACCTACGAATCTATGTAGAAGCGGCTATTGATTTTCCAGATGAAGAGATTGATTTCCTTTCTGATGGGAAAATCGAGGCTGAGTTGGATGACGTAATGGCTGAGCTTGAGCGTGTACGTTCTCAGGCTCGTCAGGGCAGCCTTTTACGTGAAGGGATGAAAGTTGTTATCGCCGGTCGCCCTAATGCGGGGAAATCCAGCCTGCTTAATGCATTAGCAGGCCGTGAAGCGGCGATTGTGACGGATATTGCAGGTACAACTCGTGATGTGCTGCGTGAACATATTCATATTGACGGTATGCCGTTGCATATCATTGATACAGCAGGTTTGCGTGAAGCCAGTGACGAAGTTGAGCGTATTGGTATTGAGCGTGCCTGGCAGGAAATTGAGCAGGCTGATCGTGTACTGTTTATGGTAGATAGCACGACAACGAGTGCGGTTGAACCTGTGGAAATCTGGCCTGAATTTATGGCTCGTCTGCCTAAATCGCTCCCTATCACAGTCGTTCGTAATAAGACAGATATGACCGATGAAGAGACAAGTATTGCAGAAGTAAGTGGTTACTCGCTGGTTAGACTTTCTGCCCGTAGCGGTGAAGGTATCGATTTATTGCGCGATCATCTGAAAGAAACGATGGGTTTTAGCAGTAATACCGAAGGTGGTTTCTTGGCTCGTCGTCGTCATTTACAAGCATTAAATACCGCAGCGGAACATTTACAACAGGGCCATGAACAATTGGTGGTTGCCCGTTCAGGTGAATTGCTGGCAGAAGAGCTGCGTCTGGCACAGCAAGCGCTGAGCGAGATAACGGGTGAGTTTACTTCCGATGATCTGTTAGGAAGGATTTTTTCGAGTTTTTGTATTGGGAAGTGAGTGGTCATTTTTAAAGTGTAACGCTTCAAAAACCATCGTAACATATCAAGCATAACGCACTGTTATATATAAATTTTTACATATACAACAGTGCTTTCTTTTTTACTTCGCTTTGATCTGCTTTACCAGAATTACATCGCGCATTGCAAAGTCATTTTCCGATTACTTTTAAAAAAATGGTGTTGTTTTAAAAGCGTCAAATACAGCGCGGTATACGTTGTTCCAACAGCCACAACATCTATTACCGGAACAAGATTGTTTTTAAATGATCGTCTGTCAAATCAAACTCAGGATCTTTACCTGTTAACGCTTTCGTTAATGGCATAATTTTGGTCCTCACACCCATTCCTCGGTAATCGACATAGCCATAATCACGTAATACTTCCATAACAATGGTATTTCTGGGTGAACGCTGCCCTGCTTTCATTTTTTCTACCGTCATGGAGTTTGGTAACGAACCTGGGCTAATGATTTCAAGCCGGTCGGAATAACTAGAGACCTCAATTTCAACAAAACGCGTCCAATCGCGGTGCGCCAGCGCATTGACCAATGCTTCTCTAACGGCCTCAAGTGGATAAAACCACTGTGTCTCTCGCCTTAACTCTTCATTCACTTGATCAGACTCTTGAGAAATAAAGGGACTCATAGCCTCCATAAATCTCTCAATAACTCCGCCATCGATTAGCCGTTTATCACCATTTTCAAGATCCCAGCGTCCGACCATTGGGCCATCAATGATGTCATCCAATGCAGCTTGGTATTCCTTATCTTCACCATGAAATACCATGACCCGTAAACCCGCTTGTTTGAGATAGCGTCTCGGGCTTTTACCAAATAACACCAAGCCAGCTATTGTGCAGCAAACGCTGCCTGCGGCTTCGGTTAAAAAACCCAGTCCAAGTAGCCTTGTTTGCCATTCATCAGGCGTTTTAGGTACATCGGGATCTCGTAAGATGTCTTTTACATAATTGGTTAAGCGGGCGTCATCCAAACAACTCATATCTGTACGAGGCACAGGCATTACTTCGGTATGCAGCATTCCACCCAATTCAAACAATCGCATCTGCTGTTCTCTAGTTGCTAGCCTCGATGTTGTCCCAACACGAATATAGATTTCCTCTTTTCCGCTATGGCGAACGACGTAGGGCTTCGAAATGCCGATGGGAAAGCTAATGACAGCAACCAGTTTGCCATCATCCAATTTCACCTCTTCGTAAAACGGCAGCATCATCGGATGAATTTTGCCCTGAAAGACATTCATAACCCACTCTTCAAGATCATGCCTTTGCACGCCACTAATAGTGCCGTCATCTTCCACACCCAGCAGTATTCGTCCTCCTTGAAAGTTGGTCATGGCAACAACTTCTTTGGCTAATTGCTCAGGACGTATATCATCTCGCTTAAATTCCACACCTGAGTTTTCGCCATTGGCAATAATTTCCAACAATTCTGTTTTTAACATCGTTCTCTCCCAAGGAAGTAAAGCATTCAGTTAAAGCCGTACTTTTCACGGCGTTGATTAAACGCACTCTTACCACCTTCCAATATATCTGCCGCTAGTTTTTGCACTTCTGGCATATCGATCGCACCCTGTTGTTCTGGCAGGATCAACCCTTTGTTATCTTCCACACTCAGCACACCAATCCATTCCGCGTCACCAAATACCGGAATATTGGCGTTGTGGGTTGCGAACAAGAACTGTCGGCTTAGTTTGGCTCTGCGCAGCTCAGCAACTATACGTTCAGCAATAAAGGCGTTATCAAGGTTATCCTCTGGCTGATCAAGGATAAGCGGATCTTGGTTGTCCAATAGCAACAGGTGCAAAATCGCCGTACATTGTTGGCCGGTCGATAGTTCCCCAATTGGGCGGAAAACGGTCTCGCGTTCACCGTGAGTGATATTCAGCTCAATCGCGATTGTATCGGGAAGCAGCAACTCTTCTAGCTCAAGCAGTTTACTCTCAGGCAAACGGCTTAACGCTCGTACAACGGAATTAGATATACCGAAATTAGAGGTTAATTCAGCCTCACCTTGGCGAATAGTGGCAGCAAGATTAGCTGGTGTGAACTCACCCTCTAAAACCCACGCTAGTCTTTCCTGCCCAACACCTTCCAAGTTGCAATCACTCAAGAAATTCACTAATTCTTGGCGGTTACCTTCAGAATTCAGACTAAGGCGTACCTTCTGATCCAACTTGCGATTGAGCCGTTTAACCGACTTCTGCATGGCGCTAGCATGTGCACTGGTCTGCTGATCTAACTCAAGTAATAGTTTCTTCCGCTGACTATAGAGCTCGTTGAGTTGGGTTTGTCGGTTTTGCAAGGCAGTTTCTTTTGGGCGAATCTGTTCAATTTGCTTTAGTAAGGTTTGATATTCAGTACCAATCTGCCGACCCGTTTTACCCTGACTTGTAGGTATGTCTTTAAACTCATTTTCAAGTTGTTGTTCTTCCGCTTGTAACCTTTCCGACAGTTGTTGCTGTAGAGGAAGTAAATCACTCGAGGCTTTACTGGAGAGCTCTTCAACCCGGATTAAACATTGAGTTAAAGAGCTCTTTAACATTTCTAAAACTTGACGCTTTTGTTTTAAAAGATCTAAGTGTGGCAATCCTTCTAAGCTGGCATCGCTTAAAAATACCGTATCTGGCAAACTGTCTTTTAAGATGTTGATAGCTTCTTTTACTCGAGCAATTTCTTCATTAACTCTCCCACTCAGTTGTTTTTCCTTTTCCAGCTTTGGAATCATTTTCAACTTTTCATCAATACCCAGCGCTTGGAATTGTTTAGCCTGATCCAATAACTTGGGTAAGCGCTCAACTTCTGCTTCAACATCTGCTTTTTGGCTAAGCGCACGAATAATGGTTTCACGATTATCCTTAAGGCTCACTAGCACTTTGGCTATGGCCTTATCAAACTGTTCGTGCTCACCTTCCAAGAATCGTTTAATAAGTAGGTTTCGGCTTTGCTCATCCCGAGTCATTTCATAAATTTCATTCTGACCGTACAGCTCAACGCCAGGCAGTAAATCTTTGGGGTGATAAGGTGAAATTCTGCCGTTTTCATTCACCACTGGCTGGTTTCCATATTTGCGGCTTACCGTAAATACGCGGCCATGCATGGTTGCAGAGCGAATACTTACTTCAACTATACCTTTTTCGATACCTAAGTTATTTTTTACAATAGCGTCATGCTGAGCTTTTGATGCTTTACCAAAAGGTTCTAAATCAAAAGCATAGCGAATACACTCCAGCAGGGTTGATTTGCCCGTACCTCTACCACCAATCACCGTGTTTAAGTGATCCGATAATTCAATATCCATACCATCAAGATAGCCACCGACAAAACGAATACGTTCGATAGCTGACGCATAGTTTTCCGGTTTGTCTGAATTTAGCCGCACTCTGGAGCCAGCATCTAAAAAAGCTTGCTTGAAAGAAGTGAAGCAGGGCTTGGTCATTTTAATTAAACAAGAAGCGCCATTAGCTTTAATCTCTCCAGGCTTTGCCACATCAGCGGCATTGATGGCAGCCATTTCCCGCTCGCGGCGATAGTCATCATTCTTATTCAGGAAAACTTTACGGTAAAAGTCGCTCTCTACGCCCTTTAAGTCCTCAACTGAACCTGGGATCTGAGCAGCCAACAGCCCTTTATGTTGCCAAACATGATTCATCCGCTGCTTTAACACGCCATCATCATTGGTACAGTGGGCCGCGAAAATGAAACCACCCTTATCGTTTACGTAATTAATAATATCCGTGGCAGATTTCTGCACTGGGGCTTCCGGCTGGTTTATATCTACCCCCAGTGCCCCCAAATGCATTTTTATCAAATCAGATGAATCTGATTCATCAAACAGGCAAACGAAGTGAATTTTCTCACTGGAAGCAACTTTAAAGCCGGGGAACACCACGATTCCATGTTGTGCAAAGAGATCTCTGATCTTTTCAAAACCATTCACCGATCCATGATCAGCTAGGCCAATGACTTTAATTCTCATCTCTAGCGAAGCATTTAATAATTGCTGGTTATAGTCATCTTCAGAAAGAGTCGGTTGCTGCCCCCGATGTTTTATGTAGTCTGAAGAATTTACCTGCAATGCACACTTGAAAAAACGTGCTTTAGTGTACTTATTGGTCTGGATAGTCATACTTATACTCCACTTATACAGGCATATTCATCGTTTAGGTCTTGGCAATTTACATCGACAAAATTGTCTTAAAGCAGATCCGTATTAAGTCCTGCGGTTTTCAAACGCTGCGTCAAATTGCGCATTTTACTGAACTCGGTGCCAAAACTTTGGCTAAGCCCAACACCTTCACAAAAATCTTTAGCTGTAATGTTCTTCAACTCATCAGCATACTTAATCATTTGTAGATGTAGCTCAGCCGTGTACTGATTGCGTGGCGCATTTGCTAAAACCTGCTTGATCCTTTCGTAAATATCTTGTTCGTTTATCATAACCTTTACCATTGAACATCTAGCTAATTTAGCTAAATTATATAATTTATATGCGTACCGCAAGGAAACTGTAGTTGCGTTGGTAAACGTTCTAGGCTATTTGCAAATAGATGGGGGATGGTTTTTTATTGATAGCAAGCTATGAGATAATGCTACCATTTAGTTACAAAATCAAAATTCACATAACAAATTGTTTTAATTATATTTTTTACATTCTGTATTGGCAAGTGAATGGGTAAAAGGCAAGAGTGGAACTTTTTTACCGGTTATAACAGGTGAAATTATATTTACCTGCTATAGCGTGTAACAATGAGGTTAACTGTTCAAATTGGTTGACCTCAATATGAAAGTGACTAACTCGAAACAACTCAGCGCATATTTAAAAGATATCAGGCTTAATCTTATCGAACAGATTAAAACAGAGTGTCAATCCTCAACAGGGAAATTTGATCCAGCTCCCAATAATTCAGAAAAATTAAAGAAAAAATAGCTAAGACCGATAAAATATGAAATAAAACTTCAATAAACTATATAATATAGATGGAGTTATAAAATGAAGTATGATCCACGGTTAAAAACATTTGTTGATAATGATTACAGATTAGAAGAACATCTTAATTTTAAAAAACAAATAGAAGATCAAAAATATAACCGTATGTTATTGGAATTGGAGCATCAATTTAAACTAAACCAATAAGTTATTGCTTTATTGACAAAAGATGAAGCCATAGATTATATGGAAATACTAGATCATAATTTCTATAATTCATGGAGAAATAATATTAAAACTATCTACTCATATACTGATCCAGCTTCATCATTTGCTGGTAATATCTATGATTCTTTTGGGATAGCAAGAATAATAAATGATTTAAGAAGTTTCGGTGTGGAAGCAACAGAGTATTTTGGTAAGGATGGAAGAAGATATATAAAGTTATCAGGTTACCCTGGTGTAAGAAACTATTTAAACGCCACAAGATATCTTACTAATAATCCACGTATAGTGTCTTTTGGGGTAGGTACGTTAGGTATTGAAGCTGGAATTGCCCAAGGTGCTAGATTCGGTATAGTATTCTCAGCCGCATATAGACTAGTTGAGTTAATATTTAAAGATGAATATGGATTGGTTGATTTGTTCGTTAATTTAACAATGGATGGTGCAAAATTAGCTATTTCAATAGGTATTGCTACGGCTGCTAATACTCTAATAGTTTCTCCACTCTTAGCTGTAGGAGGAAGTCTTATGCTTGTAGCTCTTGGCGTTTTTGCTATTGGGTTTCTAACTTATCTTTCTTTATATTGGTTAGATGACCACTTTAAAATTAGTGAAACGATAATTAAAAACATAAAGAATAAAAAAACAAATCCGACACCATACCATCCGGATCAGTTTTTTAATATGTGGGGAAGGTTTAGTCGTGGATAATATAAATAAAAATAAAGCAAAATTATATTCTGGAATTTTATTGCTTATTTTTATGGTAGTATTATCTATATTTTTTTCGTTGAATGATTATATCGATTTTTTTAAGCATGATAGTGTTATTACATTCTCATGGAAAAGCGCGGGAGCTATTTGGTTTAGTCCTGTGTTGATTTATATTTCTTTTATTTTATATAGAATCTCATTGGGTAAGGTGAAACGTCTTAATAGTAAAATTGGGGATTATATTTCATGTGTATCAATAATAGGATTTATTCTTACTTTATTTGTATCTTTTTATGTTGATGATAAATTAAAGTTGGAAGGGTATATAACATGTAGTAAATCATCATGGATGGCTCCAAATAAGTATGTTAAGGATATTTCTCTTTGTCACTAAGCATATATTTTTATATGCTTAGTGTTTTATTTTTATTTAATAATTTCTATCTTCCCATATGCTATAAGCAGATGTGCCGACGGTTATATGATTCCGTGATATAGATTTATAATTTAATAAAACTCTTTCATATATTGTACTCTGACATGTAGCAGAATAGCTCACAATAAATAGAGAAAATTCACAATGAAAAAGTAAATAAAAAAATTACAGAAAAAACTCAATACGTTAGGGCTGATTGAAAACTATATCTTTTTGAAAAAACTTATAAAGCACAAGCTGATTGTGGATGAATGGGAACGTATCCAGTATATAGTCTGTTCATTGAGCTGAAAGGCAACAAACCAGAGTACAGTGATCAGGAAACTTCCAAACGCCAGAAGAAACAATCTTACGTTGTCTGCGCTATGTGAGTATAACTGGCCAGTCAAATGTATCTATGCGCTTGAGTACGTGGATAACCAGACATTGAGACAGGTTTGTGCAACAGGCATTGAACCGACTGTACCCGTCTGATAGCCAATTATCTACTGCAACTCGGCACTTGGAGTCATTTACAGTGCCATATAAATATGGCACCTACTCACATGATGATTTTATAACTTACTTTTTACCTGCAACATCTAATTGCTGATAAATATAGTGTTTATAACTTTCCACTAGCGCTTTATCCTGACAATCATCCAACGCTCCCCGGCAGAGATGACGCATTGTCATATTTGCTCGATAAAAAGGTGAAGCATCCAGTTTAGCTCTCTCCATAATCATGCCGCCAAGGAATGAAATATCCGTCAGTTCATCAGTCTGAATAGATTCTCCCTGTTGCAAGTTATCTCGCATAGTAAACTGGGTGATATGACCCGGATTTGAAAATACGCCATTGTACTGGTTTAGGCTGATATTGGGTTGATGATCACCGAAATAGAGGAACATGGTTGGCTTTTCCCGCTTAGCAACAAACTCACTGAAATCTTTAATTGCCGGATCAGAAGCTTTGATTTTCTCCATATAGTGACTGAATTTACCCACTGCCTGTGAATTTTTCACATGTCCGGTAAGCCCGTAATCATCAGAATGATCTTCATCATATGGGCCATGTTCATACATGGTCAGTGAGAAAATAAAGAGCGGCTTATCCGTTTCCTGCGCCAAAATTTCTTTCACATAACCCAACATCTCTTGCGTAGAGATAGTCCACAGATTTTTATCGAGACTGGCGGGATATCCCAATTCCTGTGGCTGAATAATGCGATCAACGCCGAGAGTTTGATAAGCATGACCAGAATGATAAGAGGATTTATTAAATGGCGTCAAAACAACCGTGTAATAACCATTCTGTTTCATTTCATGGAACAAGCTGTATTTCAGGTGATCAACAATAAAATAAAAAACCGCATTCTTACGTGAGCCAAAATCGTCTGTATTTAAGCCGGTCAGAGCGGAAAATTCAGATAACCAGGTACCACCACCGAAAGTTTGCACTCGCATTGGGCTTTGTGCGCTGACACCAGAATCCCGCTGAAACATATAAAGATCGGGTAAATGGGTATCATCAGGCAACTGATAGATATGTGGAGTCACGGTAGATTCTTGTAATAACATCACCACGTCAGGTTTAATCGCTGACTGCGGCACAGGCAGCACGATACTTTTAGCCTGTTGCAGAAAATAATCGGCTGATTGCCCAAATTGAGGCGCATGATATTTGGCATCTTTAGCCGACATCACCATATTAGTGACGGTACCACGTCCTTTTGGTAGTGAAGATTCCCACTGCTCTCTAAATGCATTGGCAGTAGCGCTCACTTCCCATGTACAGAACGCCGCCAGAACCAAGCCGACAGTACGCCATTTGAAGCCACGAAGGGGAGATGATTTTTTCCAGCTCAGCATCATGTTAAAAATCAACCAGATAAACATAGCGACAACGCCCAAACCGGCCAGCCAATAGTGGTGTAATGTTTCCTGATTGGCAGGATCAAACATCAAGTTCAGATCGGAGAACATCAACTGCTCTTTGTAGTAATGAACTTTTATCTGATTGAGGAACTTAAAGATAATAAACAGTGTTCCGGTAAAGGCCGTAGAAAACAGTAACCGGGCAGATACAAAAAACACCAAGCCAAATATCACACCAAACACGCCGACAGCGATCAGTGCCGGGTAAATGTCTTCACTTTTTTCAAAAACCAGTATTAAAGTTGCAATGAACAATAATCCCAGATAAACACCTGATATTATTTTCTTTTTCATATTGTATTCAATCCAGTTAATAGATGGTTCACGGTTGGCAAAAATAGCACAGATCAGTTAAATCGATGAAACAGGGCGGTGATTTTGCTGAAATCATCTATATTTTAAATAAACAAATCATCAGAATAGCCCATTATCTCTGAGAATATGTGACTCAGCCTGACGACGAGTAAAACCACTGCGATCAAAAAATTCCAATATCTGAATAGCCAGTTTACGACCGATACCGAGTTGATCGCGAAAATCCGCAGCGGTAATTGCACCACAATCTTGATTAAATTGGCGAATCAATTCCGCGAACTGCTGAATTCGTTGGCTGCAATAATAACGATCAGGAACAATCGCGATAATATGCCCCAATTGGGCAGATTTTTTCAACAAATTGCGAACGGTTGCCTCTTCTTCTTTTAAGTCAGCAGCCAGATCACGTACCCACCACGGATCATCTGTGAAATAGGGGACTATTCGTTGCCACAATTTTGCCTGTTCATCACTAAAAGACAAACTGTGCTCAGGAAGGTATAACCAACCTCGTAATTGCTTTAGCTGTCCATCACTGAGCAATGCATCTATCAGAGTATAAACCAGTGCTTCATCCAGCGTTGGCATCGCCATCCGTTTCAGACGTGCCCTTCCCAAACCCAATTGGTCAACATGTTGCCGGTGATATTCGGCCAAAACTTGTAGTAACTTCTGCTTTGCTAACCTGGCATTGTTCTGTGACAACATCATCCCATTGGCAATAATCACATCCTTATCAACGATTAGCTGGTGGAGAGTTGCTTCTGTTAACTGACGCGCCCAAGAAAAGCGGTCGAGAGAAAGTGCACCTCGTGGCAGATAAAGAGCTAAATTAGCCGCATGATCTGATGTTTTGGCAAGCTGAGTGAGCCAATGCAAAAATTCTGGCTGGCGTTTACCACGGCGGGGAGAATTTAGGTTTATCACCCGCGCGCCAGCCAGTGTTTTTCTGGCGCTGATATCTCGCAGTATTAGCCGATCATTCTCAACCAACCACAATGGGCTATCAAGTACCAATTCAGCCAGCAGAGGCTTATCAGAAAGCTGATTTAGTAATGAAATCCGCCCCGTTATATGGCTGGCAGCATGATGAATATGAAGTGGTTGCCAGTTTCGCAAAGGTTCATCAGTTTCTACTTCCACCAATACCTTTTCTACATGCTCAAAGGGTTTGTGGGAAAGTAGCCAATCACCACGGGAAACCTGTTCTTTACTGACATCACCAGTAATATTCAGTGCAATACGTTGCCCGGCCTGAGCCGTATCGGTTTGTTGATTCTGAGCATGCAAGCCACGTACTCTGACTTGTTGATCCCGGCCGGTCAGCCAGAGAATATCTCCCACACTGACCCGGCCAGACAATGCTGTTCCCGTTACTACCAGACCCGCTCCTTTTACACTGAAAGCGCGATCTATCGCCAGACGAAAACGTTGATGTAATTTTTCATGTTGCTTATTTTGCTGATGTAACTGCAACAGATGTTGTCTCAAAGGGGCAATGCTTTCTTCATCCGTTGTAGCCGTTACGAATAGAGAAGGGAGGCCCCAACCCTGTGTTGCCAGCTCATATTCAATTTGCTGGCGGACTTCAACTATTCGTTGTGATTCCACGCGATCGGCTTTAGTGAGTGCAACGGTTATGGACGGACAGCCAATCAAACGCAGAATAGCTAAATGTTCTCTTGTTTGAGCCATTACCCCGTCGTCACAGGCAACCACCAATAAAACATGATCGATACCCCCGATCCCTGCCAACATATTGGCGAGGAATTTTTCATGTCCGGGCACATCGATAAAACCAACCGAGGAGCTATCTGGTTGCGGCCAATAGGCATAACCCAAATCGATGGTCATCCCGCGTTTTTTCTCTTCCGGCAAATGGGCTGTATTAACACCGGTAATCGCTTGAATGAGTGTGGTTTTACCATGATCAACATGGCCCGCGGCGGCAAAAATCATAATAGTTTCAGGAGATTATTGTATTTCGGTAAATTATTGTATTTCAGAAAATTACAGTAATAGTGCCTGCAATAGCGCTTTTTCATCTTCGAGACAACGTAAATCCAGCCACAAACGTCCGTCGGAGATACGGCCAATAACGGGTTTGGCTAATTTACGCCAACGCCGGGCTAACCGTTCTAACGAACCCCCCTGACCATCAATAGCGGCGAAAGTCAAAGCCCAACTTGGCAGACGATCGACCGGCAGTGAGCCACTGCCAATCTGTGAATAACATGGCTCATCACGAACAATAAACAGGTCACTGTAACGTGCTTGAAGCTGAGGTAATAATCGTTGTGCCATATCATGCACTTGTTGTTGTGAACGAGTTAATAAACGTAACGTTGGCAACTGCTGGCGAAGCTGTTCGGGGCGCTGATATAACCGCAATGTGGCTTCCAAAGCGGCCAACGTCATCTTATCTGCCCGCAAAGCACGTTTCAGCGGGTGACGCTGGATTGCTTCTATCCAGCGCTTTTTACCGAGAATAATGCCGGCTTGTGGTCCTCCCAGTAATTTATCACCAGAGAAAGTGACCAGATCGATGCCTTGATTCAGATAATCTTGGGGCATAGGTTCGGCTGGCAACCCATATTGCGCCATATTGATCATGGAACCACTGCCCAGATCAATTGCAGTAGGGATTTGCGAGGCTATTCCCAGAGCGGCCAATTCACGGCCGGATACTTCTGCGGTAAAACCTTCAATATTGTAGTTACTGGTATGCACTTTCATGAGGAGAGCGGTCTCTTCATTAATCGCTTGTTGGTAATCTTTCAGGTGAGTGCGGTTCGTGGTGCCGACTTCAACTAGTCGGCATCCTGCTTGAACCATCACATCAGGAATACGGAATGCGCCACCAATTTCCACTAGTTCGCCACGAGAGACCACAACTTGCTTACCGGATGCCACGGTTGCCAATAATAACAGCACAGCCGCTGCATTATTATTAACGATACAGGCATCTTCCGTCCCGGTTAATTCACGCAGTAAATCCGCCAAAGCGTGGTCTCGGTGTCCACGCCCAGCGTCATTGAGGGAATATTCCAATGTTACGGGTGAACGCATCACTTGTGTCACCGCCTCAATAGCCGATTCTGCCATTAATGCTCGGCCAAGATTGGTATGAATCACCGTACCACTGAGATTGAACACTGGCTTTAAAGCCAAAGTTTGTTTCTGTTCCAGTTGCTGACCGAGAGCCAAGGCCCAGTTATCACACCAATCAGGCAGTGCTTGATGCTGCTTGATATAGATTCTGGCCTGCTCCTGCATCCCTCTTAATGTTGCCGTTACCAGCGTCTGTCCATATTGTTCCACGAATGGGGTGATTTGTGGCTCACGCAATAGACGATCAATGGCGGGGAGCTGGCTGTACAACGGGCACGGTTTATATGTCATGGCAATTCCGTCAACTCACTGTTACTCATTTGGGAACAAAAACGGGTTGATACTACTGCGGGCAAAACCTTCCTCTTCCATTTTGGCGTCGAGGATCAGTGAAGCTAAATCGTCAGCAACGGCCTCAACTTTCGGGTCTTTCTCTTGATAGAGGATTTTCAAATAACTACCACAATCGCCGCAACTTTCCGCTTTCACGGCGGCGTGCTCACTATCCAGCGACCAATAATTAAGATCGCGTGTCTGTTCGCAGTTACTGCATTTTACCCGTACCACATGCCATTCACTTTCACACAAACTACAATGCAGATAACGCAGCCCGTTGGTCGTGCCAATCTGAACAACACTTGAGACCGGCATACTGCTGCAAACTGGGCAGAACTGACGATGTTCACCATATTCCGCTTTCGCTTTTCCTGGGATTTGATTTGCCATTTGCGCCCAATAGAGGGAGAGTGCCGCCCAGATAAAAAGTGCTTTTTCAGGGCTGACTTTACTGAATTCATTTTTCAACAAAGCATCGGCCATCTGTTCTAGCTCCTGTTCCGACGCCTTTGCTAGATTATCCAGAGCGGCATGAACATGTTCCGACGCATCCGGCAGTAATTCTGCTATCAGAGAGTGAAGCAATTTCTGCCAGTGTTTAGTGCGTTGGAAGGTTTTGCAATCCAGAGGCGGCTTATCTTCAATAACAGATTTTTCTAAGATATCTGCTATCTCCATTTTCAATGGATTGTCATGCGACGCTTTTTGCTGAGCTTGGGCAACTTGTGCTGAAAAGTTAAGATAATCAATGAACGGACTCTTTTCTGCCAGTTGCTGCAAGCGTTCTGTCCGGCGCTGATAAAGGTTTCTCAGATTAGCAAAAAGCAATGGCGGGATATAATCTGCTGCTTTTTCATTGCTACGATCTTTGCTTAGTTGTTCTTTAGGAACGATGCGAATACTCATTAAGTTCTATCTTCCTGCTATCTGCTTTAGGGCTTTCAGGTTAATAATAATCTTAAGCTTGTTCTTAGCGCTCAGCATAGATCAAAAGAGGTTTCTGAGCTACAGAGATAATGCTGGAAATGATGTGGTCAGAGCAATAACCAATATATTCATGAAATGGTTGCGATTTTTTATAACCATTCACTCTTTATGTGAATTTTTTTCTGAAAGAAAAATATTGTTAAGAAATTTCTTTCAATTTAATGTTAAAAATCCCTAAAAAGAGTTAATTGTGATTTTTAACATTTCTTTCTATCATATTTAATATGGCCTAATGATTAATTGACTCATGCCTAAAAACATATAATTAAAGTGAATAATTAATTGTAAAAAGAGAATTAATTATTCATTACCTCATAAGGAAAAGATAGCAAAGTTAATAATTACATTTTGGTTTAAATGCGTTTCAACTGTATATAGTTAGTCATAGTGGTACTATCTATATTCTATATAATAACCTCATTTAAAGATAAAGAAAGGGTAATTCCATGCTAATTAATCTCATTACGTCATATAGAAAAACAGCCGCAATCTACACTTTTGTTGAGGCGGGTTTATCTATTCACTTTAAAAATGGAACCTATGTAGATATTAACAAACTTGCTGATCAATATGGTATTGATTATTCTAGACTTAATCGACTATGTGATTTCTTAACTGAAATAGGTGTATTGGTTAGCGGCAACGATGGGGTTGCACTTTCTGAAGAATGCAGTGCACTTGCTGATCCTGATAGTTTTGAATTCTTGACAATAAAATATGAAATCAATCGAGAACATTGGGATTCTTGGTTAATGTACCCAAAATCCTTACTGGAAAACAATGGTAAACCGGCATTTGATATGGCGCATGGAAAATCATTCTATGAGATTTGGGATAATGATAAAGTACTAAAATCAAATTTTGACGCTTTAATGTCAAAATATACAAATAAAATAATTAAAGAATTGCTTGTTGTGTATGATTTTAATAAATATAACAGAATATTGGATCTGGGAGGTGGAGATGGAGAGCTTTTGATCAGAATCAGTGAAAAATTCAAAAGAAAAGATTATGCTGTATTGGACAGATATAATGAAATTCCTATTTATGAAGGTATAGATTTCATAAATGGCGATTTTTTTGAGTCAATTCCGTCAGGTTATGATTTATATATTTTAAAGAATGTCCTCCATAACTGGCCTGATAATGACGCAATATCCCTTTTGAAGAATTGCCGAGAAGTGATGGATGATAATGCAAACATCCTGATAATAACCTTAATGAAAAAAACAAAATCCCCAATGGTTAAATCTGTCGATTTATTAATGGATATGCTATATTTAGGGCAAGAGCGTTATTTAAGTGAATTCGAACATCTAGCTAACCAGGCGGGACTCATCGTTCGATATTCTAAAGATATAGATGGAATGTTTTCACTTATCGAATTAGGGGTGAAATAAATTATAGGGATTCATAATCATTTCCAAAGATGATTATATTCATATCCCATCGTTAGGGAATATATATGTGGCATCAATATATTTGATGCCAATTTTTGTTTTATGATAATTAAATATATATATGTAGTAAAATAAAAAGCAGAATTACTCTCTGGCAATAAAACGATTAAAAACCATATTAAACAATCCTATTTGATTTTCGGGATTTATGAGAAGAGTTAATTGTGATCTTTGTCATTTCTTTTTGTCTAATTTAATATAGTCTGATAGTTAAAAATTTTGTCCTAAAAATGCGTTATTAAAGTAAGTGGAGCAATGGGAAAATAAGGAGAATGAAATCTTTATTATCTCACCAAGAAAAGGTAACAAAGCTAATAATCACATATTAGTTGTTGGAATACCCAATTAATCATCATGGTATTTCATGCATTTTAGGTAAAATACTTCATCTCTTTATAAGATAAAGACATAAAGGATAACTCAATGCTAGCCGAACTTATTACGTCATATAGAAAATCAGCTGCAATCTACGCTTTTGTTGATACAGGTTTATCTATTCACTTTAAAAATGGAGCTTATGTAGATATAGACGAACTTTCCCGTCAATGTGGTATTGATTATTCCCGACTTGATCGATTATGTGATTTTTTAATTGAAATTGGGATATTGGTTAATCACGGCCATAGAGTCACTCTTTCTGAAGAATGTAGTGCACTTGCCGATCCTGAAAGTATGGAGTCATTAATTGTAAAATGGGAACTAAGCCCGGATTGCTGGAATGCTTGGTCAATATATTCAAGATCTTTACTTGAAGGTGATGGAAAATCCACATTTGAAATAATGCATGGAAAATCATTCTTTGATTATCTGGCTAGTAATAAATTACTAAAATCAAATTTTGATTCTGCAATGTCAAAAAACTCAGATAAAATCATTGAAAAGCTACTTGATATTTATGATTTTAATCAATACAACAGGATATTAGATGTTGGAGGCGGGGAGGGAAATCTTCTGGTAAGAATCAGTGAGAAGGTAAAAGGAAAACATTACGCTGTATTGGACAGGTATAATGAAATTCCTGTTTTGGAAAATATATATTTTATGAATGGAGATTTTTTTAAATCAATTCCATCAGGTTATGATTTATATATTTTAAAGAATATTCTTCACGATTGGCCCGATGATAAAGCCATATTGATTTTAGAAAATTGCCGTAAGGCAATGGATAGTGGTGCAAAGGTTTTATTGGTGAGTTGTATGAAAAAACCACAATCTAAAGCGGTGCTATATTTAGATATGTTAATGGATGTACTATTTTCAGGAAAAGAACGTAATTTGACGGAATTTGAACGTTTGGCTAACCAGGCAGGATTGGTTATTCAAGATGTTAAGGATATTGATGAGTTATTTTCAATTATCCAATTGGGAATAAAATAACGTAAAGATAATTATATGGATATTACTCTTCTGAGAAAATATGTAATAATCATGGCATCAAAATATTTGATGCCATATTTTTTATATTAATGAAATATATATGGATTAAAACAGAGAGAAAATTTATTCTCCGGGGATGAAAATTATTTAAATAGCAAGAATAAATATATTAAATCATTTTGTTTTGTTTTTAAAACCCCTTTAAAGAGTTAATTGTAATCTTCATTATTTTTCTCTATTATATTTAATATAGTCTGATAAGTAACAATTTGAATCTCTAAAACACAGAATCAAGGTGAGTTAACAAATTGTAAGATAAGGAGAATGATATCAAGTTAATGATTATATTTTAGTTATCAGAATACCTAATAAATCATCATGTATTTTCTGATTTTTAAATCAAACGATTCATCTTTTTATAAAATAAATATAAAGGATAACTAATGCTAGTTGAACTTATTGCGTCATATAGAAAATCAATTGCCATCTATGCTTTTGTTGATACAGGTTTGTCTGTTTACTTTAAAGATGGGGCCTATATGGATATCAATGAACTTGCCAGTCAATATGATATTGATTATTCGCGACTTAATAGATTATGTGATTTATTAATTGAAATTGGAGTATTGGTTAGCAGTAATGATAAAGTTGCACTTTCTGATGGATGCCGTGCGCTTGCCGATCCTGAAAGTATAGAATCGTTAATGATAAAGTGGGAATTTGATTCGGATTTCTGGAACGCTTGGTTAATGTATCCAAAATCCTTGCTTGAAAATAATGGTAGATCGGCATTTGAAATAGCTCATGGAAAACCAATCTTTGAATATTTGGATAGCAATGAATTGCTCAGAGCAAAATTTAATTCTTTAATGTCAAAAAACTCGAATAAAATGATTGAAAAATTATTTGATATTTATGATTTTAGCCAACACGATAAAATATTAGATGTTGGAGGAGGAAGAGGGAATCTTTTGATAAAAATAAGTGAAAGGGTAAAAGGGAAACATTACGCTGTATTGGATAGATATAATAAGAGTCCTACTTACGAAAATATAGATTTTATAGATGGAGATTTTTTCAAATCAATTCCATTAGGTTACGATTTATATATCTTAAAGAATATTATTCATGATTGGTCTGATAATGAATCAATACTCATTTTAGAAAATTGCCGAAAGGCAATGGATAATAATGCAACTATTTTATTAATAACTTTAATGAAAAAACCACAATCTAAATTTGTTAAATATTTAGATATATTGATGGATATGACATCTTTAGGGCAAGAGCGTAACTTAACGGAATTTGAATGTTTGGCTAAACGAGCAGGGTTGATCATTCAAGATGTTAAAGATATCGATGAATCATATTCAATTATTCAACTAGGCGTAAAATAAATTATAGATAATAGGAAGCTTAATTAAATATAATGATATGGATATTGTATTTTTGATAAATATATGGAAAATATGGCGTCGAGATATTTGATGCCATATTTTTACTTTATATCAATAAAATGTTTAAATAGAATGTGGATTTAAATTTTATAATAATCGTGGTTTAATATCAAAATTAAATTATATTTCCTTGTTTAATTTTCAAATATCCAGGAAAGTGTTAATTGTGATCTTTATCATTTATTTTTATCAAATTTAATATAGTATAATAAGTTACGACTAGAAATGGATAATTAAATTGAGTTAACTTGTTGGAAAATAATGGGAATAAAAATTTATTATTTCATGATGAAAAGGTAACAAAACTAATAATCGCAATTTGGTGAAAATATGTTGTTAAAATACTTAATCAATCATCACGGTATTTCTTGGGTTTTATATAAAATACTTCATTTCTTTATGATATAAAGGATAACGCTATGCTAATCGAACTTATTACATCATGTAGGAAATCAACCGCAATTTATGCTTTTGTTGATATGGGGTTGTCTGTTCACTTTAAAGATGGGGCCTGCGTAAATATTAGCGAAATTTCCCGTCAATATGGTCTTGATCATGCTCGCTTTAGCCGGTTATGTGAGTATTTAATCAAAATAGGGGTATTGGTTAACAGCGGTGAAGGAGTTGCACTTTCTGAGGAGTGCCGTGCACTTGCAGACCCGGAAAGTATGGAATCATTAATGATAAGGTGCGAAGTTAGCCCAGAATTCTGGAGCGCTTGGTCAATGTATTCAAAATCCTTATCTGAGAATAATAGTAAAACGGCATTTGAAATAGCGCATGGAAAACCGTTTTTTGAATATTTGGACAATCATGAATTGTTCAGATCAAATTTTGATTCTTTTATGTCAAAAAACTCGGACAAAATAATAGATAAAATACTCGATATTTATGATTTTAGTCAATACAACAGAATATTAGATGTTGGAGGGGGAGAAGGAAAGCTTTTGATAAGAATGAATGAAAAAGTAAAAGGAAAACATTACGCTGTATTGGACAGGTATAATGAAACCCCTGTTTTAGAAGATATTGAATTTATAAATGGAGATTTTTTTAAATCAGTTCCATCTGGTTATGATTTATATATTTTAAAAAATATTATCCATAATTGGTCTGATAATAATGCAGTATTAATTTTGCAGAGCTGTAGAAAAGCTATGGATGATAATGCAACTGTTTTATTGATAAGCACAGTGAAGAAACCACGATTAGAAATAATTGACTCTACGGATATATTAATGGATGTATTATTATTAGGAAAAGAGCGTTATTTGAGTGAATTAGAGGAGTTAGCTTGCCAGGCAGGATTTGTCGTTAAAGGTATTAAAGAGATAAATGAGAAATATTCAATTATAGAACTAGGGGTAAAATAAATTATAGATAATCATGGAACTCCGTAAGAATAATCATATGGATATTGTGCATCTGAAAATAGGTATAACAAGTATGGCATCAAAATATCTGATGCCATATTTTTATCTTATTTTATAAAAACATATAGATATTTGAAATGTAATTCAGATATTTATAATGAACGTAATTTTCATAAGCATTATATTTTTAATATTGGAATTAATTAGTAATAGGTAGGATGTCACTACCCTTCATTGATGATCTTTAGGGTGGAACATCATTGATGTTTCTTTTCCTATTGCCTAAATAACACATTCAAAAAATACCTGTAATTTCTCAGGTTTTATAATTATCATTTTTTTTATAAATGAATGTAAATGGCAATATATGCACTGCGTTATTTTCTGCTATTTAATTTTTAAGGGTTCTGAGAAGAGTTAATTGTGATCTTTGTCATTTCTTTTTATCAAATTTAATATAATCTGATAATTAACATCTTATGCTCAAAAATGCGGATGTAAGATGAATTGAATCTTTGCATGAAAAGATAACAAAGCTAATAATTACATTTTAGTTCAAATGGGTTGTCAGGATATCCAATCTATCATCATGGTATTTCTTGGATTTTTGATAAAATATTTAATTTATTAATAATATATACCCTATGGATTTCAAGATGCATCGCGACGGCAAGGGAGCGAATCCCCGGGAGCATAGATAACTATGTGACTGGGGTGAGTGAGTGCAGCCAACAAAGGGGCAACTTGAAAGATAAGGGTATACAGATATAAAGGATGGCTCAATGCTAACTGAACTGATTGCGTCAAATAGAAGATCAGCTGCAATTCATGCTTTTGTTGATACCGGATTATCTACTCACTTTAAAGATGGAATTTATGTTGATATAAGCGAGCTTTCCCGTAAATCTGGTGTTAATTATGCTCGGTTTAGTCGATTATGTGATTTCTTAGTTGAAATGGGGGTGTTGGTTAGTAAAGATAATAAATTCAGGCTTTCTGATGAGTGCCAGGTGTTTTCCAATCCTGAAAGTTTTGAGACATTCATGATAAAGCTTGAAATTTGCTCATATTACGGTAACGCTTGGTTAATGTATGGAAAATCCTTATTTGAAGATGATGGCAAATCGGCATTTGAAATGGCACATGGCAAGCCATTCTTTGAATATCTGGATGGTAACAAATTTCTCAAATCAAATTTTGATGCTTTAATGACAAGAGTCTCAAATTTAATCGTTGAGGAGTTACTTGGTATTTATGATTTTAATCAGCATAATAGAATATTAGATGTTGGAGGGGGAGAAGGGGAGCTTTTAGCAAGAATTAGTGAAAAGGTAAAAGGAAAACATTACGCTGTATTGGATAGATATAATGAACTTCCCATTTCTGACAATATAGAGTTTATCAATGGAAATTTTCTAAAGTCAATTCCATCCGGTTATGATTTGTATATTTTAAAAAATGTTCTCCATAATTGGTCCGATAGTGACTCAATACTTATTTTGGAGAATTTCCGCAAAGCAATGGATAAAAATTCATCTCTATTATTGATAAATATGGTGAAAGAGCCCGAATTTTCTAGATCTTTCGATATATTAATGGATATGTTATTTTTAGGGAAAGAACGTAGTTCTGCTGAATTCAAATATCTGGCTAACCAAGCTGGACTTGTCGTTCAAGATAATAAAATTGTAGATCAATCATATTCACCATATTCATTTATTGAACTACGGATAAAATAAATTGTAGGAATTACAGATTATTCCCAAAGATGGTTATATGGATATTTTTTTGAGGAATAAATAGATAAAATAAAGCATCAAAAATTTGATGCTTTATTTTATATCAAAGAAATATATAAATTAAAATAGAAAGTGAATTGAATTTAAAAATTGGTGATAAAAAAATAATTTAAACAAAAATAATAAACTTAAAGTCTAATCGTTCCCTGCACTATTCGTACTTAATCAACAATAAGCAGGATATGACTACCCTGCTTATAATTATATTCGAAACGTATTAACGTTTCTCTTCTTGCTGTTCCTGTTTCATCACTTCACGATACCAGCGTGGGTGATGTTTCTTCGCCCAACCACGGGTTACCCAACCTTCAACCATTGCCCGGAGAGATCCTTTCACCCAGAATGCCGCATAAGCGTGAATCATAATTGTCAAGATTAAACCAATAGCTGACATTGAATGAATTAGAAGCGCAATTCGAATTATCGGAATAGAGAAGAGATCAGCAAAATAGGGGCGCCAAATAATAACACCACTGACAGCGAGTAATATCAAGCAAATACTGATAGACCAGTAGACTCCTTTCTGACCTAAGTTATATTGGCCAATATCGCCCGCTTCCTCATTTTTCATAATCTTATGGATGTTTTTCAGCCATACAATGTCATCTTTGTCGATAAAGTTATGTTTAAAATATCTGAAAAACATAAAGATAAATAAAATAAACATCGCTGAACCGACAAATGGATGCAAAATCCGTGACAATTGCGGCGTACCGAAGATATTCATCAGCCAGTTAAACGAGGGGAAAAAGAATCCTAATCCACTAATGGCGGTAAATAGAAAACAGAGAACTACCGCCCAGTGGTTTACTCGCTCAACCGGTGAGTGACGGATAATAATATCTTTCCTGCCTTTCATCGCGGTTCCTCCCCATTGGCTGATTGCTGTGAAGGCTCGGTATCACGACGCGCATTTTCTTCGTCTTCTTCCGTTACCCGGTTCGGACCAATACCCACATAATGGAAGAGGCTGGCAGCGAATGTGGCTGCAAATCCCACTGCGGCCAGCGGTTTCCAAATACCTTTCCAGAAGGTGACGGTCGGGCTAATAGAGGGATTGTCCGGTAGGCCATGATATAGTTGTGGTTTGTTAGCATGGTGCAGTACATACATCACATGGGTACCACCAACACCATCAGGATCGTACAAACCCGCATTCTCATAACCGCGGCCTTTCAACTCACTCACCCGTTCAGCCGCCAAATCCTTCATGGCTTTTTTACTGCCAAAATGGATTGCACCGGTCGGACAGGTTTTCACGCAGGCCGGCTCCTGACCGACGTTAACGCGGTCAACGCACAGAGTGCATTTATATACCCGGTTATCTTCTTTGTTGAGTCGTGGCACATTGAATGGACAACCGGCGATACAGTAGCCACAGCCAATACAGTGTTCCGACTGGAAATCAACAATCCCGTTGGCATACTGAATGATCGCCCCTTCTGCTGGACAAGCCTTCAAGCAACCGGGATCAGCACAGTGCATACAACCATCTTTACGAATCAACCATTCCAGTTTGCCGTTCTCTTCAACCTCTGAGAAGCGCATCACGGTCCATGATTTGGCGGTTAAATCAGCCGGGTTATCATAAACACCAACGTTATAACCGATCTCATCACGGATATCGTTCCACTCAGAACAGGCCACCTGACAAGCTTTACAACCGATACAGGTTGTCACATCAATCAGTTTCGCAACGCCCTCCTGGTCATCCCGCACCCGTGGCGCAGGAGTAAAAGAATTTGTGGCAGAGCGGCGAATGATGTCTTGAGTTTGCAATGACATAATTTTTCCCTTTACACTTTTTCCACATTGACCAAGAACGCTTTGAATTCGGGCGTTTGTGTGTTCGCATCACCAACAAATGGTGTCAAAGTATTGGCAATAAAGCCTTTCTTCGCTGCCCCTTCAAAGCCCCAATGAATCGGAATACCGATAGTATCCACTTCACGACCATGTACATTCAGGGTACGAATACGTTTTGTGACAACCGCTTTCGCTTTGATGTAACCGCGATTAGAGCTAACTTTGACGGTATCACCGTGCTTGATGCCTTTCTTTTCTGCCAGTTTTTCACCGATTTCCACAAACTGTTCAGGTTGGATAATCGAGTTCAACAATGCGTGTTTTGTCCAATAGTGGAAATGTTCTGTCAAACGGTAAGTGGTTCCCACATAAGGGAATTTATCTGCCTTACCCATTGCTTCAAAGTCGCTTTTGAACACTCGGGCAGCCGGGTTGGATACCACATTCGGATGCAATGGATTGGTCCCCAATGGTGTTTCAAAGGGTTCATAGTGTTCAGGGAATGGCCCTTCCGCCATCTTATCAATAGCAAACAGACGTGCCATACCTTCCGGTTGCATGATAAATGGTCCAACATCCGTTTCTGGCGCAGCCACACTATAATCAGCAGTATCGACGCCACCCCACTTAATACCATCCCACGTCAGTAACTGACGTTTCTCATCCCAAGGTTTGCCCTGCGGATCGGCCGATGCGCGATTGTACAAAATACGACGATTTAACGGCCATGCCCATGCCCAACCGAGAGTATTGCCTAATCCTGACGGATCGGCGTTATCACGACGGGCCATCTGGTTACCTTCCGGCGTCCAGCTTCCGGCAAAGATCCAACAACCACTAGCGGTAGTACCATCATCACGTAGCTGCGCAAAAGAGGTTAATTGCTGACCTTGTGTCACTATGACGTTGCCATCAGCATCAATCAGATCAATCAGCGCCCGGCCATTACTCTCTTGGGCCACTTCTTCCGATGTAGGGCTGTCCGGGTTGAAGTAATTCCAGGTCATGCTCAGCAGCGGCTCTGGTGATGCTCCCCCTTCCGCACGGTACATATCCCGCATGCGTTTGAAGATACCGGAGAGGATTTCTCCATCACCGATGGCTTCTCCCGGCGCATCCGCACCTTTCCAGTGCCATTGCAACCAGCGACCAGAGTTAACAATTGAACCGTTTTCCTCTGCGAAGCAGCAGCACGGCAGGCGGAAAACTTCTGTCTGAATTTTGGATGAATCGACATCGTTAAATTCACCGTGGTTCTGCCAGAAAGTTGACGTTTCAGTGTTAAGCGGATCGATAGTGATCAGGAATTTCAGTTTCGACAGGGCGTCAACAACTTTGTTTTTATTCGGAAAAGAAGCTACCGGATTAAAGCCCTGGCAAATATAGCCATTGACTTCACCTTTCGACATCATGTTAAAAAATTGCAGGACGTCATAACTTTTGTCCCACTTCGGCAGCCAATCAAAACCCCAGTCGTTATCTTTACGGGCATTATCACCGTAGAAACTCTTCATCAGGCTGATAAAGAATTTTGGGTAATTCCCCCAATAGTTAACCTGACCCGGCAGCATCGGTTTGGGGGTATTTGCCTGGAGATAAGTTTGTAGATCAGCCTGCTTCTCTGAGGGAAGTGTCAGATATCCCGGCAAGCTTTGCGACAACAACCCTAAGTCAGTCAATCCCTGAATATTCGAGTGACCACGCAATGCATTAACACCGCCACCTGCCATACCCATGTTGCCCAATAGCAGTTGGATCATCGCCATAGTTCGAATGTTCTGTGCACCCACTGAGTGTTGAGTCCAACCCAGTGCGTACAGGAAAGAAGTGGTCTTATCCTTAACACAAGTCTCTGCAATATATTCGCAGACTTTCAGGAAATCCTCTTTTGGCGTACCGCAAATATTACTGACGACATCGGGCGTATAACGGCTAACGTGCTCTTTTAACAAATTCCACACACAACGTGGGTGCTTAAGTGTGATATCACGTTGAGCAAAGCCGTTTTCATCCAGTGCATAGTTCCAACTGGTTTTGTCGTATTGACGTTTTTCTGCGTCATAACCACTGAACAGACCATCATTGAACGAATAATCTTCACGCACGATAAGACTGGCGTTGGTATACGCCTCAACATATTCATGGTTAATCTTATTGTTGGTTAGTAGGTATAAGATTACACCTGACAAGAAAGCAATATCGGTACCAGAACGGATTGGAGTATAGAAATCCGCTACAGATGCTGTACGGGTAAAACGTGGATCAATCACAATTAACTTAGCGTTATTATGGATTTTGGCTTCCATTGCCCAACGGAATCCCACAGGATGCGCTTCGGCAGCGTTACCACCCATAACGACGATCAGATTCGCGTTCTTAATATCAACCCAGTGGTTGGTCATCGCACCGCGACCAAATGTTGGAGCAAGACTTGCTACCGTTGGTCCGTGTCAGACACGTGCTTGGTTGTCTACGGCGAGCATGCCGAGAGCGCGACTAAATTTTTGCGACAGATAACCTGTTTCGTTACTGGAAGCCGATGCACACAGCATGCCGGTTGTCAGCCAGCGATTGACTGTCACGCCTTCTTGATTGGTTTTAATGAAATTGGCGTCACGGTCTGCTTTCATTAACTTAGCGATGCGATCAAATGCCTCATCCCAAGTAATACGTTGCCATTTGTCAGAACCCGCTGCGCGATATTCCGGGTATTTCAGGCGGCTTTCGCTATGGATAAAATCAACTAAGCCAGCCCCTTTAGGACAAAGTGCGCCGCGGTTTACCGGATGATCAGGATCACCTTCAATATGGAAAATAGTTGCTTTCGCGTTTTTTGCGCCATCGCCAAGGCTGTACATCAACAGCCCACAACCGACAGAGCAGTACGTACAGGTATTTCGGGTTTCACGCGCACGCAACAATTTATAGTTACGTGTTTGTGCAAGGGCTGCGGCTGGCGCAAAGCCCAACGCGGCTACCGTTGTACCCGCCATACCGCCAGCGCAGATCTTAAAGAACTGCCTTCTGCTGACTTGCATGGGAATCTCCTCACTCACATTGTCTTAAACAGTATCCATTCCATCATGGGAAAAATTTTGAATGTGTTCTTTTTTATTAAAACCACTTTCCGTAGTGGGATCAGATTTATTGCCTGACAAATAGTATAGACTCTTTTTTCCACACGATTATTATGTCGTAACACTATTAGGAACTCATCTAATGTATAACGTAAAATCAGGGAAGTTGTTACCATTTGGTGTGATCAAGGGGGTAACACGAACGAACGTGCAACAAAAGCACCATCTTGATACATTAAAAGCTGATTGGATTGCAGAAGAAGTTCCTGTTGCTTTAGTTTACAACGGTATTTCACATGTCGTAATGATGGCAAGCCCTAAAGATCTCGAATATTTTGCTATTGGGTTTTCGCTTTCCGAAGGCATTATTGAATCTCAACACGAGATTCGCGGCATTGATATTATCGCTAATTGTAATGGCGGTATTGAGTTGCAAATCGAACTTTCTAGCCGCCGTTTTGCGAGTTTGAAAGAGCGCAGACGTAATCTGTCTGGACGAACAGGCTGTGGCATCTGTGGAACAGAACAACTTTCTGATGTTTTTCGCCCGATTTCCCCGTTGCCTTTTACTCAAACCTTTTCGTTAAGCCAGCTTGATCACGCTCTCTCTCAACTGACTAATGTTCAGGATGTTGGGGCATTGACAGGTTGCACTCATGTGGCAAGTTGGATTGATCCGGAAGGTAAATTATTGGGGGGATGTGAGGATGTAGGTCGTCACGTTGCACTGGATAAAATGCTAGGCATGAAGGCGAAAACAGGTTGGCAGCAAGGCGCTGTTTTGGTATCTAGTCGTGCTAGTTATGAGATGGTACAAAAATCAGCCGTTTGTGGTGTTGAGATTCTGTTTGCGGTTTCAGCAGCAACTTCATTGGCTGTAGAAATCGCTGACCGATGTCATTTGACCTTGGTTGGTTTTTGTAAACCCGGTAAAGCGACTATTTATACCCATGCTGAGAGATTAATAAGTTAAATGCGCATAAAAATAGGCATATCAAGAACGCTCGCATTTTCCTACTGTGATTAATATGAAAAGTTGATTTTTATATTAATCAACCGAGGTTATCGCAATAATTCTGCATCATGCAAGCTGTGAAACATCCATAGGTTGGGTTCAATGTAATAAGCCATTTGCTGTTGTATATCCACCACCAGTGGTACTAAACCACCAGGAATAATATATTGACCACTTTCGGGGAGTTTCATTCCTAGCCATTCCTGCCATTTATCAAGTGTGGCATCTATATGCATTGAGTGTATCGCCGGTCGAATAATCTTCGCTCCCAGACGCCAGTGTGCCCGAATCCAGGGATCAAAAGGTTCATTGTTATCATTTTTCCATTCACAGTATTGTACAAAATCCTGCAATGGATAGTTTTTTTTCAACGTCGGCCTCACGGGAACAACTAATGCTTTAAACCCTGCCTCGATAGCCGCTTGTTTTAAGCTGCCAATAAGCAATGCCGGTATATTCTTACCGCGAAATTCAGGCGCTACCGTTACTGATAATGCCGACAATATTTTTGTGACTATTTTTCCACGAGCAAGCATGCCTCTGCGAAAAACTTCATCCCAACCATTATCCGGCAGTTGCTCCAATGGATCGCCTTCCCAAGGGAAAGGTACCGAATTGGCTGCACCAATTAATTTCTGCTCTTCCCCTTGTTGCAAAATAGCAACTTTCTGAAAATGGCTGAAATCTGGCTCAAATAATTTATTCCAATGTTCATATGTCACAGGGGAGTTCTGCATAAACAAAGGCCAATTATTATAAATAAGCTCATCAGTGGCATTTTTTAAATCAGGTCGTTGTTTGGCGGATTGAATAATGATGTGTGTTTTCAAAGTAGGATTTCCTGTAAAGGTAATTTGTAATATTGATAAGTACTTCATTAGTGGAAAATTTTAATTGTATAGAATAGCAGTAATATTTATGGACATAAATAGATAATATTTTTTAAGTAATTGCTACTAAGAGCCAATTAAATAAATTTTATATTTTTGATTAATTGTTTAACTTGAATTTTTATTTATCTTGCACTGATAATACGCCGTTGGAAATACAATGGAATCAACTCACTGTTTGTCCCAATAGAGTTATTTTATTTGCCGTTGTTGATCATAAAAGTGTTCTTGGGCAGTAATCAGATAAAAATGTTAGCTTTTGAATGCATTTCGCATTTAAATACGGCCGGACGGAAAAGTGATAATACTTTTACCTATTAAATAACTTGTTATAATATTGGGACACTTGGCTTTTTCATTCATTTTGGCTCTCCTCATGAGGCTAATTTCATGAATTAATCAACTTTTTCTATGAGTTTTTATATATTTTGGCAACAATGATTATATGTCACTATTTCACACAGGAATTATTATCGTCCTATGACCGATAAATTGGAAATCAATCACGTTGGTATCACATAATTGATACAGGTTGACTTTTATTGAACCCGATTAATGTTAAAGTATAAGTACTTATTATGTATGTGAATTCGGCAATAATTGCTGCAAGTTTTCTTTCCTAAGTGATTTATCTGTTTCTTTTCCAATTTGATGTGACTATGGCTGATATTTAGGCCGGTAAGAGGAGAGCCTGATGGCGGGTTTACTACCGATTACTGTAATTGGTGCGGCGGCAGGAGATATTGTTCTTAGTTTACCGAGGCTTCCTCGCAGTGGGGCAGATCAGGAAGCTAAAGAAATTGATCGACAGATTGGCGGTTCTGGTTTTAATGTTGCTCGGGCCTTGGTCCGCCTGCAAGTCCCTGTGATCAATGGCATACCCATTGGTAACGGATACTGGGGTAAGCAAGTCACCAAAGAGATGCAAGCCCTTGGGCTTGAGGTCACATTGACCCATTCCTATCTTGATAATGGTTGGTGTTTGGCTATGGTTGAACCGGATGGGGAAAGAAGTTTTGTCTCCGTAAGTGGTTGTGAAGTTGACTGGAATACGGCCATGCTCTCTTCTATTGCTTTGCCGGAAAGGGGATATATCTACTCCAGTGGTTATGTCATGGCGGGTAAATCAACGGCGATTTTATGTGACTGGTTACTGGCGTCACCATCCGGGCAGACGTTATTGCTGGATTTTGGCCCACGTTTACCAGAAATAGATCCTACTTTCCTTGATGCATTACCTGTTGACCGGACCATTCTGACACTGAGTCGTAATGAAGTTGCTATATTGTGCGGGGAAGGCGATCCTGTCGTCCAAGCTAGCCGTTATTCCAGTAAAAGAAAAATCACTATTATTTGTCGGTTAGGTTCACAGGGTACGTGGATATGTCTGCCTGATCGTGAGCCAGAATATGTCGTGGCTTATAAAGTGAAAGTGGTGGATACCATCGGTGCTGGTGATGCTCATAGTAGTGGCATGCTTGCAGGTTTATCGCAGGGAATGTCGTTAAGAGATGCTGTTGAGCTTGGCAATCGTGTTGCTGCCATTGTTGTTAACCGTACTGGTGCTGCGGGCGCACCAACAATCAAAGAACTAGAGGAGTTTGTGTTTGAATAATTATTTCCAGACACTACGCCTCCTAGGCTTTAAGGGGCATAGTTAAAATGAGTGCATTACTTCCAGGTTGGAAAAGTAAAACGGCTTTATTTTTATCAGCTCAAACCATTTCTCTACTGGGGTCTTCCATTGTCCAGTTCTCTATCGTCTGGTATATCACCTTAAATACGTCATCGGGAGAAATGTTGGCTATTTCGGTACTCTGTGCATTTCTTCCTCAGGTATTGATCTCCTTATTTGCTGGTGTCTGGGCGGATACTTATAGCCGTAAGTTGCTCAGTATTGCCTCTGATGCAGCAATTGCATTAGTCACTCTTGGTTTAGCTATCTCTTTTATGCTCGGATTTAAGAGCATTGAGTTGTTATTTGTCGCGTTGATTGTCCGCTCATTCGGGACGGGCATCCAGATGCCGGCTGTTAGTGCTATTATTCCGCAACTTGTGCCGAAAGAGAAATTATTGCGGGTCAATGGTATTAATACGTCTCTGACTTCACTGATGATGTTGGCATCTCCTGCTATTGGCGGCTTTTTATATTCTCAAACTTCAATTGAAAATATTTTTTTGGTGGACGTAACGACTGCCATTATCGGCATCAGTATTGTTGCGTTTATTCCTATTCCTAAAATTGCTTCTGATTCCATACCGGATAATAAATTTCAGGCGATTTTAGCGGGCTTCCGTTATCTGCAAGAGAATAAATTGATCAGAAATCTTTTGATTTTTCTGATTTGTGTCTGCTTTCTGATTAGTCCGGCTGCATTTTTGACGCCTTTATTAGTTAATCGGACATTTGGAGAAGAGCCGTGGCGTTTAGCCGTTAATGAAATGACATTTAGTGCTGGCGCGGTTTTGGGGGGATTGCTGATCTCTTTCTGGAGTGAATATAAAAATAAAATGCGTATAACGGCGGTAGCTTGCGCATTTTTTGGTATATTTATGGTCGCTCTTGGTAATGCCTATTGGTTCCCACTTTATCTCGTACTCAATGTCTTTTTAGGTGTGGTAACACCTTGTTTTAACGCACCGATAACAGCGGTTTTTCAGGAAAGAATAGAACCTGAAATGATGGGTAGGGTATTTAGTTTAGTTCAAATTGCTCTGTCCTGCTCTCTGCCATTGGGTATGGTGCTGTTTGGTCCAATTGCTGACTATATTAGTATTCAATCTCTTTTAATGATATCTGGCGGGTTGATATTACTGACTGGCGCACTGTTTTTTATGTTTAACGGAGAAGACAGCCGAGAAAGTAGCAGAGCAATTTAATCAGGCTTAATGTTGCCAGTTATGCGATAAGCGCAGCGCCGTGAATTGGTGAGCATATACTCCACGCGTTCTACCTGAGCCTGGAGTATATCCCGAAATACGTTGAGTTCAGCGCGGCAAAAGCCTTGGCAAGCGGTGGCGGCAGCACAAATTGGGCAATGATTTTCTACCAGCAAAATGGCGCCATCTTCGGTAGATGACCACTGAGCCATGTAACCTTCACGGCATCGTATGGCAACCAGCCGTTCGACTCGCTCTTGTAGACTGGCTGCGCCATTCATTGCTTGCTGATAATTGATACGGGTTTCCTGCTCGCGGGTATCAATTAATAGATCTACTGCTTTCTCACCTAACTGTTTGCGAATAGTGTCGAGTAATTGTACCGTCAATTCAGCATGTGCATCTGGGAAATGATTATGACCTGCGGCTGTCAGGTGCCAAAGTTGTATTGGACGACCAACGCCTCGTGCTTCTGCAATAGCTTCCACTAGCCCTTCCTTAGCTAACTTCACAAATTGTTGCCGGGCAGCTTCCCCGGTTGTGCCTAGTATTTTTCCGGCGTCGGAAGCTTGTTGAGGACCACGGGTTTTCAATAACATCAGTAACCTTTCACCTACTGATTGGGTTATATTTGTGCTATTTTCAAAGCTTTTTCTTGACATAATCCCTTTCCTCACCTTAATTTATTCCAAGATAATTCTTGTTTAATTTAACGTAAGACTCATATTAACTCAATGCTAATGCAGGATAATGACTGTGATAACAAATGATGAAAGCCGCTGGAGCGATTTGTTCTCCGGTAAAAATGCGGCCAGCGCCTTGGTTTTATCGCTAGGCGTTGCGTTACATGCGATTAATATCTTAATTGCCACCACTATCTTACCTTCGGTTGTACAGGATATTGGGGGCTTGAACCTTTATGCTTGGAATACGACTTTGTTCGTCGTTGCTTCTATTATTGGTTCAGTATTATCTGCATGTCTGCTTAATGCACAGGGGGCACGTAATGCCTATCTGGTTGCTGCGTTGCTGTTCTTCTTTGGCAGCTTGTTATGTGCACTTGCCCCAACAATGGCGGTGATGCTTATTGGGCGAACTGTTCAAGGCTTTGGCGGTGGACTGCTGTTTGCACTCTCCTATGCCATGATCAATCTGGTATTTGAACAGGCGCTTTGGCCGCGGGCGATGGCTCTGATATCCGGTATGTGGGGAGTTGCGACGTTAGTTGGCCCTGCTGTAGGTGGTGTTTTTGCTGAGATGCATGCCTGGCGTTATGCTTTTGGCATCATGCTGCCAATAATGTTGCTGTATGCGGTTTTCACTTGTTTAACTTTGCCAAAAGGTAAACTTCAGGAGCGGAATAAAACAGCGTTACCGTTGGTACAGCTAGTTTTATTGGCAGGAGCTGTATTGATGGTTTCTGCTGGTAGTGTATCCGAAAGTGTGAAGCTGAATTTTGCAGGCATTATGCTGGCATTAGTATTAATAATATTGCTAATTTGTCATGAACGGCGTTCTGTCATACGCCTATTGCCTCATGGCGCATTGCATTGGGGATCACCTCATGCTGTGTTATTTGCCACAATTTCATTATTGGTGGTCGGCATGACTAGCGAAGTGTTTGTTCCGTATTTCCTGCAAATATTGCATGGTCAGTCACCGCTAATTTCTGGTTATATGGCTGCGGCAATGGCAGCCGGTTGGACAATTGCGGAGATAATCAGCGCCGGTTGGCGTGGAGCGGGTATTCGCCGGGCAATTATCATTGGGCCGATATTGGTATTAATCGGTATGCTGATATTGTCATTGATATTATCACAGCCCTCAGTTGGACATTGGCAAGTGATGACACCCATTGTGATTGCACTGACTTTGGTGGGATTTGGTATCGGTTTTGGCTGGCCCCATTTGCTCACTCGCATATTGCAGGTCTCGTCAGATAGAGATAAAGATATTGCTGGCGCTTCAATTACAACTGTGCAGCTATTCGCTACTGCTTTTGGAGCTGCGTTGGCGGGAATGGTGGTGAACCTTTCAGGATTTAATGAACCGGGCGGTGTAATGGGGACAGCTTCCGCTGCATACTGGTTATTCCTGCTATTTGCTATTGCACCCTTGCTGGCGCTGTTTACCGCGTGGAGAGCGGCGAAGATTAGGTTGGTGGCTGAGTAGTTCTGTTTTATGGTGTGAGGGATGGATTATGATATCGACGCTTGTTGATAACACGTCGATATTTTTTGCCTTTTCGACGCACGATTTCCATATGTCGACATGATCGACATATCGCCAAAACGTGTCGAAATTTTTCGATTTTATCGACATGAGATCTTCACGTGTCGATGCCGTCAACATATACTCGCAACGTGTCGAAAAAAATAGGAAATATAAACATGACATGGCAGCCCGATGCGCCTTTTAATGCTATTCCCTTATTGCCGCCAGCCATAAAGGTGATGGAGTCCATTGCGGTACTAAAAGCCTGTATACCTGCCAGAGCTGCACTGGCTGCGCTTAAGCAAGCTGGTGAATTGTTGCCTAATCAGGGGTTACTCATTAACTTGTTGCCATTGCTGGAAGCAAAAGACAGCTCAGAAATCGAAAATATTGTTACTACTTCAGACAAACTGTTCCAATATGCACAAGAAGACAGTCTGGCTGATCCTGCAACGAAAGAAGCACTACGCTACCGCACCGCACTTTATGAAGGGTTTATACAATTAACTCGGCGGCCATTATGCACCAATACAGCTATTGAAGTTTGTAGCCGACTAAAAGCTGTTGATATGAATATTCGCAAAGTTCCCGGTACAACGCTTAGTAATCAGGCAACGGGTGAAATTATTTATACACCGCCAGAAGGGGAATCTCAGATACGTGATTTACTCAGCAATTGGGAACAATTTCTTCATGCAGAAGATGGAATCGATCCATTAATCAAAATGGCCATTGCTCACTACCAGTTTGAAGCTATTCATCCGTTTACTGATGGTAATGGACGTACTGGCCGTATCATTAATATTCTCTATCTTATTGAACAACAGCTTTTGACGCTGCCAATTCTCTATTTAAGTCGTTACATCGTACAACATAAGAGTGATTATTATCGGTTGCTCACTCAAGTCACTGCCGCTGGTAAATGGGAAGAGTGGGTCATCTATATGTTAACCGCAGTAGAGCAAACCGCTAAATGGACTACGGATAAAATTGCTGCGGTAAGAGAACTGATTGAACATACCAGCGAGTATATCAAACAAAGCCTACCTAAGATTTACAGCCATGAGCTGGTGCAGGTGATATTTGAACAACCTTATTGCCGTATTACCAATTTGGTTGAATGTGATATTGCTAAACGTCAAACTGCTTCCGTCTATTTAAAACAGTTGGTCGACATCGGGGTATTACAAGAGAAAGTTGTTGGTAAAGAGAAACTGTTTATCCATCCAAAGTTGATGCGTTTGATGACGCAAGACAACAATGGTTTTACGCATTATGTAAATGGCTAATAGAGGAGGATTAGACTAATAAGTACAATTTTTAATAACGTTTCATTGCTCAATCACTCAATTAAAGCCCATCAACCGTTAGCTGGGAGTTGAAAAGAAATCAGGAAGTAAAAGAATATTGCTCGGAACAGGATCATCTTTTCTGAACTGCATCCAAAAGATGCACATATTCATAATGTTTTTACTACTTAGTACCATGGAAAAATAAAACTGAGGCAGTTGAAATTCAAATACTCCAGTTTTGATAACAATCAAGGCTTAGTAGCTAATAGTTCATAATTTAGTAGTTTTCTGGGCGTAAAACTCTGACAGTCCCAACTAGGCACTTTAAATTCACTATTGTCATATTTTTTTAATAATATTTGAAGATCTTCTTTTCTATCGATACCAAGTAGTATTTTTGCTCTATTAAAATATTTTTTCGATACAGATCTAGAAAACACTTCGAATGCGCTTTCGAAATGTCCAAGATACAATAATAATTCAGGATACCAATTTCTATCGTATATGCTTTCAGATTGAAGATCATCTCTAATAAATGCAATAAAATCAGCTTGCATTAACTGTCTGAATTCAATGCCAATACCAGAGCATCGTTCCTTTAAAATGTCAGCCCGTATAGATAATCTACGTAATCCTAACCGTTGATTCCTATGTCTAAGAGAATCCAGATGCTCCCTGAAAACACTAAAAGTTGATAACTTATTTTTTTCAGAGAATCCATTTTCTGCAATAAAATATTGTTGTTCCAATAAAACATTGGCAACAGAGAATTTTTCATATTTTATAAATATTGCAAGACAATAGATAAAAAGTTCATGAATGATAAATTTGAAATTATCAAAATCGTACTTTGTACATTGATTCATATTTTCTGGCCTTTTTTTGTAATAAATTAGGCTTTCAAAAAATCGATGTATTCTTAACGAAAACTGTTCTGTAGCAGAATACTGAGCTATACATATAAACAACTGAATAATTTCATTGCGATAAGGTTTAAATGATTCGATGTTGTTAATTAGATGTCCGTCGTAGTCACCTTCATAATCGGATATTCTAAAGCGTTCTAAGTTAGAGGAAAAATATGAGCAATATTCATCAAATGCACCATACGCGTAAGATCTATCATTTCTTATTGCATCGATACATCGTTTATATAATGCCGTAGTTCCTAAACTAATTTGAGGCTCATCAGAAAGAAAATTGGGTTTCTTGCCTAGTTCAGGTTTTACATATAGCGGTTTATCAAATACCCATCGAAGTAACTTTTCGAAATTTTCAACATATCGATCTGGTTTACTTAAATCGATATACATTCTTGAACTATAGTAGACTGGTAGATATGGCTTTCCATTGCAATCTTTTTCTGGTGGTAAGACGGCAACAAATTTTTCTTGCTTTTGTTTCTCATATACCTCTTTAGAAATAATTTGTGTTTCAGTACCTACGCCACCTGAACGTCCGTTCGCTTTCTCTGCATAAAACTTATCCGATATAATGGCAACTTTATTGACTTCAGGATTTGTTACCATTTGCTCCATGAATGAAATGGTGTCATGACCTTCTTTTAGATCCCATTTATCTAAAATGACATCAACCCCAGATTCCCGTAGTTCTGTAGCGAGATCCATGACCCATTGTTCGTGATCAATACTCGACCAACTATATGAAATAAATAGTTTCGGTGCACTCATTGAAGTTATACCTCATTGATAGACAATAGGTATATAGTATTACGTTTGTTTCAGTTTAGCTATGTGGAATCTACTATCTTATAAATTAATGACTTGGATTCACATAATAAGTGCAACATCGTTAATCCGGAAGTAAACATGTTCGTATTCCTTTAAATAATTCATTCGGTGTTTTCCCTCCCCGTGTTTTTCGGGGGCGATTATTTAATCGGTTTACCACAAAATTTATTTCCTGATCAGAGACTTCATTAAAATCCGTTCCCTTTGGAAAGTATTGTCTGATGAGTCCATTGATATTCTCATTTATCCCTCTTTCCCAAGGCGAGTAAGGGTGAGCAAAATAAATTTGGGTTTCTAATTTTTTACTCATGATTTCATGCTCTGCGAATTCCAAACCGTTATCGAATGTGATGGTCTTAACCCTTTGTTTTAACGGGTATAATACTTTCACTACCGCTTTTGCGACTTCTCATGCCCGCTTGCTATCAAGTTTAACAATTATGGTATACAACGTTTTGCGGTCAACCAGGGTTAATAAGACACTTTTTTTATCTTTCCCCATTATCGTATCACCTTCCCAGTCGCCAATACGTTCTTTTTTATCAACGAATTCCGGGCGCTCATCAATACTGACTCGATTTTTAATTTTGCCTCTTTTTTCATAGCGACCATAGCGTTTACGATAGGGTTTTCTGGCAATTCGCAGATGTTGCCATAAGTCACCCCCCTCTATTTTATCTTGATAAATCAGCCTATAAATCGTCTCATGATGCAAAAATATCCCTTTATGCCGCTTCAAATAATCAACCACCTGTTCAGGACTTAAATCTTGCCAAATTAACCGTTTTATCCATTTTTTGACTTCCGGCGTTATTTTTACGGCTTTTTTAGCAAAATGACGACGAGCTAATCCCTTCAAATGAGCCTGTTCAGGGCAATAGGTTTGAACTTCTTGATTTCTCTTCAATTCTCTGCTGATGGTCGACGGGCTTCGATTAAGTGACTCAGCAATGAAACGCTGTGAAAAACCTGCTTTTTTTAAACTGGAAATCTGGTATCTTTCTGTTTCGGTCAGTTGTATATAGGTCATTGTGCATTTTCCTGTGGTGGGAAAGATGCCTACTATAGCAACTGACCGCCCTTCTGAAAAATTGCACTTATTAGTAGTCGAATCCGCCATGTATTATTTACATGATAGCTTGCTTTATCGGCATCACATTATACTTCACCACGCTCCAGCGATACCAACAGCGCCACCCATTGTTCCAGGGCTGCTTTACGTTCCTTGAAGTATTCATAACGGTTATAGATACCTTCAACACCTTTGATACGGTGGCTTAAGCAACGTTCAGCGACCACGGTCAACTCCTAATGCGGCCAAATGTGAGCGTCCTGTGCGGCGGAAATCATGGATAGTAAAGTTTGGTACGTCAGGGCGATTACCGCGCACTTTGGATAGTGTTCGGGGAGAGTGCTTTCCTGAATATGGGGGATCATCTTGTGTTGCATCTTACGCGCTGGTAAAACCCACTGGCTATTGAGGGACATTTGGCGTAGTTCTAAAAGTCATTCAACGGTTACGGCTGGCAAGGGAATATCAATAGCATCGCCATTTTTTACCCGTTCAGCGGGTAAAAAATGGCAGTATCTAAATCAAATTCAGCCCACAGAGCGCCGCGCAACTCCATTTTCCTACAGCAGAGTGCAAGCAGTAGCTTCATTGTCAGCTCGTTTTGACGGGAAAACCCTTTAGTAATATGCATGGCCTGAATGGTCAACCAGTGCTCACGGGATTTTTCTTTACTGCCTGCGTCCGCAATCTCAAAAGCAGTTGTTGGATTGGTTTCTAGCATATGGCGTTTGATGCCGTAGTTGAAAATGCGTTGTGTCCAACGAAGGACATCGTTGGCAACTGTAGGGGCATTACGAGCAATAATCTTCTGGAGTATTTCGTCAACATGATGGAGGACGAATGTCCTCAACTTTAAGATGTCGAATGTTGGGGTTGATATCTTTTTCTATTCGGCGGCGTAGGATATCGGGATGTTTCCAGTTACCTAATATCTGACTCTAAAAGTACTCTTGTGCCAGCTTGGATACCTTTAACGCATTCTTTTCTTCTTCTATTTTTTTGATGGCTTCAGTTTTGTGCTCCTGCTTTTTGCCCGCCACGTCATAACTTAATGCAACTCGGGCTGAAAGTGCTTTAGCAGTTTCGTGCGTTTTAGCGAGTGAAAGTTCAGCATAGGTGCCAATTACCATTGCTCGCTGTTTACCAACAAACCGACAGCGAAAACACCAGAATGGGATGGTATAGTTCTTGGGAAAGCATAAATACAAGCTATTGCCATCAGAACGGCTATCAAATCGTTCCCCTGATTTTATCCATGCTTTGCTCTGTATATCCGTTAATTTCGCCATACTTCACCCCAATAATATCTTTGCTGTGTACATAATCCATGTGTACATAAAACTCATTATGTAACAGTAAACATGCTCTGTAGTGATATTGTATGAGACTTTGTGGTATTAAAAGAGTCCGCAATTACGCGGACTTAGTGGTGATGGTAAGATGTTGTGAGAAGTTATGCAACGCTATTCAATATTCTGAATCTGCTCCCTCATCTGCTCAATTAATACCTTCAATTCAATAGCGGAGTTAGTGATATCGGCATTGATGGATTTAGAGGCAAGCGTATTAGATTCGCGGTTGAATTCCTGCATCATAAAATCCAGACGGCGGCCGACGGCTTCTTTTTTCTTCAGGATATTACGGGTTTCTTTGACGTGGGCATCGAGGCGATCTAACTCTTCTGCCACATCAAGACGTTGGGCCAATAAAACCAACTCTTGCTCAAGGCGGTTATTTTCAAGCTGTACCTGTGCTTCTTCCAGTTTGGTTTGCAGGCGTTCCCGTTGCCATTGCATGATTTCAGGCATTTGTTGGCGAACTTTACTGACTTCTTCGGTTACTGCGTCCAAACGTTGTTCAATCATCATCTTGAGTGCATTGCCTTCGGCTTCACGGCTTTGAATAAAGGCATCCAGTGCTGTATCCAGTTCTTGCAATAATTGAGTGCTGATAGCATCCAGGTCTTGCTCTTCTGCTGCCATAACGCCAGGCCAACGTAGAATATCAACAGGGTTGATTTCACCTTCGTTGCTCTGCTGTTTGACCCAGTTCGCTGCATTGACTAGTTGCTTTGCTAAGGTTTCATTCAGAATAAGTTCGCCTTGAGCGCGTGAATCTAGTTCAAAACGCAGGTTGCACTCAACTTTTCCACGAGTCAGACGGGAACGAATACGTTCACGGATCACTGGCTCCAAACTTCTGAATTGTTCTGGTAGGCGAATATAAGTTTCTAAATAACGCTGATTAACGGAGCGTAGTTCCCAGGCCGCATTTCCCCATTCACTTTTGATATCTCGCCGTGCAAAAGCCGTCATACTACGGATCATGATTCGTTCCCATTTAAACAAAAGATTAAGAGATTATAACGCTCGTTGTAGATGCAGGATAGGCATTAGCCCGGTTAGGCCGTATAATGCGCCCCCAATAATGATCTAACAACGGAGATAACACTATGCGCCCAACAGGAAGAGCGGCAGAACAAGTGCGTCCTATCACTATAACCCGTCATTATACTAAGCACGCTGAAGGCTCGGTTCTAGTAGAGTTTGGCGAGACGAAAGTGTTATGTAATGCGTCCGTTGAAGAAGGGGTTCCGCGTTTCTTGAAAGGTCAGGGGCAAGGTTGGGTTACCGCTGAATATGGCATGTTACCGCGTTCTACTCATACCCGAAATGCTCGTGAAGCGGCTAAAGGCAAACAGGGCGGACGTACGATGGAAATCCAACGTTTAATTGCCCGTTCGTTGCGCGCCGCGGTTGATCTGAAAAAACTGGGCGAACACACCATTACGCTAGATTGTGATGTTATTCAGGCTGATGGCGGTACTCGTACAGCTTCTATTACGGGTGCTTGTGTCGCGTTAGCTGATGCGTTGAATAAAATGGTTGAAGCAGGCAAGCTGAAAGAGAGTCCTCTGAAATCAATGGTTGCCGCAGTCTCTGTTGGCATTGTGGATGGCGAAGGCCGTTGTGATCTGGAATATGTGGAAGATTCCGCCGCTGAAACTGATATGAATGTCGTGATGATGGAAGATGGTCGGATGATTGAAGTGCAAGGCACTGCGGAAGGCGAGCCATTTAGTCATGATGAGTTGTTATCCTTATTGGCCCTTGCCAAGGGAGGATTAGAGGATATTTTTGCAGCTCAGAGAAATGCATTAAAATAATAAGTTGATAAAGGCGACGGAGTAGTCGCCTTTTTTGTGCCTGTTGTATGGCGATAACTTTGACTAAAAGAGAGGAGAGGCACCAATGAAAGCCTATCAGCGCGAATTTATCGAGCTTGCGCTAAAAAAACAGGTACTGAAATTTGGGGAATTTACCCTGAAATCAGGACGTAAAAGCCCGTATTTTTTTAATGCCGGGCTGTTTAATACTGGGCGTGATTTGGCGTTAATCGGGCGTTTTTATGCAGCAGCATTGTTGGATAGCGGTATTCAGTGCGATTTGTTATTCGGACCCGCTTACAAGGGTATTCCAATTGCAACGACAACGGCAGTTGCACTGGCAGAGCATCATGATATTGATATGCCATATTGTTTTAACCGTAAGGAAGCTAAAGATCATGGCGAAGGCGGTACTTTGGTTGGTAGCTCACTTAAAGGCAATGTTGTTCTGGTTGATGATGTTATTACCGCAGGCACAGCTATCCGTGAATCTATGGAGATTATCAAGCAGCATAATGCGACACTTGCCGGCGTGATGATTTGTCTTGATCGTCAGGAGCGTGGGAATGGTGAAATCTCGGCAATTCAGGAAGTGGAAAGAGATTATGGTTGCAAAGTGTTTTCTATCATTACCTTAAATGATTTGATTAATTATTTGAGTGGTCAGCCAGAGATGAAAGATCATCTGGATGCAGTAAAAGCCTATCGTGCGCAGTACGGTATCTGATAGATAAGCTTTAAAAAAAGCCCTCGCCCAATAACGGGCGGGGTGAGTAGTAGAACAACTTATTGTAACTGAGCCAATAATAATGGCCAGCGCGCTTCAAATTCCTGCGTTGGACGATAGTGGAACTCAGAGCGTACAAAACGTGATAGCATCCCTTCACAAAACGCGAGTAACTGAGAAGCTAATAGCGACTCATCATAACTGAAACCTTGCCCATCACGTAATTTTTTCTCTTTTAAAACTTGACGGATCTGTACTTCAATTCGTTCAAATAACTGATTTATGCGCCCTTGCAGCCGATTTTGTTCAAACATTAGAGCATGACCGGTCATGATGCGGGTCAAACCGGGATTTTTTTCTGAAAAACCTAGAATCAGGATTAATATCAGGCGAATACGAGTCGTGGTATCTTTTTCGTCTTGCAGAATCAGGTTAATCCGTGAAATTAATGAGTCTTCAATGAACTCGATCAAACTGTCAAACATCCGGGTTTTACTAGGAAAATGCCGGTATAGGGCAGCTTCGGAAACGCCTACGTTGGCGGCCAGTTTGGCGGTAGTGATTCGATGACTACCATCACTGGATTGCAACATATGCGCCAGCGCCTGTAAGATTTCCTCGCGCCTGTTTCTTTTCTTTGTATTTTCGTTTTCTGCCATGTCTGACAAGACCTTTGTTAAGAACAGCAAAACAAATAGATCAGTAATTCTCCGCTCAACGGCATGTTGAGCAAAGAATATGATAATAGGTTAAATGGTATTAGGTTTTACGGGGACTTATTGGCGACCGGAATGACCAAAACCACCACTGCCTCTTTCGCTGGCTTCAAAATCTTCTACCAGATTGAATTCAGCCTGGACGACGGGTACAAAAACCATTTGAGCGATACGTTCGCCTGGCTGGATGGTGAAAGTTTTATCACCACGATTCCAGACGGAGACCATTAGTTGACCTTGGTAATCAGAATCGATCAAACCCACCAGATTACCCAGAACGACGCCATGCTTATGTCCAAGGCCGGAGCGGGGCAGAATAACGGCTGCCAATTGTTCATCGCCAATATGAATAGCAAGCCCGGTTGGAAGCAGTTCTGTTTGGCCTGGAGCCAATTCTACCGCATTATCCAGGCAAGCCCGCAAATCTAAACCTGCGGAGCCGGGTGTTGCGTAAGTTGGCAAAGGAAATTCTTTCCCGATACGTGGGTCAAGAATTTTAACGTCGATTTTTTTCATCATAGCGTCTGACTATCTCGTCTAATAAATGGTGGCTAAGTAATAACTTATTACTATGAGGTAAGCGGATTTCTCCCTCATGCCAGAACAAATGTAATGCATTAGTATCACTGTTAAAGCCGTGGCCGATAAGGGATACATCATTTGCACAAATCAGATCCAAATGTTTTTGGTTCAGTTTTTTTCGTGCGTATTCTTCCACATTCTGGGTTTCAGCCGCAAATCCAACCACAAAAGGGCGGTTTTCTTGCATTGCGGCTACATTGGCAACAATATCCGGGTTTTTGATCAGGGTAAAAGTGATCTCATCACTCTGTTTTTTAATTTTTTCTGCGGCAATCTGTTTAGCGCGATAGTCTGCAACCGCAGCACAACCAATGAAGATATGCTGTGAATCTGCTACTGCCTGTACTTGTTCATTCATTTCCAGTGCGCTGGTAACGTCGATTCGTTTGACTCCTGGTGGTGTCGGTAAATTAACGGGGCCTGTGATAAGGGTGACTTCTGCACCACGTGTTGCCGCAGCCTGAGCGATAGCAAACCCCATTTTGCCGGAGCTGTGATTGCTGATAAAGCGAACGGGGTCCAATGCTTCCCGGGTTGGTCCAGCGGTAATAGCAAGCTTTAGGTGAGCTAAGTCTTGGCTGGATTGAAAATGTTGTTCAGCGAGTTCAACAATCGCTGTAGGGTTTAACATTCTGCCGGGACCAACATCACCACAAGCTTGGCTGCCGTTATCCGGTCCCCACAGAAGAACCCCCCGTTCTTCAAGAAGCTTGAGATTATATTGTGTTGCCTGAGCTCGAAACATCTGTTGATTCATTGCGGGCACTGCGGCAATTGGGGCTGAGGAGGCTAGGCAGACAGTGGTTATGAGATCATTCGCCATACCGACTACCAGGCGCGCCAGTAAATCAGCAGTAGCAGGGGCGAGAATAATTAGATCGGCCCATTTGCCAAGTTCAATATGCCCCATAGCCGCTTCTGCTGCCGGATCTAACAAGTCATTAGAAACAGGATAACCAGAAACTGCCTGCAACGTCATTGGTGTAATAAACGCTTTTGCTGCTGGTGTCATCACTACACGTACTTGTGCGCCGCGATCACGCAGGCGACGTACCAGCTCGGGAGTTTTGTAAGCGGCTATCCCTCCGCTGATACCGAGCACAATCTGTTTGCCGGAAAGTCCTGCCATCATGAGTGTCCGAATATTAAGTTGCAAGGGGACAAGATTTTATCACAAGAGATTACAGAGTTGAGCAGAGTCTGAACTTTGATTGTAAAAAAGGATAAATTTGCGAGCGGCTACGCAGCTCCTAAATATGATATTCGCCCTGATGTTTAAGGCATGGAATACTGTTTGTATCAGGTAAAACAGAGCAGGGAGATGAATATATGGAATTTAATGTTGCTGAAAATACAGGAGAAATATATTCAAATTTAGCTCCCAGAGAAAAGTTGTTGGCTTATGGTTCGGTTTCTCTGACAGATGCTGAGTTACTGGCTATTTTTTTACGTACCGGGACCAGAGGACTTCCTGTTTTACGAATGGCTGAATTTCTATTGAAAGAATTTGGGTCTTTGTACCATTTACTCTCTGCTGATTATGACACTTTTTGTTCTCATAAAGGAATGGGATTAGCCAAGTATGCACAATTACAGGCTATTGCAGAACTGGCAAAACGTTTTTTTTCCAGCCAGTTCATGCATGAAGATATTATGAGTAGTCCAAGTGTGACTCAAGAGTATTTGCAAAATCTATTATCGGGGCGTGATAGGGAAATATTTGTTGTGTTGTTTCTCAATAACCAAAATAGAGTTATCTGTCATGAGGAGATGTTTAAAGGCACAATCAATAAAGTTGAAGTTCATCCTCGTGAAATTATCCGATCAGCGATAAAGGTGAATGCTTCATCCGTCATTTTGGCTCATAATCATCCATCAGGTCATGCAGAGCCGAGTTTGGCAGATAAGATTGTTACAGATAAAGTGATTGATGCCTGTAATTTGGTTGGTATAAAAGTGCTGGATCATCTGGTTATTGGCCGGCAATGTTGTGTCTCATTTGCGGAGCGAGGATGGATTTAAGCTAACTTTTTCAAGATCCTTGTGGATCTTTGGTTGTGCGGGACTTGAGCGTCAGCGATTGAGGGCGTATACTACGCCACCTTTGAGGATCTTTGGTTTGGCGAGAAGAGCCTATCTCAGCACATTTTCTGAGTAAATGTGAGTCTTTTCAGTAGAATTTGCTGAGATGGGCTCCTAAGCCTGACGAGGCGGCCATACCCAATACAAAGCTCGAGCTGATTTGATTTTTGGAGAATAGACATGTCCCGAGTCTGCCAAGTTACTGGCAAACGCCCGATGAGTGGTAATAACCGCTCTCATGCATTGAATGCGACTAAGCGTCGTTTTCTGCCTAACCTGCATTCCCACCGTTTCTGGGTTGAGTCCGAGAAGCGCTTTGTGACTCTGCGTGTATCTGTTAAAGGTATGCGTGTGATTGATAAGAAGGGTATTGACGCAGTTTTGGCTGAGCTTCGTACCCGCGGTGAGAAGTACTAAGGAGCTGAAAAATGGCTAAAGGTATTCGCGATAAAATTAAGCTAGTTTCTTCGGCTGGTACTGGTCACTTCTATACCACTACGAAGAACAAGCGTACTATGCCTGAGAAACTGGAAATGAAAAAATTTGATCCAGTTGTTCGTCAGCATGTTATGTATAAAGAAGCCAAGATTAAATAAAATTTTGGTTGATTTGATAAAAACCCGGCTTAGGCCGGGTTTTTTGTTGTCATCCTTAAACCACCTCCTAGGGAGGTGGTCTTTTACTGTCTGAAGAGTTTTAACAAATACTCACTGATTCTTCTCTGCATTTCATATATATCCTGTTATTCGTAGACGTAAAATGTTGTTTCGCTATACTAACGCCTTCCGGTAGGCTGGATATGAAACCGAAATGGCTAAAGAAAAACTAAATATTTTACATACAGAATCTTCTTGTGGTTGGGGTGGTCAGGAAATCCGTATCCTGACGGAATCCCAAGGAATGATAAGACGTGGACACAAAGTGGTTATTGTCTGTTGTCCCGGTTCTAATATCTACCGTGAAGCAAAATCTTATGGTGTGCCGGTAGTAGCCCTGCCTATTGAGAAAAAGCGGTTGTCCTGCTTCCTCGCTATGCGTCGTTGGTTGAAAAAAGAAGGTCGTCAATTTGACGTTATTAATACACATAGCTCGACAGATGCATGGTTGGTTGCTGCGGCTTGCACGACGTTAAGGCATATGCCGCCAATGGTCAGAACCAGGCATGTTTCTACCCATGTTTCTAATTCAATATCAACTCGTTGGTTGTATTTGAGAGCGTGCCGACATATTGCGACTACAGGTGAAAAATTACGTCAACATCTGCATGCTAATAATCGTTATCCATTACAGCATATGACATCAGTGCCTACCGGCATCGATTTAGAGCGTTTTCGACCGGAAGATAAGAAAGTTTGCCGTCAGCGGATTGGGATTCAAGATAAACCGACATTAGGTGTCGTTGCGACCATGAGAACTTGGAAAGGGCATCGCTATCTGTTAGAAAGTTGGAAAGTTCTGCACCAGAAATATCCTGATTGGCAACTTTTGTTTGTGGGTGATGGTCCACAACGTAAGTCATTGGAACCATTAGTAAAGCGAGAAGGCTTGTCAAACAGTGTCATTTTTTTAGGCAACCGTCAGGATGTTCCTGATTGTTTGAATGCGATGGATTTATTTGCATTACCTTCTTTTGGTAATGAAGGCGTGCCACAAGGCATTATGCAAGCAATGGCGTGTGGAATACCTGTGGTATCAACCTCTGTTGGTGCAATTGCCGAAGCGGTAATTGATGGTGAAACGGGTTATATCGTGGAACCTAGAAATACAGAGTTATTGACGAAATGTTTAGATTTGTTGATTCATAATAATGAACTGCGCTTGCAATTCGGTCATTCTTCATTAAAGCGGGCAATGGCTTTATTTGGCATAGATAATATGTTGGATAAAATGGAAAATATCTTTTTTCACAGCATTAAAGGTAAGAAACGTTAACATTTTTTAAGATTTATTCTGGTCCTTTTTCTTTGATTTATGGTTTTGGGTAATATCAACTTATTGATATTAAATTACTTTAAGGTTGATTATTAGTTAAATCACTCTGTTGCGATCAATTGTATACAAGATGGTTTTTTTGTATATTTTGTTGAATTTTATAGCGGATTAATCAGATAATTGTCTTATGCAGATCAAGAATATTCTGGTCATTATTATAGCTCGTTTCGGTGATACCTTACTGGTAACGCCGGTAATCCGTGCTTTAAAACAGAAATGGCCTGGTGCGAATATTGATGTTATGGCTCATAAAAGGACTAAACAGATCCTTGAAAATATAAATGATATCAATAAATTGACTGCTTTTTCGAAAGGTAAGGCAAAATGGTGTGGTTGGTTTACCTGTAAACATTATGACTTGGCTTTAGTCTATAGTGACGATAAACCTTTATTACAGTATGCAAAACGTAAATCGTGCTTAACAGTTTCGTTTTCAGATAAGTCCACGTTGCAATCTGATTGGCTAACTGTGGAAAAGCCAAAGGTGCTGATGCCAGCTCAACAGGAACGGGCCATGCTTGCTGGTGCGGTAGATGTTGAGGTAAGTGACTGGCGGTTGAATTATTGTGTGAGTGAAAAGGAGTTACGTTTTGCTGATGGTTTTATGCGGCAGTATCATTTAGAGAATAAACTCCTGATTGGTTTTCAGTTACAAAGCTTCCCGGCAAAAGCTTATCGTGATTGGCCGGTTGAACATTTTTACCAATTAGCGCAACACATTTATAGCCGTTATCCCCAGTCGCATATTATGCTATTAGGCAGTACTGACGGTAAAATTGCTGCACAGTCACTGGCAAAAAGATTAGGGGCTGAAAAGTGTACTTCATTGGTTGGTAGACTAACAATGCGACAGAATGCAGCAATAATGAGTAGACTTGATTTGTATGTTGGTGTTGATACAGGGCCGACACACTTAGCTGGTGCATTGGGTATCCCGATGGTTGCTATGTATCATAGTTTTCATCCAGGCCGTTTTTTAGCGCCTCAACAGCATTCACATTTGGCGGTTATTGAACATCCGGTTCACTATATGCAAGCCACCCGCAAAGACTCGATGTCTGCAATATCTGTTGAACAAGTCTGGCAGGCAACGCAAAAGTTACTAGAAACTACGTCGTCAGGAAGAAAAGATGAAAATAGGTTTAGTTGATGTCACTGTAACTATGTCTTACGGTGGTATTCAGACGGCAGTCTGGGAACTTGCGAAAGCGTTGACTGATGCCGGGCATGAGATCCATATTTTTGGCGGCAAGGGTGATGTCCAGCCAGAGCTCAATGGAAGAGCAATCCAAGTTCATACTTTTCCATTTATTCCCAGAGAGAAAGTAATTAATATTGGTCGACGTTTCCAGCGTATTATTGAACGCTACTCATTTGCTCGCCATGCTTGCGATATGGTTGTTGCTGGAGATTTTGACTGGGTTATTCTGACTAAGCCATTTGATTTTTTCTGGCCTCGAATGATGCCAAAAGAGAGTCGCACTAAATTTTGCTATATGAGCGGCGGCACCAGTTTTTTCAAGGGCGACAGAAAGCTGAGTAAGCGAATTTCAGCTTGGGTGGCATGCAGCCATTTTAATGCCTGGCAGATTCAGCACCATTTTAAACAATTTCCGAAGGTGATTTACAATGGTGTTGATATTAATAAATTCAGGCCGATAGACTCTTCTGTCAGAACTCGTCTTGGGATCAGCGATAAAACATTTTTGCTGACCTTTGCTGGGCGGTTGGTTGGCTGGAAAGGCATACATGTGGCTATTGATGCAATGGCTCAACTACAGGATAAAGACGTTAAATTGCTGATTATCGGATCAGGTGAAGATCTGAAACGCTTGGAAAAGCGGGTTGCAGCACTGCGGCTGGAAAAACAGGTCATCTTCCATCCACCTGTAGGGCACGATCAGTTGCCTGAATATTATGCTGCTGGTGATGCGGGGATTTTCCCCAGTATTGGTGACGAAGCGTTTGGGATTACGATTGCGGAAGCGATGGCGTGTGGCAGGCCGGTTATTGCCAGTTATATCGGAGGCATACCGGAAGTTGTCGGTAATGAAAGTAATTCAGGTATTTTGGTTACGCCAGGAGATGTTTCAGCAATTGTCGATGCGGTTAATTTTTTATTGTCTCAACCAGACAGGAGGCAAAAAATGGGAAAAGCGGCTCGTCAACGGATTGAAACAATGTATACCTGGGAGCATTCAGCAAATCGTTTACTAAAAGCGATAAATAATGAAAATTGCCTATATTGATCCCTATCCGGTTCCTGATTATCGGGTGGCATCACTGCAAATTTTGCAGAATGTTGATGCATTTGCTCGCCAGGGAGCTTGCGTATATCTGGTTACACCGGAAGGTAAAAATACCGCAGAAGAGATACTGGGGCGTTCATTATCACCATCAGCTAAGTTGATATCTTTACGCAATATTCGGCGTAAATGGTATTTTCCATTCAATACCCAAAAAATGTTCTATTTCCAGGTTTCCCATTGGTTGAAGAGAAATGAGGTAGATGCCGTTTTTACCCGTAATCTGAAAATGGCAAAGTATTTATTATGTGAACATCCAGAAATTCCGCTGTTTTTTGAGAGTCATGAGATTTTTGCCCAATCATTTAAAGAATCTCATGATTTAAGTAAAAATAAAAATCAGCGTAAGTATCAGAAGCTGAGAGAAATCGAGCACTTTGTTTATCGTCAGTCCAGGATTGTTTTCGCTCTGACGTCGTTACTCCGTGATGATATTATTAGTGAATACAATGTCAGCATACCAATAGTTGTTGCGCCGGATGGTGTGGATCTGCGGGCAGTCGAATCGGTGTCATTAGATAAACGTATATCAGACGACGGTGAATTACCAACCCAGATCCTTTATTTGGGCAGTTTGCATCATTGGAAAGGTGTTCCTACGGCGATCAAAGCGATGGCTTACCTTGAGAATGCAATATTGAATATTGCTGGTGGCGAACCAGAGCAAATTCAGCAATTACGACAGATTGCTCAGCAAATGGGGGTTGGCGATAAAATCAATTTTCTTGGATTTATTCAACCTAAATTACGTTTTCAGATAATTGCAGATAATGATATTTGTCTGTTGCCATTAACTAAAACTAGCATTGGCAGTCGCTATACTTCGCCACTGAAACTATTTGAATATATGGCGATGGATAAGCCGGTGGTTATCTCCGATTTTCCTTCGATTCGTGATGTGGTTGATGAAAATGCGGTCAGTTTTGCTGACAGTGAGAATGCGGAGAGTTTTGCTCAGCAGATTCAGTTAATAAGAGATAATCCAGAGAAAGTTAAGTCACAAGTCAGTTATGCGAAAATGTTGGTGACAGTGCGTTTTAATTGGGAACAGCGAGCGAAGCTTATTATGCAGACAATATCAAGGGATATTTCTGCATAATAATCGGTTTGATAGTATAGCCGTGAGATCTGGTTAATCGTTTTTCTGCTGATATAGAGCAATCATCAGACCGAATAGAATACCTATCTCATTGATATAGGTATTTTCAAAGGCTCCTCGGACGATAAATAATCCGATAAATCCCGTCAGTAGAATAATACTGGCCTGCTTTATTACGCCATTGTTACGGCTAATAATATGGCTACCCGTGTATAGCGCTGAAAAGGTCATCAGCAAAGTGGTAATCAAACCAATGATTCCACCGGCAAACCAGAGTGCCAGAAAGATATTATGGGGGCCGATAGATGTGCGATATATCCAGTCTGGATAGTCAACAGCTCGTTCATTGTAGACCTTGTGATAGACTTTATTGCCAAAACCGTAGCCTTTAATCGGGTTTTCTAGAATCAACTCCAAAGCAGCCCCTTGTGTGCCATTTTTATAACGATGGCTGCTATCAGTTTGAGTCAGCTTCCAAAATAATAATTTAGTATTTTCATTAGCTATGATCGTAGTTTGAGAAAGTACAACTGAAAAACTAAGGATTAAACTCGCTATTATGGTCAGTTTCCATTCACGATTAATGATGATGATAAAAGCAGTGATGACGGCAACGGCGACCCAAGCGCCACGGGCTAAGGTACCTAATAGCAAAAACAGACTGATAGCGGAAGCAACAGCCAGTATTAGCCAACTCACTAAGGTATGTTTCTTCCACAATGCCCAAGTACACAGTAAGATGGGGAAATAGAAAATAAAGCCGTAAGAAAATTCTCGATGGTTGAAGTTGGTAAAAGGCATTTCACCTTTATTGTAGTTAATAATGTATTTACCAATATCAGTGAGGCATATTGCCAGCATACCAATGGCAAATGAGTACAAAATCATCTTGGCAATACTTTCTTTGTTTTCTTTGTACAGGACAATAGGAAAAGTAAAACTGAACAATAACAGCCCATTCAGGATGGGTTTATTCATATCCTTAAAACTCAATGCCAGATCGACGGAAATCGCCACTGAATAGAACATGGCTAAAACGAATAACAAAATGGACAGAAATAGTGAACTGCGCATGGAACGCATCACTTGACGAAAATCTGTCACCAGATAGGTTAGTGCTGTAATGCCAATAAGAGCGATAACCAGGTTTTTATATCTCGTTATATCGGGCAGATAAACAAGGGCTATATAAATCCCAATGATGGATAGATTCCATAATGATCTTTTATCACGACTTTTAATATTAAACATATTCATCAATCTGCTTTCGTTTCTGTTGAGTTTGGTTGGAAATAATACATGAAAAGATTATCTTAATCTGCTCAGATGCAATAGAGTTGAAACAATATACATAGTTAGGAGTTATTACCATGCCAGAACTACCAGAAGTAGAAACCAGCCGGAGAGGAATAGAGCCACATCTGGTAGGGAATGTGATCCAGTATGCGGTAGTCAGGAATGGTCGGTTACGTTGGCCGGTGGCGGAAGAAATTATGAAGTTGAGTGACCGGCTTGTGCTTAGCGTTCAACGCCGGGCCAAATATTTGCTGATTGAATTGGCAAATGGTTGGATTATTGTCCATTTGGGAATGTCGGGCAGCTTGCGTATCTTGCCAGAGGAGCGCCCTGCTGAGAAACACGATCATGTGGATTTAGTGATGGCAGATGGTAAGGTTTTGCGTTATACCGATCCCAGACGATTTGGGGCGTGGTTATGGAGCGATGATCTTGAACGGTGCTCGGTATTGGCTCATTTGGGGCCGGAGCCACTTTCTAATGATTTTAACGGCTCTTATCTTTACACCCAATCAAGTAAGAAAAAAACCTTGATTAAGCCCTGGCTAATGGATAACAAACTGGTTGTTGGAGTCGGTAATATTTATGCAAATGAAGCGTTGTTTACTGCCCATATTCAGCCTGATCGTCCCGCGCAGACTTTAACTGAGCGTGAAGCCAACTTACTGGCGGAAACGATTAAGAAGGTTCTACAACGATCTATTGAGCAGGGTGGTACGACACTCAGAGATTTCCTGCAATCGGATGGTAAACCGGGCTATTTTGCTCAGGAATTGTTTGTTTATGGTAGAGCAGGAGAGCCATGCCGAATTTGTGGTGAAAAAATAGAGAGTATTAAGCTTGGGCAGCGCAGTACTTTCTTTTGCCGTCACTGTCAGTATTAGTTGATATGATATCGGATAGTTAGGGGAGGCGTTGCATAGGGAATATCCGCCTCCAGTGAATAGAGTAAATTACTTGCCCAGCTTTTTTAGCATGGCTTGGGCGATAGGTTCTGGCAGGAATGATGAGATATCGCCATCGTGGAGAGCGACATCTTTAATCAAGGATGAAGAGACAAACGAGAGATTTTGTGATGGCAGCAGAAAAACGCTCTCTAATTCGGGCATAAAGTGGCGGTTCATATTAGCAAGCTGCCATTCATACTCAAAATCAGATACTGAACGAAGGCCACGGATAAGGATATTGGCTTGCTGTTTTTTGGCGAAATTAGCCATCAATTCACAGAAACCTACCACTTCCACATTATCCAGATGTGAGGTCACCTCTTTTGCCAGAGTAATGCGCTCATCCAGAGTAAACATAGGATTCTTTCTGGCACTATTGGCGATAGCAAGTAGAACGTGGTCAAACATATCCGCGGCTCGGGTGACAATATCAATATGACCGTAGGTGACAGGATCAAATGTTCCGGGATAAATGGCTTTGGTTTTCATCAATTTTTACCCTTCTGTTGTCTCTTTTCCCACAACGCGACGTATTTATTAAACGTATATTGAGCATTGACAATAGCCAGTACTAATCCTTGTTTACCATCAAGAAAGCCAGCTCGCAACAACCAGGTTTTAAAAAAAGCCCCAAAAGTGTGACTGAAAATTGAGAAATAACCGCACTGTTTACCTTGTTCATAGCGCTGTTCTGCCCAGGCTTTAGCATAATTTAGTTGTTTTCTCTGAAATTCCATCAGATCACGGCAAGTAAGATGAAGTAAATCCCCTTGCAAAGTGACAACCGGCGAACCATTGGTTTCAAGGGATTCATGAACCTGATTGTTATTGTATTGATAACGGTCACGGGCATAGAGGCGGATGACGCGATCCGGGTACCAGCCACTGTGTTTCATGAAACGGCCAAGAAATAGATTCCGGCGGGCGCAACTGTAGACTTTACTGTTATCAGCATGTGTTAGAGCTTGTTCTATGGATGCTCTGAGTTCTGGTGTTACACGCTCATCAGTATCGATCATAAAAATATAATCGCCAGAGGCATATTGCTGAGCTAGCTGACGCTGACGACCAAACCCGTGCCATTCTGTGTTGGAAAATACTTTTGCACCCATTGCCTGTGCTATCTGGCAAGTATCGTCTGAACTACCAGAATCGAGCACGATGATTTCATCAGCCCAATGGACTGAGGTCAGACAATCTGCTATCAGATCCGCTGAATTCTTGGCGATCATGACAACGGAAAGACGTTTTTTGTCACTCATTCAGTGGCTCCGAGGCGGGAGATAGGGTTCCAGCAGTTTAAGCAGGCGTTGAAGAGCGCCTTGATTTTCATGCAGCACTTCTGCTGCGTGGCGACCATAATACAGGCGATAATCTTCGTCAGTCAGTAAGCTGTTGATCTCGGTGAACAAAGAGTGGCTGTCCGAAACGGTAATCAGACCATTAGCTTGATTCAGCTTGGCGCAGATATCTTTAAAGTTAAAGGTATGTGGACCCATTAGCACCGGAATAGCATGGGCTGCCGCTTCTAGCGGGTTGTGACCGCCACGTTCAACCAGACTGCCGCCAACAAAGGCCAGATCGGCAATACCATAAAGCAGCATCAGTTCACCCATCGTATCGCCGATAACAACCTGAATATTGGCGTCAGGGATTTTATCAGAACTGCGAAGAATATAGCTGAGTCCAGCTTTCTTGGTTAACTCTTCCGCTTTAATAAAACGTTCAGGATGACGAGGAACTAGGATCAATAACAGGCTTGGACACTGTTTCAGTAACTTGCAATGAGCATCTAGAATAATACTCTCTTCCCCATCATGGGTGCTGGTGGCTATCCAGACAGGCCGACGAGCAGCCCATTGGCGCCGTAATGTCACGGCTTTAGCGGCCAATTCAGGCGTTACTGAGATATCGAATTTCAAACTGCCGGTAATAGTCAGTTGAGAGCGTTTTAAACCCAGTTCAATAAAGCGTTCACCATCTTCTGGATTCTGAGCGGCAATCAAGGTAATGCTACGCAAAATTGTTTTTACGAAATTCCCTACTTTTTGGTATCCCGCAGCGGAACGTGCGGACAAACGGGCATTAGCAATGACCAGAGGAATGTTGCGTTGGTGAAGTTGGAAAATCAGATTAGGCCAAAGTTCTGTTTCCATGATAATGACTAACTTTGGATTAACTTGATTGAGGAAGCGCTCCATAGAACCGGGAAGATCGTATGGCAAATAGACATGATTAACATCATTTCCCAGAGCAGAAAGCACCCTTTCTGAGCCTGTTGGCGTCATCGTTGTCACGGTAATGGGTAAAAAAGGGTAGTGATGGCGCAAGGCTCTGACTAAAGGGATTGCGGCCAGCGTCTCACCCACGGAAACGGAATGGAGCAGGATGCCTCCAGCGGCAACTTTACCAGCACAGAAACCATAGCGTTCACCCCAGCGTTGACGGTAAGCCGGGGCTTGGCGACTGCGGAGCAATAAACGCAACCAAATCAGAGGTTGGATAAGGTAGAGAAGTACCTGATATAAACGCAGTAACATTCTATCAAATTCATTTACATAAATTAGCGCCAATAGTATCACATTGCTTCAAAGAAAGTATGAAAATGCGTATGGCTTCTAGAATCTGAACAGAATTAGAAAGGTAAATTAGGATTTTTAGGCAAGATCGTGCTTCTATTAATATGAAAGTAGCACGGATTTTTTGCAGCTTCTGCATATGGTCGCGGCAGCTTTTTCGTTTATCTTTATACTGGGAATGCAATGAGTAAATTACACGCTCAATTTGACCGTATTCTGATAATAAAGTTACGACATCATGGTGATGTATTATTAATTACACCAGTTATTAATACCCTTAAGGATAATTATCCTGAGGTGGAAATTGATGTTTTACTCTACAAAGAAACCGAACCAATATTGGCTGATTTTTCTTCTGTGGATAATCTATTTTCTATAGATAGACAATGGAAAAAACAAGGAACCAAAGCACATCTTGGTCATGAATGGAGATTGCTTAGACGATTAAGATATCGTCAATACGACTTGGTTATTAATCTAGCTGATCAATGGTATAGTGCATTTGTGGCACGATTTACTGGCGCAAAAGTGCGTATTGGGTTCGATTTAGTAAAACGACGCAGCCTGTTTTGGAAAAAATGTTTCACAAATCTTGTTCCGACAGAGCATAGCCAGTTTTTGCATATTGTTGAGCAGAATTTGTCAGCTCTTTCGTTGTTAAATCTTCCATTGATCAACACTAAAGTGACGATGAGTTACTGTAAGGAGGATAAAGAGATTGTTTTGGCGCTTCTTGGTAAGCATGGTGTGAATCAAAAATATATTGTTGTGCAACCAACATCCCGCTGGCTTTTTAAATGTTGGGATGAAAAAAAGATGAGTGAAACGATTAGTGCATTGCAGTCTGATGGTTGGGTAATTGTTGTTACCTCCGGGCCAGATCGTAAGGAGGAGGAGATGGTGGAGAAGATTTTAGCAAACTGTCCAAAAGAAAGAGTAGTTTCTTTTGCTGGCCAGTTAACTTTACCGCAACTTGCAGTGCTGATTGAGGGGGCTAATTTATTCATAGGGATGGATTCCGTTGCTATGCATATGGCTGCTGCGTTGAAAACACCGGCTATCGCTTTATTTGGGCCATCAAAGTTAGTATTCTGGCGTCCGTGGGAAGCGAAAGGTGAAGTTATTTGGGCTGGTGATTATGGTGATTTACCTGATCCTGATGATGTTGATACTAAAACGGATATACGTTATCTGAATGTCATTCCCAGTGATATGGTTATTGCTGCCGCCCGGAGAAATTTATTATGAAATTAGTACGTCTTGCGATTGTTCGGCAGAAATATCGTCCGGATGGTGGTGCAGAACGTTTTGTCTCCCGCGCCTTAGAAGCTTTGGGAAATGAAAATCTGGAGCTTAACGTTATTACACGTTCCTGGCAGGGAGATGTTAATCCTGATTGGCATGTGCATTTAGCAAATCCTCATAAATGGGGACGCATCAGCCGTGAGAGAGGATTTGCTAAAGCAGCCAAAGTAATATGGGAAAAAGAGCAGTTTGATCTTGTTCAAAGTCATGAACGTATTGCTGGTTGCGATATTTATCGTGCGGGTGATGGCGTTCATCAGCGCTGGCTACAGCAGCGTGCGCGTGTTTTATCTCCTTGGCGAAGCAAATTGCTTTTTACGAGTCGTTACCATCGTTATGTAATGGACGCTGAACAAAAGATGTATTCGGCGCCAGAGTTAAAAATGGTTATTTGTAACTCGGAAATGGTAAAAAGGGAGGTCATGACAGATTTTGGGCTTTCTGAGGGAAAAATATCGGTTATTTATAATTCGATAGACAATAAACAATTTTTTCCGGCAACTGAATCTCAGAGAATACAATTAAGGAAAGAATATAACCTTCCCGTACAGGCTAAATGTTTAGTTTATGTTGGTTCGGGGTTTGAGCGAAAAGGATTAAAAGCAGCGATTCAGGCAGTGAGTGCGACTGATGCCTATTTGATAGTTGTAGGGCAAGATAAAGAAGAAAAGAAATACAAGCAGTTAGCTAACTCGCTGGGATGCAATGGGCGAATTAGATTTATGGGTGTTCAAAAAAAGACGTTGCCCTTTTATCAGCTTGCAGATGGTTTATTGCTACCGACCTTATATGATCCGTTTCCAAATGTGATACTGGAGGCAATGGCTTGCGGGCTTCCGGTAATAACCAGTACGACATGTGGCGGCGCTGAATTTATTAACTCTGGGAGTAACGGGTTTGTATGTGATGCCTTGGCTATTTCAGATATTACGGAAGCGATTCAGAATACGCCTTCAAATCATTTGAATAATAAAATGTCAGAATTAGCGAGAACGGGAATACTCTGTTATACACCGGAACATTTATCACAACAGCTCATTGGATTATACGAAAGGGTGCTTTCATCATGAAAGGACATATATTATTTATCATTGATGGATTACCTGGTGGCGGTGCAGAAAATGTCACTATCCGGCTTTGTGATGGTCTGCAACAGAGGGGATATGACGTTACGCTGCTCTCTTTGGCGGAGAAGTGTGAATATTCGGTACCTGATGGTATTGAACTGATCATTGATGCTGATAGGTACAAAGGGCCTTTTAGAAGACAGACTGAGATTTGCCGTAGGGCTAAATCTATGGATAAGGTTTTAGAAAAAGTTTTTCTTCGCAAGGGCATCCCTGCATTGATTGTCTCAAACTTGCATAAAACTGATCGTATTGTCGTGCAATCAAAAGTGTTAGCGGGGTTAAATGTATGGTTTTGTATTCATGGGGTATTTTCAAATTCATATCTTGGTAATAAAACGGGATTATCTCGTTGGATCAAGAAACAAAAAATCAAGTGGACATATAATAACCGGAATTTAATTTGTGTATCTGATGCTGTAGGGAGAGATTTAAAAAATAATTTGTCACTTACGCCTAATGAAATGGTGACAATTTATAATCCTTTTAATATCCCAGATATTAAACAAAAATCACTGCAAAATAACCCTTATGCGGATGAAAACTATTTATTGCATGTTGGTAGATTTCACCGGGTTAAGCGGCATGATCGTTTATTAGAAGCGTTTGCGCAAGCAGATATTCCGTGTAAATTATTGATTGTTGGTCACGGAGATGAGGCTATTACTCAACAGATAAAGCAGAAGATTGTGGATTTAAACTTACAGTCTAAAGTGATTTTAACGGGATTCCTCGAAAATCCATTACCTGTTATCCGTGGAGCTAAAGCAGTTGTCTTGAGTTCTGATAGCGAGGGATTAGGTAACGTATTGATTGAATCATTGATTTGTGATACGCCAATTGTTAGCACGATGTGTCCTGGTGGAATCAATGAAATTATGGTTGGTGAGTTGGAAAAATATAAATCAGAGCTGACAGTTGATTCGCTTGCAGAGAAAATGAAGTTTGTCTGCTATGAGCCGCCTGTAATTACAGAGGATATGTATAAGAAGTTTGATTTAGATATTATTTTGGCAAAATATTTAACTTTGCTAAAGAAATAAACATTGTTGTATCAGATTTTTAAGCTTGGTTGTTGAGATAAGATAATGAATAAAAAAAAGTTCCAGAAATTAAGAGAACTGAATAGAAAAAGAAATTACTTTTTGAAATCTCTAAAATTTAATTTTTTAAAATTATTTGTCGATAAAATCAGAAGAGATAACTTTATATCATCAGACATCAAAAAAGTTTTATTTTTGCGAGATGATGATAAGATTGGTGATATGATTGTATCCACGCCTGTTTTTAGAGAATTGGATAAAAAAGGGATAAAGCTCCATGTATTATCAGGGAAAGCGAACTACTGTGTGATTGAGAGTAATCCATATATTGGCAGAGTATATTTTTATCCCCAAAAAACTTTTGCTATTATAAAATTAGCATTTTCCTTAAGAAAGGAAAACTTTGATCTGATCATTGATATGGGTGAACAGATACCCATTATCTATCTTTTATTCATAAGAATAATTAATGCTAAATATGTTATTGGATTTAATAAAGAAAATATTAACACTTATAGTAAGAGCATTAAATATTTGGAATATAACTCTCATATTACAGAAAGATATAAACTTCTTTTGCACGCTATGGATATTAATCAATATAATATGAGATATGATATTCATATTCCAGAGGATACAATTGAAAAAGTAAATAACTTTTTATTAGGGTTATTAGATGGTATTACCGTAGTTATTAATCCGTTTGCCGCGGAAAGGAGAAGAGATATATCTAGAGAGCAATTAGTTGGTATTGTTGATTATTTCAAAGGTCTAGATAGTAAAGTTAATATTATTCTTATTGGTAAATTTGATAAGTTAAAATCGCTTTCTTATTTGAATGGATGTATCTGTAACCCTTTTGGTGATTTTTTAAGTGCTGTGGAAATAATAAAGAGTGCTGATTTAATAATCTCTCCGGATACATCAATAGTCCATGTGGCAGCTGCTTATGAAAAAAATACAATTGCATTGTATGGTAATGATCTTCATGGTAAATTTGTAAATAATGATGTTTGGGGGCCTGGAAATAAAAATGCAGTCCAACTCATTAGTAAAAATGGGAAAATAAGTGATATCCCATTGTCTGATATCTACATAGCGATAACGGATAAGATACTATCAATCCATTAGATATTATAATATTGCATACATATTGGATTTCCATTTATTGGGATTATTTAATAAAGATATAGTAATAAAAGCACTGATGACTTTATCAGCGCTTTTATAGAGACAAGATATCTATAATTTTATTTTATAGTATCGGTACTTTGCATAATATTTTAGAAAATGGATAATCATTTTATTTTTGGCGTAAAATTTATAAGCTGCTCTTAATTGTACTATATTTTTAGTTTCTAAAATATAAGGTGAGTTTTTCCAGGGAGAATAGGCTGTGGCTTTTATGTAGAGTTTTGAACACGGTAATTCTGAATACCATGGGAACCAGGGCTTCTTATCACCAGCAAAATGTAAGAATACAATTTTATCTGTATTTAATATGTTTGAATTTACTTCTTGCGAGTTTACTAAACAATTGTATTTGTCATCTAAACATTCTATCTCGTTGGACAAGCAACCATTTATAGCATCTTGATCGGGGAAATCAAATTCTCTAGTATCATTTAAAACAAAATTAATGATTTTTTTAGTTAATTGCTTTTCTATCCAGGGTTTATTATTAAAAACAAGAACTCCTGAATTGAAATAACTCTTATCTTTTAGACCTAAAAATTCAATTCTTGATTTTGCCGAAGAATAGCAATCTCTGACAGCTTTTAATGTACTGTTGCTTGATTTTATGAATAGGTCTTCTATATTATTTATACATATGACATCACTGTCAACGTATAGAGAGTAGTCATTATTAGAAAAGTAAGGACATAATATTCTGAAAAAGGCAGCGATTGAGTATTTACTATCGAATTCCTTATTGTTAAGTATAGTATCCTTTAATTCATGAATGATTATTTTTATTTTTTTATCTTTAACCCATTCTTCAATGGAGTATTGGTAATTTAATAAATCATCAGAAGAAATAAAGTGATATACAAAACTAATGTTTCTGTTATTCTCAATTATTGAGGCAGTAGTCGTTATTGCATGCCTTAAATAATCATTGGTTACGCCAAAGAAGACATCAAAATGTTCCACAGAGGGATCAAATTTATCGCCTGGGAAAGCAAAATTTGTTACTTTACAGTCACCGAAACCGAAATTAATAATATTCTCTGATATTTCCATATGTTGCTTAATAGTAAGTGTATTATGAGCTGAAATAACATCTATATTGTTGATTTAACAATGCGAAGCATGAAATTTAATTAAGATATAGAGCTACTATACGTATGATAAGATAATTGCACTATTTTATAGATCTGCGTACTATAAAGCCATCATTTTATTCTATTGTGGGCATATTCTGATGACTCGACCTGCATTTATTATCACTATTGATACTGAGGGCGATGACCTGTGGCAAAATCACGGTCAGATCTCGACAAAAAATACCCATTATTTACCAAGATTTCAGCATTTATGTGAGCATTTTGGTTTTAAGCCAGTTTGGTTGACGAACTATGAAATGGCAATGGATGATTTATACATTGAATTTGCCAAAGATATTATTGCCAGAGGGCAGGGGGAGATTGGTATGCATTTACATGCCTGGAATAACCCACCACTTGTTCCTCTTACAGACGATGACATGCGTTATAAACCTTATCTGATTGAATTTCCAAAAGAACAAGTTAGAGCCAAAGTTGATCTCATGACTAAGTTATTGGAAGACAAACTACAGGTTAAAATGTTAAGCCATCGGGCAGGTCGTTGGGCATTTAATGAATATTATGCTGAATTGCTGGTGGAATATGGTTATCAAGTCGATTGTTCAGTAACGCCACGGGTTAATTGGCGTTTCACCAAAGGCGATCCTAATGGCAACGGTGGAACTGATTATCGTTACTTTCCATCTTATGCCTATTTTATGGACTTGCAGAATATTGCTAAAGAGGGGGATTCTTCTTTGCTGGAAGTCCCTATGAGTATTCAATATAAACATCCTCCGTTGATGAATTTCCTTAAACAAAAATATGACAGCTTACGTGGGAAACAGCGTTCTCCCTCTGTTAACTGGCTAAGGCCAAAGGGGGGAAATTTGGAACAAATGAAAAAAGTGGTTCAACAGACATTAGCAGAAGGCTGTGATTATGTTGAATTTATGCTGCATTCATCTGAATTTATGCCTGGAGGTAGCCCGACATTTAAAAATGAAGAACAGATTGAATTACTTTATCAGGATCTAGAGGCACTATTTAACTACTTACAGCCACAGGTTAAAGGAATGACATTGGCTGAATATTATCAATTTAAAAAGTCATCGTGATTAATAAAATAGCATTAACATAAAGATATTAATAGAGATTCACTTAATTTTGGGCAGATAATACTGCCTAAATTAGGTTAAGTGTTAAATATATTATTTTGTTTAAATTAGTGTTCATTTTGTTAATAAGATTAAGTTGAAAGAAATTTTTTTATAGTATAATTTACGATAAAAATAGTTAAATGATATATTTGCTATCATTATATTAATGGAAGAATATGGCTTGAAATTATTTTAATTTATTATAAATCGCTTATTTTAGCGTTTGAATAGGAAAATAGATAATATGGGATAGGGTTTATAGCAAATTATCTGTTTTCAGTTAACAAATAAAAAATCAGGCGTTTACCAGAAACGCCTCAGATTTAATCATTAATCAGCCAATATTTTTTTGAAGATGAGCTAATACTTTCGATGGCATAATACTTTTGATATTCCCATCCTCCGCTTTTAACGATATTTGTTCTTTGCCATAGCCACCAATTAGTCCTGGATCTGTCGGACCAAACAACGTGATATTAGGGCGATCCAATGCAGCAGTGAGGTGGCTCAGGCCAGTATCAACAGAAACAACCGCTTTTGCACCGGCCAACTCTTGGGCTACTTGTGCTAAAGTCAGCTTTGGTAGTACTTCCACGTGAGGGAAGTTTTCTGCCAGTCTCAGCGCACGTTGGTATTCATGTTCTGCGCCCCAAGGGAGCTTAATGCGTACACCTGTCGGCTGAATTTCAGTAATAAGTTGTCGCCAATGGCTTTCCGGCCAATGTTTTTCATCGCGAGTTGTAGCATGAAGAAAAACCAGATAATTGCTCTGGTTTTCTGGGGGCTGATTCAGAAAATGACGGGCAATCCCATAATCGCCCTGTGCTGCCGGTTTGGTATAACCCAGGCTGACAGCAAACAGTTCCCGGATACGTTCTACGGCGTGCTGTTGCTTGCTGACTGCATGACAACAATCATAAAAAAAACTTGCTAATGGCTCACGGATACTTCTGCGGTCGTAACCATGTTTAGGGCCATAAGCTAATCGAGTGACTAAAAATGCGCTTTTCAATAACCCTTGGGCATCGATGATGGCATCATATTGATGTAATTTTAATTTTTCTCTGAATAAACGGCGTTCTGTACGAATTTCTGGACTAAACCAGTTTTTACGCCAGCGGCGAATAGCAACAGGAATAATGTGATCAACAGTGCTGTGCCAGCCAGGGATTTGGGCAAAACCTTCCTCTACTACCCAATCAAAACGGACGTCAGGTAAGCTTTTTTCTGCATCCGTCAGTGCAGGGAGCGAGTGGAGGACGTCGCCCATAGAAGAAGTTTTAACCAGTAAAACCCGCATTAACTCTGGTTCTCCGCTTGTAATAATTTTTCCAGGGAAGCTATCACCTGCTCTGGTTGGATATCAATCAGACTCTGATGATAGCCATGTGCGCTGTCGCCTTTTCTGACTTTGTGATAACCAGTAATAAGACGGATAATTTCCGCTTTATCGGATAATGGTGGAGTAAAATCTGGGCTACTTGGGCCGTAAAGTGCAACCAGAGGGCGATTAAGCGCTGCGGCGACATGCATTAAACCAGAATCGTTGGTCACAATAGCATCACAGGCGGCGATAATATTGACTGCCTGTTCAAGAGAGGTTTGTCCAGCAAGATTAATACAGTGTTCACGAGCTTCTTCCGTCAGTGACTTGCGGATATCCTCTCCACCTTCGTGATCTTTGGCTGAGCCAAATAGCAGAATTTGATAGCCCTTTTGAGTAATAAGCTGTTGAGCTAACGCGGCATAGTGATAATGCGGCCAGCGTTTCGCCGGGCCAAATTCTGCGCCGGGGCAGAAACCGATGATGGGCCGATGATCAGAAATATTGAATGCCGCGGTGGATTCAGCAATATCTTCATCACTGACATCTAGTTGAGGCCAAAGTAATGGTTGAGGCAGGTCTGCCGCACTACTGAGTTTTGCATCGTAAGCCAATGCGGCATAGCGTTGAACCATTAATGGGAAGGCTTCTTTATTCAATGTGCGAATATCATTGAGTAATCCATATCTCATTTCACCGCGCCACCCAGTGCGCAGAGGAATATTGGCGAAAAAAGGCACCAAGGCAGATTTGAAAGAATTTGGTAGCACATAAGCGCGATTATATTTACGTTCACGCAGGGCGACCCCTAAACGACGGCGTTCGCCTAGTGCTAATGCGCCATGACCTAACGGCATAGCCAATGCTTGATTGACCTCCGGCATTTTGTCCAGCAGTGGGCGGCACCAGGCTGGGGCCATCACATCAATTTCTGCATTAGGATGCAAAGCCTTTAATGTCCGGTAAAGGCTCTGCGACATCATCATGTCACCCACCCACGAAGGGCCGATCACCAATATTTTCATAGCGAGTAGATTATTTATCCTGATTAAGCCAATGCATATATTCCGTTACTCCTTCGGCAACGGTTTTGAATGGCTTATCATAACCCGCCGCCCGAAGTTTAGTCAGATCTGCTTGCGTGAAACGCTGATAACGGCCTTTCAAATGTTCAGGGAAATCAATACGCTCAACAGGCAGTGATTTATCTTTATGGAATTCAACAACCGCATCTGCAACCGCCTGGAAAGACTCAGCACGACCCGTTCCACAGTTATAAATCCCGGAAACGCCGTTTTTCCAGAACCAAAGATTAACCGCCGCGGCATCACCGACATAGATAAAATCACGTTGAAAGCCTTCACTGCCAGCGAAGAGTTTTGGGTTTTGTCCCTGATTGATTTGATTATTCAAATGAAAGGCGACACTCGCCATACTCCCTTTGTGCCCTTCACGTGGTCCATATACATTGAAATAACGGAAACCACAAATTTGTGAATCAGCTTGAGGCAAGATCTCCCGGACGTATTGGTCGAATAGAAACTTAGAGTAACCATAAACGTTGAGTGGTTTCTCATACTGACGCTCTTCGATAAAATTATCAGTGCGGCCGCCATAGGTTGCTGCTGAGGAGGCGTACAGGAAAGGAGTGCCGCGTTCAAGGCAATAGTGCAGCAATTCTTTGGAATATTGATAGTTATTATCCATCATATATTTGCCATCCCACTCGGTTGTGGATGAGCAAGCGCCTTCATGGAAAATAGCGTCAATATCACCGAAATCATCACCGGCCAGAATACTGGCAATAAACTCTTCCTTGTCCATGTAATCAGCAATATCCAAGTCAACCAGATTGGTGAACTTAGTACCATCTTTTAGATTATCTACGATCAGAATATCTTTATATCCTTCGTCATTTAGTGCTTTGACAATATTGCTGCCAATAAATCCAGCACCGCCAGTGACAATAATCATCCGACTCACCTCTACAATCGGGTTAATGAAGCAAATTGCGTCTATAATAACATCTAACATCCATGACGACAGCAGCTTAAGCAGGGGAATATACTGAAATATCATGGTAATTCAGGTCGCATGACGTGACGGATACAGCAAAGTTAATATTATCTGCCTGATAGTGTCGTCAGTAGCCTGATCAATGAGTAAAATATCTAACGACCCTTCATTTATAAATCAGGAGAAAATAAATGTCAGCATCATTTTATCAGCAAATTAATGAACAATTAGAACAAGCCCATTCGGAAGGGTTGTTCAAAAATGAACGTATCATCACTTCTGCACAAAATGCTGACATTGCTGTAGCCGATGGCAGCCACGTTATTAACTTCTGTGCAAATAACTATTTAGGTTTGGCTAATCACCCTGAGCTGATTGCCGCTGCTAAAGCTGGGATGGATAGCCACGGTTTTGGTATGGCCTCTGTTCGTTTTATTTGTGGAACTCAGGATACTCATAAAGAGCTGGAGAAAAAGCTGGCAGAATTTTTGGGTATGGAAGATGCCATTCTTTATTCTTCTTGTTTTGATGCTAATGGTGGTTTATTTGAAACGTTGTTTGGGCCGGAAGATGCCATTATCTCTGATGCGTTGAACCACGCTTCTATTATTGATGGTGTCCGTTTATGTAAAGCGAAGCGTTATCGCTATGCTAATAATGATATGCAGGAACTGAGAGCACAGTTAAAACAAGCCAAAGCAGATAATGCACGTCATATTGTGATTGCAACCGATGGTGTGTTCTCGATGGATGGTGTGATTGCTGATTTGAAATCTATCTGTGATCTGGCTGATGAATTTGATGCCCTGGTCATGGTGGATGACTCCCATGCTGTGGGTTTTGTTGGTGCTCATGGCCGTGGTACCCATGAATATTGTGACGTTATGGATCGTATTGACATCATTACCGGCACTTTAGGTAAAGCATTAGGTGGTGCTTCCGGTGGCTATACCGCGGCACGTAAAGAAGTTGTTGAGTGGCTGCGCCAACGTTCACGCCCATATCTGTTCTCTAACTCACTGGCTCCGGCGATTGTAGCGGCATCCATTAAGGTGCTGGATATGCTGAAAGAGGGGGATGCATTGCGTGATCGTCTGTGGAAGAACGCTAATCTGTTCCGTGAAAAAATGACCGCAGCAGGTTTCACGTTAGCAGGGGCTGACCACGCTATTATTCCTGTCATGTTAGGCGATGCAAAATTGGCACAGGAGTTTGCCGCAGAATTATTGAAAGAAGGCATTTATGTTACCGGTTTCTTCTATCCGGTAGTCCCTAAAAATCAGGCCCGTATCCGCACGCAAATGTCAGCCGCGCATACGGAAGAGCAAATTGAACGTGCAGTTGCGGCGTTCACGCGAATTGGTAAGCAATTGAGCGTAATTGCATAAGGCATCTCTATGAAAGCATTGTCAAAGTTAAAACCAGAAGAAGGCATCTGGATGACCGATGTGCCCGAGCCGGAGTTGGGGCACAATGATGTGATGATAAAAATCCGTAAAACAGCGATTTGTGGTACGGATGTGCACATCTATAACTGGGATGATTGGTCACAAAAAACAATTCCTGTACCAATGGTTGTTGGTCATGAATATGTTGGTGAAGTTGTCGCTATTGGTCAGGAAGTAAAGGGTTTTAAGATTGGTGACCGGGTGTCTGGCGAAGGACATATCACTTGTGGTTACTGTCGTAACTGTCGTGGTGGCCGTACTCACTTATGCCGTAATACCATTGGCGTAGGGGTAAACCGCCCTGGTTGTTTTGCTCAATACTTGGTTATTCCTGCATTTAATGCGTTCAAAATTCCAGATAACATCTCTGATGAGCTGGCTTCTATTTTTGACCCATTTGGCAATGCTGTTCATACCGCGCTTTCGTTTGATCTGGTTGGCGAAGATGTGCTGGTTTCTGGTGCAGGCCCAATTGGTATTATGGCTGCGGCAGTGTGTAAACATGTTGGCGCGCGTCATGTTGTTATCACAGACGTTAACGAGTATCGCCTTGAGCTGGCACGTAAAATGGGTGTCACCCGTGCGGTGAACGTCAGTCAGGAAAATCTGACCGATGTCATGGCGGAATTGGGCATGACGGAAGGTTTTGATGTTGGTTTGGAAATGTCCGGCGCTCCGGCAGCATTTCGTACCTTATTAAATACCATGAATCACGGCGGCCGTGTTGCACTGTTGGGCATTCCGCCATCAGATATGGCAATTGATTGGAATCAGGTAATTTTCAAGGGCTTGTTTATCAAAGGTATTTATGGCCGTGAAATGTTTGAGACCTGGTATAAAATGGCTACATTGATTCAGTCTGGTTTGGATCTGACGCCCATTATCACTCACCGGTTCTCTATTGATGATTTCCAGAAAGGCTTTGACATCATGCGTTCAGGGCAGTCTGGTAAAGTTATTCTGAATTGGGATTAACCGATCGAATCAGTTATCACTAAAATTAATAGGCGCTTTTAGTTCTTGAGCGCCTATTTGAAGTATTAGAAGATAATTGGCTATTTCTTAAAATGAATTTCTATTCTGTTTTATCCTGAGACTTATCTCCGGTCAGTTTCTGGATATATCGGCTCACCGTGTTCACAATAGGATTATCAACCAGAGTATCGCCAATAACTGCCAGATAATCTTGGCTGGTAACCGTGACGGGTGCCTCTTTTATTTCACACAGCTTGCCCCATTTACGTTGGTTATCACCAACAGGTTTACCACTTAACAACCTACTTGGGCTGACTAACTCAATATCGGCTGGCAGCGTTGGCAGCATCTGTTGTAATGCGCGAATGGTTGTTGAATGAGGATGACCGATAGCAATAGCGGAACCATTTTTACGAGCAATGGAAATCGCCCGATTTAGCTGATGGCGAGTTTCCGCTTCTGATTGCACATCATCAAGGAAAACATTACGGCGGATAACGCGAACAGGCGTGCCTTGCGCTGCCTTTGTTGCCTGAGAATTGCCAATCGTCACGCTGTCGAGAAAATAGAGATTATAACGAGACAATGAGCGCATCACTTTCTGCATGCCCGGCAAGCTCGAAGTCATAGCGCTACCCATATGGTTATTGATTCCTACAGCATAAGGGACTTTTTGTATTGCACGCTGGATGATGCGGTCAATTTCTTCACTGCTCATGGTTGGCTGGAGAGTATCCGGTTCTAGCAGTTGTTTACTTAAAGGCGCCATTGGCAGATGGATTAAGATCTCCCGCCCTTGTTTATAGGCTTTTTCAGCCATTTCCCTGCCATGCGGTGAATCCGGCAGAATGGCGATAGAAACCGCAACAGGCATCTGCAATATTTTGTTTTCGTTATGAGGACGGTAACCAAAATCATCAATAACAATTGCCAGACGGGCTGCACTGGCTTGTAGGCTCAAGAGAAGCAGAGCGGTAATACCAATTTTTGTGAACCTGTGTTGTCTCAACTGATTCATCTCCCAAGCCACGGTTGTGGGTTTACCGCTCTTCCTTGGCGGCGGATTTCAAAATAGAGTGCGGATTGTTGCTGACCGCCACTGTTACCGACCAACGCAATAGGTTGTCCGGCCCGAACTTGCTGGCCGACCTTGACCAGAGCGCTCTGATTATAGCCATAGAGACTCATATCACCTTTACCGTGCTCTATCACGACAACCAGCCCATAGCCTTGTAACCAGTCAGCCAGCAGTACCCGGCCATCGGATATTGCTTTAACTTCAGTACCTTCTTGCGCAGAAATCACCATGCCTTTCCAGCGCAATTCACCTTGTAAGGCTTCGCCAAACTCATGTATCACTTTACCGTGGACAGGCCAGATTGCCTGACCCGCCGGACGGCCAAGGCCACCTGTACGCGCCATCAATGCGCGTTCATCTTCAGTGGGTTTATAGCTGGAACCTTTTTGCTGCGCTTGCTTCTGTTTCGCTGCAATCTGAGCACGAACACGGGCAGCTTCTCTGGCTTCTCGTTCAGCACGTGCTTTCGCTTCCCGTTCTGCTTTAGCAATTTTATCTCGCAGACGGGTTTCATTTTGTTTTAGTTCAGCGAGATTTTTTTGGTCTTGCTTTAAGGAAGATTCCAGCTCAGTTAGGGTTTTCTGCCGAGCATTACGGGCTACTTCCATTTGCTGCTTTTGCTGTTGTTGTTCAGTTAGAACTTGTTTTTGCTCTTCCTGTTTCTGTTGCTCAAGTTTTTTTTGTTCAGTTAAATCAACGGTGGTTTGTTCAAGTTTAACAATGGTGTCCTGACGGGCTTGATTAAGGTAGCTATAGTAAGCGAGTATGCGCTCACCTCTCTTTCCCTCTTCTCCGCTGAACATGAGTTCAAGCCCTTGATGTTGCCCTTGACGAAATGCAGCATCCAATTGGCGCGCCAGCATATCTCGTTGCGCGTTTTGTTGTTTTTCCAGTTTTTTGATGTTGGAGACGAGAGCAGCAATCTCTTTATTCAGCTTACTGAGTTGAGTTTGAGTGTTGTGTAGGGATTGACCAATTGTGGAAATGGTATTTTCCTGATCTTTTAATTGATTTAGCAAAGAACTACGTTTTTGCTGCTGTTGTTGTACACTTTTCTCTTTCTCCGCGATGTCTTGTTGGAGATCTTTGAGCTGATTTTTATTGGCGATAATTTGATTTGCAAAGGTATTGAAGCTGAAAATAACAAATAGGAAAGCATAGAACAACGAGGCACAGATATTATTCCGCCGTGAGTTCTGATTGCGCCGATAATTACGGCTATGTATTTCCTTGTTGTCAGCCATTTCTGTAAATATACCTTGCTACTGTATGCGCTAGATTATTTCATGATGAACAAAGAGTTACCAGATGCTACGCTGATTTTTTACACTTTCAGATAATGCTGTCTTAACATCGAAATCGAATAGTAATAAACATACTAGCCTATTTATTGCTGAAATTCCTGTATGCATCCAGTGTGACAGGGCAGATGCAGGTAAGGTACTTAAAATGCTTCATTTTCAGGATATTTTTATTTTTTCTCGAAACTCTCCGCAAAATTTGCATTGAGCTTATGCTATTTGGCTGTAATTGACGCAACACAAAGGTATACTCTGGAACCTTAGAAATTTGTTATTAACCAACGGGAGTTTTTGTCCCCATGCTGCAAGAAATCATGCAATTTATTAACCAGCATATGACCTTAAGCCTCATCTGGATTGCGCTGCTGGTTGCCGTTATTGTGACTACATCGAGAGGTTTCTTCTCTAAAACCAAAGAGATAACTCGTGCTCAAGCTATTAATCTGATCAACAAAGAAGAAGCCATCGTCGTGGATTTACGTTCCCGTGAAGATTTCCGCAAAGGGCATATTATTGGTTCAGTAAACCTGACTCCCTCTGAAATTAAAGACAACAATTTTGCTGAGTTGGAAAAACATAAAAAGCAGCCTGTAATTGTTGTTTCTGCGAATGGTATTGAATCTCGTACTCCGGCAGAGAATCTTATTCGGGCCGGTTTTGAGCGCGTATGTTCCTTGAAAGAGGGTTTGGCGGGTTGGACAGGCGAAAACTTGCCATTGGCGCGTGGTAAAAAGTAATCATTTTGGGCGTGAATGGAGACATTCACATAAAAAATTTAATAAGGACATCTAAAGGTAACAATTATTATGTCAGAACAAAGCAATACAGAAATGGCTTTCCAGATCCAACGTATCTACACCAAAGATATCTCTTTTGAAGCACCGAACGCACCGCAAGTGTTTCAGCAGGAATGGCAGCCGGAAGTAAAACTGGATCTGGATACCGCTTCCAGTGAGTTGGCTCAAGGGGTTTATGAAGTTGTTCTGCGTGTGACTGTAACGGCGACTTTGGGAGAAGAGACGGCATTCCTGTGTGAAGTACAGCAAGGGGGTATCTTTTCTATTGAAGGTATCGAAGGAACTCAGCTGGCTCACTGCTTGGGTGCATACTGTCCGAATATCCTGTTCCCATATGCTCGTGAATGCATCACTAACTTGGTTAGTCGTGGTACCTTCCCACAACTGAATCTGGCTCCAGTAAACTTTGATGCCCTGTTCATGAACTACCTGCAACAGCAGGCCGAACAGTCTCAGGGCGGTGAACAAACTGAACAGGAAGCTTAATGAATAGTACTGTTTCTATGACAGTGATCGGTGCCGGTTCATACGGCACCTCATTAGCCATTACGCTGGCTCGTAATGGCCATAATGTTGTACTTTGGGGGCACAACCCAGAACATATCCGGGCATTGCAACAGGCGCGTTGTAATCAGGCATTTCTGCCGGATGTTTCCTTTCCTGATAGTTTATTGCTTGAAACAGACCTGATAAAAGCATTAACAGCAAGCCGTAACATTCTTATTGTGATACCGAGCCATGTGTTTGGTGAGGTATTAAAGCAGGTAAAACCTCATCTACGGTCTGATTCACGTATCGTCTGGGCAACTAAAGGTCTGGAAGCGGATACCGGTCGGTTATTACAAGATGTGGCCCGTGAGATATTGGGCAATGAAATACCGCTAGCGGTGCTTTCTGGCCCAACATTTGCTAAAGAATTAGCGGCTGGTTTACCCACTGCGATTGCTATTTCCGCGACGGAATCTGCTTTTAGCGACGAACTCCAACAATTATTCCACTGTGGCAAAAGTTTTCGGGTTTATAAAAATACTGATTTTATTGGCGTTCAACTTGGTGGTGCCGTAAAAAACGTGATTGCCATTGGCGCGGGGATATCTGATGGTATGGGTTTCGGTGCTAATGCTCGTACTGCCTTGATTACGCGTGGATTGGCGGAAATGAGTCGCCTTGGTATAGCGCTTGGCGCTGATCCTTCTACCTTTATGGGCATGGCGGGATTGGGCGATTTGGTCTTAACTTGTACTGATAACCAATCACGCAACCGTCGCTTTGGCATGATGCTGGGGCAGGGAATTAGCGTTGAAGAAGCCCAGGATCAGATTGGACAGGTTGTTGAAGGTTATCGCAATACCAAAGAAGTACGTGCGTTGGCTAATCGTGCCAATGTCGAAATGCCGATTGCAGAACAAATTTATCAGATACTCTATTGCAATAAAAATGTGAAAGAAGCTGCTCAGGCATTATTAGGAAGAGCCAGAAAGGATGAGAGCGATGATGTGCGCTCTTAAATAAAAATCTAATGAAATAGGTTCTAAATGTGAGAGTAAAAAATATGTCGCTAGAAGAATTGGACGAAGTTTGGAAGAACATAAAAACAGAAGCGAGAGCACTGGCTGAATGTGAACCGATGTTGGCCAGTTTCTTTCATGCAACATTACTCAAGCATGAAAATCTGGGCAGTGCCTTAAGTTATATGCTGGCTAATAAGCTGGCTACGCCGATTATGCCGGCTATTGCTGTTAGAGAGATTGTAGAAGAGGCTTATCGTTCAGATCAGAAGATGATTGTCTCTGCTGCCCGCGACATCATAGCAGTACGTCTACGTGATCCTGCTGTAGATAAATACTCAACTCCTCTGCTGTACCTCAAGGGATTTCATGCTCTACAAGCCTATCGCATTGCCCACTGGATTTGGGGAGAAGGGCGTAAGGCATTGGCTATTTATCTGCAAAACCAAATCTCGATGTCTTTTGGCGTTGATATTCACCCGGCGGCAAAGATTGGTTGTGGCATTATGCTTGACCATGCTACAGGCATAGTGATTGGTGAAACGGCAGTAGTGGAAAATGACGTTTCTATCCTGCAATCCGTCACTCTTGGTGGTACTGGTAAAACAGGGGGTGATCGTCATCCGAAAGTTAGGGAAGGGGTGATGATTGGCGCAGGTTCGAAAATATTGGGTAATATCGAAATTGGCCGAGGGGCGAAAATTGGCGCAGGTTCGGTTGTATTGCGCTCTGTTCCACCACACACAACAGCCGCTGGGGTGCCTGCCCGTATCGTCGGTAAACCTGAAAGTGAAAAGCCATCATTGGATATGAACCAACACTTTAATGGTATCAACAATGGCTTTGAGTATGGTGATGGAATTTGACTTTTCGAAATATAGATATTAGTAATCATTATCATATTTTCACATATTAAATGTGGAAATATGATTTTGTATGCTTAAATTATTTCCTTGCTACACCTATTATAATATAGTGCCAATGTTTAGGAACGACTTTATTTAGAATTTTATTATCTAACACCCCTAAAAATCTTCTTTGAAACTCATTCCTGCCAAACGTAGCAATGAAGCCTAACGTTGTATAATCAACATTTGAAAATGCTGATAGATAATCTGTCATTTCCCTGGCGGTAATATAGCCCCAGGTATTTCCCCAGTTAACATAATTTTTCCTGAGAAATTTATGTAATGGTGATGCAACCAGATTTTCTGCAAACCAAAGCTCACCGCCTTCTTTTAATGAATGAAAGATCTGATTAATAGCTTCTTTTTGTGCTATTTTATTGAAATTATAACCGACAGCACCTAATACTGACTTAAACATAACAATATCGAAATGGTTCTTATATTTGATATCCGATGCGTTTAATTTATCATATTGAATACTCTTTTCTATATGATAACGTTCATGTTTCTCCAGTGCTTTTGGCGTGGGGCCATCTAAATCAGTACATAAGACATTTGCTCCATTTAATGCTGCCCATAATGATAGCCCACCATCTCTACTACCTAACTCTAGAATATTAGCTGATTTTAAGTCTAATCCAGAATGATCTTGCCAATATTTTAAGGAATAACTCCAGTTATATATGTCCCATTCTATGACATCATGGAGAAATTCTTTTGAACTTTTTGCTTTCATAGCGTAACCAATATATATCAATGAAAATGAGTTACCTTAATGCTAACTTTATTAAATTATTATGATCTAAATAGTCGATCACTTGAGGGAAGCAACCCCGATTAAGTTATATGAATCGATTTTCAAAGAGAAAAAATTCCTCAATAGGGTTAAGTTATACTAATCATAGCACCTACGTCCTGTGATAAATGATGATTTAGCGCAAAAACTTGTTCAGAAAACCCAGGAGAAAAACTATGTCCTTGATGTCTTACTGCTTTCCTAACGATACATCATGGTCATTCTGCCACTTACATCGTCAAAGCCTGTTGTACTCTGTCCATCTTCTGTCGGATGTGATATTGGAATATTGAGCTGATAACTATCATGGTCGTACCATGCTTTATCTATCTGAGGAACATGACGAAAAGGGTTGTTTGGTTCTCACCGTGGGTCTGGTGCAGAGAGGTTCCTATACTGAATTTCTGTGACCCACGCAAAGAGGAAAAAATTGCCGTGATATAGTCAATAACACGTTGAACCATTACAGAAGTGTGTAGCGATTATTGGCACACTATTTTCTAATGATAGCGCCCTGATAATCTAATTGCCGCCAAGCTTCAAAAACAACAACGGCAACTGAATTGGAAAGATTCATACTGCGACTGTTTGCTAGCATTGGGATACGAATTTTTTGTTGTGGTGGCATATTATCCAATACATAAGGTGGTAACCCTCGGGTTTCCGGCCCAAACATTAAATAATCCCCTGCTTGATAACTTACAGCACTATGTGCCGGAGTTCCTTTTGTTGTGAGAGCAAACAAACGAGCAGAAGACACTCCTGTTAATCCTTCATTCTCTAAAAAAGTAAAATAATCATGATGTTGTTTAACATTGGCGAACTCATGATAATCCAGCCCGGCTCGACGTAGCCTTTTATCATCCCAGGTAAACCCCAGAGGCTGAATCAGATGCAATTGAAATCCGGTGTTAGCACAAAGACGAATAATATTACCGGTATTAGGTGGGATTTCAGGTTCAAATAAGACGATATTTAGCATAATGCCCCCTAGAAACAAGGGGCACAGGTTAGCAGAAATCAGGAAGGGATGCAGGGGGATCTTCATCGATATTCCTATTTATCTGTTGGAAGATCTTTCCTTGTTGGGGGGATCGATTGATTGTCAGTAAACTTAAAAGTGAAAAAACATCACTGGATATAATCTAACATACTAAATTCTTTAGAGATTCTCTGGATTATTTTTTTGCCACTCCGATTATAATATAGTGCCAATGTTTAGGAACGACCTTATTTAGAACTTTATTATCTAAAATCCCTAAAAATTTTCTTTGAGATTCATTCCTGCCAAACGTAGCAAGGAAACCTAAAGTTGTATAATTAACATTTGAAAATGCTGATAGATACTCGGTCATTTCGTTGACAGTAACATAGCCCCAAGCATTTCCCCAATTAACATAATTTTTTCTGAGAAATTTATGCAATGGTGATGCAACCAAATTTTCTGCAAACCAAAATTCACCCCCTTCTTTCAATGAATGGAAAATCTGATTAATCGCCTTTTTTTGTGCTGACTTATTTGAATTATAACCAATACCACCTAATACTGATTTAAACATAACAATATCAAAGTGGTTTCTATATTTAATATCTAATGCACTTAATTTACCATATCGAATTCTATTTTCTATATTATAACGCTTATGTTTCTCCTGCGCTTTTGAAGTAGGGCCATTTAAATCCGTACATAAAACATTACCTCCATTTAATGCTGCCCACAGTGATAATCCACCATTTCGGCTTCCTAGTTCTAGAATATTAGCTGACTTTAATTCTAGGCTAGAATAGTCCTGCCAATATTCTAAAGCATGACTCCAATTACATATATCCCACTCTATTACATCATTGAGTAGCTCTCTTGAGTTTTCTGTTTTCATAAAAAAATGACCAATAAACTAATTATTTTGATAATACTTTTATAGTGAATTATTAAGATCTAGTGATACATTATTTTTTGATGACGGTATTCTAGCAAAAGATTACCGGAGGGCTTGCTTAGCAAGAATTTCAGATAGATAGGCTGTGCTCATCGATGCTTTTGTTTCAATCTTCTGCTTAAATATTTTAGGGTTATTCAGTACATCCACTGCAATATGTTTTATCCGAGATGACAATTTCCCTGAGTTACTGAGCTGAATTGGGAGCGCCTGACGGTTTTTCCATCTGTGGCACCCCCTGAGCTTTTCGTCAGTTCACGGCAAAATCCATCCATTCATGAAACACTTTTGAAGCCGCCTGACACTGATATAGCTAACATATGGGCTACGGTGTTATGAGTTAAAATACCCTGTTCAAATTCACTGTATTGCTTTAACTTCGATGCTCAACCCCACAATCATCAATTTCTTCCCAGCTTTTGGCACCAGCAATAACGTCACAATTGTTAACAACAGAATATCTGTCAGCTTATAATTATTTGCTGATCTGACTAGGATTATGAGTAACCGAGTGGTTGCTAAATCAATCGTAAAAAGACTTTTAGCGTTTCTCCTCTGAATGGAAACCATGAGGGTTATTCTTCTGCCAATTCCAACTATCACGCATCATATCGTCAATATTGCGCGTTGCTTGCCAGCCAAGGATATTCCGAGCTCTGGATGGATCAGACCAACACTCAGCAATATCCCCAAGACGTCTATCTGTAATTTTATATGGAATATCTTTACTTGATGCCTTTTCAAAAGAATGAAGTAGTTCAAGTACAGAATAACCAGCACCTGTTCCCAAATTAAAAACTTCATAGGATTGCTGTTTATCCAGATAGTCAATGGCGGCAATATGGCCTTCAGCCAAATCCATCACATGAATATAGTCACGAACACCGGTACCATCTTTGGTTGGATAATCGTTGCCATACACGGATAAACATTCCAGACGACCAATGGCAACCTGAGTGATATAAGGTAATAGATTATTGGGAATACCATTAGGGTCTTCACCAATCATACCTGATGGGTGTGCACCAACAGGGTTGAAATATCTTAAACTGGTGATTTTGAAACTTGGCTCGGCTGCGGCAAAATCTTTCAGAATCTGCTCGACCATCAGCTTGGAGGTGCCATAAGGGTTGGTGGTACTACCTACTTTAGCATTTTCCGTGAGTGGTACAAATTCAGGATCGCCATAAACAGTTGCAGATGAACTGAAAATCAGTTGATGTACGCCGTTGGCATGCATAGCCTGCAATAGAACTAGAGTACCAGTAACATTGTTCTGATAATATTCAAGTGGCTTTCTGGTGGATTCACCAACCGCTTTTAATCCAGCAAAATGAATTACAGATTTTATTTTGTTTTCTTGGAAGATTTGATTCAGTAAATCTAAATCAAGAATATCACCTTGATAAAATTTCACTGATTTGCCAGTAAGTTTTTCAACTCGGAGAAGAGATTCTGGTGATGAGTTACACAGATTATCAATAGCAACAACATCAGCTCCTTTTTCCAGAAGCGCTAATACTGTGTGTGAACCGATATAGCCGGCTCCGCCGGTGATTAAGATTGACATAAGTAGGATAAAAGATTAGGAGTAAATTTTTAGGTACCTGTTTATAGCACTTTCTATGTTAAAAATCTTCATTTGTAAATTTTTTCTTTTCTACTCTCATATTTTTCTTTATTTCAGGATTTAGGATGGCACTGTTGCAAATAGCGCTAAGATCTGAGCAATACTCACGCTGCATACTGATTTTTAGGGAAAGCACTGAAAGGGTTACGAGAACATGAAGTGCCCAATATTCATTCTCAATACTGATAAGGCTTTCATCTATGGTAAAGCGCTCAATCGACTGAAATATGAAAGGAAATATCCTGTGCATACGTTGAAAACAGCCTATGCAATGAGGTGATGCGGGCATTACGCAGGGGTTTAACCATCTTTATAGGCGAAGTCCGTCTGACGAATCAGGTATTTGGTCTTTAAAAGTGAATTTCCCCAATAATGTGTAATCGATCATCCTGTTTGTAACAGTGCCGCTAGAAAGCTCCTTAGGTGGTTATACACTAAAAGCAATATGTGCTACGTGCTCTTTGAATTCTACTTTTACCCTCTATGAAAAATGGGAAGATTACTGAATCAAATTGGTTTGATTAAATGACGTTCGTGATCTTACCTTGATACTCGTTTATCTGTTTCAGGAAGCAGATTTAATACCAGATTATTTATTTTAATCAACTGCCTTCATTCTGTGATTTAATACCAATAAAGGCATAAAAAATAAATTTTAAATTCACTATTTTTTTTCATATAGTTTTAACCATTGAAGAGATATTTTTTCTATAGAAAAATTATTTTTGATATGATTCCTTGCTTCTAATCCTAGTTGGTACTTTTTATCTTTGTTTATTTCTATACTTTTTTCCATAGCGTCGGCTAATCTTTTTGAATCTTGTATTGGCACTAAGGAACCATATTTATTAAGAACAAATTTTACCCCGCCGCAATTGGTTGCAACGATATATCGTTGACAAGCCATAGCTTCTGCTATAACTAACGGACATCCTTCATATTTAGAAGATAAAACAAATGTATCACAAGCACTCATTAAGGCTGGAATATCATTTCTAGCACCTAAAAAGTGTACGTTTTTTATTATATTAAGTTTGGTTGCTAGTCTTATGAGTTTATCAATAAGTGGGCCATTACCTGCAATAATTAAATATGATAATGGTTTTCTTTCTAAAAGAATTGAAAATGCATATAGTAAGTTTGGATAGTCTTTGGGGTCATGTAATCGACCAACAGATAAAAATAATTGTATATTATCAGGGATATCTAACTCTCTCCGTATATTTCTTCTTGATTCCTCTGAAAAAAAGAACTTATTAGTATTAATTCCATTAGAGACACTAATAATTTGGTTTTCCTTCATTGCCTTTTTCTTTATAAAAGAATCTACAGCAGCTTGGCTAACATTTGTATTTAGATCTGAGAGCCAATTAGTTATACGGTATATAAACATTCTAAGTGAGCCCCCTTCATTTGTACTGTGAGCAGTACATATTAATTGGGGGAATTTAGTAAGTAAGCGCATGCATCTTGAAAATATGTTTGCATGAAACATGTGTGAGTGTAATACATCTATATCTTCTTTTTTTATTATTTTTTTAACTTTCCATAGGGCGTGTATAAATCCCCAAGGCGTTTTTTTCATTCTTATTTCATAAATAAATATTTTATCAGAAATTGGTTTAGTAATTGTAGGGCCTGTTAGAGAGATAATTATTATTGATTGGTTATTCACTAGAAATGTATCAGCGAGATCGCAGAGTTGTTTTTCTGCTCCCCCCATACCAAGCCCTGTTGTAATTAAAGCAATTTTCATTATTACCTCTAATATTTATAAGATTGTCATTATTAAGTTGTTATAAGGCACCCAACAACATTGAGCCCAAGGAGAATAAAATAACCAAGTATATAATATTATGCTATTTAATATTGCTAATGTTAATACGAAAAATAATCTTTGATTAGGTTTTAGTAAATCTGAAAAAACGGATAACACAAGCACATCAAAAATAATAAAATATAAACCAAATCTATCAACTAAAGTGGAGAAAAATATACCGATAATTAATGATGATATTATCAATATTGCCATCATATCTAGAATTCTTATTGATATTTTTATTTTGTTTTTAAATGGTTTTCTATATATAAAATAAAGAGCACATGGGAACATGTGTATCAAGGTTCGTATAGTACTTCCTGATGAACTTAATTCTCCAGATAAATATATATTTTGAGGTGATATTAAATAAAATGAAATAGTTATAAATATTGATAGAATTATGACATAAAATAGAAAAAATAAAGTGGAATTTGATTTTTTTAAATATATAAAAGGTAATAATATCAATAGCATAATTGCTGATTTGTGAAAAAGAATACTTAATAATATAAAAAACAAAAAATGTATTTTTTGATTATTTTTTAATAAGGAGTTAAAGGCAAATAATGAAAATGCAATGGCAACTGATTGCCTGGTGTATCCCATTGATACTGCTAATATTGTATAAGGATACAATATTAGAGCAGGTAGCCAGATGCTTTTGAAGTTTTTTGAGAAAAAGTAAACTGATAAGCAAAAGATAGATGCACATATGAAGTTTACAAAATAAACACCCCCTAGTCCGAATGCTTCGGACGTATAATTCAATATGCTATATAGAGGGTCTGATACAAATAGAGCTTCTCTAAATGGTAATTGAACAATTTTTTTGTACATGTTTAGATAGTTGAACCAATCTACACCTATTTCCTGGCGTAATCCTATAAAAAAAGTAAGAAATAGAGAAAAGATAAGTAAGTCTCTTTTGTTTTTAGAGAAAGAAAGATTTTTAATTATTATTAACATCCATATGTATGAATAAATTGCCATGTCTTACCTTGTTTGGGTTTTTATTAAATTAACTGGGCTGTTTTGTTTCTTAGAATAGATATGGTGTTTAACCCGGTGTCCTTTTACATGTGATTAAATTTATAAAATATTTATGTAATACAATGAATCGCATCATTCAAATCGGTAAAAATTATGCCTATTTGGACACCTTCTTAATATTAATAAACGGTAGATTCACATAATAAGTTCAACATCGTTAATCTGGAAGTAAACATGTCCGTGTTCCCTTAGATAATTCATTCGGAGTTTTCCTTCCCCGAATTTTTCGGGGACGATGCGATGATTTCGTGATCTGCAAACTCCAAATCATTATCGAATGTGATGGTCTTAACCATTTATTTTAACAAGAATAATACTTCCACTGCCGCTTTTGCTATCAAGCTTAACGATAATTGTATGCAGCGTTGTTCTATGGTCAACGAGTGTTAATAATACATTTTTCTATCTTTCCCTATTATCGTATTTCCTTCCCAGTCGACAATATGTTATTTTTTATCGATTAGTTATGGGGTTTCATCAATATTGACCCGACTTTTAATTTTCCCTCTTCTTTCATCGCGACCATAGCGTTTGCGATAGGGATTTTCTGGCAATTCGGAGATGTTGCTACAAATCACCCTCTCTATTTTATCTTTATAAATCAGTCCATAAATTGTCTCATGATGCAAAGATATCCCTTATGTTGTTTCAGGTAATCAGCCACCTGTTCAGGACTTAATTCTTTCTAAATTAACCGTTTTATCCATTTCTTTACTTCCGGTGTGATTTTAACAGCTTTCTTAGCAAAATGACGACAAGTCAAGATCTTCAAATGAGCATGTTCAGGGTAGTGTGTCTGGACTTCTTGATTTCTCTTCAATTCTCTGCAGATGGCAGACGGGCCTCGCTTAAGTGACTCAGCAATGAAAAGCTATGAGAAACCTGCTTTTTAAGCTGGAAATCGGGTATCTTTCTGTTTCGGTCAGTTGTGTATAGGCCATAGCGCGTTTTCCTTTGGCGAGAAAGATGCCTACTATAGCAACTGACCGCTCTTCTGAAAAATTGCACTTATTAGTCGAATCCGTCTGTAGTTAAAGCTTATTTTTTTATAGTATTCTCAATATTTTCATTAAGTTATAGTTAACTTTGTGACAATCATATTTTATTTTAGCAATATGATAACTTTCTTGCCCCATTTTCTCTATGAGATCGGGATTTTCTATGAAAAAAATCATTTTTTCAGCTAGGTCTTTTGCAGACCATGGGGAAACTAGAAAGCCATTTTTTCCTTCATGAACGGTTTCCTTGCATCCAGGTACATTAGTAGTAATTATAGGCCGACCAATAGCCATAGCTTCCTGAGTACTTCTTGGTATGCCCTCTCTGTAGTATGATGGTAATACAAAAACATCACTATTACTCAGCCATTCATTTACATTTGTTACAAATCCAGGATAATTTATTATTCCTGTATTCTTTAATTCTTCTAATTGCTCCAGTTTTATTCCTCCTGGATTTTCTGAATCGATTGCTCCTAATACATTAAACGTAGTTTCAGGGTATTTTATTTTTATTATTTTTGCTGCATTAATATACTCGAAAATACCTTTTTCTCTTAATAATCTGGCAATGAAAATAAAAGATATATTATTGTTTTTATTGATAGGAGTGTAAGGGTAGTCATTTAAATCTAAGCCGATTCCTCCTAGAATAAAAGTTTTAACATTGATATTATTTTTTTTGATTAAATCAGTTTCATCATCTTTATTTAATAGGATTAAGCCATTTATTCTAGGGAATGTTATTTTATAGAGTAATATCTGTATTCTTCTTAAGAATATTTTTTTCCAATCTTTACCTTCTTTTTGTGAGGTGAAGCAAAAGCCCAATCCTTCTAGCATAGCGAATATGTTAGGTATCTTAGCTAATTTGGCAGCCCATGAACCATATATAGAAGGCTTTGAAAAATAAGATAAAACTATATCTGGTTTAATATCTTTAATTTTATTTGATAATTTTATAGTATTTTTTATATCTGAGAAAGGGTTTAATCCCGAGCGGCTTAAAATATAATCAACAGGTGTGGCCCCTAGTTTTTTAATCTTATCTTTCTGTTTTTCATTATAATCTATAGCAAAACAAAATACTTCATGATTAGATTTTGACATTTCTTTTATTAATGTTTCCCTGAAATTAATCATAGAATCTGCTGTTGTTCCTATAAGTATTATTCTCATTTGACGCCTTATTTAATCCTGGTTTTAGATGGTTTTTTATTTATACTCAACTGAATGAAAATGTAGTATTTAAAATTTGAAAATTATCATCAACCTAGCAAGAAAATTTATTTAACTCTTATCGGGGAATGGACATAAAAACGATAGATAGAATTGTTGAATATGTCAGTTAGCAACATACAAAATAGGCAACATAACATATATAATATAAGGTTTATCCTTATTGAACAATAGATATTGTTTGAGTTTAGACTTATGACTCAGAAAAATCGATTTATCACCCCATATGGGGATTAAAACGCCTGAATTCTTGCTCGCTTAAAAAAAGTAAGTTAGACTCCTCAAGTTATAACATGTCGCTATCATTATTATGCCGAAATTATCATGTAATTGACCCACTGTACGCAGAAATATTTCTGTTCGTTTGGTAGAAGATGGCAAGACGTGTTTTCCACGTACCCAAATAGAAGCAATCAGGTGGTGTTGAAATCGGATAAAATCGAGTCTTCTTTTAGGTCAATTTATTCTTATTACTTCAAAGAACTTTAATATTCCTAATGTGTCAACATCAGCTGCATATTCTAGAGACTCAAATGAAATAGCAATATGAAACATTACTCCTAGATTGTAAATTTTATCGGGCTCGATCTATTTTACCAGTCTGATAATATTCGAACTCTCATTTGAATCAACCATAATATAAATTTATCTTTTTGTTTTTGCAAAAAGAATCAATACGTATTGTATTGAAAGATAATGCACGCTTGATTAGGCTGTTAACAGTGTATCCTTTTTCTAAAAGTAACTTTGTAAGATAAGAACCATCTTGAACGGTAATACCTACAATTAGTGTAATTTTTATGGCCTCACCTTAATACAATTAGCTTGTCCTAACTTTGTTTTAATTTTACATTGTCGCAACTTTGTTTTAATTTTATAAACTAGTTTGATAAAAAATGAAAATAAATTAAACTTTAATCTTTTAGAATCTATTACTATATAGTTTTCTGAAAAATTTAGAGTATGAATTCCATCTTTATAACTTCCAATTATAGGTTCAATTTTTTTTATTAACTCTTCCGAAAATTCACTTTCTCCTATTGAGCTAATTTTTTTTACAAAAATGGCACTGCCATAATTATGATCAAAACCTTCTTGAGTGAAAAAGAATATGCCATTTTGAGAATAAAGTGGTGACCCCGCTCCTCTTGCATATTGATTACATAGTTTTAGATTTGGGGAAATTTGTTTCCAATTATCAAACAAATCTGTACTCATATGAAGAATTATATTATTATCTAAGTCAGTAGAATATAAATAATATTTCCCATTTGAGCATATTATTGAGTTATCAGTTAATTTCATTCCAGAAACAAGTGTATGTACTTTTTTCCACTTATTAGGGAAATTTACACATTCAAATAAAGAGACTTCACTTAATTCATGGGATTCTGGTATTAAAAATAATTTGCCGTCATTTTCAAAACAAAACGGATAAGATAAGTGGCATTGGATATCGTTTAATCCCATTAGCGGTATATCGTCTAATTCTTTAAGATCATTATCTAGGACTCTGCATCTGATGTTTCCTTTAGAGTTTAATAATCCTAGTGATTCGTAGAAAATATATACTGAATCATTATGTTCTAAAACAAATGGGTCTGCTTGAACAGTATTATATTTTTTAAACCAAAAAATATCTGAATGCAATATACAATCAGCGATATTATTTTCATCAGATTGTTTTCTTTTAATTGTTCCTATATTCCACTCCTCTATATAGAATAATTTCTTTACTACTTTGTTAAATTTATCAAGCATATTATCATTTTCTCTAAATTTGTTATAATAATATTATTTTGTAAATAACTCTGGGATTTTTTATAATAGCTATTATCATTGATTTTTTACTTATCTAATAAATGATTCTTTGAAAAAATAGAAAATATATTCCTATTTTATTAGGCTTTGCGCACAACCAACATGGTTCGAAACCAAATTATAAGATTTTATTAACAAATAACTATCATGTGTATTGGAAAAAGCAGCTACAAGGGTTAGTGGTAAGCTCTGGCCGTCAAGCACCTAAATTAGGATGGTCTCTCACAGAGATCTAATTATTTTATGACTATTATAACTCGATATGGTGATGATGCCTGACACGTTTGCTAGCAGGTGGTAATTCCATATAATCATCTCCATACATTTTCGATAGATATAAATCAATTTTATTAGGGCATTTATATGGTTTTCCTTCGAACAAAATTTCTCTCAGTGGAAAAATATCATCATATTTAAAATAGGCTGTGGAAAAAGGCGTTTCAATACCGGTTCCAAGCAAGTATTTTTTTCTTCTTTTCGACATTATAGAAGATAGCTTACTTACAAGATAAAGAAGGATACTTTTACTAAATAACAATGAAAACGACTTCGAAATTATTTTTTTTCCTAATGTTAAATTCGAATATTTTGATTTAATTTTTACATTTATAAATTGGGCTAACAAACGCTCAAAAAACATTCTAATAAATTTATTTTCTGAGTATCGATCACAAGGAAAAATATCTAAGGATAGCCCATGATGTGATCGTTCATCATAATAAGAGTACGTAATTTCAATTTCCTCTATTATTTTTGTTCTATTTAATCTCACCTTACAAGGTATATTAAAATCAACATAGTATTGATCAGTAAAAGCTGTCTGCAAGAAAAAATGCTTCTTATTTATATCATTAGAGAAAACTTTCAAAAATTTATTAAAGGCAACTCTCTCCATATAAATATCAATATCATCATCCCAAGGGATAAATCCACCATGCCTTTTTGCGCCTAATAATGTCCCTGCACCTATCCAATAATCAATATTATTTTCTCTGCAAATTCTATCAACTTCCTTTAAAATCGATAACATACTTAATTGAGCTTCCCTTAATATAGTACTCATACTAATTACCTATTTATATAAGAAATAATAAAGTCGAATTAATAACATGCTCCAATCACATATAAGATATGTAATACATACAGTTATAGCTGTGATCGGGAAAACGCCAAAATAAAGGAACAACAACATTAAAATTTGTAACAATCCAGAAACAACCACACTAAAATTAGCAATTTTTGCTAGTCCCAAGGGCATAAGAGCAGGGTAACCGAAAAGCATACCAAAAATGCTTGCAATTATTATTAGCATGAAAATATCTAATACAGGCTTGGCGAGATCATACCCTTTACCGTATATAATCCTTATTATAGAGTCTCCCCAACACCATCCGATAGTCACTCCCAAAGTTATCAATAAGCCAAAAGCAATAACTATTTGATAAAATAATTTATAGTTTTTCGTTCTTACCATATAAGGGGTTAATGCTGTGAGTACGGGACCAAAAACTTGTATACCTGCTTTGTAAAGCTGTTCTGCTACACCATAAATTGCAACTTGAGATAAGCTTCCACCAAATGTTCCTAAAAATACACTACATCCAGATGAATAAAGAGAAACACAAGCTCGAGAAAAGAAGAATTCTAAACTATAAAAAAACTGCTTATAAATTAGTTTCTTTGATGTTATTGTTAAAGTTACTTTCCAGGATGCTAGTATAAGGAAACTGATTAATGTTATTACAAACGCTTGGAAAGCCAGAATCCATCCATAATATACATAATCATGTGGGCTGCGAATTATAAAATATACTCCCCCGAAACTAAGCAATCTTACAACAATAACAATTAAACTATATATATATATTTTTTCTAAGCCTTGAAAAATCCAATATGGATTAAAGGCATTAAAAAATACACATATCAATAACCCCATAACTAATTCTTTAGGAAAAGAATTTTTTGACGCAATTAATATAGTAAGAATAAATAAAATAGCGATTAAAGCAAGGCCAATTTTTATTATAGAAGTTTGATATAGAAATACTCCTAACCATTTTTTACTGTTCCGACCCTCTGCTATTTTTTTTGATATTGATAAATTAAATCCAAAATCAGTTATGATCATTGCCACTTGAGTCAAAGATAGCGAAAATATTATAATACCAAAGAAAACATCCCCTACAACTCGGCTTAGGTAGGGAAATTGCAATAATGGTACAATATAGCTAAATATCTGAGAAATAGCTAGTCCACTAATATTTCTTTTTAATGACATATTATTTAGAGAACCTCTCTTTATTCTCGTCTTCAATAAAATTGCTCTTATTAAATGTGAATATCACTTGAATTTTGAATTTAGGTTTATTGACTTAAGAAAACAGATTGATTAACCCATTTCGGGAGTAGGGTGGGATTCCATTTTATCTTTAATTTAACCAAAGATAAGTTGACTACGAAGTTCGCCTGGCCAAGTTGCTTTTCGGCGTTTGGCCGTCTGACTATCTTTACATACAGGTATCTTGTTTAATCATATTTATATAATCCGATTAAAGAGTACTATCTGTCTGTGCCGCACCATCTGGGTCTTTGAGTGGTAACGCATCTTCCCGAAAGGTTAACATCCAACACCCAATGCAACTCATTTTCAACCGCCTGGTATCTTCTTCTTATTTATTGCTTAATCGAATTGCAACTCACGAAATTCCTGAATAGATTTCCACTCCGAAACCTTACTCAATACCGCTGCGAAGACCAAAAAAATGACATCTATCAATTCATGTTTTTTGTTGATGTCAGAACGAGGGGGAGCTATTCCATTGATATAATTAAGAATACTCATTATCAAAATCACTTTTTTATGGAATAACGTGATCTTATCCGTGTTAATGAGAAAAAGTGCTATAAAAAGCCAGAATGTGATTTTTATTTAATCATAATAATCCTGCTAAAAATGTGAGGTTCAGCCCTATCCTTCAGATGGCGATTCACAGTACTTTCATAAATACGCAATGCTTGAGCAATCATCTGGACAGTCGCTTTCGGAAACCAAAAGGACGGCTTTGATGCAGTTGCGTACCAGTCCGTCGCGAGTTGTGTTACGCATCGATTCAAGGGACTGTTTTTGTGATGGGCGGACGGATGAATCTTGATAGTCGTCAGCATGATGAAATTTGAGTAATGAATCAAGCATCTTCAATGATAATTAGTATAGAAAAGAAATAGGTATGGAAATTTCATTAGGATATGGTGTAATAATATGCTTTGTTGTTTTATGAGGAAAAATTTTTTTTTGTAAGATGTATTCTAGAGTTATTTCTTTATTTATTATGAAGTCATTTCTCCATGAGGTAACTTGGACGTTATCGTTACTATAAGATAATAGTATAGAGGGAATTCGTTTTAGTCCTAATCGTTTTGCAACTTCATAACGGTGATGTCCATCCATAATAGCAAACGTGCTATATTCAAGAATAAGAGGAACTCTCCAAAATCCCTCTTGTTTTATTTTTTCTTCAAGCCAATTAACTCGTTCTACTATATGTTCTTCTGTTACTTGAATAATATCAATACTGATAAGTTCTAATCTATACACAGATAGAGTCCTTTCATTGTTTTATTTCTTTAAGACAATCAATTAGGTATTGGTTATCGTAGGAATTTCTTACAGCTAATCTAATATAATTTCCGTTATTAAAACCTTTTTTACCGGAGCAATCTTTAGCTAAGATATTATGCTCATTACATAAAGTTAAAATAATTTCAGATGATTTATTTTCCAATACTTCACATAAAATATAGTTAGCTTGAGATTTTATAGGGCGTAAGAAAGGTATTTGTGATAACTGTTCAAACAATATATTTCTTTCTTTAATAATATTATAGCAAGCTTGCTGATAGGTTTTTTCATATTTTCCGATTATTTGGAGAAAAAACTCGCCAAGTGAATTAATATTCCATACTGGGATGTCTTTTTTAATTCTATTTATTAAGTCGATATTGGATGATGCAATAATACCTAATCGAATTCCTGGTACTCCATAACTTTTACTGATGCTTTTTATTACAATAAGTCCTTCGTAGCTATTTAGTAATTCTTCTGAAAGAAGGCTGGATTGTAGGCCGTCTTCTGCAAAATCAACAAACGATTCATCCACAATAAATATTTTTTGTTCTTTTTTGAACCATTTAATGAGTTCTAGGACGTCTGAATGTGAAATATAATTACCAGATGGATTATCTGGATTAATTAATATAATACCCTCTGATTTTTGTGCTAATTTAATGATATCTTGTTTAGTGTATTGGAAGTTTTTATTGGAAATTTTCTCTAATACGACATTATTAAATCTAGTTGAGTATTCTTCAAAAGTAGGTATAAATAATCCTAATTTTATATCTAGTTCGTCAGCAAGTTTATCAATTAATTCAGCGGCACCATTGCCAACAGCAATTTGGTCTGGATTACATTTGAATAATTTAGCTGCAAGCAATGATTGTACATTAGCTCCTGAAGGATACTCTCTTATAAGAGTATTGAAAGAGTTTTTCATTTCACCAATGAAAGTGTTGTTTGGAAAGTAAGGATTCACTAAATAACAAAAATCAATGATGTCATTATAGCGCCAGTATCCACCATATCGCTTGTTGAGTAGATTTAACTTTTCATCTTTGGGTGAAAAAATAACTTCAGCGTTATCTAGATCTTGGATATCATCTATTTCATACCATTTCTCATTATTTAATGGTAGTGCTTTTAGCTCTTGAGTATCTAATAAAGTTATTACTCTTAACACTTGTTCATAGTATTCATTTTTACCTAATGCTTTTGAATAAGCTTCAAGAAATGGTACATATGTATTTGTAAGAAATTCTTTAGAGAATTTATATATGTTAACTGTTTTATAATATTTATCCGTTTTATTAAAATTAAAATCTTTTTTAGAAATAAAATTTACAATATCAAATTCATCATTTATTTCTACAACAGTACCATCCATCCATGGTTGATATTTATCTACAACGGCCAAGTTAGGGAATTTATTTGATAGCAGATTGCCTATTATTTTATCTTCATAGATTAGATCACTTTCTAATAATATTGTATCATCTTCAATAAGTTTATTTTTAGCTAAAAAAATAGAGTAAATATTATTTGTTTTATCATAAATATTATTATCTATATAAATTATTTCTATTCCTCTATAATTATTACCTAAAAAAGATTTTAGATTTTCTTTTTCATATCCAATAACTAAAATTATACGAGATATATTATATTGAGAAAGTATATTTAAACTTCTTTCGATAAGAGTAAGATTATGTACTTTTACCATGCATTTGGTTTTATCTCTGGTATATTTACCAAGTCTGTTGCCCATTCCGGCGGCTGGAATTAATACTTGCATATTTTATCCTAAAGTAGATTAATTATTTTCTAAATGATGTGTTGAGAAGGTTAAAATTTAAAATCCAAACCTATTTTTTTATTTTCCGATAATTGAAGTATTTTGTTTGCAATGAAAAGATCATGAATAGACAATCCTATATTGTAGCATATTATTTTTTCTTTATTATTTTTTCTTCCAAGATTAGGATTAAGTATAACATCTGTGACTTCGGTTGATTTATTTTTGAATTTATCAAAATATTTGAAACAAGCAACGTGAGAAAAGTCATCAACATAAACTTTATCAAAAAATAAGTCACAATTAGAAAAGCCTCTAGTATGTATTGGTATTACTACACAGCCTTCATTAAATACTTCATTTTTCACAATATCTTTATCGAAATATGTTACTGATGATATTATCACATCACTATTTATTATACACTCTTCGTAACTTTCACAGATCTCAAACATTACTTTGTTGTTTATAAAATGTTTTTTAGAAAATTCAATGAAATCTATATGTTGATTTTTATATTTTTTTATTTTTATAATTAGCTTTCTATTATCAATGATACTAGATAATACTTTTAATGTTGCTTTTGCTTGAACACCTAATCCGATAAATGAAATGATTTCGAAGTTTTTTTTTGCAAACAACATGATAGAGTGTACTGCAACTGCTCCGGTTCTCATTGCAGTAATAAAATTACCATCTAATATTGCTTGAATGGAACCATCTTTCATATTATAAAGTGATATTTGACTATCTATAGCTGGTAACCTACTCGGATAACGATTAACAACTTTAATACCAGCTATATTTATAGATGGTAGTAGCGATGGCATAAAATTATAAAATATATCTTCTTGAGGTTTTAAACTAATTTTTGCAGGGAGAATGGATAATCTTTTTTGTTTTATTGATTCAGAAACCCATTCATAAACAGCTTTAGGTGATATATTTAAAGAAATAATATCCTTATTTGATAATAATTTCATTTTAAAATTCTCTATATAAAATATTTATGTATGATATTAATAAATAAAGTAATTATAAACACCCTGATTTTGAAATCAGATCAAAGTTAATGCTTTTAAGTTCTTTCTATTAATTTATAGATTGTTAACAATGAGATATTTTCTAGTTTAAAACGGCATTATTGCAAATAGCACTAAGATCTGAAAGTTCAGTATGCCGAGTGACCATTTTCTATTGAGGTGCCAGTATGAATCTTTTCCATGGTCATCATTTGTGCAGTACGTTGGTACTGCAAATATGGAATTAGTTACCGTGAATTTAAGGAAATGTTGGCTTCAATGTAGATCATACCACGCTGTATTGTTGGGTTCAGCGGTATGCCCCTGAAATGGAAAAATGCTTACGGTGGTATTGATGATATCCCAAATACCAACATGCTTGGCAACTCGATGAAGCTTACGTGAAGATTGCCGGTATCTCTATCGGGCGATTGATAATCACGGTAATACCATTGATTTTTACCTCTCACCTCGATTCGACGCAATACTCATGCTGCATACTGATTTTTAGGGAAAGTACTGAAAGGGTTACGGGAACATGAAGTACCCAACATTCTCAATACCGATACTGATAAGGTTTTCATCTATGGTAAAGCGTTCAATCGATGTCTTGTGCATGTTCAGCAACGACAAATCAAATATTTGAATAACGGGATTGAATGTGATCACTGTAAACTGAAACGTATTATATCTTTTAACCCGATGCTGGGTTTTAAATCGCTGAAAACGGCCTATGCAACGCTCAAAGGGATTGAGGTGATGCGGGCATTACGCAAAGGTCAAGCCTCTCCGTGGTATTTTAACCATCCTTGATAGGCGAAGTCCGTTTGGCGAATCAGGTATTTGCTCTTTAAAAGTGAATTTCCCTAATAATGCGTAATCGATCATCCTGTTTGCAACAGTGCCTAAAATAATGCCTTTCATATTAATTTGATCAAATAATATATTGTTTTGAAGTCTGGGTTAATTTTACGAGAACCACTAAATGAAACTATTTAATTTGCTTAACATGTGGAAATTTTCTTGTATTCGTTATTTATAGAAATGAAAAACCTGAATCAACCTCTTAAGAATCATTAGATAAAGCTACCGCACTAGGTTTTTGGCTCCTAGAGTGCCTGTAATATTCGGTAATCTTATCTATTGCACTGATTCTCCAACACTTTTGTCTGTCTTAACAAAAAGTAATGGGGGATAAGATTTTGTAACTAGTTGGGAGGAGATTAGACTGTAAACTGATTTGGGTCAAGCTTAACAGCCAACTTGTTTAACTAATTGGTAGAATAGGGTTAGCTGAAATCTGTATTACTGCTCATGGAATAGTGGTTAGATTTTACCAACAACGTACTATGATTTATTATTTTTCAACATGTTACACGATGTTCCATTCGCTTTGGGATGTGGAAGTATTTCCGTGGTATCCATCCGATAGTAAAGCTTAATTGTGACATCATGCTTATTTAGCATTGTGATTGGTGGGATAACGATGTGCTTAATTCTGTTATCTGTAATTTTTAAAGGTATTATGGTAAATGTAATATAAATAGTGTTATCGAAGAAGTCAGAGAAGGGAAGGAGGTGATTAAGGTCGGTGTGAGAATACTTGGCAATATATTATTGATGGTCAGCAGAGTCTTAGTGGTTTTCTTTAACTATAACATTAAAGCGAGCCTAAACTTGCTACGAATAGAATCGCGCTCATTTAAGCGTCAAAATCAATTTTTTGATGTTAAGTGGGTTTACCGCAGTCAGGAATGAACCGGTAGAGACTCCTACACATAGGAGCACTAGTTTTATAGAGATAGGCTCATCTACCAGCAAACAAGCAAAAATCACTGCCCAGATAGCATAGGTGATGTTTAAACTCATAGCGCGGATGGGTTGAAGCATGCAGATTGCTTTGTAGTAGAAGAGGTACGATAGCGTGGCGACCAGAGAGGTGAAAAATAATAAAGAGTATAATTCTATATTTGAGAATATATTTACAATACCAGGGAAAGAGTGAATGAATAATATGATAATAACTAAATAGCCCACTGAGGATGATAATTGCCTGATGAAGTAAGCAATATCAGCAGGTATATCTTTGTTCATACCGTAAGAGCTGATAACAACTTCGGAACTCCAGCCTAGCGCGCATATAAAAGCGAAGAGAAAACCTATCCAGCCAGATATTGTCTGAGTTGATGCCGAATAACCTAATATCATAGTGCATACAACGGCCAGTATTAATCCCAATATGCCGATAAGGTGAATACGATCTTTAAGCAGGAAAAAAGAAATGAGCGCCCCAATAGCAGGGTAAGTTGCCGAAATAGTGGCTGTGTAGCTAATACCAATGTATTGTATAGCTAAAATATAACAAGACATGCCAATTGGGCCGCCAAATATAGCCGCTAGTATAATTATGCCATTTTTCTTGTTTTTGGGGATAAGGCGTATCGCTCGGTATTTTCCTTTAACTATAAGATATATAAACATATATCCGCATGAAATCGTATCATTTAGGAAAGCAATAATGATAGGAATAAGGAAATAAGAGGAAAGAGTGTTGCTTTTTAATAAAGTAGCTAAAAGAACACCAGTGAGTCCCCAAAAAACACCGGAGAATAGTCCATAGGCATTGGCTGTTACTTTACGGTTGATGAATATAGCCATTTGGGTACTGTTTCATAAGTTTATAGACTCATGCTAAGAGGCTGGTTTCATAATTTCCAGATGTTTAATCATTCTCCTTTGTTGAGGGAATAAATGAAGGAAGTATAATGCATATGATATATCTAATAATGAGGTTTTTGTTAGCTTGTTATTTTAATTTTCTGAATTATATGATTTCCAGCCAGTTTCATGACATGAATGTATTTATAGATATTATTTTAGAAGATCGTAAATGTAATCTTTAGGATGGAAATCAATAGGAGCATTGATAAGGAGCTTCCTAATATTTTCAAAATCGTAATTTTCACAAGATGTTTTTAGGTCATTTAATAATGGGTTTAATTTATCCCAAGTCAGAAAAACTTCATTGGCTGTCATTATTCTTGGGTGATTGGTGCCAGAGACATTATCACCAATTAAGAGCTCTTCATAAAGTTTTTCACCGGGTCTTAATCCGGTAATTTTGATTTCGATATCGCCATGAGGATTGGTTTCATCTTTTACGGCCAGCCCAGAAAGATGGATCATTTTCCGGGCGAGATCATAAATTTTTACTGATTCGCCCATATCCAGAACAAAGACATCGCCATTATTGCCCATCGCTCCTGCCTGGATAACTAATTGGGCGGCTTCCGGGATTGTCATGAAGTAACGGGTAATGTCTTTGTGAGTGAGGGTTATCGGCCCACCACTTTTTATCTGTTTCTCGAATAGGGGGACAACGGAACCGGATGAACCAAGAACGTTACCAAAGCGAACCATTGAGAATTTTGTATGGCTGTTCTCTTTAGCAAAAGCTTGTAGTATTAGTTCGGCAAATCTTTTTGTTGCGCCCATTGTATTTGTCGGGCGGACGGCTTTATCGGTAGAGATTAATACAAATTTGTCAACTTTTTGGTTAACTGCGGCTTTAGCCAGTGAGAGGGTGCCAAAGATATTGTTATTAATGCCCTCTATGGTATTCATTTCTACTAGTGGAACATGTTTATATGCCGCAGCGTGGTATATGGTATTAATGTTAAATTTATTGATTATTCTGGCTATTTTATCTGAATCTTTTATATCACCTAAAATTGCAGTAATGGTTATATTCAGATCTCTATCTGAATTTATCTTTTGTAACTCTTTTTCTATTGAGTAAAGGCAATATTCGGTTAATTCAAATAAGACCAGTTGCGAAGGAGATTGAGTGATGATTTGCCGGCATAACTCTGATCCGATTGAACCACCGGCACCGGTAATAAGCACATTTTTGTTTTTAATGTTTTTACTGAGTAAACTTTGTAGTGGGTTAACTTGTTCTCTTCCTAGCAGATCGTTAATAGAAACTCGTTTCAGTGAGTTTATTTGCGCTTTTCCTTCAACCAGATCATTGAAGCTTGGGATGGTGAGGATTTCACAATGCTCTTTTTGGAGTCTTTCAAGTATTTTTTTTCTATTAGATATTGATGCACTGGGTATGGCTAATAATATTTTCTTTATATTATATTTTTCTACTAAAATTGTTATCTTCTCTGGAGAGAAGACATAAACCCCATGAATAGATAAATTGTGTAATTTAATATTGTCATCAATAAAAGCAATCGGATTGAATTCTCTATGTTCTCTTAATATGGGTAAGAGTTGCCGGCCAGATTCTCCGGCTCCATATATGATAACAGGCGCGCCTTTATATTTTATTAAATTACGTAGCGTTCTATAGACAAATCTTGTGCCGCAGAGTGAGATAACCAGAAAAGAAAAATAGATAATTGGTACAGTTCTGGGTAGAAATGCTTGCTGGTATAACGAAATTGCAGTCAATAATAGAGTAGATAGAAATGAACCAATAATGGCCCATTTCAATATACTCATGTTGACATATTTTAATATAGATCTGTAAAAACCAATTCTTAAGAAAATAAATAGCGTTAAAGGTATAGTGAATATAATAGTTAACCAATGTTGTAAGCTGTGGATGGGGACTTCTCTGTCAAGGCGTAGCCACATGCTTAGCCAGTATGAAATAATGATAATAAATATATCTACAATCAGAAGAACGATGGTTTTGATTAATCTATCTTGATTGAAAAACATTCTCTTGTTCATAATGATTAATTACCTAAACACTACTTTATAAATTGTTTTAAAAATGATCTTTAGGTCATAGAAAAATGACTTTTTATCAATATATTCTAAGTAGTACTTGGCTTTTATCGGCATAATAATATCGATATAAGCTTGATGAGGATCTTTATATTGGCTTAGTATCTGGTTTTCATCTATCATTTCTATGGAAGCCAAATCTGTTATGCCGGGTTTTACCGATAATATTTTGTTTCTGACATCATCTGGATATTTGTCCATAAATTGTGGTACTTCGGGTCTTGGCCCGACTAAGCTCATTTTTCCTCGAACAACATCAATCAGTTGAGCTAATTCATCAATTTTATATTTACGTATAAATTTTCCAGAGTGGGTAATACGCAGATCATTACCGATAGTAAGTTGTCCTTTTTGCTCCGATCCCGTCGTCATGCTCCTAAATTTGTGAATATAAAAATCTTGATTATATTGGCCCACTCGTTTTTGTCGGAAAAAAATAGGACCTTTTGAATCCATTTTTATCCAGATAGCAATAGTGATTAAAATAGGGAGTAATAGGATGAGTCCAATGAGAGAAGAAATAAAATCAAAAAGCCTTTTTATAGCTAAATAATATGTCATCATTTATGCCAAGATCTCTTTAATTGTTTTGATAACGTAGATTTGGTCTTCTTTTGTCATTTTTGTATATAAAGGGATGGATACAATTCTTTTAAAGTTTTCTTCTGCGATTGGGAAGTTGTTTTCATTAAGAGAATAGGTATTTTTCCAGATGGGTTGTTTATGTAGTGGGATAAAATGGACAGAGCAGCCTATATTTTTTTCTGCCATTTTTATGATAAAGTCATCCCGGGATATTTTAACCTCATCATTTAATCTTATGGTATATAGGTGCCAGGCGTGTTGGCTATTAGGTTCTTTAGGCTTAGTAGGTAAGATAATGGGCAGATCTTTTAATTCATCATCATAGAGTTTCGCCATCGCTTCTCTTTTCTTGTGGAAAGTGTTTATTTTCTGTAATTGATGGATGCCGATGGATGCACAAATATCGGGCATGTTATATTTATATCCTGGCTCAATCACTTCATAATACCAGGCAGGTATTTTAGATTGATATCTATCAAAGGCGTCTTTGCTAATGCCGTGGAGACGCATTATTTTTGCTCTTTTTATGATATCTGGATCTCTGGAGACTAGCATGCCGCCCTCTGCTGTCGTCATGGTTTTATTCGCGTAGAAGCTGAATACGGTGACATCGGTGTCTAGTGTGCCAATTTTCTTTCCCTTGTATAAAGTCGGAAATGAATGGGCGGCATCTTCAACTATTCGTAAATTAAATTTTTTAGCTAACGCAATAATGGCATCCATATCACAGGACAGACCCGCAAAGTGTACAGGCATAATTGCTTTAGTTTTGGCGGTTATGGCTTTTTCTATTGCTATTGGGTCAATATTCAGGCTGTCAGGTAAAGAGTCAACAAAAACAGGGTGAGCCCCTAAATAACGGACAACTTCTGCGGTTGCCGTAAAGGTATAGGTCGGAACGATGACTTCATCACCTGGCTGGATACCAATGGCTTCCAACGCTAAATGTAATCCCGCCGTAGCTGAATTTACAGAAATTGCTTCAACATCAGAACCCAAATATTGGGCAAAATCTTGTTCAAATCTTCTGGCTTTAGGCCCGGTGGTTATCCAACCCGTTTTAAGTGAGTCAATAACTTCATCAATTTCTTCTTGGCTGATTTCTGGGAGTGCGAAAGGGAGAAAAAAAGAGTTCATGATATAATCCTTATCTTTTGTTTTTTACGTGGAATTTCTTATTGAATATAATTTTCATTATTCCAATGAGATACCCTGATCCATAAGATAAATGTATGCACAAAAATATTAAGGGTAAAAAAATATAGTTTTTTTTATTTTTTAAGTTGGCTTTTATTGATACCAGTAAAGTTAAGAAGAAATAGATAAAAATACAACCTATATATAGATATAAAAATATTGAGCTAGTGAATGAGAGAACTAATCCTAGGATTAGCCCTAAGACAAAAATTGGTGGTATTAATTGCCGGAATGATGTTATTTTTTTTAATTTTAAATTGACTAGTGGTTTAAATAATCCGTATTGATAGAACATAGAACAGATTTTTTTAATTGAATCTCTGGGATAATAATCAATAATAATATCTGGGGAAAGATATATATTACCTCCATGCTTTACAATTCTGTTGTTAAATTCATCATCTTGGTTTCTAATTAAATCCTCATCAAACAGCCCTATTTTATCGAATATTGTTCTTTTGAAAAATCCGAAAGGTACTGTATCAACTCTTTTTATATCATTAATGCCAATTCGAAAATAGGAATTACCCATTCCAAAGCGAGTACTTAAGGAGTATGCAATATTATGGGCAATGGTTGTAGAATTACATGGTTTTGTATTAACAATTCCACCTATATTATCAGCGTCAAGTTCTTTTGATAAGTTATATAGTTTGGATAAGTAGTTACTGGGATAGCAGGAATGAGCATCGATTCTGGCTATATATTCCCCTGATGAGTTTTTTATACCAATATTCAGAACAGCAGAAACATGTTTATCAGGATTATATAGTAATTTTATGAACTCATATTTTTCAGTATAACTCTGAATTACCTTTAAAGTACTATCTGAGCTACAACCATCTATAAAAATAATCTCTAATTGCCCTGTAGGGTAATCTTGTTTTAGAAGTGATTCAATACACCCTTCTATATATTTTTCTTCATCTAATATAGGGCAAATAACTGATATATTTATCATGGTTGAATAATCACTCTATTTGGATAGTAATGATGGTTATTTAAATATAATCCCTATATTTTTTTCAAATCTTCCGGTTTTAGGTCGAGTGGTTATCCACCATTGTTTTAAGTGAGTCAATGACTTTAACAATTTTAGATTGCCCAATTTCAGGTAATCCAAAAGGAAGGAATTTATTATTCATGATTGATTATGGCCTTGATGAAATTGTCTGCTAATATGGAATAAGCGTGATTTTCTAATGCGTAAATTTTACCTTTTTGCCCCATTTGGTTTAATTCTTCAGTTGATAATTCACTGAGTTTTAATAAGGCTTGAGCAATGTCTTCTGGCTTGCCTGACTTAACGGTGATACCGCAATTCACTTCGGAAACAGGGTCATTACCGGCATCAATCGCACATAAAATGGGTTTGCCCGCCATCATATAATCGATAAGTTTATTAGGGCTGATGCCAAATCTGAATAATGATTGCTTTTGTAACCCTATATAGGCAATGTCAATTTTATTGAGTAGTGTCGGGATTTGAGTTTTAGGGATCGGCTCAAAGAAGATAACGTTATGTATTCCCAGTGATTCAGATTCTTTAATTAAATTCTCCTTTTCGAAGCCAGTGCCAACCAATAAAAAAGTAATGGGTTTATCATGAAGCAGTGAAGCTGTTTTGAGTAATCTTTCTAGTGCATTTGGCCGTCCGTGAGCGCCACAATAACATACAATTTTGTGCCCTTTATTTTTTTCAGCTGTGATTAACGTTTCAAGTAAGCTGTTTAATGGCGTGAGTTGATTTACCCAATCATCTATAACTACACCATTGGGAATAATATGTAATTTATTAAGACCTAATCCATGCGCTTTCGTATGTTCTTGTACGTTAGGAAGCATGGAAACAACCACATCCGCATATTTATAAGCTGCATTTTCAGCGAATTGACATAATTGAATAAAGGGATGTTTCGGTGACATGCCACCTAATTCTATGGGGGAAAGCGGCCATAAATCATGTAGTTCAAAGACCAATTTGGCATTAGCTTTTTGAGCAATACGTTTTGCCACCCAGATATCCATCGGATATGTACTTGAAGCAATGACAACATCAGGTCGATATTTTTTAACTAGATTGTGACTATCAAACCAAATTTGCCGTAAAAAAGAGAAAATATTTTTGACTCTGGGTAATCCATTTCCGCTATAGCTCGGGGTTGGATACCAGACATATTCTAATCCGTTAATATTTTCGGTGGTTTTTTTATTATCTATCAGCTTAGGTTGTTTTGTTCGGACATGAGAATAGGAGGCTGCGAGTAGGGCAATATTATGTCCAGATTTAATCCACTCTTGCCCTAAATGATATGGGCGAAATTCCATACCCAGGTCCGGCGAACCCGCATAATGGTTTATATAGACGATATTCATAGTAATTTTTCTAATTCGTCAGTAATTCTTGTCGCGGCGATACCGCCGCCATACATGGATTGAATAGAGGCCATATTAGTCCCTATCATGTCATGAACGGCCTGGGTTATTTTTTTATTTTCAGCTTCTGAAAGTTTATTTACGCCGGCTTCAATTAATTCTACCCATTCAGTTTGATCTCTCACGGTGATACAAGGTTTACGGAAGAAAAAAGCCTCTTTTTGTAGTCCGCCGCTATCGGTAATAATCAGAGCAGTGTTTTTGAGTAGCCAGATCATCTCTAAATATCCCACTGGCTCAATTAAATGGACGTCTAAATGTAAGCCGTATTGCGCTAACATTTTTTTAGTTCTTGGGTGAATTGGCATTATAACAATAGCAATTCTTTTATGTATGTCATTTAAGGCGTTTACAATTTCAGTTAAACGTGCCAGATTATCGGTATTTTCAGCACGATGGAGTGTGGTTAATATGAAGTTTTGTATGGAATCCAGCCCATCGGGTTTTTTGGCCATTTGGCTAAAATATAAAGCAGCATCTTCCATGACATCACCGACTTTTCTGATATGAACGGGCTTTGAGCCGAAGCCTTCTGCTTGTAGGTTATTGACGGCAATGTCTGTTGGACAGAATAGAATTGAACTCACATTATCGGTTAATATTCTGTTTATTTCTTCGGGCATCTGCATATTAAAACTGCGTAGACCGGCTTCAACATGGATAATCGGAATATGTAATTTAGATGCGGCTAGTGCGCCAGCTAAAGTCGAGTTTGTATCACCATATACCATGACGGCATCCGGTCTTTCTGTGATAAGTACTTTTTCAACTTCGATTAGCATCTTTCCGGTCATTTCGCCGTGCGAGCCGCCATGAATATTGAGGGTGTAATCCGGTTTGGGGATGGCTAATTCATTAAAAAATATATCAGACATATTAGTATCAAAATGTTGACCTGTATGAATGATAATTTCTTTAAATTTATTATGATTTTTTAAAGCGCGAGATACTGGGCTTGCTTTAATGAATTGCGGTCTGGCGCCTAATACGGTAATGATTTTTTTCATATCGATTAACGTCCAATGTGTTGGTAAAATTTGTTAAGTTTATTTTTTTCAATATCCCAATTGTATTTTTCATTGACTGCGATAAGCCCATTGCGACCCATCTCTTCCGCTATATCAGGGTTATTTGACAAGTAATCTATCGCATTAGCGATTTCTTTAGGATTTAATGGGTCGATACAAATGCCACAATGGTTTTTTACAACAATATCTTTCCATAATGTGAAATTTGAAGCGATGACCGGGATACCCGCACTCATATATTCGAATATCTTATTGGGTTGAGCATCAATATGATTGGGGAGTGGGTGATATAGAACGATACCCGCAATAGATTTAGATAAAAGTTCTTTGGTTTCTATGCGATTTAAAAATCCCAGTTCATCTATTTTGTGCCAATTTTTCATGTTTTTTATTTTATTCTCTAGCTCTTTATCCGAAAAATTGCCTGCGAGTTTCATTTTTGTATTCGTCGTGAGATGCGAGAGGGATTCAACTATTTCTGCTATGCCTCTAATGTCAGAAATGCCGCCGACATAGCAGACTTGTTTTTCTTTTTCATACCAGTTGGCGTTTTCATTATATAATTCACCTAATATGGGGTAATTATTAATGTCTATGGTATTGTTATTGAGTTTTAAGAATTTATCTCTTATTGATGGGGTGGCCGTAATAATTCCATCAAATTTAGGCGTAGAATATTTCTCGTAGAGGGAGAATAATTTAGAGATAATAACCCGGGTAAATTTATTTAAATAAGGTTTGCTAAAAATTTGTTTAGGGACATCTTCATGGGCATCAAAAATGACTATTTTACCTTTCTTTTTCAATTTTAATCCGATAGGGATGAGCTCTGGATCATGGAAATGATATAAGTCAGAGTCTAATTCTAATGCTTTTTTATAAACTTTATCGGTTGTTTTAAAGATTCTATTTAATCTACCGGGTAATACACCGACATCAATGATAGCAATGTTGTTCTTTACTTCATTACCTTTACCATCTGCGACAATAAGGGAGACCTCATGTTCTTTTTGTAAGGCAGAACACTCTTTTAGAAAAATACGGATGTCGAAACGCGAATGCACAGAGGTCATATGTGTAATTTTCATAAGGATATTTTGTTAGTTTTCGTCGGGAATAAAAATAATAATATGCTTAATGCCAGCAGCCCATAGGTCAGTAGCAGTGCTGTAATCGCTGAGTTTGATATTGTGTATACAAAGGGTAAATAGAGTGTCGTTGAAAATTCAAATGGAACTTTTTTTGAGCTCAGGTTCATGGCAAAGAGCAACATATTAAATATAAAAAAGTTTATGATTAAACCCAGTGTGCCGTATCTGGCGATGCCGTCTCCAATAAAGCCGGTATTCGCCGATCCTGATGTGCCATAATAGATCTGAGAAACTATTTGAGGCGCTTCTGTCGTAAATTCACTATTAGTGTTGTAAATATAGTCATAAAAGTAATAGGTGTTTAATGTGGGTGTGAAGAATACTCTGCGTAGCCAATGTATCAGTGGATCATAGAAATCGAAAACAAAATATAATATCCCGGCGGTCAGGAATAAATAGAGAATGATATTTATCACTGAGTTACTTATCGATCTTGTTCCTTTTATATAGAAGAATAGAACGATAACAGCGAGATTCATGAATGCTATGCTTTTTAATCCTGAAGAGCTGTAGATTAAATAGGAAATCATAATGCTTATTGTAATGAGGAGATATCTAATTGGACCTCGTATATAGAGTGATGCTAATAGTAACAATGGTGAAATAACATATCCCCCATTGGTGATGATGTACATAGTGAGTAGCGGTGTGCTGTCTTTAAAGTGCTGTCTCACGGAATAAACTTTAAATATATTAGGGGGTATTAGACTTAATCCAGGATTACTCATGACGAATAAGAGCACAATAATACCACATCCTATTATCAGTATTTTATATAAATCCCACGGAATTTTTAGTTTTGGCATCGTTATTCTATCTATTATCCGAAAGAACAATATAGATGAGAAAAATAATATGTTTATTGTGCATACGAAAATGATTGAGTTGATAGAAGCCGAATTAATCAGTGGGAATATAATTGATACCGGTATAATGTAAGTGATATAGATTAACCATAAAAAGACCATCACGGGATTTTTTTGGTTGTTGAGTAAAATGAGCGGTAAGAATGATATCCAACAGAAAAAAATACTTAAGTAACCTTGTGGGGTAATATTATAGCCTCTTACTTCATGAAATGTGTCTAATATAAGCACTGAATTCAGGTAGATAATAACCTGATAGATAAATATTTTCAGGATTATTTTAATATTATTTTGCATTTTTTCTGATAAAGAAGTAAATGAGTGATAATACTAAGATAGACAGGAAATACATAGTAATAAATTGATAATATGCCCAACTCATAGGGCCATGTTTTATGTAATAATACCCACTATTAATGACGGATTTATTCCAGTTATTATATAAATCTATTATTTCTTTATTTTTAAAATTTTGATTTCTCTCTATCAAATCTTTTAAAAGAAGGGTATGTATTCTATGATATTTAATGTTATTTGGATTACCAATTAAATCATAGCTGGACCATTCATTTTTTATGTCGAACTTAAATATATTATGACTGATTGATTGATATAATTTATCGGATATTCGGGTATTTTCATCTATATTTAAATAATTCTCAAAGGACTCAATACCATAAGTAGAGTAGATCATGCCGTTTAATACAAAAGCCAATTGGTCTGAATCGGCTTGAGGATCAACATATTCTTCAATCCAGGGCATATTGTCTAATGTTGTTAAACTGCCGCCTTTATGGATAGGTGTTAGTGATGATTGATAGAGTAATTTCGACGTTAGCAGATATTTATCATCGCCAAAATGGTCATAAGCCCTTAATAGGAGAATAATGGCATAAGCATCGGTTAATCCAGACCACCAGGGGGCAAAGAGTTTGTTGTTTTTATAGCCTTTATATGACCAATCGAAATCATATAAGTAATGATTTTCACCCTTAAATAATTTTATATTGTTTAATAACCAGTCGGCTGAAAACTTAAAATTAGCGATTAATTCGTTTTGACTGAATTTCGGTGGCGGTACATTCCAGCCGGGTAAGGATGAATCGGTTCGCCATAATATATTAACGTTATCTTTATTTAAGCCTAAAGAAGAGTATATCAGGCCATAGTGAACAACATAAAATGGGGATAAGAATGGTGCGGGAATATGGGGTGAGTGCGATAATGGAAAACCATTGCTATTAAATTCGCGTTGAGCAAATTTTCCTTTCATGACCAAACTTCTTATATTCCCGTTGAATTCATCTAATTCATAAGCATATTTATTGAATGTATAGCTGACAATCATCACGATAATGATATAGGGAATTATTTTTATTATATTTTTGCTTTTCTTCATTTTAACCTTCTTTACGTATGAAAGATAATTTTAAAATATAAGCCGTACTCGTCATATAAAGAATAAAACTTGTGAGTGAAAATAATAACAGGGTAAGATAAATATCGCCTAATAGATATCCAGTAAGGAGGGCGATTAATCTTAATATAATCGATATTGTTTGAATAAATAAATTGCTTTTCTGATGTTCATAAATGGATAAATATATCGATAACGATGAATATATTATTTGTCCGCATAAGTGCGGTATTAAACATAATAGATATTTACCTGATTCAAGCCATTCTTCACCGAAAATAAAGGTTATAATGGGTATGCCCGCGAAGTATGTCACTATAGCAAATAAAATAGCAATGAGCGTTAGGCAATAAAATGTTTTTTTTATCTTTAAAAAAGGTGATGTAATCGTGTCTTTTAAATATCCTTGTAATATAGACGAAACGGTTTGGGTTAATAGTGTAATTGGGGCGCCTGATATTCTCGATGCAATTAAATAAAACCCTGCGGATTTTAGCCCATAGGTGGACATGATAAATAATTGAGGTAGTTCATTACTCAATGTGTTAATGAGAGCCGCAGGAAAATCATAAGTTGGAAATTTATAATATTTGTGAGCAAGCAGTTTTACTTTTTTAAATTCATGTTTGTTGATAATTAAACGATATTTTGATCTTTTACTTAAAAATAGAACACCTAATGATTGACCTAATATTTGGCCTAATATGAGACTGCTTGCGCCTAAATGAGTAATGCCACCAATGATTTGAGTGCTAATCATGGCAACGGTTTGCGTTATTTTAGTGATAGAGAGAGCATGGTATTGCTTGTCTCTTATACTATTAAAACTGACTGCACGATAAAACCCATAGGTGATAATACCTAGGGGGATAAAGTATATATAATTTCCTATAATTATCTTTTCTGAGATATTAGATATTGCAATAACAGTGATAACTATCAAGCTAATGGTTATGGGAATAATGCAAGATAATGTGATTAGTGAATTAATTTCACGCTTTTTTCCTGATGCACTGATTGAAAATTCATAACGAAGACAAGCACCGACGGCAAAAACACTTAAAAGCGATGAAAATGAAGCATAAATACCTAATTCTTCAGGTGAAAATAGTCTGGTTAATACCGGTGTTGATAGCAGTAATAATATCTGGCTGAATAATGATGAGAGTAATAAGCCAGATATATTCCTCAATAATTTATAATTCATAGATTTTAAATTGAACTGGCAATTTTATTAATTAAATCTATGGATAAATAGGGGTGCATAGGCAAACTAATCACTTCTTGTGCGATTTCATCTCCTATAGGCAGGGTAATATTACTAGCCACCGCGGGTTGTTTATTCAGGGGAATGGGGTAATGAATGGCGGTGGGAATACCTTGTTCTTTTAATTTGTGTTGTAATTCATCGCGGTTTTTAACCCGGATAGTATATTGCGCATAGGCTGAGAGATTGTGGGGCTCAATATACGGCGTGGTCATGATGCCGATATTGTTCAACGCCTGATGATAGTTTTCTGCCACATTCTGACGTAATGCCATTTCTTCATCAAATATCTCCAGTTTGGGCAGTAAAATAGCCGCTTGCAGGGTATCTAAACGGCTGTTCACCCCGATTCGGATATGGTGGTATCGTCGGTCTTGTCCGTGTCGGGCAATTTGGCGAATAATTTTCGCCAGTTCTTTATCGTGGGTGAAAATAGCTCCACCGTCACCGTAACACCCTAACGGTTTGCTGGGGAAGAAACTGGTACAGGAAATTGTGGTCAGGTTACAGGAGCGTTTGCCTTTATAAGTGGCGCCGAAACTCTGGGCTGCATCTTCTATCACGGTAAGGTTATATTTTTCGGCGATGGCGTTGATTTCGTCAAAATCGGCACATTGACCAAATAAGGAAACCGGAATGATGGCTCTGGTTTTTGGGGTAATCGCCGCTTCAAGTTGCGCCGGATCTAAATTATACGTCGTGGGCTTGACGTCAACATAAACCGGAACTCCGCCCAGTAGCGCAACGGTTTCAGCGGTGGCAATGTAGGTAAAGCCCGGGGTAATCACTTCGTCGCCGGGTTTAATGCCAATCGCCATTAAGGCAATTTGTAGCGCATCGGTGCCATTGGCGCAGGTAATGCAATATGGCGCCCCGGTGTAGGCAATCAGCTTTGCTTCTAATTCGTCGACTTCGGGCCCTAAAATATATTTTCCATGTGCTAATACTTTCTGGATATTCGCGTCAATTTTATCTTTAATTTTAAGCTGCTGTGCTGCCAGATCGGTAAATTGCATGCCTTGGTCCTTGATTATTTAATTCGCACGACAATGTTGTTATTGAGCTGATAAATATGATGGGTGTGAGGACAGGTTGTTGTTGTTTGCCCGTGTAGCGGTAAATCTAATTGTTCGCCAAATTCACTCATCCAGCCAATTTGTTTGGCCGGTACACCCACCATCAGGGCATAATCGGGAACATCTTTATTCACTACCGCGCCGGCGCCAATAAAAGCATAGGCGCCAATGGTGGCGCCACAAACAATGGTACAGTTGGCGCCTAAGGTGGCGCCTTTTTTTACTCGCGTATTTTTATATTCACTTTTTCTTTCAATGAATGAGCGGGGATTATAGACATTGGTGAACACCATGCTGGGACCACAAAATACCCCGTCTTCCAGATGAACATTGTCATAAACCGAGACATTATTTTGTATTTTGCAGTGATTGCCGATAGTGACTTGATTGCCAATAAAGACATTTTGTCCTAAGGAGCAACCCTCGCCAATTTGGGCGCCAGAACAAACATGGGTGAAATGCCAGATACGGCTGTTTTTTCCGATTTGTGCCCCTTCATCAACGATGGCACTGGGATGTATCATCACGTGTTCTGCTGACATGAGACCTTTTCCATAGATTTAATAGGTTAAAGGTAAAGAAACGGTTTTATTATCTCTGGCGGATAAATAGGCGGCGATAAGCAGCTCTAAGGATTTTAAGCCTTCCCGGCCGTCGGTTATCGGTTTGGCTTCGCCCTTCATCACATCAATGACATTTTTATAATAAAGCGGATGACCAAATCCGTACACCGACGTGGTTTCGTAATTGGCGGCTTTGACTTGCTGGTCATACTCTTTTTCGTCAGCGAAATGCCATTCCTGGATTTCATTGACGGCTAAACCCCCCACTCTGACGGTGCCTTTTTCGCCTAAGATGGTGATGGAGCCTTCAAGATTCTGCGGATAAGTGCACATGGTAACGGCCATTGAGCCTAATGTGCCATCCCGCCAGCGGATATTGAGTACCCCGGTATCTTCCGTTTCGATATCTAAGTAGGTCGAGGTCATGGCCTGAACATCTTTGACCGGGCCGATTAACCATTCAATTAAATCCACATAGTGGCTTGCCTGATTCATGAAGGCGCCGCCATCAAATTCCCAGGTGCCGCGCCAGGCGGCCTGATCATAATAGGCTTGGGGACGGGTCCAGAAAACGTTGAGGTGGACCAGGTGGATTTTGCCAAACCGTTTTTCACTGACCGCCCGTTTCAGTAATTGCAGGGTGGCGTTTAAGCGGTTTTGTTTGACGACGAAGAGGTGTTTTCCGGCTTTATCCGCCGCTTTAACCATGTTTTCTCCCTCAGCCAGCCGGGTGGCCATCGGCTTTTCGGTGACGACATGAAAACCTTTATCAAAGCAGGCCATCGCCTGCGCTGGATGCAGGCCGGAGGGGGTGGTCAGGATAATGATATCGGCGGTGATGTTATCCAGCATCGTGTTTAAGTCGCTAAAACCTGGGACGCCGGTTTTTTCTACCGCCGTGTTTAATGCGTTTTGATCGTTATCACAGACGGCCACTAATTCGGCCGTTTCTTGATGTATTTCCAGAGAATTGAAATGATTTTTAGCGATCCGCCCACAGCCGACTAAAGCAAATCTTATCTTTCTGTCGTTGATAGTGCTCAGCATAATCTTATCCTAAGTTAAGCTTTGATAATGTTTCTGTGATGGGAGGCATATTTGCCACGAGTATCGACGACTAATTTGGCGTTATTGATGATCAATTCATAATCAAATTTATCGTGATCGGTGGCTAAAATAACGCAGTCGAAATCTTTGAGACTATTTTCAGTAAGAGGGTGGCTGATTAAATTAAAATGATGCTCCCGCATTTTCGGGAAGAGCGGGACATGCGGATCGGCATATTCAATATTGGCCCCTAATGCGCTTAATTTTTCCATAATATGCACGGAGGGACTTTCTCGCATATCATCCACATTCTTTTTATAGGCGATGCCGAGGATTAAAATGCGGCTGCCATTAATGGATTTATTAGCCTTGTTAAGGGCTAATACGGTTTTATTGACCACATAATCGGGCATGGAGGAATTGACTTCACCGGAGAGTTCAATAAAGCGGGTATTGATACCATATTCCCGGGCTTTCCAGGTTAAATAGAAGGGATCAATCGGAATACAGTGGCCGCCTAATCCGGGGCCGGGATAATAGGGAACGAAGCCGAAGGGTTTGGTTGCCGCGGCTCTAATCACTTCGTGGATATCAATCCCCATTTTATCGGCAACCAGTTTCATTTCGTTAACTAAGCCGATATTAACCGCCCGGTGGATATTCTCCAGCAGTTTTGTCATCTCGGCGGCTTTGGTTGAGCTGACAGGAACAACCTGGTCAATGGCGTGTTGATAAACAGCGATACCGGCTTTTAAGCAGTTTTCAGTATGACCGCCTATGACTTTAGGAATGGTGCGGGTTTCGAAATCGGGGTTGCCGGGATCTTCCCGTTCGGGTGAATAGACCAGAAAGATATCCTCACCCACCTTTAATCCGCTCTCTTCAACCCGGGGGAGTAACTCTTCTTCCGTGGTGCCCGGATAGGTGGTGCTTTCTAAGGAGAGGACTTGTCCGGCTCTTAAATACGGTTTTACCCTGTCGGTGGTGTTAATGACGAAACTGATATCGGGTTCACGGTATTTATTTAACGGTGTCGGGACACAAAGGATAATGGCATCGCATTGAGCGATTTTGGTGAAATCCGTGGTGGCTTCAAAACCGGTCTTGAGCGCGTGACTGATTTTGGTCGCGGGAATATGTTCAATGTAACTTTGGCCGTGATTTAATTTATCTGTTTTTTCTTTATCGATATCGAAACCAATGACTTTAAAACCGATATCGTTATATCTGAGCATTAACGGTAAGCCAACATAACCCAGGCCAACAATGGCAATGGTGGCGGTTTTATTATCAAATTTCTCGGTGAGAATGTTGAGTGAGGACATATTTTGCCTTTTAAGATGATGACTTAAAAAATAAAATTTATGAAAGTAAATTACATTTGGTTTTTAATAGGATGTTATCTATTTTCATAAGTTTTATTTGGCAGGTGAAACTTTAACAAGCTTTGCAAATAGATTTTGTAAGATATATTTCTGAAATAATAAATAAGGTAATAACAACGCTACCGCACTAGGTTATTGGCTCCCAGAACTCCATAGAATCTTATAATTTTATCTACAGTTTTGATTTTTCAGTGCTTTTGTCTGCTGTAATAGAAAAGCAATTAAAGATAAGTATTTTTAATGAATAACAGGGGAGGTTAAACCGTCAGACTCGCCGGGTCAAGCATAAATAAAATTTATTTATTTAATAAATTTTTAGAATAAGGTTAGCAAAAATCTGTATTATCGGCCATGAAGTGGTAGCCAAATAACCAAGCGTAAGCCGCCGAGTGGGCTGTCTTCAGCTCGTACCCAACCACGGTGCTGGTTAATCGCGGTTTCAACAATGGCTAAGCCAAGGCCAGTGCCGCCGGATTCCCGATCGCGGGCTTCGTCTGTACGGTAGAAAGGGCGGAATATGTGTTCGCGGTCTTCTGGGTTGACACCCGGACCGTCATCATCAACGGTAATGGTGATCCCTTGATTATCGGCGTGAAATGCGACCGCAATATGGTGGTGGGAGTAGCGCAAGGCATTACGCACGATATTTTCAAAAGCACTGCCAAGTGCTAATGGGTTGCAGTAAATTGCCCAAGAACTCGGTGGTAAAGTCGCTTCAAGGATTTTGTCCATCTGTTCGGCTTCGAAGCGGGCATTGTCAAGAATATCGTGCCATAAATCTGTCATTTTGATGTTTTCTCTCAACAGTTCATTTTTATGCTGACTGCGGGAGAGCACTAACAGATCGTTAATCATGCTGTCTAGCCGTTGGGCTTCTGTCTCAATTCTTTCCAGCTCTTTACTCTCGCCATGACGGCGGCGGAGTAATGCTGTGGCAAGCTGTAGGCGGGTGAGCGGTGTGCGTAGTTCGTGGGAGATATCGGAAATTAGCCGTTGTTGTGCGGTGACCATTCTTTCCAATACACTGATCATTTGGTTGAAACTGTTACCGGCGGCCAGAAACTCTTGTGGGCCAGCTTCCAGTTCTGGATGCTGACGTAGATTACCTTTAGCAACATCGTCGGCGGCATTTTTTAATTTGCGGGCAGGTTTAGCTAAACTCCATGCCAGCCATAATAGGAGGGGCGCACTGATTAACATAGTGGCGGTTAATAGTAATAGTGGCCGGTCAAACATCAGATTAATGAAATCCGATTGTGGGCTATTTGCTGGACGAACTAAATAAAGTTGATAATGATCTTCTCCATCTCGAATGGAAAAGGGTCCTAACATTTCAGAGCGGCCATATTTTTTCTTTTTCGGGTGATCGGCGTTATCTGATTGTCCAATAAAGTTGCGGACAACTTGCATTTCGCTTCTTTGTGCGCCAATCACTCTCCCTTCACTGGTGACCAGTATCAGGCGCTGGCCTGGGGGGGCCCATTTTTCAATCGCGCGGAATAAACGGCGCCACCAAAGTAAATCGTTAGCGGGATCTTGAGCTAATTCTGCTTCTATATGTTGTTCCAGCATAACTCCCTGCCGATATTCATTTTCCAGCAGAGAGGTTAGTTGTCTGGAATCCAGTTTCGGCACCATTAATACCAACATTAGGACTAACGCCAGAGTAAACCAGAAAATTGCGAAGATGCGTGCCGTTAAACTGTTTATCATGTCGCAGATACCATTAAATATCCTCGCCCACGTAAAGTCTTAAACCAGGGTAGTCCATCTTCCCGCTCAGGTAATTTACGGCGTAGGTTAGAGATATGCATATCAATTGCTCGGTCAAATGGAGTGAGTCGCTTACCTAATACTTCCTGGCTCAAATGTTCGCGGGAAACCACTTGACCTAAATGTTGAGTTAGTAAATAGAGCAAGGTAAATTCGGTACCGGTTAAATCGAGAATCTGATTAGCGAAGCTGGCTTCCTGTCGGCCGGGGTTCAATTGCAGGTTATCGACCTGAAGCGTAGGTAGGCCACTGTCTGTTTGTTGCTGCTCACTCCAGTTTGAGCGGCGAAGAATAGCACGTATACGCGCTACTAACTCACGATCATTAAATGGTTTGGCAAGATAGTCATCCGCCCCTAATTCTAGTCCCAGAACACGATCCAAATCACTTCCTCGCGCTGTCAGCATAATGACTGGAGTTTGATGGTGTAGACGCAGCTCTTTCAATGTCGTAATGCCATTTTTACGCGGCATCATAATATCGAGTAGTAGTAAGTCGATCGAATCGTCAAGGAATTTTAATGCCTGCTCTCCGTCATGAGCGATCACAACGTTAAATCCTTCCATTTCAAGTAATTCTTTTAATAGTGATGTCAGTTCACGGTCATCATCAACTAATAGGATTTTATGCATCGATTACTTCCTCCAAGAACAAAAATACGATAACAAACTTTGCTATTCCACGACTTTACGTTCTTTTACAAGCCTTTGACGCTAGTTTGCAGCCGCGTAGGTATAGTTGTCCACATTGGACCTAATAGCATCGTTCGGGGAAACGAGGAGTTGTTTAATGCGTAACATAGCAGCGTTAGTTTTAGCGTCAATGTTTGTTCTTGGCTCGACAGCATCTTTAGCTGGAACAGCAAGTACAATACACGCTGCTACGGTACCCGATAATTGTGCGCCTTGCGATTATAAAAATGTAGGAAACTATCATTATCGTAATAATGATGCTGGTGACAATGACCATATGTTCAGCGGTATCACTTTAACTGAGCAGCAGCGTCAACAGATGCGTGATTTGGTAGGGCAGAAACATCAACCACGTTCATCGATGTCGATGAGTCGCACAGAGCGAGAAGAGATGCGTAAGCTGGTCACTGCGAAGGATTTTGATGAGGTGGCAGTAAAAGCCCTGATTGAAAAGATGCTCAGATGTAATGTGGAACGTCAGGTAGAAATGGCCCGTATCCATCACCTGATATACCAACTGTTAACGCCTGAGCAACAAGCACAATTGGAACAGCATTATCGGCAGCGTATGTCCCAATTACCGAACTGATTTGTAATACCCATAGCAGCAAAGTAGTAGTAAATGAGAATTTTTCCTTGCCATAGACACCATCCCTGTCTTTCAGGCCCTTTTTAGGGCCTTTTTTTTCAGTCACTTACAACACATTTCTTTGTAAAACAACAACATAAAAAAGTATGAAGGGGTTAGAAAGTATACGAAAGTTTTTGAGTGTGGACGCTTGGTGGACGCTCGCCACACTCTCTAGCTTTATTCTACTTCTATCCCACCCTTAAGAGGGTTTAATGTAATAGCATGTTGCAGATAGTCCGGGGCAAGGTGTGCATAGACCATTGTTTGGATTATGCTGGCGTGCCCTAATATCTGCTGTAATGCAATTATATTCCCTCCATTCATCATGAAGTGGCTGGCAAAAGTGTGCCTGAGGACATGAGTTGCTTGTCCTTTAGGTAAGTCGGGCTTTACTACATGTAAGATCTTGCAGAAATTTATGTAGTCAACATTGAACAGCTTGCCCATTTTCTTTTTACCGCGAATTTCTTTCTCTAATTTGTCAGAAATGGGAACGATGCGTTGATCTCCATTTTTGGTATTTAGAAAAATTACACGGCCTTTTAATACCTGTTGAGCGGCCAGACTTTCCGCTTCCCCCCAGCGAGCGCCAGTGCTAAGGCAAAGTAAAGCCAGCTTTTTTTCCTCTTTATTTAGAGAATTAAGCAGTAGTTCTATCTCTGGTGTTGTGAGATAGGTCATAGCAACATTTTTCTCGCTTAATGGTTCTAATCCTTGTAGAGGATTTGTACCGGTAAATTCCTCAATTTTTATTAAGGTCGAGAACATACCGGATAGTCTGTACATATCTCGATTTACAGTTTTCGCGCTTATTCCATCAGCCAGCCGTTTTCCCCGATGTTCCATGATGACTCTCTTTGTGAGGTGACCTATTGTGGGGTTGTTAAGTTGTCTCATTGTTTTGGTGAGATGTCGCTTCTCTATTGCTCCATTGTCTGTGTTTTGTCCGTAATATAGCCACCAAATATTGATGAAATCACTAAGTTGTGTCTTATCATTCGTGGTGAATGGTTCACTATTGCTAGCCTGTGTGAGCGTGTAACGTTCAAAGGCAACTGCTTCACTTTTTCTATTAAATTTCCTACGGAGTCTTGTTCCTGTGCTGCCGTAGGGTCTTACATCCACTTCGTAGCGTCCATCATTGAGCTTCTTAATTGCCATAAGTAAGCCCTTCGATGAAACTGACAGATTGTGACCACAACTCGTCAGCATACGCATAACCAATATCTAGCCAATTTTCTGGCTTGAGTGGAATGAGGTTTCGTTCTCTGGCCCATTGTGCGCGATAGCCGGCGAGACTTGACCAGCTTCCGGTGCTGTAGTGTCAGTCATTAGCCACAGCGTATATTTTTTGAACTTAGGGTGTTGAGTTAATTTAGAAAGTGTGTTCCAGCCGGGTTCGTTATGTCCTCCCTCTAATTTTTTTAATGTGCTAAGGGGGAGCTGCATGATTTCACAGAATTGTGATTGACTCAGGTTCTCTGCATTACGCATGGCCTTTATTTAATTCTGATGATGAAAAATATAAATCACAGATATGGCACGCATCAGTATTTTTATTTCTAAACCGGTATTGCTTTAATGGCCTGTGTCGTTATGAATCATAATGTCTCCATTTTCCTCATTAACCCGGTCTAATCCCCCGCCAGGGCGTTATTTTCACTTCTCCTGCAATAAAATGTTTGTTCTCCAGAAATAAAAACAACAAAGCATTGCGATTAGCAATGGCAGCTCGCAGGGCGAGACAGCTACGCAGGCTTGATGCACAGCACAACGTAGCCCCCGTCCGTTCAAAGAAGATAACGGGGGTGATTCATCTGTTGATGAAGGATACGCGCAATCAGAATATCGGTATCCCGGATAGTATAGAAAACCGTGTGGCGGTGAAACTCAACCCGCATGACACTTGGGACAGATGGGTATTCCCTCCCTATATGTGGCATCTCAGCTAGCGTGTCAAAAAATGCTTCCAGTGCCTCCGTATAATGGTCAGCCTGAGCTTCACCTGTATAATCATAAATCCCAGCAAAATCTTCAGCAGCCTGATCCGTGAGCTTATACATTATGTCTGCGTTTCCGTTGTTCCGCTATATCCCGTAGGGTCAGCGAGCTTTCCCCACTTTCCAAGCCAGCAATAACCGCCTTGCGTACAATCTCATCGTAAGCTTCTTGTTGCTCCAGCAAACGCAGCGCTGAACGCATAACTTCACTGGCATTTCCATAACGGCCACTTTCAATCATGCGCTGTACGAACCCGTCAAGCTGTTCGCCCATACTAACAGTAGTAATTTTTCTCATATCTCACCGATGTATTAATAGTTAATACATCAAGTGTGCAGCAAATGAGGCTGCATTACCAATGTCCTGAAGCCCCGAAAAAAATCGGGGCTTATGTCGATGTGGTCAAGGGGTGGACAATTACTTAAATAAATCCTTTTATTACAATGTGTTATGTTTTAAAAACAAACACCATCCCGTCTTTTCCCCCGCCTTATGGCGGGATTTTTTTATCTGGCTAAGATTAATTCACTTTAAAATCAACCAGATAAAAGTTTTACAAGCAACTGTAAGTAGCGTGGAAATTTTCAAGTGTGGACACTAGTGTGGACACTTTTGAGTGCTACGGTTGCTTATGATTGCTAAATTTCCATGCCGCCATTCAGTGGGTTTAACGTGATTGCAAATAGTCGGGTGCCAGATGAGCATACGCCATAGTTTGTTGTATATTGGCATGACCGAGTATTTGTTGCAGTGCAACAATGTTTCCACCTTTCATCACAAAATGACTCGCGAATGTGTGGCGTAGAACGTGCGTTGCTTGTCCTTCTGGTAAATCAGGTTTTATTGACTTTAACTTTGTACGAAAGCTTTCGTAATCAACGTCAAATAATTCCCCTGACTTCTGTTTGATTTCCTTTTCTAACTCTTTTGATATCGGAATAGTTCTTTGTTTGCCATTTTTGGTTTTTAAAAATGTCACTCGACAACTTGGTATTTCGGGTTGTTGCTACCAAAAGACACTGTATTTGCACTTTCTGCAACCTACGAAAACGGGTATAACGGTGTCCGTGATGTTGCTTCGCATCCGCAAAACTGCGCTTTATCGCCTCCTTTCGTCGTTTGTAGATCTTTATTCCCCCACGGGGTTAATCGGTTTTCTCTGGCTTGCTTTTTACTGGCCTCCTAAATATGGCGGGTTATCATTTTTCAGGCTATTTTGCTAATATGACAACACAAATGGCAACATGCTTTAAGGCAATAATGAACTAAGGAGGATGAATGGAGACGATTCATTTTCGTATTGATGAAGAAACCAAGCGCTTAGCTATGCAAACTGCCAAACGCCATCAGACAGACTTAACAAAGTTAATGAGGCAAAAAGCCGAAGAGTTGGCGAATGAAGAACGTGAGTATCAAAAAAATACCCATGCTCACTGGTTAGAAGCGAAAATTGAGAAAGCAATTGACCGATGTGAAAATGGTTTGGCTCATTTTATTGATGATTCTGAAAGTCATCGCCGGATGGCTCTACTGTGTAATAAGTTGAGCAGGGGATAAAGTGATACGTATTTCATGGGAGGAAACCGCCCAAACTGACCGGGAGTAAATTTATCTCTACTTCTTTGAACAGGCTGGGCTGTTATTGGCTGGTAAAATTGATACAAAATTTTCGGAAATGGCTGAACTTCTGAAAGTTACCCCATATGCAAGCATAGGCATAAAGGCTCGTAACAGCCCAGATGAGCATTATAGAAAACTCATTGTCCTTCATTTTCCTTTTATCATGCTCTACCGTTACGATGAGGATATAGAAAATATAAAAATTCTCAGAATATTGCACATCTCCAGAAGAATAACCGGGCTTTTTTAAGTAAAAAACTTTGAGGTGAATCTAAAGAATATTCCAGCCAGATAACTGGGAGCATTTCTTTGTCTGACAGTAAACTGAGTTATAAAAAGCCTCTCGAAATACGAAGGGCTTTTGCTAAGGGTTTCAATTATACAGTAGATGAGATGTGGATAATTCATTTTAAAATCCCCTTATAATCAATGAATAATACCTTAAATAGTCCCACCCAGTATGCAGGGTTAGATTTGTTACTCTATTAACCCAATTGGTTCTCCAGTTTTGAGATCAATTTTCTGCCTGTTGCTTTGTGGCTCTTTTTTATAATCAGCGAGGGTTTTATTTGCTGTTTTAATTTTATCAGATGACTCTTTCTTGTTGCCATCGCTAAAGACGAAAAAATAAAGGCCAGAATAACGATCATTCGTTCCAGATTGGCTTGGCTTTGCATCCACAGCTCTTCAATTTGAGTCTTGATAAGGGTTTTATTCCTTCTATAACAACTACATAAGAAACACCATTTCTTGCACATTTTTGTGTTCACTGTTCGTTCATAAGAATGGTCTGTAATTAATTATGGCTGTTGGAATAGGCAGTAAGTGTGTTTTGTTTATTTGCTAGAAAATTGAATGGAATAAGTACAGTTAATCTCAAAACTGTATAAGGTGGTTTTATTCATATCTGAGATCCTTGAGCAATTCTGTAGTAAGCGATCTGATGTGGTGCTCTGGCTGTTGAGTCTTCTTCTTTGCAGTGAGAGTCGTGCTGTTTTCATGACAAATGGAAGCTGTTGCGAGTCAGCTCTGACAAGGCCCTTTAGCCTATTAATTGTCCGATTTGGTCGGGCGGTACTCTTTCCGATGGTTTTTTATTGTTGTTATTCTAACCAATCCTGTTTATCTTATTTCATTTAACTTAAGTAGATTTGATTGTTCATTTGTGCTCAAAAAGGGAAAGGATATGTCTGGTAACGAGGTAAAAGATCGGCGTCCGATCAAGACACGCAATGCAGTGTGGGCCAGTAAGATGGCTAAATGGTTGCAATGTAAAGGGGCGACACCAAATGGCATATCTGTTGCCAGCGTTGTTTTTGCTGTATTAGCTGGCGTGTGTTTTGCCGTGTGTTTTTTAGTCGAGTCTTTTTGGTTGACTTCACTTTTATTGATTATTGGCGCCTTGCTTATTCAAGGTCGGCTAATATGTAATTTATTGGATGGTATGGTTGCTGTTGAAGGGGGATTGAAGACGGCTGCTGGTTCTGTTTTTAACGATCTTCCAGATCGTATTGCTGATTCTTTTATTCTGATTGGGGTAGGGTATGGCTTAACACTTTTCCCGTTTGCAGTTTCTCTTGGCTGTATTGCGGCATTACTGGCTGTTTTGACGGCTTATATTCGCTTATTAGGGGGTACTTGTGGTTTGCCTCAACGCTTCCTGGGCCCAATGGCAAAACAACATCGGATGGCATTAATTACTGTTAGTTCAATTGTTGCCGCTTTTTTACCGCAGTTATGGAGCCAGTATCTTTTATTGGCGGTATTAGTCGTTATCACATTAGGTTGTCTTTGGACATGTATTCGGCGAACCAGAGTCATATTAAGTGAATTACAAGAGAAGGATGCTTGTAATGAATAAATCACAAGAAGTGACGTTGGTAAGTAAAGGTATGGGTTCTTTCCTGTCTGGGCTTTGCCGTTTGTTAACTGGGGTAAGAATTCGTTGGATTGGGTGTAAGCCATCGGTAGCTTCTCGAATTTATTATGCTAATCATTCGAGTCATTTGGATGGGTTAGTTATTTGGGCTGGTTTTCCTCGGGTATTACGTTCTCGGGTGCATCCTGTCGCTGCCCGTGATTATTGGAGTAAGACTTATCTGCGCAAATATTTTATCAATAAAGTTTTTCGGGCTGTGCTGATTGATCGTAGAGGTGAGGATTGTTTAAAGGGAAATACTCTTACGCCAATGGAGGATGTATTAAAACGAGGTGAGTCTTTAATTTTGTTCCCAGAGGGGACACGAGGAAGTGGGGAACAAATTAATAAGTTTAAAGGCGGTCTGTATTATTTAGCGAAGAAATATCCTGATGTTGAGCTTATTCCTGTTTATTTGGAAAATTTAAACAGAGTCTTGCCAAAAGGCTCGGCACTTGTTGTTCCTGTTATTTGTTCGGCAACATTTGGGCAACCTTTGGAAAAATTAGGTGCAAAAGAGGAAAAAGCTGACTTTTTACAGCGAGCTCGTCAGGCATTGGAGGCGTTAATATTATGACTATGCTTAATAATAAACTACTCCTGTTGTTGGGGGGTATGTTCGTGCCGTTAATTATTGCCAGTATTGTTGGTGCAATACTCTCTTCTAAATATTCAAGGGATAACAGTAATGCGACAATCGATAATCTGAATGCCCGCATCCGTGGTTGGTGGGGGATGTGTGTTATTTGTGTGTTGTCGGTGATTATTGGGCCAATCGGTTCAGTGTTATTATTTGCGAGTATGTCATTTTTTGCTTTACGGGAATTTTTCACTTTGACACCAACACGACGAAGTGACCATGAGGCGATGTTCTGGTGTTTCTTTATTTTCATGCCATTGCAATACGTTGCCGTTGGTATTGAGTGGTATGGCGTGTTTTCTATTTTCATTCCTGTTTATGTTTTCCTGTTTTTACCTGCTCGTATTGCATTGGCTGGGGATACAACGAACTTTCTGGAACGGACAGCTAAAATACAGTGGGGAATGTTAGTTGCTGTATTCTGTATTAGCCATGCGCCCGCTTTATTGATGTTGGATATTCCAGGTTATGAAGGGGAGAATGTCGAATTATTGCTGTTTTTAATGATTGTGGTGCAGATGTCGGATGTTTTGCAGTACGTATTTGGGAAATTGTTTGGCAAACATCCGATCGTGCCTAAGTTGAGCCCGAATAAAACAGTTGAAGGTTTTGCTGGGGGAATCTTGGCTTCCGTTTTGTTAGGAATGTCACTTTACTGGGTAACGCCATTTTCTCCGTGGGAGGCAGGTTTGATGTCGTTAGCAATTACGTTGATGGGTTTTATTGGTGGTTTGTGTATGTCAGCGATAAAACGTGATAGTGGCATTAAAGATTTCGGTGAAATGATTGAAGGGCATGGAGGGATGTTAGACAGGATCGACTCTTTATGCTTTGCGGCACCGGTATTTTTCCACCTAACGCGTTATTTCTATACCTGATGGAAAGACGCCAACGTAATGAATAAAGATTATGTTGAATCGGCACTGTGGTATGGATTGCCGCAGTGCTGGTTTCTGTGTTGTTGATGAGAGTTGGCTGAGGATGCAGCACTGAACAAAATTGCGGATGAACGTTTAAAAGATGCCGAATTTGTTAGCAAAAAACGTTGTAAGCCCTTGTCCAGTGTGAACGGGAATATTAAGGATAGGATTTCTCGGAGGTTGATTGATGATCTTAAGAGCTATAGCAGCATAATTAAATGGCTTTTTAGCCAATTTGATCTCAAAAAAGAGACTTATGTTAATACAGACTTGGTTTTTTTACCGTATTATATGAAAGTTGAATCAATTCAGCTTAATTGTTTCAGTACGCCAGGTGGTAATAGATTAAAGTGATAACAGGTTAAAAAGGCAGATTTCTCAGGCAAAGTGATCGCATACAGAGTCCGCCAGTGGGTTTGCAATTATTACATCTACAAGTCAGAGGTCATCATGAGCAATGGGATCAAAAGAATCGGTGTCTTAACGAGTGGCGGTGATGCGCCAGGTATGAATGCAGCTATTCGTGGTGTGGTTCGTGCAGGGTTAACCGAAGGGTTAGAGGTTTTCGGTGTTTATGATGGTTATCTTGGCTTGTATGAAAACCGCATGAAGAAACTCGACCGTTTCAGCGTATCCGACATGATTAACCGCGGTGGGACTTTCTTAGGCTCCGCTCGTTTCCCTGAGTTTAGAGATGAGAAGGTGCGGGCCATCGCTATTGAGAATATGAGAAGAAATGGTCTTGATGCATTGGTCGTCATTGGTGGTGATGGTTCTTATCTTGGGGCGAAGAAACTGACAGAAGCGGGTTTCCCCTGTATTGGTTTGCCGGGCACGATTGATAATGATGTGGCGGGTACGGACTATACCATCGGCTATTTCACTGCGCTGGAAACGGTGGTTGAAGCTATTGACCGTCTGCGTGACACTTCAACTTCCCACAAACGTATTTCCATTGTTGAAGTGATGGGGCGCTATTGCGGTGATCTCACTTTGTCAGCCGCCATTGCGGGAGGTTGTGAGTTTATTGTTCTGCCGGAAGTCTCATTTAGTTGTGATGAGCTTGTAGCTGAAATTAAAGCGGGTATCGATAAAGGCAAACGCCATGCCATTGTTGCAATTACCGAACATGTTTGTGATGTCTATGAACTGGCGAGACACATCGAAAAAGAGACGCATCATGAAACCCGTGCCACAGTCTTAGGCCATGTTCAGCGTGGTGGTTCCCCGGTTGCTTATGATCGTATTCTGGCTTCCCGTATGGGGGCGTATTCCATCCAATTATTGTTGGAAGGTTATGGTGGCCGTTGTGTTGGTATTCAGAACGAGAAACTTGTTCATCATGACATCATTGATGCAGTGCAGAATATGAAACGCGTGTTTAAACAGGATTGGTTGGAAACCGCGAAAAAGCTATATTGATCACGTCAATACCGGCAAATCTAAATCTGTTGCAGCCTCGTTGGAGGCTGTAATTTGTCTTTAGATATTCCTATGGCATATAAATAAATGCTTTTAATTATTTCTGAGTGATAACGCTTTCTGTCAGCCTTGGATTTCATAACAGCCAAAAACAGTGTGGGAGAGATTCAAGTGAGAGTCAGATGGCATATAGCATTGGCGTTACTGTTGGTTACCAGTAGCAGTGTATGGGCAAAAGATCTTCAACTTCTTAATGTGTCCTATGATCCAACCCGTGAGTTATATCAGCAATATAATCAGGCTTTTAGTGATTATTGGCAGCAGAAGACAGGGGATAAAGTGATAATCCGGCAATCTCATGGTGGCTCGGGTAAACAGGCAACTTCTGTTATTAATGGCCTTGAGGCGGATGTGGTGACATTGGCTTTGGCCTATGATGTGGATGCCATTGCGGAACGTGGCCGGATAGCGAAAGCATGGATTCAGCGCTTGCCAGAGAATTCAGCCCCTTATACTTCAACCATTGTTTTTTTAGTGCGGAAAGGTAATCCAAAACAGATTAAAGATTGGTCAGATCTGGTTCGTCCAGGTGTATCTGTTGTAACGCCTAATCCAAAAACATCAGGTGGCGCACGCTGGAATTATTTGGCCGCATGGGGTTATGGGTTGATTCATAACAATCAGGATCAGGACAAAGCGAAAGCGTTTGTTAAAACCCTTTACCAGCATGTTGAAGTGCTCGATTCTGGCGCAAGAGGAGCGACTAGTACTTTTGTTGAGCGTGGAATCGGTGATGTATTAATTGCCTGGGAGAATGAGGCATTATTGGCGATTAATGCGCTTGATAAAGATAAATTCGAAATTGTGACGCCTAGCCTTTCAATTCTGGCTGAGCCGACGGTTTCTGTTGTTGATAAGGTCGTTGATAAACGTCATAGCCGTGAGCTAGCAACAGAATATCTGCAATACCTTTACTCTCCCGTTGGACAGGAGATAGTGGCTAAAAACTATTATCGGCCACGTGATAAAACAGTTGCCGATAAGTATCGCTCTTCTTTTCCTGAGTTGGAATTATTTACTGTCGATAAAGTATTCGGTGGTTGGGGAAAAGCGCAAAAAGTGCATTTTGCGACGGGCGGTGTGTTTGATGAGATTATTCAGCGCTGAAAATGAATAGCCGCCGTAGGCATACGGCGGTCAATTATCGTTGAAATATGAATTAAGCTTTTTTCGCAGCAGCAGCGGCTTTTACAATAATAGCGAAAGCATCAGCTTTTAGAGAGGCACCGCCAACTAATGCGCCGTCAATGTCTGGCTGAGCGAATAGTTCAGCGGCATTATCCGCGTTCACAGAGCCACCGTACTGGATAATGAGCTGTTGTGCGATTACTTCGTCTCTTTTCGCAATATGATCACGAATGAATTTGTGCACAGCCTGAGCTTGTGCCGGTGTTGCTGATTTGCCTGTACCAATTGCCCAAACAGGTTCGTAAGCAATGACCGCGCCTTGGAATGCTTCTGCGCCCAATGTGTTCAGAACTGCATCAATTTGCCTTGCGCATACGGTTTCAGTCTGTCCGGCTTCATTTTCCTGTTCAGTTTCGCCGATGCACAAAACAGGGATTAGACCTTGTTGTTTAAGAATGGCGAATTTTTTCGCGATGAATTCGTCACTTTCTTGGTGGTAAGTACGGCGTTCAGAGTGGCCGATGATAATGTATTCTGCGCCAATGTCTTTCAACATTGTGGCGGAAGTTTCACCTGTAAATGCACCAGATAGGTTAACGTCAACATCCTGTGCGCCCAGAGCAATACGACTGCCAGCCAGCGCTTGTTTAGCCTGAGAGAGATAAAGTGCTGGTGGCGCGATAGCGACGTCACAGCCGGTAATACTGCTTAATTCTTTACGCAGGTCAGTGATAAGTTCGTTTACCATATGGGTACTGCCATTCAATTTCCAGTTACCCATCACCAATGGATGTCGCATGTTTTTTCCTCCAACCAGAGAAGTTTAAGTAGTGAGCTGAATTTAGGATCAATTCGGTAGATCAATGCTCCACAGTATAGTGATCATTACAAACAATAGCTTTTTTTATTCCTAAATTTGATTAGTTATCGGGTTCAGATAACCATAGCTTAATCGGTTCAATGGCGAAAGTAAGCGTTTTTTCGCTACTATTTACCACAATATAGCGAATGGCGCCGATGTTGTGGCTGTAAAATGGCGATTTTTTGCTGTTTCTGAGCAAGTTATTAATGTTCTCTTTGCTCTGTTCCTGTGAAATAGTCGGGTTAAAGTGGCGCATCAGAGCTATCATGTATTGTTCTGCCAGAATATGGTTTTTCTGTGTTTCTGTTTCGTTTTCTGATGGTAATAATGTCAGTTGCAGGCTTTTGATTTTTTCACTTCCCCGCTCAAGTACGGCGGAAGAATAAAGTTTTTCATTGATTCTGCTGGCAGCTCGTGTCAGTGGCAGGTAAATGTTTTTACTTATGATTACCCGATACTCGTGTAGTGGCAATGTTGGATTGCGGCGATTATATTTTTCGCGAAATCGCGGGATGGTTTCATCAAAAGAGGGAGCATTTGGTAGAAGATAGGTTGCTTGCACTGTGGGTCCAGTGGTTGTGGATTCATCAGCATTGGCTACCAACGGCAAACCGATGATGCTTGCCGCGAATATTATGGCTAGAAATTTATTAACGTCCGTTTTCATGTTGCCGCTCGCTTAGGTTAAACTGCGCTGAGAAACAGAATACACGATTGGAAAAGAATAGATGACATTACAACAATGGGGTTTTTCATTCAAAGGACGTATTGGGCGGCGTGAATTCTGGATTGGCATTGGTGTTTGCCTGGCCTTGATGTTTGTTATCCTGACTATTCAGGGAATGAATTCTTTAACTATGCACTATGCTGTTTTTGCCCTTGTCTTGGTGATGTATCCCGCAACGGCAATGATGGTTAAGCGCCTGCATGACCGAAATAAGCAGGGAGGGTGGTCGCTGCTTTTATTACTGGCGGGGGTGTTGATTGCTGTTGACTGGGGTGGTATGGCACCGTTCTGGCAATGGGGGATTGGCCGTTTTATCCCCACATTGATCATTGTAATGATGGTGCTTGATTGCGGTGTATTCCGTGGCACTGATGGACCAAATCGGTTTGGTGAAGCAACAGAGAAAGTGGATTTTATTTCTGCCAAAGATGACTGAAATTACCAATATTGCTCACTAGTAATATGCCCCGGTTTGCGGCGTAAGTGTTTTGTCATTCCACGCTGCTCTTTTAGCAGTTGTTGGGTATCTTTCACCATTTGAGGATTACCGCATAGCATAATATGGCTGTTGTCATTGTTCATCGTAAGCCCGACAGCGGCCTCAAGTTCGCCGTTCTCAATCAGTGCCGGGATACGGCCGGTCAGTGAGCCGGGGTTTTGTTCACGGCTGACGATAGTTTGAATGCGTAATTTGCCATTGAAACGCTCAACTAGTTGTTGCATTAAGGGCAGATAGCTTAAATCCTGTGTGAGCCTGACTGCATGCACCAATACGATGCTCTCAAATCTTTCCAGGTAGTCCCCTTGTTGAAGAATTGACAGATAAGGGCCAATGGCTGTTCCCGTTGAGAGCATCCATAATGTTTTGCAATCAGGTATTTCATCAAGAATAAAGAAACCTGCGGCTTGTTCTGTCACTAGTAGATCATCACCGGGTTGCAGTGCTGCTAATCGTGGACTAAGTTTGCCGTCAGGAACTGTCACTAAATAGAATTCAAGATTATTATCTGTCGGAGCGTTAACGTAAGAGTAGGCCCGTTGTACCCGTTCATCATCTATTTCCATCGCCAGTTTTGCAAACTGGCCCGCGGTAAATTCTTCAACCGGTGCATGCATCCTGATGCTAAATAAGGTATTCGTCCAGTGAATAACTTGTGTAACTTTTCCTGTAACCCAGTTTGCCATTGGAACTTATCTCCTATCCCGAAAGAAATCTCCGAACCGTTTGTTTTTACGTCGCTATTTTAGTCCTATAGAGATAAATACCATTATCGATTCTGTGTTATAGAAAAATTAACCATTATTTTATTAATACTTAGTTTTATATGTACATATTTGTTGCCAGATATGGCGTAATTAACTGTTATTTTTTCTACAAATAAAATTGTGCACTATCTCGCAAAATATTTTAAATTTGTTAAGTTAGTCACATTAGTGGAGTAAGAGAATACAGGCCATTTTTTACATAGCCTGGGGTTTCTTGTGACTTTATGAATTGTATAAACTTATTGTGAATGCGATGAGAAAATTAGAAAACTTTCATTTATTGCTGACATTGATTGCACTGGCTGCTGTAGGGCAGATGACACAGACAATCTATGTGCCTGTTATTGCAGATATTGCTAAAGACTTTAATGTGTCGACGGGTTCTGTACAACGTGTGATGGCCGCATATCTGTTTTCTTATGGGCTTTCGCAGCTTTTTTACGGCCCTCTTTCAGACCAGATTGGCCGGCGCCCGGTTATTCTGGCCGGTATGATCATTTTCCTGTTTGCGACTGTCTGTGCTTTATTTTCTCCTAATTTGGATGTGTTGGTTGTTGCCAGTGCTTTGCAGGGGTTGGGAACAGGAGTTGCAGGTGTGATGGCCAGAACGATGCCAAGGGATTTATATACTGGCACTGCGCTGCGTTATGCTAATAGTTTGTTGAATATGGGAATTTTAGTTAGCCCGTTACTTGCGCCGATGATTGGCGGTGTGGTCGCGCATTTCTTTGGTTGGCGTTCCTGTTATCTGTTTTTATTGCTTTTGTGTATTGGTGTCGTTTATTACGTGTTTTGTAAGTTGCCGGAAACCCGGCCACAGCAAACCGAAAAACGAAAAATGCTCACCTCTTTCCATCAACTGTTATCGAATAGCTGGTTTACTGCTTATTTGGTGATGTTAATTGGTGGTCTGTCAGGGATTGCGGTCTTTGAGGCTTGTAGTGGGGTGCTGATGGGAGGAGTGCTTGGGTTGAACAGTATTACCGTCAGTATTTTGTTTATTTTGCCTATTCCAGCGGCTTTCTTTGGCGCGTGGTATGCCGGGCGAGAAGGAAGAACTTTTTATAATTTGATGTGGCATTCGGTGGTTTGCTGTTTATTGGCCGGTGCATTGATGTGGTTGCCAGGATGGTTAGGTGTAATGAATATTTGGACGCTATTGGTGCCTGCCGCGCTCTTTTTCTTTGGTGCAGGAATGTTGTTTCCTCTGGCAACAACCGGGGCAATGGAACCATTTCCTTATCTGGCAGGTGCAGCAGGGGCGCTAGTCGGCGGTTTGCAGAATGTTGGCTCTGGCTTGGCAACTTGGTTATCTGCAATGCTGCCGCAAAATAATCAATTCAGCGTGGGTATGCTGATGTTTTTTACGTCAGTTTTGATCCTGCTTTGTTGGTTACCATTAGCGCATAGGATGCAGCATCACGGGCATGTCGTTTAATCAAACAATTAAAGAAAGGGGGCATTCATTCCCCCCTTTCACATTTTATTCAGAAAATCTTAGTTTTTATCTTCCCAATCTTGTGCGCGGGCAACTGCCTTTTTCCAGCCATTGTATTTGTAATTTCGTTCGGTGGTTTCAATGCCCGGACGGAACTCTTTTTCAATGGTGGCTTTGCTTTTCACTTCATCGAGATCTTTCCAGTAACCAACCGCTAATCCCGCGAGGAATGCTGCGCCCAATGCGGTGCTTTCACGCACCACAGGGCGTTCTACACGGGTGCCAAGGATATCTGATTGGAATTGCATCAGGAAATTATTGGCAACAGCACCGCCATCTACCCGCAGTGCTTGCAGCCGGGTGCCTGAATCAGCCTGCATGGCATCCAGGACATCGCGGGTCTGATAGGCGATGGATTCCAGCGTCGCACGAATGATGTGATTACTGTTGGTGCCGCGGGTCAGGCCAAAGATTGAGCCGCGGGCGTAGGGGTCCCAGTAGGGGGCGCCAAGGCCGGTAAAAGCGGGAACCACATATACGCCGTTACTATTTTTAACTTTGGTGGCAAAGTATTCGGAATCAGTAGCATCTGCAATAAGTTTCAGTTCATCACGTAGCCACTGAATAGAAGCACCACCAACGAAAACCGCACCTTCAAGTGCATAGTTCACTTCACCGCGGGGACCACAGGCAATGGTTGTCAGTAATCCATGATTGGAGCGAACAGCATCTGTACCTGTATTCATTAGCAGGAAACAGCCTGTTCCGTAGGTGTTTTTCGCCATACCCGGTTGGACACAAAGTTGACCATATAGAGCAGCTTGCTGGTCGCCTGCGATACCTGCTATAGGGATCCGGGTGCCGCCTTTACCGCCGATGTTGGTCTGACCATAAATCTCAGAAGATGAATGAACGGTAGGCAGTAGGGAGCGCGGGATTTGTAACTCATCAAGAATATGCTGATCCCATTCCAGATTGTGAATGTTGAACAGCATTGTTCGAGAGGCGTTTGTGAAATCGGTAACGTGAACTCGGCCTTGGGTCATTTTCCATACCAGCCAAGTATCCACAGTACCGAACAGTAGCTCACCTTTTTCAGCCCGTTCACGGGCGCCTGGGACATTATCTAAGATCCATTTTATTTTAGTGCCAGAGAAATAAGGGTCCACTACCAGCCCTGTATTCTGGCGAATATATTCTTCCAATCCCTCTTTTTGTTTTAGTTTAGTACATGCGTCCGCGGTACGGCGACATTGCCAAACGATGGCATTGTAGATAGGTTTACCGGTTTCTTTTTCCCAAATAATCGTCGTTTCACGTTGGTTGGTAATCCCAATACCGGCAATTTGATCAGAACTAATATCCGCTTTTGCCAATACTTCTACCAAAGTTGAGCTTTGGGTTGCCCAAATCTCCATTGGATCGTGTTCTACCCAACCCGGTTTAGGATAAATTTGCGCAAATTCTCTTTGAGAAATTGAGATAATATTGGCGTTGTGATCAAGAATTATCGCTCGGGAGCTGGTAGTTCCTTGATCAAGGGCGACAATATATTTTTTCTCAATCATATTTTCTGTTGTCATGATAATAACCTGTTCTGGTAATGCTCTACTCTAGGCTCTCTTTTTCTTCTGATCTTCAGTTTTATGAACATCAGATGGTAAATGGCGACCAATAAGTTTGCGGTAGCCAAATGCTCCCACAATACCGCCGATAATGGGTGCGGTCAGAGTAACCAGACAGTAAGGGATTTCACGTCCACCTGTCAGGGCAATATCTCCCCAACCCGCTAGATAAGCAATTAGTTTGGGACCAAAGTCACGGGCCGGATTCAGCGCGAAACCAGTTAATGGACCGAATGCGCCACCGATAACGGCAACTACAATACCAATCAGTAACGGAGCCATAGGACCGCGAGGAATACCGTTACCATCGTCAGTGAGTGACAGAATTAAACAGACCAGAATAGCGGCAATGATAATCTCTATCATAAAAGCCTGAGAAATAGACAGTGACGCCATTGGATAAGTAGAGAATACGCCCGCTGTAAACAAGCTTTCAGGAGTGCCGCGAACGATATTATGTACTTGTTCGTAATCAAGGAATACGCTGTAGTACATCATATAAATGAGAGCGGCAGCGATAAAGCCACCAATCATCTGGGCAATAATAAAAGGGATAACTTTTTTGCCATCAAAACGGGCAAACAACCATAAGGCAATTGTCACCGCTGGGTTAAGGTGAGCACCGGAAACACCTGCGGTAAGATAAACAGCCAACGCAACGCTCATGCCCCAAATAATACTGATTTCCCATAAACCTAATTGTGCGCCGGCAATACGTGCAGCGGCAACACAGCCTACGCCAAGGAAAACCAATAGTGCGGTACCAAGAAGCTCAGCGATACATTGTCCGGTTAATGTCGTGCTAGTGGTTTGGCTCATATGTTCTATCCTACGAAGAAGATTTTAGAGGGGTAGTTATTATTGTCGCCTTCCAGCATTGAAAGGAGGAAAGTGTAAATTTATCGTTAATGCGCGGAAACGAGAAATAGCGAAATTGAAATGTGTGTGTTGTGTCAACAAAATGAGCGAATCCGCATTTATCCGCTATTTTGCTAAAAACTAAAGTGTGAGACACTTTGGAGTTTTTATTTGGTAGTTATTTTTCATGTGTTGGGGATGTTGCTAGACAGGGGCGCGTTGGCTACATACAATCAGACAATTGCTTATAAGGGGGAACCGAGAATGTCATTTGAAGTTTTTGAAAAGCTGGAAGCCAAGGTTCAGCAGGCGATTGATACTATTACCCTGCTACAAATGGAAATTGAAGAATTAAAAGAAAAAAATCGATCTTTGTCTCAGGAAATTCAGAATGCCACCAGCAGCCGTGAGTCTCTGACTCATGAGAATGAGCAATTAAAGCAAGAGCAACAAGTATGGCAAGAACGTTTGCGTGCCTTGTTGGGCAAAATGGAAGATGTTCAGTAATTACAAATTTCCAACAAATAAAAAGGGCGATCTAAAAAATCGCCCTTAATTCTATTATACGTTGCCATCAGATGATCTCATCTTCTTCACTCTCATCAAGTCCCAGTGGCTCTTCGGACAAAATGATACCGGTGTTGTCGGCATACAAATAATCGCCAGAGAAGAAGGTGACACCACCGAAATTCACCCGGATATCGCTTGCGCCGGTTCCTTCATCACGACAGCCAGCAGGAATAGCGGCTATAGCTTGAATACCGAGGTCGAACTCTGCTAGCTGGTCAACCTGACGTACAGCACCGTAAACAACAATGCCTTCCCATCCATTTTGCACAGCGAGTTGTGCCAGCTCAGCGTCAATTAATGCTTGGCGTACAGAACCCCCACCATCTACCAGTAAAATGCGTCCATGACCGTTCTCTTCAAGCAGGTCGTAAAGTAACCCGTTGTCTTCAAAGCATTTAACCGTGATGATTTGACCACCAAATGAAGTACGCCCGCCAAAATTGGAGAACATAGGTTCTACCACATTTACTTCTTCTTGATAGATGTCACAAAGCTCGGAAGTATCATATTTCATAGGATTTACGTCTGGTTAAGGTATGGAACGGTAAGTATATCCCTTTCAGGTGGATGTTAGCAAAATCATCAATTATTAAATTGATATTGTTAACAGGTATAGAATGATTAAGTTCAACCTCCCCGGAAAAGCAGCACAAATACTGTTTAGTTAAAAATAAGACCAACTGAAAATAAAATATTAGTCAGTAATGCCGCTTTAACCATCTGTCCCAACATTGGACGCATTCCCTCTGGTGTGGGTTCATTAAGTACATACCACATATGTTTGAACAACCAAGGCAAAGCGAGCAGGAACAGCCAGCCTGACCAGCCAGACGAGTTTTGTACGGTGAATAATGCCAGGCAAAGTATTGCTGTGATTATTAAACAGCCGTGATAATAACGGGCTTTTGTAGGGCCGAGGCGGACAGCTAGGGTGTTTTTGCCATGCCGTTTGTCATCTTCGATATCACGCAAATTATTGATATTTAAAACAGCAGTAGAGAGGAGACCACTGGCTGTAGCCGGGAGTATGACAACCGAGTCAAAAAAACCTGCTTGAAGATAATAAGTACCGGCAACACTTAACCAGCCAAAGAAAATCAGGACTGAAATATCGCCAAGCCCCATATAGCCATAAGGCTTTGCGCCAACGGTATAGGTAATTGCGGCAATAATTGCTAGCAGGCCAAGTACCAGAAAACCGAATATATCGCCGGGTTCTTCACAGGCAACGGCAATCAAGGCGCCACCAGACAGGCAAGCTAGCAGGACAATAATCTTCAGCGCTTTTTTCATCTGTGAGGCGGTAATAATGCCTTTTTGCATACCACGTAGTGGCCCGATACGCTTTTCAGTATCACTACCTTTGATAACATCACCGTAATCATTGGCGAGATTGGACAGAATTTGCAGTATGGCTGCTGTTAATAGCGCCAGTAAAGCAACCGGTAGCTTGAAATGCCCTGTCCAGGCAGCGAGGGCTGAACCAGTAATAATGGCTGCAAGGGCGAGTGGCAGCGTTTTAGGACGCAAACTTTCCAGCCATGCTTGAGTTTGACTAATGGAGGTTGATGAGTTCATTTCTGCGTTCACTTACTCCTGTAAATTTATAAAAAACAAATGGGAGGCAAGCCTCCCATCATTAATTACAGTGGATCAGGAATCGTATACACCGATTATAAGATAAAACGGCTCAGATCTTCATCTGCAACCAGTTCATCTAGATGCTGTTTAACATAGTCGGCATCAATGTTAACTGACTGGCCTTGGCGTTCGCTGGCTTCGAAGGAGATATCTTCCATCAGCCGTTCAAGCACAGTATGCAGGCGACGAGCACCGATATTTTCGGTTGATTCATTTACTTGCCATGCTGATTCAGCGATTTTGCTGATGCCATCAGTCGTGAAACTGATATCCATTCCTTCTGTTGCCATAAGAGCTTTATATTGCTCTGTCAGAGATGCACTTGGTTCAGTCAGAATACGCTCAAAATCTTCTGTGGTTAATGCTTGTAGTTCCACGCGGATTGGCAAACGCCCTTGTAATTCAGGGATTAGATCGGAAGGGCTGGCAACCTGGAATGCACCTGAGGCGATAAACAGGATGTGGTCTGTTTTTACCATGCCGTGTTTAGTGGATACCGTACAGCCTTCCACCAGTGGTAACAGGTCACGCTGAACACCTTCACGGGAAACATCAGGGCCTGAAGTTTGACCACGTTTACAAATTTTGTCGATTTCATCAATGAAGACAATACCGTGTTGTTCAACGGCATCAATGGCCTGTTGTTTCAATTCTTCCGGGTTAACCAGTTTAGAGGCTTCTTCTTCGACCAGTAGTTTGAAAGCATCTTTGATTTTTAGCTTACGAGATTTGTGTTTCTGACCAGCAAGGTTCTGGAACATAGATTGCAGCTGGTTTGTCATCTCTTCCATGCCCGGAGGCGCCATGATCTCGACGCCTACCGGTGTGGTAGCAATATCAATCTCGATTTCTTTATCATCCAGTTGACCTTCGCGTAATTTTTTACGGAATGCCTGGCGTGCGGCCGATGGTTCGACTTGCGTCTCCGTTTGTCCCCAATTATTTTTTGCTGGTGGAATCAGGACATCAAGAATACGCTCTTCTGCCAGTTCTTCTGCCCGATAACGGTTTTGTTCAATAGATTGCAGGCGAACCATTTTAACCGCAGCATCGGTCAGATCACGGATGATAGAGTCGACTTCTTTACCAACATAGCCAACTTCGGTGAATTTTGTCGCTTCGACTTTGATAAACGGCGCATTTGCCAGTTTTGCCAAGCGACGGGCGATTTCGGTTTTACCTACCCCAGTCGGACCAATCATCAGGATATTTTTAGGCGTTACCTCGTAGCGCAGCGTTTCATCTAGCTGCATACGACGCCAGCGGTTACGGAGTGCGATAGCTACAGCGCGTTTCGCTTTGTCCTGACCAATAATGTGTTTGTCAAGTTCGCTGACAATTTCGCGTGGAGTCATTTCAGACATACTATCTACCCTTACGCTTTTGAAGGAAGTTCTTCGAAGTTGTGATTATGGTTGGTATAAATGCAGATATCACCGGCAATGGTTAGCGCTTTCTCTGCGATTTGTCTGGCACTGAGATCGGTATTTTCCAACATTGCCCGTGCGGCGGATTGGGCGTACGGACCACCGGAACCAATAGCAATCAGGTCATTTTCTGGTTGAATGACATCGCCGTTACCTGTAATGATTAGAGAGGTATTTTCATCTGCGACTGCTAGCAGTGCTTCCAGTTTGCGTAGCATGCGATCAGTGCGCCAGTCTTTAGCAAGCTCGACCGCTGCCTTGGTTAGATGCCCTTGGTGCATTTCAAGTTTACGTTCAAACAGTTCAAACAGAGTAAAAGCGTCTGCTGTACCGCCGGCAAAACCCGCGATTACTTTGTCATTATAGAGGCGGCGAACTTTACGGACATTGCCTTTCATGACGGTATTACCCATCGTTGCCTGTCCATCACCACCGATTACGACTTGGCCATTACGGCGAACACTTACGATTGTAGTCACGAGTAAGCCCTTGGTTACAAAAATAGATAAATGTGACGCACGGTACTTTCGACAGTGTATACGGCTATCGAAAATACCGTGTGCACGGTGTTTAGCAGTATAGATGGGGGAGAATTATAATTTTTCAACCCCCAGTAACACGGAGAATGCAACCTGATACGCCAACGCCTTTCAGGCGCTCCCGCATTTTTTCTGCGGTGTTTTTACTGTAGGGACCAAGAACAACACGATGCCAGCCATCTCCCGTTGTGATCTGGCTTTCAATGCCCGCAAATGCCAGATTGGCGCGTACTGATTCAGCTTGGTCCATATTGCGGAATGAACCACATTGTAAAATCATACGCTGTGCCTTTTCTACGGGCTTTGGTTTACTGTTCTCAGCCGGTGGTAGCGTTTGTGGCTGAACTGGCTGAGTCTGCATTGATTGTTGCGGTAACGTTTGTTGAGGCTGTGGTTGCGGTCTTGTTTCCAGCGGTTGTTGTGTTTCCGTTGATGGCTTGATGATCACTTGTGAACGCGGCACTTGAACACCATTGTATGGTACTTCTGGCAGCGAAGTCGCCGGTTGGCGCATATCCGCCTGCATTTGTTCAAGTAACTGCCGTTGCTCGGCGGTTAGCTGAGTTTGTGAATTGATTTGCCCTCCGGATGAAGGCTCACGTGGTGTCTCAATGCCAACGGGACGATTTTCCAATTCTTTGATATAGCGCCAGCGTTCTTCCGGTTTTGGCGGTAACCCACTGTTTTGCTGAGAATGTTTTGGCACTACTTCTGATTCGCTTTTCTGTTTATTGTGGGTAATAAAGTAAAGGCCACCAATAAAGATAATGACTAATGCTACCGCGACAGCCAGTGTTGCTTTTGGCAACCCTTGGGCTTGGTATTTTTTCTTATCGGTATTTTTACGGCGGGTGTTTGAACGCCCGCGACTCACATAATCTCGTTGTGCCACTGTCTAATTCGCTGAGTAATTTAAATAAAAGAAAATAAACGATATGTTACTTAACCTGCGGTTATTTGCCTAGCTTTTAGGCGAACAGGTGCTTTGCCGAATAATTAATTCTGATTCCAGTAACTGAGAACCGCCAGATGTTGTGTGGCCCTGAATTTGATCTAGCAACAGTAACATTGCTTTGTGACCAATTTGGTAACGGGGTTGGCCAACGGTTGTCAATGGCGGATCGCTGTACATGGCGAGACTTAAGTTATCAAACCCAATGATGGATAAATCTTCCGGTATTTTTAAGCCCATTCTTTTAGCCTGCCACATCACTCCAATCGCCATAACATCGCTGTGGCAGAAGATGGCTGTAGGGGGATCTAACAGAGAGAGTAGTTGTTCAGTCAATTTTGCGCCGCTTTCATGGGTAAAATTACCTTGGACAATATAATCTTCACGAATTGTCCCGCCAGAGCGACGCAGTGCTTGGATATATCCTTGAAGGCGATAGCGGCAAATCGGTATGTTTTCTGGGCCGGAGAGGCAAGCAATGCGTTTATGTCCCAATGTTTGCAGATAATGAGTGGCATTGAATGCGGCGGTCAGATTATCAATATGAATAGTCGGCAGCTCTAGCTCTGGTGCAAATTCGTTCGCCATTACCATAGGTGGTAGGTTTTTTTGCTCTTCTTTGCTGGCATCAAACGGGACATTAGAACCCAGTAACAACAGACCATCAATTTGTTTGGTGACAATCAGGTTAAGAAACGTGTGTTCCTGTTTTTGCTGATGTTGGCAATCACCGATTAAAACCAGATAGCCATGTTCTGCCGCTGTCTCTTCAATGCCGCAAATCACATCAGTGAAAAAGGGATCGCTGATATTTGGCACTATCACTAAAATAGTTTTTGACTCACCGCGTTTAAGATTACGGGATAAGTTATTTGGGCAATAACCCACAGCCAGTACAGCTTGTTCCACTTTTTGTCGGGTCTGGGAAGAAACCTTTTCTGGATTCATGAGTGTTCTTGATACTGTTGCGGTAGAAACGCCAGCCACTTCAGCGACATCTTTCATTGTTGCGGAGGTGCCATTCTTTTTCTGCTCCAAAACTCACTCCTCATTTCCTGACGGGTTAGTTAAATGATTGTCAATTTCTGGTTGCCGGGAAACCGTCAGTGACTTTAAGAAAAGTAATGACATGCGGTTTAAGGTTATGACAATGTTATTAAGGGATCATTCTAAACAGTTTGGCAAATTCATTTATTCCTTAGTTTGTAAAAAAGTGTGATATAAATCATTTATTCGATATGGCTCGCAAATTAGTGAATAATTTTTCATTGATTACTGATTGTCAGGTGCGATTTTTTAAATAGTAAATAAGAGTATGTTTAATCTGCTCAGGTTATGTGTTTTAAAATAGAGGCAATTAATCGCTAACTGTCTGTTGGATCAACATCGATATTCCATTTCACTTTTCGAATTTGCGGCAAAGTTGTTATTTGTGGATAAACCATCGCCATGATTTTTTGTAAAAAAATTCTGGATGGATGTTGAATTAATAGTTGCCAACGATAACGACCGCTTCTTTTTGACTGTAATGCAGGAACCGGACCCATGATCCATAAGTTATCATCCCGCAAAGGATGATGTTCGAAAAGTAGGCGCAATTGCTGTAAAAAAGCAGGTGCTTGCTGATTATCGTGATCTTCTGACCGCAAGATAATATGGCTGGTAAATGGCGGCAAAAACACACTTTTGCGCTCATCCATAGCTTGAATAGCGAAAGCATCGTAGCCTTTATTGAGCAAAATTTGCAGTAATGGATGGTCAGGATGATGAGTTTGAAGAACCACTTCTCCTCGTTTACCTGCTCGACCAGCCCGACCAGAAACTTGTGTATAAAGTTGTGCAAAACGTTCCGCTGCCCGAAAGTCTGCTGAAAACAGAGCACCATCAACATCGAGTAAAGCGACCAGTGTGACATCGGGAAAATGGTGTCCTTTTGCCAGCATTTGAGTGCCAATCAGTATACGGGCATTTCCAGTGTGAATGTCAGCCAGTTGTTGTTCCAGTGTTCCTTTGCGGCTGGTGGTATCTCTGTCAATGCGGGTAATGGGTACATCAGGAAATAGGGCTGAAATACCGTCTTCAAGCTGTTCTGTGCCAAGGCCGACAGGTTGGAGATGGGTAGAACCACATTGCGGGCACTGGCGGGGAACGGGGCGTTGGCTGTCACAATAATGGCAACGTAACTGACGGTGGTATTGATGCAGTGTGTAATAATGGTCACAGCGTTGACATTCTGCAATCCAGCCGCATTCGTGGCAGAGTAAGGCAGGTGAGTAACCGCGGCGGTTAAGGAAAAGTATGACCTGATTATTGGCTTGTAGATGCTCTTCAATACGCTTTATTAGTGGTTGAGATAACCCGACTTTAAGTGGTAAACCTTTTAAGTCCAACAGATGTTGAGTCGCTGGTTGTGCATGGCCTGCTCGTTTGGATAATGTCAGAGGGCGGTATTTGCCTTGTTGCACATTGTAAAGTGTTTCCAGTGCTGGAGTCGCAGAACCCATGATCACCGGGATATTCTCTTTTTTTGCTCTAAATACCGCTAGATCACGAGCATGATAACGCCAGCCTTCCTGTTGTTTATAAGAGCTGTCATGTTCTTCATCGATAATGATGATGCCAAGACCGGCGAAAGGGGTAAATAGGGCTGAGCGTGTACCGATGACAATTGCGTTCTCACCCTGTTGCGCCCGTAGCCATACAGCAAGGCGTTCACTGTCATTCAGGGCTGAATGAAGAACATCAACCGGTGCGTTGAAACGTTCACGGAAACGACGGATGGTTTGGGGTGTCAGGCCAATTTCTGGTACAAGTATCAGCGCTTGTTTACCTTGTGCCAAAATATTCTCCAGCACACTGAGATAAACTTCTGTTTTACCTGATCCGGTGATGCCCGCCAGTAACCAGGGAGAAAATTGCTGGTCTTCTGCGCGGATAGCTCCGACTGCTGTGGCTTGTTCGGTATTTAATTTCAGGCGTTCGCCGGTGATTTGGAAGTGATTTCGCCAGTTCTCAGATTCAGGTTGCACAGGGCATAAATCGATGAGTGACTTCTTTTTGAGCGACTGGAAAGCGCTTTCGCTCAGTTCCAGTTCTGTAATCTGGTGGCGATATATTGCCTTACGGCGTAGAGTTGCCAGTACCTGCTGCTGTTTTGGTGAGCGTTTCAGTTGAGCCAGCGGTAATTCAGCACCGGCTGGAGTAATGTGCCATTGCCATAATGGGGCTGGTTCCGCGGGTTTTCCCTGACGAAGTAGTACCGGCAGTGCATGGAATAGGACTTCACCGATGGGGTAATGGTAATAGCTGGATGCCCAGAGTAATAGTTGCCAAAGATTTTCTGAAAATAAGGAGCGAGTATCAAGAATAGATTCTATGGTTTTCAGTTGTTCTGCTGGAATATCACTGTTGTCAGCTATCCCGGTAACGATACCAATAGCTTTACGTTTGCCAAAAGGGACTGTTACTCGCATTCCTGCAACGGGTAATTGACTCTCCGGGGGCAACAGATAGTCAAAAGAGCGGGTAAGAGGGACAGGCAGAGCAACCTGAACGACGACCATAAAATTATTCCGTAAAATCAAAGGGTAAGTTAGAATATAATCAAAAATTGATTATAGAGTACCATAGGTGTTGAGTGGATTTCATTGCGAGATAGGCAGATCTTCTGTATGATCCGCCGCCTTTGGTATGGAAGATACCAAACTCATTTTATCAACACGACGTGTGGTGTCTGGCGGCAACAGGGCTGGATAGCGACACGGCCTTAACAGAGGTTATCCCATGAAAAAAGGTATTCATCCTAAATATGAAGAAGTTACTGCAACCTGCTCTTGCGGTAATGTAATGCAAATCAGATCTACCGTTGGTCACGCTCTGAACCTAGACGTATGCGGCCAATGCCACCCATTCTATACGGGTAAACAACGTGATGTTGCTACTGGTGGTCGTGTTGATCGCTTCAAGAAACGTTTCAACGTTCCAGGTGTCAGCAAGTAATTGCAGAATTGAGCCTGTCCGTAATAACAGGCCAATTGGTACTAACGCCCGGTGCTTTGCATCGGGCGTTTTGTATTTTAGCCATATAAAAAATCCCTGAATTTCTATGGGAGTTTTTTGCGCTACTATCAATATTCCCAAGTATCAGGATCAATACCTAATTCCCGCATGATCTTTTTGGCAGCCTCTGGGATTTCATCATTACGCTCTTTACGTAAATCAGCATCATCGGGTAGTGGTTGCCCAGTAAATGCGTGTAGGAATGCTTCACACAGCAATTCACTGTTGGTCGCGTGACGCAGGTTATTTACTTGGCGACGTGTGCGTTCGTCAGTGAGGATCCTCAACACTTTCAAAGGGATTGAAACTGTGATTTTCTTCACCTGTTCGCTTTTTTTGCCATGTTCAGCATAAGGGCTGACATATTCACCGTTCCACTCAGCCATGGGGTACCTTAAATAGTCGTGAAATCATAAAATTAAGCCAGATAACAACACCAGCTTTCGTTGTAACATATTGCCATTTTATCGTGATTTCCTTATCAATTATACAGTTATAGTATATGCGATAAACTAATGGCTATTAATAAATAAAGAACAAATAAAGCAGCATTAGTTATGATGAATAATTATCCCATTGCTTAATCTAACCGTAAAGAGGTTTAGATGTCTAGATGTATTGACGTCCATTGTGCTAGCGGATATTCTTCCCTGATTCAATTTATGACAGACAGTGGTAGCTGATATGACACGCAAACCGGCAACAATAGCAGTTCGCAATGGGCTGAATAATGATGAGCAGTATGGCTGTGTTGTTCCACCTATTTATCTTTCCAGTACATATAATTTTACTGATTTTAATCAGCCAAGGACGCATGATTATTCCCGCAGGAGTAATCCAGGCCGTGATATGGTGCAACGAGCGTTAGCTGAGCTGGAGGGGGGCGCGGGTGCTATCATGACCAGCAGTGGAATGTCAGCCATTCACCTGTTATGCACGGTTTTCCTTAAGCCCGGCGATCTGTTGATTGCTCCTCATGACTGTTATGGCGGCAGCTACCGCTTGTTTGATAGCCTGAGTCAACGCGGTGCTTATGAAGTGGCTTTTGTCGATCAGAGTGATGAACAGGCATTAAAGCAAGTATTGTCCAAAAAACCAAAGTTGGTCTTGATTGAAACGCCCAGTAATCCTTTGTTACGTATTGTCGATATTGCCCATATATGCCAACTTTCTCATGAGGTAGGTGCGACAGTTGTTGTTGATAACACTTTCCTGAGTCCGGTATTACAGAAGCCTCTGGCGTTGGGGGCAGATTTGGTTGTGCATTCCTGCACTAAATATCTTAACGGGCACTCTGATGTGATTGCCGGAGCCATTATTGCAAAGGATGAAGCGGTTGCAACGGAACTCGCTTGGTGGGCGAATAATATTGGTGTAACCGGCGCCGCGTTTGATAGTTACCTGCTGTTGCGTGGTATGCGTACTTTATCGCCACGGGTCTTGTTACAGCAAAAGAATGCATTGGAGATTGTCGATTATCTTCAACATCAACCGTTAGTGAAAAAACTTTTTTACCCGGCTTTGAAAGATCATCCAGGGCATGAAATTGCTTGTAAACAACAATTTGGTTTTGGCGCAATGATAAGCTTTGAGTTAGATGGTAATGAGCAGGCGATACGCTGTTTCTTGTCTGAGTTAAAGTTATTTACTTTGGCGGAATCATTGGGCGGGGTGGAAACCTTAATTTCCCATACTGCTACCATGACTCACGCTGGAATGTCAGCACAGGCAAGGGCGGAAGCGGGGATTACGGATTCACTATTGCGTGTTTCTGTGGGTATTGAAGATAGTCAGGATTTAATCGCTGATTTGGAAAATGCATTTCAAGCAGTAGTAAAGGAGTGACCATGAGTGCACTGGCAGTTGCAACGGCGGAAAATGGCCGCCAATTACATAAGTTTGGTGGAAGCAGTCTCGCGGATGTGAAATGTTATCAACGGGTAGCCAAGATTATGGCTAATTACAGCCAACCCGGTGACTTAATGGTGGTATCCGCGGCAGGCAGCACGACTAACCAGTTAATTAATTGGCTTAAACTGAGCCAGAACGACCGTATCTCTGCCCATCAGGTACAGCAGGTTCTGCGGCGTTATCAGCAGGATCTGATTAGAGGTTTGCTGCCTGAAACTGTTGCTGAAGAGCTGGTAAAGCGTTTTATTGCCGATCTTGAAAAACTAAGTGCATTACTGGATAAACCGGTTAGTGATGTGACTTACGCAGAAGTGGTGGGACACGGAGAGATCTGGTCCGCACGTTTGATGTCAGCGGTGCTTGAAGACCAGGGTATTCCTAGCGATTGGGTGGATGCCCGCCAGTTTTTACGCGCAGAGCGAGCGGCTCAACCACAAATCGACGTTACCCTTTCCCAGCCGTTGTTAAATCAGTTGTTAACTCAAAATCTAAATAAGCGACTGGTCGTGACCGGTTTTATCTCCAGTAATCATGATGGAGAAACGGTTTTATTGGGGCGGAATGGCAGTGACTATTCTGCAACTCAAGTCGGGGCTTTGGCAGGGGCGAGACGAGTAACCATCTGGAGTGATGTTGCCGGTGTTTACAGTGCTGATCCGAGAAAAGTTAAAGATGCCTGTTTGTTGCCGCTATTGCGTTTGGATGAAGCCAGCGAGCTTGCCCGTCTTGCCGCACCTGTGCTGCATACCCGTACTTTACAGCCTGTTTCCATCAGTGATATTGATTTGCTATTACGTTGCAGCTACCAGCCGGAACAAGGTTCAACGCGTATTGAAAGAGTTTTAGCTTCTGGAACTGGCGCAAAAATTGTTACTAGCCATGATGATGTTTGCCTGATTGAGTTGCACCTGGTTGCTCATCATGATTTTAAACAGATATACAAAGACATTGATCTGTTATTAAAACGGGAACAAATTCGTCCATTGGCAACAGGTATCCATCCAGACTGTAATTTGATTCAGCTCTGTTACACTTCCGAAGTGGTGAATAGTGCACTGGGTGTGCTGGAAGATGCTGCGCTTCCGGGGAGACTTTCCCTAAGAGAAGGTCTGGCGTTGGTGGCGCTGGTTGGGGCCGGTGTATGCAAGAATCCATTACATTGCCACCGTTTTTATCAGCAACTTAAAGATCAGCCGGTAGAATTTATCTGGCACGCGGAGGATGGCATTAGCCTTGTCGCGGTGCTGCGGACCAATCAGACTGAACATGTGATTCAGGGGCTGCATCAGAGTTTGTTCCGTGCTGAAAAGCGGATTGGTCTGATTTTGTTTGGTAAGGGTAATATTGGCTCCCGTTGGTTGGAGTTATTCGCTCGTGAGCAGAAAAATATTTCGGCTCGCAGTGATTTTGAATTTATTCTAGCCGGTGTGGTGGATAGTCGCCGGAGCTTACTGGACTATCAAGGAATTGATGCTAGCCGAGCATTAGCTTTTTTTGACGATGAAGCGACAGAATATGATGTTGATGCATTATTTCTGTGGATGCGAGCGCACCCTTATGACGATCTGGTGATCTTGGATGTGACCGCTAGTGAAGAACTAGCTCGATGTTACAGAGATTTCGCCAGCTATGGTTTCCATGTTATCAGCGCCAATAAAATTGCAGGTGCTTCCAGTAGCAGCGACTATCGCCTTATTCGCGACGCATTTGCCAAAACGGGTCGTCATTGGTTTTACAATGCGACAGTTGGCGCGGGCTTACCGATCAACCATACAGTGAGAGATTTACGGGAGAGTGGCGATACCATTTTGTCCATTAGCGGCATTTTCTCCGGTACATTATCTTGGCTATTTCTGCAATTTGATGGTTCAGTACCATTCAGTGATTTAGTCGAACAGGCGTGGCAACAGGGATTGACAGAACCTGATCCGCGTATTGATCTGTCTGGTCAGGATGTGATGCGCAAATTGATTATCCTTGCCCGTGAAGCAGGGTATGAGATTGAGCCAGAGCAGGTGCGTGTTGAGTCACTAGTTCCGAAAGAAGCAGCATCAGGTTCTATTGAACAGTTCTTTGATAATAGCGGTGCGATCAATGAACAAATGGTGCAACGATTAGCCGCAGCGCAGGAAATGGGCATGGTGCTGCGCTATGTTGCTCGTTTTAATGCGAATGGTAAGGCAAAAGTGGGTGTTGAGGCGGTGCGTCCTGATCACCCATTGGCTTCCTTGCTACCGTGTGACAACGTGTTTGCGATTGAGAGCCGTTGGTACCGCGATAATCCGTTAGTGATACGTGGGCCGGGGGCGGGTCGTGATGTGACCGCCGGAGCGATTCAGTCGGATCTTAACCGTTTGTCACAACGGCTTTAAGCTTTGCGACAGCCTCGCATTGGGCGGGGTTTACTGCGGATTTTTCTAACCTTCACTGATTGATCAAATGTGATTTCCTTCGCTTGATACTTGAGGTAGTGAGAGGGTGGATGTCCTGAACAGGGCATCTTTCCTCATTGCTGCTTTAGGCATCGATCTGTAAGCCGATATAAACAAAGTTAAAGATTGCTTGATGAATTTTTTTCCGATTCAGGGTGAATATTCCTCACCGATTTAACTCAACTTTGTTGTTGACTAAAAAATGCCGATCCCTCATCTTATTTAGACGTCTAAACGTATAGGTGTTTAGAAGTGTAAACAAGAATAACTGGCAAATTATTGAGATGGGAAATTATTCCGCTTGTTAACGAGGTGCAGGGTATGAGTTTTTTTCACGCAAATCAGCGAGAGGCGCTGAATCAGAATCTGGCTGAACTGGAAGGACAGATCCGTGTTTCATTTGAATTCTTTCCACCGCGTACAACCGAGATGGAAAAAACCCTGTGGAAATCCATTAATCGCCTGAGCACCCTCAAGCCTAAATTTGTTTCCGTAACTTATGGTGCTAACTCTGGCGAGCGTGATCGTACCCATAGCATAATCAAGGGAATAAAAGAGAAAACTGGCCTTGAAGCAGCTCCGCACCTTACCTGTATTGATGCTAGCCGTGATGAGTTATGCGAAATTGCCCGTGATTATTGGAAGAATGGTATTCGTCATATTGTGGCTTTACGGGGTGATTTACCGGAAAACGGTGAAAAACCCAAAATGTATGGGTCTGATCTGGTTGAATTACTTAAGAAAGAAGCTGATTTTGATATTTCCGTTGCTGCTTACCCAGAGGTTCATCCAGAAGCAAAAAGTTCTCAGGCTGATCTGATTAGCTTGAAACGAAAAATTGATGCGGGTGCGAACCGGGCTATTACCCAATTCTTCTTTGATGTGGAAAGTTACCTGCGTTTTCGTGACCGCTGTGTGGCTGCCGGGATTGATGTAGAAATCGTACCGGGAATTTTGCCGGTATCCAATTTCCGTCAGCTTAAACGTTTTGCTGTAATGACCAATGTGCGTATTCCTAGCTGGATGACCAGAATGTTTGATGGGTTGGATGATGATCCTGAAAGCGCTAATTTAGTTGGTGCTTCTATTGCAATGGATATGGTGAAGATTTTAAGCCGCGAAGGTGTGAAGGATTTTCATTTTTATACCTTGAACCGCGCGGAACTGAGTTATGCAATTTGTCATACTTTGGGTGTTCGTCCTTAATCATTGGCTCTTACTAAGGAAATTCCTTGGTAAGAGCGTGTTTTTTTATCTATTGCATTCTTACAAAGTATAAATTTTTATTTTCCATCTGGATAATTGAGGTTAATTTATTTTTGATATTTTATTTTATAAAGTTGAATAAATGGAAGAATTAGGATGGTAATTAATAAAATTTTGTTATTAATTAACTCATTAAAAATAAACTATAGTAAATGACGACGCTGGTTATAACGTCTTTATAATATATTTCACATGATTATCACTTTTTCAGTCTCTTTATTGGAAATAAAATTAACTAATTGTAGTCGTCAAATTTATCAGCTCGTATAAAATCCTGCATCTTGGTAAATATCAATGATTACCATATCATTTTTTAACACTCCAACGTAAAAAAATATGTTTGTGGCTCCCCCTTCTGGGCTGATAAATATATTTCCCATGCCTGATATCATTATGTGGCATTTTTTCGTATTCACTATTTCATACCAACCAAATTAGAGGATGAATCAGCCCTATGGGTGTTTTCAGGCGATATTATTTCAATAATATTCGTCCGTGTTTTTGATCCCTAACCTGTTAATACTGCACATTTGCAGTTGGTCTCTGTTTACCTGCTGCAATAACATTATCAATGAGAGATAATTATGCAAAACTCATTATCAAGCACTATCGATACTATTTGTCAGAAACTGCAATTAACTTGTCCGGCGGAAATTGCTTTGTATCCCTTTGATACTTTCCGGGAAAAAACTCGGGGAATGGTTAATTGGGGGGAAGCAAAACGGATTTATGAAATTGCACAAGCGGAACAGGATAGAAACCTACTTCATGAAAAACGTATTTTTGCCTATGCTAATCCGCTGCTGAAAAACGCTGTTCGGTTGGGTACCCGGCAAATGTTGGGTTTTATACAAGGTTATAGTGATCTGTTTGGTAATCGTGCTGATAACTATGCCGCGCCGGGCTCGGTTGCATCGATGTTCTCACCGGCGGCTTATTTGACGGAATTGTACCGTGAAGCCAAAAACTTGCATGACAGCAGCTCAATTTATTACCTAGATAAACGTCGCCCGGATTTAGCAAGCTTAATGCTCAGCCAGAAAAATATGGATGAGGAAATTTCAACGCTGGCTCTCTCTAATGAATTGTGCCTTGCCGGGATCGAAACAAAAACAGGAAAATCACAAGATGAAGTGATGGATATGTTGTCAACTTATCGTTTAAGTGGAGAGACACCTTATCATCACGCTTATGAAACTGTTCGTGAAATCGTTCATGAACGTGATCCAGGATTTCGTCATTTGTCACAGGCACCCATTGTTGCTGCTAAGCTCGATCCTGTGACTTTGTTGGGTATTAGCTCCCATATTTCGCCAGAACTGTATAACTTGCTGATTGAGGAGATCCCGGAAAAAGATGAAGCCGCGCTTGATACGCTTTATAAAACAAACTTTGGCGATATTACTACTGCTCAGTTAATGTCCCCAAGTTATCTGGCCCGGTATTATGGCGTCTCACCGGAAGATATTGCCTACGTGACGACTTCATTATCACATGTTGGATATAGCAGTGATATTCTGGTTATTCCGTTGGTCGATGGTGTGGGTAAGATGGAAGTAGTTCGTGTTACCCGAACACCATCGGATAATTATACCAGTCAGACGAATTATATTGAGCTGTATCCACAGGGTGGCGACAATTATTTGATCAAATACAATCTAAGCAATAGTTTTGGTTTGGATGATTTTTATCTGCAATATAAAGATGGTTCCGCTGATTGGACTGAGATTGCCCATAATCCCTATCCTGATATGGTCATAAATCAAAAGTATGAATCACAGGCGACAATCAAACGTAGTGACTCTGACAATATACTCAGTATAGGGTTACAAAGATGGCATAGCGGTAGTTATAATTTTGCCGCCGCCAATTTTAAAATTGACCAATACTCCCCGAAAGCTTTCCTGCTTAAAATGAATAAGGCTATTCGGTTGCTCAAAGCTACCGGCCTCTCTTTTGCTACGTTGGAGCGTATTGTTGATAGTGTTAATAGCACCAAATCCATCACGGTTGAGGTATTAAACAAGGTTTATCGGGTAAAATTCTATATTGATCGTTATGGCATCAGTGAAGAGACAGCCGCTATTTTGGCTAATATTAATATCTCTCAGCAAGCTGTTGGCAATCAGCTTAGCCAGTTTGAGCAACTATTTAATCACCCGCCGCTCAATGGTATTCGCTATGAAATCAGTGAGGACAACTCCAAACATCTTCCTAATCCTGATCTGAACCTTAAACCAGACAGTACCGGTGATGATCAACGCAAGGCGGTTTTAAAACGCGCGTTTCAGGTTAACGCCAGTGAGTTGTATCAGATGTTATTGATCACTGATCGTAAAGAAGACGGTGTTATCAAAAATAACTTAGAGAATTTGTCTGATCTGTATTTGGTTAGTTTGCTGGCCCAGATTCATAACCTGACTATTGCTGAATTGAACATTTTGTTGGTGATTTGTGGCTATGGCGACACCAACATTTATCAGATTACCGACGATAATTTAGCCAAAATAGTGGAAACATTGTTGTGGATCACTCAATGGTTGAAGACCCAAAAATGGACAGTTACCGACCTGTTTCTGATGACCACGGCCACTTACAGCACCACTTTAACGCCAGAAATTAGCAATCTGACGGCTACGTTGTCTTCAACTTTGCATGGCAAAGAGAGTCTGATTGGGGAAGATCTGAAAAGAGCAATGGCGCCTTGCTTCACTTCGGCTTTGCATTTGACTTCTCAAGAAGTTGCGTATGACCTGCTGTTGTGGATAGACCAGATTCAACCGGCACAAATAACTGTTGATGGGTTTTGGGAAGAAGTGCAAACAACACCAACCAGCTTGAAGGTGATTACCTTTGCTCAGGTGCTGGCACAATTGAGCCTGATCTATCGTCGTATTGGGTTAAGTGAAACGGAACTGTCACTGATCGTGACTCAATCTTCTCTGCTAGTGGCAGGCAAAAGCATACTGGATCACGGTCTGTTAACCCTGATGGCCTTGGAAGGTTTTCATACCTGGGTTAATGGCTTGGGGCAACATGCCTCCTTGATATTGGCGGCGTTGAAAGACGGAGCCTTGACAGTTACCGATGTAGCACAAGCTATGAATAAGGAGGAATCTCTCCTACAAATGGCAGCTAATCAGGTGGAGAAGGATCTAACAAAACTGACCAGTTGGACACAGATTGACGCTATTCTGCAATGGTTACAGATGTCTTCGGCCTTGGCGGTTTCTCCACTGGATCTGGCAGGGATGATGGCCCTGAAATATGGGATAGATCATAACTATGCTGCCTGGCAAGCTGCGGCGGCTGCGCTGATGGCTGATCATGCTAATCAGGCACAGAAAAAACTGGATGAGACGTTCAGTAAGGCATTATGTAACTATTATATTAATGCTGTTGTCGATAGTGCTGCTGGAGTACGTGATCGTAACGGTTTATATACCTATTTGCTGATTGATAATCAGGTTTCTGCCGATGTGATCACTTCACGTATTGCAGAAGCTATCGCCGGTATTCAACTGTACGTTAACCGGGCTTTAAACCGAGATGAAGGTCAGCTTGCATCGGACGTTAGTACCCGTCAGTTCTTCACTGACTGGGAACGTTACAATAAACGTTACAGTACTTGGGCTGGTGTCTCTGAACTGGTCTATTATCCAGAAAACTATGTTGATCCCACTCAGCGCATTGGGCAAACCAAAATGATGGATGCGCTGTTGCAATCCATCAACCAGAGCCAGCTAAATGCGGATACGGTGGAAGATGCTTTCAAAACTTATTTGACCAGCTTTGAGCAGGTAGCAAATCTGAAAGTAATTAGTGCTTACCACGATAATGTGAATGTGGATCAAGGATTAACTTATTTTATCGGTATCGACCAAGCAGCTCCGGGTACGTATTACTGGCGTAGTGTTGATCACAGCAAATGTGAAAATGGCAAGTTTGCCGCTAATGCTTGGGGTGAGTGGAATAAAATTACCTGTGCTGTCAATCCTTGGAAAAATATCATCCGTCCGGTTGTTTATATGTCCCGCTTATATCTGCTATGGCTGGAGCAGCAATCAAAGAAAAGTGATGATGGTAAAACCACGATTTATCAATATAACTTAAAACTGGCTCATATTCGTTACGACGGTAGTTGGAATACACCATTTACTTTTGATGTGACAGAAAAGGTAAAAAATTACACGTCGAGTACTGATGCTGCTGAATCTTTAGGGTTGTATTGTACTGGTTATCAAGGGGAAGACACTCTATTAGTTATGTTCTATTCGATGCAGAGTAGTTATAGCTCCTATACCGATAATAATGCGCCGGTCACTGGGCTATATATTTTCGCTGATATGTCATCAGACAATATGACGAATGCACAAGCAACTAACTATTGGAATAACAGTTATCCGCAATTTGATACTGTGATGGCAGATCCGGATAGCGACAATAAAAAAGTCATAACCAGAAGAGTTAATAACCGTTATGCGGAGGATTATGAAATTCCTTCCTCTGTGACAAGTAACAGTAATTATTCTTGGGGTGATCACAGTTTAACCATGCTTTATGGTGGTAGTGTTCCTAATATTACTTTTGAATCGGCGGCAGAAGATTTAAGGCTATCTACCAATATGGCATTGAGTATTATTCATAATGGATATGCGGGAACCCGCCGTATACAATGTAATCTTATGAAACAATACGCTTCATTAGGTGATAAATTTATAATTTATGATTCATCATTTGATGATGCAAACCGTTTTAATCTGGTGCCATTGTTTAAATTCGGAAAAGACGAGAACTCAGATGATAGTATTTGTATATATAATGAAAACCCTTCCTCTGAAGATAAGAAGTGGTATTTTTCTTCGAAAGATGACAATAAAACAGCGGATTATAATGGTGGAACTCAATGTATAGATGCTGGAACCAGTAACAAAGATTTTTATTATAATCTCCAGGAGATTGAAGTAATTAGTGTTACTGGTGGGTATTGGTCGAGTTATAAAATATCCAACCCGATTAATATCAATACGGGCATTGATAGTGCTAAAGTAAAAGTCACCGTAAAAGCGGGTGGTGACGATCAAATCTTTACTGCTGATAATAGTACCTATGTTCCTCAGCAACCGGCACCCAGTTTTGAGGAGATGATTTATCAGTTCAATAACCTGACAATAGATTGTAAGAATTTAAATTTCATCGACAATCAGGCACATATTGAGATTGATTTCACCGCTACGGCACAAGATGGCCGATTCTTGGGTGCAGAAACTTTTATTATCCCGGTAACTAAAAAAGTTCTCGGTACTGAGAACGTGATTGCGTTATATAGCGAAAATAACGGTGTTCAATATATGCAAATTGGCGCATATCGTACCCGTTTGAATACGTTATTCGCTCAACAGTTGGTTAGCCGTGCTAATCGTGGCATTGATGCAGTGCTCAGTATGGAAACTCAGAATATTCAGGAACCGCAATTAGGAGCGGGCACATATGTGCAGCTTGTGTTGGATAAATATGATGAGTCTATTCATGGCACTAATAAAAGCTTTGCTATTGAATATGTTGATATATTTAAAGAGAACGATAGTTTTGTGATTTATCAAGGAGAACTTAGCGAAACAAGTCAAACTGTTGTGAAAGTTTTCTTATCCTATTTTATAGAGGCGACTGGAAATAAGAACCACTTATGGGTACGTGCTAAATACCAAAAGGAAACGACTGATAAGATCTTGTTCGACCGTACTGATGAGAAAGATCCGCACGGTTGGTTTCTCAGCGACGATCACAAGACCTTTAGTGGTCTCTCTTCCGCACAGGCATTAAAGAACGACAGTGAACCGATGGATTTCTCTGGCGCCAATGCTCTCTATTTCTGGGAACTGTTCTATTACACGCCGATGATGATGGCTCATCGTTTGTTGCAGGAACAGAATTTTGATGCGGCGAACCATTGGTTCCGTTATGTCTGGAGTCCATCCGGTTATATCGTTGATGGTAAAATTGCTATCTACCACTGGAACGTGCGACCGCTGGAAGAAGACACCAGTTGGAATGCACAACAACTGGACTCCACCGATCCAGATGCTGTAGCCCAAGATGATCCGATGCACTACAAGGTGGCTACCTTTATGGCGACGTTGGATCTGCTAATGGCCCGTGGTGATGCTGCTTACCGCCAGTTAGAGCGTGATACGTTGGCTGAAGCTAAAATGTGGTATACACAGGCGCTTAATCTGTTGGGTGATGAGCCACAAGTGATGCTGAGTACGACTTGGGCTAATCCAACATTGGGTAATGCTGCTTCAAAAACCACACAGCAGGTTCGTCAGCAAGTGCTTACCCAGTTGCGTCTCAATAGCAGGGTAAAAACCCCGTTGCTAGGAACAGCCAATTCCCTGACCGCTTTATTCCTGCCGCAGGAAAATAGCAAGCTCAAAGGCTACTGGCGGACACTGGCGCAGCGTATGTTTAATTTACGTCATAATCTGTCGATTGACGGCCAGCCGCTCTCCTTGCCGCTGTATGCTAAACCGGCTGATCCAAAAGCTTTACTGAGTGCGGCGGTTTCAGCTTCTCAAGGGGGAGCCGACTTGCCGAAGGCGCCGCTGACTATTCACCGCTTCCCTCAAATGCTAGAAGGGGCACGGGGCTTGGTTAACCAGCTTATACAGTTCGGTAGTTCACTATTGGGGTACAGTGAGCGTCAGGATGCGGAAGCTATGAGTCAACTACTGCAAACCCAAGCCAGCGAGTTAATACTGACCAGTATTCGTATGCAGGATAACCAATTGGCAGAGCTGGATTCGGAAAAAACCGCCTTGCAAGTCTCTTTAGCTGGAGTGCAACAACGGTTTGACAGCTATAGCCAACTGTATGAGGAGAACATCAACGCAGGTGAGCAGCGAGCGCTGGCGTTACGCTCAGAATCTGCTATTGAGTCTCAGGGAGCGCAGATTTCCCGTATGGCAGGCGCGGGTGTTGATATGGCACCAAATATCTTCGGCCTGGCTGATGGCGGCATGCATTATGGTGCTATTGCCTATGCCATCGCTGACGGTATTGAGTTGAGTGCTTCTGCCAAGATGGTTGATGCGGAGAAAGTTGCTCAGTCGGAAATATATCGCCGTCGCCGTCAAGAATGGAAAATTCAGCGTGACAACGCACAAGCGGAGATTAACCAGTTAAACGCGCAACTGGAATCACTGTCTATTCGCCGTGAAGCCGCTGAAATGCAAAAAGAGTACCTGAAAACCCAGCAAGCTCAGGCGCAGGCACAACTTACTTTCTTAAGAAGCAAATTCAGTAATCAAGCGTTATATAGTTGGTTACGAGGGCGTTTGTCAGGTATTTATTTCCAGTTCTATGACTTGGCCGTATCACGTTGCCTGATGGCAGAGCAATCCTATCAATGGGAAGCTAATGATAATTCCATTAGCTTTGTCAAACCGGGTGCATGGCAAGGAACTTACGCCGGCTTATTGTGTGGAGAAGCTTTGATACAAAATCTGGCACAAATGGAAGAGGCATATCTGAAATGGGAATCTCGCGCTTTGGAAGTAGAACGCACGGTTTCATTGGCAGTGGTTTATGATTCACTGGAAGGTAATGATCGTTTTAATTTAGCGGAACAAATACCTGCATTATTGGATAAGGGGGAGGGAACAGCAGGAACTAAAGAAAATGGGTTATCATTGGCTAATGCTATCCTGTCAGCTTCGGTCAAATTGTCCGACTTGAAACTGGGAACGGATTATCCAGACAGTATCGTTGGTAGCAACAAGGTTCGTCGTATTAAGCAAATCAGTGTTTCGCTACCTGCATTGGTTGGGCCTTATCAGGATGTTCAGGCTATGCTCAGCTATGGTGGCAGTACTCAATTGCCGAAAGGTTGTTCAGCGTTGGCTGTGTCTCATGGTACCAATGATAGTGGTCAGTTCCAGTTGGATTTCAATGACGGCAAATACCTGCCATTTGAAGGTATTGCTCTTGATGATCAGGGTACACTGAATCTTCAATTTCCGAATGCTACCGACAAGCAGAAAGCAATATTGCAAACTATGAGCGATATTATTTTGCATATTCGTTATACCATCCGTTAATTAATTTCGCGATTATATAATACAGGCTCTCTTTTGGGGGAGCCTGATAGAAGCAATTTATGAGATATTTATAGAAGATAATTTTTTAAATTAACTTGAGGTTTTTATATTATTTAAGTTTAATCTATCTGTTTTCTGTTTTCTGTTTTCTGTTTTCTGTTTTCTGTTTTCTGTTTTCTTATTTTCTTAAAGGCGTGTAATGTAAAAAGGTGAGATCTCTTGTGATGATTTTGATTGGCCTGGAATGGGTCTTTTAGGACCTTAGCTTAAGGTTTGGTATAAATTGATAATTTCGATATCGTACCTGAAATGATCATTATTAATGATTAAACTAAAAAGAAGTTTTAGATTTTACGTACATGTATTCCTGTCTTGTGCCTGATTATAAATTAAAGGTTGTTTATGAAGAGTGTTGCGAAAAATAACTATTTTGTATAATATCCATTGGGTAGAGATAATTATGCTTATTTATATGATATTGTTTAAGTTACTTAGTTTGATTAATTTAATGAGTAATTGAGAGTATTTAAATGTGGAATAACTATTAATTATTGTATAAATGTGAGGAGAGTTGTAAGGCGATTTGGCGTGAAAATCTTTATATCTATTTTTCTGGAGACGTTTTTTCAATTCCAGAATAATATATGGTTATTATTACTTTTATGTCATAATTCAGGGAGGGAATTATTAAAAGCTGGGGTGGTTTTACTTTTAATGGTCAAGAATATAGACTTAATCATCTTGATGAATTCGAATTCACTTACATTCAAGAAAAAGAGTGTATTAAGCCGGAGAAGAGCTATAAATTTATTGTTGAATTTGGTCTACACTGTTTTACCCTGAAGCCTAATAAGCGCAAGGGTGAAACCCTTTCTAATTATCCCAGAGATCTCTATTACTTAGATTTTCTAGAAACACGTGTTTTTTGTTTTAAACGATACGTTATGTCTTTCTGCCTTCCAAATATAGTAAAAACGATAAACTCAAGAACTTGTTACAAGACAGGGAAAGGGAATTTTTTTACTATTGAATTCACTAATGACAATAGGGAAATTGTAGACTATGAAATCTATTTCAAAGTGTCACGAGAAAGCCGAGGGAAATTACGATTATTTGTAGAAAGTGCCTACGTCAGAGATAGTGATCACGGTACGATTCAGCCACAGAAGAAAAAAATAAATTTCTTTGTTATTGCCCACAATATTCAGGTTAGAAAACTTATAAAGTAAAAAACCTCACAATAATGAGAGGTTTTTTACTTTATAACTAAGAAAATTAACTGGGAACTCTTTATAACCGCTCTTGGGCTGGTAACCATTGGTTGGATGAGACGCCTAGCTTCCGCTATCCCGTTCATACGCCTTTTAAAGTATATAGTTAACACTGTATACGCCCTATATTCTACACATATATTGTAAAATATTCTTGTCCATTTCGTGCTAAATAGCTATATGGATATCGACTCAATGCAGATATGGATTTTTATTTTTTCTGGCAATATAGTTTGTGTTGGGTACGTTCTTAGTAGTTTGGATCAAGAAATTCTCTTCAAACACGTTTCACCTTGCGTACAGCATTTATTGCGTTTTGTAAAGCAGCATTGGGGGTAAAAGCGTCATTCAAAGCGGTTGTGAATGCCTGAAAATCCTGAACTGTCATTGTTATGCGAGAGTCTCTACCTAATAGCTCACGTGCTTTCTCTTTAGCTGCTGTGCGTACGAATGCAGCCATTGTTGTGCCCATTAAAGCCGCAGCGTGAGAAATAACTTCCCTTTCATCTGTGTCCATCTTTAAATCAAATCGAGTGATAGCAGTCATTACTATTCCTCTTTAAGTACGGTAAATTAACGTATACGGTATTTTGCTGCATAAAAATTGAGTAAACAAGTTTTAATATTGAGTTTGTATCCCCACACTACATTGTCATTGTTAGATTATCTCGGTTTAATAAGTAAAGTCCGCCATAAGCCTTCGTCCAGTATGAGCTGTTGTGGTTCAATAATCCTAGACACCTATCCCCGGATAATCCTTCTCCTCTGACATCTAAAACAGATAAAAATCGGGTCACTTTTTTACATAAGCAGGACAGGAAAAATACTAAGATGCCCTTAATTAATTCAATTTATGTTGGAAAAGGTTATGCCAATTTCATCCATCAGCGGTCATGTGCCACTTAGCCAAACGCAAGCTCCTCAGCACACCGTATCTTCTCCCCTACTCGAACAGGGCAACCGCTTGTTTGAACAGTCTGTCCGACGTGGCTCGCTGCATTTCCAGAGCTCGGATCTCAAGCACTTGATCGCCGAATTGCGCCAGTTGCAGAGTGCTCCCAACAGCGCGCAAGCCCAGCGGGTGCAAGATGCCATCCAGCACTGGGAGAACCACCACCCTAAAGAGGTAGCAGCCCGTAGCACCCGCCTTGCCGAGCTTAAACAGGCTCTGGCAGAACAAGGCGCTATGGTGCGCACTTTCCAGCCAAAGGTGATGACGACCGGTCCCCAAGCTATGTTGCAGCAGGCTATGCCAGCTTTACAGAAGATGGGAACTTACGCATGCACTGATGCTGGCACTTTCGTCAGCAAACAGAATCCTCATTATCAGCAAATCATGGAGAGATTGAAGTTATTCAATGACAACCCGGATCGTCTGAGGGGTAACAACCAAGCCAACATGATGTCCAACATGGCGGCTATCGCCGCTAAACAAGGCAACGTCAGTCTTAACCAACTGCAATCTATCGCCGCCCGTGTCGCCCAAGCCCAAGCGGGTTGCTGCACCACTTTAGCTTATTCTGCGGCAGCCGAACTGGTGAAGCACAATCAAGGTGACCAGCAGCGCATTGAGGTAGTCGCTCATCGTGGCTCTAAGGGGCATACCCAGACCCATTGCTTCGTGGTGGTCGGGCGCGATCCCAGCAGTGAACTCAGCAAACCCGAAACTTGGGGTAAGCAAGCACACGTCATCGATCCTTGGGCTGCTACCATAGGTGGTAGATTGCAAGGTACGCCGAGTAATCCTCCGATCGCTAACCTGTGGCCGCCGACTGAATCTGTGTTTGACAACCATAAAGAGTAACCATGTTCAATTCCTTATTATCAGAACTGTGCCGACGCCTTGGGCAGGCCGAAGAATCTCTACATTCGGAGGGACTCGATCTGCTGCTCGGCCCTTTTAGTTTGCATATCCGCCAACGCGATGAGTTGGTAACTTTGTTTATTCCGTTAGGTGATGTCGAACCTTGTTCGTTGGCTACACTGGCCGATTGGCCATCATTGCAACTGAGCCGTAGCGGTGAGGGTGAGACTCTGCTCTGGAGCCGTGAATGGTTGGAGAGGCTGGATGCTGAGTTGTTGGTCAACTTGGTCGAGCGGATGTTACAGCAAGCCAGGAACCTTACAGCTACGGTCCCTATCACTGAAAGCCAAGAATGGCCGACATTCAGTATTCAAGGGAGTTCTTGGCACAAAGTTTAGGCGAAAAACTTTAAGAGATTAATCAGGTGTGTTATTGCAAGCCACGAGCGATATTATTTTGTGCATTCGTTATACCACTCGCTGACTAGTAATGTTATTACTGGGTACAGGTTTTCCTACGGGGGAGCCTGACGGAAATAATTTGTGAGAAATTCACCGAGGTAAACTTTTAAATTAATTTTATATAATTTCCTAATTACGAAGTTAAACCATCGGCGTCGATACCTGTGCGTAAGAATGAACAAGGGCGGTTTCCCGCCCCTCTTAATAGACTCTTAAATGGATTTCAGCAGGTCAAAGAATGCTGATCTGCGTTGACATGGTATTTCGAGGCCAATTAGCAGAAGTGTTCTGGTAGCTGAAGATACCATTTTGGTAGCCATCGAGGCTGTATTCTTTCAGGAAGCCAACCACAATTTGGCCCGCAGCACATGGCCAATTGTATTGCCCGTTTGTAATGCACACTGGTGTAGAAGAGTACAGCGAGTATGGCAGTGTACCGCCGTTCATCCAAGCAAAGGAATTATATCCATAGCCAATTTCCAGAACGGCGGCGCGGAGCTGATATCCTCCGTGATTGCAGTTCGTCACCGGTAAGTTGGAAGTGTATTCCCATCCGCAATTCGTTGAGCCAACGGCATAGACCCACATATTGGTTAGCGGAGGCGCGGCAACGTAAGCTACCTCAGACTTAGTGTTGAGCTCCTTCTCTTCAGCTCGGATGGGGCTCTCAGGGTTAGGTAGTAGCTGGGATTGCGCTGCCAGGGCGTTTTGAGCAGTAGAGACCTCTTTCGGTTGCTCTGTTTGGGCATAGGCATTAATGCCAAACAAGGAAGCAAGAGATAACAGCATAGCAAGTTTATTTTTCTTCATTATTGAATTCTCTTAGAAATGGAAAAATCCAATTTTAGGGAAGTGAGCGAAAATCACATTATTAAATTTTATTTATGTAATGATCGAAATTTTTGCGGAGGTGATTGTTTGCTTGCTTATTTCACTGAGGAACAAAGGTGGATAAATGATAAGGAATTTTTCCTCAATTACGCTTCACTTGTGAGAAATAACCTCTTTTTTGTTGTCTATTGAGCACATTTTGTACTGGTTTGTTTGGGGAAGATTTCAGTACTGTGCTCAATAATGTCACTACAATCGCGCTGAGATTGTTTCCTCCTGACAGCGACTAACCTGTATTTCGCATTCCCGCTGCGATACCGGCAATGGTTACCATCAACGCTTGTTCAACCTGAGGATCGGGATGCTGCTGTTGACGGGAACGCAGTAATAGTTCTGCCTGTAAGACGTTTAATGGATCAGTGTAAACATTACGCAGGGCGATTGATTCTGCAATCCACGGTAGATCTGCCATCAGGTGTTCATCTTTGGAAATGGTTAATACCGTCTTAATATCTGCGGAAAGTTGCTCGCGCAGTTTCTGGCCTAACGGCCATAAGTTCTTATCTACCAGACGATGATCATAATATTCCGCCAGCCACAAGTCGGCTTTAGCGAAGACCATTTCCAACATACCAATGCGAGTGGTAAAGAAAGGCCAATTACGGCACATTTCTGCTAGTACATCCTGCTTCCCATCATTGACAACTTTTTGTAGCGCAGCACCAGCACCTAACCAGGCTGGCAACATTAGGCGATTCTGTGTCCAGGCGAAAATCCACGGGATAGCGCGTAAACTTTCCACGCCACCTGCCGGATGACGTTTGGCTGGGCGAGAACCTAAAGGCAGTCTAGCTAATTCCTGTTCTGGCGTTGCAGCGCGGAAATAAGGCACAAAATCGGGCTGTTCACGCACATAATCACGATACATCTTGCAGGAAACATCAGATAGGGTATCCATCACCTGATGCCATTCCAGTTTAGGCTCCGGTGGTGGTAGTAGGTTTGCTTCCAGAATTGCACTGGCATATAAGGCTAAGCTACTGATAGTGACCTGTGGCAGACCGAATTTAAAGCGGATCATTTCACCCTGTTCAGTTACACGTAGGCCGCCTTTTAAGCTTCCCGGTGGTTGGGAAAGCAGTGCTGCATGTGCTGGCGCACCGCCACGACCAATGGTGCCTCCGCGACCGTGGAACAAAGTCAGCGTAACGCCTTCTTTTTCACAAACTTTAATCAAGGCATCCTGTGCTCGGTATTGCGCCCATGCCGCAGCCATCACTCCGGCATCTTTCGCTGAATCAGAATAACCAATCATCACCATCTGCTTATCCTGAATCAGTTTGCGATACCACTTAATATCCATCAATTGCTGAATGACATTTTCAGCATTATTCAGGTCATCAAGGGTTTCGAATAGCGGTGCAACGGGTAAGGTGAACGGACAACCAGCTTCTTTCAGTAGTAAGTGAACTGCTAATACATCAGAAGGTACTTTTGCCATTGAGATAACGTAAGCGGCGATAGCGTCTTGCGGTGACTTTGCAATGACTTTACAGGTTGCGAAAACTTCTTGCGTTTCTGTGCTTGGTTGCCAGTTATGTGGGATCAATGGACGTTTTGAGTGTAGTTCATGCAGTAGGAAAGCCTGTTTTTCTTCTTCTGACCAACTGGCGTAGTTACCTAATTCCAGATATTGCGTTAATTCAGAAATGGCGGTTGTATGGCGGGTACTTTCTTGGCGCACATCAATGCGTACCAGCGACAGGCCAAAGCAGCGGATACGGCGCAAGATATCTAATAGCTGACCATTGGCAATGATTTCCATTCCGCAGGTTTTTAGTGACTGATAACAGGCGTAAAGTGGTTGCCAAAGTTGTTCATTATCCACCAGCAGATCAGTTGGTGGCAGAACTTGCTCTCCTTTCAGTTGTTTCTCCAAATAAGTCAATGTATTGCTGAGTTGTGCCCGCAATTTTTTAGCAATTTCTCGGTAAGGTTCCAGAATTTCATCACCACCTGCTAGCTTACGAACTTCGGGTGTACATTCAGACATGGATAGTTCAGAAACCAGAACCTGAATATCTTTCAGGAATAGATCGGCTGCTTTCCAGCGGCTAAGCAGTAATACATGATGAGTCACTTCAGCCGTTACATTTGGATTACCGTCGCGGTCGCCGCCCATCCAGGAAGTAAAGCGGATAGGTACCGCTTCAACCGGCAGGCTGTAATCGATTGACTCTTCCAGTTGTTCATTAAATTCACGCAGAAATGCCGGTACGCCCTCCCACAAGCTGTTTTCTACCATAGCGAAGCCCCACTTAGCTTCATCAATTGGAGTTGGGCGAATTTTACGGATTTCATCGGTATGCCATGACTGGGCAACTAATTGACGCAGACGACGCATAATGTTGTTACGCTCATAATCTGCCAGATCATCGTGATCGAGTTGCGATAGACAAGTGTTAACTGCCACCAGCTTGTGAATTAATGTACGACGCGCGATTTCAGTAGGGTGAGCTGTGAGGACCAGTTCAATAGACAGCTCATTGACCGCTTTTTTCAGATCGTCGTTATTGAAATTTTTTTCTTTTAACTGGGTGAATAATTTCGCTAACGCAACGGGATTACTGGCGGCTTCACCATGTGGGGAGATGCTGTGATACTGTTCTGCAACGTTTGTTAGGTTGAGAAATTGGTTGAAAGCGCGGGCAACTGGCAATAGTTCATCATTAGATAGGTTTTGCAAGGTAGATAATAGTTGCTGGCGATGTATTTCGTTGCCTGCGCGGGATGATTTGGATAATTTACGGATAGTCTCGACTTTATCGAGAATATCTTCTCCTAACGCTTCTTTGATTGTGTCTCCGAGCAGCTTACCTAGCATGCTGACATTACTACGCATTGCGGAATATTGTTGGTTCATATGACTCTTGGCCTTTATTGCTGGCAGAATGTTGGTTCTGTTCCTGTAGAAAAATTTTATTTAAGTGACGGAAAGTTGTTTTTTGTGTCGCCACAGTGTTGCATTTACCCTAAACCTTCATATTCATATCAGAAAATCATCAGTTTTGGCGAAATTTCTAAAATTTAATGGCAGGTCACGTTCCATAAGTATTACTTATGCGCAGGAGGCTTGGGGAAGGGGCTTTTGTTGCTAGTTATGATGCTTGAGTCCCCCTGACTTTTGGGGGACGAGTAAAACGATTAATTATTGCTTAGACAAAAATGATCTATTAACTGAGAAATTATCTTTCTGGTAGGTTCAATAAACGACATATCAATAAACTCATCCGGCTGATGTGCTTGTGCAATAGAACCTGGGCCAAGTACCAATGTGGGACATAATTCCTGAATGAATGGTGCTTCGGTACAGTAGTTGACCGTTTCAGCCTTGCGGCCTAGCAGTTTCTCTATCACATCAATCATTTTGTGATCGGTTGGGCATGCATAACCGGGAATAGGGGGATGTAATTCGTTGATAGTCAGACGGCCAGGCCAACGCTGCTTCACTGGTTCAAGGGCTTCATTTAACAGGTCGTTCAGATCCTGTAACGTTAGTCCCGGTAACGGGCGAATATCCATATGCAATTCACAATGGGCACAAATACGGTTTACTGCATCACCTCCGTGAATATAGCCGAAATTCATGGTTGGATATGGAATGGCAAATGCCGGGTTGTTATAGCGCTCTTTTAGCGTATTGCGTAGTTCAATCAAGTGCCCAATAGATTCGTGCATCAAATCAATGGCGTTTATACCACGGTCTGGATCACTGGAATGCCCGGATTGACCAACAATGCGAATAGCGTTCGATAAATGTCCTTTATGTGCGCAGATAGGATGCAATGAGGTCGGTTCACCGATAATAGCGAAATCTGGTCGAATAGTGGTACTTGCGGCGAAATAGCGGGCTCCCGCCATTGTTGTCTCTTCATCTGCGGTTGCCAGAATGTACAGCGGACGGGTTATTTTACTGACATCAATGTCTCGCAACGCATCAATAATAAAGGCGAAAAAGCCTTTCATGTCTGCTGTACCTAAACCATACAGTTTGTTATCTCGTTCTGTCAGGGTGAAGGGATCTTTAGCCCAAAGCCCTTCATCAAAGGGGACAGTATCAGTGTGCCCACATAGGAGTAATCCACCTGGGCCACTCCCCAGCGTCGCCAGTAGATTGTATTTTCCGTGGGTCTCGGGGACGGGTTGTATCTCAATCTCGAAACCAATTTCCTTTAACCAACTTGCCAGTAGGTTGATGAGAGATTCATTACTCTGGTCAATACTGATATCGGTGGCACTGATAGATGGCGTCGCGATTAGTTGCCGAAATAACTCAATAAATGGAGGTAATTTTATATTCACTGTTGACAGCCTTTATTCATGATAGTATCAATATTCATGCATTTTTTTTGAATAAAAATACACTATACTGTTTAGATACTGAGCACAAGGTAAGATATCCTATGTTGAATACGCTGGTTGTTGGTGCAAGTGGTTACACCGGAGCAGAACTGGCAGCATATCTGCATCGCCACCCGCATATAAATCTGGTTGGACTAATGGTTTCTGCTCAGAGCGTTGATGCAGATAAATGTTTCTCAGATTTACATCCACAGTATAAAGGCATTGTTGATCTGCCGCTGCAACCGCTGACTGATATTATTAATGTTGCTAAAGGGATTGATGTGGTTTTCCTTGCCACCGCCCATGAAGTCAGTCATGACATTGCGCCGTTATTTCTGGCGGCAGGTTGCATTGTGTTCGATCTCTCCGGTGCCTATCGCATACAAAATGCTCAGATTTATCAACAATACTACGGATTCAAACATAAGCATACTGAATGGTTAGCACAAGCAGTATATGGGCTTGCCGAATGGCAGGCTGAAAAGATCAAACAGGCTCAATTGGTTGCTGTACCGGGATGTTATCCAACAGTTTCTCAACTCTCTTTGAAGCCACTGTTGGAAAATAGTTTGCTAGATACCAGCCATTGGCCAGTGATTAATGCTACCAGTGGCGTGAGTGGCGCAGGTCGGAAAGCCAGTATGACTAACAGCTTCTGCGAAATCAGTTTGCAACCTTATGGAATATTTACTCACCGTCATCAACCGGAGATTGAGGAACATCTGGGAACTAAGGTGATTTTTACTCCGCATCTTGGCAATTTCGTGCGAGGTATTCTTGCCACAATTACCTGTAAATTGAAGTCAGGTGTTACCGCAGAACAGATAAATGAAGCTTATCAGCAAGCATACAAGGATAAGCCATTGGTGCGGCTCTACAACAAAGGGGTACCGGCACTGAAATCCGTTGTTGGGCTACCGTTCTGTGATATCGGTTTTGTTGTACAGGATGATCACCTGATTGTTGTGGGTACTGAGGATAATCTTTTGAAAGGTGCGGCAGCTCAGGCAGTTCAGTGTATGAATATACGTTTTGGGTTTGAAGAAACTCAGGCATTACTTTAATGATTGACATGAAGGAGTAAAGCAGATGGAACCTTTAGTCATAAAATTAGGTGGCGTGTTACTGGACAGTGAAGAAGCGTTGGAACGCGTGTTTACTGCATTGCAGGAATATCGACAAACGCATGAACGCCAGTTGGTTATTGTTCATGGTGGTGGCTGTCTGGTGGATGAGTTGATGCAGAAATTGCAGCTACCGATAGAGAAGAAACAAGGATTGCGGGTAACACCCGCTGATCAAATTGGGATGATTACGGGAGCGTTAGCGGGTATAGCCAATAAGACCTTGTTATCGTGGGCGACTAAATATCAACTTGCATCAGTTGGATTATATTTAGGAGATGGTAATGTGGTCAGGGTTTCCCAACTGAATGAAGAGTTGGGGCATGTGGGGAAAGCGATGCCGGGCGATGCTAAATTGCTGAAAACGCTACTGGATGCAGGTTATATACCCATTATTAGTTCCATTGGTGTAACTGATAAAGGGGAATTGATGAATGTGAATGCCGATCAGGCAGCAACGGCGATAGCTCAGACGCTAGGTGCTGATTTGGTATTACTCTCTGATGTTAGCGGTATTTTGGATGGTAAAGGGCAGAAGATCCCTGACATTAATGCTGAGAAGGCGGAACAACTTATTGTGCAGGGCATCATTACTGACGGCATGATTGTGAAGGTGAATGCAGCTCTAGATGCCGCTAGGACATTAGGTCGCCCGGTAGATATCGCTAGTTGGCGTCATGCAGATCAACTGACCGACCTGTTTAACGGTGTTCCCGTCGGTACTCGTATTCTGGCTTAAATTAAGTTTGATTAATTTTCGGCAAAGCTTTGCTGATGAATAACAACGGAATTTTAAAGGGTAACTTCATGCATACTAAAGATATTAAAAAGATCGTTCTTGCTTATTCTGGTGGTCTGGATACTTCTGCCATTATTCCTTGGCTGAAAGAGCATTATGATAATTGTGAAGTTGTTGCGTTTGTCGCCGATGTGGGACAAAGCCGTGAAGATCTGGAGGGCGTGGAGCAGAAAGCTTTGCGCTCTGGCGCATCAGAATGTCATGTTGTGGATTTGCGTGAGGAGTTCATTAAAGATTATGTTTATCCGGTACTGAAAACTGGCGCTCTGTATGAGGGTAGCTATTTGTTGGGCACTTCAATGGCACGACCAATTATTGCTAAAGCACAGGTTGAATTGGCATTGAAAGTGGGGGCGGATGCACTTGCTCATGGCGCAACAGGTAAGGGGAACGATCAGGTGCGGTTTGAAAGCACTTATACGGCATTAGCCCCTCAGCTAAAAGTCGTCGCGCCGTGGAGAGAGTGGGATTTGCGTTCCCGTGAGGCGTTGTTGGATTATCTGAAAGCGCGAGATATTCCAACCACTGCAACATTAGAGAAAATTTACAGCCGTGATGAGAATGCGTGGCATATCTCTACCGAAGGTGGCGTACTGGAAAGTACCTGGAATGCATCCAATAAAGATTGCTGGGTGTGGACAGTCGCTCCAGAAGAGGCGCCAGATGAAGCCGAATTGGTTAGTGTCACCATTGAGAAAGGCGAGGTTGTTGGGGTTAACGGCAAGGTGATGTCTCCATATCAATGTCTTGAAATGTTGAATGCTCTGGGAGCAAAACATGGTATTGGTCGGATTGATATCGTGGAAAACCGGCTGGTGGGAATGAAATCTCGTGGCTGTTATGAAACACCGGGAGGAACCATTATGATGGCCGCGTTGCGTGGTGTTGAACAACTGGTTCTGGATCGCGATAGCTTTAAATGGCGTCAGCAGCTTGGACTGGAGATGTCCTATGTTGTTTATGACGGACGTTGGTTTGCCCCACTACGTCACTCTATTCAGGCAGCCGCTGAGACGTTGGCTGAGGATGTTCGTGGTGAAGTGGTGCTGAAACTCTATAAAGGTCAGGTGACGGCGATCCAGAAGAGATCAACAAATAGTCTCTATTCTGAAGCATTTGCAACATTTGGTGAAGATGAGGTTTATGATCACAGTCATGCAGCAGGATTTATCCGTCTGTATTCTCTCCCTTCGCGTATTCGGGCATTAAATAGTAAAGAGTAATTTCATTGTTCGTAGTTATGGAGATAATGACCAGATCGTAAATTCATCCTTGTATTTGATTTCTCTAGTCTATTATCTCCATATTGAAAATAAAATTGCTGTTTATAAAAGGTCATCAATCACTCAGACATCAGATAATCAGGAACGAAAATATGGCACTCTGGGGCGGGCGTTTCAGTCAGAAAGCAGATCAACGGTTCAAACAATTTAACGATTCACTTCGCTTTGATTACCGGTTGGCGGAACAGGATATTACCGGTTCAGTTGCATGGTCGAAAGCGCTGGTAACGGTTGGTGTGTTGACCGTTGAGGAGCAACGAAAACTGGAGTTGGCATTAAATGAATTGCTGAATGAAGTTCAGGCTAATTCACAAACCATCTTGCAAAGTGATGCAGAAGATATCCATAGTTGGGTAGAAGGGCAATTGATCAGTAAAGTTGGTGATTTGGGTAAGAAGCTCCATACTGGCCGTAGTCGTAACGATCAGGTGGCAACCGATCTCAAACTTTGGTGTAAAGAATACATTTCACATCTCTATCAGGCAATTGTGGAGTTACAGCAGGCATTGGTGATTACCGCGGAGAATAATCAAGATGCGGTGATGCCGGGCTATACCCATCTGCAAAGAGCGCAGCCTATCACATTTGCTCACTGGTGTTTGGCATATGTAGAAATGCTGGTTCGTGATGAAAGTCGGTTACAGGATACTTTAAAGCGGCTGAATACCAGCCCGCTTGGGTGCGGTGCATTGGCTGGAACCGCTTATGATATTGACCGCGAACAATTGGCATCATGGCTAGGTTTTGCTTCAGCGACGCGTAACAGCCTGGATAGTGTTTCAGATCGTGACCATGTATTGGAACTGCTATCTAATGCCGGTATCAGTATGATCCATCTTTCCCGTTTTGCGGAAGACCTCATTTTCTTTAATAGCGGTGAAGCAGGATTTATTGAACTGTCAGATCGAGTCACTTCCGGTTCTTCCCTGATGCCACAGAAGAAAAACCCGGATGCGCTGGAGTTAATCCGTGGGAAATGTGGCCGGGTGCAGGGGGCATTGACCGGCATGATGATGACGTTGAAAGGTCTGCCGTTGGCCTATAATAAAGATATGCAGGAGGATAAAGAGGGGTTATTTGATGCGCTGGACACTTGGCTGGATTGTTTGCATATGGCAGCGTTGGTGTTAGATGGCATTCAGGTCAGGCGTTCACGTTGTGCAGAAGCAGCTAAACAGGGTTATGCTAATGCGACCGAATTAGCTGATTATTTGGTTGCAAAAGGTGTTCCATTCCGTGAAGCTCACCATATTGTTGGGGAAATTGTGATTATGGCGCTTGCTCAGGGTAAGGCACTGGAAGCGTTGTCATTGGCAGAGTTGCAGAAGTTCAGCAGTGCAATTACTGATGATGTATATGATATTTTGTCTCTGCAATCTTGTCTGGACAAACGACTTGCAAAGGGTGGCGTATCGCAAAAACAGGTCATGAAAGCGATTTCAGAGGCTAAACAGAGGCTAAAATTAAGTTAGTCATTATCAGCAGGGGAGATGAATCTATCCCCTGTAAAATAAATGCGATCTTTATATATAAGTTTTTAATGATTATCTGATAGTCTTTCCCTCACGTTGATATAATTATCTATTGGTATTTTCTATCATTTATATTAGTTGAGGTGGGAATGAATATCCGCGATCTGGAATATCTTGTGGCGCTTGCGGAGCATCGGCACTTTCGCCATGCTGCTGATTCTTGCCACGTCAGCCAGCCTACATTGAGCGGGCAAATTCGTAAGCTTGAGGATGATCTGGGTGTAATGTTATTGGAACGCACCAGCCGTAAAGTTTTGTTCACTCAACAAGGGATGTTATTAGTAGAACAGGCCAGAACGGTTCTCCGTGAGGTTAGAATTTTGCAGGAAATGGCGTCACTTCAAGGGGAAAACATGTCTGGTCCTCTGCATATTGGCCTGATCCCTACTATTGGCCCATATCTGTTGCCTCATATTATTCCTGGGCTTCATGGTTTGTTTCCTAAGTTGGAAATGTATTTGTATGAAGCCCAGACTCAAAGTTTGCTAGCCCAGTTAGATAGCGGCAAATTGGACATTGCGATTCTGGCAATGGGTAAGGAGACAAGAGCCTTCATTGAAGTGCCATTGTTTGAAGAACCCATGAAACTCGCTATCTATGATGGCCATCCTTGGGCAGAGCGAGAAAAAATTGCTATGGATGAATTGACGGGTGAAAAATTGCTGATGCTAGAAGATGGTCATTGCTTGCGTGATCAGGCTATGGGGTTCTGTTTTCAGGCTGGCGCGAAGGAAGATACCCATTTTCGTGCAACCAGTTTGGAAACTCTGCGTAATATGGTTGCTGCCGGTAGTGGAATAACCTTATTGCCTGATCTGGCAGTGCCACAAGAGAAAAAACGTGATGGTGTCTGTTATCTGGAGTGTAGCAACCCAGAGCCTAAGCGATCTGTTATTTTGATTTATCGTCCTGGTTCACCTCTGCGTGGTCGCTATGAGCAACTGGCAGAGGCTATTAGAGCTAGAATGGGCACTTATTACAGGCAATCAAAATAGCCGGTTCAGGCCATTTAGCGCTGCGACACGATAAGCTTCAGCCATAGTCGGATAGTTGAAAGTAGTATTGACGAAATATTCGATAGTATTACTTTCACCTTTCTGTTCCATAATCGCTTGGCCGATATGAATGATTTCAGCCGCACGTTCTCCGAAACAATGAATACCAAGAATCTCTTTTGTTTCTCTATGGAATAGTATTTTCAGGCTTCCTACGTTCATCCCCGCAATTTGTGCGCGTGCAAGATGTTTAAATTGTGCTCGTCCAACTTCATAAGGCACCTTCATTGCTGTTAATTGTTGTTCGGTTTTACCTACAGAGCTGATTTCAGGAATGGTATAGATACCCGTTGGAATATCTTCAATCAGATGAACTTCGGCGTTTCCTTTCGCCATTGCTTGAGCGGCAATTCGTCCTTGATCATAAGCAGCAGAGGCCAGGCTTGGATAACCGATAACATCTCCTACAGCGTAGATATTTTCATTGCTGGTTTGATAGATCTTATTAACTTTCAGTAAACCGCGGCTATCTGCTTCCAGACCAACGTTTTTCAGCCCTAGAGTATCAGTATTGCCTGTTCGGCCATTAGCATAAAGCAGACAGTCAGCTTTGACTTTTTTACCGGATTTGAGGTGAACGATAACACCGTCATCGACACCTTCAATTTTAGAATATTCTTCATTGTGGCGGATAACTATACCACTATTCCAGAAATGGTAAGAAAGTGCGTCTGACATCTCTTGATCAAGGAAAGCCAGTAAGTGGTTACGAGTGTTGATTAAATCAACTTTTACGCCTAATCCACGGAAGATTGAAGCATATTCGCAACCAATCACTCCGGCACCATAAATAATGACATGCCGTGGTTCATGATCCAGTTTCAGAATGGAATCGCTGTTATAAATACGGGAATGGGTGAAATCAACATCTGGTGGACAATATGGGCGAGAACCGGTTGCGATAATAATCTTATCTGCGCTTAAAATATCGTAGTTATCGTCGGCATAGCGCACACTCACCCGGTGATCATCAATGAATGTTGCTTCCCCGGAAAACATACGACACCCATTACGTTCGTAAAATCCTTGACGCATTCTAGTTTGCTGATTAATCACCATTTCAGCACGGCGTAAGATTTCAGCAAATGAAGAGCGAAGAATGCGGGAGTTATCACTGTACAGAGGGTTTTGGTTAAATTCGATAATACGGCTGACGGCGTGACGGAGGGCTTTGGACGGGATGGTACCCCAATGAGTACAACCACCACCAACATTATTATAGCGTTCGATAACCGCAACGCTTTTACCCTGCTTCACCAATCCCATTGCTGCTCCTTCTCCACCGGGACCAGAACCAATGACAATGGCGTCAAAATGAATATGTTGCATATGAGGAAAGACCTGTTTTTACACAAAATTACAACGCTATATTAACATTGGTTGACTTAATAGCCCAATCGTCATAAGGATTTTATATCTCATTTAGGGTGAATTGAACATAGTTTTGCCCGTTACGTTAATCTGGCGCAAGATTATAAAGCTTTTGGAAAATAAATAATTATCTAACGATCGAAGTGAATTAACTAAAGAGGGAATGCTCTCCTTAATGATTTTTTGACTACGTATAGTCGCCTTTATCATCCTAATATTTAATAAGAAAATGCGCTGAGAAAATGACATTGATCATTATAAATGACATGATGAGCACATCATTACGGCAAACGCGTTAAAATTTGGTATATTTCCTAACATGTAGTTCAGATAAAGAGTCAGGATTCGTGTGAGTAACGTTATCGGCATCAGAGCGAAACAGAAAGAAAAAACTCGTCGTTCACTGATTGAAGCTGCTTTCAGCCAGTTGAGTGCCGAAAGGAGTTTTACCAGCCTTAGCTTGCGTGAAGTCGCCCGTGAAGCAGGTATTGCACCAACTTCATTTTATCGTCATTTTCGTGATGTGGATGAGCTTGGGCTGACGATGGTAGATGAAAGTGGTTTGATGTTACGTCAGTTAATGAGGCAAGCCCGGCAACGTATTGCTAAAGGTGGCAGTGTCATCCGTACATCTGTTTCAACTTTTATGGAATTTATCGGTAATAATCCAAATGCATTCCGATTATTATTACGTGAACGTTCAGGGACCTCTGCTGAATTTCGTGCCGCTGTCGCACGGGAAATCCAACATTTTATTGCTGAACTGGCAGACTATTTAGAACAGGAAAGCTGTATGCCGAGGTATTTTACTGAGGTGCAGGCAGAGGCAATGGTAACAATAGTATTCAGTGCCGGTGCAGAAGCATTGGATATTGATTTGGAGAAAAGACAGCGTTTAGAAGAACGTTTAGTCTTGCAGCTACGGATGATTGCTAAAGGTGCATATTATTGGTATCGCAAAGAAATGAATCCACCGAACCCTAAACTTAAATAACTATGAAGGAGGAGAACGAAATGATGGAACAATATCGCCAGGACAAAAGTACATTGTTACTCGCTTTTATTGTCGGACTAGCAACGAATGGAACGTTTTCAGCAGTTTTTAGCTCAGTTGTTTCTTTTTCAGTTTTCCCATTGATAACACTGATTTTATCAATTTATTGTATCCATCAGCGCTATTTGAATTACTCAATGCCAGATGGGATGCCTAAGTTAGTTGTTGCTTGTTTCCTCTTAGGATTATTTAGTTATAGTGCGATTATTAGAGTTGAATACCCTGAAATTGGCTCTAATTTTCTACCCGCGGTAATAGGTACCGTACTGGTATTCTGGATTTACAGAAAGGTAAAAATTCGCAAAAACCAGGCAATTATAGAAAATAGTCATTAATTGATGCAAAACGCCGGAGAGATAACTATCTGCCGGCGTTTCTGTTTTATATGTTCGTTAAGTATCAGTTTGATTTTTCCAGCAGTACTCCACATTCCATATGGTGTGTATAAGGAAACTGATCAAACAGAGCCAGGTGGCTGATTTGATGCGTTTGGGTTAATGTTTCTAGATTATGGCAAAGGGTTTCCGGGTTACAGGAAATATAAAGGATCCGTGGATATGTCTGGACCATCTCAAGCGTTTTTTCATCAAGGCCGCTACGTGGTGGATCGACAAAAATAGTTTCACATTGATAGCTTTTTAAATTGATTCCTTGCAGGCGATTAAATTCGCGTTCACCATTCATTGCCTGGGTGAATTCCTCCGCTGACATGCGGATAATTTGTACATTATCAATCCCGTTGGCTGCAATATTGTATTGAGCGGCAGCTACGGATGGCTTGGCAATTTCTGTTGCCAATACTCGTTCAAAATTTTGAGCTAATGCCAGAGAGAAATTGCCATTACCACAATAAAGTTCAAGTAAATCACCTTTTGAACCCTTGGTAATATTAATTGCCCATTCAAGCATATGAATATTGACGCTAGCATTTGGTTGGGTGAAGCTGTTTTCCACCTGGCGATAAATCATTTTTCGGCCAGCGACAGATAAAACTTCATCAATATAATCATGATCCAATGTGATTTTGGTTTTAGCAGCTCTGCCAATTAATTCAATGTCAAACCCTTTATTTCTTAACGCCTCACGCAGTTTTAATGCTTGTTGTGTCCATTCATCACCCAATTTTTTGTGATAAAGCAAAGAAACAAGGATTTTATTACTGCACGTGGATAGATAATCAATTTGAAATAGCTTATGACGTAAGATCTGTTCAGATCTAATGGAGTCAATTAATTCTACCATCATTTTATTAATTAACTTACTAGCGACAGGGAATTGAACAAGACGAATACGTTGTTTCGTCTGTTGATCGAACATAATATGGTACAAATCATCCTGTTCATGCCAGATTCGAAATTCTGCTCGCATTCTGTAATGAGATTGTGGTGAGCGGAAAACTTCTGGCTCCGGGGGCTGGAAAGGCTCCATCATGTTTTTTAAGCGGCTGACCTTCTCCGTCAGTTGCTGCTCGTAGCTTTCCGTTGGCAGGAGATTTTGCATTATGTTTGTTCTCTTATATCTGTAGTAAGAAAAATTTTCGTGCGAAATTGTAGGGAAAGAGCAAAGGATGTCCAGTTTTCTTATTACTCATGCATAATCCTGTCTATGCTTACTATTATGAGTCAGTTTCACGCTTCATTGTAGTGTATCCTTCTGATAATAAATTGTGGGATATTTTCTCATGATAAATAAAAATCGGTTTTTATTATCCATTGTTTCAATCGTGGTGATTTCTAGTTGGAATCAAGTTTCCGCTATGGTGGAGTCGCAGGATTCATTGGTTGTGACGGCGAGTCGTTTTAAACAGCCAGTGTCAAGCATACTGGCTCCTTATACTGTTGTAACACGAGATGAAATTGATCATTGGCAGTCAAATAGTGTAGCCGATATTTTACGTCGTCTACCCGGTGTTGATATTGCCCAGCATGGCGGTATTGGACAGCTAAGCTCTTTGTTTATACGTGGCACTCATGCTAGTCATGTATTAGTACTGGTGGATGGGATACGTTTGAATCAAGCAGGTATCAGTGGCTCCTCTGATTTAAGCCAGATACCTGTATCATTGGTTCAGAAAATCGAATATATCCGCGGACCACGTTCCGCTGTTTATGGTTCTGATGCTATTGGTGGTGTTATTAATATCATCACTACCAGAGAGAAACTAGGCGCTAACCTTAACGTAGGTATCGGTTCACATGGTTATCAGACTTATGATGGCGCGACTCAGCAAAAGTTAGCTGAAAATACAGTCCTGACAGCAGCAGCTAACTATACCTATACTAAAGGATACGATGTTGTTGCTTATGGTAATACTGGTGGCTTTAGACAGCCTGATCGTGACGGTTTTATGAGCAAAATGCTTTGGTTGGGAGTCGATCAAAAATTTAATGAGCAAATCAGTGGGTTTATTCGAGCTTATGGCTATAACAATAAAACATCTTATGATGCGGATATTAATTGGAGTTATCCATATGCTAGACCGGATACCCGTGAACTTTATAGCCGCCACTATGATACGGGGATCAGATTTAACCGTGGGATCTACTCGTCCCAATTAATTGCAAGTTATAGTCATATAAAAGACTATAACTTTGACCCTAAATATGGGCGCTATGATAAGTCTGCTAGCCTTAATGATTCTGATCAATATAACCTGCAATGGGGAAATACGTTTCAGCTATATCAGGGTATGGTTAGTACAGGTGTGGATTTCCAAAAACAATCGATAGAAGCTGGGACCAGTTATATTCCGAAGAGTGAAACTGTACGTAATACAGGAATGTATCTGACAGCACAGCAACAACTAAAAGATTTTATTTTAGAAGGTGCAATTCGTTCAGATAAACATTCAGAAGCTGGTTGGAATACCACATGGCAAGCCAGTTTAGGTTGGGAATTTATTAAAAATTATCGTTTGATCACTTCTTATGGTACGGCATTTAAGGCTCCGACGCTTAGTCAGATGTATGGTTTTGGTGGTAATCATGATTTGAAACCGGAAGAAAGTAAACAATGGGAAGGTGGTATTGAAGGCGTCACAGGCCAGCTAAATTGGCGTCTGACTGTATATCGCAATGAGATTGAGCAATTGATCGATTATGCAAATAGCCGTTACTACAATATTGGTAAAGCAAAAATTAAAGGTGTTGAGTGGACTGGCTCAATGGACACAGGCATATTTCAGCATCAATTGACGGTACAATATATCGACCCTCGTAATAGTGAAACTAATGAAATTTTAGTTCGTCGTGCTAAGCAGCAAGTCAAATATCAACTTGACTGGCAGCTATATGATTTTGATTGGGGGTTAACTTATCAATATTTAGGGCGGCGTTATGACAACGATTTCAGTACATTCCCGGCTAAACGTGTGAAATTAGGTGGCGTCAGCTTTTGGGACTTAACGGTTTCATATCCAGTCACTTCTTATCTGACAATCCGTGCTAGAATAGCTAACCTGCTTGATAAAGATTACGAGACAGTTTATGGCTATCGCATTCCAGGACGCGAATACTATCTCACTGGGAGCTATAACTTCTGATTTAAATAAAGTCGCACGTCCGACAGTTTTAGTGTTTGATTCTGGGGTAGGCGGCTTATCTATTTACCAAGAGATCCGGCAATTATTGCCAGATCTCCACTATATATATGTTTTTGATAACGAAGCATTCCCTTATGGTGAAAAATCGGAAGAATTTATTGTTGAACGAGTTGTTCAAATTGTTGCGGCTGTTCAGCAAAAACATCCTCTGGCAATAGTGGTTATTGCATGTAACACGGCAAGTACAGTCAGTTTGCCTGCTCTACGTGAGCGGTTCAGTTTTCCGGTCGTTGGTGTGGTTCCAGCGATAAAACCCGCAGCAAAGTTAACTCGTAATGGTGTCGTTGGATTATTGGCGACTAGAGCAACAGTTAATCGCTCCTATACAAAGGAACTTATCGAAAAGTTTGCTACAGGTTGCAGGATTGAATCTATAGGCTCTGCTGAATTAGTAGAATTAGCTGAAGCTAAATTGCATGGTGGTAAGGTCTCTTCCGACATTTTAAAAAAGATACTGAAACCGTGGCTCGGAATGAAAGAACCACCTGACACAGTAGTATTGGGTTGTACTCATTTTCCACTATTAGCAGAAGAATTAGTTCAGATACTCCCTGATGGCACACACTTAATTGATTCTGGTGCCGCTATTGCCCGAAGAACGGCTTGGTTAGTTAAACATCAGAATAATCTTGTTTGTACTTCAGCAGATAGTCTTGCTTATTGTATGAAAGTGAATACTGATACTGATGCATTAATCCCCGTTTTGCAGGGATATGGATTCTCAAAACTGGAAAAATTGATAACTTAAGTTAAATTCGATGGAATAATCATCGGTCGTTAACTTTTTTCAAAATAATTATTGCCAGCGCCAGAGAACTCCCTATAATGCGCCACCACTGACCGACACAACGCTGATAAACATTGTGAGGTCAGGCAGAAGGAAAGCGAATAAGCGCTTGACTCTGCGGGCGAAAGGCGTAGTATACGCAGCCCGGCTGAACGAGAATGTTATTTTTTGATTCAGCCTGCTCTTTAACAATTAATCAGACAATCTGTGTGGGCACTCACAAGACCGTATCACAAAAAAATACGTTTTAAAGTCTTGAAGAGTGAACAACAGTTAATTCATTACGAACT
>NZ_RCWE01000005.1 GCF_018448925.1 Photorhabdus akhurstii | reverse complement strand
CCTTCCTCCCCGCTGAAAGTACTTTACAACCCGAAGGCCTTCTTCATACACGCGGCATGGCTGCATCAGGCTTGCGCCCATTGTGCAATATTCCCCACTGCTGCCTCCCGTAGGAGTCTGGGCCGTGTCTCAGTCCCAGTGTGGCTGGTCATCCTCTCAGACCAGCTAGGGATCGTCGCCTAGGTAGGCCATTACCCTACCTACCAGCTAATCCCATCTGGGTTCATCCGACGGCGTGAGGCCCTTTCAGGTCCCCCACTTTGGTCTTGCGACATTATGCGGTATTAGCCACCGTTTCCAGTGGTTATCCCCCGCCCTCGGGTAGATCCCCAGACATTACTCACCCGTCCGCCGCTCGTCAGCAAAAGCGCAAGCGCTTTCCTGTTACCGCCCGACTTGCATGTGTTAGGCCTGCCGCCAGCGTTCAATCTGAGCCATGATCAAACTCTTCAATTCAAAGCTTGATGCTCAAAGAATTCTGACTAATTAGTTCGTAATGAATTAACTGTTGTTCACTCTTCAAGACTTTAAAACGTATTTTTTTGTGATACGGTCTTGTGAGTGCCCACACAGATTGTCTGATTAATTGTTAAAGAGCAGGCTGAATCAAAAAATAACATTCTCGTTCAGCCGGGCTGCGTATACTACGCTTTTTGCCCGCAGAGTCAAGCGCTTATTCGCTTTTCTCTGCCTGACCTCACAATGTTTATCAGCGTTGTGTCGGTCAGTGGTGGCGCATTATAGGGAGTTCTTTGACGCTGGCAAGTATTTATTGAAAAAAAATTGCCATCCGCGGATTTTTTCAACAAAATACTGACAAAAAGAACAAATCAGTTATTTTTCACTCACTATTTCAAGGAAATCATTAGCAAAATGATCGACTTGCTGCCAGTCGGTATATTCAATTTCTTTGGTTGTATCAGTTTCCCCACCGGTCATCTTCATAATCATTTTCACCATTATCCGATCCAACCAATGATAACGGGGATAAAGTAATGCGCCAGCAAAAACACCACACAAATCTGGCTTCCAAGGGGTATTCAGCAGAAATTTACGAACATACACATTCGTTTCTGGTGTACGTTTCTCTGGCTTCCTTGCTGTCAGATTTACGCCAAAAAACGCAGTTGGCATTTTATTAAGTTGTTGTTGATGACAGATCGCAAACTTTTTCAGTGCCGAATTGAAATGACCATATCTGATAGAAGCACCAATCACAACTTTGTCATAAGCTTCCAAATTGATCGTTTTGGCTGTTGCTAAATCACTAAGCTCGCACACCTCCCCTGATCTGCGTAGATTTTCAGCAATGCGGGTAATGATTTTCTTAGTCTGCCCATCCCTACTGGAATAAAGTAACAAACAATTCATAGCCATCTCCCTCTCCCAAAATAGACTATTCACGCCAGAAAGTTGGTGTAAATAAAACTAATAAAGTGAATACTTCCAAGCGACCAAACAACATCGTTATAACCAATATCCATTTGGCTGCCGGATTCATTGCAGTGAAGTTATCCGCAACAACACCCAATCCAGGCCCTAGATTATTTAGTGTAGCGGCTATTGCAGAAAACGCAGAAAGTTCATCTACACCAGTTGCAATAAGTAATAACAAGCTAATGATAAATACCAAAGCATAAGCAGAGAAGAATCCCCAAACAGCTTCAATAATCCGTTCAGGTAATGCTCTTCGCCCTAGCTTGAGGGTATAAACCGCATTTGGATGAACCAATCTCTTCAATTCACGGGAACCTTGCAGGAATAGTAATAAGATACGAATGACTTTCAGTCCTCCTCCCGTTGAACCCGCACAACCACCAATAAACGCGGAACACAACAGTAATATTGGCAAAAATGATGGCCAACGTGCAAAGCTATCTGTGCTGAACCCTGCCGTTGTCGCCATTGAAACAACCTGGAAAAAAGCTTGGTTTAGTGTCTCCATCCCCGACTTATAAACAGCGTGATGCCATAAGATCAGAGTGCAAATAATAACAAGCACTAATTGAATGGAGATAAACATGCGGAATTCAGGGTCCCGCCAATATACTGTCAGGCTACGTCCCGTTAATACCGCGAAGTGCAAACCAAAGTTACAACCAGAAATCAGCAGAAAAATCGCAATAATGGTATTTATCGCGGGGCTATTGAAATAACCAATACTCGCGTCATGTGTAGAAAATCCACCAATTGCGATAGTTGAAAAACTATGAGAAATGGCATCAAAAACTGACATCCCCGCAGCCCATAATGCCAAAGTGCAAGCAATTGTCAGTAATACATAAATCAACCATAAGGTTTTTGCCGTTTCAGCAATTCGTGGGCGCATTTTATTATCTTTCAAAGGGCCAGGCATTTCAGCCCGATAGAGTTGCATTCCCCCAACCCCGAGTAGAGGCAATATTGCAACAGCCAGCACAATAATCCCCATACCACCTAACCATTGCAGCATCTGCCGGTAGAAAAGAATCGCTTTAGGCAAGGAATCAAGCCCAATCAGGGTCGTAGCACCCGTTGTTGTTAAACCGGAGAAAGACTCAAAAAATGCATCTGTAATAGAAAGATTTGGCTGTTCAGAAAAGATGAAAGGTAAAGCCCCAACACTACCAAGTACTATCCAAAATAAAGCAACGATAAGAAACCCTTCTCGGGGCTTTAATTCATGTTTTTGCTCCCGATTTGGTATCCAAAGCATCAAACCAATAATTAAGGCAAAAATAAATGTCTGACTAAACGCACGCCCAGCGCCATCACGATAGATAAGTGCTACCAATCCTGGAATTATCATGGTGACAGAGAAAAGAATGACAAGTAGCCCAACAATACGGGTTATGGCACGAAAATGCATTTAGCTGGTTCCTTAGAAATCCAGTTACAGAGAATATTTACAGATCAGGTGTTAAATGCAGTACACCACGACTTAGATCACGTAATTTATCACCGACTTCCCCCACTAAGGTAGTTGGAAGTGAAATTCGCAAAGTAACATTCTCTGCATACTTACTGGAAATAATTTGCCCTGATGATTTCTGTAATAACTGTTCAATCATAGAGATATGGGCATATTCACACTGCAAGGAACAGAGTTTCTGTGGAACCTTATATTTTGTTTCCAGCAATTTCAGCGCCTGTTGAACACCACTTCCATATGCCCTTACTAACCCACCGGTACCTAATTTTATTCCACCAAAATAACGAACAACGACCGCGGTTATTTCACCAACATTATTTCCCATAAGCTGGGATAGCATCGGTTTACCTGCGGTCCCTGAAGGCTCGCCATCATCTGAAAAACCCAACTGTTGTGAATCATCCGGCGCACCAGCAACAAACGCCCAGCAGTGATGGCGGGCATCAGGGTACTGAGCTTTGATTTGCTGGATAAACTCCTTGGCCTCATCCACCCCACAAGTATGCTTCAGCAAGGTAATAAAGCGACTTTTTTTAATCTCTTCAGTAAAACTCACTGAAGCCGCGGGTATCAAATAAGGCTTCATTATGGCAATTGAAGATCCCTAGTCATGTTTTCCACTTTATTTGCATGGATCACAATATTGTCCTCGATACGAATACCACCGAAAGGTTTAAGCATCCCAATTTTATTCCAGTCAAAATGTTTGTTGAATTCACTTTCACGCCAAGGTGCAAGCAGCGATTCGATGAAATAAAGGCCAGGCTCGATAGTCAGCACCATTCGGGGTTCCAGAATACGGGTACAACGCAGATAAGGATACATATCCGGAGCTGCTAAATGTGCACCTGTATCATCCTGCATAAACCCTGCCGCATCATGGACTTGTAATCCAAGAGGATGACCAATACCATGTGGAAAGAATGGCGTTGTCAGCCCTTTCTCAACCATAACCTCTTCACTAATATCTTTCACAATACCATATTTTTTCAATAACTTAGCAATACGATGATGCATCTGAACATGATATTCGGTATAGCGAACTCCTGCTTTAATTGTACTGATTAGTGCTTTTTGTTCAGCATTCATATCTTTAATTAAAGAGGAAAATTCGTTATTGCTTTTTGCTGAATAAGTACGTGTGATATCTGCTGCATAACCATTATATTCAGCACCGGCATCAATCAGGAAACTACGTATCTCTGAAGGTACATTGTGCTGCAACACAGTATAATGCAAAACAGCCGCATTCTCATTCATAGCAATAATATTGTCATAAGGTACATCTGTATCACGATGACCTGTTGCCGTAAGATAAGAGATATTAATATCAAATTCACTCATCCCAGCCTGAAATGCTTCATAAGCGGCCAAATGCCCGACAATAGCCGTTTTTTGTGCTTCACGCATACAAGCTAATTCATAATCTGTTTTGTATGAACGATAGAAATGCAAATAATCAAGGACAGGCTTTGGATTAATATTGTGTTCAGAGAAACCAATCTCTTTTGCTCTTTGTGGTGAACAACCAATGTAAGCAACATTCTGTTTCACATAAGTGCTTAACTCTGCATTGATATCTCCAGCATTTGCCAGATGGATCATTTCAACTTCTTTAGTCCAGTAGCTAGTCGGTAGCGGTTCTACGCTGTGCCAATAATCTACCGGTGAGTAAAACCATAATTTAGGCTTATTAATACCATCTACCCACAACCAGCAATTAGGCACTTTGGTTACTGGCACCCAAGCTTTGAAGTGAGCGTTAACTTTGAAAGGGTAGTCTCTATCATCAAGAAAAATACGCTGTAACTCACCAGAGTGAATCAGCAAAGCATCGAATTGATTACGGGCCAATACTTCACAGGTACGTTGCTGCAATGTAGAGATATGTTCGTGGTACAGAGATGCCAACTTTTCCATTTCAATTGACCTTTTTTATTTTATGGCTAGACCATTAGCTTATCACAGCCATTGATATTTGCAGGTATCACGCAAAACCCTCTCAATTTATCGGCTCCCGCTAACACCTTATTTACCAAAATATAAAAACAATTATTGTCAATGAGATACAAATCTCACTTGTGATCACCCTTGCAAAAAACTAATCACTCATTTGCATTTACTTAACATAATAACCACAATCAAACCCATCTGGTCATACCAGATGGTATGCGCTCATTTAGGAGAACGACATGCTCTATCAAAGTGAAACAATTCAAGTAAGCTGGCTGAAAGATGGCATTGCTGAACTGGTTTTCAATGCCCCAGCCGCAATTAATAAACTAGATACCAAAACCGTTGCATCTCTCGATAAGGCTGTTGCTAGCCTGGAGCAACAAACTGGACTGAAAGGCGTTTTATTACGTTCTGAAAAAGCTGCATTTATTGTTGGTGCAGATATTACTGAATTCCTCTCTTTATTCGATTCACCTGTAGAAAAACTGCAAGAATGGCTTAACTTTTCAAATAGCATTTTAAACCGGATAGAAGATTTACCTGTACCAACCATTTCGGCAATAAACGGTTATGCTCTTGGTGGTGGTTGTGAATGTGTTCTATCTACAGATTTCCGTGTGGCCTCCCCGGATGTACGCATTGGGCTGCCAGAAACCAAACTTGGTATTATGCCTGGTTTTGGTGGCTCTGTTCGCCTTCCTCGCTTGATCGGGACTGATAATGCCCTAGATATCATTGCAGCAGGTAAAGACATTGGCGCAGAAGATGCATTGAAAAACGGTTTGATTGATGCTGTTGTTCCCAAAGAAAAATTGGTTGACTCCGCAGTATCAATGCTGGAACAAGCAATTGCAGGGAACCTTGACTGGAAAGCCGCACGCCAGCCGAAATTAGAGCCTTTGAAACTCAATGAAATTGAACGAAGCATGAGTTTTAGTGTGGCAAAAGGTATGGTGATGAAAGTCGCCGGTCCTCATTATCCAGCTCCCATCGCCGCAGTTAAATCCATAGAAAAAGCCGCTACACTTGGTCGCGATGAAGCATTGAAACAGGAAACCGCCAGCTTCATTCCTCTAGCACAGACAAATGTTGCCCGTGCCTTAGTGGGTATTTTTCTTAATGACCAGTATGTAAAAGGGCTGGCAAAAAAACATCTGAAAGAAGTCACAACACCTGAGTATGCCGCAGTTCTAGGTGCAGGAATTATGGGTGGTGGTATAGCCTATCAATCTGCCCGCAAAGGGATGCCTGTCATGATGAAAGACATCAGCCAGCAAGCCCTTGAATTAGGTATGAATGAAGCCGCGAAGCTTCTAAACAAGCAGTTTGAACGTGGCCGTCTAGATGCCATAAAAATGGCGAAAACCCTCTCTTCTATTCAACCTACCTTAAATTATGCCGGTATCGAACAGGCTCAAATCGTGGTTGAAGCTGTAGTAGAGAATCCTAAAATCAAAGCGGCTGTACTATCAGAAACTGAAACTCTGGTTAATGAAGATTGTGTCCTAGCTTCCAATACATCAACAATTCCGATTTCAGAATTGGCTAAGTCCCTAAAACGCCCGGAAAACTTCTGTGGTATGCATTTCTTCAACCCGGTACACCGCATGCCGTTAGTTGAAGTAATTCGCGGTGAAAAAACGTCTGAAAAGACAATTTCAACCGTAGTCGCCTATGCCAGCAAAATGGGTAAAACTCCGATCGTCGTTAACGACTGTCCAGGGTTCTTTGTAAACCGGGTACTGCTTCCTTATCTCCTTGGCTTTGGTCTGCTATTGCGTGATGGTGGTGATTTCCGCCAGATAGACAAAATCATGGAGAAAGAATTTGGTTGGCCAATGGGTCCTGCTTACCTTGTTGATGTTATTGGTCTTGATACTGCACATCATGCTCAATCAGTCATGGACCAAGGGTTCCCAGATCGTATGAAGCGTGATTATAAAGATGCCATTGATGTTCTATATGACAATCAACGTTACGGGCAGAAAAACGGTCTTGGTTTCTACAAGTACACTCAAGATAAGAAAGGTAAGCCTAAAAAAGAGCAGGACGAGCAAACAGACCAACTGCTGGCAACTATCTGCCAACAGAAGAGTAATTTCTCCAGTGAAGAGATCATCGCTCGTACTATGATCCCGATGATCAATGAAGTTGTCCGTTGTCTGGAAGAAGGTGTCATCGCCAGCCCAGCAGAAGCAGACATGGCTCTGGTTTATGGCCTTGGTTTCCCTCCATTCCACGGTGGTGTTTTCCGTTATCTGGAAACAATAGGAACAGCAGCTTACGTAAAAATGGCTGAAAATTATGCTCACCTTGGTGCTCTTTATCAGGTACCACCTGGTCTGAAAGCCAAAGCTGAACGTAATGAAAGTTACTACCCTACAGCAGCAACGATTGCTGTCAGCACCGGAAAAACAGCGTGAGGTCTGGAAACATGGAAAATGTAGTCATTATTGATGGCATCCGCACCCCAATGGGGCGCTCAAAAGGTGGTGCATTCCGTCAGGTCCGGGCTGAAGATCTCTCCGCTCACCTGATGAAAGAGCTATTTAAACGTAATCCGGCAATACAGCAACATGAAATTGATGACATCTACTGGGGCTGTGTACAGCAAACTCTAGAGCAAGGTTTCAACATTGCCCGTAATGCGGCTTTACTGGCTGATATCCCTCACTCTGTACCAGCCGTGACTGTTAACCGGCTATGCGGTTCATCGATGCAAGCGCTGCATGATGGCGCTCGTATGATCATGACCGGAGAAGCTAATGTCACTCTGATCGGTGGCGTAGAGCACATGGGCCACGTTCCAATGACTCATGGCGTGGATTTCCACCCTAAAATGAGTCTGAGCGTTGCCAAAGCCGCAGGAGTCATGGGTTTAACCGCTGAAATGTTGGCAAAGATTCACCATATCAGCCGTGAAATGCAAGATGAATTTGCGCTTCGTTCGCACCAACGTGCAACACAGGCAACGCAATCAGGCGCATTCTCCAATGAGATATCAGCAATTTATGGTCACGATGCCGATGGCATATTGAGGCTGTTTGATTACGATGAGGTGATCCGCCCGGATGCTAATCTGAAAGATCTAGCCGCACTGCGTCCTGTATTCGATCCAGTAACAGGCTCAGTCACAGCAGGCAGCTCTTCTGCTTTATCCGATGGTGCGTCTGCAATGTTGATAACCAGTGAAAGTTATGCCAAGAATCTGGGGCTGAAACCTCGTGCCCGCATCCGTTCTATGGCAGCTGTTGGTTGTGATCCCTCCATTATGGGATATGGCCCGGTCCCTGCTACACAAATGGCGCTCAAGAAAGCAGGTTTAGAACTGGGTGATATTGGTGTGATGGAATTAAACGAAGCATTTGCTGCTCAGTCACTTGCCTGCCTGAAAGGTCTGAATTTGCTGGATAGTATGGATGACAAAGTTAACCTAAATGGTGGCGCAATTGCTCTCGGTCATCCTCTAGGCTGTTCAGGTGCTCGCATCACAACAACGTTGCTGAACTTAATGGAACGCCGCGATGTTCAATTTGGGCTGGCAACCATGTGTATCGGTTTAGGTCAAGGTATCGCCACCATTATAGAAAGAATGGATTAAGAACGTATCTGTAAGAATTATTATAACTGAGTCGTTGTTGCCGTAATTCCCGCCTGTCAGGGGCGGGTTTTTTTATTATTTTAAATGAATTCGAAAGCATCACCATACATGTTGTCAGCAGAAGCATCACGCTCACCACAAAAGCGCTCACGAGCAATTTTTGCCATTTCAAATCGCCCTGCAATGTAAATATCATAATTGACCAAACTACCAAAATCCTCTAGTACTGCTTTAAGCACTGTTCCTGTACGTCCACACCAACCATTCTCTGACTGTTCAACAACCGGAACAACCTTCAAATTAGGATAGCGCTCTGTAAGTAACTGTAATTCAGCAAGATCATATAAATGTTGTAATTCTCTGCCTCCCCAATACATAGAGATCTGACGTTCAGGTTGTTCTTCTAACGCTGTCAGTAATATTGAACGGGTGTAAGAAAACCCCGTACCGCCGGCAATTAATAACAGCGGATTAGCGCTGCTTTGACGGAACCAAGCTTTACCATGAGGGATATCAATATTGATCATCTTCTGATCCAGAATTCTATCCATCACAGCCATTGCATACAAATTCAGTTCAGAAGCGCCAATATGTAATTCAATAAACTCCTTTTCTGAAGGCGTTGATGCCATTGAAAACGGACGTTTATCTCTCTCATCCATTACCACCATCAGATACTGACCGGCGCGGAATGAGAACGGAGAATCGGGAAGTAACCGTACCCGATAAACCGTATCAGTAATAGCCTCTACAGAGGTTACTTTGCAGCTCAGTGTTGTCATGCGTTCCCTCTTATGGTCCTAAAATATCTAACTCATCCCAGATTTTGTCGACGCGGGTACGCACTTCTTCACTCATCACAATAGGACGTCCCCATTCCCTCTGCGTCTCTCCCGGCCACTTATTCGTTGCATCCATTCCCATCTTCGAACCTAATCCTGAAACTGGCGATGCAAAATCGAGATAATCTATCGGAGTATTCTCCATTAATACTGTATCTCTTGCCGGGTCCATTCGCGTAGTGATTGCCCAAATGACATCGTTCCAGTCTCTGGCATTGATATCATCATCACAAACAATAACAAACTTTGTATACATAAATTGCCGTAGATATGACCAAACCCCCATCATGACTCGCTTGGCATGACCCGGATATTGTTTCTTCATAGTCACGACGGCAAGACGATAGGAACAACCTTCAGGAGGCAGATAAAAATCGACAATTTCAGGAAACTGTTTTTGTAAAATCGGTACCAGCACCTCATTCAATGCAACCCCCAACACAGCAGGTTCATCTGGCGGGCGGCCAGTATAAGTCGAATGATAAATAGCATCATGACGCTGAGTAATATGTGTCACAGTGAACACCGGGAACATATCGACTTCATTATAATAGCCCGTATGATCACCGTATGGCCCTTCTGGAGCTAACTCCCCAGGCTCAATATAGCCCTCCAATACGATTTCAGCACTGGCTGGCACCTCCAAGTTACTTGAAAGACATTTCACAACTTCTGTTTTATATCCTCTTAATAACCCGGCAAATGCATATTCCGATAATGTGTCAGGAATTGGCGTCACAGCCCCCAATATTGTCGCAGGATCAGCACCCAAGGCAACAGCCACTGGGAAACGTTCTCCTGGATGGGCCTGACACCATTCCTGAAAATCAAGCGCACCACCACGGTGAGATAACCAGCGCATAATGAGTTTATTTTTACCTAATACTTGCTGGCGATAGATACCAAGATTTTGCCGCTCTTTATTCGGGCCACGAGTAACTGTCAGCCCCCAAGTAATCAATGGCGCAGCATCCTCTGGCCAACAATGCATGATAGGAATACGGGTTAAATCTACATCGTCACCAGCCGAAACATGTTCCTGACAAGGCGCAGTATTAAGCCGTTTAGTTGGCATATTAAGGACTTGCTTAAATTTCGGTAGCTTATCCAGTAAATCACGAAAACCTTTCGGAGGATCGGGTTCTTTCAAAAAAGCTAATAGCTTACCTACATCATGCAAAGCTTTAACATCTTTCTGCCCCATCCCCATAGCAACACGTTCAGCAGTACCGAACAAATTACACAATACAGGCATCGAATAACCTTTGGGATTTTCAAACAACAAGGCAGGCCCACCAGCGCGAAGGGTACGATCTGCAATCTCAGTCATCTCCAAATAAGGATCAACTGCAACACTGATGCGTTTCAACTCACCTTTATGCTCCAATAAGGCTAGAAAATCTCTTAAATCACGGTATTTCATACTATTCATTTATGCCGGTTTTTAAGGGGGAAAACATTATAAGCCATCCCACTCAGCTTTTTTGTGTTTTTTTCAGAAGACTACAAAGTAAACCAATAAGTTACTAAAAAGCAACGGGGTTAATTCAACCTTGCGACCTTAAAGTCAAATACAAAGCAATGGAGCCTAATGAGTTAATATTTGAGCATCAAATTACTCAGTAAGATGCTTAGTTGGAACATCTTGCTCTGGTACATCTTGATACCTTCACTCTTACCACAGAAATAATGCTATAACTATCTCCTCTGGGTTCACAGCACAAAATATAGCCAGTCGTTCATCACAGATTTTCCATATGACGACTCAATGACTATCAAATTTTGCAATTACTCAACAGAAATACTGATATTTTTCTTTTATTAATATCTATTGAACAAATAACAATCGATTTTATATTAATTACTTTATCTGTCACTTATCAAAATATTACTTATCGCTTTTTTACTAAAAAACATAAGATCTACTCATAACAATAAATATGCATCATTAAACAATTATCACTAAGATAATGCCTGTAACGCCCTTTTCTATTTTGCTATGCTTAATAGTCATTGGATCAAGGTTAAATAAAGATGGAAAACTGGTACCTCATTTACTGTAAGCGTGGGCAAATTTCACGAGCAATAGAAAATCTGGAACGACAGGATGTTGCTTGCCTGACTCCTACCGCGAGAATTGAAAAAATAACCCGTGGTAAACGTACTGTGAATATAGAACCACTTTTTCCTAATTATCTGTTCGTTCAGTTTGACCCTGAAGTTATTCATACTACAACTATCAATTCAACACGCGGTGTTAGCCATTTTGTCCGTTTTGGCGTACACCCGGCTATCGTACCGGAAACGTTGATTAAAGAGATCGTATCAGCAACTGAACAAGAATATGTATCACCAGACACACCTGTGGCGGGCGATACGGTATTAATCACCGAAGGAATTTTTGAAGGATTGCAAGCTATCTACAATGAGCCAGATGGGGAAACCCGTTCTATTCTGTTACTTAATATTCTGAATAAACAATTACCTAAGGCACTTGATAATAAGCAGTTTGTGAAAATTTAACCAAATAAAAAACGGGCGGAATTTACATTCGCCCGTTTTTTATCAAATATTAACGTTTCTGTTCATTTAACTGTTGAGCAACCTGTTTCGCAAAATAGGTTAGTACACCATCTGCTCCTGCGCGTTTGAAACATAGCAGAGACTCCACAATTACCTGTTCCTGTAACCAACCATTCTGAATAGCAGCCATGTGCATGGCATATTCGCCAGATACTTGATAAGCAAAGGTTGGTACACCGAATGTATCTTTTACCCTGCGGATAACATCCAGGTAGGGCATACCTGGTTTTACCATTACAGTGTCAGCACCTTCCTGCAAATCCTGTGCAATCTCCTGCAATGCTTCATCACTATTCGCAGGGTCCATCTGATAGGTTTTTTTGTTACCCCCTTTCAGATTACGATTTGAACCGATTGCATCACGGAATGGACCGTAATAACCAGAAGCATACTTAGCGGAGTAAGCCATAATTTGAGTATTTACATATCCTTCCGCTTCAAACAGTTCACGGATTGCACCAATACGCCCATCCATCATGTCGCTCGGCGCTACAATCTCAGCACCAGCTTCTGCATGTGACAATGCCTGTTTGACCAAGATCTCTTTGGTGACATCATTCATTACATAGCCATCCTGGTCGATGATCCCATCCTGACCATGTGTCGTGAATGGATCTAATGCCACATCAGTTAGCAACCCTAGTTCAGGAACAGCATCTTTCAACGCACGAACCGTACGTTGAATCAACCCATCAGGGTTATAAGCTTCTTCCGCACCCAGAGATTTTTTATCTGCTTCAATCACGGGGAACAGAGACAATACAGGAATCCCCAATCGGGCAATCTCTTCAGCTTCTTTCAGCAAAAGATCCATCGTCAGACGATACACCCCTGGCATAGAAGGCACTTCTTGACGACGATTAGTGCCTTCCATCACAAATACAGGATAGATTAAGTCATTAACAGTTAATTGGTTTTCAGCAACCAGACGGCGGGAAAAATCATGACAGCGCAACCGGCGCATACGTCGACCAGGGAAAGTTCCTGGAAATGCATAGCTCATATAGCTCTCCTAACTCAAACCCAGCGCACTCGCGCTGGGTTAATTAATATGCTATCGCTTCGTGTTAATTATCTTAGCACTACAAAACAACATGTTAAGATTACTATTATCACTTTTCCGTATTCACTTCTGGCGTTTCCTGTTCATCTTCCTCTGAACGATCTCCCAATTTCCGCTGTCCGGTATAAAAACGGGAGAGCAAAATCCCCAGTTCAAACAGCAGATACATAGGAATAGCCAACAAGGTTTGCGAGAAAACATCCGGCGGCGTTAACAACATGCCAACAACAAAAGCACCGACCAAAATATACGGACGCTTTTTCTTCAAGGACTCAGGAGTAACTACCCCACTCCAGCATAATAAAATAATGGCAACAGGTACTTCAAAAGAGACACCAAAGGCCATAAACAGTGCCATAACAAAGCTTAAGTAGTTGCTGATATCCGTTGCAATCAGCACCCCTTCTGGTGCCGTTTTAGCAAAGAATCCAAAAGCAATCGGAAATACAACAAAATAAGCAAATGCCATCCCTAAATAAAACAACAAGCTACTGGAAACAAGCAGAGGGATCATCAAGCGGCGTTCATGTTTATATAACGCAGGTGCAATAAATGCCCATACTTGATAGAGAACCATAGGTGCAGATACAAATATCGACACCATAATGGTCAGTTTTATTGGCGTAAAAAAGGGAGAAGCGACATCTGTCGCTATCATACTGGCACCTTGAGGCAATTGCTTAATCAAAGGCGCAGAAATCATTTGATAGATGTCGTTAGAAAAATAAACCAATGCTAAAAAAACCACTAATACAGTCAATAAACTGTTTAGAATTCGCTTACGCAGTTCAATAAGGTGACTGATAAGTGGTTGGGTATCATCAACAGCCATGTTTTAGTGTTCACCATTTAACTTAATCAGAAGTTTTTTTCTTCGTTGCAGAAGCCGTTTGATCATCAACTGGAGCTGAAGGCTTAGATGAAACCGCAACCTGAGATGCTGCCGGCTTTTGTGCTGCCTCATTTATTCCTGATGCTTTCATATTCTCTGCGTCAGGTTCATTTTGGTATGCTTTTTTCAAAGACTCAGCAGCTTCTTTTAGCTCATCCATCGAAGCTTTTAGTTCCGGAGATAAATTCTGTAACCCCGCTTCTTCTTGAACTTTTTTCAGGCTTTCCTGGAGCTCCTGCAACTTCAACTCTTGTGCCAGCTCATTTTGGACGTTAGTAGCTAAAGAGCGCAGTGCCCTGATCCAACCAGCAACTGTTTTTACCGCCACCGGTAGCCGTTCTGGCCCCAAAACCACCAAGCCAATGACCATAACTAGCAGCAGCTCGCTAAAACCAATGTCAAACACGGTTTATACCTGCTCTTTGTTTTTGCTCTCAGATGTTTCAGACTGAGCTACAGATTGTTTTTCAGTAATGTTTTTCGTCTCAAAATCGGCATCATTACTGGTTTTTTGAGCCTGTTGAGGCTGATTATCATCCCCTATCGCCTTTTTAAAACCTTTAATAGATGCTCCAAGATCAGAACCCAAAGTACGGAGTTTATTCGTGCCGAACAACAGCACCACAATGACCGCAATAATGAGTAATTGCCAAATGCTTATACCGCCCATTCTGATTTACCTCTATTTAATAGGGATTATTTTAATAGCTCATTATACATACCACGAACTATAACCGACCTTCAAAAAAAATCTGTCATAAGACAAATTTTACTCAATTTTACTCAGACGACACCAGCCAAACAACCATGAAACGGTACCCGCGCCTATAAACAACCAAGGAATATTTGCCAAGCCAGACAACAAAAACAAGCTGCCACAGAGAAACAATGTCGCACCAACACCAAGCAAATACTGAGACTGTCGCTGTTTTATCTGTTGCCCTTTCAAATGACCTGATAACTTCTCAATGCTCACTTGCAAATGTTTATGCTGCTGAAGACTGTCATACACTAATTCAGGTAGTTCTGGCAACTTTTCTGCCCAATAAGGCGCCTTTTCTTTCAACGCCCGGATAACAGCAGGTAATCCAACCTGGCTATGTAACCACTCCTCCAGAAATGGTTTTGCTGTTTTCCACAAATCAAGCTGTGGATAAAGCTGCCGTCCTAAACCTTCTACATACAAAAGCGTCTTTTGTAGCAGAACTAACTGCGGCTGCACTGCCATATTAAAACGACGCGCAGTATTAAATAGATTCAGAAGTACATGACCAAATGAAATTTCAGCCAGTGGCTTCTCAAATATTGGTTCACAAACTGTACGGATTGCAAATTCAAAATCTTCAACATTGGTATCACTAGGAACCCAGCCTGAATCCACATGAAGTTCAGCAACTTTCCGGTAATCACGATTAAAGAAAGCAATAAAATTCTCAGCCAGATAACGTTTATCATCTTTATTAAGAGAACCAACAATACCGTAATCAATACCAATATAAAACGGATCCTCAGGACGTTCATAGCTGACAAAAATATTTCCCGGATGCATATCCGCATGGAAGAAACTATCGCGAAAAACCTGCGTAAAAAAGACCTGTACTCCCCGTTCGGCCAGCAATTTCATATTGGTATTCTGCGCTTCTAATGCTTCAATATCAGAGACAGGGATACCATAAACTCGCTCCATCACCAGAACATTTTCACGGCAATAATCAGAATAAATTTCCGGTACATACAGCGTTGAGCTATTTTCGAAATTACGGCGGAGTTGAATTGCATTAGCCGCTTCACGCAGCAAATTCAGTTCATCAATTAACGTCTTCTCATATTCCCGCACAACTTCACGAGGACGTAAACGGCGTCCATCGGGCAATAATATTGGTACCCAATTAGCTAGACGATACATTAACCGGATATCCGCTTTGATAATCGGCAGAATATCAGGACGAATGACTTTGATAACAATTTCCTGTCCATTCTCTTTTAACCGAGCTGTATGGACCTGAGCAATTGAAGCAGAGGCCAGAGCAATAGGTTCAAAATCATCAAACCAAGTTTCCAGTGGTCCGCCTAAAGCAGTTTCAATATATTGACGCGCCAGAGCGCCATCAAAAGAGGCAACTCGGTCTTGCAACAATGCCAGTTGATCCGCTATCGCGGGAGGAAACAGATCACGCCGCGTTGAAAGCATCTGTCCAAATTTAATCCAAACAGGCCCTAATTCCTGTAAGGCAAGTCGCAGTCTCTCTCCAAGTGATTTATCTTTATGTCTATTCGGGAGCCAAAACAATAAATAACGACCAAAACGAAGAGGCCAAGTTAAGCGAATCCGAGGAATGAGCTCATCCAATCCATAAGAAAGAAAAACCCGTATGATCAAATAAAGGCGCCTCAATTCACCTGGAGTCATATTTTCCCTCTAATACTGCCAATCGTTGTTCTATTTGCTCGATATCTTTGGCTAACATACTAACTTCTTCACTGAAATAAGCCACTTCAAGCTGATTTGGGGCTAGTTTCCATTCTTCTGTTAACGCTTCCGCCAGATAATTTTTCTGGCATTCCACTGAACCGGAAACAAACTGAAATCCTTTTTTAAGGAGTTGACTAATACTTTCGGCAGCAATATCCCCGAAATAAGGAGAAAGATAATGGGCCAAATCCCATTCAACCATATCTAACAAAGCAGACCATTGCTGAACAACCTGCATATCCCCTTCAATAACCATTTCACCGCTACTGAGCAACTTGGAAAGTTGTTGGCGATCCCGTAACTTAAGCAAAGCAGAAAAGTGAGTTTTAACCGTGCAATCGGCAGATTCGCTCCATTGGCTTAATACGTCCACCTGTTTCTCACTGAACACCAATGTAAGTGGCGTGTTCATCTCTTTTAATTCGATCGACAAAACTTTGTCTACCAACCGCATACGGGCTGGCCTTAACACCGGTTCACGGTACAACAGGTAATTCAACGATGTTTCCATCACTGCGGTTAAAACCGGCGTAAGTGTGGAATTAATGGCTGTACTCAGTGATGGTCTTTCCATCTCAGAATTTAAAACCTCTGTGTAGTGCAACAATGCCGCCAGTCATATTGGTATAAGTCGCCTGTTCAAAACCAGCCTCTTCCATCATCGTTTTAAGCGTTTCCTGATCAGGATGCATACGAATGGATTCCGCCAAATAACGATAACTGTCAGCATCCCGCACAAAAACCTGACCAATTTTTGGCAGCACATGGAAAGAATAAGCATCATACGCTTTGCTTAACGGTGCGAACAAAGGTTTAGAAAATTCAAGTACCAATAAACGTCCACCCGGCTTCAACACCCGAAACATAGAACGCAGGGCTTTTTCTTTTTCGGTAACATTGCGCAAACCAAAAGAGATAGTGATGCAATTAAAATAGTTATCGGGGAAAGGCAACGCTTCTGCATTGGCCTGCACATAGCTGACATTCCCAACAATACCAGCATCACGTAATTTTTCACGCCCAACCTTCAGCATAGATTCATTGATATCAGCAAGAACAACTTCGCCTTTTTCACCAACTATACGAGAAAATTTAGCAGTCAGATCGCCGGTACCACCCGCTAAATCAAGTATCCTCTGACCTCTGCGCACACCACTGGCATCAATAGCCACACGCTTCCAGATACGATGGATGCCAAACGACATTAAATCATTCATTAAATCGTATTTTGTCGCAACAGAATGAAACACATCAGCCACCATGCCTGCTTTTTCATCCTTTGCTACAGTACGGAAACCAAAATGTGTGGTTTGTTTCGTGTGGTCTACCATGTTATTTGCCCATTTTTTATTCAAAGCGTTATAAAAGTGTATCAGCCTTTCAGGTAAAACCCTATCCTGGTATTAATCATTAGCACAGAATGGTTGGCTGGCCTTATCAACCAATTCGGGATCAATCGGCCGTTTCACCTCAACACCTAAATTACGAAAACCCTCTGCCTGACTTATCAGGTTGCCACGCCCCTCAGTCAGTTTTTTCATTGCCTGTCGGTAATTAAGTTGAGCCTTATCCAAGCTTTGCCCCAAACCTTGCATGTCATCGACAAACAAACGCATTTTATCGTACATACGGGCGGCCTTATCGGCGATTAAACGCGCATTCTGGCTTTGATACTCATAGCGCCACAAGTTATTAATAGTACGTACAGCAACCAACAATGTTGATGGACTAACTAGCATAATATTGTGTTTAAGTGCTTCATCAAGCAGCTCAGGCGCCTTGTTAAGCGCAACCAGATAAGCGGGTTCAACCGGAATAAACATCAATACATAGTCCAACGATTTCAGCCCGGGCAATTGTTGGTAATCTTTGCGGCTCAAACCACGAATATGGCCTTTAATTGAGTCGATATGTTCTTGAAGGGCTAACTCCTGCTGATGCCGATCGCCACTGTTAAAATAACGCTCATAAGCAACCAGCGACATTTTGGCATCAATGACCACATCTTTCCCTTGCGGTAAATGAACAATTACATCAGGTTGGAAACGGCGGTTATCCTCTACCTTGATACTTACCTGAGTACAAAACTCATGCCCTTCTCGTAAACCAGAGGCTTCCAAAATACGGGATAACACAACTTCGCCCCAATCTCCCTGAATTTTATTATTACCTTTAAGGGCATTCGTCAGATTGATAGCTTCCTGCGCCATCTGGACATTCAGTTGCTGTAAATTTCGGATTTCATGTGCAAGCGTATGACGTTCACGGGCTTCCTGACCAAAACTCTCCTGTACCTGCCGATGAAGGCCATCAAGCTGTTCACGAAATGGCGCTAAAAGCGTATTGAGACTCTGCCGATTTTGTTCATCAGTACGGCGACCCGTTTGTTCAAAAATACGGTTAGCCAAATTCTCAAATTGCGTATTCAAACGTAGTTCACTGTTGATCAGCAACCGCTGTTTCTCTTCAGCCGCAAAGCGACTCTCTTCCAAACGTGTCGTCACTTCCCGCAGTTCAGATTCTTGCACGCTATTGACTTCTCTCTGAGCCCGTAATTCCTGGTTCAATTGTTCGCATTCAACCCGCCAATAAGCGGATTGTTCAAGTTTCTCATTGGCAACGGCAAGCTGGCTGTCCAATTTCCGTAATTCCAACTCTTGCTGTTGAATACGTTGATGAACGGAGAACCAAACGAGAATACCACCGCCCAACAGGCCGCCAAGTGTACCTATCAACGTATATAACAACTGGATACCCACCGGTACTTCCTCTATCTAATGCTTAGACCAGATAAACTAAATTGTCACTGTATAGATGTCCAGAATGATTTATACAGATGGTTCAGTCTGCGAAGCCGCTCCCAATTAACTCACCCATTTCACTAACCATTGCAAACCAAACGCGCCTGGCGCTAATACGCCAAAAGACCAGATAAGTGCGGAACAGATATTCGCTATCTGGAAATAACGCAATGGCATGGCACAAATACCCGCGACTAATGGCACAATTGCACGGAAAGGCCCAAAGAATCGACCAAAGAAAATGCTCCAGATACCCCAACGTTCAAAGAAATGGTGTACTCGTGTCAGTAATTGCGGTTTACGGGAAATCGGCCAAATTTTACCAACATCACCTTTAAAATGGGCGCCTACAATATAAGATACCCAATCGCCCAAAAAAGCCCCCGCGGCGGCTGCCAACCAAATTGGCCAGAAATTAAGGCCACTTTCACCTATTAATGCCCCCAATCCAAGCAATATTATCGTTGCAGGCAATAACAAAGAGAAAAAAGCCAGAGACTCACCAAAAGCGAGCAAGAAAACAATCGGCATGATCCAAGTATCATGAGCTTTAACAAAAGCGATTACCAGATCAACTATTTCATGAAGACTCAAATTCATATTCCTATATTGATTAATATACCCTATGGATTTCAAGATGCATCGCAACGGCAAGGGAGTGAATCCCCGGGAGCATGGCGAACTATGTGACTGGAGTAAACGAGCGCAGCCAACAAAGAGGCAACTTGAAAGATAACGGGTAATACCACATTCAATTTAACCACCACTGCATTAACCAGAATTAAACCAACTTTTTATTCAAGGAAATAACCTTGTAATTTCTTACGAGCAGCAAAATCAAGGCCAAGATCTTTCTCCAGCCATATATCTACACTGCCATAATGCTGATTAATACTGTTTAATGCCGTCATTAAAAACTCTTCTCTCACGGAATAAACATAAGCGAATTTATCCACCAGATCATCACTCATGGTTTTCGCATGCTCATTTAACAAATATTCACGGTAAGGAGCCAAAGTAGAGTGAGTCACTAAATAATCTTCCATTACCGTATCCAAATCAGCCCCCAATGCAAATAATACCAGAGCAGAGCCTACACCGGTTCTGTCTTTACCTACCGCACAATGCTGGACGATTCCCCCTTTTTCCGGTTGTTGCAGTAACTTAACCAATGTCTTATAGGCTGAGTTTTTTAGAGGCAATAATTCATAAAGACGGAACATAAATGCCTGAGGATTAAATTGTTCCAACATCTCGGACGCTAATTTTTCCAAATTCGCATTCACTTCATCAGATAAGGGGTTAGCCGGGGCGTGATAATAATTAGCGCCATTCCATATCAAATCAGGCTTATCCTCTACTTCACTGATATCACGATAATCTATGATTTGAAAGAGATTTTTATTTGCCAGAAAAGATTGATCTTTTTCTGTTAAGCGATCCAGAGAACCAGAACGGAAAAGTAAACCTGATTTGATTTTTCCACCATTCGCGACTTTTTTACCGCCTAAATCACGAAAATTAATCCCTCCATTGAGTGGAAGCACTGATGGATGCAATAAAGATGTTGTGATCATGATGACTCTTAATTAATTGTTAGGTGTTAAGACATTAACAGATTTCTCTTTAAAATAAGAGTGAGCCGGAATACTCCGGCCCAAAAAGTATGATTTACAACAAACGGCGAGCAGCTTCTACTATAATTCCTAATGCGTTACTTTCTGTTTTCTCAAGTAATTCAACATTAGGAATCTCCTGCTGAGTACGGTTAACAATAACACCGGCAACCATCCCCGCACGCAGTCCTTGGCTTGCACACATTGTTAATAAAGTTGCCGATTCCATTTCATAATTCATGACCCCCATCGCCTGCCATTCAGCCATTGAACCTTTGAAACGGCTCACAACACGGCCAGAATAGGTATCGTAACGTTCCTGACCAGGATAAAAAGTATCGGAAGAAGCCGTTACCCCCACATGTACCGTTGCACCTAAATCTTTTGCTGCTTCGTACAAAGCAGTCGTACATTCAAAATCGGCAACCGCCGGGAATTCCATCGGAGCAAAATGCAGACTAGCGCCATCCAAACGAACAGCCGCAGTAGTCACCAACACATCACCAACATTGATATTTTCTTGAATTGCACCTGTTGTGCCGATACGCAAAAAAGTACGCACACCCAATTGCGCTAATTCTTCAACAGCGATAGAAGTTGATGGGCCACCGATACCCGTAGAGCACACAATGACAGCTTTACCATCAATTTCTGCCCGCCATGACGTAAATTCACGTAAAGAAGCAAGATGAACTGGGTTATCCATCAATCTTGCGATTTTTTCCACACGTTTCGGATCACCCGGAACAATAGCTAAAGTTGCGCCTTGTAGGTCGTTTTTGGTCAGACCTAAGTGAAATACATCAGACATATCAGACTCCTCAGCAAGAAGAATTTATAATGAAATTAGTTGGGATCTACTGTATTGAGCATTTAGACATCTTTTAGTGATAAATGTCACTTCAAAGTAATATAAAAAAGAAAAACATACATTATTTTGAGACATAAATCACAAAATAGACATGAAATGGGTAAAAAACAGGGTGTTTTCTTCCACCCACAAACTAACTGGAATTAAGTTTGTATTATGGAAAAAACAATCCATTGTTTAGTTATTTTTATATATTAAACATACTGAGAGAAATATATCACGGATTATCTCATTGAAATATTTTCTCCCTGGGAGTTAATAGAGGTTAATATCCATCCCATCACAAAGAAAAAATTATCGTTTCACAATCCGGTCATAAAAAAAATATTTCCGATAAACTATCAACTTAACCAGATATAAATTACCGTCGTTATTAAAATATTCCCCTAACATTTATAAATCAACAACGCAATAATCTTGGCTATTTTAAAAATAACTTTTTCTTATGATGAACATATTAAAAAATTAACTGTATTTTACTTCCATAACTAATAAAAAATTTTCTTGCTTATTTACCAATATATTACAATTATATTTTCAACAAAAATAAAACAATTACCAAATATAAATATCACAGTTATCTTTTTATAGAATGCATATTGTTTATACCCTATGGATTTCAAGATGCATCGCGACGGCAAGGGAGCGAATCCCCGGGAGCATAGAGAACTATGTGACCGGGGTGAGTGAGTGCAGCCAACAAAGAGGCAGCTTGAAAGATGACGGGTATAGATATATTAGACTCTTTCTATCATAATTAGGGCACTATCGATGACGACACAAAAAACAGTTTTAATTACAGGTTTCGAACCTTTCGACAAAGAAACGATTAATCCATCCTGGGAAGCAGCCAAACAATTACAGGGGCGAGAATTATGTGGAGCCCGCGTTGAAGCGCGTCAGCTTCCATGTGTGTTCGACGTCTCCCTAGCTTGTCTGTATGCTGCTATTGATGATGTACAACCTGATCTGGTCATTGCCGTAGGACAGGCAGGCGGTAGACCAAATATTACCGTGGAACGCGTGGCAATTAATATCAATGACGCTAGTATTCCTGATAATCAAGGCAATCAACCTATCAATACCCCCATAGTCACAACAGGCCCTGCCGCCTACTTCGCCACGTTACCGATCAATGCGATAGTCAAGGGTTTGCGTGAAGCAGGAATCCCTGCCTCCATTTCACAAACCGCAGGCACTTTTGTTTGTAACCACGCCATGTACGGCTTGTTGCATCATTTAGCATGCTCCAATCCTGAAATACGCGGTGGATTTATCCATATTCCTTATCTGCCTGAACAAGCAGCTCGGTATTCAGGTGCTCCGAGCATGGCCCTAGAAACAGTTATAACCGCACTGGAAATTGCTATCGATGAAGCATTAAAAAACAGTGAAGATATCACCGTTAATGGAGGCGCAACTCATTAATTTGACATTCCGCTTGTGGGACTGAAAGTTTTCCGCTGAGAAAATGACAGGCACAGACAGTATGCTCTACTGATAATATCAATCAAACAGTAAAGATAATCCTCTCTGTGCCTGCACAATATCCGTATGCAAATATCAAGTACCTGATACTTTATTAAATTATTAATCAGCACACCATTTACATAGGTTACTTTATAATTTCGGCTGTTATTACATTGAAATTTAGTTTATTCAATAAAACCGGTCATACCGTATGGGAATATAAATCATCTTTAGTTATAAAATTAGACACATTGTCCAAGTCTATTGATAGAATTATTTCACCCAGTATCCCACGGTTAATATCATATTCGTCTATTTTTGTTATTTTTATTTCTGAGAGATGACCATTCATATTTTTAAAATATGTATCCTCATTATTTTTAGTTCTGATTACCCTCCGTTTTGAATACAGATCATATTTATAAACCTCTGAATTGATCTCTTCTGGAAAATACATTTGCCCCACGAAAGCAAAATGCTCTTTGTCAGTTATATTTGTGCTCAATTTTCTGATTGCAATATGAATATGAGTCGCTCTACCAGCATAAAAGCCGGGATAAATAGTCGTAAAATTAACTACCCCATTTTTATCCGATGGTTGAGCTCCTCTTAGAAAACTTTTATCATCAGTTCTATTGGCAGAAGCTATTCCCTCAACGTTAGGTACTACATCGGGGCTGATATAAGTCCAACCGGAATATTTCCCCCGACTATTACAATGCCAGATATCAACAAATAAATTATCAACGGGTTTACATGTTTTTTCATCCATGACAGTAATTTTCAATAAAAAAGGTATTCCTAATTCTGAATCAGTAATATCCCTTCTTACAATTTTATCATTTCGGAAATACGGCCCTGATATCTGCTCTGGCGCAAGCGTACATATGCCTATTCCATGTTGTGATGATAATTTTGCTTCCGCACGAGCTAAACTCATCGGAGCAAGCGCAGCAGTCGCCGTAATAGCAGCGCTACTTTTCAAAAAATTTCTTCGAGAGCTACTTTTCTTACCTTGCAACTTATTAACATCCATATAATCCTCTCTTTAATTATTAAGTTTCTATTACAATGCTTCCATCTTGTTAATACCCGAGTTATTTTGTTAATAAAATGTACTTTTACAAATACCAATATGGCATATATAAGTTACTAAAAGTTTGGTAATAGAAAAGATCTCGGCTAAGCTCGCATCACTATGCACTACTGCAAGAAAAAAAGATTATTTTATGAAAAATGCCTGTCACCAATTAAAGGTGACAGGCAAATTGTTGGATGAGTTATTTCACTGATTCACGAAGACGTTTCGCCGCTTGTACCATGTTTGCCAGTGACTGGCGAGTTTCAGTCCAACCTCGGGTTTTCAAACCACAATCCGGGTTAACCCACAAGCGTTCGACTGGAATACGATCAGCCGCTTTACGTAGCAATGCTTCAATCCATTCAACACTAGGTACGTTAGGTGAATGAATGTCATAAACACCCGGCCCGATCTCATTCGGATAAGAGAAGTTTTCGAATGAATCCAACAACTCCATATCTGAACGGGAAGTTTCAATGGTAATCACGTCCGCATCTAATGCTGCGATGGAAGGCATGATGTCATTGAACTCGCAATAACACATATGAGTGTGAATCTGTGTGCCATCTTTAGCAATTGCAGCATTCAATTTAAATGCCTCTACTGCCCAATTAAGATAAGCCTGCCACTCTTCCCGGCGCAGTGGTAAACCTTCCCGCAATGCTGGCTCATCAATCTGGATGATACCAATACCCGCCTCTTGCAAATCGTCCACTTCATCACGCAGCGCCAATGCAATCTGCTTAGCAATCGTCTCACGGCTGACATCCTCCCTTGGGAATGACCAACAGAGAATCGTCACCGGACCGGTTAACATCCCTTTGACAGGTTTCTCCGTTAGTGATTGAGCATATTTAGCCCATTCTACCGTGATAGCTTCAGGACGGCTGACGTCGCCAATAATCACCGGTGGCTTAACGCAGCGGGAACCATAGCTCTGAACCCAACCATTCTGCGTAAAGACAAAACCGTCGAGGTGTTCACCGAAGTACTCCACCATGTCGTTACGTTCAGCTTCGCCATGAACCAATACATCTAATCCTAAACGTTCCTGTTCGTTAATTGCCTGCTTAATATGTTCACAGATATTGGTGCGATAGCTGGCGCCATCTACCCGGCCTTTTTTGAAATCCAAACGCAAGCCGCGGATTTCCGTCGTTTGCGGGAACGATCCAATGGTTGTTGTCGGCCACAATGGCAAGTTATAGCGCTGACGCTGTATTTCCGCACGCTGTGGATATGGCTGATTACGCTCGCTGTCCTGTGGATTAATCGCTGCAAGGCGTTCAGTAACAGCCTGATTATTTACCCGTTTAGATTCACGACGGGCGCGGATTGGCGCACTGTAAGCATCCAATTCCGCTTGTTTACCGCCTTCTGGCTGATTCAATGCCGCAGCCAGCAAGGCTAACTCTTCACATTTCTGCAATGCGAACGCAAACCAGCTTTTCACCTCGGCATCAAGCGCAGTCTCATCATTCAAATCAATAGGACTGTGCAGAAGAGAACAGGAAGAACCGATCCACAATGTACGGCTATCTACCAATGGCTTAATCAACTGATGTTTAGCGGTTAAATCAGCACGCCATACATTACGACCATTAATCACGCCAAGGGAAAGTACCCACTCTTTTGGCAATGACTCATTTAGTTGCGCGATATCATCTTGACCAGCAACCAGATCCACATGCAGCCCGTGTACCGGCAAGGATTTGATCGTTTCTAGATTGTGACCAACGCTATCGAAATAGGTAGTCAGCAATAATTTAACCTGTCCTTGAAGCGCCTGATAAGCAACCGGATAAGCGGCTAACCACTCTGCTGGCAGTTCCAGTACCAACGCAGGTTCATCGATCTGAACCCACTCGATACCCCGTCTAGCTAACTCAGCTAATACTTGCTGATAAACAGGAAGAATATCTTTCAATAAAGAGAGACGATCAAATACCTGACCTTTTACTTTACCCAGCCACAGGTAAGTTACCGGCCCCAGTAAAACTGGTTTCACTTGATGACCCAGAGCCAACGCTTCATCTACTTCTTCTAGTAACTGAGTCCAACTCAGTTTAAATTCCTGCCCTTGCTGAAATTCCGGCACAATATAGTGGTAGTTAGTATTAAACCATTTAGTCATTTCTGCGGCGGCGGCAGGTTCACCCGTCGGCGCACGACCGCGAGCAATACGGAACAGTGTATCTAGATCAATCGTGCCATCTGGATTCTGGTGACGCGGCGGCACATTACCGAGCAGTAAACTAGTGGTTAGAACATGATCATACCAAGCGAAATCACCAACCGGCACTAAATCAACACCAGCCTGCTTCTGTTGTTCCCAGTGACGGGCACGTAACTCACGGCCAGTTTCCAATAATTCTTGCTGAGAAATTTTCCCTGCCCAATAGTTCTCCTGAGCCTTTTTGAGTTCTCTTTTCAAACCGATACGTGGAAAGCCAAGTGTGTGATTAATAATCGTCATTTCATTATCCCGTCATTTTTAGCCGTCTAGATGTTTACACATCCATAATCAACAGGTAAGGTATAAACCACAAGCGCAATTTATTCATTATCATCCTGAAGGTTTCTCATGATCGAAATAAAACATCTAAAAACACTACAATCATTGAGTCATTACGGTTCATTAGCGGCGGCAGCCAACCATCTGCATCAAACACAATCCGCTTTGTCTCATCAGTTCAGCGATCTTGAACATCGCCTCGGCTTCCGGTTGTTCATCCGTAAAAGTCAACCGCTTCGCTTCACGCCACAGGGTGAAATTTTATTACGACTAGCAGAACAAGTGCTCCCTCTGGTTCAAAACGCGCTCCGCGAATGTAAAGAGCCGGGCCAAACAAATCTGCGTATCGCCATTGAATGCCATAGTTGTATTCAATGGCTGACACCGGCACTCAAGCATTTCCGAGCAACCTGGCCCCAAGTCAATGTGGATTTCAAATCCGGCGTCACTTTTGATCCACAGCCAGCATTACTGCAACGAGAATTGGATGTCGTTTTAACATCAGATATTCTCCCGGAGAGTCATTTGCACTACACACCGCTATTTGATTATGAGGTCAAACTGGTTGTCGCTCCGGATCACCCTCTGGCAAATAAATTGCACATTCAGCCAAAAGATTTAATTGATGAAACCTTGATGATCTACCCCGTTCAGCGTCAGCGATTCGATATCTGGCGGCGTTTCTTACAGCCTGCGGGGGTTGCCCCTACGTTGAAAAATGTGGATAACACGCTGTTACTGATCCAAATGGTCGCTGCCCGCATGGGAATCGCAGCCCTACCACATTGGGTTGTTGAGACATTTGAAAGGCAAGGGTTAGTGGTAACTAAGACACTGGGAGAAGGTTTATGGAGCAGATTGTACGCTGCCGTTCGTGAAGGCGAGCAGTATCAGCCTGAAACTGACGCATTTATCCATTCCGCTCGTCAACACGCGATGGATAATCTGCCATTCGTAAAAGGAATTGCAAAATTAAACGTCGATGACCCCAGAACAACGCAGCAACCAAACTCCCTCCAATGGTAAATTTTACCAACCATTCCACCGGAACCAACGTATTATTCATTATTGCCAGGGGGTTCCGGTATCTATGATGCAAAAACTCATGCCACCAGCCAAACACGAGTAAACACCACAAATCAGCTATCAACCTGACAAGTGAGATATTCACCGATCAGGCTGAATAAAGTGATTCGCAAGATTGTCGTAACCACCAACAAACTACAAGATATCAGTGCTCTTTCTGTACCAGCAGAGCTTCCAGTAAATCCAAATCATGCAGTAAGGTTTGCAATGTCTCATTACTGATTTTTCTGGTTGCACGCAGATGATACAACTCACCACGCTCTGCCCTCAATGCGGTCAGACGAAAACGACGTTCCAAATCTTCCACTAGCAAGTTATGTTCTATCTCATCCTGCCCCACAGTACGGCGACGCAAATAACCAATTACCCTAGAAGCAACTTCAGTAATAACCTCAGCATCCAATTGCTCTTCGGGACTAGCAGAAAGACGCTCTTCCATCTTATTCATACTGACAATCGCCACTTCCGCCATCGCTGCCCGCGCCATTCGTACCTCACTGATATCTGCCTCTTTATCAGAAGCTTGAATGCCCCGTAACAGGAATGGCAAAGAGAGAACTCCAATTAACAACGAGAACAGAATGACTCCTGCGGCAATAAAGATAAGCTGATAACGAGCCGGGAATGGCGTACCATCCGCCAGAAACAGAGGTACAGACAGTGCGCCAGCAAGCGTGATTGCTCCACGAACTCCGGCAAAAGATGCCAGCCATAATTCACGAGTGGTATAAGTCGCAAAATTCAGTGGATTTTTTTTCATAAAAACTTTGCTGATATTCTTCATCAACCATAACCAGCAGAAACGCAGCAGTAGAAGGGCGCCATAAATCACTGCGACTGCGGCGAACAACATCCAGGTTTCAACAGTTGGATCAATTTCTGCCTGTATAACGGAAGTTTGCCAGATCCCCGGCAGTTGCAGGCCCAACATGATAAACACCAAACCGTTAAACACGAACGCCAGCATTGACCAGACACTATCAGCACGCAAACGCATTGCCAACGGAGCATTACGGATGACCCCAGATTTACTGATCGTCATACCCGCGGCAACCGAAGCAAGGATACCGGAAACGCCAATATGTTCTGCAATCAAATAAGAAGCAAACGGCAACAGCAACATGAACACAATTTGGGTTGCCGGATCGCCACCGCTCCAACGATTCATTAAGCGCAGGGATTTACTGTACAACCAAGTTACTGCAATACCGGATAACAAACCGCCAATAGCAACCTTGACGAATTCTATGGTCATGCCAGTAACAGAAAATGCCATCGTTCCCATTGCTATCGCTACAGCGAACTTTAAGGCTACCAGGCCGGAAGCATCGTTCATTAACGCTTCCCCTTCCATCACATTCATCATGCGCTTAGGCATGCGCCTTTTTCCGACAATGGATGATAAAGCCACCGCATCTGTTGGCGATAGCACAGCAGCAAGGGCAAAAGCAGCAATTAACGGAATGCCTGGCATCAGCCAGTAAATCAGATAACCAATACCGACAACAGTAACCAACACCAATACCAGCATCAGTATAAAAATTTCCCGTCCGTACTGGAAAAACTCTCTGGTTGGCATTTTCCAGCCATCAACGAATAACAAAGGAGGAATTAGCAGAACGAGGAATAGCTCAGGATTAAAAGTAACATGTAAGCCAAAGTGTGGCCAAGCCAGCAATGCTCCCATTGCAATCTGCATTAACGGCAGAGGTATGCGGAACGGAATCACTTTAGTCAGAACGCCAGAAACTGAAACCACCAAAATCAAGATCAGAATAGTAAAGAATATTTCCATGTTGCCCTTACAATTTACCTAAGAACCGTTGGTATACAGATTGAAACTCTCTTTCTTCCCGTTAACACAAAAACAGTGAGAATAAATCTTAAGACTAAAATAACTGAATCAATCGAAAAAGGTAGATACACATGGAGCCGTATCCGAAAGAATTGCAAGAATATTGTAAACTAATCAGATAAATAGCGGGGGAAATAATTGAGGATTTAAAAGTAATCGCAAGAAATGGCAAAGTGCGCAGGGGTGAACACCGCTTACGCACTTCTTAATCAATCAAATAGCCCAATCACCAGCATAAAATGCTACTAAAGCGATCGTAATTACCACTGTACCGATATTCAATTTGCGCCATTCACCGGAACAGATACGACCAACAACCAGCGAACTGAAACCCAACATAATACCGGTTACAATATTGCAGGTCAGGACAATAAAGACCGCACAGAGCATACCGGACATCGCCCCAACAAAATCATCGAAATCCAGCTTTCTGACATTACTCAGCATCAGCAAACCAACATACATCAGCGCCGGCGCCGTGGCATACGCCGGTACAAGATAGGAAAGTGGAGAAAAGAACAAAATTAACAGAAACAGGATACCGACAACTGTTGCGGTTAAACCTGTTTTACCACCGGCTGCGGTACCCGCGGCTGATTCGATATATACCGCAGCCGGGGAAGCACCGATAGCACCGGCAAAAATGCTACTAACCGAATCGGCAGTTAGCGCTTTACTGCCATTAATAATCTGCCCGCCTTTATCCAACAGATTCCCTTGCCCTGCTACTGCACGGATGGTACCGGTGGCATCAAACACCGCAGTCATTACCAACGCCAACACACTAGGTAACACAATTGGCTGCAAAGCCCCGATAATATCCATACTAAAAATCAAGGACAGACCGTCATCGCCCAGACTTGGTACCTTAAAAAACCCTTGATATTTCACTGCCGGATCAAAAATCAGCCCAATAACAGAAATCACCACGATCACTAACAACACACCACCGGGAACTTTCAATTTTTCCAGGCCAAAAATAACAGCCAGCCCAAGCAGAGTCATCACAACCGGAAAAGAGGTGAACGATCCCAGAGCAACAGGCAGACCTTCCAGTGGATTCTTAATGACCAGACCAACACCATTTGACGCAATCAGTAACAAAAACAGTCCAATACCAATCCCTGCACCATGCGCAATACCCATTGGTATATTGCGTAAAATCCAGGAACGAATACCGGTAACAGAAATCACCGTAAACAAACACCCCATCAGAAATACCGCACCGAGTGCAACCGGGATAGTGATTTGCTGCCCTAAAACCAAGCTAAAGGCAGTAAATGCAGTCAACGAAATTGCACAACCAATTGCCATTGGCAAGTTAACCCACAACCCCATTAACAAAGAACCAAAACCGGCAACCAGACAAGTCGCAATAAAGACAGCAGTATGGGGAAACCCTGCCTGCCCTAACATTCCCGGTACAACGATGACTGAATAAACCATCGCCAAGAAAGTTGTGATCCCTGCCAGAATTTCACGGCGTACCGTTGTGCCACGTTCGGTCAATTTAAAATACTTATCCAGTTTGCATTTAACTGGTGCCTGAATGCCTGACATGTCATTCCCCTGCATTATGTTCATAGTACTTCTTCTGCTTCCTAATCAAACGAAAACGATTACCTTGCTTAATAACGCAACACTTAATGAATATTGCACCAATCGGTTCAACAAAACATAAAAGCAATCGTTTGGCTTTCAGAATAGAAAACAGAGAGAGAATTTAAGGCGAAAGATTATCCAGTGATCATAGTGTCGAAATCAATAGCTAACAGTATTATTTCACCAAACATTAGAAGAACGACTTCTGGAGATTAAACTTTTTACGATAGTTAATTACAATGTTTCAGCCTTAGACGACAAGGAAGATCCAACAGTTTCACCATGAAATGAATTTCATTTACAGTTATTGTGAGCCGGACGAAATGAAATGCGAGCCGTTACAAGTAACGAATGGTAACGCTGAACAAGCCGAAAAAACCGACATTCAGAACTACAATTCGTGTCCATATACGTGTAATCTACACGCACACTCAATACCGGAGATAAATCATGACAGCAAAACAACGCAACACACAGAGCGTCACAATGACTGTAGAACGAGGCTTACTGAACCGGGCACGTGAAGCAGGTATTAACTTTAGTGCCACACTGACCGCCGCCTTGGATGCCGAATTACGCCATCGCGAGGCGCTGAAATGGCAGGAAGATAATAGGGAAGCTCTGGAGGTATTAAACCGTTTCCATGACGAACATGGTTGTTTCAGTGATGAATACAGGACATTTTAGCGATGCAATTCACCGTTTATCGTAATACTGGGAAAACTGTTGTTTATCCCCTGTTGCTGGACGTCACGAGTGACATTATCGGGCAGTTAAACCGCCGAATTGTGATCCCACTGCTGCCAATTGAAAAATATCCTGGCAGCAGTCGCCCTGTTCGAATGATCCCCCTTATCAGGCTGATAGACGATAAAGAATATGCTGTCATGACTCACGAACTAGCCAGTATATCTGTTCATGCTTTGGGTGCTGAATTTTGCGATGCATCGCAATACCGTAATCAGGTAAAAGCGGCACTCGATTTCCTCTTTGACGGTATTTAAGTTGGATAAGTGCTGACTGCCATTCACAGCCAGCTTTTACACCAGTACAGCTATCGACTGAACACTTCACTTTTATCACACTGTGGATTGAACCGATCCATTGTTGAAATCAGAAACAGTGCTGCAATGATGACAAGTAGAACAGGTAAACCTGATGACGTCATTGAACTCGCTATACCGGCAAGCAGCGGCCCAAACAAACTGCCAATCCCCCACAACATAGCCGCCGCAGCATTAGCCACTATCAGATCATTTCCTGAAAAATACTGACCAATTTGGACCAATGCAATGGTGTAGATAGCCCCCGCAGTTGCCCCTAAAGCAATCAACAGAGGCCAGACAAGATAGTGATGCGCCATAGCAAATGGCAGTAACGTACTTGCTCCGAGCGTTGCTACACCACAAATCTGGTACAAACGCATACGATTCATATGATCCGCCAGCCAACCAAACGGGAGCTGCATCAATGCATCGCCAGCAAGAACAACACTTATCATTAGTGCAGCTACGGCTTCGACATACCCACAACTCATTCCATATATGGGTAACATAGAAAGAATGGTCCCGTCGAAAAAAGAGAAAAACAGCACACCACCACAGATCGCCGGTGCAACCTTCACAAATTGAACAATAGAGAAATTGGATTTCTTACTGTGTTGCGGCAATTTATCGCCTTTCTTCTGATCTAGCATGACAAAAAGTACCAGGGAGATGATATGGATCAGAGTACAAATCAATATCGGCGCTTTATCTTCAATACCATAAAAAGCAATGATAGAAGGGCCAAGCAACTGACTGATAGTAAAAACCGTCGTATAAACAGCCAATACCCTGCCTCGTTTATTCTCTTCAGAGAGTTCATTAATCCAGGTTTCACCTAGACAGATCATTAACCCGTTAGCAGCGCCAGTCATTAGCCGCAGAGGAAAAAGCACCTCCATCGGCAACGAACCCAAAAGTGGGAGCAAACTGCCAGCAGAAACCCCTGTTGCAATCATCATGGCGTGTTTCTTACCTACCAGAGCTACAATTTTCTGGACTACCGGAGCACTCAAAAGAACCCCCAACGCCGGAGCCGCAGAAATTAAACCAATGTACAACTCATCGATACCTTGGCTATTCAAGCGTAACGCTATCATTGGGATCGTCAAACCAATGACAATGCCAATAACCGCGACACTCGTAGTAATAGTAAAAATGGCAAAAAAATTATTATTTCTATAGTCACGACTGTTCATTTTATTTATATCTATCCAGCAAAAATAAAAAGAATAAATATGAAATGAACTGAAAACAACAAATTAATAATATTATATTGAATATATTAATTCCGATTAGTTATTATTTTAAAGAGTAAATATATAACGATATATCAGCATTAAGCCCGAAGCCAGCACAATAATATTGATAAACTTCAAGAATGTTTCTCTGGAGATTTTCAGTGTCACCTGACGGCCAAAATAGATCCCCAACAACATGGCTGGAATAAATACCAGTATCAATAACAAAAATGAGGTGTCCAGATAGATACCCATGAAAACAAAAATAATCACTCTCGTCAGGGTACTGAAACCAATTAAAGTCGTCTGAGTAACCCTGAAAACCTCCTTATCAGATATCCGCCCAGTCAGATAAATTGCATAAAGGAAACCCCCACTACCAAATAGCGCACTGAAAATACCGCCACTTAGCCCAAATGGAATGGCGGCTTTAGCGGGGAATTGACGGTAGGTTTTACTGAAAAATAGCGAATAAATTGAATAGAAAACAACAAATAACCCCAACACCAGAACTAAAACATTAGGTCGGGCCATCAATAAAATAGCGGCGCCAATCAAGCTACCGACAACCATTAATGGAATAACTAACTTGATCTCACTAAACTCTGATTTCTTACCCTCTCTGGTAATATTAATCACTGCGGCAGTCAAATCCACCAACGCAAGCATAGGAACAATTTTCGCTATAGGAATATAAAATGCCAGAATGGGGCTAGCAATAAGTGCAGAACCAAACCCGGCCATACCAAAAACCAGATAAGCAAAGAAAACGACAAAAATGCAAATAAGCAGATCAGGCCATGCAATTACGTGTAACATTTCTATTTCCCTGAAAACGGTTTTCAAACTAAAGTGATCATTTTCCCAATACTAATAGTTTTTCCTGTCATTTGTCAGGCCAATCTACAAAAAACTGGACACGCTAGTTAAAGATATACTTAATGTACACATGATGCTGGTATGGTCCTGATGGAAAAATAACATATTGAAATTACAATCAATTAAAAATATTTACTAGCAATAAATCACTTACCGTATATTGGGAACATATAAGGGTATTGGCAAGATAAAAGCGATACCACCAACAAACCAGAGGGCGATCTTAAAAAGAATGGTATTTCGTTAGATTGGATTGATATTGTTATTAATACCATTCATACAACGATGGTGAAAGCTCCGACGGATTAACCTGTCAAGATTATAACGGTTTAACAGGTAATTAAGCGTTAATCGAGCGAGAAAATAGTTTTTAAAAACGACGACATAAACTGATTTTAGCATGTTAAAAACATAAAAAGAGATAAACGGTTTAAATCAAATCATAGCAAAGAAATGCTATTCAATGGGTTAAAACAGGGTAAAGCAAGTTTAAACTGACGTATTTAAGAGTCTGTACATTATTCTGTTAAATCATTTATCTGGGGATTTTGTTATGCTGATTTTTTCATCGAATATTTAACTGGTTTATAAAAAACTTTACCCTCCGATTAAAAACGTTATTAAAGCGATTCATTTTTAAAAATAGATTAACGGATTAACGGATTAACGGATTAACGGATTAACGGATTAACGGATTAACGGATTAACGGATTAACGGATTAACGGACTCATATTATCATTTATCTTTTTACCCGAAAACATAAATATAACCAAACCAGTTTTTGTTTCTCAGTTTCCATTAATGGCTTTATAATGAGCAGGTTTTAAACCATTATTAAAAGTCATTTTTTTAACCGCTGATTTTAAGTAGCATAAAACTTTAACACTTGCTTTTCACTAAGTTTAATCATTATGAAATATCATACTTTACGTTTACCTAACGTAGGTTACCCCGGATTTTTATCTTTATTAACACTATCTTATAGATAATTTTAAACAGTTTTTATAGACCACCACCATTTGTTTTTTACATGAATTAGCCAATAAATAATCTGATGATATAAAGATACCCCTTTGTGTTTTTTCGGATAACCACCTCTTTTTCAGAACTTAAATCTTGCCAGATCAACCGTTTTATCCCTTTTTTATTACATTGTTTTTTACAGTTTGCTTCACAAAATAACGGTGATAAAATACTTTCATATCATTCTGTTCGAATAATATTATTTTACATGCTGGTTTCTTTTCAACTCTCTGTTAATAAACTTAGACTCAATTAATCATTTTTATTAAAAATTAACTTATTTAATAAATCAATTAAAGTTACACCATCCATGCATTTGCATTTTTAAATAGCCATAGCAGGTTAGTTAAAATATAAAATAATAGAATAACACCATTGCTGATAAATACATTAAACATAGTAGTAAAAAGGTTTTCATTGGATAGTTCATGTAAATATAATCGTTTTTTCCATTTACCAACCTGTATTTAACCCCCTCCATTTTCATTAAATTAGCACTTGGGTTTTTATTTTTCCTGTATTTAATTTTTTTAGGTTTAAAATCAGATAGGATAATAGGTATGTTAATGATATTAAAATCAACGCCAATGCGGTTAATGTGGTTAATCAATTTAAAACCCGTTTCCTCTGGTGTTTTCTCTTTTAATATCAATATAACATCAAGTTTTTTATCCACTTTTAAAAATCCTTAATCACTTCTTTTTAACTTTTTTCTGGTATTTACGGCTGTAGTATTAGCCTACAACGTGGTGTATGCCCCGCGAAAGAAGGCGAAGCTCAAGACGTTGGCGCAGGTGGCGGACCGGGGTATCTCCACTACATATCAGTTTTATTCAGGCATGACGAGATATTCAAGATGAAGTTTTGTGGTGTGCGATTGCTGCTCCCGGCACCATTCCAAAAAACTCAGAGCACTGAGGGAAAGCGTTAAGCAGTATAATTTTGCCTGAAAAAAAACGGCCCAAAAGCAGGACCGTCCGTATGTCGAAAACTCGCTACCTCATTCAAAACATGCTTAACTGAATGGTGTTATCCTTGCGATCGCTTCTCCTATCCCACTTGCCCCGCCAGTTACAACCACTCGTTTACTTTCAAATCTCCTCACTTGGCTCTCTCCTCAAATACGGGGTTATAAGTTGCATTTATTTTGCTGCGAAGATATGGGAAATCCCGAGTCAGTTGTGAAATCAGATGATTACCAATATTAAAATCAGGTTCGCCTGGCCGTTTTAGATGTGTATCAGGGTTAAGGTTCATAAAGAATGCAAAACTATATCGTTCATCACCATTAGCCAACACCCGGTGAATAAGTGAGCGAATTTCTCCATTTGAAAGTACTTCCAGTACATCGCCCGCAATTAGTAATAGAGAGTTTTTCATTGCAGGTACGGCCTGCCAAGGCTCGTTATTATTCATTCTATAGAACAGTCCCGGAGAATCCTGCAATAAAAGAGTGAAAAACTCATAGTCTGTATGGGCACCCATGCTGGATGCCTGTTGGATTTCTTCTGGCTCATGCGAAAGATAATGAATCAGTCGGAGCTGGCTTGCTGGATTACAGGTTGCATCAACAATGTTGATTTCATGATGGCTGTAATGTGATATGAGCGCAGAAGTGATCAAACGCCCGAGTGAAAGCGAAAAATCAAAATACCTATCGATAACCTCGCTTGCGTTTAAAACCTGGCTTGGATAGCGATTTTCTCCGCTCAGAATCCATTCAGGCGCACCACCTGCGGGGCCAATATCAAACGCCTCGTACACTCGATCCTTTTCATCTGCATATTGTCCTTTCTCAGTAACCGGAACGTATCCTCGATGACCGTCAGAGTTACCAATATAAAACTGCATTTTAATTTCGTCTGGCAGATCAAATAGTTGCTGAGCAACACGCTTTAGATGTACGGACCCAATGACAAAAGCTGGATCAGTAATATTGGTGATGTGAATATGTCCGAACTTTTTCAAAATTCTAATAAACTGGCTGACTTCAAAATGGCCAGTAGAAATATCCTTATACTCTATGACTGGTACTTGTTGAATCTTCATCTTGTGATACCCTATTTGGTAATTTCAAGGATTCGCTACTTTATTAGCAATATAATTAGCAATATACGCAGAAATCATGTTTGAAGTATTCATGATTCAAATTTTCCAACAGTCTCATATCCAGATCTATCTCTGTACCTATTTCGATTTATCCTCTGCTTGGCCTCCTGGAGCATATTTGAGTATATTCGAATTCAGCAAATGCCAACAGACAGTATGGCGTTTATTGATTCCACCAAAATAGCAGTATGCCATAACCTGCGCATCCCCCGAAATAGCGTCTTTGTTGGCGTAGCTCGTCGGGGAAAAACCAGCACAGTCTGGTTTTAAACTTCATTTAGTCATCAATGATTGTGGTGAACTTTTAGCGGTCAAATTCACGCCAGGCAAATAACAACTTGACACTTAGAAGGGCATCGCGGAATGTCGGTTTGATGCCAAACCCGCTGGAATCAGGGCATTGTTTAACAATCAGCTTGATCCGGTTCGCACGGCAGAGTTGCGCGACAGAATGTTGGCGGTTGGGCTATTAATATGATGAATTTCATTTGCAATTAATTTGAGCCGAAAAAACGGATAAATGCGAGTCCGCTGAATTTTAAACGCGAGCTGTTACACATAGTACCCTTGCCTCTTTTCCCAGATTCTAAAACCACATTGATAGACAAAAACGGCTTTTCTTAATAATACCTGCTTTACCACGTTCAGGATAAAGCATATTTACTTCTACTTGAATGAGAGAAAGTTTCTGTAACCCTTTGCTTTCAGATAGCACGAAGGCCAGACTCGAAAAAAACAAAAAATTTGTTAATTTTTAACTATAAAATTAATAAAAAAACCACATTGACTACCAAACAACCACCTAAAAAGATCTTGGATTAAAAAAAATTCATAAAGAATCTAAAAGAAGTATAGGTAATTCAATATAAGAAAATTGATTACATCTCAGACGTAAGATTAATATCTTACTTTACAAAGAATAATTTCGGAAAAGGAAAAAATTTTTTACTAGGAAAAAGTGAAGCACAACGTTTATCACAAGGCATTGAAGAATATGTTAAGAAAAATAAAGCAATAAGTAATAATGAAAGAATGAAAGAATGAAAGAATGACAAGATTAAGAAATTTGTTATCAGAGTTTCTTGATAAAAGTGATTACGGTAGTGAAATAATAAATGAATTCTTAGCTGAAACTAGAGACGGAAGGCTGTACTTAGATAAATATTTTGATAAAAATAGAGACTTTCTACTCAAAGAGAAAAACAAAGAATTAGAAGATCAATTCGAATCCAAAAAAGCGTCATTAAATAATGAATTAAAGGATCATGAACGATTAATTCTTCAAAAGAAAGAAGAGTTAAATAATGAAATTAAAAGCATTGAAATAGAGAAAAAGAAAGCAAAAGAAAGAATAGATGAAATAAAAAAGCAATCCGATGAAGATGCTCACCAAGTTCTTTTAGAAAAACAAAAGGAACTAACTGAGCAAAACTCAAAACTTGAGCACTCAATTCAAGAGAACGAAAAAATAATCGATAATTTTTTATCCACTCAAGAGCAAATCAATGAATTCAATACATTAGACAAAGAAATAGAATATTTAAAAAGACGAAAGCAAGAAATTGAAACCGAAAATAGAGTCATTGAGAATGCTTTAAAAACCCAAGAAGCCATGCTCGAATCGACTCAACTTCCTGACAAACTCGCTGAAATCAGCACATTGACTACTATCCTTCGAGGGGAGAAAAGAAAAAATGTCCTGGCTCTAAGTGAGCCTATGAAGATTAAACCCTCAGAACTTAAATTAGATAAAAGATTACATAATTTAAATTACAGTCTCGTATTCTGTTAAATCATTTATCTGAGGTGTTTTCATGCCGATTTTTTATCATCGACTATTTAACTGGTTTATAAAAAACTTTATCCTCCGATTGAAAACGTTATTAAAGCGCTTCATTTATAAAAATAGATTAACGGATTAACGGACTCATATTTTCATTTATCTTTTTTCCGAGAACATAACCAAACTAATTTTAATTTCCACATTGCCATTAATGGCTTTATAATTGGCAGGTTTTAAACCATTATTAAAAACCATTTTTTTAACCGCTGATTTTAATTAGCATAAAACTTTAACAATTGTTTTTACCACTTTTAACGCTTGCTTTTTACTAAGTTTAATCATTATGAAATATCTTATTTTACGTTTACCTAGTGCAGATTACCCCGGTTTTTTATCTTTAATGACACTATTTTATCGATAATTTAAATCTGTTTTTATAGATCATAATCCTTTATTTTTTCACACAAATTAACCAGTAAATAACTTGATAATATTAAAGACACCACTTTGTGTTTTTTCGGATAACCACTTCTTTTTCAGAGCTTAAATCCTGACAAATTAACCGTTTTATCCCTTTTTTATTACATTATTTTTTACAGCTTGCTTCACAAAATGACGGTAAGAAAATACTTTTATATCACCCTGTTAGGATAATATTATTTTACGTGCCAGTTTCTTTTTAACTCTTTGTTAATGGATTTAGATTAAATGCAAGCAACCATTACCATAAATGAAAATTTATTTACAAAATCAAAAAATTAAACAAAACACCCATATATTTTCGTTTTTAAATAGCCATAGCAAGTTAGTTAAATATAAAATAATAGAATAACACCATTGCTGATAAATACATTAAACATGGTAGTAAATAGGCCGTTTTTAGTCACCCTTCACATTTTAAAAACCTCGCATTAATGGAGCACCTGTTTTTTTAACTCTTAGCTGACTAATCACTATTAAAAATAGGCGTGTAATCACAAAAAAAGAATACACAGGTAAAAAAGAGACAGTGAACCACGTTAATAAATATGATAAACCTGTAAAGCAATTCCCATTCCGAGGTTTTTCATATTTCTAACTAAAAACTCATTTAACAAATGGTTTTCATTAGATAGTTTATGCAAATATAATAGTTTTTTTCATCTCCTAACGCGGTTTAAAACCAGAAAGGGTAAAAGGTATATTAATGATATTAAAATCAACGCCCATTTCTTTAATAAATTTCAATCCCGTTAATCCCGTTAATCCCGTTAATCCCGTTAATCCCGTTAATCCCGTTAATCCCGTTAATCCCGTTAATCCCGTTAATCCCGTTAATCCCGTTAATCCCGTTAATCCCGTTAATCCCGTTAATCCCGTTAAATGTTTTGATATAACATCGTATTATTGGGTTAACACTGTTATTTTACACTTTGGTTAATCAATTTAAAACCTGTTTTCTCCGATGTTTCCTCTTTTAATGTCAACATAACATCAGATTTTTTACCCGCTTTTAAAAATCCTTAATCACTTCTTTTTACCTTTAATGATTTAGGTTTTTACCTATTTACTCATAGTGCACTTGCCTCTTTTCCCAGATTCTAAAACCACACTGATAGACAAAAACGGCTTTTCTTAAATACCTGTTTTATCACGTTCAGGATAAGGCATATTTACTTTTACTCGAATGAGTGAAAGTTTCTGTAACCCTTTGCTTTCAGATAGCACGAAAAACGATAAACCACTTAGTCTAACCTGAGCAAATCGGGATCTATGGAGTAAGTAAAAAACGCTCTTTAGGTTAATTGGCTCGGTGTATAAATCCACTTTCTGGTCGGCCATATCGACTTTCGACTTTCTCTACCGCTCTTTTATGACAGGCTTCAGTTTTTTCCAACCGTAGCTCAATCTTCATTAACCGCTTTCTCCAACATTTTAACGAAACAGAGATAGGTCTCCAGACTATGGAGACTTAAGTCACATCAATATGAAATAAAAAACCTTAGTAATGATTGTAACGATAACTATTCTCACATTAAGATGATACCGTGATTATTGATTTTTGATGTTATAGGTTATGTCTGACCACATTGTTGTTTCCGCTAACGCTGAGCTAACCCTTGAATCGCTTTATGGCGCGCATCATGGCTGGCTGAAAAACTGGCTCACGCGCAAACTGCAATCGTCCTTTGACGCCGACGATGTAGCACAGGATACCTTCCTGCGCGTGATGGCTGGCGACTCGCTACAAACCATTCGCGACCAAAAATCTTTCCTCTGCACGATCGCCAAAAGGGTGATGATCGATCTGTTTCGCCGCAACGCGCTAGAAAAAGCCTATTTGGAACTGCTGGCGCAACGGCCCGAGGCGTTTATGCCCTCACCGGAAATCCGTCAGTGTCAACTTGAGACACTCCAGCAGATCGACCAGATGATCGATGGTCTGAGCAACAAAACACGCCAAGCGTTCTTACTGTCTCAGCTTGAAAATCTGACTTACAGCGACATTGCTTCACGCCTCAATGTGTCCGTCAGTTCGGTGAAAAAATATATGGCCAAAGCCACTGAACACTGCCTGCTGTTTCGCCTGGAGCATGGACTCTGATATGAATACCATGTTGACCCATTCTCGCCGCCAGGCATTAAAATCGGCATCGCACTGGTATGCAGTACTGAGTAGCGATCAGGTAAGTCCGCTGCAAACTGAAAAATGGCAACGCTGGTACGAACAGCATCAAGATCATCAGTGGGCGTGGCAACAAGTGGAAAATCTGCGCAACCAGATGCTTGTAGTACCAGGTAATGTGGCAAGCCACGCACTTCAGGAAACTCACCTGTCGCGACGCAGGGTGATGAAAGGCATATTGCTGTTACTAGGAGCTGGCGGTGGCTGGCAACTGTGGTATTCGGAAGTGGGAGAAGGTCTGCGGGCCGATTACCATACTGCTAAAGGGGATGTCCAGCATCATCGACTGAGCGATGGTACGCTGCTTACACTCAATACCGACAGTGCAGTAGATGTCCATTTTAACCCTCAACAACGTTTGGTACATCTCCGGTATGGCGAAATTGCTATCACTACCGGGCATGATACCGAAGCAAAGCTGTTGCATGTACAAACCCGCCATGCACAACTGACCGCGCTAGGCACCAAGTTTACGGTTCGTCAGGAAGCCAACACCACACTACTTAGCGTGCAGCAACATGCCGTAGAGGTGATACTGACCGGTACCGACCATAAATGTATTGTGCGTCAGGGTGAAAGCCTAAGATTCAGCGCCACCGATTTTGGTGAACTGACCGCGGCAACCGACGAAGACAACGCGTGGACGCAGGGTATACTAAGCTTCAGCGATAAGCCACTGAGTGAAGTGATAGCAACCCTCGCCCGCTATCGAAGCGGCATATTACGCTGCGACCCGGCCGTCGCCTCGCTACGGTTAAGCGGTACTTTCCCGATAAAAAATACCGATACGATATTATCCGTCATTGGGAAAACACTTCCCGTTAAAATTCAATATATTACGCGGTACTGGGTAAATGTTCTGCCTGTAGAAAAATCGTTAACGTAAAAAATAATCATTTTCAATTGTCCCTTTTTGTTTCCTCGTTCGACTTCATAAATGAATACAGCAACAAAATGATTATGGAGACGTTATGATGCCTTTACGTGCACAGCCACTGCGCGCGCTTCACAAAGCAACACCGCTGGTAATGGCGATTCGTTTGAGCCTGTTACCGGTGGCTTGCCTAACCTCAGGGATAACGTATGCTGCGGTAGAGCCAGCTAGCGTACACTATGACATTAATGCCGGTGAACTGGATAAAGTTCTTAATCAGTACTCCACCCACGCCGGTATTACCCTTTCAGTCGATGCCAGCTTAACCCACAGCAAACAGAGTAGCGGTCTACACGGCAATTACTCCATCACCGATGGGTTGAACACCTTGCTGGCCGGCACTGATTTGCAGGTAAAAACATTGGGCAATAACACGTTCACACTCGAACCCGCCCCTGCTGCGCAGAAAGACGTGCTGACCGTGGTAGGAGACTGGCTAGGTAGTGCGCGTGAAGCTGACGTGTTTGAACATGCAGGCGCACGTGATGTCATCCGCCGGGAAGATTTTGCTAAAACAGGCGCAACCACAATGCGTGAAGTGTTGAACCGCATTCCCGGCGTCAACGCACCGGAAAACAACGGTACCGGCAGCCACGATCTGGCGATGAACTTTGGCATTCGTGGCCTGAACCCACGTCTCGCCAGCCGTTCTACGGTTCTGATGGATGGCGTTCCGGTACCCTTCGCGCCTTACGGCCAGCCACAACTATCGTTAGCGCCCGTATCTCTCGGCAACATGGATGCAATAGATGTGGTACGCGGCGGCGGTGCCGTGCGTTACGGGCCGCAAAGCGTAGGTGGCGTAGTGAATTTCGTGACCCGCGCTATCCCACAGGATTTTGGTATTGACGCAAGCGTAGAAGGCCAGCTTAGCCCCACATCCTCACAAAATAATCCCAAAGAAACCCATAATCTGATGATTGGCGGTACGGCAGATAACGGTTTCGGCACAGCGCTTCTCTACTCCGGCACACGCGGCAGCGACTGGCGCGAGCACAGCGCCACGCACATTGACGATGTGATGCTCAAAAGCCGCTATGCACCCAATGAAGTGCACACCTTCAACAGCCTATTGCAATATTACGATGGCAGTGCGGATATGCCCGGCGGCCTTTCACGCGCCGATTACGATGCCAATCGTTGGCAATCCACTCGCCCATATGACCGCTTCTGGGGTCGCCGTCAGCTCGCAAGTCTCAGCTATCAGTATCAACCCGACCAACAGCACAAATTCAATATTCAGGGCTTATATACTCATACCTTGCGCAGCGGCTATCTTGAGCAAGGCAAGCGCATTACCCTTTCTCCGCGCGAATATTGGGTGCGCAGCATCGAACCTCGCTATAGCCAGCTCTTCAATTTAGGTCCTTCGGCCCACGAAGTAGGAATTGGCTACCGTTATGTGAATGAATCCAGTCACGAAATGCGTTACTACACCGCCACCCGCAGCGGCGAACTACCTAGCACATCTAGCCCTTATGACCGTAATACCCGCTCCGGCACCCAAGCACACGCTTGGTATATTGACGACCGCATTGATATCGGCAACTGGACCATCACGCCGGGGATACGATTCGAACATATCAAGTCCTTCCAAAACAACAATGTGAAAGGCAGCCGCCAAGAAGTAAGTTACGATGCGCCATTGCCCGCACTCAATGTTCTTTATCATATTACTGATAGCTGGAATCTTTACGCCAATACGGAAGGTTCATTTGGCACCGTACAGTACAGCCAAATTGGCAAGGCGGTGAAAAGCGGCAATGTAGAACCGGAAAAGGCGCGAACTTGGGAAGTTGGAACTCGCTACGATGACGGCGCATTAGCAGCGGAAATGGGGCTGTTTCTGATTAACTTCAACAATCAGTATGACTCCAACCAAACTAACGATACCGTTACGGCACGTGGAAAAACCCGACACACAGGGCTGGAAACTCAGGCACGTTATGATCTTTCCGAACTTACTCCCAAACTGAATAACGTTTCGGTTTACGCCAGCTACACGTATGTCAACGCGGAAATTCGTGAAGAAGGTGACACCTACGGGAATCAAGTGCCATTCTCATCGAAACATAAAGGCGCATTTGGCATAGATTACAAACCGGGTAACTGGACCTTCAACCTCAACAGTACATCCCAATCCAGCCAGTTTGCTGATAACGCTAATACCGTGCAAGAAAGCGCCAATGGAAGCACCGGTCGCATTCCGGGCTTTATGTTGTGGGATACCCGCGTGGCGTATGACTTCGGCCCACAAATGGCTAATCTGAGTCTAGCCTTTGGGGTGAAAAACATTTTCGACCACGAGTATTACACCCGTTCCTATGATGACAATAACAAAGGCATCTACGCCGGGCAGCCACGTACGTTCTATATGCAGGGTTCTGTAAAATTCTAACGTTACATTAATCCGTTCGCCGGGCCATTGCCCGGCTTTGCTATTTCTGGAGTTAAGTTATGCTTGCACCGATTCACATTATGTTTATCGTTTTGCTCTTCTTTACTAGCCTACCCCGCGCCATCGCGGTCACGGTACAGGATGAGCAAGGCAGTTTTACCCTCAATACCGTTCCCCAGCGCGTAGTCGTGCTGGAATTGTCGTTTGCTGATGCGTTGGCCGCCATCAATATCAGCCCGGTGGGTATTGCCGATGATAACGATCCACAGCGTATCCTCACGGATGTTCGCCAGCGTATTAAGCCCTGGCAATCAACGGGCACTCGCGCTCAGCCAAGCCTTGAAGCCATCAGTGCGCTGAAGCCGGATCTCATCATTGCAGATAGCCAACGCCACGCGGGGATTTATCGGGCGCTAAAGGGTATCGCGCCCGTTTTGCTGCTAAAGTCCCGTAACGAAACCTATGAAGAAAACCTGCAATCTGCCGCGATCATCGGCAAAGTGATGGGGAAAGAGAGTGAGATGCAACAACGACTGGCAGAGCATCATGAACGCATGAAAGGCTATGCCAGCCAGTTGCCACAAGGCGTCAGTGTGGTTTTTGGCACCTCGCGCGAACAGCAATTTAACTTGCACTCTAGCGATACCTATACCGGCAGCGTCTTAACAGCATTAGGGCTAAAGGTTCCCACGCCAGTTAATCATGCGGCAATGACTTCCCTCAGCCTTGAACAATTATTGGCGCTCAATCCTGACTGGCTTATCGTGGCCCACTATCGCCAGGAAAGCATCGTGAAACGCTGGCAGCAAGATTCGCTGTGGCAGATGATGACAGCACAGCACAAACATCAGATAGCGGCAGTAGACAGCAACACTTGGGCTCGTATGCGCGGGATATTTGCCGCTGAACGCATTGGCAGTGATGCGGTAAAAATCTTCCATCATCAGCCAGTTCATGAAACACCATGAGGCACCGACATCATCCGGTCTGGCTTTGGGGATTGCCGCTGTTTGCACTGTTTAGTGCGTTCTGGCTAAGCCTGTTTTGCTATTCCGCTATTCCCATTCCTGCCATCAGTGCGCTCAAGGCACTGGTGCCGGGTCATACACCGACACTGCCTGAAGCGCTGGTTATTAATCTGCGGCTACCACGCAGTCTGGTTGCTATTCTGATCGGCGCAGCTCTGGCATTGTCCGGCGCGCTACTCCAGACGCTCACTCATAATCCTCTGGCCTCGCCCTCCTTATTGGGCATTAACAGTGGCGCAGCTCTGGCAATGGCGCTAGTCAGCGCTTTCAGCCCAGCGCCGCTGGCCGGATATTCCATTTCCTTGGTGGCGGCTTGCGGCGGTGGAATTAGCTGGATGATGGTGATGGCCGCAAGTGGTAGCTGGCAGCAAAAATACGATCGCAACCAGCTAATTCTGGCGGGCATTGCCTTATCGGCCTTATGTATGGCACTAACACGTATTACGCTACTGCTTGCCGAAGATCATGCTTACGGCATTTTTTACTGGCTGGCGGGGGGAGTCTCCCATGTCCGCTGGCCTGAATTCTGGCAACTATTCCCTTTCGTGGTGGTCACTGTACCTGTGGTTTTATTGTTGGCGAAATCACTTAATCTGCTCAACGCTGGCGATGTCAGTGCCCATACACTTGGCGTGAATCTAACTCGCCTGCGTATCTTCGTCAGTTTGGCGGTACTGACTCTGGTGGGGGCTTGCGTCAGTGTGGCGGGGCCGATCGTGTTTATTGGCCTGCTCATGCCCCATCTGGCACGTTTCTGGGTCGGCTATGATCTGCGCCGCACACTGCCAATGTGCATGTTGCTGGGAGCGGTGTTTATGCTACTTGCGGATTTACTGGCCCGTGCGCTGGCCTGGCCAGGAGAACTCCCGGCAGGCGCAGTTCTGGCGCTGATTGGCGCACCCTGCTTTGTCTGGCTGGCAAGGAAGCGAACATGAATCGTCAGGTTATCTCGCTGTTAGTAATATTGCTGGCAGTTACGCTGGTGCTAGCGCTACGCATGGGCGCACAACCACTTCCCTGGGAAGCGTTAATAAACGGCTGGCAACCCAGTGACAAACACCACTTTGTGCTAACACAGTACCGCCTACCACGTATTTTACTCGCCATCACTGTAGGCGCCGCGCTGGCGCTTTCCGGCGTCTTGGTTCAGGGTATTGTCCGTAATCCACTGGCCTCCCCCGATGTACTAGGGGTAAATCATGCAGCAAGCCTGGCATCCGTAAGCGCACTGATCTTCTTCCCTTCTCTGCCGGTACAGTGGCTTCCTCTCCTTGCTTTTGGTGGTGGAATAGCCGCGCTAATCCTGCTGCGGGCGATTGCCGGCCCCTCTTCGCCGCTGCGCCTTGCACTAGTTGGCGTCGCTCTTTCAGCTACCTGGACAAGCATCACAGACTACCTAATGCTCTCACGCCCGCAAGATATCAATAACGCGCTTCTATGGTTGACCGGCAGTCTGTGGGGACGCGACTGGCAGTTTGTGGCTACAGCCCTGCCAGTATTGATGATACTGATACCGTTCAGCCTGCGCTTTTGTCGCGATTTAGATTTGCTGGCGCTCGGTGATGACAGCGCCAGCACACTGGGCGTTTCGCTTCTGCACGTACAATCCTGGGGATTAATGCTGGCAGTAGCGCTTGCCGCAACAGGCGTCGCTGTTTGCGGGCCGATAGGCTTTATCAGCCTCGTGGTGCCCCATCTCGTTCGCAGACTTGTGGGAGGACGGCATCGCTGGCTTATACCAGCATCCATGCTTATGGGCGCACAGGTTCTGCTGCTAGCCGATTTGCTGGCAAGGAGCATAGCTCCACCAATGGAGCTGCCTGCTGGCGTGCTGACCGCCATCATTGGCGCCCCTTATTTCTTCTGGCTTTTAGTGAGGACACGTTAAATGCAACTGGCTACGGAAAAGTTATCTGCGGGCTACGGGGAGAAACGCATTCTAAATGATCTGTCGCTCACCCTTCCGACAGGGAAAATCACAGCGTTGCTCGGCCCCAACGGCTGTGGGAAATCGACATTACTGAAATGCTTTTCGCGGCTATTAACGCCATTATCTGGAAAGATAACAATAGATAGTGAACCTTTAGCGCACTTTTCCTCACGCAAGCTCGCCAGACATCTGGCGCTCTTACCGCAACATCCTCTCACACCAGAGGGGATCGCCGTCCATGAACTGGTTGCATACGGACGCAGCCCCTGGCTTACGTTTTGGGGGCGTTTAACATCTCATGATCGTCATCTTGTACAACAAGCAATGGAAAAAACGCAGATTAGCCATCTTGCCGATAAACGCGTTACCGACCTTTCAGGAGGGCAACGCCAACGCGCTTTTCTGGCGATGGTTCTGGCCCAAAATACGCCGGTGGTGCTGCTCGACGAACCTACTACGTATCTTGACATCAACCATCAGGTGGAATTGATGAAGCTGCTGCATGAGCTGAACGACGAAGGAAAAACAGTCGTGACCGTACTTCATGACCTCAATCAAGCTAGCCGGTACTGTGACCATCTGGTGCTGCTTTCGCAAGGACAGGTTGTCGCCCAAGGCTCGCCCGAAGAAGTTATGACCCCGAAATTATTACAGCGGGTATTCAGCATTAAAGCGGAAATTCACCCCGAACCAGTTTCAGGTAAACCAATGTGTGTAGTGTGTTAGGAGGGGAACTAGTGTAGCGTGTTGGCTCTCTTCTCTAGTACGGCTTAATATGCTCTGCTTTTTGTTAGAGGCTGTGTCGGGATTCATTCCTTACCGCCCAACCCAAAAAGCCGAGCTTGAATTTATGTGAATCCAAACAATATCTTCTAAAAGCAAAAAGATAAACGTCCTATCTTAACTTGAAGTAATGATAATTCGATCTATAATAGTTACGTATCGCTGTGCTTCGCAATTGATTAACAATCTAATGATAAGGATATTTAAATTTAACACAGTAAAAATTAAGAGGCTAATATGTCAGAGCATCAAGTATTATGTATTAATAAAAGCAACAGGCAAAGTGCTCACGAAAGAATAACTCATATTGGTGGTAAAAATACTGACGGTACGCGTTGGAAAATAACACAACAAGAAGCTATCAATGGGATTGAATCGGGAAAATGGAAATTCTATGTTAGTGCAGGAGGACATTCTGTTCATATAATTGTAGCTGTAAGTGCTTCGCGCAATAAATACCTAAAGACCCAAAATGATGGGGAACAACCGAATAATCTCTTAAGCCTTCCTGAATGTGTTTGATCCCATAAAAAAAGGGTCGCAAGCCCCTTTCAGACCACTGACAAACCTCGTTGAAAATAACGGGGTTTGTTCTTTTCATTATGAATCATAATACAACTCATTTTCCTCATTGACCCGACTCAATCACCCGTCAGGGTGTTATTTTCGCTTCTCTTACATTGACAGGCTCGTTCTCCAGAGATAAAAACAACAAAGCATCGCGACCAACAATGCTATCTTCTTTTTGACTGATGGCATTACAATGTATTTTCGCAGAATGAACGACAATCCTTGCAACAGGGATCATAAGTATGGATTAATTATATCGTCATGCCAAGGAGTCGCATTTTAAGTTAAAAATGCGACTCTTTTTATATAGTCTTTCCTTTGGTGATGAAATTATATCAAGTATGATTTGATATCTTTTTAATAATTAAAAGTTTTCTATCTGCGTCAATTGAACGTTTTTTGTCCTGAGGTATATGTGTCATTTAGTCGTAATTTGCCCTATGAAAATATCAATTCAAAGCAGAACCGTTTGATACCAATAGGGCTAAGAAGCCCTATTTTAGCATCTAATACGTTGTTAACTAACCACAAGATGATATCAAAAATGACGCGTTTGAAGTAAAAAATCCCCTATAGGCATCATATAATCCATTCGCACGAGCATAGGCTTCCGCTCCTCTTAACTTGGCATTTGCTATATTATATCTTTGCCATTTTTCTTCTCCATCCTCACACCTTGGTGAACGGCTTAAATCAACGCCCAAGCTTGAAAACTCAGACATCATTGTCTGTAGTTTTTCACTGGCAAGATGTTTCTGATTGGAATCAGTCAACTCTTTTTCTCTGGCTGCAAGTGCTGAGTATTCAGTATTTATATTTTTTCTAATGTTTTCTAATTCAGCCAATTTACTTTCATATTCTTTTTTGATTTGTTCAATATAAACCTCTTGTTTATAGTTCTCTCCTTGCTTAAGTATTATATCCTTCTCCATCGCTGACATTTTGGCATAAAATGTATGAACCTCTTTATTATGTTCATCTTTTAATGCCTGAAATGACTTATATTCATTAAAAAGATAGAAGGCGATAGGTGTGCAAATAACAATCACGATTAGCGACTGCATAGAATAATTTTTAACCACATCAAAAGCATTTTCTAATGTCATGACTTTTTTACTCAATATCTGATATTAACTTGGAGGAAAGAACTATAAGTTTTAAAAATCCATCTACGAACCTGAAGTATTACTTTGATTAACTTACTATGAGGAGTCTGCTCTAAGGTATTTTCGATATGAAATAATAGAGTATTAGCGCAATATAACATCTTGTTCAGTCCATAATTGATATTAATATCACCATATTAACAGTCCGTTCGTCAATACTATTACAATTATTTCTTAAAATGTCAGCAACTTCTGCTCTTACGACGCTTGTAGTGGTCTAATAAAACCGGAGACCCATTTAGGTGGTAAGATTACCACGTTAAAAGAGGTGTTCAATGACAAGACAACGTTGTACGTTTTCTACAGAGTTTAAGCGTGATGCTGCCAGTCTGGTACTTGACCAAAGCTACCGCATTGCAGAAACCGTTAAGTCACTTGATGTGGGTGAATCAGTGCTGCGACGCTGGGTTGAGCAAGAACGAAGCGGTGTGACACCGAAGGCTAAGGCCCTGACGCCAGAGCAGCAGCGCATTCAAGAGCTAGAGGCCAGAGTTAATCGGTTATAACGGGAGAAAATTATATTAAAAAAGCTACCGATCTCTTGTAACCGCCTAATTAACCCTACATATCCGACAGATTAATCTTTTGTCATAGTGAGTTTTCTTTTATTGAGAGGGCGAATCACTATAACACTCACTGAAAAACAGCAACACTGAGCAGCAGTCATTGCTTCCCAGAAGCAGAGCGGGCTAACGGTAACAGCGTTTTGCCAGCACCAAGAGATTAATCTGGCCTGGACAAAAGAGCTCCGGCAACAGCACGAGCCCCAACGCCTGCATCCCGTTGTGGTTGAAGAACATTCCGAGGCCGGACACATCGTCACGCTCTTTCTGTCCAACGGACTCCGGGCTGAGTTGCCGGCCAAGTTATCCACCGCGCAAATCCGCCACTGGATTGAGGCGCTGCGATGATAGCGGCCGGCACAATTTATCTGGTATCCGGTCGTATCGACATGCGAAAATCCATCGACGGGCTGGCGAGTGTGGTTGACGCGCTGGGTCTGGATCCGCTCAGTGACGTCGGGTTTATTTTTTGTAACCGTCATCGCGATAAGCTCAAAATTTTGTTCTGGGATACCAACGGCTTCTGGCTCTATTACTGCCGGCTGGAAAAAGGCCGCTTCCAGTGGCCCGCGCCGGTATCAGACGGCATAGTACACATTACACGCCAGCAACTGCACTGGCTGTTATCGGAGCTGGCGTTAGCACATCCACGCACGCATCAGCCCTTACGGGGATTAAAAGTGTGATCGGTGACACTGATCCTGTTTTCGGACTTGCACGATCCCGTTGCGCTGTCACACTCAGGCTTTTCCCCTGAGAGCCTGAGTGATGACTGACCTGCCCGATGATATTGACCAACTGAAAGCGCTCGTTTACCAACTTCAGGCCGATATTCAGGGCAAAGAGCGGCAGATCGCCCTGTTGCTTGAACAGCTCAGCCTCAGCAAATCGAAACGTTTCGGCAAACAGAGCGAAAAAGCCGATAAAGGCACTTTCAATGAGGCTGAACAGCAGGATAGCCTGCCTAAACCCGCACCCGCGCATGATAAAAAAGGCCGTCAGCCTTTGCCTGTCAGGCTGGCGCGGGAAGTTCAGCGCCATATCCTGAATGCGCCGCACTGTGACTGTTGCGGTGAACCGTTGCATGCCTGAGGAGTCGAAACCGCTGAAACCCTGAAAATCGTGCCGCAGAAAGTCAGCGTTATTCGTCACGAGCGCACGAAATATGCCTGCCGGCAGTGTGAAAAGACACAAACGCACAGCAAAATTATCACGGCACCCGCTCCGCCCAGTCTGTTGCCCCGGACGATTGCCAGCCCGGATACCCAGTCTGCGATAGTGACCGCCAAATATATCGATGCACTGCCGCTGTACCGTCAGACAGATATTTTAGCGCGTTCCGGTATCGAGATAAGCCGCAGTACGCTGGCGAACTGGTGTGTGCAGCTCGGCCAGCGCAGAGCAAATCCTATATGTGGGTCTATCGCAGCGGCGAATTTGCCGCCCCGCCAGCGGTGATTTTCGATTACCAGCCGAGCCGCAGCGGGCGCTGTGTGGCTGACTTTTTGGGCGATTATGCGGGCTACCTGCTGACCGATGGGTACGCGACTTACGATACACTGAAATCGGTCAGACACGCCGGGTGCATGGCGCATGCCCGTCGTAAATTTACCGAGACCCAGAAAGTTCAGCCGGGTAAAAAAGCCGGACGCGCCGAACAGAGGCTGACTTTTATCGCCCGACTGTACGCCATTGAGCGGGAAGCCCGCCCGTTCAGCCCCGATGAACGACGGCGATGACGACAGGAAAAAGCGACACCTATTCTGAAAGACTTCCACGACTGGCTGACCGAAGCCAGCCGGACGGTGTTACCGAAAAGTGCCATCGGCACCGCGATCACGTATGCCCTGAACCAATGGCCGAAGCTGATTGTCTATCTGGAAGACAGTCATATCAGTATTGATAACAACGTCACTGAGCGGGATATCCGCTCGTTCACGACCGGGCGTAAAAATTGGATTTTTTCCATCTCGCCTGACGGTGCCTTTGCCAGCGCCAACTTATACAGCTTGGTGATGACCTGCCGGGCCAATGACATCAATCCTTATTTTTATTTCCGGCATATTTTTACGGAACTTCCCAAACGCCATTCTGATGATTCATTGCACGATCTGTTGCCGTGGAACGTCAACATCAGCGACATTATGTAAATTGCACTGCTTAATTGGGCACTTACGTCGAATCCGCCATGCTTAAGTGAATCAGATGGTTTCACTCACTGCCCTTTCCTATAGGAATGATACCACCAAAAATGATTTGATAATGTGTATCTTATGTGCGAAATTATTATCTTTGAAGAATCGAAGGATTACATATCAGTATCTCCTGCATTCTTAAATTATTTTAATTTACTTTCTGTTGTGGTCAACACATAAGGAAGAAATATTGTATCTCGCTGAGAATCTTTATATAAACTCTTAATGAAAAAGGGATGAGGTTCAATAAAACATTGAATGTACTAAAGGTCAAACCTGGGTTTTGTGAAGCGTGCATAGAGTTTTTTACTTTATGACTATCACGCCATGAACGAAGATCTGAGAGAAGATAATTTTTCTTTAATTCTGCGTCTTACTTTCATCTGATTGATACTGGATATATTGAGGTTCACCTCCGTTCTGGCGATACCTTGCAAGATTTTTTTAAACTGATACCAAGTTGACAGCCGAAATTTTTGCACTCAGCGCAGTTTTATCAGCAAATCAACAAATAACTTCCAAACTTCAGATATTTTTCTCAAGGTTTAACTGTTTTCATAACCTTTCTCAAAAAAGTCTTAAAAATTATTCAACATTTTTCAGCGGATCATAATTGAAGAATATTCCTGAAATTCTCCTCAATTTTACCTTCAACAAATTCTGAAGTACATCCCCATAACTTTGAAATTCCAGTAATGGCCTTATCAACATCCCAAGGAAATAGGTTTTTCCCAGAATATTTAGCGAATGGTCCATCGGTTTCAGTTAGCAATCTGTCTTTAGGTATTAACTCAATTATTCTTTTGCCTTTTACAGAGTTCAACATTGCAGGTCCAACTGAAAACCATGCACCTATATCAACAGCATTTCTCAATTCGGTTTCAGATCCAGTAAACCAATGGAAAATAGGAATGCCATCGATTCCTTTTAGCTCCTCTACAACCTTTTCAGCACTGCCTCTTGAATGTATTGACATGATCCTACCACCCTGACTATGTACTTTTTTAAGTATATGTCTAAATACTTTAAGTTGTATATTTGCATGTTCTTTATAATCATTCCCACCGTCAAGGCCAATTTCTCCAACATATTTTACTTGAGGTAGTAAAATATCGAAAATGCCTAACTCCTCGTATCTTAAATGGGCGAGTTCGGGGTGTAGTCCTAATGCTGTTTTGATTCTTTTACTGTTTGCAACAAGCCTATTGGTGCCAATATATGCTTTTGGCGTTGTTGTTATAGAAAGGATATACAGCCCTTTCTCGTTACACGTCGTAATAATATCATTTGGATTTCTATAGAGATCCAAATGACAATGCATATCAAGCTTCAAATCACTTTTTCCTTTTTTAAGAAGGTTTCAACTTCCAGCAATCCGTCTGAAAAAACTTTTTCATATTTATCAAGGTCATTAGTATTCAATTTCCCAGATTTTAATATCCATGATTTCAAGTTGTTCTTCTTGGATTTTTCAATTGCTACCGAAACTGAAATAACATCATCACGTCCATCCTGCTTATTTTTAACAAAATCACGTAAAGTTGGATAGGTTGCATGATAATAGGTAATTGATTCATTAAGATTACCTTTCATTAAGGATGCCCGCCTTATCATACATGGAACACAATAGCCGCACTGTTGATGCTTTCTTTTCCAATGACTGCATGAAACTGTGAGATCTACAATTCCAGATAACATCTTTAAATCATTACAACTACTGACCATTTGCCCCTTAGTCATAAATTGATAAGGGTTCATTAATTGAACATCGAAACCAACATTATTGAAAATTTCTTGAATCATTTCTATAAAATACGGGTGCGTAGTTCGAGTACTAAGCGAGCCGATTCTTCGACTTGTTAATGGTGCATTTAACGAGATAAAACCGTTCTCAGGAATATATATAGGTAACTTCTTATAGTTATTAGCTTTTTTTACAGCATCTGCACCTACTACTGCAAATGCCAAGAAGTTCAAGCTTCGGGTTCTCATAGTAATATCCCTTGGCATTCCTCTGCCAATAGGATTAGCGCTTGAACGAAATCTGGAGAATACGCCTTTGTCCTTGATTTTTAGTGCTATTTGATCTTGCTTAGCTTTATCACCTTTATATGAGTGACTAATTAACAATGGTTTTTTACCTGAAGATAAGATATCTATTACTCCTATGGCACTGTCTAACCCTCCAGAAAATAACGAAACGCAGTCCAATCCATTTAGGTTTATTAACCTACGCCCATTAACTGCTTTGAATGGCTGCGGTGGTTTAGGTCCATCCTTCTTAAAGTCGAAACGCCACACATCTCCACTTAAAAACTGTAGTGCCTTTTCTAACAACTCCTTATTTTTATGCCATATTGCAGAATTATTAACTGGAACTGATACATTTATACTTCGTGTCCAGCCATCAAAGCAATCGTCCCTTACAATAAAGGTATCTGCTGCCGTTACTGCAAGCGATATTGTCAAGAAATCCATAACTTCATCAGAAATTTTCACTCCCAATCTTTTTATTGCATCAAAAACTGGCTTTCCTATAGTTGCGATATCATCTCTGGTTTTTTTTCCATTTTTATACACAACACCATCACGAGAATAAATCTGTACGGAAACAGTTAAGTCATCAGCAGGTGGTAATCTACTATAATCATGATCTACATAAATATTCATTCTTCATATCCTTTCCATTCATTCCAAACTTCAGTAATAACTTCTTTTTGGATAGTTATAATATCCTTTTTTGAAAAAGCCCTTACATTTTTACTTAATTTTGGTTCCATTATGTTATCTACAGTGGCACTTATTAATTCATGCAATGAGTTTTCGGCAACCTGTAATCCTTTTGCGGTTTGAGCATTATTCCAAACTTTACCTGCATCCATCGTGATTTGTAGAAAAATACTGTCCGTTAAATAACAAATCATTGTCTCTATTATCACATCATCAGTAATATCAGATGGATTGAAGGTAGATCTACCGTCTAATGCTTCGACTAAAGCATCATTCATCGCTGTTTGTATTTTGTCCGCATCTTCACTACCTTCTGATAATGAATGTGCAATTTTTGCTACTGCATCCTCACATGGCAGTCCTTTAAGACTATCAAGGTCTACTAATGGATTCATATTCGAATCATTGGAAATACCATCATTCAACAATTCAAATAATCCACCACCTGCACCGACAATATTACTTAAACGTGCATTGGCTGATTCAGCGCCTCCCGTTACTTGTCTCGCATAACGGCCTAACGCGCCCTTCAATGCCGCACCATCTCTGTTACGTGCAAATCTACCAAACAAAGTTCTAAACCCACTGAGGTTTTGATTTTCGCCATTTTTAGTTTGATCAGCCCAAGGTGGGACAAGGGCTTTTCCATTCTTAGGTCCTTTACTTGACTGTGAGGTCCCCATTTTATCTCCTTATTTATTCCATGTTTTATCTTTAATAAGTATATTCATCCAATGTGGTTGCTCATTGATACCACCGATGAATCTTTTAAGTATTTTTGCTGCCTCTATATTGTTATCAGCAACTAATACAGCACCGGCAAACCCGTCTGGTCGACTATTCCATTCAGTTATACTTCTAAGATGCTCAACTAATCCCTCCATTACAGGGATAAATTCGTCTTTAGATATATCTTTTAATGCTCTCGAAGCAGCTTGTGAACTCTTTCTTTTTGTTGCTACTAATACGTTTAATGCATCTCTTGCTTTTGGTGAAAGGCCAATAACATAATGCCCCGCAGGCATTGTTTCACGAGAAAGATATATAGCCGCGCGTAAATCTTTATCGCTTAACTTAGGCTCAAGCTCCAGCCATTTCAGAACGAACTCACTTGTTGTTTCATATTTTCTCCATACGGAAGGAACTGACTCGGGAAGCTCATCTAAACTTTTACGCTCTAATTCACTCATGATCTTTTTGAAATTTTTATTTGTATCGATCATCGAATACAATGCGTTAGCTGCTTCTTCACCTGCACATCTTTCAAATATCACTAACTTCGTTATAACGTTTTCATCTAAAGATATTTTTCTTCTCTTTGCAATATTAGATCTCATCTTCACAATGTTGAGTAACCTTTTTACGATACGTGGATTACCATGAATTATTGGTGATGTTGCAAAAATAGGTGCTATTCTGTCTACTTGATCAAAAGCAAGAGCCAATTCAAGATTCCCTTCGCATTGCAAAATCTTAAGAGCATCCTCCTTTTTCATTGGATCTTCATGCCATGACTCTTGTAGTGATTTTTCTAATGCCAGCCGGAGATCCTCAATTAAATCTTCTTTTATGCCTGAATTTACCGCATGAAGTAAAAAAAGATATGATCTAATTTCCAAAAGTCCAGTCCTTGGCACCCTTATTGGAACTTGAATAAGTTTATCTAGATAATCAATATGATGTCTTGCAGATGTACCTTTGAAATATTCGGCAACTGAAGTTCTTATCATATCTTCATCAGCAGCAATGACAAAAGCTGTGTTTGGAAGAAAAAGAAATAATCTTATAGCTTCAAGAGTTTGAATTGCATTCTGAGGTAAACAACGGTCTAAATTATCAATAAATACAATCAGGTTCTTATTCAGGTCTTTGAGTATTCCACTATATTCCTCTCTAAACAAATTTATCTGTTGTGGTGGAGTGGAAATTTCTTTATCCTTAATTAATCCGCATTTGGCTATTTCTTTCCCAGTATCAATGGTATTTTGATAATTATCCTCATTAACACCATTGCTAAATATATCTTTTATTGCTCCCAAGCCTCGTGAAACCATCCCACCCGTAGGGATGCCATGAGCTAATGCAATACCTTCTATTGTCAATCCTAACGCCCTAACCTTATCTACTCTATTAAAGAGATTAAATGTTCTTTCTACAATATCCTCATTTCCTTGAGCTGCTTCATTTAATTTTGTTGCAATCACTTCTAATAAAGCTGCTCTAGCATCATCATACCCCTGATAAAGCCAAGCATCAAAGTTGACGACTAAAATATCCTCATCTTCTTCTTCATTGATCTGTTTTTCAATTATTTTTAATAATGATGACTTGCCTGCGCCCCAGTTCCCGAAAATCCCAATCGATACTGGGAGCATATTTTTTGATTTTAAAATATCTACAGCTAAACTTGATACTTCTCCAAAATTTAAATAGTCAATATTCGACTCAACATCTGGCCACATACACATTTCCTTTTAAGTCAATAATATTCTCCGCACAAATGATTAACTTGCTAATAATTTCAACCTTGTTTGAAAGGAGGATACTTTGCCAATTCTAATTGTGCATTATACAATTTAGAAGTAGCCTTGATGATATGCAATTCTATTTTTCTGTACTGCATCATAAATATGATCTCGATCAGGTTCAGCATACCGTTCTGTAAGGTCAGTAGTGTTGCGATGATTTAGTAAGCGTTTTACTTCTGCATAGGAGGTTAGTTCTTCTGCAATACGTCCAAAAGCTCTTCTTAAGTCATGGATTCCGAGTTTGACTATCCCCACATCGTGACAAACGTATTCCCGTAAACTTTTTCTGTCAGAGTCATGCCCAACCTTACTTTTTGTCGAACGGGCAGGGAAAACCCATTTGAGTCTTGATAAGGTTTTTTCAGTGCTTAAGTACAATATCTCGTCTGTCTTCAAAGATACATTTCAATTCATCACAAATCGATAGTTCGTGATCATTAAGGTTTACGTGTCATAAAACCGAACGATCCTGCTTTGAAGTTCAACATAGCTGATTGTTCTCAAATTTATTGATTCATTTTGGTTTTCAGTGGGTTAACATGTTGCCACTTGAGCACTCAAAGGACTTAAAAACGAGCAAAACCAATATAAAAAAGTCATTTGATGCGGATTTCCCTATCCACACGCCATGATGCAGCAATACCCTATAATTCAGATTATCTAATTTGGTTAAATTGAAAAAAATATAAATATCATGAAATCTAGACGACACTGTCGTCATGATATTTTTAGCCAAAGAACAAGACAGCGAATTTGTACTGCTGCAAGAAAAGACGCGCTGTTTTTTGCATAACGAGTGGCTATACCACGCCAGCGCTTAACGCATTTTCAACTAAATGACGGTGTCGGTAGAACTCACAGTCGTATTCTCTGGCAACCTTTCGATTTTTCTGACTGGGGATCTGAACTTGCATGCCTTGTTGCCCCGCTTTTTCTACTATCGCGTTGCTATCATAGCCTCTATCCGCCAAGAGGTGCTCGGCATCAAATCCGTCAATTAAGGTCTCAGCTTGTGAACAATCCGCTGTGGTACCGCTTGTAATAACAATTCTGACCGGCATACCATGCGCATCCACAGCCAAGTGCATCTTTGTATTGAGTTCCCTTTTGTAAGTCCCATATCCTGATTACCGCTTTTGCCCCCCGCCGCATCGGAATGAACTTTAATATGGCCGGCATCAATCATTAACCATTCGAAATCGGGATCATTAACCAATTGTTCGAGCAGCTTTTCTCATATCCCTTTATCTCTCCAGCGGCAAAAACGACGATGGGTATTTTTCCAGTCGCCATAATCAGGATGCAGATCCCGCCAAGGTGCCCCGTCCATAAAATCCAAAACACGGCATTGATAAAACGTCGATTATCTTCAGCAACACGCCCCGAAGCACCTTTCCGACCCGGCAAATGAGGTTCAAGCAGGTTCCAGACGCGATCTGAAATATCGTGGCGGCGGCGTGCAGGTGTGCTCATGGTTAATCAGCTCTTATGATGGAATAAGGGGGATTACTATTGCACGAAATTTCTCATGACGACAGGATCTAAGTTAGTGACCAATTTTTATTGACCACAACAGTATTTCATACGCCAGTATTTTGAACCTCTCGGAGTAATTTCCAGATACAACCCGCCACCATCAGCGAGTTTATAGGCTTTATCTTTTGGCTTTGCTGCCTCTATTTGCCTGGCCTGGCATTGAGTTTCATGTTGGGGGCACATTATTAATCGAATCGGAAGATGCCCCCAATTATGCCCCCACAGATATGTGGATTGCAACGGACGATAATAGACCTTGATAAACTATTTTATTTGATTTATAAGGAGTTTTCTTGGATAAGTGGACTTTGATGAACTGCTATGAACATAGTCATGGTGCCGAAGGCCGGACTCGAACCGGCACACCCGAAGGCGGTTGATTTTGAATCAACTGCGTCTACCGATTTCGCCACTTCGGCACTGAAGTAGTATGCGGAAAACGAGGGCCATTATACCTGTCAGCGATCTGTTAGCAACTGTTATCCTTCTAACTTTGGTTTAAGTGTTGAAAAAAAGATCAAACCTATCTCTCAACACACATGCGAGTTCAATTACTGAACATAAAAGCTCTAAATAAACACACACAGCAATATCTTTTCCACCTGAAATAGCGCCTTCTCTACAATAACAGAGAAAAAACAACTCCCCCGAGACAGTTTTTACAATCATCGTTAGCCGAACCACCTGACGCTGATAGACAACCTATAATCACCTTATATAATCTCAGCATGATAATTCGCTATGAGGTAAATGGTTATGACGATTATTAGCTGGATTGGCGCCGGGATCTTTTTGGGCATTGTCATTGGTGCGTTGATGGCATTGTTTAAGAAGAATAAGTAGCCGTTTCTGGTCTCTCTATCCTGTTCCTGTATTCACCGGAAGTATGCCTGATTGGTCAATTCAAAATGAATAAACAGTTTTTTAAGATCTTCTCTGTTTCTACCATGATGTTGGCTCTCGCAGCCTGTTCTTCTTCTGATAAAACATATTCGGCAAAGTTTCTGCAACCGAAGAAACAACCATTGAAATGGGAAGTGTTCGAAGGAAATGTGAGAACTAAAAAACTAGCTTCACAGTTGGTTGATCAGTATGCACAGGATATTTTCAGCGGCAGCAATGCGCAAGGCATGGCGATGGTGGTGATTGATAATAATCAGACGGTTTACCGCAGTTTCGGTGAAACCCGTCCGGGAAGTGGCATCCGTCCGAAACCCGATTCAATCATTCGTATTGCCTCGCTAACTAAGTTGATGACCAGTGAGGTTATGATCAAGCTCGAAGAGGATGAGGTTCTGCGCTCCACCGATCCATTGCAGGATTATAGTTATTATGGCGTGAAAGTCCCCCTGTATAGCCCTCTTCAACCTATCCGGTTATTCCACCTGGCAAGCCATACCAGTGGTTTACCTCGTGAGCAACCGGGAGGTAGATGGGGGCGTCCTGTTTTTGTCTGGCCTACACAAGCCAACCGCTGGACTTGGTTAAAGACAGCTCAATTAGACTCCGCACCAGGCACAACAGCATCTTATTCTAATCTGGCTTATGATTTATTGGCAGATGCGCTCTCTAAGGCTACAGGTAAGCCATACACCCGTTTGTTATACGATAAGATCACTGGCCCTTATTACATGAAAGACACTACACTGACACCAAACCATTCTCAGTGTGCTCGTTTGATGGAAAGTTATAAGCCGAGTCCGTGTCTTAATACGATTGCAGCAGCAGGCAGTGGTGGAATTTATTCAACGCCAAAAGATATGCAGCGCTGGATGCAGCAGTTTTTATCATCAGACAGTCAGTTACGTAAACAAACTGCGAGTCGCGAACAAGGTATTTATTTTAAGCGTTCCGCTCTGGCTTCAATTAAAGGGATGGATGTTGCCGGTCAGGCAGATGGCGTTGGCCTTGGGTGGGTTTACATGAACGGCCGTGGCGATGTACCGGGTATTTATCAGAAAACCGGTGGCGGCGGGGGGTTTAATACGTATATGGCAATGATCCCCGAACAAAATATCGGGGTGTTTGTGGTAATTACTCGTAAACAACGCAGCCAGTTCAGTAGTGTAACAACGGGGGTTAATCAACTGGTAACCGCATTGTCGAAAAATCACCATCAAGCTTGAATCTTTTACGTCGTAAAATCGAGATATCCAGGATAGGGTTTCTTAGCCAAAAACCCTATCCCTATGGTTCCCCGATTTCTAAAAACTACTGTCTCTTAAGGAGTAAGTAAATACTCACAATAAGAAACGATAAGCTTGGTAACAGTGCTGCCAGAACCGCTGGCATGTTGTACACCAGGCTCAGTGGGCCAAAAATCTCATTAAGTACATAGAATAGGAAGCCAAAGCTGATCCCTGTTACTATCCTCACCCCCATCGGCACAGTACGCAATGGTCCGAAGATGAAAGAGAGCGCCATCAACATCATTACTGCAACTGAAAGTGGGGCAAATATTTTTTTCCACATATTCAGTTGATAACGTCCTGACTCCTGCTCACTCTGCTTAAGGTACTTGATGTACTGATATAAACCACTAATGGAAAGTGCTTCAGGCTCAAGCGCTACCACATTTAACTGTTCTGGCGTCAGGAGAATTTTCCAGTCAGCGGAAATACGTTGTGAGCCAGTGATTTTTTTGCTGTCTGTCAGATCAGATTCTTCCACCTGAGAAAGCTTCCACAGGTCGCTATCTTCATCATAAACCGCACTGGCTGCATACTTTACAGAGAGTAGTTTTTTATCATCACTAAAATGATAGATATTGACGCCTTTAATCTCTGTATCACTCACAATCCGCTGGATGTAGATAAAATCGTCCCCATCTTTAGCCCACATACCTTTAGTTGTTGAAACCAGAGAACCACCAAGCATCTTCTGAGCCCGGTAATTACGCGCCATCTGTTCACCTTGTGGCGCGACCCATTCACCAATAACCATTGTCAGGATCACCAACGGAATAGCCGTTTTCATCACTGAACCAGCAATTTGCATACGGGTAAATCCAGCAGCCTGCATGACCACCAACTCACTACGGGTTGCCAGCGTACCAAGCCCCAATAAAGCGCCAAGCAAAGCGGCCATCGGGAAAAATATCTGAATATCTTTCGGTACGCTTAACAAAGCATAAAGACCCGCGGAAATAGTGGTATATTCCCCCTGCCCCACTTTTCTTAGCTGATCAACAAACTTAATAATGCCGGAAAGTGATACCAGCATAAACAGCGTCATCAGAATAGTCTGTAGAATAGTCCGCCCGATATAACGATCCAATACACCAAACATCAGGCTACTCCTCTGTCTTTGAAACAAGCCCGAATCCTACGCATCGGTAAGGTATCCCAAATATTAAGAACCAACGCCAGCGTCAAATAAGCCCCGTTAACCAACCACATCCAGATAAGGGGGTCCAATTTGCCTTTACTACCGTTAGAACGCAGGGAACTTTGTAGTAAGAAGAAAATGAGATATAGCAGCATCGCTGGCAACATGCTTAGTACTCGCCCTTGACGCGGGTTTACCACGCTTAAGGGTACAACCATCATGGCCATAATCAGTACCGAAAGCACCAGAGTCAGACGCCAATGGAACTCAGCGCGGGAATCTTTATCATCATCCTGCCATAACTGAACAATAGACTTCTGCTCAACTTTATTACTATCTACGATTGATGTCTGATGCCCAACAATTGCTTGATAATCACGGAATTCAGTGATCCTAAAATTACGCAACATGGCAGTACCTTCATAACGGGTGCCATGATTAAGGATAACTACCTGTTTGCCATCAGGCCGCTCCACCATATGACCACCATCAGAGATCACCACAGAAGGACGCTGGTTATCAACGGGACGAAGTTGGGCAAGGAATACGTTTTCAAATTTATTGCCATGCACGTTGCCAATATAGAGCACCAAATTACCATCGTCGGAAGGTTTGAACCTCCCTTCCATGATCGCCGCTAAACTTGGATTAGCTTTAGCATCAGCCACCACATGCTCTTGATATTTCGAGGACCACGGCATGAGCCAAATGACATTCACTGCCGCTAACGCGGAAGTTAACAACGCCAGAATAAGCGCCGAAACCACCAGCACACGCTTGCCTAAGCCACACGCATGCATAACAGTTATTTCACTTTCAGTATAGAGTTTACTGAAAGTCATCAATACCCCAAGAAACAGACTCAGGGGCAAAATCAACTGCGCCATTTCAGGCACGCCTAATCCTAATAAGGATAAAACTAAGTTTGCCGGGACGTCCCCTTCCACTGCGGCACCCAAAACTTCTACTAACTTTTGACAGAAAAAGATGAGTAAAAGGATAAAAAGTATCGCAACTTGGCTTTTCAGGGTTTCCCGTACTAGATATCTAATGATGATCACGCTTATTACGCCTGTGAAAACTTGTCTTTTTGCAGGAAAATCGCTAACTTCATTGTATATATACCATTTATTATGTGCATCAGTTTGGCTTCCTCACTGCTAAAATGATATCGAAGCATTCCATATTCAGGTTCCCAATCAGAACATACTTATATAGTTAGCTAAACAATAACAAATAGTGGGTTTAGCTTAACATAAATAGTTAATTTTCTATGGGGTAGATTAATGCGGAACGCTATATTTTAGCGATAGCATCCGTCTTTGTCTTTAAGATTCAGGAGAACGCATGGAGTTTAGTGTAAAAAGCGGTAGCCCGGAGAAACAACGTAGTGCATGTATCATTGTCGGCGTTTTCGAACCTCGTCGCCTTTCCTCTATCGCTGAACAACTCGATAAAATAAGTGACGGTTACATCAGTGCATTGCTGCGTCGCGGTGAACTAGAAGGCAAAGTTGGTCAATCACTGCTGCTGCATCATGTTCCCAATGTGTTATCTGAGCGTATTCTGCTTATCGGCTGTGGTAAAGAGCGCGAATTGGATGAACGCCAGTATAAACAGATTATTCAGAAAACTATCAATACCCTCAATGAAACGGGTTCAATGGAAGCAGTTTGCTTCTTAACAGAACTGCATGTTAAAGGCCGCAATAATTATTGGAAGGTACGCCAAGCGGTGGAAACAGCGAAAGAGTCTCTCTATGTTTTCAACCAGCTAAAAAGTAATAAAAATGAGTTGCGCCGCCCACTGCGTAAGATGGTTTTCAATGTTCCGACCCGTCGGGAGCTAACCAGCGGTGAACGTGCAATCCAACACGGCCTTGCCATTGCTGCCGGTATCAAAGCGACCAAAGATCTTGGTAACATGCCACCCAATATCTGTAATGCAGCTTATCTGGCTTCTCAGGCACGCCAGCTCGCAGATTCTGCCAATAGCCATATTACAACAAAAGTGATTGGTGAAGAGCAGATGAAAGAGCTAGGCATGCATGCCTACCTGGCGGTTGGTCAAGGCTCTCAGAATGAATCTCTGATGTCAGTCATGGAATATAAAGGCAGTTCTGATAAAAATGCCAAACCCATCATTCTGGTTGGCAAGGGCCTGACTTTTGACTCCGGCGGTATTTCAATCAAATCTGCTGGCGGCATGGATGAGATGAAATATGATATGTGTGGAGCGGCAACGGTTTATGGCGTAATGCGTGTGGTTTCTGAGCTACAATTACCACTCAATGTCATCGGCGTCATGGCAGGCTGCGAGAATATGCCAGGGGGTCGCGCTTACCGACCTGGAGATATTTTAACCACCCTATCTGGTCAGACTGTCGAAGTACTCAACACCGATGCCGAAGGCCGTCTGGTTCTGTGCGATGCGTTAACTTACGTTGAACGTTTTGATCCAGAATTGGTCATTGATATCGCTACACTAACCGGGGCTTGCATAACGGCGCTTGGTAACCATTACAGTGGATTGTTATCCAACCATAATCCACTGGCCCATGAGTTACTCAATGCCTCAGAACAATCCGGTGATCGCGCATGGCGTCTGCCAATGACTGACGAGTTCCTCGAGCAAATCGATTCTAACTTTGCCGATCTGGCGAATACCGGCGGCAGTGCGGGTGGTGCGATTACCGCAGCCTGTTTCCTGTCTCGCTTCGCAACAAAATATCACTGGGCGCATCTGGATATCGCGGGTACGGCCTGGCGTTCAGGTAAAGCAAAAGGCGCAACAGGTCGCCCGGTTGCACTGCTGTCACAATTCCTGTTAAATCGGGCGGGAAGTGCCGGTATCAATAACGACGATTGATTTGATTCCTCTCTTAGTTTATCAAAAGGGCATTTAACAATGCCCTTTCTCCGTAACAGAGACATTATGAAAAGTGCCACGTTTTATTTACTGGAACAGCCATCACCTCAGGCAGATTTGCAAGCTCACGAATGGCTGGCATGTCAATTTGCGGCCGACCAATGGCGAGCAGGAAAACGGGTGCTAATTGCCTGTGAAAACCAGCTACAGGCAGAAAAGTTAGATGAAGCCTTATGGCAACGGGAGCCTCATCAGTTCGTCCCACATAATCTTGCTGGTGAAGGGCCAAGATATGGTGCGCCAGTTGAGTTATGTTGGCCGCAAAAACGGGGAAATGCCCCTCGTGATATCTTAATAAATCTGTTGCCGCAATTTGCAGACTTTGCCACCGCTTTCCATGAAGTGATAGACTTCGTTCCTATAGATGAAAATTTGAAACAGTTAGCGCGTGAACGATATAAATCATATCGCAGCGTCGGCTTTAATTTGACCACGGCAACGCCGCCAACATACTAAGTATCAAGATAAAATGGAAAAAACACCCGCAACTCAAACGCAAGCCGAGCCATCTCTCGATAAAACGTACAATCCTAAAGAAATTGAACAGCCTCTTTATAACCATTGGGAGAAAAGTGGTTACTTCAAGCCGAACGGCGATACCAGCCGTGAGAGTTTCTGTATTGTTATCCCGCCGCCAAACGTGACCGGCAGCCTACATATGGGCCATGCGTTTCAGCAAACCATTATGGATACCATGATCCGCTATCAGCGGATGCAGGGTAAAAATACGTTGTGGCAGTCCGGTACTGACCACGCAGGTATTGCCACTCAAATGGTGGTTGAGCGCAAGATCGCAGCAGAAGAAGGCAAAACCCGCCACGATTATGGCCGTGATGCGTTTATCGATAAGATCTGGCAGTGGAAAGCAGAATCCGGCGGCACGATTACCAATCAGATGCGTCGTCTGGGTAACTCCGTTGACTGGGAGCGCGAGCGTTTCACTATGGATGAAGGTCTGTCCAACGCCGTAAAAGAAGCCTTTGTCCGTCTGTATCAAGAGAATCTCATTTATCGGGGGAAACGGCTGGTTAACTGGGACCCGAAATTGCACACTGCGATTTCCGATCTGGAAGTTGAGAACCGTGAAGTGAAAGGTTCTATGTGGCATCTGCGTTATCCATTGGCCGATGGTGTCACGACCGCAGAAGGGAAAGATTATCTGATCGTTGCAACTACCCGGCCTGAAACGATGTTAGGCGATACCGGCGTGGCAGTTAACCCGGAAGATCCGCGTTACAAGGATTTAATCGGCAAAGAGATTATTCTGCCATTGGTTAACCGCCGCATTCCTATTGTCGGTGATGAACACGCGGATATGGAAAAAGGTACCGGTTGCGTAAAAATTACACCTGCCCATGACTTCAATGACTATGAAGTCGGTAAGCGCCATGCCCTGCCGATGATCAATATCATGACCCTTGATGGCAACATCCGTCATGCAGCCGAAGTTTTCGATACCAATGGCGAAATTTCTGATGTTTACAGCTCTGATATTCCGGTTGAATACCAAGGCATGGAACGTTTTGCAGCTCGTAAAGCGATGGTTGCTGAGTTCGAAAAACTAGGCCTGCTGGTTGAAATTAAACCTCATGATCTGACTGTTCCTTATGGCGACCGCGGCGGTGTGGTTATTGAACCCATGCTGACTGATCAATGGTATGTCCGTACCGCGCCTCTGGCGAAAGTGGCTATCGAAGCCGTTGAAAATGGCGATATCCAGTTTGTACCTAAGCAGTATGAAAATATGTATTACTCCTGGATGCGCGATATTCAGGATTGGTGTATCTCTCGTCAATTATGGTGGGGCCACCGTATTCCGGCATGGTATGACGCCAACGGTAATGTTTATGTTGGTCGCAGTGAAGAAGAAGTCCGCCGTGAAAACAATCTGGGCGCGAACATCGCTTTAAACCAGGATGAAGATGTACTGGATACCTGGTTCTCTTCCGGTTTATGGACTTTCTCTACCCTTGGCTGGCCTGAACAAACCGAGGCGTTGAAAACTTTCCACCCAACCGATGTGTTGGTGAGCGGTTTTGATATCATCTTTTTCTGGATTGCTCGCATGATCATGATGACCATGCATTTCATCAAAGATGAAAATGGCAAACCTCAGGTTCCCTTTAAGACTGTCTACATGACCGGTCTTATCCGGGATGAAGAAGGTCAGAAGATGTCCAAATCCAAAGGGAATGTCATTGACCCACTGGACATGGTTGACGGTATTTCTCTGGAAGATCTGCTAGAAAAACGTACTGGTAATATGATGCAGCCACAGTTGGCCGAAAAAATCCGCAAACGTACCGAGAAGCAGTTCCCGGCAGGTATCGAAGCGCATGGTACCGATGCCCTACGCTTTACGTTAGCAGCGCTGGCCTCAACAGGTCGTGATATCAACTGGGATATGAAACGCCTGCAAGGCTACCGTAATTTCTGTAACAAATTGTGGAATGCCAGCCGCTTTGTTCTAATGAATACAGAAGGTCAGGATTGCGGCCAAAATGGCGGTGAAATAGTGCTGTCACTGGCTGATCGTTGGATTCTGGCTGAATTTAACCAGACAGTAAAAGCTTACCGTGAAGCACTGGATACATATCGTTTTGATATGGCTGCCAATATTCTTTATGAATTCACCTGGAACCAGTTCTGTGACTGGTATCTGGAGCTATCTAAACCGGCAATTAACAAAGGTTCAGAGGCAGAAGTTCGTGGCGCCCGTCATACTCTGATCGAAGTTCTGGAAGGATTATTGCGCCTGGCTCACCCAATTATTCCATTTATCACTGAAACCATCTGGCAACGGGTGAAAGTGGTTAAAGGAATTGAAGCAGATACTATTATGCTGCAACGATTCCCTGAATTTGATCTAGCGAAAACTGATGAACTGGCGCTGAACGATCTGGAATGGATTAAGGAAGCGATTATTGCAGTACGTAATATCCGTGCTGAAATGAATATCGCACCAGGCAAACCACTGGAAGTTTTGCTACGTAATGCCGATGCTGATGCACAACGTCGTGTAGCGGAAAACCTGAATTTCATTCAGGCAATGGGCCGATTATCTTCTGTCACGCTTCTCTCTGCGGGTGAAGAAGCGCCGATTTCTGTCACTAAACTGATTAATGGCGCAGAAGTATTAATTCCAATGGCTGGCTTAGTGGATAAAGAGGCCGAACTAAGCCGTTTGAATAAAGAGATTGAGAAACTGGATAAAGAGATTGGCAGCATTGAAGGCAAGCTGTCAAATGAAGGTTTCGTCAGCCGTGCGCCCGAAGCTGTTGTCGCCAAAGAGCGTGAACGTCTGGCAAGCTGCAATACATCAAAAGAGAAGCTGCTGGCTCAGAAAGAAACGATTGCCGCGTTGTAATCTTTTCAAAAAGTAAATTCTCACCAAAGCCACTGCAATTCATTGTCAGTGGCTTTTTAATTTAAATAGTAAACGATAAAATTAATAATAAGATGTAAATTGAATCTATTCTATATCAATACCATCAAGAATATTGAAAATAACCATACCTACTTCCTTAACATGAGTGAATATTAATTTTTAAATTTATATATCTGAAATGACAATATGATATAATTTTATTTTATATATAAATCATTATAGTTAGCATATTATACAGAGAATAAAATCATATAAATACATTATTACAAGCAAAAAGGTAAACAATAATGCAATTTTAGTCTAATTTAATATTCAATTATTTATTATTATGAATAATTTATTTCATTAAGCACTATCAAGGTAGCAATAAATTAATTTACTCATTTATAACAACCCGGAGAAATAGAATGAGAACAATTCTTACCCTATTATTGGCAAGTACTATCCAATTTGGCCTCGTACATTACGCTAATGCAGAATCAACCCTTGATAAGATTAAATCCACCGGCACATTCAGAATAGCGACGGAAGGAGCTTATCCACCATTCACTTATCACGATGCCTCCGGTACTTTAACTGGCTTCGACGTCGACATTGGCCGTGAAATTGCACGCCGATTGAATGTCAAACCAACATTTATTGAGGGAAAATGGGACGGACTGATTGCCGGGTTAGATGCGGGACGTTCTGATGCGGTAATTAACCAAATTGCGATTACACCTGAGCGCAAGAAAAAATATGACTTCTCCATCCCCTATATCACATCGCAAGCGGTACTTATCATTAATAAAGATAACAATAACATAAGAACATTCAGCGACTTACAAGGCAGAACCTCAGCACATACTCTAACCAACAACTTCGCTCAAATAGCCAGAGATAACGGCGCGGAAATTATCGGCACGAATGGATTTAGTCAGGAAATAGAATTGGTTAGTACCGGCAGAGCCGATGCCACTATTAATGATAACTTATCTTATCTGGACTATAAGAAGCACAAACCAAACGCACCAGTAAAAATTGTCGCAACTAGCCCCAATGCAGGGCAGACAGCCGTTTTACTTCGTCAGGGAGAGTCAGAACTCAAAATTGCTATTGATAAAGCAATAACTGACATCAAAGCCGATGGTACCTATCAGCGTATCTGGGCTAACTATTTTGGTGATAATCCTTCCGAATAAGTGCAATATTCCCTTAACAGTTCCCTGGAAGTTAAAGACAAACTCTGTCCAGGGGACTTTATTATTAACCTTGTTGAATTAAGTAATTAGAAAATATTTTAACCAAACATTAGATATATTGATTTATATAAATCACTCTATATATCTAAAATGATAATATGATATAACTATATCTTATATATGTAAGTTGACAGCTTGCCATATGATATTTAAAAAAATTACTATAAATATATATACCCTATGGATTTCAAGATGCATCGCGACGGCAAGGGAGCGAATCCCCGAAAGCATAGAAAACTATGTGACCGGGGTGAGTGAGTGCAGCCAACAAAGAGGCAACTTGAGAGATGACGGGTATAGTTATATTACACACAATAGGGAAAATATATGGAACCCTCCTGGTTCAATTTAGTACTCGATTCTTTTTGGCCCATGCTTTATGCGGGCTTTACTTTCACTATTCCACTAACCCTCATTACTTTTACTCTCGGTATCATACTGGGTTTTATCGTGGCGCTCATCCGGCTTTACGGGCCAAAACCGCTTATTGCCGTCGCAAAATTCTACGTCTGGCTGATCCGTGGCACGCCGTTGCTAGTACAACTGTTTCTTATTTTTTATGCCTTACCTAGCGTCGGCATTACGTTAGGCGCATTCACCTCCGCGGTGATTGGTTTCACTTTGAATATTGGCGCTTATACCTCCGAGGTGATTCGCGCTACTTTATTGTCTGTACCAAAAGGGCAGTGGGAAGCGGCTTATTCTATCGGTATGAGCTGGACGCAATCATTACGTCGAATCATTCTACCTCAAGCCGCAAGAATCGCGATTCCACCACTCTCAAACACATTTATTTCACTGGTGAAAGATACTTCACTGGCCTCAGTCATCACCGTACCGGAGCTTTTCCTTGCCGCACAACGTATTGCTGCGGTGACTTATCAACCACTCATTCTTTATACTGAGGCGGCAATACTTTATCTGATAATCAGTTCAGTGTTGTCATCACTACAAGCCCGTCTGGAAAAGAAGTTTTCGCAAAAGAGTGACACACAGGAATTAAAAGATGATCCAACTCTCCGGCATTGAAAAAAGTTTTGACGGGCACAAGGTCCTGACAAAAATCGATCTCACCATTGAGGAAGGCAGCCTGACCGCCCTGATTGGCCCATCAGGAAGTGGCAAAAGCACGCTATTACGCTGCATCAACTTATTAGAAATTCCCCAAGCCGGGAAGATCCAAATCGGCAATGAAAGCATGGCTTTCACCGGCAAAGGTCGGATTGCCCACAAGGATATACAACGGATTCGCCAACAAACCGGTATGGTATTCCAAAACTTCCAACTTTTCCCTCATCTCACGGTCATTGAAAATATTATGGAAGGGTTAATCTGGGTTCAAAAATGGTTACATGAACAGGCTAAACAGCGAGCGCTTGAATTACTGGAAAAGGTTGGTATGTCACACAAGGCCGATGTCTTTCCAGCCACACTATCCGGTGGTCAGCAGCAACGCGTAGCGATTGCCCGGGCACTGGCGCCTTCGCCCAAGGTGTTATTGTGCGACGAGCCAACTTCCGCGCTTGATCCAGAATTATCGCAGGAAGTTGTTGCCGTATTAAAGCAGTTGGCTAAAGAAGGAACCACGATGTTAATGGCTACCCATGATCTGCGCTTGGCAGCAAATCTTGCCCACGACGTCATATTTTTAGAATCCGGGGAAATTGTCGAATCGGGAACGTCGAAAACGATTTTCACCCGAGCCGTTAAACAACGTACTGTGGAATTTGTTTCAACCTTAACCAATACTTTACCGGATTGGGAGATATAACCCACCGTTAAAATAACCTTGCCGTAATTGATCCAAGAATCAGTTAATGACATCAAATAAATTTTTTAACAGTTTGGAGAAAGAAAATGAAAGCGTTGTTCACCGCATTATTAGCGGGTGTTATTCAATTCGGCATTGCATATTCTGCACATGCAGAGTCTGGCCTTGATAATATTAAATCAACAGGAGTATTCAAAATCGCTACCGAAGGAACTTACCCGCCATTTACCTATCACGATGCCTCAGGAGCTTTAACTGGATTTGATATTGATATTGGCCGCGAAATCGCACGACGTATGAATGTCAAAGCCGAGTTTACCGAAGGCAAATGGGATGGGCTTATTGCCGGGCTGGATGCTAAACGCTATGACGCGGTACTCAATCAGGTCGCTATTACGCCAGAACGCCAAAAGAAATATGACTTTTCCGCACCGTATATCATATCTAAAGCCGTACTTATCACCCGGAAAAATAATGACAATATAAAAACGTTTAGCGATCTGAAAGGTAAAACCTCCAGCCATAGCTTAACCAGCAATTATGCCCGGTTGGCAAAACGTTTCGGTGCGGAAATCGTTCCTACCGAAGGATTTAATCAGGCCATCGATTTGGTTGCTACAGGCAGGGCTGATGCCACTATCAACGATAATCTGTCCTATCTCGATTTTAGGAAACACAAACCCAATGCACCGGTAAAAGTTGTCGCGTCCGAACCCAATGGCGATCCAGTCGGTGTGCTAATCCGTAAAGGCGAACCAGAATTACAAGCCGCTATCGATAAGGCACTAGCCGATATCAAAGCCGATGGCACCTATCTACGCATTTCCACTCAGTATTTCGGTACCGATGTTTCCAAATAAGAAAATAACCGCCTCTGCTTGCAAGAGGTGGTTTTCTCTTAATAGTTGCATAGCAATGACATAACTTAGAATAGCTACTTAATATATGAGTCGTGAAAATTAACACAGAATTCTGAATACATTCTGCTATCCATGAGAACAATCAGAATTCTGCACTTTCCCTTAATTAAATTAGTTTAAATTTCACCACCTTTTTAGCATCTATATAGAAACGCAACGTCTTGTTCCCTCCTCCTGAGCTTTCACCTTCTACATCCTTTGCATTTTTATAGCTGAAAATCTTACCTTTATGATACTTTATTTGATCCTTACCTGGAGGATTTTTAAAGTCTTGAAAAAACCAAATAATTTCTGGCTCACCATCTATCGTTATACGAATAGCCTTTTTACTCTCATCCTGCGCCCCAATCCACGGTACCCAGAGATCACCTACCCATTCAGAATTAATATTAACAGTATGCGTTTTGTTATTATCTTCGCCTACCACAACATAGATTTTCTTTTGGGTATTATTAATAATTTTCCTAATATTACTTACATTAGCCATTTGAAATACCTTCTTTAAATTAACACTATTTTATTGACGTAATTAAGATCAATATATAAGACCTTTCCATTAAGTTGCTAATATAGAGTAAAAAACCATGTCAATCATATGAATATATCCTAATAATCAATTACATCCATTTCCGATTAAATTAACACTTTTTACACCATTTACCAGCATCTGTACTATAAATGATAGAAATAATTATCTGAAATTTCTTTTATATAAGAGAATTGATGGTAATAGAAATAACTACTATCCTGCTGTCATATTGGAGTCATAATAGTAAAATAGCCTTATTTATTATCAAACAAAGAGAATATACAAAAGAATAATTTTTTTCCAATGTCATAATTAACATCCCAAACTCTTATCCACACATCAATTAAATATCCGCGTACAAATCTTCAATATCACAGATATAACCGACAAGGTGAGATAATAACTTAATTATATGAATATAAAAATAATTTTTCGTCACCCTACCATTCTATTCACATCTATGGAAATACTAATTCTCATACTGTCAATTTCAAAAATTATCATACTGTTCTGTTAAAGATTTTACTCATTCCATAGTAAAGTCTCAGGTCATTACTATTAAACTAGCTAACAGACTAAAACAGCATAAGGAGCTGCAATATGAGTCATTACAATTCTGCAATTAACCGAAATACTCCATCTGTCAGCGTACGAGATAATCGAGGGTTAAATATCCGTACGCTGGAATATCTGCGTACTCAAGCCAATGAAACCAATAGCAACGAATTGATCACTCGCTATGAATTTAATATTCAAGGATTTCAAGTAAAAAGCACGGACCCACGTAGATATAAAAATCAGAGCGGTTCAAACTTCACTCGTACCTTTAGTCTCGCTGGTAATACGCTGCGTGAAGAAAGTATCGATGCCGGCCGAACAGTTACATTAAACGATATCGAAGGACGCCCAGTACTGACCATCAATGCAACAGGCGTTCGTCAAACTCATCACTATGAAGGTAATACCTTGCCCGGCCGCTTGCTGGCTGTCACCGAGTTAATACAAAAGAACGAGAAAACTACGGAACGCCTTATTTGGGCAAGTAATACCGATGCGGAGAAAAACCAGAACCTCGCCGGGCAATGTATACGCCATTATGACACTGCGGGATTGGTACAACTGGAAAGTCTCTCCTTAACAGGCGCGGTTTTATCACAATCCCGTCAATTAATAGCCGAAAATCAGGAAGCTGACTGGCATGGTGATGATGAAAATAGTTGGCGTACAAAACTAAATGACAACATATTCACTACTCAAAATAAAACTGATGCCATTGGTGCTCTGCTAACCCAAATCGATGCCAAAGGAAATATACAGCGGCTGGCCTATGATGTAGCAGGCCAATTGAAAGGTAGCTGGTTAACATTAAAAGGCCAATCCGAAAAAGTTATTGTGCAATCTATTACCTGGTCAGCAGCCGGACAGAAATTACGAGAAGAACATGGTAACGGCGTTATTACAGAATATACCTATGAACCAGAGACCCAACGATTAATTAACATTAAAACTCGCCGGACTAAAGATAGTACAAAACCACTACAGGATTTACGTTATGAATACGATCCGGTTGGCAATGTGATCAATATTCGTAATGATGCAGAAGCAACTCGATTCTGGCGTAATCAGAAAATAGTACCGGAAAATGCGTATACCTATGATTCTCTGTACCAACTTATCATAGCAACCGGCCGCGAAATGGCTAACATTAGTCAGCAAGGAAGCCAGCTCCCTCCTTTAGTTACCCCTCTTCCTACCGATGACAATACCTATACTAACTATACTCGCACTTATACCTACGACGATAGCGGCAACCTGACACAAATCCGGCATAGCGCTCCGGCAAGTAACAATAACTACACCACAGATATCACCATTTCAAACCGCAATAACCGTGGTGTCCTCAGTACCCTAACCAACGATCCCAATCTCGTTGATACATTCTTTGATGCAGGTGGTCATCAAACCAGTCTGTTATCAGGGCAATCCTTAAACTGGACACCCCGGGGAGAACTACAACAAGTGAACCAAAGTGGTAACAGCGCGCGCGAATGGTACCGCTATGACAGTGATGGAATGCGGCTATTGAAAATAAATGAACAGCAAACACCCAATGCCACGCAACAACAACGAGTCACTTACCTGCCAGGGTTGGAATTACATACCACTCAAAGCGGCGCCAATATCACCGAAGACTTGCAAGTTATTGCTGTCGGACAAGCAGGAAGAGCACAAGTACGCGTTCTACACTGGGAAAAAGGCCAACCCACTGGCATAGATAACGATCAAGTCAGATACAGCTACGATAATCTTACACACAGCAGCGAATTAGAACTGGATATGCACGGGGAAATTATCAGTTGGGAAGAGTATTACCCCTATGGCGGCACCGCAATATGGGCGGCAAGAAATCAGGTTGAAGCTGGTTACAAAACCATTCGTTATTCAGGCAAAGAGCGTGATGCAACAGGACTGTACTATTACGGCTACCGTTATTATCAACCGTGGGCCGGTAGATGGTTAAGCGCTGACCCGGCTGGAACAGTAGATGGCCTGAATTTATACCGTATGGTAAGAAATAATCCAATGACTGGCATAGATGAAGATGGACGTATATTTAAAACCGTAGCAACAGGCGCATTAGGCGTTGGCGGTATAGCATACGAACTTTACAAACATAAAAATCAACAAGCTGAAAGACCTCAGATGCCATCTCCTGCTTCTGAATCCTATGGTGATCAACAAGTCAGCAAAATCACCCAAAAAGCGAGTGCTTTAAAAGCAAACTATGACCCGATGAAACAGATAGCCCATAACATAGCGGGACGCAAAGAAGCCGCAGAACATCTCGCGCAGGGACAAGTCCCTGGCGCTCAAGCAATAAAAGAAGGGGCAAGTTTAGTCGCGGCTGCCGGAGAATTCGCCGCCGCTGGCAATATAGGTGAACTAAACAAAACTGAGCTAACAAAAGCCGCTGGCACCGACGCAATTAATAATTTTAGCCTCACCTTCGACGGTATAAAAAAGGTATTTAAGGCAGGTGCGGCTACTGCTACCGTCACCCCAGAAAAATTGGAAGAGCTGCAAAAAGCAACTGATGATTTAAAAGAGGTCGCAACAGATACGCTAATTACCGGGGCATCGCTGGGTGCAACGGTCGGCGCCACACTGGATACAGCCGCCGCAGTCGTACCACACCCGGTAGCCAAAGTGGCGTTCAAAGGTCTGTCATTCGCGTGGAAAGTGACCGGCGTTGTTCACACCGCAGAAGAATTAAGCAATCTTGCAGAAAAACATAAGGATCTGGTTTCTAATGAGCTAGGGCAAGAATTAAAAAGGGAAGTCACCGAGGCAAACCAAATTAGGAGGGGAACCATTCTTTCAAAAGTCAGAGAACACGGTTTGATAAAATAGTCTATTAAATGCAATAGTCCTTATTCGCCAAAGCAGATAAGGACTATTTTGTTTTGAATCACATGTATCAATCACGACCAGAGCTAATACAGGATTCTTAACATATTGATCATACTAATGAAGTCTACTCTCACCCTGCTCCGGCAAATCATCTTCATCTTGCTCATCAGGATCTTCGAAGTAAGTGCCCCAACCATCATAATTAATGCCAATTTTTTCAGCCAGATTCACCAACTGTTCAACCTGGGCATCAATCAATTCTGCATTCAATCCACACTCACTGATAACATCACAACACATCAGAATCGTACCATCTTCGACTTCCAATTCTTCCGCGTCAGTCACTTCATAACCCAGTTTAAAGGCTTCAACCGCTGCCTTTTCCAACAGGCTAAAGTCCTCAGCGGAAAAGTGATGCTCAATGGCATAAAGTGCATCAGGATCACTACCATCTTCCAGTAATTCTTCAATAATAAGGCGCGTTTCTTCGCGTTGTTCTTCTAAGTCTCTTTGATTTGCCATACCAAATATCCTCAAGCAGTTGGCCGTCCCAATACTCATTCTCCCACACCACAGGCGGGCTAACCACTGTTTACATCAAAGAAATCTAATACGGAGTTGAAATTGCATTTTTATAGATATAGATTGAATTTAAATGCAAACAATAAATACGGAGACACCAAACAATGAATCCGTTCCATCAGCGTCATTTCTTAAGGTTACTTGATTTTTCCTCAGCAGAAATTCATGCCTTGCTAAAGCTAGCTGCTGAATTAAAATCGACTAAAAAATCTGGTACAGAAAAAGCCCTGTTAACAGGCAAAAACATCGTGCTGATTTTTGAAAAAGATTCCACCCGTACCCGCTGTTCATTTGAAGTGGCAGCTTACGATCAAGGGGCAAATATCACCTACCTCGGCTCCAGTGGTAACCAGATTGGTCATAAAGAATCGATCAAAGATACCGCTCGTATACTTGGCCGTATGTATGACGGTATTCAATATCGCGGCTATGCCCAGACAATCGTTGAATCACTGGCAAAATATGCAGGTGTTCCGGTATGGAATGGACTAACAGATGAATTTCACCCTACTCAGCTACTGGCAGATCTGCTAACTATTCAGGAACATCAACCAGAAAAACCATTGTCAGAAATCAAATTCGCCTACTTGGGGGATGCCCGTAACAATATGGGTAATACCATGCTAGAAGCCGCGGCACTAACGGGCATGGATGTTCGGCTGATTGCCCCTGAAAAGTACTGGCCCAATGCCGCGCTGGTTACTGAATGTCAGAAACTGGCTGAAAAAACAGGAGGTAAAATTACTCTGACGGAAAATATCTCCGAAGGGGTTAAAAATACTGATTTTCTTTATACCGATGTCTGGGTTTCTATGGGCGAGCCAAAAGAAGTTTGGCAACAACGAATTAACCTCTTGAAACCTTATCAAGTGAATATGGATGTGGTGAACATGACAGGCAATCCACAGGTAAAATTCCTGCACTGCCTGCCGGCATTTCATAATGAAGAAACGATATTAGGCAAACAGCTCGCGGCTGAATTTAATATGTATGGAGGGCTGGAAGTTACCAATGAAGTTTTTGAATCAGAGCACAGTATTGTATTTGATCAAGGAGAAAATCGCCTGCATACCATTAAAGCGGTAATGGTGGCAACATTAGCAAATGATCTTAAAATTTAATTAGTTGAGATATCGGCAGGATGATGTCTTTAAAGATATGATCCTGCCAATCTTATTTTTCTTCGGTCAAATAGTTGCTGTAAGATTTTTCACGAGTATAATGCGCCACAATTTGCCGGGAGAAATCATGAAAGACAGCGCTTATTTTTGTCATCAAGCACAACTGCCTGAAAGAGGGCAGCTAGCCGTCATTGTTTTCCCGTTGCTAAACCAATCATTTAACGCCCCTCAATGAGGGGCTTTTTTTTGCCCGGTAATCGATTCATGATCGCCACCCCGGATGTCAGCATTAGAGGAGAGTGAAAAATGGCTAATCCGTTATATCGCAAACATATCATCTCAATAAATGATCTGAGTCGCGAAGATCTGGAATTGGTGTTGCAGACTGCTGCTGCACTGAAAGCCAGACCACAACCTGAATTGCTGAAACCCAAGGTCATCGCTAGTTGTTTCTTCGAAGCTTCCACCCGTACTCGCCTCTCTTTTGAAACAGCAATCCATCGCCTTGGCGCTTCAGTTGTCGGTTTCTCAGACAGCAGCAACACCTCTCTAGGTAAGAAAGGTGAAACGCTAGCCGATACTATTTCCGTTATCAGCCAATATGTTGACGCCATCGTGATACGCCATCCACAGGAAGGCGCCCCACGTCTGGCTTCTGAGTTTTCCGGTCACACTCCGATTATCAATGCCGGTGACGGCGCCAACCAACATCCGACTCAGACCTTGCTAGATCTGTTCACGATTCAGGAAACTCAGCAACGGCTGGATAGTCTGAATATCGCTATGGTTGGTGATCTGAAATATGGCCGCACTGTCCATTCGCTATCACAAGCGCTGGCGAAATTTAATGGCAATCACTTTTATTTTATCGCCCCGGAAGCATTGGCAATGCCAAACCATATTCTTCATATGCTGAATGAAAAAGGTGCAACCTACAGCCAACACGCGAATATTGAAGAAGTATTACCGGAACTAGATATTCTTTATATGACTCGTGTACAGAAAGAACGCCTTGATCCATCCGAATATGCCAACGTAAAAGCACAATTTGTTCTACGCGCCTCCGATCTACTCGGAGCGAAAGAGAACCTCAAAGTTCTGCATCCGTTGCCACGTATTGATGAAATTACTGTCGATGTAGATAAAACGCCCTATGCTTATTATTTCCAACAGGCAGAGAATGGTATTTATGCTCGTCAGGCTCTATTATCTTTAGTTTTAAATGAATGATTAAAATAGAGAAAGTACTTTTTTATCCACAAATATAATGGGTTATTATTTTCTTCTGGAATAGCGATTAATCAGTCTGTTTACCACCTTCGGTATCGAAGACAAACTCGATGTGATGCCAAAATACGTCTTGCCCATCCAGTGAGCAAGACAGTATCTACGGGCAGTAGAGTACACACAAAAACCGTCACTTTTGTCTACACGCTGCCCGGCTCCCTCTTTTATCGTCAAAGGAGGGAAGATAAAATAATCTAATGAAATAAAATTATAAGTTTTTAATATTAACCTGAGAATATTATGATTAATTTCACAAAATCTCTGTAACAATAAAATAAACAATCGTCCCAATATAGTTGCCAATCACATATCCTACCGTTCCAATAACCATAATAGGACCAACTAAGCCTATCCAACCTCGGCTAATCGCTAACGCTGCGGCAGTTGTTGGGCCGCCAATATTTGCATTACATGCAAGTATAATTTCCTCAAGGTTAAATTTGAATAACTTACCAAAACCAAGAGTTAATAATAAGTTAATCATTACTATAATGAATACAAATAAAAACAACAAAGGCGCATTGCTAATAATAAGCCCTATTGAAGCAGGAATACCTATTACAACAAAGAATATATAAATTGCGTAAGTTCCCAATTCCTGACTGCCATTTAAATTATTAAAAGTTTTTTTGAATATCGAAACCACAGCAAAAGTTACGGTTGTTAAGATAAGATATTTATCTGATATCAAGCTAAAAAGCAATTCCTGATAAATACTCCCAGTCTGTCGTGAAATTGTTTTTATCCAAGCTGAGAATTGAAATGAAACTGCTACAATAAAAATCGCCCATGCTAAAGATAACGCAATATCCTTTAAAGAGATATTTTTAGGTTGCCAATAAGATGCAGCAAAATATTTTGATTTATCCGAACTGGAATCACTTACCATAGCATCAGAATAAGGACTCCCCCAAAACTTTCTTGCCAATGACCAACCCGCTAATGTTATTAATATTATGCAAAAGCAGACCATCATGAGATTATCAGCAACGATCGTGGATGCAGTCATATCTTGAGTGGGCTTCAATTTGGCAACCATTGCCGCAAAATTCACGCCCCCACCAGTATATGACGCGGCAATCATAGCACTTATTTTATCCAGCTCCGGTATATAGTTTTTTAAAATTTTAAAAGCCAAGACTGCACCCACCATCGTCGCTATAGAAGAGAATAAGAACAGTATAAGTAGTCTCCAACTTTCTTTAATAATGCTATGTAAATTAATTTTAAATAATAATAAAGGTATCGCCAACGGAACGATATATTGCCAAACCGCATCGTATACTACTGATTGAGTAGGAATTATTTTTAAATTGGATGCTAAGAGGGCAATAATTAATGCTATCACCGCACCAGGTACTTTCGATGCCCACCTATATTTTTGTTCCATTATAATCGCTAACGTAGCTGCAATCATTACAAAAGCCCAAAGGGCTAAGATATTATCAGGGTTAATTAATGTATTATTCATTATTTCTTCCTAATATACCCGTTATCTTTCAAGCTGCCTCTTTGTTGGCTGCGTTCACTCACCCCGGTCACATAGTTATCTATGCTCCCGGGGATTCGCTCCCTTGCCGTCGCGATGCAACTTGAAATCCATAGGGTATATGTTCCAAGTTAATATTATAGAATTCACATTCTCTATTTAAAATAACCTCACCATAGATTGATTTATTATAACTATTATAAAACAACAGAGCCAGATTACCATAACCATAATACCACCATTTAGTCGGAAAATGAGTAAAACCAGCTAGATCGGTTCATTATATAATAAAGCGATCAACGCTATAAGGTAGTTGGCATATCTTTACCAGACTTACGTCTTAAAGTAACTGTATAAAATAAGCTACTCATTTTATTAAATCCTCATAAACAACCTTTTATCTGTCGCAATAATTCATTTTTCAATAATACTTTTTCTCAGCACATATAGTTTAATAAAACTGTTTAATCTAAGATTAAAAACTTGATTATTACTTAAATCTATATGTTATTAAGGTAATATTTAAAGGCTCATAGCAATTATTAATCAAAGTTCTATTAATAACTTAAGAACCAAAATATTTATTTCAATAGAAACAGTAAACAATACATTTACCATCTCATTACTCAAATAAACATTTAAAAGCTTTATCCTTCATTTTATTTAATTGAATAAATAAAACCATTAACAATGACTTATTACAACAAACATATTAATTTAAATCTAAATTTCCGACACAAATAATCTATCACCCCTTAAATTTCAAAAAAATATTAATTAAATAAATTCATTAACAACCATTAATTTTAAGATATTAAAATACCTTTTAAATAAGATAAATAATTCAAACAAAATAGCCAAAATCAATAAATTCAACATAGTACTCTTATAACAATGACGGCTAAAGCTAATTATATGGAATAACAACAGTAAGATAATATTGATTTGTCTACGTCTTATCTGGATAAACAGGGTGACACCGCCTAAAATGGAAGTCGTGTCGATTCTTAACAATATCTCTGGAGGATGAATACAGAAAGTTGTCACTAAAATGTATTCATACAAAACACGATGACCCAAGATCATAAACTACAAGTCGAAGCTATTAGATGCGGTACGGTGATTGACCATATCCCGGCTCAGGTCGGCTTCAAACTACTCTCTCTGTTTAAACTAACTGAAACCGATCAACGCATTACCATCGGCCTGAACTTGCCTTCCAATCGACTAGGTAAAAAAGATATCATTAAAATCGAAAATACATTCCTGACAGAACAGCAAGCTAACCAACTTGCTATGTATGCGCCGAACGCAACGGTGAACTGTATTGAAGACTACGAAGTTGTGAAGAAACTTCCCATTAACTTGCCTGAGCGTATCGATAGCGTATTAGTCTGCCCTAACAGCAACTGCATCAGCCACAATGAACCCGTAGAAAGCAGTTTTCGAGTCAAAGTGACAGCGGAAGATGTGGTGCTGACCTGCAAATACTGCGAGAAAGAGTTCGACCGCGATGTGGTGATACGCAACGATTGAACGATCTATGTCAGTTGCTGAGGTAGAAGCGGACACTATAATAGTACCTTCAATGAAATATTCACTTAGTTATCACATTAACAGGAGAACCTATGTCATACGAGATTAATACTAATAAAGCCCCTGCTGCAATTGGTCCCTATGTTCAGGGTGTTGATCTTGGCAATATGGTCATCACTTCCGGCCAGATCCCAGTCAATCCAGAAACAGGTGATGTCGCAGAAGATATCGCCGCTCAAGCTCGTCAATCACTGGAAAATGTTAAAGCTATCGTTGAGAAAGCAGGTCTCACTGTCGGTGACATTGTTAAAACAACTGTCTTCGTTAAAGACCTGAATGACTTCGGTACCGTTAACGCAACTTATGAAGCATTCTTCAAAGAACACAATGCGTCTTTCCCGGCCCGTTCTTGTGTTGAAGTAGCCCGCCTGCCAAAAGACGTTAAAATCGAAATCGAAGCTATCGCGATTCGTAAATAATCCCTGCCCTGTTTTCTACAACCCCTTGGTTAGTTACTGACCAAAGGGTTGTACCTCTCACTGGACCTTAAATATAAGTCTTCATTCTTTGTTTCAGATCAAATGAGAACGTGATTATCTCACTTCAAGTTACTATATATTGTGCTTAAATATGGAAATAAAACTATATATAGCGACATCTATCTTTAAGCTGAATATCAAAACGAGAATCGTTTGCACTTTTAAGCAACATTCTCAAGGAGCCATATTGTGAAAACTGTTGTGATAAAACGGGATGGTCGACAGGTACCATTTGATGAAACACGCATCAAAGATGCCATAAAACGGGCCGCTTCTGCCGTTGGCGTGACGGATGATGAGTATTGTATCCAAGTTGCATCCACAGTAACGCAATTAATCGCTGACTACAGGCAAGTTAATGCACAAGATATTCAGAATGCAGTAGAAAATCAGTTAATGGCTGGCAGATATAAGCACCTTGCCCGTCTTTATATCGAATATCGTCACAATAGGGATATTACCCGAGAGTTACATAGCCGACTTAATCAAGAAATCCGTGGTTTAATTGAACAGAGTAACGTTTCCCTGCTCAATGAGAACGCCAATAAAGATAGTAAAGTGATTCCCACTCAACGGGATCTGTTGGCCGGGATTGTTGCTAAAAGTTATGCCAAACAACATATTCTGCCGCGCAATGTGGTATTGGCTCACGAAAGAGGCGAAATACACTACCATGATCTCGATTATTCCCCCTTTTTCCCAATGTTTAACTGTATGTTAATCGACCTAAAAGGCATGCTAATCAATGGTTTTAAAATGGGTAATACTGAAATAGAACCGCCAAAATCCATTTCAACCGCAACAGCGGTAACCGCTCAAATTATCGCTCAGGTTGCCAGCCATATTTATGGCGGTACCACCATCAATCGTATAGATGAAGTATTAGCCCCCTTCGTTAAAGCCAGCTATGACAAACACTTGGCGATTGCCGAAAAGTGGAATATCAGCGATAAAAAATCCTATGCCGAAGCACGAACAGAAAAAGAGTGTTATGACGCTTTCCAATCACTGGAATATGAAGTTAATACACTGCATACCGCCAATGGGCAGACTCCTTTTGTCACTTTTGGCTTTGGTCTGGGTACGTCAAAAGAATCCCGCTTAATTCAGCAATCTATTCTGCGTAACCGCATTGCTGGTTTGGGTAAGAATCACAAAACAGCGGTATTCCCCAAACTGGTATTTGCTATCCGTGATGGCCTGAATCACAAACTCGGTGATCCTAACTACGATATCAAGCAACTGGCTCTCAAATGTGCCAGTAAGCGTATGTACCCAGATATTCTTAACTATGATCAAGTGGTTAAGGTCACAGGCTCCTTTAAAACCCCGATGGGTTGTCGCAGTTTCCTCGGTGTTTATGAGGAAAAGGGTGAACAAATTCATGAAGGACGCAATAACTTAGGGGTTATCAGTTTGAACCTGCCTCGGATAGCTATCGAAGCCAAAGGCGATGAAAAACATTTCTGGCAATTACTGGACAAACGGCTGGCACTGGCGAAGCAAGCATTGATGACCCGTATTACCCGCCTGGAAGGCATTAAAGCACGAGTTGCGCCAATCCTTTATATAGAAGGCGCCTGCGGGGTTCGCTTGAAAGCCGATGATAATATCGCTGAAATCTTTAAACATGGTCGGGCTTCTATTTCTCTGGGCTATATTGGTATTCATGAAACCATTAACGCATTGTATGGCAATCAGGTTCATCTATTTGATGATCAACAATTACGTGTAAAAGCGCTCTCAATTGTTGATCATCTGCGAAAAGCCACTGATCAATGGAAAAAAGAGACAGGTTATGGTTTCAGTTTATACAGCACTCCAAGCGAAAATCTATGTGACCGTTTCTGCCGCCTTGATGCCGCTGAGTTTGGTGTGATTAAAGGGGTGACAGATAAAGGCTATTACACCAACAGTTTCCATCTTGACGTTGAAAAGCAGGTCAATCCTTATGACAAATTGGATTTTGAAGCTCCTTATCCACCACTAACAAACGGCGGTTTTATCTGCTACGGCGAATATCCTAATCTGCAACATAATCTGAAAGCACTGGAAGATGTATGGGATTACAGCTACTCACGTGTCCCTTATTACGGCACCAATACCCCTATCGACGAGTGCTATGAGTGTGGATTCACCGGTGAATTCTCCTGTACCAGTAAAGGGTTTACCTGCCCACGTTGTGGCAATCATGAACCTTCCAGAGTATCAGTCATCCGCCGCGTCTGTGGTTATCTGGGAAGCCCCGATGCCCGCCCATTCAATGCTGGCAAACAGGAAGAGGTGAAACGCAGAGTAAAACATCTGGCAAATGGGCAATTAGGCTAATGAAGGCAGGCTGACAAAGTGAATTATCACCAATACTACCCTGTTGATGTGGTTAACGGCCCCGGAACCCGCTGCACACTGTTTGTCGCCGGGTGCGAACATCAATGCCCCGGTTGTTATAACAAAAGTACCTGGCGGGTGAACTCCGGCCAACCATTTACGCAGAAAATGGAAGACCGTGTAATTTTTGATTTACAAGACAAACGCATTAAACGACAAGGGCTATCTTTATCTGGCGGAGATCCCCTACATCCACACAATGCACTCGCGATCCTGAAATTGGTAAAACGGATTAAAACAGAGTGCCCAGACAAGGACATTTGGCTTTGGACGGGTTATCTGCTAAAGGAACTTAGCGAAATTCAACGGGAAATTGTCAGCTATATTAATGTGCTAGTGGATGGCAAGTTTATACAAGATCTTTATGAACCCGGTTTACTATGGCGTGGTAGCCGCAACCAGATTATTCATAGATTAAGATAATTTTATCGCTGCCAGCAGATTTTCTTACCAAATCCAAGCGTATTATCAGTCATCTTTATTTCATTGAGATTCAGTTGCCAAATAGGTGTTTTAACAGCAACTGCCACAGGAAAACGGCGGCAATAACGTGCTCTGGCAGCTTTATCTTGTTCACCTTCAAGACGAATGACTTCCCCTTTGAATTGAATACCCTTTATCTGTGCAATATTTCGAATCTGTCCAGCAATGGTACCTGCAACCTGCGGGTTTACCTGCATCATTTCACCGTGGCGAGTATGCAGTTCAGTCATAAACCAGAAAGCGATCTCATCGGCATTGAAAACATAGAAGCAATTTGCACACCAAATATCATCACCGGTTGCTGTACAAAGCGTTAGGACATGCTGTCTTGCGAGGTATCTATGGATAATCTGAAAGTTTTCAGGAGCGTTCACACTCTCTCCAATAGCAGGATTATATCTGCCTAGAAGCCCAGAACCACGCCGGGATAAACATCATCCTACGGCGTGTTCTGACATCTCCTGACAGGGCCAGGGTTCAGTATGTTCTACTATAAATTAGTTATAGATTTCAGCAACACCTGATAATTGATTCTTACCGCCAGCAGAGATAATGCGGAAAGAAGATGCCCCTGCTTTGTCAGCTTTTTTGGACAACTCGGCACTTAGGGTTTCCAAAGTATCAGCCCCCGTGACAGAAACTACGCCAACTTTAGAAGAGGAAGCAGTTTGAACTTCTGTTGCCGCCATACTACCAAAAGAGATAGCACTTAAAGCTAAAGCAGCAGCGATATATTTTACGTTTTTCATACTATGATCCTTGATCAATTTTTAGTTGAATGAGTTACTCTCTGTGATGTGGATCATAGTATGCTCTAAAGGCAGGAATAAAAATTAGCAATTATTGCTATTCTATTTCAATTTTTTTGAATAAATAATGCGACGTATAGCAAATTGATATGTAACGGGTCTTATAAAACTGTTATATTATAATAACTTAAACTAAATTATTCAGAAAAATGATATAGAAAAGCGTTCGAGTAAAATATAAATATCAAAAATAGAAAATTCAGAAAAAAATTATATGGCCGAAAATCAATGGGTTCTTTACTTACTGAAAACAAAATCTGGCATGCTTTACACCGGGATAACGACAAATATTCATCGCCGTTTTGCACAACATGAAAACGGGAAAGGAGCAAAATCACTGAGAGGGAAAGGACCGTTACAGCTGGTTTTCAGCAGTCATGCCGGAGACCGCTCCAGTGCCTCACGGCTGGAATATCAAGTAAAACAATTAAGTAAACAGCAAAAAGAGAGGCTGGTTATTTGCCAGCCCGTCTGTATATCAGAATATTTAGCATCAATTAGAAACGGCCAAAGTGTGGGGAATAAGTAACCAGTCCCTGATGGTCAGCCAAAAAACTATCAGCTAATTCATATACCTGAAAATAAGATTCATACGTTGGCCACTGGCAATACAATTGGTGCTCACTAGCAAGCGTAAAACCAAACCGGTGATAATAGTGTGGATCACCTAAAACAACGACGACGCCATAACCAAATTCATTCAGGCTATCCAAACCTTCATACACCAACTTTTCACCAATTCCCTGCCGACGATATTCTTCAGCAACCGCTAACGGCGCCAGACCAACCCATTGGTGATCTTCACCATTAATATCCACCGGACTAAAAGCCACGTAACCGATTACCTGGCCTTCGTCATCTGTGGCAACCACGCCTAACGTCAATAGTCCATCTTCCCGCAATCGTTGAACCAATTCCGCTTCCGACGAGGTATCAAAAGATTTCCGTAATAACCGATCTATTCCCGCAGCATCTACCGGAATTTCTACCCTGATCAACATGATAATCGCGCCAGATCGTGCTGATCCGCGCCCTCCGGCAAACTCGTTTTTACACACTCAGCCAATTGCAACAAACCTGCACAGAAAACAGTAAGCATGAATTTCAACGCTATCGCATCTACCAAATTTTTAACACACAACCCTAATTCTGTACGGATAATTATCAGAATCAGATCATTGGCTTCGTCGCTGAAACTAACCTCTTCCTGCTTATACTGGTTGACAACTAAATGACTAGCGCAGACAGTAGTAAACCAGCACAGAGTAAGATTGTGGATTTTTCCTAACACAGCTCAGACTCCTTACTTGATAAAGTAACGTAGCTATTTAGCCAAAATATATCGGCATTCCCCGATCCTACATCAAGAATCCAACACAGACCTAACTGTAAATATTACCTTTTAATTATTGTGGCAATATCTGACTATAAACTGCGCTAAATCAAAACATCTCATCACTCATTCAATTACAATAACTAATCATTTATTGTTTTATTCCGGTATTTTATATGGAGTAACTTTGTCCTACTAAAAATTTATTTGCGTGAAAAGTTATACAGATAACGAAACAGATACTCATTTATATTTGTCTGAAATATGATATCGAAGCCCGTTATCCCTCAATCTGAGGATGAAATAAAATATCGTACAAACATACAGTTATGGAAAAATTTGTAAACATAAGTTGCATACTAAAATTAAAATTTACACATACTGATTATAGCCGATGACAAACTTTTGGCTTAATGTATGGCTCCAGTCTATACGTATTTTGGAAGTTATTTAGAGAAATAATGTTAAAAAACACTCATAGACTTTATTAAGATTCTCTTCTGGATTGATTATCCTCGAGCTGAATTTTCACAAATGTATATAGTTTAGTCTTTATACAATAAATAGGAATGATGTATGGAAGGCCAAGATATTTATTCAAAATTCATTGGTAAGAGGATAAAGCTATGGATGGATGAGCGTTTCCCGCTGCAAAATGCGCCGCTTTTCTTTCTCTTTTATATCATCAGCTATTCCGTAGCTTTTTATTCAATAAGGGAAAAACCCGTTTTATCATGGGAAATCCTGCTCGGTTGCCTGATGTCCTTCTCCTATTTTTTACTATTACGGATATTCGACGAGCATAAGGATTATCAACTGGATTGTGAACATCACCCACAGAGGATTTTACAACGCGGTATTATTACGCTGAAAAATCTACGGGCGCTTGGTATCTGTTGTATCGCATTACAATTAGGTGGAAGTCTATTCTTTGATCGGGGAATTGGTTCAGTTACTTTTGCCTGGTTATTGGTCTTTATCTGGACCTGTCTTATGGGCAAAGAGTTCTTTATCGGTGATTGGTTAAACCAACACCTTACTTGGTATGCCATTTCCCATATGCTGGTAATGCCACTCATTATCTGGTGGTTGGGCAATATCGCTAGCCCTAATCTCACATTCACTTTCCCAATATGGGTCTTAATGGGGTTGTGCTTCTTCTCTGGATTCAGTTTTGAAATTACACGCAAGTGTAAAGGTCCAGATGAAGAGCGCCTGGAAATACCGACCTATTCATCTATTTTCGGCAGAAAAGGGGCTGTCGCTATTATCGCGGCATTACTCACCGTAATGTTGATATTACAGATTTGGCTAATCCGTATCACCACTGATGGTATAGCGTTATGGGCGTTAATTATCTTGGTCGTTTGTTATGCATTGTGTCTATGGCAATTAAGTAAATTCCTCCGTAACCCCACTATCCAAAATCGCAAACGCGATGAAGCTGTCGTGGGAATATTTATGGTGCTGGGTTACTCGGTTTGCACTGCCAGCATCTTAATAAAGCTTGGGTTTGCTTAGGTATTAAAGGAAATATAATTATGTTGCAAAAGAATATCCAATCATATGTAAGTGATGCATCAGATAATACCACTGATCACATAGAAAACTGTGCGCGAGGTTCTATTCTAGAATTGTCACGTGACATATTTAGCATCAAAAAACACCAAGGAGCATCTGCCGTCCGTACAGAAACAACTCAAGTAAAATTATTGCCCCGCCGCCACCTCTACACCTACACCGAAGAAGCGCGACAAAAACGTCTGGATTATTTGGCAAAACATACCGGGCATACATTGGAACACGTGGCAAATACCCATCTGGATGCGACCAAACTGGCAAAAACCATTGAAGGATTTATTGGTTCAATAGAAATCCCCGTGGGGATCGCCGGCCCTCTCTTGATAAAGGGACAATACGCTCAAGGGATATATTATGCTCCACTTGCTACCACAGAAGGCGCTTTAATTGCTTCGGTATCCCGTGGTTCTTCCGCCATTACGCAATCAGGGGGAACGACCGCGCGTGTACTTGGTCAACGCATGATACGAGCCCCGCGTTTTGAATTTCATAGCGTCTCGCATAGCATTATGTTCAGTGATTGGATCAAAGAACATATCAGCGAATTACGGTATGAAATAGGACGCCATTCCAAACATGCGCAATTGTTGGAAATAAATCCACATATCATCGGTCGCAGCGTCCATCTGCAATTTATCTACAATACCGCCGCCGCCGCGGGTCAAAACATGACCACCATTTGCACTTGGTACGCATGTCAATGGATCCAACAACAGTTAGCCAAAATGGCGTTTATACCACTACGTCACTTTATGATCGATGGTAATACATCTAGTGATAAAAAGGTGTCTTATCAACCTTTCATCGAAGGTCGTGGAACTCGTGTAGTGGCTGAGGTTTATTTAGATGCTGAATCCTGCCAGCAAATATTGCGAGTCACGCCACAACAACTTGTCACGGCTTATCATCATGTCTGCGAAGGCGCTATTGCCTCAGGGATGATCGGCATGAATATTAATGCGGCCAATGTGATTGCCGGGATGTTTACCGCTCTAGGGCAGGATATCGCCTGCGTACATGAATCGTCAGTCGCTCATCTGCACATGACATTAACTGCCGATAACCGCGTCTATTGCAGTATTACACTGCCTTCTCTGATCATCGGTACTATCGGTGGCGGAACTTATTTACCACACCAACGTGAATGTCTGAACATGTTGGGCTGCACCGATGAAAACGGCACCGCCCGTCTGGCGGAGATCATCGCCAGCTATTGTCTGGCCCTTGATATTTCAACACTATCAGCTATTGCTGCGGATGAGTTCGCTCAATCACATGAAAGACTTGGCCGCTATCGCCCTGTCACCACCAGCAATATTATTGCGCATACCCCACAGGACCTTGATCTCTCTTTCTTCCAGCAAGCAGATTTTAACCCTGTGTTACAAGGCGCCCATTTAACCACGATCAATCCTAAATTTTCTGGCGGTGATGAGCACAGCATGCTGACAAGTCTGAGCTCAAATTATGCGGAACGTTTAATTGGCTTATTTCCTTTTTCTATGACGACATCCGCACAGAACAATTTACCCGTGATGCTGAAACTGAAACCTCTGGGGAGTGAGGTCGTCAATATGGTAATGGATATCGCCAAACACTGTTCTCCTGAGTTGTTTGCCGTTTTCCAGGACTTTGAACATCAGCTTGAATTTAATCAAAGCCATAGCCGTGAGCTGGCTATTATGAATCAGCAAGATCCACGGTTGATGCGTTATATTCCAATTATCTATGGTGTGATTGAAAACGAAGCAACCGGAACTTATGCCCTGATTGAAGAATTGCTCCACGATATGATGTTAATGAACAACATTAATCTGGAAACACCTTGGGAGCAGCGCCACCTTGAAGCTGCCATCCGAGGAATAGCAGATATTCACGCTATCTGGTTGGGACGAGAAGAAGAGCTCACGTTGAAGTTCCCACAACTGCAAATTGCGAATGCCGATACGGTTTCACAGATGAAGCCCCTGTGGCAAAAACTGGGCAATTTTATTCACCAAACGTTCCCTGAGTTGTTTACCGTCGAAGAACGAGACGATTTCCAGTACTGGGTAAACAATACCGCAACTTGGTGGAAGGAAATCGAACAGATGCCAAGGACATTAATCCACGGTGATTTCAACCCACGCAATATTGCCTTCCGGCAACAGGAAACCGGGCTACGTTTATGCGCTTGGGATTGGGAGTTGTCTACTTTGCATCTACCACAACGCGACCTGGCAGAACTTCTGGCCTTTAGCTTAGACCCACAAAGCGACGCGGATAAGGTGGCCTATTATATTGAACTACACCGGGTTGAACTTGAGCAAAAATCGGGGCTATCTCTTGATCCAATAAATTGGCGTCGTGGCTATGAATTAGCACTGCGTGATTTATGGATGAGAAGAATTCCACTTTATATGATGGCCCACAATGTTGTTGGCTATCCATTTATGGAGCGCACAATGAAAACTCTCCGCTGGCTTATTTCATTAACACGGAATTAATAATCAACCGAATAAACTATTTAATTTTACTCTTCCTCTAAAATAAGGGTGCAGCAATAGCTTGTAATACATTCATATCTTATTGATCTATTCACGCCAACAATATTACGTGCAAATAAGACCATGATGTAAGCAAAGTATACTATTGCTGCATTGGTGGAATAATATGAAATATCTCTACACTCAAGATAACGCTATTGAATTGGCGGAACACTCCTTAGGTGGCAAAGCGGCTAATTTATTATGGCTTACGCAAAACGGTTTTCCTGTACCTAATTATTGGGTCATCAGCAGCGAGGTACTCAATAGCCTGCTTATCAAAGATACATTTGCAAACAATATTATAGAACAGTTGGCTGCCGTACCACGTGATATCAGCCAGGAAAAACTCGATACTATTGCTGCGCCATTGCGTCAATGGATACAGTCGATTCCACTGCCTACCGAATTAGAAGAAGAATTGGCTCTCTTATCGGAGAATCACCCAGATACATTTTTCGCTGTTCGCTCATCAGCCATTGGCGAGGACGCCGCCAACGCCTCTTTCGCCGGGCAGATGGACAGCTACCTATTTCAACGAGGTAAATCAGCGCTGGTCAATAGCTTACGCGCTGTGATGGCCTCAGCTTTTAACACACGCGCATTACAATATCGCCTACACAAACAGCTACCGATGGGCAATATAAGTAGTGCTGTCATCATTCAAAACATGGTTGCCGGTGAGGTTTCTGGTGTTATGTTTACCGCCCACCCAGTCACGGGCAGCAGGCAACATTGCCTCATCTCATCCGCCTGGGGCACCGGAGAAGGTGTGGTTTCCGGCGAATGCGATACCGACGAATTCTCAGTTCATCTCACTACATCTGAGATTGAACGCCATATCACACAAAAAGAGACAGCAAGTGTTTTCGATACCGCCAATGGCAACGGTACAATAACAATACCCGTCGCAGAAGAAAAACAGTGGAAACCGACCTTACTCGATAATGAAATCTATGCATTACGAAATATTGGCAAAAAAATCGCGGCAGAACGAGGATGCCCACAAGATATCGAATGGACAATTCAAAACCATAAAATCTTTATTCTACAGACCCGGCCAATAACCCGCTTGCCACGTCAGGATGATCAAAGCGAGCGCCATATTATCTTTGATAACTCCAATATTCAGGAATCTTATTGTGGAATAACAACACCACTAACCTTCTCTTTTGCTCGCGCCGGTTATGCCACCGTCTATGAACAGACAATACGTGCCTTAGGTTGCTCGGATAAACAAGTTAACCAGCATCGTTCCATGTTGGAGAACATGCTCGGTTTAATTAAAGGCAGGATCTATTACAACATCAACAATTGGTATAAAGGGCTATTATTACTCCCCTCTTTCCAAACCAATAAAAAAGATATGGAAAGAATGATGGGGCTGGAAGATCCAGTTGATTTTGTTGAGGATAAAACGCTTTCACCGGGCGACAAAATAAAGAAACTGCCAAAAATGGGGTGGGCATTTCTGCGCCTGTTATATGCCTTTAGGACTATGGATCAACGGGTAGAACTATTTTTAGAACAGTTCAAATGGCATGACGCCGCCATAAAACAAGCAGAACCGCATACTTGTAACAGCGGCCAACTAATCGAGAAACTGAAATATCTGGATGAACATCTGCTACGACGCTGGACGACGCCGATCCTGAACGACTTCTATGTAATGATGTTTAATGGACGGGTAAATCGGGAGCTAATTGCTGCCGGTATTGAGAATTCATCTGCATTATTAGGTGATCTCCTCTCTGGGGATGAAGATATTGAAAGCACCCAACCAACCAAAGTGCTATTAAAAATGTGCCAATATGCACGCCAGCACCCTGAGTTGTGCAATCTCTTGACCCACGGTGATGCTCGTACCCTGCTGACCCAAGTACGCCACCTCGATGAACCATTCCACCAGCAGTGCATCGATTATATTAAAAAATATGGCGATCGCACGATGGGGGAATTGAAGCTGGAAACCATCACGTTAAAACAAGATCCCAGCTTTCTATTTCTGATACTAAAAAACTACCTTGCTATCGATACTCTCACCCCAGAGACGTTATCCAGCCGGGAAAGAAAATTGTGCACTCAGGCCGAAAATACGGCATTTCAGCAAATACACGAGCGACTTGGCTCCAGACGCATGAACGCCTTCAAAAACAATTTGCAGAAATTGCGCCAGGCGATACGCCACCGGGAAAATATGCGCTTCACCCGGACCCGAATGTTTGGGCTATACCGGGATATTTTCATACAACTTGGTCAAGCCTATGCACTAGAAGGTATCCTCGCTGAACCCCGCGATATTTTTTATCTCACGTTAGAGGAGATCTACAGCGGCTACGAAGGAACAGCAATACAAACCCAACTTAAGCCTTTAGTTGCTATACGCAAGCAAGAATATGCCAGCTACGAAACCGAAGATGAACCCGCTCATCACCTTTTCATTAGAGGCTCGCTGTATCAACAGCAAGATTACAGCTATCCCTATCGGGAAAAACAGGCCCCAACTGATAGCAATGTGCTACAAGGTATAGGTTGTTACCCAGGGCAGGTTGAAACAACTATCCGATTAATTAAAAACCCACAAGATGAAATGTCGCTGGCAGGTCAGATCCTGTGTACTGTGCGTACCGATCCCGGTTGGGCGCCATTATTCCCTACCGCCGGTGGGTTATTAATCGAACGCGGTTCGACTCTCTCACATTCCGCCGTTGTCGCCCGTGAACTGGGTATCCCCGCAATTGTTGGCATTCCTGCCGTCACACAAATTTTGCAAGATGGCGATCGAGTACGCATGGATGGCGCAACTGGAAGTGTTGTCCGCTTGCACGACACCACAACAGAAGAACAGGCATCAAGGAGTGAACATGTCTAATATCTTCATGGGAGAATGGTCTCCGGCCAATCCACTGCCTGAAGGTTTTCTTGACCTTCCGCCAATGATTTATCGCGATTGGCCGCTTTGGCCTGGCGAAGACCGGGAAAAAGTGCAACAACAGTTCAGCCCGAAGAATTCCTGGTTTAATCACAGTAAAGCTTGGATTGGCTGCATTCCTGGGAAAACCCGTCTTGTCGGCTTTTTAGTACCTCATAGTGTTGATGGCCGATCTGCCGCATTTTTCGGCTTTTGGGAAACGGATAATGACATAGCAAGCAACACCATGCTGTTTAGCGCCCTGGAACAATGGGCCAAGGAAAATGGTGCGCGTAATCTCTACGGACCCATTAATTTCTCAACTTTCGGCGATTACCGCGTTCGACTTGATCATTTTGAGGTCCCTCCCTTTGAGCATGAGCCTTATAACCCTCCTTACTATCCTCTTTTGTTAAAAGAGTTAGGGTTTGATATCCGTTATCGCTATATCTCACTATTCGACGATACTCAGGCAATAGCAGGCAACTTTCAGCAAGCTCATCAACGCGCGCAAAAACTTCCTGATATTCAAGCAACATTATTGCCGTTAACACCGGAATTATGGATGCAAGAACAGGTTAAACTTTATTCTTTTATCGACTCAGTATTTGGCGAAAATTTCGCTTATACCACGCCATCTTGGTCCGCCTTTCAACAGCACTGTGGTGAGGAGTTTATTAAACCTTTTTGCCGTTATCCTGCCTCATTTCTGGCTAAAACCACCAACGGCGAAATTGCCGGGTTAATTCTGAGTCTGTCTGTTCTACAAAAAGGTCAGCCCGCTATCGGGTTGTTGAAAACCGTGGCAGTTGCACCGCAATACCGGGGCAGTCGGCTGTACAACACGCTGTATTACTCATTTGAACAGAGCGCCAGGCGTATTCACCCTCGTCTGGGAGGCGCTTTGATGCGTGAAGATAATACATCTCTCAAGACCGCAGGACGGCTTTTTAATACACCGGCTGCCACCAAGCATCAATATGCGCTTTATTACAGGAGGATCGCATGACAAATATTTGTCAACCAATTGTCAATGCAGCCCAAAAACACCCTGAGCATTTAGCCCTGCAAGTGCCACATTCATTGGAGCACAGTAGCGGCTTAAGCTTTCAAGCGTTTTTTTCTCATGCCTCCCATTTCCAGCGTCTATTAACCCAAGCCGGGTTCGTCGCTGGCGATCGCTTGTTGGTGATTATTCAACCAGGCTTAGTCCTGTATCCATTGCTTATTGCTATTCTGGGTTTAGGGCTAGTTCCAGTTATGCTTGAACGCGGGCTTTCCAAAAAGCAACTGAGGGAGATACTGCGCCGCAGTAAATTATCGGCGGTGATCACTCAACCTACGTTAGGAAAATTCTGGTTTTTGATCCCTGAACTGTGGCGACTACGACGTTTTGTCATCGGCCAACGTATCTGGGGCATGAAAGCCCTAGAAACACCCAGTCAACATTTATCTTTAGATAGCTTTATCTGCCGAGATTTACCGCCGGATACAACCGGGTTAATTACCTTTACCTCAGGCTCCACCGGCATACCCAAAGGCGCAAACCGCACTCATGACAGCCTGCTAGCACAACTTTATGCCATAACAGCGCTTTTTACTGAGGGAAAGAGTGAGATTGACCTACACAGTTTCCCCGTTATGGTGCTGCACTCATTATGCTGCGGCAACAGCAGTATTCTGCCTGATTTTGACTTTGCCCATCCCGCAACCGTCGATCCACAGAAGATCGTCAAGCAAGTACAAGACAAAGGTATTACATGCCTCAGCGGCGCTCCCGCCTATATGAGCAGAGTGACCGGTTATGCTAAGAGCAAAGGGTTGTCATTCCCCAACGTGCGAACAATCATTGTAGGTGGCGCACCTGCCAACAAGGCTCTGCTTGAAAACTGCCTGACCGTCTTCCCACATGCTCGGCATTTAGTAGTCTATGGTTCCACCGAGGTTGAACCGATCAGTACCGTCGAAATGACGACTCAATTAAACCACTGGGCAACTCATGATGGTTATTTGGTCGGAAAACCGGTGACACAAGCAGAAATATGTATTCGGGAAATAACTGCCAACCCCCAACAAATTATCCCACTGGCCGCCGGTAATATCGGTGAAATCTTGGTTGCCGGGCCTCATGTGCTCAAAGACTATATTGATAATCCTCAAGCAACGAAAGAAAACAAGCTCCCACGTAAACAGGGAGGTATTTGGCACTGTACCGGCGACGTTGGCTATCTGGACACCACAGGACAGCTCTGGCTCCTTGGACGGGTAAAAGACAAAGTGGTGCTAGATGATGGCCGTATCGTTCATCCCTACATACTGGAAAAAAGGATCAATGAACTACCAGAGGTCACTCAAAACGCGTTTGTACTACATCCTTTAGGCGGAGCCGCTTTGATACTGGAAAGCGCCACACTACCGGCAAATTTACCCGCTATTTTAGACGAGTTGGCGCTCACACTAGTTACCCGTATTTATTATGTTAATTCTATTCCGGTCGATATTCGTCATAACAGCAAAATAAACCGCATTGCTCTGACAAATATGCTCAGAAAAGGCCAATTGTCCTCCGTTCCACACAAGGAAAAATAAGGAAAAGTTATGAACAATAATCATTTTATTATCCAATTAAATAGAGCAGACTATATTACTATTGGTGGGGCGGTATTTAGCGCTCTTGCCGTGGCAGCCGCATTACAACATTGGTATTACTTAGCTATTGCGTTTTTATATCTTGCCATGCTTGGCGACGCGCTCGATGGTATTTTAGCCAGAAACTTAAATATTACGCGCCCATTTGGTCGTTATCTTGATGGATTTATGGATCAACTTATTTACTTGATCTCTCCAGCTATTATTCTCTACCTTTCCGGTTATCAATCTTGGTATTCCCTGTTTATTATCTTAATGATCATTAGTGGTTGCCTGCGATTATCTGTATTTAATGAAGTCGGGAATATTAAGAATGAAAACCAGCTCTCCTATCTCGGTATGCCCGTATTCTGGAGCTTATTTATTATCAGTGGTTACGCTTTGGTAAGCTTAGTCGTCGAGCCGTGGTTAAGCCATCTCTTACTGACATTAGCGCTCCTTACATTCAGTATCGCTATGTTATGGGATCGCCCGTTTTATAAATTCAAGAGTCTCAATACTATCATCAGTACAACACTTGCAGGATTTGTTTTATTTACCGGTCTTCATTTCTGGAGTCTTTATGTTCAATAGTTTTTATCATGGATGGATTTTAATGATCCCCGTCATCCTTGGTGGTTGTTTACACATGGTAATTGTGACGAAAAACTATTTTGCCCGCTGGGCTATTCCAATACATCAACGTTATTTTGGTCGCAACAAGACCTGGCGCGGTTTTATTGTTGTACCCATTATTACCGCGCTATTTTCGCTATTGTGGTTAGTTCCCGGCACCGGAACACAGGACACTATTATTCCCCAGACTACTTCCTCCTGCTTATTTGCCGGTTTTCTGGCGGGTTTCGGCTATGTTCTTTTCGAATTACCGAACTCTTGGCTAAAAAGGAGACTCGGCGCACCTCCGGGAAAACACCCGGAACAAAATAAGCGATTGTTTATTTTATTCGATCAACTTGATTCTGCTATTGGCGTCACAATAGCCTATTTTATTTATCTTAATCTTACTTATGTCGATGCATTTTCTGTTTTCTTCTGTTTTTTAATCAGCGCCTTTGTCGTTAAAAATATATTGTTTTTGCTTTCGCTGAAAAAAACGAGATTTTAAGCGAAGAAATCAGATAGAAATATTGCAGGAAAATGGCTTCCTTTAACGGAAGCCTCTTAGAACAAGCAGATCTTAAGTATCACCACCAACGGAACACACATTCTGTAGTATTACTTCGCAGTTAAAGATAACTCAACACCACATGCAGCAGCATAACGTTTAAGTGTGTGCCAACTAGCTTTCGTTACATTCTTCTCAATACGGGTAACCGCAGACGGATTAATTCCCATCCGTTTAGCTATATCTATTTTCTTTAGACCCGCCTTTTCCCTCCACTCAGTGAGTTGTTCCAGCAGCTCATATTCTTCTGTAGCCTCAACATAAGCTTGTATAGCTTCCGGTGTATTAAGAAGACGCTTTCTCACTTCTGAATGTGAGATAGGAGTTACTTTAGCCATATGTCATATCCTCCAATCGTTTTTCCATCTCATATCGGTGAAATTGACCGTTCCTGACAGCACACCGAAACTATCATTGGTTCTGTTATATGATTCTAAAAAAACAATACATAGAGAGATATTTAATGATAAGTACTAATTATTAATGTGATTACCATAACTTTATCTACCCAACTGAATTACATAGATAAAAAATTATAATGAGTATAAAAATAGAACATATATGCACCACTCTATCTGGTCATTTTGCTATCGCACTAGAATAAATCACGAATTAGGAAACATAAATCATCACTTAAACACCTTACGCAAATAATAGGTTATTTTCCTTAATTCACCATTACGCACCATACTTATCAAAATTCCTAACAGAGTATAAACCCCACCAAGAACCAGCATCATGACAATATCTCCCAGTACATTCTGTACTGGCAATCCCATTTGGTTAACACCGGCAATCGCTTTCGTTGCCCAAGTCGATGGTAAAGCAGAAGAGATTATTCTCACCCAATCAGGCATTGCCTGTATCGGCCAGACTGTGCCGGAAATATAGAACACAGGCGTGGTAAGCAAGGCGATCGTTAAATAGATCATTTCTACACTGCGCATACATTCTGTTACTAATTTACCTAATCCGAGTACCGCCAACATAAACAAGAACGTCAGCATTAATAGCAAAAGAATAGACGCCTCCTGTCGGTATCCCAACACCCACGGCCAAAGCACAAAAAAGATGATGGAGAGAAAAAGCCAAATCGGTAATAACGCCGACAACGCTCCCAAATAGACAGGCAATGGCGGTTTACCTTTCGGTGTACCACGTATCGTAATACTAACCCGCACACAAGATATCAATAACGAGTGTTGTAATAACATTACCAACAAACCGGGAAAAACAATTGCGGCAAAACTAACACCAGGATTAAATAGCCCAACAGTTTCACTACGAATCGGCATCAGTAATAATTCTGTCTGTTCAGGGCTAAAACCATATTTCAATAATAATTTACTGTTATATTCGTTTAGCAATTGCCGGTGGGCTGAGGTTAACTCTTGCTGAATTTGTCCATTGGCAAGGCGACTTGTTGCATCGCCATAAATCGGAAAAGTGATATTTTTTCCATTAAGAATATTTTTCTCCAGATCCGCCGGAATAATAATAATCGCAAAAATTTCACGTAGCAGTAGATCATGACGAGCATCAGCTAAATTATCATAGCTGTGGACAGCAATTTTAGCCGTAGAATTAAGCTGGCGTATCAAAGAGCGACTAGCAGAGCTGTGATCCTGGTCGATCACGGCAACCGGAAGATCCCATACTGTTGGCCGGACATATACCAAACTCATCATACACAAGGAAACCAGCATCAACATCCACATGGGCTTTTCCAACATTCCCATTAATACCCGGCGAAAAGTTTGCCAATACATCTGCATTATTCATCACCCTGTGGCAAACCAAGTCGTTTAAATAACCGGTTTCGTACTAACAGAAAGCAAACAACCGGATAAATAAGTAATAAAGCACAAACAGATAAAATACCCAGCAAAGAAACCTCTCGCAGAAAAATATCAAACATCGCATTTAGCGCATGCGTCAAAGGCTCAATATTGGCAATTATTCGTGCCGGCAATATCATTGATAATTCTGGCACCGACATACCTGAAAAAGTCGTCGCAATACTGACTAGCACTCCAATTAAACTGTAAGCCGTCAATGTGCTATTAGTGAAAGTAAACAGCAACAGGCCAATACTTTGAGCGGCAATGACATAGAAGAAACCCACTATTACCATATATATCGGATTACCATTCACTTTTGCATCAAATACACCAATCAGAGCGGCCAATTCAACAATCAACAACAGAGTAAAAAACAGGGTATAAGGTGCCAATTTTCCCAATAGAGCGAAAGTAAATGGTTTCATTGTCATCAGTGTCTTGCTGCGTGCCATGCTATAAATCGTGCAGGTTACAACAAAAAGCTGTAACAAATGGATTGTAGCCGCAAACTGCTGATAATAGATGTAACTACCACTGGCATTAAAAAGGCTGTCATAAACGAGCGTAACATTGGCTAATGGCGGTAATTGATGGCCCATTTCTGTCGCCAATATGGAACGGTACTTCGCATTAATCTCTGCCATTAAACCACTGAGATCTTGAATAGAATAACTTCCAGCGCCATAAAACAACGCGTTGTAATACATACGCACGGTTGGCTGGTATCCTCTGAGCGCATTAGCTTCAAAATCGTGCGGGATATAAAGTAAAGAGTAATCCTTAGCACTGCCAAGCCTCTCAAGAGATTCCTGTAATCCGCCATCATAAGATTTAATCTGCGCATGAGAAGCCGCATCCAGGTTACGTATTAGATGACGTGACAGCGGACTCTGATCATTATCAACCACCGATACTGGCAGATTGAGCAACGTCCCTTCTGAGAAATTAGCGCTGATCAGCACAAATAACATCAACGGAAATAACCAGCTTAGCCAGTGAAAAACTGGGCTACGAATCACAGCCCGGATTTCTTGGCTAAAAGCGCGTTCGAAACCACGCCATACAACCTTGCTTCGCATCAGTCACCTACTTATCCCAACGCCACAAGGCACTCATACCAGGACGTAAACCTTCAATAGGCTGTAAGGAATACAAGCGCACTTCAAAGGTTCTTAAATCGAAATCACCAGTGGCGCGAGTGGCACGTTTAGTCGCGTAATCACCCATCGGAGAGATATAACGAACTTCGGCTTCAACCTCTTTATCACCTAGCGCAGGAATACGAAGTTTGACTTTATCCCCTTTGTGTACCTTTGCCAGAATGTCTTCCCGCAGGTTATAAATAAAATAAGCTTCTGGTACGCGGATCAATGTCACTAAAGGACTATTAGCACTAAATAATTCACCAACTTCTGCCGGAATCGGCCCCACTTCCCCCGCGACAGGCGCTTTGACTTGCAAATCATCACTCTGGGTTCGCAACTCAATCAGTTGCTGTTCAGCCTGACGTAAAGCTGCTGCGTATTTCTGGCGCAATTCAATCCTGTCACCATGCCTGCCTTCATCCAATGCCGCTTTTGCACTCTGCATTTTCTGATAAGCAACATCCCTACTTCTGTGAGCATTATCTAGATCGTTTCGTGAAACATAACCTTTAGATGCGACATTCTGAATGCGCTCATATTCACGTACCGCATTATCATATTCGGCCTGAGCTTGTGCCAAACCCGCTTCCAAATTCCGAATACTTTCTTCACGGGTTCCATGAAGAGATTGTTCCAACTGCGCTTTGGCTTGATCACGAGCAGCTTCTAATGAAGCAACCTGGGCCAGTAATTCAGGGCTTTCAAGTGTAATCAGCAACTGGCCTGCTTTAACATCATCTCCCCGTTCAATGTGACGTTTGATCACTCGTCCCTTAGCTTTAGACGCCACAATCACTTCCGGCGCATCAACTTCACCTTGCAACAATAAATATTGGTTATGAGAATGAAACAACACAGCCATTGCTGTGAGCAAAATCACCAGTAAAATCGTAAAAAGTGTTCTTTTTTTCATGATGTCTTACACATCCAAAATTACCCGACTCGAAACTAACGTCATAGCTTCGCATTGTTCTACGGAAAATTTCTTATATATTCGTGCGTATAATCACTGACAGAAAGGAAGACGCTTTATAATAGTGTAGTGGTTTATGATTGTTGTCAAATATTAACCTACTTAAACTAAACTTTTAATAATATTATTAGCTGTTTCTGTAAACTAATAACATCCATAAATCCTCTCGGAAAATTTATGTACGAATTTAATCTTGTGTTGTTATTACTACAACAGATGTGTGTTTATTTGGTGATCGCCTGGCTACTAAGTAAAACACCACTATTTATTCCGCTGTTACAAGTCACTGTGCGTTTACCTCATAAGCTGCTGTGTTATGTCGCTTTTTCCATTTTCTGTATTATGGGAACCTATTTTGGTCTGCATGTAGGTGATTCCATTGCCAATACTCGTGCTATTGGAGCGGTCCTTGGCGGCCTTCTAGGTGGGCCAAGTGTCGGCGCACTGGTGGGATTAACCGGTGGACTGCACCGCTACTCCCTTGGTGGGATAACCGCTTTCAGTTGCATGATATCGACCATTATTGAAGGTTTAATCGGTGGCATTATTCACAGCTATCTGACGAAACGTGGTCAGATAAACCGACTGATTAATCCCTGGACAGCCGCTGTCGTCACGTTTTGTGCTGAAATAATACAGATGGGCATTTTACTACTGCTCGCTCGTCCATACAGTGAAGCATTAGCGTTGGTCAAAAATATCGCCATCCCCATGATCATCACCAATAGTATCGGCTCAGCAATGTTTATACGTATCCTACTTGACCGACGCGCGATATTTGAAAAATACACTAGTGCATTTTCTGCTCAAGCCCTGAAAATCGCTGTCTATACAGAGGGTATTCTACGAAAAGGATTTAATGAAAATAACAGTATGAAGGTAGCAAAAGTTATTTATCAACAACTGGAAATAGGCGCAGTGGCTATTACAGATAGAGAAAAACTCTTGGCGTTTATTGGTATCGGTTCAGATCATCACCTCCCTGGAACACCTATTGCTTCAGATCAATCCCGTCGAGCAATTGAAAATAATGAAGTGGTTTATGCCGATGGCAATGAAATACCTTACCGTTGTTCAATCAATCCAACCTGCAAGCTCGGTTCAACTCTGGTCATCCCGCTACAGGGAGAAAATCAGCAAGTTATCGGCGCAATCAAACTTTATGAAGCCAAAAACCGTCTGTTCAGCTCAATCAACCGCCCTCTAGGGGAAGGCATTGCCAGTTTGTTATCCGCCCAAATCCTCGCAGGACAATATGAACGTAACAAACAATCACTGCTTCAATCCGAAATTAAGCTGCTTCATGCGCAAGTGAATCCTCACTTTTTATTTAATGCCTTAAATACCTTGCAAGCCGTGATCCGACGAGACAGTTATCAAGCGGGTCAATTAGTACAATATCTCTCAACCTTTTTCCGTAAAAACTTGAAACGGTCAGAAGAGATTGTCACGCTGTCTGATGAAATAGAGCATGTGAATGCTTACTTACAAATTGAGAAGGCGCGTTTCCGTGAGCATCTACAAATAAGCATTGAACTGCCGGAATCTCTGCTTCACGCTAAATTACCCGCTTTTTCTCTCCAGCCAATAGTAGAAAATGCGATCAAACACGGCACATCACAGTTATTAGAAACTGGTAAGGTTACTATTCGTGCTCATCAACAAAATCAATTGTTGATACTGGAAGTGGAAGATAATGCCGGTCTTTATAAATCAGCTTCTATGGGGGATGGACTAGGAATGAGTCTGGTAGATAAACGGCTACGACTTCGCTATGGTGAAAATTATGGTGTGCAAATAGATTGCCAACCAGAAAAATTTACTCGCGTAATTTTACACTTGCCACTCATTAAAGAGGCTAATAAAACTGTGTGAATATGAATATATTAATTGTTGATGACGAACCGCTTGCACGAGAAAATCTACGTTGTTTGCTAGAAGAAGAACACGATATTCAAATTATTGGCGAATGCGCCAATGCTGTTGAAGCCATTAGTGCCATATATCATCTAAAACCCGATGTTGTATTTTTGGATATCCAAATGCCACGTATTACCGGATTAGAAATGGTTGGTATGCTCGATCCAGAACATCGTCCCTATATTGTTTTTCTGACCGCGTTTGATGAATATGCAATACAAGCGTTTGAGGAGCACGCATTTGACTATTTATTAAAACCTCTGGAAAAAAGCCGTCTAACTAAAACCCTACAACGATTACGGCAAGGGCATCAGAAACAGGATATTTCCATCCTTAAAGTAGAAAAGCCGCTGAAATATATCCCATGCACCGGCCACAGCCGAATCTGGCTTGTGCAACTGGATGAAATCCTTTATGTCACCTCCCGTCCAAGCGGAGTGTATGTTATGTGTACCAACGGACAGGAAGGATTTACTGAACTGACACTTCGCACATTGGAAACCCGCACACCATTGATGAGAAATCATCGTCAATATTTGGTCAATATGACCCATCTGCGCGAAATCTTATTTGGTGATCACGGACAGGCCGAACTGATTCTACGCAATGGTAAAACTATTCCCGTCAGCCGCCGTTATTTGAAGCCATTGAAAGAGGCTCTAGGATTGAAGTAATCGTGACATTTATCACATTTTCAGCAGGTTAGTCAGTTCTTACTCACCGCTCACCTGCTGAATCTGACCACTTAACCCGCCATATAACCACTCACTCAGACGCTCCCTTATAGCTTCCTTTACCTGTGACAAGATACGAGTAAAAATTTATAACTCTCAGGAGAAGAGAAATGCAACACGCTCTCACGTTTGTCATTGCAACGTTGTGTATTCTGGTTATCTGCTACCGCTTATACGGCGTATTCTTCGTTAAGAAGGTACTGAAAGCAGATGACAGCGAGGTTACACCTTCCCATCTACTGGAAGACGGTAAAGATTATGTACCCACGAAAAAATGGGTCAATTTTGGTAGCCACTTCGCAGCAATCGCAGCCGCAGGACCGCTGGTTGGCCCTGTGTTAGCAGCCCAATACGGTTATCTGCCAAGTATGTTATGGCTGTTAATCGGCTGTGTTATCGGCGGTGCCGTGCATGATACGGTTGTTTTATTCGCTTCAATGAAACATAGCGGTAAATCTCTGTCAGAAGTTGCTAAAACAGAACTTGGCCCAATTGCTGGTTGGTGCACCGGCCTTGCAATGCTGTTCATCATTACGATTACTATGGCAGGTCTATCCCTAGTGGTCGTTCATGCGCTAGAGCGTAACCCTTGGGGAACATTTGCAGTATTTATGACCATTCCGGTCGCAATCGGCGTCGGTCTGTGGGAGCGCTTCACTGGTAACATGCGCGGAGCAACTTGGGTAGGTATTATCACCATCATGGCTTGTGTGATTGTCGGCCCTTACATTCAATCATCCGCCTTCGGTGAATGGCTGAGTCTACGTACATCGACTGTTAGCTTGGCACTGCCAATCTATGCATTTTTTGCAACCGCTCTGCCAGTATGGATGCTACTGACTCCCCGTGGTTATCTTTCCAGTTTTATGAAAATCGGTGTGTTCGGCGCATTAGTTGTGGGAGTCATCTTTATTAACCCGGAGATCCAATTCCCGGCAGTCACTGAATTTATTCATGGCAATGGCCCTGTACTGGCAGGTCCGGTGTGGCCGTTTATCTCCATCACCATTGCGTGTGGCGCTATTTCTGGTTTTCATGCATTTATCGGCTCTGGCACAACACCAAAACAGATCGATAAGTGGAGTGATATTCTGCCAGTTGGCTTCGGCGCCATGCTGGCAGAATGTGTCGTTGGCGTCATGGCGTTGATCGCTGCCACTTCTCTCTATCCTGCTGACTATTTCGCGATTAACTCCTCCCCAGAGGTCTTTGCTACACTGGGTATGGATGTTATCCATCTACCACAACTGAGTCAGGAAATTGGTCTGGATCTGTATGGCCGTACCGGTGGAGCCGTCACATTGGCGGTTGGTATGGCGGATATCTTCACCCGCGTCCCTTGGTTCAACCAGCTAACATCCTACTTCTTCCAGTTCGTCGTCATGTTCGAAGCCGTATTTATCCTGACAGCGGTTGATTCCGGTACACGTGTTGCCCGTTACCTGCTGCAAGATTTCCTGGGCGATATTTGGGCGCCCCTGAAACGTATTAACTGGTTACCAGGTTCCATTGGTTGCAGTATCATTGCTTGTTTACTGTGGGGTTATCTGCTGAATTCCGGCGATATCAATTCAGTCTGGGCGCTATTCGGGGTATCCAATCAACTGATGGCCTCCATCGGCCTGATGATTGGTGCGACAATTATCCTGCGTCTGTCTGAAAAACGCTGGTATATACTGACTTGCCTGATACCACTGGTTTACCTGTATGTTACTGTGAACTACGCTGCTTACTGGATGGTGAAGAATGTTTACTTCAACTCCACAGCAAAAGGTTTCAACATCTTCAATGGAACGATCTCCATTGTGATGGTTATCCTCGGCGTTGTGATTACGGTTTCTTCCATTATGCAATGGCTGAAACTGTGGCGCGCCCGCAGTGCAGGTAATTCAGTTGAGGTACTGACTCACTGATCTCTTTCTCATATCAAAAGCTGCCCTTTGTATAAAGAGCAGCTTTTTTATTATAAAAAACATTAAATAAATTAACTGATAACAAAAACGGCTCCTGTAGAAAGAGCCGCTTTATTATTTAAAATACCCGTTATCTTTCAAGTTGCCTCTTTGTTGGCTGCACTCACTCACCCCGGTCACATAGTTACCTATGCTCCCGGGGATTCGCTCCCTTGCCGTCGCGATGCATCTTGAAATCCATAGGGTATATCAGTTCAGATGATTACTGTGCGTTACTATTGTTATGACGACGGCGTGGAGCAGATGAACCATGATCATCACCACGACCACGGAAATTGCTACGGCTTTGACCTTCACCACGACCTTCTCCACCGCGGCGTTCACCATTGAAACGACGACCGCCACCATTAAAACTCTCACGATCACGGCGAGGGCCACTACCATTACCGTTACCGTTACGCCCACCACCGCGACGTTCACGACGTTCAAATGGCTGTGCATCACCCAGTAACTGCATATTCATTGGCTTGTTCAGAATGCGGGTACGGGTAAAGTGGGACAATAAATCACCTGGCATACCTTTTGGCAATTCAATTGTGGAATGCGTTGCAAACAATTTGATATTGCCAATATAACGGCTGCTGATATCACCTTCGTTAGCAATCGCACCAACGATATGACGAACTTCAACACCATCATCACGGCCCACTTCAATACGATACAACTCCATTTCACCGACATCACGGCGTTCACGACGAGGACGATCACCTCGTTCGCCACGATCATCAAAGCCATTACGACGACGATCATCACGTTCATTGAATTCACGGCGAGGACGACGCACCGGATCTGGAGGCAGAATCAATGGACGCTCACCTTGCGCCATTTTTAATAATGCCGCGGCCAGCGTTTCTATATCCAGATCTTCCGCAGGTTGCAATTTAGACAACAGAGTACGGTACTGATCCAGATCACTGCTTTCCAATTGCTGTTGTACATTAGCGGCAAATTTTTCCAGACGACGCTGGCTCAACAATTCAGCATTTGGCAGTTCAACTTCCGGGATAGTCAGCTTCATTGTACGTTCAACGTTACGTAACAAGCGACGTTCACGGTTTTCTACAAACAACAACGCTCGACCAGCACGCCCTGCACGACCAGTACGGCCAATACGGTGAACATAAGATTCGGCATCCATTGGAATGTCATAGTTAACAACCAGACTGATGCGCTCAACATCCAGACCACGCGCTGCAACATCAGTTGCAATCAAAATATCCAAACGGCCATCTTTCAGACGTTCCAATGTCTGCTCACGCAGTGCCTGGTTCATATCACCGTTTAGCGCCGCACTGTTGTAGCCATTACGCTCCAGTGCTTCTGCCACTTCCAGCGTTGCGTTTTTGGTGCGCACAAAAATAATCGCGGCATCAAAATCCTCTGCTTCAAGGAAACGCACCAAAGCTTCATTTTTACGCATACCGTAAACAGACCAATAGCTCTGGCTGATGTCAGGACGAGTCGTTACACTCGCTTGGATACGCACTTCTTGCGGATCGTTCATAAAACGACGAGTAATGCGACGGATAGCTTCTGGCATAGTTGCAGAGAACAGCGCAGTCTGATGCTCTGCGGGGATCTGGCTCATGATGTTTTCAACATCTTCGATAAAGCCCATACGCAGCATTTCGTCTGCTTCATCCAAAACTAAGCCGCTCAGGTTAGATAGATCTAACGTACCACGTTTCAGATGATCCAAAAGACGCCCAGGTGTACCCACAACAATTTGTGGCCCTTGACGCAAAGCGCGTAACTGAACGTCATAACGTTGCCCACCATACAGCGCAACAACATTCACGTTACGCATATGTTTGGAAAAATCTGCGCACGCTTCGGCTACCTGTACCGCCAGTTCACGGGTCGGCGCCAACACAAGGATCTGTGGAGCTTTCAACTCAGCATTGATGTTATGCAGTAAAGGCAGACTGAATGCCGCAGTTTTACCACTCCCCGTCTGCGCCATACCTAGTACGTCACGACCATTTAATAAATGGGGAATACATTGTTGCTGAATTGGAGATGGCTTTTCATAGCCAAGATCTTCCAGTGCAGAAAGGATAGGTGCTGATAAACCCAGATCAGCAAAAGAGATTTCAGTCTCAGTGGTCATGTAATGGTGCCTCGTTAGTTATGGCGGCCAGTCTACATAACGCATCGAAAAAAATTTCGGTCATTTTCATTTAAAATGTGAACTGGCTCAAAGTATTTAATTAAACGAACAAATAAGCCCTCATCGGTCAAGATGATGGACTTTGTTAATCGATCTCGAAATGTTCGTCAGCTATTGCTGGTCCGATTCTGATAGGTCATCTTGTTCCTGGCCTAACAGCGCCAATTCCAACAATGCATAGCGGTGCTCAACAAAGTTATGTGCGTTGTTAGCTACCGTCAGCTTGAATAACGCAGATGCGCTATCCTTGTCCCCCAGACTTAGGTAATGTTTACCTAAATAGAAGTCAGTTTCACTGAGATGCTCAGCGAGCGAAGTGTTATCCGTTGCATTCTCTTTCAAGCGGTTCATCAATGTATATTCACTAATTTTGCCTAAATAGAATTCAACTATATTCCAGCCCCATTGCCCCCGGTTCGCTTTTTCGTAGTGCTGCGACAAGTTCAACATCGCCCCTTTAGGATAAAATTCTTTTTCCACCAGGTATAACCACAGCGAACGGAAAGGATCATTTGGATCGTCTTGATAAAACGCCTGCAGATCATCCTGCGCTAACTTATACCGACCACCGTAATACAACGCGATGCCACGGTTAAGACGCGCGTAATTGTAAGTTGGATCAAGCTCTAATACAGAATCAAACGCTTCATAGGCGGCATCAAAATTGCCAGCCTGTGTGAAGTAAATTCCCAGATAATTAAAAATCTCTGGAATATTAGGCCGAATAGATAAGGCAACAGAAAAATCATTCCGTGCCAAAGCTCTCAGCCCGAGACTATCATACAGCACACCTCTCTCATATAAAAGCTGTGCGTACTCATCTTCTGTCAATGACCGACTCGCAAGAATCTGTTCCATGCGAGCCAGAATGACTTCTTGTTGCAATGAAGGTTGTAACGGAATAGCAAAAACTTCGTTTTTACGCCAATCCTTGCTGCTGCATCCTGCCAAAAGAAGTATTGCTACAGCATAACACCAGCGCAGAAAAAGATTCATTTCCTACTCCCGAAAGTCAGACATTAATTAAGAATGCCCTATCACCCATATTGCATTTATTGGGCCTCCTGCCCTGAGTCTATAAACGGCGCTTTTTTACAAGACGCCGGTTTATAACATCAAATTTATTCTGCTGATTGTGGTACTACTGGTGTATCCTCGACAATTACCCCGGCTGTCGCTTCTTTAATGCTCAGGCGAACACGACCCTGACGATCAATTTCCAGAACTTTAACTGAAACTTCCTGACCAACCTGCAAATAGTCAGCCACTTTCTCAACACGCTTATCCGCAATCTGAGAAATATGTACCAGACCTTCTTTACCACCACCGATAGCAACAAATGCGCCAAAATCAACGATGCGAGTTACTTTACCAGTGTAAACGCGGGCAACTTCGATCTCAGCGGTGATTTCTTCAATACGACTGATGGCATGTTTTGCTTTTTCACCATCAGTTGCAGCAATTTTCACTGTGCCATCATCTTCGATCTCAATGGTAGTACCGGTTTCTTCTGTCAGTGCACGGATAACTGAACCACCTTTACCGATAACATCTTTGATCTTATCAGGATTGATCTTAATAGTGTGAATGCGGGGTGCAAATTCTGAAATTTCATTACGCGGGCTGTTAATTGCCTGTTCCATTACACTCAGGATATGCAAACGCGCACCTTTTGCCTGATTCAGAGCAATTTGCATAATTTCACGGGTAATGCCTTCAATTTTGATGTCCATTTGCAGTGCGCTGATACCTTCACAGCTACCCGCAACTTTAAAGTCCATGTCTCCCAAATGATCTTCATCACCCAAGATGTCAGACAGAACAACAAAATTATCGTCTTCTTTCACTAATCCCATTGCAATACCAGCAACAGCAGCTTTAATCGGCACACCTGCATCCATCAACGCAAGAGATGCGCCACAAACAGACGCCATTGAAGATGAGCCGTTTGATTCCGTGATTTCAGAAACTACACGAACGGTATATGGGAATTCATGAGCTTTTGGCATGACTGCCGCCACACCACGTTTAGCCAGACGACCATGACCAATTTCACGACGTTTTGGCGAACCCATCATACCTGTTTCACCAACAGAATATGGTGGGAAGTTGTAGTGCAATAGGAAACGATCTGTGCGTTCTCCCATCAACTCGTCAATGATCTGTGCATCACGTTCTGTACCCAAAGTTGCAGTAACTAAAGCCTGAGTTTCACCACGGGTAAACAATGCAGAGCCATGCGTACGAGGCAGAACTCCAGTACGTACGTCCAATGCACGAACCATATCTTTTTCACGGCCATCAATACGTGGCTCGCCACACAAAACACGACTACGGACAACTTTTTTCTCTAAGCTACCCAGAATCTCATGGATTTCGGCTTCCTCTAGAGCTTCATCCTGTTCCAACAGCACAGCCGTCACTTCCTCTTTGATAGCATCAACCTGAGCATAACGCTCCTGCTTCTCAGTGATACGGTAAGCATCACCCAAACGGCTTTCTGCCAATTCAGCTACACGGTCATGCAACGCTTGATTAACAGGTTCCGGCACCCAATCCCATTTTTCTTTACCTGCTTCCGCAGCTAATGCATTGATGTTTTCAATAACCACCTGTTGTTGATCATGGCCGAATACTACCGCACCTAACATTTGCTCTTCAGTTAGAATGTCGGCTTCAGATTCAACCATCAAAACAGCACCAGCAGTACCTGAAACCACCAGATCCAAACGGCTGTTTTTCAGCTCATCACTGGTTGGGTTAAGCACATACTGATCATTAATATAGCCAACGCGAGCCGCGCCAATTGGACCATTGAACGGAATACCAGATAGTGCCAGCACAGCAGAAGCACCGATCATTGCAACAATATCTGGGTTAACTTGCGGGTTAACAGAAACAACTGTCGCTACAATCTGTACCTCGTTCAGGAAACCTTCCGGGAACAGAGGACGCAAAGGACGATCAATTAAACGAGCGACTAATGTTTCGCCTTCACCAGGGCGACCTTCACGACGAAAGAAACTGCCTGGAATACGACCAGCAGCATAAGTACGCTCCTGATAGTTAACAGTAAGTGGAAAGAAATCCTGACCTTCTTTTACTTTTTTCTGACCAACAACGGTAACAAATACAGCCGTGTCATCCATATTGACCATGACAGCAGCAGTAGCCTGGCGAGCCATCATACCTGTTTCGATAGTAACGGTATGTTGACCATATTGAAATTTACGAACAATCGGATTAAGCAAAATAATATCCTTTCGTTAACATTGTCTTTTATATTCAGCAGACAACAATGAATAATCTCTTCATGCCACATCCTCGCGACTAACGACAGGTCTTACTCCCTTAAGCACTCTCATTAGCCGCGCGAACCTCTGTAACTGAAAAGCCTTAATAAAAACCATCACCAACATTTTTCGTGCTGTTACCTAATGATGGCTTCTCAGAAGAAAAGGGGCCATATATGGCCCCTTTCCACTGAAACTTGCTTGATTAGCGACGCAGGCCAAGACGCCCAATCAGCGCAGTGTAACTTGTTACATTTTTACGCTTCAGATAGTCCAACAGTTTACGACGCTGAGAAACCATGCGCAGCAGACCACGACGGCTGTGGTGATCTTTTTTGTGCTCTGAAAAGTGGCCTTGCAAGTGGTTAATTTGTGCAGTTAACAAAGCAATCTGTACTTCACTAGAACCACTGTCATTCGTATCACGACCAAATTCAGCAATAATTTGCGCTTTTGCTTCAGTACTTAGAGACATATTACAACTCCAAAAACATATAAACTAAAATTACAGGTGCCGATCTCTAATTCAGCTACCCAACATATAACTGCGCCATTCTACGCTGCAAATAAGTTAAGCGCAAGATAGCCCCAAATACCCTAATCCCGGCTTTCAACAACTAAACGGCGGGGAGCAACAAGCCCATCGTCATTGATAACAGCAATGCCAATGAATTTCCGTTCATCACCTTCAGTTACACGTACCATACTTTCAACCAAAGTCGGCGATTTGGCACTGCGTACCGCCTGACCTTGTTTAAAATAAGCCGCAACTACTGGAATCAAATTAACCTCTGGGAAATGAACAATTGCACTATCCATTGGTAATAGTAATGAATCAATTAATTCACCCACAGGTATTTCCTGATCTTTAGCCTGCTTTTGCAATTCATATAATTGCTCAAGTGTTACCATGCGATCATTTGGATAATTCGCTACCTGTAAACGCCTTAAATAAATAACATGAGCACCACAGCCTAATAATTCACCTAAGTCATCAATAATAGTGCGAATATAAGTTCCTTTCGAACAGTGTATTTCCAATTCCAGTTCATCATCTTCCCAACGGATAAACTGTAATTCATAGACTGTAATTGGTCGTGCTTCGCGCTCTACTTCAATACCCTGACGAGCATACTCATACAACGGTTTTCCCTGATGTTTCAGTGCAGAATACATGGAAGGAATTTGCATGGTATCCCCACGGAATTTATCCAAAGCTGCATCAAGTTGAGCCTGATTTAGCAGGATTGCCCTTTCACTGATGATTTGCCCGTGTGAATCAGATGTGTCAGTTCGCTGACCAAGACGAGCTATCACTCGATAACGCTTGTCAGAATCAAGTAAGAACTGGGAAAACTTTGTGGCTTCACCAAGGCAAACCGGTAGCATACCCGTTGCCAGTGGATCCAACGCGCCAGTGTGACCCGCTTTGCTGGCGTTGAAAATACGTTTTACTTTTTGTAACGCATCATTAGAAGAAATATCCTGCGGCTTATCCAGTAACAACACACCATGTATATCACGACCGCGACGACGACGCCCCATTACTTCTCCTCTTTGTGATCCGCAGAAGCCCGGCGCTGTTCGTCATTCTTCACAACATTAGTAACCAGATTGGACATTCTCATCCCCTCTACCAGGGAATTATCGTAGGAGAAAGTCAGTTCTGGTACGACACGCAAACGCATTGCTTTACCTAGCAGAGAACGAATAAAACCAGAAGCTTCATTCAACGCCTTAATACCATTCTTTACCACTTCGGAATCATGTTCTTCAGTCAACACATTCAGAAAGGTGACGAATACTTTGGCATAAGCCAAATCACGGGAAACTTCAACACCAGAAACAGTCGCCATACCGATTCGGGGATCTTTCACTTCTCGCTGTAAAATGATGGCAATCTCTTTTTGCATTTCCTGTGCAACACGCTGAGTACGACTAAATTCTCTTGCCATTGTTATATCTCCTGACATTTGGGGGGCAAAAGCCCCCCAATAATGAAATTAACCAGTGGTAGGAATTAAGCGATAGATCGTTTAACTTCAATAACTTCAAATACTTCGATCATGTCACCAACACGAACATCGTTGTAGTTCTTAACACCGATACCACATTCCATACCATTACGGACTTCGTTAACGTCATCTTTAAAGCGGCGAAGGGATTCCAATTCACCTTCGTAAATCACTACGTTATCACGCAACACGCGAATTGGATTATTACGTTTAATCGTACCTTCGGTCACCATACAACCTGCGATCGCACCAAATTTCGGTGACTTAAACACATCACGAACTTCTGCTAGCCCCATAATCTGCTGTTTATATTCAGGCGCCAGCATACCACTCATTGCCTGCTTAACTTCATCAATCAGGCTATAAATAACAGAGTAATAACGCAGATCCAAGCTTTCATTTTCAACAACCCGGCGTGCGGAAGCATCGGCACGAACATTGAAGCCCAGAATAATTGCATTAGAAGCAGCAGCCAGTGTTGCATCAGTCTCAGTAATACCACCTACGCCAGAGCCGATGATTTTCACTTTCACTTCATTGGTAGACAATTGTTCCAATGCCTCGCGGATCGCTTCACATGATCCCTGAACGTCAGATTTCAGAACGATATTCAATTCAGAAACTTCACCTTCTTCCATGTTAGCGAACATGTTTTCCAGTTTAGATTTCTGCTGGCGAGCCAGTTTGACCTCACGGAATTTACCCTGACGGTACAGAGCAACCTCACGAGCTTTCTTCTCGTCACGTACAACAGTTGCTTCATCACCAGCCGCAGGTACGTTGGACAGGCCAAGGATTTCCACTGGAATAGATGGGCCTGCGGAGAACACTTCACGACCTAGCTCGTCACGCATTGCACGAACTCGCCCATATTCAAAGCCACAAAGTACGATATCACCTTTGTTCAAAGTACCTTCCTGAACCAGTACTGTTGCGACCGGACCACGGCCTTTGTCCAAGAATGATTCGATCACAACGCCGCTTGCCATACCAGAATGGACTGCTTTTAGTTCAAGAACTTCAGCTTGAAGTAAGATTGCATCCAGCAATTCATCGATACCAATACCAGCTTTAGCAGATACATTGATAAACTGAGTTTCACCGCCCCACTCTTCAGGCTGAACACCGTGCTGAGAAAGCTCATTCTTTACACGATCCGGATCAGCTTCTGGTTTGTCGATCTTGTTAACCGCAACAACCACAGGCACATTCGCTGCTTTTGCATGCTGAATAGCTTCGATAGTCTGAGGCATCACACCATCATCGGCAGCAACAACCAAGACCACGATGTCGGTAGCTTTTGCACCACGTGCACGCATTGAAGTAAATGCAGCATGCCCTGGGGTATCCAAGAAAGTAATCATGCCACTTTCAGTTTCAACATGGTAAGCACCGATATGCTGGGTAATACCACCCGCTTCACCAGAAGCAACTTTCGTAGAACGAATGTAATCCAGCAAAGAAGTTTTACCGTGGTCAACGTGCCCCATGATCGTCACAACCGGCGCACGAGGTTCAGCAACCGCTTCACCTGTATCGCGGTCGCTCATCAGCGCTTCTTCCAACTCATTCTCACGACGCAGGATAACTTTATGACCCATCTCTTCAGCAACTAGCTGCGCTGTTTCCTGATCGATCACTTGGTTGATGGTTGCCATTGCGCCCATTTTCATCATGGCTTTGATGACCTGAGAACCTTTAACAGCCATTTTATTAGCCAACTCAGCAACAGTAATGGTTTCACCGATCACAACATCACGGTTAACAGCCGCTACAGGCTTATTAAAACTTTGTTGCAATGTGCTGGTTTTACGTTGCTTGCCTTTTGTACGACCAACTGCGCGGGCTTCTTCACGATCTGCTTTAGATTCAGAATGCTTATTATTTTTCTTCTGGCGAGTAGCCTTACCGCTACGACCACGAGCACGGCGATCACCTTCAACTTTAGCATCGTTTTCGTCTTCTGCCGCGCGGGCATGACGGGAGGTAGTGACATGATAATCGTCGTTATCAATAGAATCTGAATCACTTGACCACTTATCCTGATTCTCTTCAGCCATACGGCGAGCTTCCTCAGCAACGCGTCTAGCTTCTTCCTCTACCTTACGACGCATCTCTTCTTCTGCTTTGCGCTTAAGATCAGCAGCTTCTGCTTCACGACGTGCTTTTTCACTCTGGACTGGTTTTTGTTTATGTTCGGTATGTTGATTGGTCACTTTTTCATTTTCCGCTGCCTGACGCTTAGCTTTTTCAGCTGCTTCACGTTTGGCTTTTTCTTCTGCCTCACGTTTAGCCTGCTCTTCAGCGAGTTTCTTCGCTGCTGCTTCGGCTTCGCGTTGCGCTTTTTCTTCTGCTTCGCGCCGTGCTTGCTCTTCCGCTTCGCGCTTCGCCTGTTCTTCCGCTTTAGCCTGTTCAATTGCATCACGGTTCACATATGTACGCTTTTTGCGGACCTCAACGGCTACCGGTTTGCTTTTACCATCGGTGCCTGAAACATTCAGCGTACTACGCGTCTTACGCTGCAATGTTAATTTATCGGGTTTACCAGCCGAACCGCCTTGTTCGCGGTTCAAATGTGCCAGTAAAGCTTCTTTTTCTTTCTGGGAGACAAAATCAGTTTCGGTTTTTTTAATCCCTGCATCAGCAAATTGCTGTACTAAGCGATCAACCGAAGTCTGGATCTCTTCTGCCAGTGATTTTACGGTTACATCTGTCATGCTGTTCCTTCCTGCTACGGTTTATTACGCATCATCGCCAAACCAACAGATATTTCTGGCAGCCATGATGAGCTCGCCTGTCTTCTCATCATTCAAACCTTCAATATCAGATAGGTCGTCGATACCCTGCTCGGCAAGATCTTCCAGCGTACAGATGCCACGGGCAGCCAGGTCAAATGCCAGAGTACGGTTCATACCAGTCAGATTTAACAACTCTTCGGTTGGTTGTTTATCACTGAGACTCTCTTTCTGAGCCAGTTCCAGAGTAGTTAAAGCAGCTTTCGCACGTTCACGCAGGACTTCGATAGTTTCTTCATCAAGGCCCTCAATTTCCAGGAGTTCCTTAATTGGTACATAAGCCAATTCTTCCAGAGTTGAGAACCCTTCTTCGACTAGAACAGTAGCGAATTCTTCATCAATATCGAGATGCTTAGTGAATGTATCAATAGAAGCATGAGCTTCTGCCTGATGTTTTGCTTGTAGCTCTTCAGCAGTCATGACATTTAATTCCCATTTGTCATCACCACGGTGCTTTTTCAACAATTGCGCAGCGAGGCGCACATTTTGACCATTACGGCCGATAGCCTGCGCTAAGTTGTTGCTTTCAACGGCAACATCCATCGTGCACTTATCTTCGTCAACAACAATGGATGCAACATCAGCCGGAGCCATAGCATTAATGACAAACTGAGCAGGATTATCATCCCACAGTACGATATCGATTCGTTCGCCGCCCAGTTCGCTGGAAACAGCCTGTACTCGCGCACCACGCATTCCAACGCAAGCACCAACAGGATCAATACGCTTGTCATTCGTTTTTACTGCAATCTTGGCGCGAGATCCCGGATCACGGGCAGCAGCTTTAATTTCAATTAGCTCCTCGCCAATTTCCGGAACTTCAATACGGAACAATTCAACCAGCATTTCCGGACGGGAACGGCTGACAAACAGTTGCGCACCTCGTGCTTCAGGGCGAACATCATACAGTACGCCACGCACACGGTCACCTGGGCGGAAATTTTCCCTTGGTAACATATCTTCGCGAAGAATAACTGCTTCAGCATTATTGCCCAAATCAAGGGTGATATTCTCACGATTGACTTTCTTAACCACACTGGTGATGATCTCACCTTGCTGTTCGCGGAACTGGTCAACAACCATAGCGCGTTCAGCCTCACGTACTTTTTGTACAATAACCTGTTTAGCGGTCTGCGTTGTAATACGATCAAAAGTCACTGATTCAATTTGATCTTCGGTATAGCTACCCAAATCAATTTCAGGCTCTTCAAACCTAGCCGCTTCCAACGTAATTTCACGAGTCGGCTGAGTCACTTCTTCAACAACTAACCAACGACGGAAGGTGTCAAAATCGCCAGATTTACGGTCAATGCTGACACGAACATCAATATCTTGTTCATATTTTTTCTTGGTGGCTGTGGCCAATGCTGTTTCCAGCGCCTCGAAGATCTTTTCGCGTGGAAGGGATTTTTCGTTGGAAACCGCTTCCACAACAGCCAGAATTTCTTTATTCATCCTAGTTGCCTCATCCGAACTTTAAAAGTGGGGTACCAGGTTCGCTTTCTGGATGTTGCTCAGTGCGAACACTTCATCTTTTCCATCCACCGTAACCGTGATCATTTCGCCGTCGACAGTTTTGATAATGCCCAGCCATTTCCGACGGTTTTGCATTGCTATACGTAAGACCAGACTGACTTCCTCACCAATAAAACGCTGGTAATGTTCAACCGTGAACAATGGACGCTCTAAGCCAGGTGAAGAAATTTCCAGGTTATAAAGCACTGAGATAGGATCTTCGACATCCAATACCGCACTGACCTGGTGGCTAACATCAGCACAATCATCAACAGTGATGCCATTCTCACTATCAATATAAATCCGCAGTGTAGAAACACGTGCACGAATAAACTCTAAGCCGACTAACTCAAAGCCTAAAGCTTCAACTGGTGCTGAAATCATCGCTGTTAATTTTTGCTCTAATGTGGACAAGCCCACCCCCAAGACATAAAAAAAGGGCTAATTAGCCCAGTAGTTCTGTTGTCAAATAACAAAAAACCCCGAAATTCGGGGCTTTATGCAACTGGACCCTATTTGCTGCCAGTGGCTTCAACCACTCACTTCATGCCCTTTTAAATCAGAATCAATATTTCAAATATTGCTGAATTATTTCGTTCAAAAAGGTGCATCTTAATTTAAGAAGTGGTTGCGGGAGCCGGATTTGAACCGACGACCTTCGGGTTATGAGCCCGACGAGCTACCATGCTGCTCCATCCCGCGTTCGAAAACGTGGCAAATATTACGCCGATAACTGCGAAAACGCAAGCTATCCGAATAATGGTACCGAGGACGGGACTTGAACCCGTAAGCCCTAGTGTGGGCACTACCACCTCAAGGTAGCGTGTCTACCAATTTCACCACCTCGGCACTACATGAGGCCATCGCTGATTAAACAGCCCCATTTTAATTCTTTCTTGTGATGATTACTGCGGAATGTCACTATTTGGTGCTGCTGGCGCCGCCGGAATCTCCGTTGATTTCTCGACTTTAGCAGGCTCGCCAATGTTTTCCCACTTACTGCTCGTACCGGTCTGATTACTGGCCAGATTACCAAGCACTAAACTAATAATGAAAAACAGAGTAGCGAAAATCGCAGTCATACGGGTCATAAAGTTACCAGAACCCGATGAACCAAACAGCGTCGCAGAGGCACCCGCCCCAAAGGAAGCACCCATATCAGCACCTTTACCTTGCTGTAGCATAACCAAGCCAACTAGCCCGATAGCAACCAGCAAGAAAACAACTAAAAGAGCGTCATACATATGTCGTACCTATGTCCTCGTGGGGTTTACCACAATCTATGTGGCTACCTTATACTGCATCACCCACTCAAACAGGCTAATCGCCTGACCGAGTGGGTCTGAATACTAACCAAACCACATCTGATACGCAAGGTTAATTTCAATAATCAGAATCACTTGAGGAAAAAAGCAACAAATTAATCCGCGTGTTTCACTGCATCAGCAATACGATGAGCCAAGGCCGTGACTTGTACATTATCTTCACCCTCTACCATGACACGAATCAATGGCTCAGTACCAGATTTACGTAACAATACCCGTCCACGGCCATTTAATTCAGCTTCAACAGATTTAGTAATATTAATTACATTTTCCGATTTAAATGGATCGTGTGAACCGGAGAAACGAACATTTACCAGTACCTGAGGCAAAAGTTTCATGCCACTACACAGATCGTGCAAACTCATATGGTTACGTACCATAGCGCTCAGAACCTGAAGGCCAGCAACAATGCCGTCACCCGTAGTTGTTTTATCCAACAAGATAACATGACCAGAATTTTCAGCACCTAAACGCCAGCCTTCTTGCTGCAATTTTTCCAGCACATAACGGTCACCCACTTTAGCACGCAGGAACGGGATGCCAAGCTGCTTCAATGCCAACTCCAATCCCATATTACTCATCAGCGTACCAACAACGCCACCACGCAGTTGCCCTTGTCTCAATGCTTCACGGGCAATGATATAAAGGATCTGGTCGCCATCAACTTTCTGTCCCAAATGATCAACCATAATAACGCGATCGCCATCGCCATCGAATGCCAGACCAACATTAGCCTTCTCTTCTACAACGCGTTGCTGCAATAAACGAACATCAGTAGCACCACATTTTTCATTAATATTGATACCGTTCGGCTCACAGCCAATCGTCACAACATCAGCCCCCAGTTCTCTGAGTACATTTGGGGCAATGTGGTAAGTCGCACCGTTAGCGCAATCAAGTACAATTCTCAATCCATTAAGACTTTGCTCACTTGGAAATGTACCTTTGCAGAATTCAATATAACGACCCGCAGCATCTACAATACGATTTGCACGTCCCAACTCTGCGGACTCCACGCAAGTCAGCGGCTTTTCCATTTCAGCTTCAATTGCCTCTTCCACATCATCCGGCAGTTTCGTACCGTCAATAGAGAAGAATTTAATACCGTTATCATAATAAGGATTATGAGAAGCAGAGATGACAATTCCAGCTTCAGCACGGAAGGTACGAGTCAAATAAGCAACAGCAGGTGTTGGCATGGGACCAGTGAACGAAGCCGACAAACCAGCCGCAGCTAAACCCGCTTCTAAAGAAGATTCCAGCATATAGCCAGAAATACGGGTATCCTTACCGATAATGATCTTACGAGAACCGTGACGAGCCAGTACCTTACCCGCAGCCCAACCAAGCTTTAACACAAAATCTGGCGTAATTGGGCTATTGCCCACTTTGCCACGGATACCATCAGTACCAAAGTATTTGCGGTTACTCATAATTTCTTTTCTTCCTTTGCTGAAAGTGTTGCTTCGACAATTTGCATTGCCTGCACGGTTTCTTTGACATCATGCACCCGGATAATTTGCGCTCCTTGCATAGCAGCGATAACAGCGCAAGCCACACTACCGACAACCCTTTCTTGTGGCGGTACATGAAGCAACTGACCTATCATAGATTTACGTGACATTCCTGCTAGCACAGGTAAACCAAATTGATGAAATTGGTTTAAATGTGCCAGTAACTGATAATTATGCGTCAAGTTCTTACCAAAACCGAAGCCTGGATCAAGAACAAGTTTATCTTTTGCTATCCCTGCCATCACACAACGTTCAATTTGTTCAGTAAAAAATTGTTTCACTTCACTTAACAAATTTTCATAATGTGGCGCATCCTGCATTGTCCGTGGCTGGCCCTTCATATGCATCAAACAAACGGGTAAACCAGATTTAGCCACGCTTTCCAAAGCACCAGGCTCTTGCAATGCACGAATATCATTAATCAAATGGGCGCCAGCCTTTGCTGACTCACTCATCACCAATGCTTTCGAGGTATCAACAGAAATCCAAATATTAAATCGTTGAGCTAAAGCCTCAACAACCGGAACAACACGCTCTACTTCTTCCTGTTCACTGACTTCATCAGCTCCCGGACGGGTAGACTCCCCACCGATATCAATGATCGCAGCTCCTTCATTAATCATCTTTTCAGCATGTCGTAAAGCCATATCCAGAGTATTATGAGCACCACCATCAGAAAATGAATCTGGCGTCACATTCAAAATACCCATTATTTGTGGGCGAGAAAGGTTGAGAACATTATCTCTGGCTCTGAGTTTCATATTTGGGCTACCTTCAATGTCAAAACCCCAGGACTTACCTGGGGTTTCATAAATATATCAATCAGACTACGAAACAATGGAACAATTACTGATCTTTATTTCCTGACTGCCCTACTTGTTCACCACCTTGCGCCAATGTATTGATATCACCAGTTGGTTTTGTAGCCTGCGGAGGAGGTGTATTACCTGTTGGGCGACTGTTATTATTGCTGCCATTATCGCTTTCCCATCCAGCTGGTGGACGCACATTCGTACGATTCATTAAGTCATCAATCTGGGGGGCATCAATAGTTTCGTACTTCATCAATGCATCTTTCATCGAATGTAGAATATCAAGGTTGTCCATCAGAATCTGACGAGCACGTTGATAGTTATGATCGATAATTGCCTTTACTTCCTGATCGATAAGACGAGCCGTTTCATCAGACATGTGCTTAGCTTTAGCAACTGAACGGCCAAGGAACACTTCTCCTTCTTCCTCTGCATAGAGTAATGGGCCGAGTTTTTCTGAGAAACCCCACTGCGTTACCATGTTACGAGCAATTGATGTCGCCACTTTGATATCGTTAGATGCGCCAGTAGAAACGCTGTCTGGACCGTAAATAATCTCTTCCGCCAGACGACCACCATATAAGGTTGAAATCTGGCTTTCCAACTTCTGACGACTAGCGCTGATCTGATCGCCTTCCGGTAGGAAAAAAGTCACACCCAAGGCGCGACCACGTGGAATAATGGTAACTTTATGAACAGGATCATGCTCAGGAACCAGGCGACCAATAATGGCATGGCCTGCTTCATGATAAGCAGTTGATTCTTTTTGCTCTTCCGTCATCACCATAGAGCGGCGTTCTGCGCCCATCATGATTTTGTCTTTCGCTTTTTCGAATTCAACCATAGAAACTACGCGCCTGTTGCCACGAGCCGCAAACAAAGCAGCTTCGTTCACCAGGTTAGCCAAATCAGCGCCAGAGAATCCCGGAGTACCGCGAGCAATGACAGAGGCATCAACATCAGTATCCAGAGGAACCCGGCGCATATGAACTTTCAGAATCTGCTCACGGCCACGTACGTCTGGCAAACCAACAACAACCTGACGGTCAAAACGGCCAGGACGCAACAAGGCAGGATCAAGTACGTCGGGGCGGTTAGTCGCGGCAATAACGATAATACCTTCGTTGCCTTCAAAACCATCCATCTCAACCAGCATCTGGTTCAGAGTCTGCTCACGTTCATCGTGACCGCCACCCAAACCAGCACCACGCTGACGGCCCACCGCATCAATCTCATCAATAAAGATGATACAAGGTGCTGCTTTCTTCGCCTGCTCGAACATATCACGAACACGGGATGCACCAACACCAACAAACATTTCAACGAAGTCAGAACCGGAGATAGTAAAGAATGGCACCTTCGCTTCACCCGCAATCGCTTTTGCCAGCAAAGTCTTACCCGTACCCGGAGGCCCAACCATTAGAATACCTTTCGGGATTTTTCCACCCAACTTCTGGAAGCGGCCTGGCTCTCGCAAATATTCCACCAGTTCACCAACTTCTTCTTTCGCTTCGTCACAACCAGCAACATCAGCAAAAGTGGTTTTAATCTGATCTTCTGTCAGCATACGGGCCTTGCTTTTACCGAAAGACATTGCCCCTTTACCGCCGCCGCCCTGCATCTGACGCATGAAGAAAATCCAGACCCCAATAAGCAATAACATCGGGAACCAGGAAATGAAAATAGAAGTTAGCAGACTTGGCTCCTCTGGAGGTTCACCAACCACTTTTACGTTTTTATTCAGTAACGTATCTAACAGTTTTTCATCCTGTACTGGTAGGTAAGTGGTGTATCTGCTGTTATCTTTCCTACTAACATTAATTTCACGACCTGTGATACGAACTTCGCGCACCTGATCCTGGGCTAATTCATTGATGAAGGTAGAATAATCCACCCTACGACTATTGGAATCGCTGGGACCAAAACTCTGGAATAACGACATCAGCACAACTGCGATAACTAACCAGAGAATCAGGTTTTTCGCCATGTCACTCAAGGGATTAACCTCATATTACAACTGTGTTAACAAATAGCATTCAGGGTACTATAGTTTCCGCCCTGTCGCTACAATGTATACTTCACGCGATCGTGCCCGCGAAGCGTCCGGCTTACGAATTTTCACGTTCGTAAATAGGGAGCGAATTTCCCTCAGGTATTCATCAAAGCCTTCTCCCTGAAACACTTTGACAATAAAACTCCCCCCGGGGGCCAGCACATCACGACACATATCTAACGCCAATTCAACCAGATACATGGATCGAGGAATATCGACCGCAGGTGTTCCGCTCATATTGGGCGCCATATCCGACATGACGACCTGGACTTTGTTATCACCAACTCGCTCAAGCAATGCTTTCAATACAAGTTCATCACGAAAATCACCCTGAAGGAAATCAACGCCAACAATGGGATCCATCGGTAAAAGATCACAGGCAATCACTCGCCCATTATCATTAATTTGACTCACTGCGTACTGAGACCATCCACCAGGAGCTGCGCCTAAATCGACAACGGTCATGCCAGGCTTAAAAACTTTGTCACTTTGTTGAATTTCATCAAGTTTAAACCAAGCGCGAGAACGAAGCCCTTTTTTCTGTGCTTGCAGAACATATTTATCACTAAAGTGTTCTTGTAACCAGCGACTAGAGCTTGCCGAACGTTTTTTATTGGCCATTGTCCTTTCCAACTATACTACGAATAAAGAGCCAGATATCTATTGCTCCATACACCAAAACCACAACACACTATTTATGGTGATAGAGATGAGATGGCGGTAGAATGTCCCGTTTTCAATCCTAACTAAGCAAAAAAACAATGACCCTTAACAAAAAACAAGTACAACACCTGAGAAGTCTCGCTCACCCGCTAAAACCTGTCGTCATGATTGGTAATAACGGCCTGACCGAAGGTGTGTTGGCCGAAATTGAGCAAACACTGTCACACCATGAGCTTATCAAAGTCAAAATCGCAGGCGAAGATCGTGAAACCAAAAATTTGATCGCCGATGCAATTGTCCGCGAGACCGGTGCATATAATGTGCAAATTATCGGTAAAATCCTAGTTCTTTACCGCCAATCGGAAGAACGCAAAATTATTTTACCTAAATAATCAAACCTCATTTATATAAAATTCCGTGCATATACTATGATAAAAAAGGCCATATCCGGCCTTTTTTACTTTCACCACGATCCTTGTGCAACTTTACCTAACGTAAATCAATAGCAACAGGCCAATCCTGAAGTTAAATATATTCAACTTTCAGGATTTCATATTCAACTTCACCACCCGGTGTTTTGATAATAACAACGTCATCAACTTCTTTACCTATCAAACCTCGGGCAATTGGTGAATTCACTGAGATTAAATTTTCTTTAATATCTGCTTCATCGTCACCCACAATCCGGTAAGTCTGCTCTTCATCAGTATTAACATTCAAAACCGTAACTGTAGTCCCAAAAATAACACGTCCAGTCTTGGGCATTTTCGTGACATCAATCACCTGTGCATTAGAAAGCTTAGCTTCGATTTCCTGAATACGGCCTTCGCAGAAACCTTGTTGTTCACGAGCAGCATGATATTCAGCGTTTTCTTTCAGATCACCATGTTCACGTGCTTCAGCAATGTCTGAAATAATTTTTGGACGGCGTACGTTCTTTAGATAATCTAACTCTTCGCGCAACTTATCCGCGCCACGTACCGTCATTGGAATCTGTTTCATTTATTAATCCTCTAAATCTTTCCTGAGCAAAAAACAAGCATCATCCTGATGTTTTCAGATAACAGCACAATGAGCACACCTTGTCGGGCGGGCTTACAGACAATAAACAATAGTGCAAACCACAGGGCTACCCGGAGTTCACAATCATATTTTACATATTAATATATCATTCTAACGTAGACTTGGTGATGGGTCATCGTTTACTTTTCCCCACTTTGCGCCTTAGTATTGTGGTACGTCTACATCCATATGCGAAATTTATGTCCTTCTTTAAAATTGCCAGCAGATTAGTTTGCGTTACCACTCTGTACTTAATTACACCCAACGCAAACGCCACACCCGTTGAGGAATATACGCAATATCTGCCTGATGGTACTAATCTGGCGTTAATCGCTCAAAAAGTTGGTGCCAATACCCCGTTAATTGATTATCACGGGCAGCAAATGGCTCTACCAGCGAGTACGCTGAAAGTTGTCACAGCTCTTGCAGCATTGTTACAACTGGGTAAAGATTATCGCTTTATCACCACGCTGGAAAGCCACGGAAAAATTTCAAACGGCGTCCTGAGAGGGAATTTGATCGCTCGTTTTGTCGGAGATCCAACACTGACCCGTCAACAACTTCGCAATATGGTCACCGTTTTGAAACAATCTGGCGTGGAAAAAATTGACGGCAACCTTCTGATAGATGTTTCCGCTTTTGCCAGCCATGATAAAGCTCCCGGTTGGGTATGGAATGACATGACCCAATGTTTCAGTGCTCCCCCTGCTGCCGCAATTGTAGATCGAAACTGTTTTTCAGTTTCGCTATATAGTGCTGAACGCCCCGGTGATACCGCATTTATCCGCATAGCATCTTTTTATCCCGTAAATATGTTCAGTGAAGTTAAGACATTGGCAAAAGGCTCTTCTGAAAGCCAATACTGCGAACTGGACGTCGTTCCCGGAGAACTGAACCGTTTTACTCTTACCGGATGCCTGACTCAACGCAGTGAACCGTTGCCACTGGCTTTCGCGATTCAAAATGGCGCCAGCTATGCAGGGGCAATTCTCAAAAATGAATTGCAAGTTGCAGGAATTGAAATCACAGGTAATCTCAAACGCCAAAGTTTACCAACTGAACCGGGAAAAGTTCTGGCTAAAAATCAATCGGCACCATTACATGATCTGCTGAAAGTCATGCTAAAAAAATCTGACAATATGATTGCTGATACCGTATTTAGGACAATAGGCCGAGAACACTTTGATATACCAGGAACCTGGCGTTCAGGCTCTGATGCGGTACGGCAAGTATTAAAACAAAAAGCAGACATCGACCTAGGAAATACGGTGATGGTAGATGGCTCAGGATTATCCCGCCATAATCTGATTACTCCAGCAACCATGATGGAAGTATTACAGTTTATTGCTCAACATGATCAAGAATTAGATTTTATTTCCATGCTGCCATTGGCGGGTCATGACGGCACATTAAGATACCGGGGAGGACTGGATGAAGCAGGGGTAAACGGAAAAGTTTCGGCTAAAACCGGTGCCCTGCAAGGAGTTTATAACTTGGCTGGCTTTATAACCACTGCTAGCGGTCAACAAGTTGCTTTCGTGCAATTTATTTCTGCTTACGCCGTACCGCCAAAAGAACATCGCAACCGTCGGGCTCCTTTGATTCGATTCGAAAGCAGACTGTATAAAGATTTATACCAAAGCAACTGATAAAATTGGCGCCACAAATATGGCGCCCTTAATTATGATGAGAAAGTAAAAGAATCAGCGTTTATAAATAACCTCAACGCCTTCGTCGTCATCTTCATCCCAATCGTCATCCCAGTCATCGTCTACTTCCGAAACCTGTTCCAATTGCTTCTTATGATAGTCATCCCACATAAATTCAACTTTCTCAGGCTGAGATTCACCGTTTGCTGTACTCATATTACGAGGCTGAGTTTTCATAAACTCCATAATATCCCAGCAAAGCGCTTTAACCCCTAGGTGATTTATCGCTGAGATCATATAAAAGTCGCCTTCCCACCCCAATTCATCAGCAATAGCTTGGGCTCGCTGTTTAGCTTCCTCTGAATCCAGCAGATCAACTTTATTAAATACCAACCAACGTGGTTTTTCTGCCAATTTTTCACTGTATTGCTGTAGCTCGTTGACAATAATTCGAGCATTTTCAACAGGATCTGATTCATCAATAGGACAAATATCAATTAAATGCAGCAGTACCCGGCAACGTTCCAAATGTTTCAAGAAACGAATACCCAAACCAGCGCCATCGGAAGCACCTTCAATGAGTCCTGGAATATCAGCCACAACGAAACTTTGTTCGTTATCCATCCTTACTACACCCAAGCTTGGTACCAGAGTAGTAAATGGATAATCTGCAACTTTTGGTTTAGCAGCAGAAACAGCTCGGATAAACGTGGATTTTCCCGCATTTGGCATCCCCAGCATACCAACATCTGCCAACAGCATCAGTTCCAACATCAATTCGCGGGTTTCGCCTGAAGTTCCCATTGTTTTTTGACGAGGAGCCCGGTTAACAGAAGATTTAAAGCGGGTATTGCCAAGCCCGTGGAATCCACCTTTCGCAACCATTAAACGCTGTTCATGACGAATCATATCGCCAAGAACCTCACCGGTTACCGCATCACGGACACGCGTCCCAACAGGGACTTTAATCGTGATATCCTGACCACGCTTGCCAGTACAATCACGGCTTTGACCATTTTGTCCACGCTCCGCTCGAAAGGATTTTTCAAAACGATAGTCAATCAGTGTATTGAGATTTTCATCTGCTAGCAGATAGACATCTCCACCATCTCCACCATCCCCACCGTCTGGCCCACCTTTCGGAATATATTTTTCACGACGGAAGCTGACACAACCATTGCCACCATCCCCCGCAACAACCAGTATTCTGGCTTCATCTACAAATTTCATATTTTTTCTCCGTATGATAGCCATTACAGTGCTGGACGGCCGTGTTACCCAGAGATGGCGTACTTTAGAATATAAAAAGCCCCGCAACACATGCAGGGCTTCTGATTCGGTTTATAACTCGAAAAACTTATTCAGCTTCGATGCTGATAAATTTGCGGTTTTTCGGGCCTTTAACTTCGAATTTAACTTTCCCGTCAGCTAATGCGAACAGGGTGTGATCGCGACCACAACCAACGTTACTGCCAGCGTGGAATTTAGTGCCACGTTGACGAACAATGATGCTGCCTGCTAATACAGACTCGCCACCAAAACGTTTTACACCCAGACGTTTACTTTCAGAATCGCGGCCATTACGAGTTGAGCCGCCAGCCTTTTTGTGTGCCATTAATCTGCTCTCCTAAATCTTAAGCGATGCCAGTGATTTTAACATCGGTGAACCACTGACGGTGGCCTTGCTGCTTACGGCTGTGTTTACGACGACGAAATTTAACGATTTTAATTTTCTCGCCACGACCGTGGGCAACGACTTCAGCTTTGATTTTAACGCCTTCAACGACAGGAGCGCCGATTTTAATGTCATCACCATTAGCGACCATCAGAACCTGGTCAAACTCAACAGTTTCACCCGTTGCGATGTCCAGCTTTTCCAGGCGAATAGTTTGACCTTCGCTGACTCGGTGTTGTTTACCACCACTTTGGAAAACCGCGTACATATAAACTCCGCTTTCCGCACGCCCCCTTAAATATCATTCCAGAGCGCGCTATAAATATTCATAATAGGGCGCGAATTCTACGCAAAAAAGCCTAAGAAGACAAGTGCAGAATTAGAGCAGATGATAAAAAAACATAGTTGCTGAATTGTCATTTATTTAGACTGTTTTTCGAGTACAATCAAGACACAGCAATAACTATTTTAATGTTAATATGAACACAGCCCTGCATTAAAACCCATAGCCGAAAAAATATGAATTTAGAATCTATTATCAAGCTAACCGCTGATGATATGGCAGCGGTAAATGAAACCATTCTTAGTCAGTTGAATTCTGACGTTACTCTTATCAATCAGTTGGGCTACTACATAATCAGTGGCGGTGGAAAACGCCTCCGCCCAATCATTGCCATCCTGGCTAGCAAAGCATTGGGTTATCAGGGTGATAAGCATATTACTGTTGCCGCATTAATTGAATTTATCCACACAGCAACTTTGTTACATGATGATGTTGTGGATGAATCAGACATGCGACGTGGCAAAGCGACCGCCAATGCCATGTTTGGTAATGCAGCAAGCGTACTGGTTGGTGACTTTATATACACTCGCTCTTTCCAAATGATGACCGCTCTTAACTCTATGCGAGTTCTTAAATTGATGTCAGAAGCAACCAATGTTATCGCTGAAGGTGAAGTTTTACAGTTGATGAACTGCAATGATCCAAATATTTCTGAAGATGATTATATGCGGGTGATTTACAGTAAAACAGCCCGATTATTTGAAGTCGCCGCACATGCTTCTGCAATTCTTTCTAACGCCACCCCAGAGCAAGAAACCGCTTTACAAAATTACGGACGTTATTTAGGCACTGCATTCCAGTTAATAGACGACTTACTAGATTATGATGCCGATAGCGATACATTAGGCAAAAACACCGGTGATGACCTTAATGAAGGTAAACCAACATTACCTTTACTACACGCCATGAATCATGGTACTCCAGAACAATCAGCACTCATTCGTGAAGCAATTGAAAAAGGTAATGGCCGCCATTTACTCGAAACCGTACTGGTAACCATGGAACAGTGCGGCTCATTGGAATATACCCGTAAACGAGCAGAGGAAGAAGCAGATAAAGCAATAGCTGCTTTGCAGGCGCTGGAAAACTCCCCATACAAGCAAGCACTCGTGGGGTTAGCCCATATTGCCGTACAACGCCTTTCTTAATCGATAGAACAAAACCTGGGGTTAATCTGACTCCAGGTTTTTCTCTGCGTCTTCAGCACCCACATCAATATAACCAATAAGTTTTGCCAGCCCCTCTCGAAGGATAAATTTCACAATTTTTTCCCGCTCAACTTTAGTTAGTTGATAGTAAGCCTCAATCCAAATTAAGAATGGGTCTTGCCGTTTGTTTGCATAATCAACAGTGCTTTCCCCTACAGATAGCACATTAAGTACATCCTCAGGCAAGCTATTTATATGATATTCAAGAGCCTTGCCCTGAACACCCCGTTTACGTCTATATTCCCATCCTTCCCGCCTTGCCATCAGATTTATTCCCTGAGGCGAAGAAGGAAGTCCGGCAATACCAACCAGCTCTTTAGCTGAGTACCATTCTTTTTTCATACTTTTCTTCTCACTTTGCACCGGGATAATGAAGAAGAATCCAAGTTAGTTGGCATTTTTAATTTCCAAAAATAGGTCAAATAACAGAAAGTTTTTCTAAAAAACTTCTGATACCATCCCGTAAGATCATGGCTGTCACAGCCTGTTTCTCAGATTCTGATAACTGATGGAAAGCACCAACCCAAATCGATAAAGGATCTTGCTTCTGCACCTGATACTCAGAAGATGATTCATGAAGCTCCAGTGCTGCAATGGTCGTTTCCGGGAAACAGGAGTAGTGATACTCTACCGCTTTACCCTGTTTACCTCGTCTTTTCTGACGTAACCACTCCTCGCGTTTTGCTCTGGCATTAACTCCTTGTGGTGATCCAGGTAACTCACCTACACCGATTAACTCCTTGGCCGAATACCACTCTTTTTTCATCACGTTTCTCTATTTTTGTAACCAAGTTCAAAAAAGAAGTTTTTAAGAAAAAATTTGGAAATATTTTTAGAAAAATAATGCTATTTTATTTCTCAATAACAGGTTTAAGTTCGTTATTACTCTCATGCGTACCTGTTATTTATACCACTAATGGCATCAAATTTAATAAAAAAAGGATTAAAAATGATTTCAAGGAAATCTGATTGGCATCCTGCCGATATAATTGCAGCTTTACGCAAGCGGGGAACAACCTTAGCTGAAGTATCACGCAGAGCGGGGCTTAGCTCGTCGACCCTAGCCAATGCGCTATCTCGGCCGTGGCCAAAGGGGGAATGGATAATTGCGAATTATCTGGAAATACACCCTTCAGAAATTTGGCCAAGTCGTTATTTTGATCCAAATACTGGAGAATTATTAGAAAGGAAAGTACGCGAACAAACAAATAATTAGCTAACGAATTATATTCGTTGAATAAAAACCGCCGGTAATTCGCTATACCAGCGGTTTTACTATTTCATAGATATATATTTTTTACTTATAAAATATATAAATTAGTTATTAATAAATTTTTCGCCTAATTCTATATCTTTTCTCAATACATCTAGCATGCCTTCCAGCGCTTTCTGCTCAAAATCACTCAACTGACCAATGTCCAAACGCTCTTCTACGCCATTTTTACCCAAACGAACCGGCTGAGCGAAGAAGCGAGCATATTCGCCATCACCTTCAACATAAGCACACTCTACAACATCACTTTCGCCTTGTAAGCCGCGGACCAAAGAGAGCCCCAAACGAGCCGCAGCTTGCCCCATAGACAGAGTTGCAGATCCTCCACCCGCTTTAGCTTCAACCACTTCAGTGCCGGCATTCTGAATACGTTTAGTTAAGGCAACCAACTCTTCATCAGTAAAGCTCACACCTGGGATCTGCGACAACAGAGGTAAGATTGTCACACCAGAATGACCACCGATGACGGGCACTTCGATTTCCTGTGGTTTTTTATCTTTCAATTCAGCAACAAAAGTATTAGAACGAATAACATCTAGAGTTGTGATGCCAAACAGCCGGTTTTTGTCATATACACCCGCTTTTTTCAGCACTTCGGCTGCAATAGCTACAGTTGTGTTGACTGGGTTAGTAATAATCCCAATCAGTGCTTTCGGACAAGTTTTAGCCACTTGTTCTACCAGGTTACGAACGATACCCGCGTTAACATTAAACAGATCTGAACGATCCATGCCAGGTTTACGGGCAACACCCGCAGAAATCAATACAACATCTGCTCCCTCTAACGCAGGAGTGGCATCTTCACCGGCAAAGCCTTTAATTTTTACTTCCGTTGGAATGTGGCTCAGATCAACAGCCACCCCAGGTGTCACTGGAGCGATATCATATAAAGAGAGTTCTGAACCTGAAGGAAGCTGGGTTTTTAGTAGAAGAGCAAGAGCCTGACCAATACCACCGGCTGCACCGAGAACTGCAACTTTCATCCTGATACTCCTTAAATCGTTTATACTTTAAAATGCTGTGAATTCATCTGGTTAAGAACCATAGATTACTACGTTTTTGAAAACAATCTATTAACAGCCAAATTGTGGACTTACGCTCTAATAGTGGGACGCAAAAGTCGCCGTATTCTAGGCAAAATGCTTATCTGTTAATGAGATAACGGACACTATTTTGAGAATTTCCCTATGATTTTACGAAATAATCGGCTAAATACCTTACACCCAACAACAACGCCAAACAATATCATTTGATTAACAATATATTTACCTGAATAACCAACTAAAAAAAGCAAATTTTCATATTCATGTTTTATGAATTTCTATATAACATAAGGCCAATTTTGCTCGGTTCAAACTGGCTATAAAATCATTATTATTGCATAAAAATGCATTTATATGCATAATATCAAGCTTCATAGCTGACTGAATATGGTGAAATATGCGTACTCCCTCTAAACAGGAAGATTTAGTAAAAGCTTTCAAGGCGTTATTGAAAGAAGAAAAATTTAGCTCTCAAGGTGAAATTGTCACCGCTTTACTGGAAGAAGGTTTTGAGAACATTAATCAATCCAAAGTTTCCAGAATGCTCACTAAATTTGGCGCTGTTCGCACCCGGAATGCCAAAATGGAGATGGTCTACTGTCTGCCTGCTGAACTTGGCGTCCCAACAGCCACCAGCCCACTAAAAAACTTGGTATTGGACGTTGATCACAACCATTCAATTGTTGTCATTCGCACAAGTCCCGGTGCTGCACAGCTTATTGCGCGTCTGCTAGATTCTCTTGGTAAAGCAGAAGGTATACTTGGCAGTATCGCTGGCGATGACACCATTTTTACCACACCGGCTAGAGGTTTTACGGCAGAACAGTTGCGTGAAGCAATTCTCGGGTTATTCGAACAAGAACTTTAAATGAACGCGCCAACAATGGCGCGATTCATTTTCCCACAGTTACTTTCAGGATCGATAAGCTTTTTTATTCAGTGCAAATAGCAATTTTTCATGAATACCACCAAACCCACCATTACTCATAACCAGAATATGATCACCCTGTTGTGCCTTATCAACAATCATATTTACCAGTGAATCGATATCGGCACTCCAGTAAGCGGGCTGAACACAGCGATCTGCAATTTCTGATACATGCCATTTAATATTAGCTGGCTGAAATAAAAACACTTCGTCAGCACGTCCTAGTGCTGGCGCGATCTCATTCTTACTGATACCCATTCTCATGGTATTTGAACGCGGTTCCAACACAGTAATAATACGCGCAGTTCCACCAACCTTACTACGCAGAGCTTCTAAAGTTGCCAGTATTGCTGTCGGGTGATGTGCAAAATCATCATAAACAGTGATGCCATTCTCCTCACCACGCAGCTCAAGGCGACGACGTGCATTAATAAATTCACTTAGAGCACAACAGGCATCTGCTGGCTGGACACCAACATGATGTGCAGCGGCAATTGCAATCAGCCCGTTGCGCATATTATGTTCACCCACCAGAGACCAGTTCACTTCTCCAACAACTTTACCATCATAAAACACCTGATAATTACGGCTGTCTGTGCTGATCTTTTTTGCCTGCCAGTTACCGGTTTCACCCACTAGCTCCAATTCACTCCAACAGCCCATAGACAAAACCTGTTTCAGGTTAATATCGTTATCCGGGATAAGGATCTTGCCACTACCCGGAACGATCCTAACAAGATGATGGAACTGTCTCTGAATAGCTGCCAGATCGCCAAAAATATCACCATGATCGAATTCCAGATTGTTCATGATCAGCGTACGTGGGCTGTAATGAACAAACTTAGATCGTTTATCAAAAAAAGCACTGTCATATTCATCAGCTTCTATTACGAAAAACGGGCTTTCCCCGATCTGAGCTGATGTTTCAAAATTCCCCGGAACACCACCAATTAAGAAACCTGGTTTATAACCACAAGCTTCCAAAATCCAGGCTAACATACCCGCAGTTGTTGTCTTGCCATGCGTCCCTGCAACCGCCAGCACCCAACGTTCAGGCAAAACATAATCATGCAGCCATTGTGGGCCAGAAGTATAAGGGAGCCCACGCTCCAGCACCGCTTCTACACAAAGATTCCCACGGCTCATAATATTACCGATGATGACCATATCTGGCGCAGAATCCAACTGTGCCGGGTCATATCCCTGAATCAGATTAATCCCATGTTTTTCCAGTAAGGTACTCATTGGTGGATAAACATTGGCATCAGAACCAGTCACTTCATGGCCAAGAGAACGTGCCAAAATCGCCAGTCCACCCATAAAAGTGCCGCAGATACCAAGAATATGAATACGCATTGATTTCCTATTCCATAGCATGAAGTTAGCCACTATTCTAACCATCAATAGCAAGATAAGAAATGGAATAGCCTATGAATCATCCCTTTCTTTGGCTAAACTGCCCGCGTAAGAGTGCAACAGTCACTCTAAAACCACTATCAAATCACATTCAGGACTTTCGTCATGAAAACATTAGGCGAATTCATCGTCGAAAAGCAGCACGATTTTTCTCACGCTACGGGTGAACTCACTGCATTGCTCTCCGCTATTAAGCTCGGAGCAAAAATCATTCACCGTGATATCAACAAAGCCGGTTTAGTGGATATTTTAGGCACCAGCGGTGTGTCCAATATCCAAGGCGAGGTGCAGATGAAACTGGACCTGTATGCTAATGAAAAACTCAAAGCAGCACTGAAAGCACGCGGTGAAGTTGCGGGGATCGCTTCAGAGGAAGAAGATGATATCGTTATTTTTGAAGGAGACCGCGCTGAAAACGCAAAATATGTTGTTTTGATGGACCCATTAGATGGTTCTTCAAATATTGATGTAAACGTTTCCGTCGGTACTATCTTCTCTATCTACCGCCGTATTACCCCCATCGGCCAGCCAGTGACTGAAAAAGATTTCCTGCAACCAGGCCATCGTCAAGTCGCCGCCGGATATGTTGTTTACGGTTCTTCAACTATGCTGGTTTACACCACCGGCTGTGGGGTACACGCCTTTACTTACGATCCTTCCTTGGGAGTATTTTGTCTTTCCCATGAGAAAGTTCAGTTCCCATCCAATGGCAATATGTATTCCATCAACGAAGGGAATTACATCAAATTCCCTATGGGGGTAAAGAAATACATCAAATATTGCCAGGAACAAGATGAAGCAACTCAGCGCCCTTATACCACCCGTTATATTGGTTCGCTGGTTGCTGATTTCCACCGAAATTTACTGAAAGGCGGTATCTACATTTACCCAAGCACCGCCAGTCATCCATCAGGAAAATTACGCCTGCTGTATGAATGTAATCCAATGGCATTCCTGGCTGAACAAGCCGGCGGTAAAGCGAGTGATGGAGTTAATCGCATTCTAGATATCATCCCATCCAAACTGCATCAGCGCGTCCCTTTCTTTGTGGGTAGTAAATCAATGGTGGAGAAAGCAGAGAGTTTTATGGCTGAGTTCCCAGATGAGTAATTTCATCGGCTAATGACGGATAAGCGGCGGGATTTTTCGTCGCTTTTTTGATTTTAACTAGTTATTTTATTACTGATTGGTGAGCACCTAACAGATCACCTTCAATAAAATGGCGACTACACAAAATCGTGCACAAGCTAAAGGAGTAGTCACCACTTCTGTCAGATATGAAAAATTCGCCCATCTCCAGTTGGGAGTTCTACGGTTAGGCTAAGTTTGCCTCCCATAGCTTCAACATAACGCTTTAACGTAGCCAGTTTTATATCGTTACCCCGTTGTTCTATTTGCGTAATTGCAGGCTGACTAACACCTAAACTATCCGCCAGTTTTTTCTGAGAGATATTCAGCTCTTCTCTCATCAGTTGCAAACCAGTTTCTAAAATCATTTCATCAGCCATCTGTTTTATATCTGCTCGATCTTCAACAGAAAATTCTCGTATCTTATCTTTAAGAGTTTTCATTTTTACCCTCCAAACTCGCTAAGTGAGCTTCATACTCAGCATCAGCCACCGAGATCATTTCTTTGTAAAAATGCTTTTCGTTCCCTGTCTTATCACCAGCACATAGAACAATAGCTCGTCTTAATGGGTCAAAGGCAAAAAATGCTCTTATTGGCCTCCCCTTACACTGAATTCTTAACTCTTTCATATTGTTAAATTTTGAACCATACAAAGAGTCAACAACAGGACGGCCTAGTTGAGGACCAAACACTTCTAACACACTAAGGTCTGCCAATATTTTTTTCTGGGTACTGATATCTTGTTCATCAAACCAATCTTCAAATCGACCAGTTAAAATTATAGTCCACACAACAACCTCATAAGTCATGACTTATGACAACATAATATAATCCACAACTTATATATCAATATGTAAATACAAAAAATGCCCTATACAGAAGCTAACTGCACCTTTGTCATGTGTGGTAATGAGCATGTCACTGCTTATTATGCTCTCGCCAGTAGCAGTGTTAAACGACCTTCTGTTCTAGGTTTTATAGTGACTGCACCACGGGGCCATCATCAAACTTAGAGACAACATTTACCAACAAACTACTTGTCAGAAAAATGGAGAGTACTTTAAAAAATGTTTTGGCTATAATACTCCCCACTCTATTCTGGTTTGAAATAAAGGAAACTTTCATGAGCCTGAACTTAGTACCGGCAGGAAAAGAACTGCCTGAAGATATCTATGTCATTATTGAGATCCCTGCAAATGCCGATCCGATTAAATATGAAATTGATAAAGAATCCGGTGCACTGTTTGTAGACCGTTTCATGTCTACCGCGATGTTCTATCCATGCAACTATGGTTACATCAACAACACTTTATCTCTGGATGGTGACCCGGTTGATGTTCTGGTTCCGACGCCATACCCACTACAACCAGGCTCTGTGATTCGTTGCCGTCCGGTTGGCGTTCTGAAAATGACTGATGAATCAGGTGAAGACGCGAAACTGGTTGCAGTTCCACATAGCAAACTAACCAAAGAGTATGATCACATTAAAGATGTGAACGATCTACCAGAACTACTGCGCGCTCAGATCACTCACTTCTTTGAGCGCTATAAAGATCTGGAAAAAGGTAAGTGGGTTAAAGTGGATGGTTGGGATAATGCCGAAGCTGCTAAAGCAGAAATTATCTCCTCTTTCGAACGTGCCGCTAAGAAATAGTTTTTTCCTGTTTGAATAATTAAAAAACCTCTGGGGAACATCACCAACAGAGGTTTTTTAATACCATACTCCCTTTTTATTACAAAAAAAGGCTTTTTATTTACTCTTCCGCATGACGCTTCAACCAGTCACCGCTTTTTATCCGCCGTAAACCAGTTATTGGAAACTGATAAAGATATATCCATGCATTGCCATACGGTGTCTGAATCAATTCCCTTAGATACTCCCGCGAATTATCTTTTAAATCGTCTAATTCTGTCAGGATAGTAGAATTGATTCGATATACCTCACATTCAATACTTCCATCACCACGGACAACCGCAGGATAATGCCCAAGGTCATATAGCTCATAGCCTTCCAGCCGATGATCACCTAACCATTGAGCATCAGTCATCCAGTGATGATTGCCCTGTTTGCGCCGTAAGCTGCCATAAACAATAATTCGCATTTTTAAAACTCAAACTGATAGAGCAAATCCAATGTCTGATCAATACCAGACACCGCTTCCAGATACAATCTAGGCATTAACCTATAACGTAAGGTTAATGTTGCCAGTGAATCAAATATACCAACACCATACTTAACTTGCAGATCTTTTGTAATCTTTCCGCTAACAACTACCTGTGATTTATCACCAACCCCCTGAGTATCCAGTGCTAAGTCAGAAACACCAAATATTTCACCGATCTTACCTACCAACTGACCACTCTGTGCAACCCCCAAACCTATTAATATTGCCGTCATCTGTGAGTTGTCCGAGTTACTATTCTCTAACCCTTCACCACGCAACAGATAAGAAAGTGCTTCCAATTGTGATCTAACAGGCTCTGAGAAAATTTCTACTTTTGGCTGATCCGCCAAACCGGTCACCCTTACCCCTGCAATAACCTGTCCATCGGTAGAATCTGGATTACGAATAGCTTCAATATTCAGCAATGGCTGATCAGGTGGACCGGAGAACATAATCAGCCCTTTACGAACAATCAGATCCTGCCCATAAGTATGGAAACGACCATCAAGAATATCAACTTGACCATTCAAACCCAGTCCCTGTTTATCTTGAACAACCTTCAAATCACCTTTAAGTTGCGCTTTAAGGCCGAAAGCACTGAGACGAACATCGTCTCCTATATGAATCGTCAAATTACTTTGAATTGGGATCGACGCTTTTTTCTCTTGTAATGGCTGAAGATTCTCATTCAATATAATTTCATCCGGTGAAGCTTCAACTGTCGCTTCTGGTAGCTCCTTCACAGTAATACGCGCCCAAGGAATACCAACGCTACCATCCAATTTCAGCAACTGAGGAGAAGCCTCAAACACCAGAGCAGGGCTAACATCAATTTTCAACATTGGTGGAAAAATCACTCTTAACTTGTCACCATTAGCCGCCACTCTCGCATGCCATGCATCCACATTGCGCCAGTCTGCATCACCATTCAGGTTAAGTTGTCCTTTCGGGGTTTTGATAACCCCCTCAAGAACAGAGCGTACTCCATCAAAATTCACACCGATTTGCCCTTGAGTAATATCAAATGGTATCCAGTGACCTGAAACTTGCAATGCACCCAAGTTCAACCGACCAAATAATAATGGATTTTTGATATTACCACCCAGACGCAGGTTAGCATTCAAATGACCTTCCGCCTTATCACCGTTCCCTAGAATCGGCTTGATTAACGCCAATGAAATATCCTGAACATCGACATTACCCGACAGCTTACGGCTCCCTGCAAGATCAGCAATCTGAACGTCACCGTTAAACTGACCATTTCCCATAATCTTAAACAACCAATTCAGCTTTGCCGTGCCATTCTTCAAGCCTGCATTAAGTGTCAGCGTCTGGAAATCTACCGGTAACGCAGTACCATCAACCATCTGCTTAACCTGCACCCCATCACCACGCAAATTAACATTGGCCTGAGGTAATCCTCCGTCCGCACTCCATTTAACGTCAGCATTGCCACTAAATACCCCTTTCAAATGTGTTTCAGGCCCCAGTAATGACTGAATCATAGCAAGATCAAAGCGTTCAAGAATAAGGGATGCGCTACCGCTGGCGCCTGCTTCAATGAGTTTAGGTACGCAGAGCCGCGCATGTGGATTCAGCCAACAATGCGTGCCCACAGTGACTTTCTGTTGCTGATTAAGATAATCGAGAGTTATTGCTTTAGTTAAACTCCATTCTCCAACCGGGGTGTCAAAACGGGTATTGTCGATGCTGCCTTTCCATCGCTGTTGTTTACGATCAAAACTACCATTAAGCGAAAGTTGACCGGCAATCGGCTCACCGTCGACCTTCAATTGCAAGTTGTGCTGTTTCTCATTGCCCTTTACATCCAACGTCAAATTACGGACAATCAAATCCGCCTGTTTTAACTGACTGACTTTAACAGCAAGATCCCCGTGGATCTGTTCATCAGAACGTACATTCCCCTTTACACTCACACGATCAATGCGCAAATCCTGCCACTTCAATCCATTGGCATTGAGATCAGCCAAAAGCTGAGGCGCTTGTATATTACCGCGCAGTTTCAGCGTCCCATTCACGACACCGCCAAGCCCCGGTAATATGCCATCCAGCTTCGGTGCATTGATATCGCCATCCAGTTTCCACTGTTTGGACAACTGGCCCTGAAAATTCATTTTATTGCGCCCTAAAGCCAGCTCAAATTGAGGAATATTCCACTGACCAGCCGCGTTACCAGAAATCTTACCTCTGACTTTTACTAAGTTCTGTTTTACGTTACCGTCCAACATAATTTCTGGGATCTGGAGCTGCCAACTACCACCGTGTAAACTACCACGGGTCACTATTTTTCCCTCTATTTTGGCAGGCCATTCCGGCCACTGTTTAGCGGTATTGATCCCGGAGAGTATCAGCACCGTATTCCAACTTATAGCTTTGCTCCAATCCGCCACACCTGCCAATTCAGCCTTTCCCTGCAAAGCAGATAGGCGTAGACGAGTCAACTTAAACTGCTCTTCATTGCCTTTAGCATCCAACACGAGTAATGCCGGTGGAATTTCATTTCCCTTAATACCGGAACGCAATGACAAATCATAGCCACTGGCCTTACCATTCAGGCGCATTTTTATGCCATCAAGCTGATATTCAGGCGTCCCCGTTAAAGGCCAACTCAGTTGCTGGCTTTCAAACGTCATCCGCACTGGTAAACCTGTCTTCGCCAGTTCCGCTTGAGCATCAAGTTTAGCACTGACAGGACCAGACAAATTCAGCCCCAGACTGAGCTGCTCCAGTAAAGCGCCATTAAGTTTTACATTAACCTTCTGCCCTTGGATCTCTTGTCGACTTAATTCACCTTTTATTAACAGTTTTATCGGCCACTGCTGCGCCAGAATCGCGGAACCATTAACGGCAAGAGAGCCTTCCGGCATTTTAACATTCAATTTATTGAGCTGAATCTGCTGTCCCTGATTGCTGAGTTGCAGTAAAAACTCATTGATTGTGATATTGGTATCACCCGTCAGCCGTAATTGCTTACCACTGATCCCTTCAACAGTCATATCCAGTGGAATAGGCACTTCTGGCAACGTTGCCAATAGCGGCTGGGAGAACAATTTTTTCAGGATTTCCGCCAACGATTTTTCCGGTTCACTCCCTCGTTTCGCTTTCTCCTCTGCTTCCACCGTTTTCAGCCGTTCAGGGGGAGTTTTTGGCAGTCCCACCAGCAATCCATTAATTTTCGTTGGCTTAAGCGTTAATGCTTTTTGCTGCCACTGAGCTGCGGTCCTAAATTCATCAAGGGCAAATACCGTATCATTTACGGTGACAGTGACATTTTTAACAGATAGCAAATCAAGTGAGACTGGATACGGCGTCCTCAGTTCAGTCAAAGGCTCTGACTTTGATGATGGTTCTCCCGCAGGGGACAATTGGCTAGTATTAATCGCCACTTTTACACCCTCCGTCGTCAATGCATTAACACATAACTGACTATTTTTCAGACAAGAAAGACGCAATGAAAGGTGGAGTTGATTGACACTGACATTCACACCGGGCATTTGATACTTAACGCCTTTCAGAGTCAAATCACGCCAACCACCACTGACGCTGGCTATATCTAGCCCCGGAACCCAACGGGCAGCACTGTTAATCATAAAATGCAGGCCAGATTGCGTTCCTACCAACCCGGCAACAGCAATAACCAACAAAGCCACCATCAGCAGAAAAGCAATACTGACCTTTTTAATCCATCTCATAATTCAGATCCTAACCCGATGTAAAACTGGATATTACGGGATTCTGAATCCCCTATTGGTCTGGCAAGGTCAAATTTAATGGGCCCGACTGGAGAAGCCCAACGCACACCAACACCTACGCCGGTTTTAAAATTGCTTTTTCTAATGTCATTAATGGCCTCACCGGTATCAACAAAAACAGCACTCCACCAATTACCCGTTACGTTATATTGGTACTCAAGAGAACCCACAACCAGTGCGGATGCACCGGTCAATTTGCCTTTATCGTCTTTAGGGGAAATTTTCTGATATCTGTAACCACGGACACTATGATCACCACCAGCGAAAAAGCGTAAGTCAGGGGGAACTTTTTCGAACGCATTGGTTTCTATCCAACCCAAATTACCCCGAGCAACAAAACGGTGATTATCCCAATAAGTTCTGATCCAAACGTTTTGCGCCTGTAACACCAAGAAATCGACATCAGAACCCCAGTAGGTATCGGAGATATCAATAGAATAGCGCTGGCTATCGCCCCAATAAGGCATCGTCCCTCCACGTTGGCGAATACGGCTAACATTTGCTCCTGGGTACAATAACATTGCCGTATTGGTGACATTAGCCTGAGTAAAATGGCTGAGACTCCAACGCATATTGATCCCATACTGCCAACCTGTTGAAAGATCCCAATTACGGGAAAGATTTACTGTCGCAGTATCAGATACGGTATCGTTAAGATCTTTACGCTTATAACCCGTCTGCAATGCGTAATATTGCTCTAACGGGTTTACTTTCAGCGGCATTTTATAGGTGGCATCAACAACCTGTTCAGGCGCAGAAAGGTTGATGCTGGAGCTAAGGCTGTGTCCACGGGAATTAAGCCAGGGTTTTGTCCATTTCGCCTTTACCCGTGGCCCTATATCAGATCCATAGCCCCCACCCAGTTCAACATAGTTTTTGGAACGTGGAGTTAATATTGCTTCAAGAGGAAGCATTCCGTCACCATTTTTTCTCGCGGTATTAAAATCCGGTGTCACTACCGCTGAGTTAAACCAGCCAGTTTCTGCTAACCGCCGATTCAATTCGGCCAATTGTTCAGAGGTATAAAAATCCCCTTCTTTGAACGGAACTAGATGATTCAGATAATCTTCGCGGATCTGTGAACCACGATAACGTATCTGACCAAAGTGATAACGCTCACCGCTATTAAAAACAAAGTCCCAGAATGCCTCATGCCGCGCTTTGGAAACACCCAATTGGCTCTTTTTCATAACAGCGTCAAAATAACCTTTCCTAATAGCAAGCCCAGTCAGAGAACCTTTAAGGCTTTCATATTCATCATGATTAAGAACCGTTCCTTTCTTTGGGCTTTTGCTTTTTACCAGTTTGGCATAATCTCCATCTGTCTTTGCCCCACCTTCCAAAACAACATTAACACCGGCGATTCGCACAGGTTCACCTGCGGTAACTTTTGCCGTTAATACCGAGCGAGCAGGCGGTTTATTTTCCTGATAGGTAAACTCGATAATAGGTTCATAATAACCAAGCGGGCGCAAGCCTTCACGAATCGCTTTATCTACACGAGATCGGAAACGGCCATCTGGCGCAACTTCATCTGTGCTGATAGTGGAGAGATGAATTCGGGCATTTTTCGCTAAACTGCCTGTTAGTCCCTCTATTTTCAGACGAAGATTAGCGCTATAAACAATGGGAGAGGCGATAGACACGCAAAGAAAGCATAAAACGGGGTATCTTGACACGCGAACTCCTAACCTGATCGGAATAATTTGACTATAATAAATTTATCTTGAGTAAAGTTTATAATATATACAATCTATTAATGTCTGAAAACTTAATAATTACGGGAGTGAATTGTGCCAACAGCTAATAAAAGCCTATCTATTGATCCTCAAAGCGCATTACCAGGCAGAACCGAGCCACTTAAGGTTTCACCTAACCATGCTGTTACCGATCATGCGATAGAACCTGTCCCAGAAAATATGGAAGTTGCCTATTTTGGTATGGGATGCTTCTGGGGCGTAGAACGCCTATTTTGGCAACAACCTGATATTTACACCACCTCCGCAGGTTATAGCGGCGGTACAACAGCGAATCCAACTTACGAAGAAGTTTGTAGCGGCCTGACCGGACATGCTGAGGTTGTTAGAATTGTTTACGATCCAGCAAAAAACAGCTACGAAAACTTATTAAGACTTTTCTGGGAAAACCACGATCCCGCTCAAGGAATGCGCCAAGGCGGGGATATTGGTACTCAGTATCGCTCCACGATTTATACCATGTCACCTCAGCAACATGAAATGGCATTAGCCAGCCTTGAACGTTTCCAACAAGCAATGCAACAGAAAGGGGATAACCGCCCTATTACAACGGAGATCACAGAAGCGGGGCCATTCTATTTCGCTGAAGACTATCATCAACAATATCTATTTAAAAATCCTGAGGGGTATTGTGGACTAGGCGGTATTGGTGTTTGCCTGCCCCAAATGAACAAAAACTAGTCGTTGTATTTTATTAATGTTATAATTGGCAATCTAATTAATAGTTTTATAAGTTCTTGTTATCACTTTTTATTTTATATGATTTTTATTGTTTCCTCCGGTGCTCTTCTAAATGACAGCCTACCCTACCACCGGAGGTAAAACACGGACCCCATATGCTAAATAGTCTCTTAATAGTGTTTCTATTGTGCGCGATAAGCGCCTTTTTTTCGTTATCTGAGATCTCTCTTGCTGCCTCCAGACGAATCAAACTAAAACTGATGGTCGATGAGGGTAATGTCAACGCAGCCCATGTCCTCAAATTACAAGAAACACCGGGAATGTTTTTTACCGTGGTGCAAATCGGCCTAAATGCAGTGGCAATTTTGGCAGGTGTTGTCGGTGAATCCGCATTCTCCCCTTCACTGAAAGCTTTTTTCATGAAATTTATGCGTCCTGAATGGGCGGAACAGTTGGGCTTTATCTGCTCATTTACCATTGTGACCAGTATATTCATTTTGCTCGCAGACTTGACACCAAAACGTATCGGCATGATCAAACCTGAAGCTGTCGCAGTGAAAATCGTAAACCCAATGCGTTTCTGTCTGACAGTTTTCCGTCCGCTAGTTTGGCTATTTAATGGCCTGTCTGATCTTATCTTTAAGATTTTTAAAATTCCGACAACGCGTAATGAAGACATCACATCTGATGATATTTTTGCGGTTGTGGAAGCAGGCGCCGTTGCTGGTGTGCTGCGTAAACAAGAGCATGAACTGATTGAAAACGTGTTCGAACTCGAATCCCGTACAGTGCCCTCGGCCATGACCTCAAGGGAAAGTATCATCTACTTCGACAAGAATGAAAGTGAAGAAAGTATCAAACAGCAGGTTTCCAGCCAGCCACACTCCAAATACCTGATATGTGATGGAGATATTGACCACGTTATCGGTTATGTGGATTCCAAAGACCTACTCAACCGTGTCTTGAGTGGTCAAAGCCTAAGCTTCAACAAGGGTGTCCAGATCCGCAACGCGCTGATCATTCCAGATACTTTAACGCTTTCCGATGCTTTAGAAAGTTTTAAAGCGGCGGGTGAAGATTTCGCTATTATCCTGAATGAATATGCGCTGGTAATGGGTGTGATTACCCTTAATGATGTTATGACTACCCTGATGGGTGATTTAGTCGGCCAAGGGCAGGAAGAGCAGATTATCATCCGTGACGAAAATTCATGGTTAGTAGAAGGGGGAACACCTATCGATGATGTACAGCGGGTACTGGATATTGATGACTTCCCTGATTCAAGTAACTATGAAACCATTGCCGGTTTCATGATGTTCCGGCTGCGTAAAATTCCAAAGTGTACCGATTCAGTCAAATTTGCTGGTTACAAGTTTGAAGTTGTCGATATTGATAACTACAAAATCGATCAGCTACTAGTCACAAAAATCACGGATATTCCCACCGCGACGCCAACACAAAACCTACTTATCAGTGATGATAAATAAAAACGGCCTACTCTTGAACTAAGGCCGTTTAGTATTCTCGTTAAGCGCCACTCATTGTTATTTTGTGGCGCTCTGATTACATCAGTATGAATATGCAACCCGACTCTTTTTCGTTATCTATCCTATTTCGGCCTGCAAACGTAGCACTTGCTGATTGACTTCGCTCATTACACTAAAATGGCGCTTATCTCTCACCTTCGGTGGTAAAATTTTGCCACAGTCGAATTCAAAAGCCCCCATATCTTTAATGTATAAACGTCCACGGAATAAAGTTTTAACGTAGAGAGCAATTTTCAGTGGGTTATATCGGTGAAAAATTTTCATCTCTGCTTTTTTCCTCCTAAGTGCTTCTTACGGTTACGTTTGGTGAACCAACTCCATACACGATACCGTTATGTAGAATAATAGACTGAATTTATCCGATTTTGTTCCCTCCATTTTTAGTTTTATGCACCGAATTTACATAAAATGACAGATATTTAGATATACATAACTATGTAACTTTATCTCTTACTTAATGTTAAAAATTTGATCTTCTTTAAAGAGATAAATCAGTTAATACCCGCTATGCTAGAGATCCATGTATTGTCACATAACCTACAAAGGAAAAATTATGATAAAGAACTTTATGCTATATGCTGCGCTACTTTGTTCTCCTGCTTTAGCATTCGCTCACAACATCACCCTGGAACAGCAGGTTCCTTCGATCAATGTCTCTGATAAAGGTGAGTTGCTACTCAATAATAACAAGTTTAGCTACCAAAATTGGGATAGTGGAAAACTGATTGGTAAAGTGAGAGTCATACAACATATTGCAGGTCGTAGTGCCGCTAAAGAGATGAATGCTCCACTGATAGAAGAGATAAAACGCGCTGATTTTTCAAAAGAAAAATACCAAACAACCACCATCATCAATGTCAGTGATGCCATATTCGGTACTGGGCCATTTGTCCGCAGTAGTATTGAAGATAGCAAAAAAGAGTTTCCGTGGTCTCAGTTTATCGCTGACAGCAACGGTGTGGTCAAAAAAGCTTGGCAGTTGGAAGCGAAAAGTTCTGCCATTATTGTCCTGGACAAAAATGGCGCAGCGAAGTTTGCTAAAGAAGGTAAGCTAAACAGTAGCGAAATCAAACAAGTCATTGAATTAGTTCGTAAAGAACTACAGTAAAAACATCCGTGGTGATAACGACTTGCAGGTATGTTTTCGTTTGCCCTTATCACCACTATTCTGCTAAAAAACAAATCTACTGAAAAACAAATCTGCTAGAAAACAACCACGATTAAAAAATCGTTACTCTAAATCCCGGATTTAGGAATGATTCACGAGGCGTATAATCTAGAGTCTGACCTTTCCAATTCGTCACGTGAGCACCAGCAGCAATGGCTATAGCATGACCCGCCGCAGTATCCCAGATATGAGTAGGTCCAAAACGAGGATAAAGTTGCGCTTTTCCTTCAGCCACCAAACAGAACTTCAGTGAAGACCCCACAGAAACCGTCTGATGTTCACCTAACTGATTGAGATAATCTTCTAATTCTGTATCCATATGAGAACGGCTAACGACTACCATTGGTGGATTAGCATCACGAATTTTAATCGGCAAGCATTGACCACCACCGGCTTTTTTCCATGCCTGCCTCCCTTGCCCGGAATAAAGCGTATCCTGCACAGGAGCATATATGACCCCCATCACAGGAACGCCCTCGTCAATCAAAGCGATATTAACCGTAAATTCACCGTTACGATTAATAAATTCTTTAGTACCATCCAGAGGATCAACTAACCAATAGCGCTTCCAATCACGCCTCTCTTCCCAAGAGGGAAGCTCTTCTTCCGACAACAGTGGAATTTCCGGAGCGATACGGGATAATCCGGCTTTAATGATTTTATGAGCTACAATATCAGCCATAGTAACCGGTGAATCATCTTGCTTATGATCAACTTTCAGAGGATGTTCATCCTGATAAATTGTCATAATAGCCGCACCAGCTTCCTGAGCCAGTTGGCAGATTTGTTCTAGCATCATACACCTCTGCGGTTAGTCATCTGTTATCATTTTAGACTATATTACCAATTGATCTTTTATTGGAACGGTAAGAATTTTATTACCCCTCTTAAAATAAAAACAACTGGATATACCTGCTCAAGTTACTGACAATCTGATGCAATCGCTATTATCTTCATGTTCTCACCAAGCACTTTTGCCCAATATGATGCCGTCATCTAACCCGTTGTACCACCAACAATTCATTCATTTAAGTTAAGCATTAAAAACCTTGTGTTAATATCCGCGACTTCGTTGTAAACCCTGGCACACCGCAAGCGCCACTAAAGACAACATGGCGGCTATCAGTAACGCCATAGCTTCCGAGATATGGATGACAGACTCCTCGCTGTGTTGCGTCAACAATGAAAAAAAAGCGACTCCTGCGGCAAACCCGACTTGACGCAACGTGCTGGTAAGCGCTGCCGCCAATCCTGAATTCTCAGGAGCAACATTGTCCATCACCAGCCTTGCCATCAATGGGTTAAGTACTGCCGCTCCCGTACCTAACAACAACAATCCAACCGCCAACAACCAAACATTCCCATCAACAACCGGACTAAAGATACCAGCCAACAGCACCAATCCAACCGTTAACATCAGGAATCCCTCGGTAGCTTGAAGATTGAAACGCTCGGCAATCCTCAATAAAGGTACCAAGGTTAACGGCAAAGAAAGCAATAGCATTGTCATAGCCAGATACAATGCATCAAAGCCCAATTTCACCGCGAAATATTGCGGTAACACCACAAATAAGCTCCAATAGGCGATAGAAAAAATAATCGGCAGAACCAATGAGATAACAAAGGCACCATTTTTAAGCTCAGGTAAACGTGTGAAACTACGCACAGAAAAATGGTGACACAGCCAAACGCTTATTCCCCCCAGAATAAGCAGCGTTGCCTTGATGATAGTGCCATTCTGACCCGGAAGCACTTGATCGATATATTGATACATGGTGACCAACAACAGAATCGCCGTCACTGGTAAGGTACTAAACAGAGAAACACGGCTTAACGCCCCACCGGCAGACAAAGTGCGGCCTTTTCTTTTCAACATCAAGAATACAACCAGCCCTCCTAAGGGCAAATTAAGTAACAATATCCATGACCAATCCAGCATCCTGATTATCAAGCCCCCTAAAGGCGGCCCCAAAGAAAAACTCAGCCCAAGTATCATTGACCAGGTTTTGAAAACCTGTGAACGGTTACTACTTCCCACGGGAAATAGAAGATTCAACAACGCCATCGCCGCTGTATTCAAAAAAGCGGCGGCAATGCCTTGAATTAAACGAACAAAGATAAAACTGCCAAGAGAAACACAACTAACGGACATATAAGAAGCAACAACGAACACCAACAAGGCGGAAATCAGTGTTCTCATGGCTCCCAGACGATCAGTGATTATTCCGGCGGGTAATAGGAAAGCAGCAAAGCCTGCTGTATAAGAAATGCTGAGCCATGCTCCTTCTTTAACACCAAAACCAAGTTCAGTCGCGATCACCGGGATAGCAACCCCTAAGCCAGTTGTATCAAAACCAATCATAAAGGTGACGATCATGATGGCGATAAATATAGCTCTGTATTTCGTATCTTGATTAGAAGAATTCATATAGTCCTATAATGTAAGAGGGTGAATAATAGCCACGCTTTTCCATACATAATTAATGTTTCAGACAACAATAATTCAGGGATCACTATCATCTGAAACATATGACAATATCGTGTCAATTTACCTAAGCAAGAATTGAACCTTCAAGATATTTGACCACATTGCGATCAATAAGACATTCACACTGTTCATCCATCACACCAAGCGCCGTTATCCACATTTCCTCCATACGTGCCCTTGCCATTTCAGGACCCTTTTCATGCGCCAATAGTGCTAGCATGTAAGTTGTGCCAGAAACCGTATAACCAGCCATTTTGATTCGGGAACACTTCAACGACAGCTCAAGAGGAGATGCATTCATTTCCGCCAAGCTTTTGGCAACAAAGGCGTTTTTCTGGGCCATATCCTTAACATCAGGAGAATTCAAAAATTGTTCGCGGGCAGTTTCATTCTCAATCAGGTAACGTAACGAGCTCATCAGATGGAAACTTTCCATCGGTTTAATCACCGAGACATCGGCGCCATGCCAAATATCGAGGAGTGCCCACAGATCCATCTCTTTGACATTACCTGGCATGATTTTCTGACCGGTATTATGGCCTACAGCATCCAAATAAACATAGGCAGTGCTGGTCTCACTATTTTGGGAGAACGAATAAATTTTCGTATAATCCCCCGCCTTACTGATCCCTTTTTTCGTCAACATCACTTCCTCTGGTAAACGTCCCAACGTAACCACTCCATGAACATGATTACGCGAAAGGATAAAACCCACTTTTTCCAGCAAATTATGAGTCTGTTCCTTATCAAAATTACCGTTATTATCCCGCACACCCCATTGCCCATCCTCTGTTAACGCCAGACCAAAAGGATCGACAATCATCTTTACTGGCACGGAACCAATCAAAGCCAATATATTTTGCAGTGTTTCTTCAAATAATATTAAGCCCGCTTCAATATTATTATTTCTATTTGCCGACGAGATAAATCTCAGAGAAATATATTCTACTCCGAGTGTATTAGCGTGAATTATTCGGTTGGCAGCGCTACGCCAACCATAAGCAAAATAACCAGGTATCCCCTTTGTCGGATTACGTTCTTCTTCTCCGAGATCAATACTAACATCAATAGCCTGTGCCATTCTTTTCGGGGAAATTCGGTATAGACTTTCAGAATTAATACGACGAGAAAAATAGGGTATTAATGGCGACATTTCAATTGCACTCATTTCAATTTCCTTTATATCAAGATAAAACTCCTGGCTTATTAATTCGCCAGACCTTTTCATAATCGTTGATGCAATGAATTAATTACACTATTCTTCAATATATTTAATAAATCAACATTATCTTTATAATAAAAACAAGCAAAACATTATTTATTTGTTATTAAAGTTATTAGAAATAAAAAATACTTTAAAATGCTGAAATTCAGTCAAAAGTAAAAGTAAACAAGTGTTAACAAGAGAAAGGAAAAAGTGGAATCTAACCTTGCCAATGCGAAACAGTACTATGATCACAATTAAGATCTAGAAAGAACCCAAATAATGGTGACAATAGTATGGGATATCAGGACAAAAATAGTGTTACCGACAACATTCTTATTCATTTTTGAGGTGAAAACAAAAACTGATCAGGCCAAAAACCCTATTCAAAGAAACAACTGGGACATTGAGAAAAAGCCAGTTAATCGGCAACATACTAGCTGAAATTTTCGATAGTCTGAAAACACCACCCACTTTATTAAATGGGTTTATCAGTAGTCTGAGGCGAATATACCGGCTATTTTTAATCCTACTTCTGGATAAAACTTACAGAATATCCAATAATTCCACCTCGAAAATCAGAGTGCTATATGGAGGAATCGATGCACCAGCGCCTCGCTCACCATAAGCCAAATTATAAGGGATATAAAGCTCCCATTTAGAACCGACAGGCATCAACGTCAATGCTTCAATCCATCCAGCAATCACACCATTCACCGGAAATTCAGCAGGTTCGCCACGCTGTACTGAGCTGTCAAACACGGCGCCATCAATCAGACGTCCGGTATAATGAACACGCACGCTATCAGTACGAGCAGGAATTGCACCATCCCCCTGTTTTAGAACAGAAAACTGTAAACCGGATTCAGTGATGCTTATACCATCACGCTGAGCGTTTTCTGCCAAAAACTTCTGACCCTCTTCTGCCATAACTTGCTGACGTTCACGACGCACACCATCCGCACGTTCATGCATTTCACGTAAGGCACGATGTAGTATATCAACCGGCACCGCTGGAGAACGATTTTCCAGCGCATCACACAACCCTGCTAACAGCGCTTCAGGTTCCAGACCTTGCAGGCCAGACTCCAGTAATTGCTGACCAACTTGCAAGCCAACTCCATAACTTGCTTGTGCCTCGATAGAATCAAAAGAAAGTTTTGCCATGAAAATACCTGTGATCAAATTAAATTAGGTTCGTAAGCATAACAGCGCTATGCAGCAGGGTAAACCGAAGATATCACTAGAAAAATACATGTCGACAAAATATATAAGAGCTAATAATCGATATAATTCTAAGTAGCATATTCATTCCTTAAAGGTTACAATATAAAAATTCAATTTTTATATATTTTTACTTATAATTGATTATATGAATGAAATATTTTTTATATAAAATTAATTTTATTGCAAATATTATACGACGAGGAAAATCTTATGAATACATTATTTAATGAGATTTCATCTGAAATTAAAAAATCCAAAACCATGCCAGAATTAGAAAAGAAGCTGTTAAACGCGATAAATTATCTGGGTTTTGAATTCTACTCAATTTATCAGGAAGAAAAATACCCATTCACGACTAAAAAATATGTCCTAATAACCAACTTAAATATAGAAAATGCAAATAATTATAATCAAGATAATAATCACGACAGCGACCAGTTAATGAATGGCGATTACACTTTCTCTATTCCGTCAATTTGTAATGATAAAATATCAGAAAACGCTGATTTTATGATTGAAAAATCAAATCCAAATAAAAATGAAGTTAAAAATAGTCTTTCAATCAAAATTAAAGGTTATCATGGAGAAAGGTCAATTTTTTCAGTTGCCAGAAAAGAAGGCACCATTTCCCACAATGAAATACTTAATAAAGCAGGAATGTTAGGCATATTGGCGAATGAATGCATAAAAACATTCAATAATCTAAAAAACAAAAAGGATAAGATCATTGTTCCAACTCTCTCTACCAGAGAGGTTGAAGTCATAAGATGGACTTGTGAAGGAAAAACTTCTGCTGAAATAGCCGATATACTGGATATTTCGACAAGAACAGTTAATTTCCACATTAACAATATCATGGAGAAATTAGTGGTTCCCAATAAAGTCGCGGCAGTTGCTAAAGCAATAGCATATAATCTAATTATATAACAATTAGAGCCGAAATAAGGCTCTACCCATACGAAATTACAAAATATAATTAGACAATATATCCCTCCATGCATCATTAATTTCATTCATCAGGGATTCACATTTGACGTGCTCATCATTAATATGCACACAAACGTAACCACAGAAATCATTATTGCTTTTTGGTGTTTCGTAAACTAATGAATTCTTCTCTAAATTAATTTTTATTGCAATAATTTCGTAATATAATTTACTTAGAATATTATCAATAGATGCTAGTAATACTTCATTAATTTCTGTTTTATCGAATTTATCATTAATCTTTCCATCTTTACCTGCCAGCAAATTAATCAAAAATGCTCTCCCCTTCGCTTCAGGCAATATCATCCGATCACTAAATCCTTTGACTAAATGGTCAACCCAAATTTCCTGTAAATTTATACCATATACCCGGTTAGCCATATCCCAAATACGCATACCCGCAGGTCTACGATTAGTTTCAACCAGAAAAGTTTCTCCCGTTTTACTCTCCTGCTTAATCTCATTATGGAATGCACCAAGAGTTTGCCCTGAGATCAGATTCATTGCCTGCCCTGCTTTATGTAATGCAATCGTATTTCCGCCATCACATTGCGCCGGTACTATTTGCCCTATTTCAACAGGATATTCCCCTTTCTGAGAAACTTTTTGCGTTAAAAACGCCATACAGCCAATACCATCATAAGAATATTCTGTATCGAAAATAATAAGCTCTTCTGCAAGAACTTGATTACCGCCTGATTGCTCAACAGATTGAACAAAAGCCGTTGGGATTTTACTTCTATCTTTAACCGCAACCACTCCTATATTTGCTCGACCACAATTAGGCTTAATAATCACACCATACGGAACAGAGTCATAAAATTCTTCTAATTCTTTAATCTCATTAATGAAAGTATATCGAGGTGTCTTAATATGTTGTGCCGCAAGCAGTGGTAATATCCGAGTTTCTTGTTGGCGGAATTGATATTTTTCAATACCCGCAAAACTTAATTCGGGATCATCACCATAAACATTTAATTTTTTCGCGATAACAGCAGCATACCCAGATACCGCATCCATAAAGGGGAGAATAGCCGCACATGTCATATTAAGTTCACCAAGAATTGCCATCACACTATCAACATAATTTTCTGTTCGTACAGGAATATGATAGACAAATGATGTAATATCTTTCTCCTCACCGGACAACATATCGCTAATAATCACCAACTCAAGGGAGTAATGAAATCGAATATAATCGCGAATATTAACGATTTCACTCAGCCTTGCCGGAAGATAATCAAGCACTAACAAATATTTTTTTGAACACATATTTCATCCATTATTGACTATTATGCAGATTAAATTTAAGTGAACGATAAGGATTAATAATAACAAACATCAATAAAACAAATGCAGAGAATATCAGATAAATACTATTGTAGGAAAAATAGTTCAGTAAGTTAGCACAAATGAAACTAGTTAAAGGTGTCGCTAACTGATTCAAAACCAGCACCACACCAAGATACTGAGAAAAGCTCTGCTTCGGAATAAGACTTGCTCGATAAGAGCGAGAAAAAAGATTAAAACAACCTTCCGCACCAATGACCAGTAAGAAACCTAATGTGTAAACCACAAATAACGGCCCGGTAGCAAATAGTGTCAAACCACATAAAGCAATCAGAAAAGCCGTTACACCAACGATACGCACATCAAAAACTCGGCATAATTTTGGCGCAATAAAAAATACACAACAATTCACCAACCCCGCATAAGCCAAAAGTTGAGCATAACTCCCCTCTGGCTGTGAAAAAACGCTGGTGATAACATAAACTGCCGTTGACAGAATAGCACCTTGCATCACATTCATCAGAAATGTCAGGCCAATGACGCGTAACAAGGATGGGTTTCCCATCAAGAATTTAAAAATGGCCGGCAGATTATAACCTTCTCTATTAGCGTGTTCTTCAATCTGGTTTTTCCTTTGTAGCTGAAACCATATCAAGCTACTAATCAGAAAAGGAAAAAATGCAAATGCAAATACCGCATAAACACTAAATTTATAAACCAACAAACCGACAACCGCCGGGGCTGCAATATAGGTAAACTGTTCAACAAACTGTAAACGAGAGTTAACAGAAGGTAATTCTATTGCACTTATGTTTTTAGAGACAAAACCTTCAAGGTTGACATATCCCGCCCCACTAAAAAAGGATAAAACACATGAGAGAGGAATAATGATATATACGATGCTATTATCAGAATATATAAATGAAAGAATAAAAAGAAATAAGCAAACTAATGATCGAAGAATATCACTCAGGAATAACATAACCAACGTATGCATCCTGTCGCCCATCCAACCAGAAATAGGGAGTGAAATCACCCTGAATAGCCGCTCAAGCCCAAAAGCAAAAGATGAAAGTGAAGCACTATTAGTTGAGGTATATACTAATACAGGCACAGCGAACATAACAAATGCTTCTGAAAAAACAGAAAAAAAGCGAGCCAGTATGATCCTATGTATCATTAATATTACCTCAACCTTATTATCTATCCCAATAGGCCATTTTATTTATCAATTCGGCTCTGAGCAAGACTGAAACTGATTCCATCAATTATGCCTACTGGGATAGATTTTTACTTGCAATAATTAATGAACAGATTTAATCAAATAATTCCCCAAAACTAAATAATCAATATTTGTTTTCATGAAAGTTTTAATGGCATCATCAGGAGAACAAACGATCGGCTCACTATCGTTATAAGAGGTGTTCAGCAACAAAGGAACACCGGTTTTCCGATAAAATGCCTCAATCAACAGGGCATAATCTGGATTTGATGCACTATCTACCACCTGAACTCTAGCAGTACCATCTTCGTGAACCACTGCCGGAATTTTCGATGCCTGATCCACTTTAGCATCCATCGCTAACAACATATATTTTGCAGCTTCCGGTAATTCTTTCCGAACATGGAACCAATCAGCAACATGTTGACGCAATACACTAGGCGCAAATGGTCTAAACATTTCACGATGTTTAACTTTACGATTCATTAAATCCCGAATATCTTTATTTCTCGGATCGGCCAATAAACTACGATTACCTAATGCCCGCGGCCCAAATTCCATCCTCCCCTGGAACCAACCAACGACATTATTTTCGGCCAGCAAGTCTGCGACGACTTCATGAATATTCTCTTCATATGTCCAGTCCAAACCATGCGCTTTCAAGCTACGTTGGTAATCATCTTCACTATATCCCAGACCCCAATAGGTATGAGTCAGAGGATAGCGTTGATTATTTCCAAGAATCTGATGCCAGATAAATAGTGCGGCACCAGTAGCCGTCCCGCCGTCATGTGCGGCAGGCTGAACAAAGATATCTTCGATATCCAACTCTTCATATAGTCGCTTATTCGTAATGCAGTTTAACGCCACACCACCCGCAAGACAGAGCTTATTCGTTGCTGTTTCCTGCAAATAATGACGAGCCATATTTAGCACGATTTCATCAGTTATTTGCTGGAGAGAAGCGGCGATATCATAATATTCCTGCGCAACTTCACCACCTGGCACTCTCTTCGCAATACCAAACAGGGATTCTAAGTGAGAAAAATCTTGGCTGCGGAAATTGAGAATGGAGTTATCGATCGTAAACTCACCTTTCTCATAAATTTTGACGAATTGCTGGAACGCCGGCATAAAACCTTCAGGCTTACCATAAGCAGACATTCCCATTACCTTGCAGGCATCGTATACAGAGAAACCCAGGAATTCTGCCAGTTTCTCCCACATAAAACCAATTGAATGAGGGTATTCAATGGTTTTAATTTTTTCCAAACTATTACCATTGCCCAGATATACCCCTGCGGTATTATCCTCTCCAACACCATCAAGCGATAAGGTTAACGCTTTATCAAATGGCGAAACAAAATAAGCAGATGCCGCATGTGCTGTGTGATGCGGAACCCAATGAAATTGACCACGGAATCCCATTGATTGTAAAATTTCTGGTACTGAAGTAGTTTTACGATAGAAAATAGATTCACCCGAGACACTTCCCCAACTTCCTTCATGGGTGGCTTCATCAATAAAGATTGATTTTCTTCGTTCTATCGGATCGATAGAAAACCCAATATGACTCACATCTTCCAAGCTAATACCCGCAAAGTCTAATGCAACTTCAATAGAAGCCAATGGCAATTCATCGGGATTATCAATATTTGCTGGTTTTCCGTGTTTTCTTCTATTTAAACGCTCTTCTTCAATGGCAAAGATAGTTTCTCCATCTTTTAATAAGCAAACTGCTGACTCATGGTAAACTGAATTTATACCTAAAATATACATAGCTAATTATCCTCCCATATAATTATTTAATTTTTAATACTAAGCAGCGAAGACTACCACCACTCTTTAAGAATTCACTCATATCACATTTAACCACATTGTAACCATAATTATTTAATTGATGCTCAACCTCTATAGAACAATCATGCATGAGAATATCTTTACCTATTGGGATATTATTACAGACAAATAATTCTTTAGCGTCATGTTCTGATATTGAGATCCGGCGCTCAAATGTTTCAATAATATAATTTTGGCTCTCTTTAGTAAATGCTTCTGGATAGTAAACAACTGTATCTTTGTCAATAAATGAGAATGCCAGAGCTACATGAAAGAAAGTTTTATCCTGAATATGCAGTTCACCTTTAACTTTAAGTTCTGGATAGACTTTCTGAATCTTATTTATTGCTTCTTTATCTGAGCGAGGGCCATAACCAAATATGATATCATTTTCCCAATAGATAACATCTCCAAGCCCTTCAAAATAGATACCTTCATCAACACGATGTATCTCATAACCTAGATTTTCCAGGTAATCGATATAATACTGGCTTTCCCCTTGGCGTTCAGCGTGCCGGAAATTACTAGCAAGGAATTTATTATTATGCACCATACCGCAATCACCTGAGAAAGTCATATCAGGCAAACCATTAACAGGATCAATAGTGCGAATAGTGATGCCACGTTCAGTTAACCGTTCATAAAGAAAATCCCATTGTTGCTGTGCTAGTTTTTTATTGACTCTATTATTAGGGTCCATCCAATCATTAATAACGTATTCAATATCGTAGAAATCCGGTTTACACATTAATAATTCTTTAATCATAATATTTGCCTCATCTTAGATTTAGCACTTTGCTTAGTATGGATATTAAATATTTTTGCGAATCCCTCTGCATCGTTTTGACTATATAAATGCCCACAATTATATATTGCTAAATTATCATCATAGATAGTTGTCTTTGAAGTGCGGGAACAAACGTTGGCATATTTATAGCCTAATTCAAGCTTAATCTCACCATTGACATGTTGATTCATGCTATCAATAAAATGGTTTAAATGAGTTAATAAAGGATCATACCAAAGCCCAGAATAAACTAATTCAACCCATTTTTTATCGATTATCTCTTTGAACCAATTCTCGTTACGATTACTACAGTAACATTCCAAATCACGATGAGCGGTAATTAAGATATGTGCAGCAGGTGATTGATAAATTGCGCGTGTTTTCAAACCGACAATGCCATCTTCAACAATATCAAAAATGCCAATTGACTGTTTTTTACCAATTTTATTTAATATTTCAATAATTTCATATAATGATTTTTTCTCGCCGTCGATCGATATCGGTATGCCATTCTCAAAACCTAATGACAAAAATATTGGCTCAGTGGCTGATAGTGCATCCTCAAATAATTTCTCTTTGACATCTTCAGGAATTAACATTTCTGGCTCTGCCAATGGTCCACATTCGACACTGAATCCCCATATATTTTCACTGGTAGAATAAGGGTTATTACAACCAAATTCTTGAGGAATACCATAATTCATAGCATAACTATTTACGACACTTTCGTCGTATTTAAAATCTCTCAACGAAGCAATAGGTATTTTATTCAGAATTTCTATATTCATATCCATTCTGACTTGATCATTACCTCTGAATTGATGAGCAATATAATCAATATTGAGCTCATTGGCTACTTCAACTGCCGCCTCCGCAATCGCAGGCCGGGAAAGTGCAGCACTGAGAAAATAACCATTTTGATAAATAGCATTCGCTTTTATCGCTTTTGTCAGGAAGTGTTCAGCATATTGCGCCCGATAATCTTTATAGATAAATTTATCAGCGCCCGCAACCATGCATTCCAGTTCAATATCTTCAATGTCTCTTACCTGTCCTTCATCAATATAAAGAGCAATCACCTCTTTATACTTAGATTTAAGACTTCTTATGATAAGAGGATTATAGAGGCGATTATAGTAAATCACCAAAACACGATCAGAACTCATTTAATACGCACCCCATGTTTGTAATAATTTCTTCTAGCTGAGGTTCTACTTTACTTTCCTCAACTAATTCTGAGAAATTATTTTCAAATAACCAAGTATCATTATAAATTGTGTCGATATAACGTTCTCCACTATCAGGAATAATGACAACAATATTATCTCCAGGTTTAAAATCATCCAAGTGATTTAATGCTGCGCTTACCGCACAACCTCCCGTTCCACCAATTAAAATACCTTCATTTCTAGCTAATTTTCTTGCTATCCGAAATGCATCAATATCTGCAACCTTCAAGGTAATATCGATGTTGTTACGCTCCAGAATAGAAGGTATAAACGTCAGTCCCGCGCCCTGTACTAGATATTTCCCTTGTTCACCACCGAAAATAACTGATCCAACCGGTTCAACACCATAAATTCGCACCTGTGGATTTTTCTCTTTCAAATAACGGGAAATCCCGGTAAGTGTTCCACAACTGCCTGCCGTCGCAAAACAAGCAGTCAAATTATTGCCAAAAGTTTCATACAACTCACGCCCCGTGGAATGATAATGTTCATCAGGATTAACCTGATTTTCAAATTGCATGGGGCTAAACGCATTCGGATAGGCTTTTATAATCTCTCTAGTTAAATCAATACGATATTTGACAGTATCCGTTCCCGCTTCAAATTCTGGCAGGAAAATGATTTCCGCACCAAATGCTTTTATTTTATCGCGCTTCGCTGCCGGTACCATACGGTCCAAGACAGCAATAAATCGATAACCTTTAACAGCACACGCCATTGCCAAACCAATTGCCGTATTGCCCGATGATGGTTCAATAACCACCATGCCTGGTCTTAATTCTCCCTGAGCCTCTGCCCTTTCCAACATTGCAGCCGCAATGCGATCTTTAATACTCCCACTGGGGTTAATATTCTCCATTTTGAGAAAGACATTAATACCTTTAGTGTATCTACCATTCAACATAACTACTGGAGTATTACCTATAGTTTGTAATATGTTTTTACCTAGTTTCATACCAGTTTTATCCCTTATGTCCGGGTTAATATGAAGAACATATAATGATGATAAGGTATTTTTATTAATAAATAAGTAAATCAATTCAATATCTAGTGTATCTATTAATTTATTAATGAAACCATTCACTTTATAAATAACTATGGAGAATAACTTCATGCCTATTAACAACAAGCGTATTCATTTGTGTTCTCACACAAGGGTTAATTAACAAAAATGATAATTATAAAATTACACTTAAAAGTCTACTGTCAACTCTGACAGTTATATCAATAAAATCTCATATAAATTTTTGATATTATCGTTCAATAATAAGGATATATATTATCATCATTAAATATTCTTATATAAACTCATATGAAATAAATTATTATAATGACAAATAACCGTGACTATATAAGAATATATTTCTAATTATTATGAAATAATCATACATGTAATTAACCAGATTTATACGTATATATATCAAAATATGCAATAAAAAATTCTCATATCACAACAGAATTAACAATAACGATATTATCTGATAATAAGAAATACGAATTGGATTATTTATAGATAATAATCTGATAATGAATAATATTTTTGCTATAAAAAATGCAAAATCAACAATGATAAAAACAGAAAAAAGACAATATTATAGAAGAATAAGCAAGAGAAACTATGATTCTATAAACGACAAAATAAGGGAAATAAATGTAAAATAAATCAGATTAATACCCAATTACTGGGAATTATCGACAAAAATCTTATGGACTAGCGAGAGAATAGTCAGTCGAGGCAATAAAAAACGCCGGCATTGCCAGCGTTTTTTACTTGTTAGCATCAGTTAATCAGGGATTAAGCTTCAGCAACAATGTTAACGTTCAATTTAGCGAATACATCGCTGTGTACCTGGAAATTAACTTCGTGTTCACCAGTAGTACGCAGAACGCCATTAGGCAGACGCACTTCGCTCTTAGAGACTTCAACGCCTGCGGCAGTAACTGCATCAGCGATATCACGAGTACCGACAGAACCGAACAGTTTACCTTCATCACCCGCTTTAGAAGCGATGGTAACGGAACCCAGTGCATTGATTTTCTCAGCGCGAGCCTGTGCTGCTGCCAGAACGTCAGCCAGTTTAGCTTCCAGTTCAGCGCGGCGTGCTTCGAAGAATTCGATGTTTTTCTTAGTTGCAGGAACAGCTTTGCCCTGTGGTACTAAGTAGTTACGGGCATAACCCGGTTTAACGTTAACTTGATCACCCAGGCTACCCAGGTTTGCTACTTTATCAAGCAGAATAATTTGCATTACCTTATCCTCTCAGAGTCGTTAATGGACTGTGCCGATTACTGATGACGATCAGTGTAAGGCAACAAAGACAGGTAGCGCGCGCGCTTGATAGCACGAGCGAGCTGACGCTGGTATTTTGCACGGGTGCCAGTGATACGGCTTGGTACAATTTTACCGCTTTCGGTGATGTAGTTTTTCAGCGTAGCGATGTCTTTATAATCAATCTCTTGAACGCCTTCCGCGGTGAAACGGCAGAACTTGCGACGACGGAAATAACGTGCCATTTGGCTAGTCTCCAGAATCTATCAATTCAATCTGCTCGGCATGAAGAACCAGTTTGTTAAGACCATTGCGACCTTGATGGCAACTAATGAATCCTGAAACGGTTAATCGACTGCCGACCGTTATACTGTGAGTTAAAACTTGTAACAATTGTCCGCTGGCAATAACGGGCATTCTGCACCATGCTTGCCTGCTCAGACCGGCTTCCTGTTGCTGTGAACGGTGCTCAAGCACAAACTGGCAATGAGGAATGCCGGCAGGACTGACTTTTCGAATGGGGACTTTGCACACTGTGCCAGAAAGCACCAAACGATTCGTTGTCACAGTTATTACTCTTCAGAATCCCCAGCTTCTTCAGCATCCATATTGGCGTCTTCCAGAGAGTAGTCACGGCTGCGACGTTCATCTTTGGCTTTAACCATTGGAGATGCTTCAGTTACCGCGTGCTTAACGCGCATAATCATGCTGCGGATAACGGCATCGTTGAAGCGGAAGTTAGTTTCCAGCTCATCAATCACTTCCTGCGGCGCTTCAACGTTCATCAGAACGTAGTGAGCTTTGTGCAGTTTGTTAATTGGGTAAGCCAGTTGACGGCGGCCCCAGTCTTCCAGACGGTGAATCTGACCTTGCGCGTTAGCGATAGTCGCACTGTAACGCTCGATCATGCCCGGAACCTGTTCGCTTTGGTCAGGATGGACCATAAAAACGATTTCGTAATGACGCATTAGAATTGCTCCTTACGGATTATTCAGCCTCCTGTCAGGGTCAACCGCGGCCCGTGGAGGCAAGGAACTTGTTTAAGTGCGGCTGAAAAATTGACGCGTAACTATACCTACCCTACATCAAAAACTCAAGGAATGAACAATGCAAAAATACTTTTGTTTCATAATGTCAGATAAGTGAGTTACAACGAGCCGCGCTGACGCACCGCTTCAAACAGGCAAACTCCCGTGGCAACGGACACATTCAACGATGAGACAGAACCCGCCATTGGGATGCTAATCAATTCATCACAGTGTTCGCGAGTCAGGCGACGCATACCTTCCCCCTCCGCCCCCATCACCAATGCCATAGGACCCGTTAGTTTGCTCTGATACAATGTATGATCAGCTTCTCCCGCTGTACCTACCACCCAAATATTGTTCTCCTGCAATAAACGCAAAGTACGGGCAAGGTTGGTGACACGAATAAGTGGTACGTTCTCCGCAGCACCACATGCCACTTTCTTTGCCGTGGCATTAAGCTGAGCGGAGCGGTCACGAGGCACAATAACAGCATGTACGCCTGCTGCATCAGCACTACGCAAACAAGCCCCCAGATTATGGGGATCTGTCACACCATCAAGTACCAACAAGAAAGGGGTTTCTACTTTTGCCAGTAAATCTGGCAGGTCGTTTTCTTGATACTGACGCCCCGGCTTCACTTTAGCAATAATTCCCTGATGCACCGCACTTTCCGTTTGATTATCCAGCCACTGACGATTTGCCAGTTGGATAGTCATCCCGATGCTTTCCAGCGCATGAATCAATGGTGTCAGGCGGCGATCTTCTCGTCCTTTCAGGACATAAACTTCGATAAAACGCTGAGGATCGCGCTCCAGTAAGGCTTTAACGGCATGAATACCGTAGATAATTTCACTCATAATCTTCTTATTTTCACTGTCATACAGCACTGACGAAATACTGTGAGCCTATGCGATAAGCTCCATCTATTCAGTGGGAGATTAAAATATTTAGGCTATCCCGCAACAGGATAGCCCTTTGATTATTTATCTGCGCTTTTCTTAGCCCGTTTAGCTTTGAATTTAGCGGCAATTTTCTGAGTCTTGGCAGAAAGCGTCTTACCCTTTTTCTTTTCCCCTTTAGGCTTATCCGCCGATCGCTTTTTACGAACAGCGCTGCCATCAGGCTCAAAGTGGGTCTCTTTACGGTAACCACGCCCTTTTTTATTACTGCTTTCGCGACCAAGTTCTACTTTTTTCGCTTTATCGCGTGCTGTTTTGCCTACATTCCGGGCTTTTCGGGCGGTAGAAAGCAGCTTAAAGTCAATATTACGTTCATCCATATGAACCGCTTCCACACGAATTTCAACTTCATCCCCTAACCGGAAAGTTTTACCCGAGTATTCACCCACTAAACGCTGGCCAACATTATCGAAATGATAATAATCATTACTCAATGTGGAAACATGCACCAAGCCGTCAATAAACAGATCATTCAAGCGAACAAAGAAACCAAAACCTGTCACACTGGTAATAATCCCAGTAAAAGTATTGCCCACCTGATCTTGCATAAAATCACACTTAAGCCAATCGGCAACGTCTCTCGTCGCTTCATCTGCGCGGCGCTCTGTCATAGAGCAGTGTTGACCCAGTTGCAGCATCTGTTCCACATCGCTGTGCCACCCCCCGGTCAGTGTTCCACCTTGCTCAACAATGCCTTGCTGTTTCGCCAGCAGATATTTAATCGCCCGATGCAATACCAGATCCGGGTAACGGCGGATAGGTGAGGTAAAATGCGCATAAGAATTTAATGACAGACCGAAGTGACCCCGGTTTTCCGGATCATAAATTGCCTGTTTCATTGAACGCAGTAATAAGGTTTGCAATAGCTCATGATCCGGGCGTTCAGCCACTTGATGCATCAGTTGCGCATAATCCTTTGGTGTTGGTTGCATGCCACCAGGCAACGTCAATCCTAATTCGCCGAAAACCGAGCGTAAGTTAACAATGCTCTCTTCTTTTGGCCGATCATGAATACGGTAAAGCACTGGCTCGCCATTTTTTTCCACGAAACGCGCCGCAGCAATATTCGCCAGAATCATGCACTCTTCAATCAGCTTATGAGCATCATTGCGAACAATTGGTTCAATTCGCTCGATACGACGTTCAGCATTAAAGATAAATTTCGCCTCTTCTGACTCAAACGAGATTGCGCCACGTTGCTCTCGGGCATTTTCCAATGCCTGATACAACTCATGTAAATGCTCAATATGCTGAACCAGTGGCCTGTAGTGCTCACGCAGCTCTTCATCGCCCTGCAACATACGCCATACTTTGGTATATGTCAGACGGGCGTGAGAATTCATGACGGCTTCGTAAAATTTATAAGATGATAATCGCCCCTGCGCTGAAACCGTCATCTCACACACCATACAAAGGCGATCAACCTGCGGGTTCAGAGAACAGAGGCCATTAGAAAGCACCTCCGGCAACATGGGGACAACCTGAGACGGGAAGTAAACCGAGTTACTCCGGTTACGCGCTTCGGTATCTAATGCGGTTTGCGGGCGCACATAATAACTGACATCAGCAATAGCAACCCATAAACGCCAACCACCACTTCGCTTCCTTTCACAATAAACGGCATCATCAAAATCACGGGCATCTTCACCATCGATTGTCACCAACGGCAAAGCACGCAGATCAACACGGCCTTTTTTCGCCGATTCTGGTACCTGTTCATCCAAAGAAGCAATCTGGTTTTCCACCTGTGGCGGCCAATTGTGGGGAATTTCATGAGTACGCAGGGCAATTTCTACTGCCATATTCGTTCCCATCTTTTCACCCAACACTTCAACTATTTTACCGACAGCTTTTGTGCGGCGCGCCGGGCGTGTAATCAACTCGACCACCACCACATTTCCCATGCGAGCACCACCGCTTTCATCCTTCGGGATCAGGATATCAAAGCTCAAACGACTATCATCCGGCACGACAAATCCCATACCAGAGTCAAGAAAATAGCGGCCGACAATCTGGCTGGTCTTAGGCTCCAATACACGAACGATACGCGCTTCATTACGCCCTTTGCGATTCTGAGGCAATGGTTGCGCCAGCACAACATCACCATGAATAGCCATTTTTAATTGCTCAGCAGAGAGATAAAAATCATCTTTGCGGCCTTCTACTCGCAGAAAACCATAACCATCTCTATGCCCAATAACCGTACCTTTCAATAAATCTAATCTTTCCGGCAAGGCATAGCATTGGCGACGAGTGAAAACCAGTTGACCATCCCGTTCCATAGCTCGTAAACGACGACGTAACGCTTCAATATCTTCATCGTTAATCAGATTCAGTTCTTGCGCCAGTTCCTGGCGACTTACCGGTACAGTATGTTTAGCAATAATGTCTAAGATGTACTCGCGGCTTGGAATGGGTGATTCGTATTTTTCTGCTTCGCGTCCCAAAAAAGGATCTTGTGACATGGCTGTTCCTCCGTTGTCATCAGCAGGCTGTTTGCGCCATTTCTTCATTCGGTCAGAAGCAGCTTATAAAGGGGAATATTATCTTCAATCATATCAGCTAAAGTATGCTTATCCAGCTCTTCTAAAAACCTTTCTATTGCCTGATTTAAGACTACCTTCAGACGACACGCAGACGTGATATGGCAAGATTCCTGACCACAGTTAACCAATGATAATGGTTCAAGAGCGCGAACAACATCGCCAATTCTGATATCCTTCGCAGGCTTACCTAAACGGATACCGCCGTTTTTACCACGAACCGCAGCCACAAATCCTAAGTGGCTCAATTGGTTAATAATTTTTACCATGTGGTTACGAGAAACACCATAAATATCAGTGACTTCAGAAATACTGGTCATCCGGCTTTGCGGTAAAGAAGCCATATAAATTAGTGCACGCAAGCCATAATCTGTAAAACTCGTTAACTGCACATCAACCTCTGGATAATAAGATATAAATTAATATATCCGAGAACAAACTGAAAAAATAAGCATTTGTTCAAGTTATATGCCATGAATCGGCCAAAATCATGTTAATCCCCTAATCATTAAGCAAAAAAGGCCACAATAAATAGCAAAAAACCGGGCTGAAAAGCCCGGCTTTACCCGATCATAGGTACCATCAGGCATCAAACGGATCACGCAGAATGATAGTTTCTGAACGATCCGGACCCGTAGAAATAATATCAACCGGAACGCCGGTCAACTCTTCTACACGTTTGATATAGTTCAATGCTGCCTGAGGCAATTTGCTATGCTCTTTCACGCCGAAAGTGCTTTCACTCCAGCCAGGCATGGTCTCATAAACAGGCTCAATACCTTCCCAGTCATCCGCAGCCATAGGTGTCGTTTCAATCACACTGCCATCAGGCATACGGTAACCAACACAGATTTTTACTTCTTTCAAACCATCCAGTACGTCTAATTTGGTCATACAGAAACCTGACAGTGAGTTGATCTGTACTGCACGACGGATGGCAATGATATCCAGCCAACCAGTACGGCGGCTCCGCCCCGTAGTCGCACCAAACTCTTGGCCTTTTTCGCGCAAGTAACTGCCAGTTTCATCAAATAGTTCAGTTGGGAATGGACCCGCGCCGACACGAGTAGAGTATGCTTTGATGATCCCCAAAACATAATCAACATAACATGGACCTAAACCAGAACCTGTTGCAACGCCACCCGCAGTCGTGTTGGAAGAGGTCACATATGGGTAGGTACCGTGGTCAATATCCAACAACGTGCCCTGTGCACCTTCGAACATAACCAATTCACCTTTCTGAGTTGCTTTATACAACAAATCAGAAACATCGACGACCATACCCGTCAGAATATCGGCAACCGCCATGATTTCATCCAGAGTTTTCTGGTAATCAACCGCCGGTTCTTTGTAGTAGTTAACCAATTGGAAATTGTGATATTCGATAATTTCTTTCAGCTTAACTGCGAACGCTTCCTTATCAAATAAATCACCAACCCGCAGACCACGACGAGCAACTTTGTCTTCATACGCAGGACCAATGCCACGACCGGTTGTACCAATTGCTTTTGCACCACGCGCTTTCTCGCGGGCATTATCCAATGCAACATGGTATGGCAGAATAAGTGGACAAGCTTCTGAAATGAGCAGACGCTCGCGAACAGGAATACCACGGGATTCTAACGCGTTCATCTCTTTCATCAGCGCATCAGGCGCTAATACGACGCCGTTTGCAATGATACTGATAACATTTTCACGCAAGATCCCTGATGGGATTAAGTGGAGAACGGTTTTTTCACCGTTGATAACCAGTGTATGACCAGCATTATGGCCCCCTTGATAACGAACAACATACTTAGCTCGTTCAGTCAGCAAGTCGACGATCTTGCCCTTGCCCTCGTCACCCCATTGGGTGCCCAATACGACAACGTTCTTACCCATTTCAAAATTCACTCGGTTGCTTAAAAATGGATTCTAACATCTCATCCCACACCTTTCAGTAATTTTTATCACATCCGTTATTTTTGTTAGACACCAGACATGATAAGGCCCGCCGGATGCGGGCCTATAGATTCAGCCTCTATTAGTGCTGAACTGCACGCTTTTCAGGTGCTTTCATATAGCGGAAGAAATCAGCTTCTGGGCTTAATACCAGAACATCTTTCCCGTCTTCGCTAAAGCTTTTCTCGTAAGCACGTAAGCTACGGATAAAGGCATAGAAATCTGGCGCTTGACTGAATGTATCAGCAAACAGTTTAGCGGCTTCTGCGTCACCAGAACCACGCAATGTAAGCGCTTCACGCTCCGCTTCTGCCCGTATTTCAATGACTTGCTTATCTGCTGCTGCACGCAGTTTTTCTGCTTCTTCCAGACCTTGAGAACGATGACGACGAGCTACCGCTTCACGCTCAGCACGCATACGCTGGTAAATCGCTTCTGAAACTTCCAATGGTAAATTGATCTGTTTGATACGCACATCAACAACTTCAATACCCAATGCCGCCATGCTATTTGGATTGATAGCAGGTTGTTTATCTGCCGTTTCCCTCTCTACACGAGCCGCCGCCGATGCAATAGCGTCATCCGCTTCAGTTGCACTCACTGTTTCCTTATCCGTTGTGCCTTTATTAAGCGCATCACGAACATCTGTGGTCAATTGACCTCGGGAATCCGTCACGATCCCACGCACATCCTTACGGCCAATTTCAGAACGCAGACGGTCACTGAATTTACGCTTTAACAATACTTCTGCTTGAGAAATATCACCATTACCGGTTGCCAGGTAATAACGACTGAAATCGTTAATCCGCCATTTCAGGTAAGAATCAACGATCAAGTCCTTATTTTCACTGGTCAAGAAACGGTCTGCCTGAATATCCATAGTCTGAATACGAGCATCCAGAGTTTTCACCGCTTCAACAAAAGGTATTTTGAAATGTAACCCCGGCTCATAAACAATCGGTTTATTTCCAGCATCACGCAGAACCTTGCCAAAACGTAGTACAATGCCACGCTGCCCTTCCTGCACAATAAATAGAGAGACATAGAGAGCAACTAATACTGCGACAATAACAAAGACTAATGATTTACGCATGATTATTATCTCCCTACCCTGATAATGTCATTACGCAGATTATCTGTTCGGTTATAATTCGCGCCCCGGCCTGAATTTGTAGGCAGAGTTGGACGGGTAACCCGCAGATCAGAAGCTACCGTATTATCTGATTGCACTGTTCCCTCTTTTTTAACACCAGAAGCATCGCCACGTAACATTTGCTCCAATGGCAATACCAACAAATTATTGTTGTTATCATTAACAATAACTTTGCGAGTACGGCTCAACACTTTTTCCATCGTTTCAATGTACAGACGTTCACGGGTAATTTCAGGCGCCTCTTTATACCTAGGCAACATTTTGGCAAAGCTTGCCACTTCCCCTTGCGCTTCCAAAACTACGCGAGCCTTATACGCTTTCGCCTCTTCAATGATACGTTGCGCATCACCTTTCGCGCGTGGCAAGACCTCGTTCGAATAAGCCTCCGCTTCACGAATAGATTGCTGTTCATTTTCACGGGCGGCAATAACATCGTCAAAGGCGGCCTTAACTTCTTCCGGCGGACGAGCAGCCTGGAAGTTAACATCCAATAAGGTTATTCCCATTCGATACGGAAGAATCGTCTTTTCCAACTCACGCTGAGTGTCATCACGGACAATCATACGGTTTGCCGTCAAAATTTTATCCATCGTATATTTACCAACAACACCACGTACCGCGCTATCCGTCGCCTGACGCAAACTATTATCAGGACTTGTCACGCTGTAAAGATAAGCGGCAGGATCAGTCACACGATACTGCACGTTCATCTCCACGCGAACAACGCTTTCATCTGATGTCAGCATCACGCCGGCAGTTGCCAATTCACGCACAGATTCCACGTTAACTGGAACAACTTGATCAATGAATGTGGGTTTCCAGTTTAGACCTGGCTGCACAATATGGTTAAACTTACCCAAACGGGTAACAACACCACGTTCTGTTTCTTTAATCGTATAAAAACCGCTAGCGGCCCAGATCACGACGACAGCAACAGCGACAAGGCTAACAATACGCCCGCCAAATTTTGCCCCTTGGTCAGAACCATTACCGCCCTTGTTCCCACCAAAGCCCCCGAGTTTACTGCTCAGCTTACGGAACAGATCGTCGAGATCAGATGCCCCACGGTTTCGACCACTTTTGTTCCCGCCGGAATTGCCGCTATTATTGCTGCTCCCCCACGGGTCGCGGTCTTGTCCGTTGTTCCCGGGCTGATTCCACGCCATGTTTTAGCTCCATTCTTTTATGATTGGTTTTTCAGGCCAAGAGCCTCTTATAAACAAGCGACTCTCAATCACATAAGTTTTCTGATATTCACCTGACAGGCACATCAGACAACATAATCAAACAAATCCTGTTCTTGTTTGCATAGACGGCGCCAGTCAACAATCGGCATTCTCACTTCGATACCAACTTTACCGTCCTCTTCTATCCACTCTTTCTCTATTGCTTGCAGTTGATAGAAGCGGCTGCGTAAACGACCAGCTTCCGGCGGCAAACGCAATTCGTAGTGTGCAATTTCACCCGAAAGACGCTCCGTTAACGCTTGTAACAATAACGGGATACCTTCACCGGTTTGCGCAGACAACCAAACTCTAACCGGTAAGTTATCTTCGTTGCGATCAATACGCGGTGTGAAGCTTTCCAGCATATCAATCTTATTCATCACCAACAGTACCGGAATTTGGTGCGCTTCAATTTCTTCCAGTACGCTGTCAACAGCGGCAATATTTTCGTCGATGCGGCTATCCGCAGCATCAACAATATGCAATAACAATGTTGCTTGCCGGGTTTCTTGCAATGTCGCTTTAAATGCCGCTACCAGATCATGAGGCAAATGACGAATAAAGCCAACCGTATCAGCCAGCACCACCGTACCAACATCATCAACTTCAATCCGTCGCAACGTTGGGTCCAACGTAGCGAACAATTGATCAGCCGCATAAACCTCAGCAGCCGTCATGCGGTTAAACAAGCTCGATTTACCGGCGTTGGTATATCCCACCAATGAAACCGTCGGTATATCCGCTTTATTTCGCGCTTGACGCCCCTGTTCACGCTGTTTCTCAACCCGGCTCAGACGACTCAGGATCTGACGGATTTTATCCCGTAATAAACGCCGGTCCGTCTCAAGCTGCGTTTCCCCCGGCCCTCTCAGACCAATCCCACCTTTTTGACGTTCAAGGTGAGTCCATCCCCGGACAAGACGGGTAGAAAGATGACGTAACTGCGCCAACTCTACCTGTAACTTCCCTTCGTGAGTCCGCGCCCGTTGGGCAAAAATATCCAGAATCACGCCAGTGCGGTCGATAACTCGACACTGACAGAGCCGCTCAAGATTGCGTTCCTGCGCAGGACTGAGTGCATGATTAAACAACACAACATCAGCACCACTAGCCTGCACCGCCTCAGCAATCTCTTCCGCCTTACCTTCTCCAACAAAATATTTTGGATGAGGGGCTTTCCTGCTCCCCGTGACAATTTGCACAGGAACTACACCAGCAGAAGTTACCAGTGATTCAAACTCACTGAGATTATCTGTGTCTTTATCCTGCGAGAAAAAAACATGCACCACAACGGCTTGTTCGCCGCCTTCATAACGTTCAAACAAAGGTGCGACCTCTCAGGCTGAGTAAAAAACTACAGGAAAAAACATAGGTAAAACCCCCTACCTATGTTTTTCTTCATTCTATTACCGCTCTCAAGCTTATTCAGTGCCATCACTTTCCTGTTGTGCTGCCGGAGCAGAAACGCCACCAGAATGATAATTACCTACGCTCGCCCCTACACTCGTATTGCTACTGTGATGAGAAACTGGGCGGGAAGGTACAACAGTAGAGATGGCATGTTTATAAACCATCTGGCTAACCGTATTTTTCAGTAAAATGACAAACTGGTCAAAAGATTCAATCTGACCCTGCAATTTGATGCCGTTGACCAAATAAATAGAAACCGGGACCCTTTCACGCCGCAATGCGTTCAGGAACGGATCTTGCAAAGATTGCCCCTTAGCCATTCTATATTTTCCTTATTTTGTTGTTTTTAACTAAGAACCTAAAGGTTCGAAAAAATGAACTACTCAAAAATTGCGCTTTGGTACTCATCAATTGTACACAATCAATAAACCTATGCACTAACAACCTGCATAACTGTGCTTAAAGCTTGCTCTGGTTGAGAACTATCCAACCAATGAACCGACTTCCAACCTCTGAGCCAAGTTATCTGACGCTTTGCCAACTGGCGCGTCGCACAAATACCGCGATAAATCATTTCATCGTAATCAATTTCGCCGGAAAGATAAGACCACATCTGACGATAACCAACACAACGAATAGAAGGTAAATCCACATGCAAATCATGACGAGCATAAAGTGCTTTAACTTCCTCTTCAAACCCTGATTCAAGCATTTGATAAAAACGCGCTTCAATGCGTTGATGAAGGACCTCACGTTTCACCGGTGCAATAGCAAATTGATGAACATGATAAGGCAACGATTCTCCTGACAATTTAGTCAATTCAGTGAGAGTCTTACCCGAAATAAGAAAAACTTCCAGTGCCCGAGAAAGCCTCTGTGGATCATTAGGATGAATTCTTAACGCCGCCACCGGATCAATCTTCTGTAATTGCTGATGCAATGCATCCCATCCCTGTTCTGCCGCCTGTTGCTCTATTTGCGCCCGAATGACTGGATCAGCAGAAGGCAAAGGCGATAAACCTTCAAGTAACGCCTTGAAATAGAGCATCGTTCCTCCAACCAACAGAGGAATACGGCCAGAGGCGGTAATTTCTGCCATTTCCTTCAATGCATCGCGACGGAAATCAGCAGCCGAATAAGATTGAGAAGGGTCCAGAATATTGATTAAACGATGAGGCGCCAACGCTTGCTCTTCGGTTGTTGGTTTGGCGGCGCCAATATCCATTCCACGATAAATCAGCGCAGAATCAACGCTGATCAATTCCACCGGAAGATGCTGGCGTAAAGCGATAGATAAAGCTGTTTTGCCTGAGGCCGTCGGACCCATAACAAAAATTGCCGTTGGTAGATGTTGAGTCTTCTGATCACTCATGAGTAAGAGATGCCACCACTGCTTGTAAATCAATTAATTGTAATAACCCATCTGGTGGAGATTTTACCAGTTGTGGGCAAAGACGCTCAACATCAGCTAATAACTGTACCGCCTGCGCAACATTCCACGTTTCATATTCACTGCCGATATGACAAGCAAGCCAAGTTACAACCTGTTCTGTCGATGCTGATGGCTGTTGTGCTAAATAACCTAGCAACTCAGGAATTAATTTAGGCAGATTTTGTTGACGTAATGGTAACGATACCGCACGTAGTGTCGCTTTTCCATGAGATATAGAGGCATCAATACCAAAAGAACCTAATAAATCACTATAACGATTTAAAGCATCAGCTTCCTCTTTACTAAGAGCGAGTTTCAGCGGTATCAATAGTGGCTGCGATTTCAGCCCTTGCTCTGTTGGTGTTAACTGTGCTCGCCTTAACCAGCGTTCGGCTACCGGCAAAGATAACAACCCAATTCCCAATGGAGATTCAATCAAAGCATAGTACGATGAATATATACTCAATACCTTACCAAAACTATGGCTGCTATTTTTAACCTGAACAGGAGCCGAAGTAACCTTTTCTGCCATAACCGGAGCGATTCTTGCCGGAAACAGCTCTCTTTTGTCTTCAGGTTCAGGGACAGACTGGATCAGCTTCTGATACACCTCACCCTGACGTTTCTGATAATGATCTCCATGATATTGGCGATTCTCACCACCGCGAGAACTCCCAGCACTCCCTTTACTTGACAAAACCTCTTTTGGTGACGATGCTGCCGCAGGTGTAGCATTGTTTTGCCGGGAAAAATGATTTTCCCCTGCTGACGGACGGTTTTCCGGCTCCCATGCCGGCGCAGGCTCACAGCAAGCTATATCCAATTCAGCGCCGCTTCCACGCTGTTTTAATACGGCGGTTACACCCTGATAGATAAAATCATGTACCAAACGGGCTTGGTGGAAGCGAACTTCATGCTTCGCAGGATGCACATTCACATCCACCTGATGCGGATCAACCTCCAAATATAAAACATAAGCAGGCTGTTGTTCTCCTCGGAGCAAATCTTGATAAGCTTGACGGATAGCATGATTAATTAAGCGATCGCGCATCATACGCCCGTTTACATAACAATATTGAATATCTCCACTCGCCTCAGCATTCATCGGGTCAACAACCCATCCTTTGATCGATAAATCGTCATGCTGCCAGGAAAGAGAAAGAGCCCGTTGCATAAAAGCGGTGCCACAAATGGAAGCCAACCGTCGTTCATACTGTGATTCATCTTTCGCTGGCCGGTATTGGCGCACCAACTTACCGTTATGATGTAAATTGATCAATACATCCAAGCGCGCCAGTGCAATACGTCTGACAACTTCATCAATATGACCAAATTCTGTCTTTTCTGTTCGCAGAAATTTGCGCCGTGCAGGGGTGTTATAAAACAGATCCAGCACTTCGACAGTACTGCCTACCGGATGTGCCGCCGGCTTCACTGTCACCGTCATATCCCGCCCTTCCGCGTAGGCTTGCCAAGCTTCATGCTGCTCTTCCGTACGGGAAGTCAATGTCAGACGCGAAACTGAGCTGATACTCGCCAACGCCTCCCCACGGAATCCCATACTGATAATGGCTTCCAAATCATCTAGTGTGGCGATCTTACTGGTAGCATGACGAGCCAACGCTAGCGCAAGATCCTGATGGTTAATACCACAGCCATTATCACGGACACGAATCAGTTTTACTCCACCACGCTCAATTTCAATATCAATACGACTAGCGCCAGCATCAAGGCTATTCTCCACCAACTCTTTTACAACTGATGCAGGGCGTTCTACGACTTCGCCAGCCGCTATTTGGTTTGCTAATTGAGGAGGTAGGATCTTGATCGCCATACTTAACCTTTACTTCTTGGCTGTTTTAGGTGCCGCTTGTAATGGATTCGCTAGAAAATAGTTGCGCAATCCTCGATGGATAGCACTTGCCAGCTTATCCTGAAAATCATTGGAACCAAGCAGTGTTTCTTCTGCTGAGTTACTGATAAATCCCGTTTCCACTAAAATTGAAGGAATATCCGGTGAACGTAACACTCCTAAGCTAGCATGTTCTGGTGAACGTTTATGTAATAAGCCGACTTTACGCAACTCACTTAAAACCTGTACTGCAACGTTATAACCCACCCGTTGGGAGTGACCGAATTGCAGATCCAGCACCGCCTGGCTTAGGTAGGGATCGGTACCATTTGCCAATGCATCTCCTGCGCCACCCAGTAACTCAGACTGTTTCTCATGCTGCTCAAGCCAATTACCCAATTCACTGTTTGCACGCTTGTTTGACAACACCCAGACAGAAGCACCACGCGCACTACGATTAGGGGCAGCATCTGCATGAATAGAAACCAACATATTCGCGCTATGTTTACGCGCAACCTCAGAACGACCAGCAACAGAAATAAAATAGTCTCCGTTACGGGTCAGAACGGGTTTAAACATAGGATCATTGCGTAACAATGCTTCAAGTTTGTGCGCCACACTGATAGTCACATTCTTCTCTTTCAATCCACGTTGCCCAATCGCACCAGGGTCTTGACCACCATGTCCTGCATCAATAGCGATAACGACTCGCTGACTGCCCTTAGAAGTTGCCTGCAAAGCAGCCTGTTTTGTCGTCTGCAATTTGTTGTTAGTAAGTGATGGTTTACTCGTAGCTGCTTGTGAACTCTCTCTAAAAACAGACTTACCCGTCGATACCCCAGAAGCCCGCAGGGTAAAAATCACCCGATATTCACTACCCGACCGCTGTACTATAGAATTGACTTTAACTTTATTATTTAGTTCAAATACAATGCGTTTCTTTTGTCGATCAGGTGCCTGGCTGGAACGGATTTTCCTCACTAAATCCTGCCCCGGTAGATTCATGGGTAAACCAACAATTTTTTCTGATTGATGGATATCTACCACTAAACGCTCTGGCGAATGCAATGGAAAAACACTGTAATTAGGGCGACCACCTGAAAAAACCATCGTCACTTTAGATTCATTTATGCTGTTACTGACGTGAATATTGGATAAAGTCGCCGCTGTTGCGGTTGTTACCACTAAACTGTTTATCATAATAAACAGCCAGCCCATTACCATAAAACTGACTTGCCATTTCTTTATCATTTTTGCGACTAAAGGACGCGTCATGGTCAGGTGATCTCTTATAAATATTTCAAATTATCTAACAGGCTCTCGCCATATTTAGACAAAGCAATAAAATGTGCCTGTCGCCCTTCTGGCTGGTAACTCAAATGTAATTCAATATCTGCGTCCGGTAATACGCCTTCTCCTTGCTGAGGCCATTCCACCAGACAAATGGCATCTTGATGGAAATAATCACGTATTCCCATAAATTCCAGCTCTTCCGGATCTGCCAATCGGTAAAGATCGAAATGGTAAACCGGCCTCGGTATTAAAGCATAAGGCTCAACCAAAGTATAAGTTGGGCTTTTTACATGCCCTTTATGACCTAAGGAGTGTAAAAAACCGCGGCTAAACGTAGTCTTACCAGCCCCCAAATCACCATATAAATAAATTACACTACCACTATTACAGGCAGCAGCAACCGCGCTTCCAAGAGAAACTGTCGCATCTTCATCTTTAAGTGATAAAACAAGTTCTTTCATCGAATAATATCTGTTGTTTTATTAATTCATCAGCCAAAACGATAACCCTAACACACCTCTATTATCAACATTTAACATCTTCTGCTCAGTTTCATTATCAAACCCACTATTTTTGGCTTGAAACAAATTATGCTACACTGCGACGTCTTGCAGTATAAACCGATTTCCATCATGACAACGCCTCTCGATCTTAATCTTTTAGCCGCCAATATCAAACAATGGGGTCTTTCTCTTGGTTTCCAACAAGTTGGCATTTGTGATACTGATTTATCGGTAGAAGAGACAAAACTTCAGGAATGGCTAGATAAACAATATCACGGAGAGATGGCATGGATGAAACGCCACGGCATGATGCGTGCTCGCCCGAATGAACTTTTACCAGGAACACTGAGAGTTATTAGTGTAAGAATGAATTACCTCCCTGCTAAAGCTTCTTTTGCCAGTACGCTAAACGACGCTGAACTCGGTTATATCAGCCGTTATGCTCTAGGAAGAGATTATCACAAACTACTGCGCCAACGTCTTAAGAAACTAGGGGAACAAATCCAAAACTACTGCCATGACTTCGAATATCAGGGAGTCCTTAATTTTCGACCTTTTGTTGATTCAGCACCCATAATGGAACGCCCACTCGCCGCCAAAGCCGGATTAGGCTGGGTCGGTAAACACTCACTTATTCTTAATAGAGAAGCTGGTTCATGGTTTTTCCTCGGTGAGTTGCTGATTAATCTTCCCCTGCCGATAGATCTTCCACAAAAAGAGCAATGTGGACGCTGTATCGCCTGCATGACAACCTGCCCAACCGGTGCAATTATCGCCCCTTATACTATTGATGCCCGCCGTTGTATTTCCTACCTCACAATTGAATTAGAGGGTATTATTCCTGAGGAATTTCGTCCACTGATGGGAAATCGTATTTACGGTTGTGATGACTGCCAGATTATTTGTCCTTGGAACCGCTTTTCCCAATTGACAGATGAAGATGATTTCAGCCCTCGTGCAATATTACATACACCAAAGCTATTGGATTTATTCAATTGGAGTGAAGAGAAATTCTTACGGATAACGGAAGGTTCTGCAATTCGCCGCATTGGTTATTTACGCTGGCTACGCAATATTACTGTTGCTTTAGGAAACGCCCCCTATCAATACGATATCGTTCTGGCTCTGCAACAAAAACTTGGATTAAACACCATGCTAGATGAACATATTCATTGGGCTATTAAACAGCAAATCATTCGCCGTAAAACGAATACTATTAATGTACAAACACCACAACAGAAACGACTTATTAGAGCGATAACCAAGGGCTTGCCCAGAGATGCTTAATTATTAGCCATCTCTATAACGCATAAAAAGATTCAGATAATTTTCCTGTGAATAAAATAAAAACCCCTTGCTGATCAATGCTCAAAAAAAGCGCAAGTGATCAATATGACATTTCTTAACAAAGGATCATTCCGAAAAACTATCAACGAGTTACAAAAGGAATACTCATTTTATAACATTCAAAATCAGAAAAATTCAGACGCAACAGCCTGTGGATAAGTCTGTGTGATAATTTTAAAGCATCATACTTATTTACTGAGAAACCAGCTTCCGAGCTGTGGATAAAAAATAGAAATCTGTACTATGAAGATATAACCCAAAAATCAAATCTAAAATAAGTGAGCACAACTACTGAGGAAGAAACTTGGAGCGGGAGATAAATTCTTTGAATATCAGCTAATTCATTGATTCAACAGATATTTTTCCCATACCTCACTGACGAAAGGAGTGCATTATGTACTACCCAAAAACGTTTGGCAAGCAGAAGTTAAAAAAATATTTTGCAATTAAAGAATAGTACTTTCTTTACCCCTATAAATACCACACGATGAACTGAGTACCATCAGGACATAAGGCTGGCTACCGATGTCAAAAAAGACAAAGAATATACAACCAAACAATACCCCTTTAGGCATAAACATCACACAATATCGGTGCAACCAGCGCACAGATTCAGACATTCAACCAAAGCCTTCGCTTGATCCACTGTTATTCCAGTGAGATTCTTTTTACGTGATCAAGGAAGATTTGAACAACCATAGGAATCAATAAGCAAGCAATTTTCATGTGCGCCAATCATATTGGATGTCGCGCAACGGTTGCATGCAGATAACAGTCAGATAACTCACTAGCAATGAGGATTGAAGAATGAAAAGATTTACCAAAATTGCAGTAGGTTTTCTAGCGTTAACCACGGCTCAGATCTCCTTTGCCGCTACCAGCATGTGGTCACAAACGAGCCGTGCTCCAAATGTTTATGCTGCTGGCTACACCAACTCAAATTTCTTTACCACGCCCTCTTCGGTACCGACAAGGGCAACTATCACGACAGTATCTTGGAATATCGGTTTATATAGCAATGGTGCGACAACTCAGACTTTCAACGTTTGTTACACCCCACGATATTCATCCACTCCATCGCAATGCCTGGATGTCTCCGGTGCCCTCAATAGCACCACAAATGCCTTTAGCGGCCATGATGCCAAAGGTTCCTTTAGAATTAGCGGGATTCTCAACGGAGGTACTTACCCCGTTTACCCGTCCCATTACAATATGATCAAAGTTGATTATCAGTATTAAGCAACCCGACCTGAAGCCTCATGGCTTCGGGTCATTGATAGGAAAGTTACTTTAGACAATTCTTTCGCGTTTCAAGAGCAATATATGCTAGCGGAAGGAGGTAGCGTGCTATAAAGTTGAGCTCATTCACTAACGAGTTCTCTGGAAGCCAAGGAGACAGCCGAACTCACCATACGAAATTTTTTAGTCGCCAATGCGATAAATGCTTTAGTGGCCGGTGATGATTGACGTTCATCAAACACAGCCAACCCGACATGTCGTTTCACTTTTGGATTCAGCGCTTTCTTGACATAGCGAACATCACGAGCCAGCGGCAGAGATGACTCGGCAACAATCGTCACCGCATCCCCACGTTCAACCGCAGCCAAAGTACTTAACAATTGAGACGTCCGATAACGAATATTAGGTTGCAATCTTGCCGATAAAAAAAGCCTGGAAACCAGTTCAGCCGATCCCGCTTCTGTCAACGCGAATGGTCCAACACACAGATCTTTCAACGTTACCGAATCCTGCAATACCAAAGGGTGATCTATCGGCAACAAAGCCACCATCTGATCTTCAAGAATCGGGTAAGTGTCGAATTGATCTTCCGGCAAGGTCACAAATCCCACATCCACTCGTCTATCCATAAGCCACTGCACAACCTGCCTGTCTGGTCCCTCATCAATATGGACCTCAATGCCGGGGTAAAGCCTGCGATAATCGGCCAGTACCTTTGGCAACAGCCATAAGGATGAAGTCGGTCCAAACGACCCGATTCGCAACGTACCTCGTTTCATCCCCCGAGCATCCGCGGCCTCTTGCCGCATGGTCTCAGCCAGACCAAGAATGGCCTGGGCTTTTTGTAGCAGACTTTCTCCTATATCTGTCAGTTCGACAACTCCTTGATGCCGATGTAGCAGCTCTACGCCAAGCTCCTGTTCAAGGAGTCTGATGGCATGGGAAACCCCAGACTGAGAGATCTTGAGTTGGGCCGCAGCCAAGGTAAAGCCCTTCCGTTCAGCAACAACAGCAAAAATTTCGAGCTGAGTTAAAGTCATTATCTCCCCCTTGAGTAATCACTCATTTCCGCATGATCATACATCTGAATAAGTATATGCAATGCGGATATAAAACAGTAGGCGAGGCATGCTCGCTGAACGCTCAACAGAGTTTCCAAACCATAATTAATTAAAAAAGGGGATTTTATGAGTTACCAATGGCCTTCTGATGGTTCATCTTCCATATGGCCGGAAATAAATAGCACGTTCTTATCCCTCCGTGGATTTTCAGACGAATTTATTCCAATGAATGACACTCAGCGAACCTACAAAAAACTCCTGATGGGATTTGATGCAATCACCTCTTGCGAGATGAAAGAACTTTATAAATTCAAAATCACATTAACTCAAATGAACGAACACGACCTTTCTCTCCCTGAGCTTTGCCTTATCCATAAGGCATTCAGCGCATGGGTGAAATTTGATTACGATAACGCGAGATTGCTTCTGACCCAACATATTCGAGCATACCCATCGGATATTGTCGCGCTCTTCTTTATTCACATGCTTGATTTCTGCACTGGCAAAACAACCAACCTGAGGTCTCTTCTGCTTTATTGTGACGAACACATTGTTAGCACTCACTACCTCTATCCGTATTATCTTTCCATAAAATCATTCGTCCTTTGTGAAGCTCAATGTTTTGATGATGCCTTAGAGGTTGGTTTTAAATCTGTTAAATTAATGCCGGACAATATCTATGGCATTCATGCTGTCGCACATGCCTTGCATGAGCTAGGTCGCTGGAAAGAACTTTGTCACTTCCTGACCAACTGCAAAGAACATTGGATCACCAACGCCGGAATGGGAATGCATGTATACTGGCATCTCGCCATTGCGTATGAACGATCCGATGAAATCACGCTGGCATTGCAAGCTTTTGATGAATTATATGCGCTAAAAGACAATCCATTTGCTAAACAAGATTTGGACGCCGTAGAATTCTTGTGGCAACTTAGGCTCAAATCTGCCGACACTAACTTCCAACCAATATGGGAACGTCTTGCTGTTCTTTGGACAGGCAGCATCAGCTCATCCACCTCTTACTTCCACAAAATACATGCAGCACTCGCTTTTTCTGCAACAAATCAGTCTTTTCTTATTGAGAAGCTGATCGCGGAAAGCGATGGATTTGGCATCGAACCAGACACACATTCCACAGGGATAGACGTCCTTAAAGCGATCTTATTATTTACATCTAGGCACTATGAGGAGTGTCTAAATAAACTTCGTCTCAGCTATGAAAAATGGCCATTATTGGGAGGTAGCCGCGCTCAACGTGAAATATTGGACCAGACTATGGAATACGCCGCCTTGAAAGCATCCTCCACCCTATAAATTGCGACATTGACAAACATGAAAAGCAACCACGCATCAACGCAGTCGGTCAACAACTACTCAACCTATATCAAGCTGTCTCTTGTGGCTATTATCTGGGGCGGAACATTTGTTGCAGGTCGATACATTTCTGTCGAGACACCTCCCTTGTTATCAGCAAGCCTCAGATTTATTCTTGCGGGCATAACGCTCATTATCTTCCTCGTTTTATCAGGAAAAATGTTCGTCAAGATTAATCTATCCCAACTATTGAAAATCATTGGACTGGGCCTCTGCGGAATATACGCCTACAACCTTTTTTTCTTTTATGGTCTGCATCACACAACCGCCTCCAGAGCTTCACTTATCGTGGCACTGAATCCAGCAGTAATGGCGATTTTTTCATATTTCTTTTATAAGGAAAGACAATCGTCACTGAAAATACTGGGAATTATTCTTTGTCTGCTCGGAGCAATGATCGTAATTTTTAGCAAAACGCCACAACTGACAATTGGAGAAGAAGATAACTGGTTGGGTGACACTTTGATCTTTGGTTGTGTTTTAAGCTGGGTTGCTTATAGCGTCTTCTGCAAGAACATTGTGAACCAAATCGGCCCGCTACACACCGTTACATACTCCATCCTGGCAGGCGCTATCATGCTAACTGTAACAGCCATTTTCACAGGTCAAATGAGTTTATCCGCAATACATGCATTATCCATGACTGATCTCTCCAGCTTACTTTATCTTGGCGCAGTAGGTTCAGCGGTGGCCTACATCTGGTATTACAACGGAATCCAAAGAATTGGTTCCACTCGCTCCGGTGTATTCATTGCGCTTAACCCTTTGACCGCGGTATTGCTCGGCGCAGTCCTATTAGATGAGAGATTAACATTCCCAATGTTCATCGGCGGCGCTCTCATCATCGGAGGTATCCTGATCTGCAATAAGAGATCAACCGGTAAAAAACTTATTCCACACGAATCTAAATTTGGGATCAATCATATAGTAAAAGCAAAGAATTGCAGGAAATAAGCCAGAAGTTTCATCCTATCGACGCTTTGGTACAAACAAAAGCGTCGATCTTACCATGTCGATCCATCAACACGCGCAGCGCCGCAATACCGGCAGGCATATTATCTACAGCTTTATTAAATGCGGCAAAGCGCTCATTGCTGTTTTCATAGTCAGCAATTTTAGCGGACAGAAAGTCAATCAGCGGATTTTTATCATCGTGTTCGATGAGGTAATCCACCATTGCCAGAGCGTTAATATAGCATCCTCGGAAGTGCTGTTCCCCAAGAAAGGAATAACAGCTACTCTAAAATCAGCATTTGCTTAATTGGAAAGGTGATTTTATAATCAAGCAATTGACTTTTTATAGTCTCTATTTAGTCCTTTTTAATGTGAGGAATTCTATGCGTTATTCAGAACAGATCAAACCCATTAGCTACCTAAAAGCCAATGCAGCTACGGTGATGACGACACTCACTGAGTCCCGTTCACCGATGATTATTACACAAAATGGCGAAGCAAAAGCGGTGATTCAAGATATTGCCTCTTATGAGCAGACTCAGGAAACTATAGCGTTGTTAAAGATTTTAGCTCTAGGACAACAACAAGTTAAAGCAGGTGAAGTCACACCAGTAAAGGAGGTGGTTCAACGCTTAAAAAATAAGGGGAAGTTCGCCTAATGCCATATCATGTCATGCTGACTAAAAATGCCGAAGCAGATTTAGAGGACATTTACGATTACATTGTCGAAAATGACAGTTCAGAGAAAGCTGATTATGTATTGGATCAGTTGCTGAAAACAGCAGACAGTCTGGCTAACTTTCCTGAAAAAGGCAATTATCCCAAGGAGTTGCAGGAGTTAGGGATCCGCGACTTCCGCCAAACATTTTTTAAACCTTACCGGGTTATTTACCAGATCACAGGTAAACAGGTGGTAATTTTTGTGATTGCTGATGGTCGGCGGGATATGCAAACCCTGCTTACGCACCGGTTGCTAAGTGTATCTGCATGATAAGAAAGACTTGGAGCGGGAAACGAGACTCGAACTCGCGACCCCGACCTTGGCAAGGTCGTGCTCTACCAACTGAGCTATTCCCGCATTACTGACTGGTGATCACCTGAAATAATATATCAATCCCAAGAAATCAATTGTGAATCTAAACTTGGAGCGGGAAACGAGACTCGAACTCGCGACCCCAACCTTGGCAAGGTTGTGCTCTACCAACTGAGCTATTCCCGCGTCACTGGCTGGCTAATAATAACCAGAAACAACATACTGATTCCAAACCAAAATTTGGAGCGGGAAACGAGACTCGAACTCGCGACCCCGACCTTGGCAAGGTCGTGCTCTACCAACTGAGCTATTCCCGCATATCTTTTAGTACGCTATCCATACCTTATGAAATTCTTCATCGGTATGGGGAGCGCATTATACGAAAAATCGTTGCGCCCGCAAGCCCTTCAACACAAAAAAACAAACTTTCCGGTCAAATGACGATTTAAACGCCAAAGCAGGTTAATTAATCATCACACCAAACTTGCATTATCATACCAACAGAAAATAAAACTTTCTGACTCACAGTTGAATAAAATGTTCCCGATAATAGGCTAACTCAGCAACTGATTCACGGATATCATCCAGCGCCTGATGAGTATTCTGCTTCTTAAATCCAGCAAGGATTTCCGGCTTCCAGCGACGGGCTAATTCTTTAAGTGTGCTGACATCCAAGTAGCGGTAATGAAAATAAGCCTCCAATTCTGGCATATAGCGGAACAAGAAACGCCGATCCTGACTAACGCTATTACCACAAATGGGGGAAGCACCTGCCGGAACCCATTTTTCCAAAAATTCAATCGTCGCTTTCTCTGCCTCACGATCATCAATTTTACTTGCCTTAACACGTTCAACCAGCCCACTGCCCGTATGGGTGCGCACATTCCATTTATCCATCAGAGCAAGTTGTTCATCAGACTGATGAACCGCAATGACTGGCCCTTCCGCCAGGATATTCAAATTTGCATCAGTGACAATTGTCGCAATTTCAATAATGCGATCCCGCTCTGGATCTAAGCCCGTCATTTCCAGATCTATCCAGATAAGATTGTGCTCACTTTTTGACATGTTATATCCTAGATTGGAGAGATAGTTCTTATTAATGGTGTATCATAGCGCTTTTAAGCAATAACAGCGATAAGTGTGGAACAAGTGAGGTTCGGTGGCTAAACATAAACTATCCAAAGGCCAGCAACGGCGGGTACAGGCGAATCATCAGCGAAGATTGAAAAAACAGGATAATAAACCTGAAATGGATGATAGTCAGTTAGGTGAACCTCAAGAAGGGCTGGTTATCAGCCGTTTTGGCCAACATGCTGATGTCGAGGCAGAAGACGGTTCTATACAACGTTGTAATATTCGCAGAACTATCCGCTCATTGGTCACTGGCGATCAAGTCGTATGGCGTCCTTCGCTGCAAACACAAGCAGATGTTAAAGTAAATGGTATTGTTGAAGCCGTTCACGAACGGACTTCCGTACTTACGCGGCCTGACTATTATGATGGTATTAAACCTATCGCCGCCAATATTGACCAAATAGTGATTGTGTCAGCCATTCTTCCTGAACTGTCACTCAATATTATCGATCGCTACCTTGTCGCCTGTGAAACGCTGGGCATTGAGCCATTGATTGTATTGAATAAAATTGATCTGTTGGACGAAGAAAGCCGTGAATGGGTCAACGAAATCATGTCCACATACCACAACATTGGTTACAGAGTATTGAAACTCTCAAGCCATACTGGCGAAGGTATGGAAGAATTAACGAAGATGCTTGCAGGTCGAATCAGCATTTTTGCCGGTCAGTCTGGCGTAGGTAAATCAAGTTTACTCAATACACTCCTGCCAGAAGATGAAGCAGAGATTATGGTCAATCAGGTTTCAGATGTTTCTGGTTTAGGTCAGCACACCACAACAACCTCCCGTCTTTATCATTTTCCACATGGCGGTGATGTTATTGATTCTCCCGGAGTTCGAGAGTTTGGCCTGTGGCATTTAACACCGGAGCAGGTAACTCTGGGTTTTATCGAATTCCGTGATTATCTGGGCGGTTGTAAATTCCGTGATTGTAAACATCGGGACGATCCAGAGTGTGCGTTACGGAAGGCAGTGGAAGATAACGAAATAACTCAAGAACGCTTTGAGAATTATCACCGTATTCTCGACAGTATGGATCAAATTAAACCACGCAAAACTTTTACAGATAACGATAGCTAACTGACATCAAATGAAAGGACAGGTACAATACCCCCTTTTGTCTAATTTTGCCAATAGAATCCAAGAGGTTGACGTGCTGGATAACATTAAAATCAGGTTGCATTATTTACTGCCTAAACAGGGAATAACTCACCTGGCAGGCTGGTTTGCTAACAAAAAAGCTGGCTGGCTGACTCAACTGGCAATCAAAGCGTTTGCCCGTGTTTATAAAGTGGATATGAATGAAGCGAAAGCGCCTGAGTTTTCAGCATATACGACATTCAATGAGTTCTTTATCCGCCCATTAAAAGATGATATTCGCCCAATTGTCAGCAATGAACACCAATTAGCGCTACCTGCTGACGGTACTATCAGCCAGTTAGGCAATATCCGAACATACCAGCTCCTTCAAGCTAAAGGACACCACTACACACTTGAAGCTCTACTCGCCGGTAATCATCAATTAGCAGAGATATTCCGTGATGGGCAGTTTGTAACGACTTACTTATCACCTAAAGATTATCACCGTGTACATATGCCTTGCGATGGATTACTGAAAGAGATGATCTATGTCCCAGGCGATCTATTCTCTGTCAATCCATTGACTGCCGCCAACGTACCAAATCTGTTCGCTCGTAATGAAAGAGTCATCTGTCTGTTTGATACTCAATTTGGGCCCATGATACAGATTCTGGTTGGTGCAACTATCGTCGGCAGTATTGAAATGGCTTGGTGTGGTACGGTTACACCACCACGGGAAGGCATTATCAAGCGCTGGACTTACCCCGAAGCCGGTGCAACTGGCGCAATTTCTTTCAAGAAAGGGGAAGAAATGGGGCGTTTCAAATTGGGTTCTACCGTCATTAACCTGTTTGCATCAAATCAGGTACAGCTAGCCGGGCATTTGAGCAGTGGCTCCACAACCCGCATGGGCGAACTGTTAGCCCAAGCGATCATACCTGACGAACCTACTGACAACATAAGCTAATCCCTTTCCAAGGAGAGCCCTTTATCGTGCGCCTGATTATCAGCTTATTGCTTAGCCTGATCATTATTAGTCCGGTTCTTGCTGCGATTCCACTTGATGAAAACCAGCTCAAACAAGAACTGAAACAAATCGAATCCAGCAAAAACCCGCAGGATGCAGAAGTTGCTCAGGCGCTGCAAAGCGCTCTCAATTGGATTGCTGATGCTAAATCTGCTAATGACAGAACGCAGAAATATCAGACCGCCATTGATGATTTTCCTAAAATCACGAAAGAACTTCGTCAAAAATTACTCTCTGAAAGTGATACGCCTCGTCCAATTCCCGCTAACCAACCCATTGCAAGCATTGAGCAACAGATCATTCAAGTCAGCAGTCGGTTGCTAGAACAAGGGGGGCAATTACAGCAAGAGCAGGACAAAGGACGGGAAATCAGTGACTCTCTAGTACTATTACCGCAACAACAATCAGAAGCGCGACGCTTGCTAACTGAAGCATCTTCTCGCCTGCAATCATTAGGAACACCCTCCACCCCATTAGCAGAGGCTCAATTTGCCTTAGCTCAAGCCGAAGTCAATGCCCACAAAGCGACAGTCAATGAACTCGAAATAGCTCAACTTTCTGCGAATAATCGACAGGAAATTTCCCGTATGCGGGTTGAACTGTTCAAAAAGCGCTATCATCGACTTGATCTTGAACTGCAACAACTCCGCAGCCAACTTAATGCACAACGCCAGCAAAAAGCAGAATTAGCCTTAGAACATACCGAGATGCTGGCGGAACAAAGTGACCAACTACCAAAATTTCTGCTTGATGAATTACAACTGAACCGGAATTTATCTCAGGAATTAAATCAGCAAGCACAGCGAATGAATATCATTGGCTCAAAACAGCGACAAGCCGCCAGTGATATTATTCAAGTCCGGCAAGCATTGAATACCATTCGTGAACAAGCACAATGGCTCGGTGGCTCTACAACGCTCGGAGAAGCGCTCCAAACCCAGCTTGCCCGTTTGCCTGACATGTCTAAGCCACAGCAACTTGATCGGAATATTGTCAAATTCAGGGTTGATCGTCTGAAATACGAAGACATGCTCGATCAGTTACAAAAAGAGACAAAACCCGTACAGAAAAGCAACGTTGCGTTAACTGCTGAACAAGAGCGGATTTATGATTCTCTTACCCGCACCCGCAAAGAATTACTCAATTCATTATTATCTGGCTATGACAGTGAAATCCTTGAATTGACCAAACTGAAAGTCGCTACCAGTCAGCTAAATGATGCGCTAACAGAAGTTAAAGAGGCCACACACCGTTATCTATTCTGGGTCGCGGATGTTAATCCTGTTTCGCTCAATTACCCAATCAATGTTGTGCAGGATCTAACCCGTCTATTATCGCTGGACACTTTTTCTCAGTTAAGCGGCGCCCTGATAGTCATGCTGACCACTCAGGATACGCTGCTGTACTTATTCGGCACGCTCTTCCTGGTTATATTCAGCATCGGCTCTCTCCGCCATTATTACGCATTCCTTGAACGCGCGAGTAACCGTATCGGCAAAGTCACCCATGATCACTTTTCCCTCACTTTACGTACCGTATTCTGGTCGGTTGTTGTCGCGTTACCTTTGCCGATGCTCTGGTCTGCCATTGGCTATGGGCTGCAAAGCGCCTGGCAATATCCTATGGCGACCGCTATCGGTTATGGCGTCAGTGCGACAACTCCCGTTCTATGGATCTTCATGCTGAGTGCCACTTTCGCCCATCCAAATGGATTATTCATTGCCCACTTCCGTTGGCCGGAAGAACGCGTTAAACGGGCGTTACGATTCTACCAGCTATCTATCTTTGCCATTGTGCCATTGGTCATGGCATTGATAACTTTTGAACACTACAGTGATCGAGAATTTGCTTCTACACTCGGCAGGCTCTGCTTCCTGATCCTGTGTATCTCCTTAAGCCTGATCACGAACAGCCTGAAACGGGCAAAAGTCCCACTCTATCTGGATAAAAATGGCTACGGCGAAAATGTTATCAATACCGCTCTCTGGTGGATTTTACTCTCTGCGCCGATAGTCGCAGCGCTAGCTTCCATACTGGGATATTTCAGCACATCACAAGCATTGCTGGGGCGTTTAGAGACTTCCGTTGCTATCTGGTTCTTCCTGCTAGTTATTTACCATATTATCCGTCGTTGGATGCTGATTCAGCGACGCCGGATCGCCTTTGACCGGGCAAAACAACGGCGGGCGGAAATTCTGGCTCAACGAGCTAAAGGAGAGGACGACTCAACGGGTTCAACAAGCAGTATCGAAGGTGCTATTGAAGTTGAGGAACCTATTATTGATCTGGATGCCATCAGCGCTCAGTCATTGGGATTAGTTCGTTCAATTCTAACTCTGCTTGCCTTGGTTTCACTCATTTGGCTCTGGTCAGAACTTCATTCCGCCTTCTCGTTTCTAGAAAATATTCGACTGTGGGATGTCACCACCACAATAAACAATGTAGAAACTGTTCAACCTATCACCGTAGGTTCTGTCTTGATTGCTATCTTGGTGATTATTATCACCACTCAACTGGTGCGTAACCTGCCCGCACTGCTTGAGTTGGCCTTACTACAGCATTTGGAACTTACGCCAGGTACCGGTTTTGCCATCACCACACTCACCAAATACACCATTACTCTGATTGGTGGTCTGGTAGGTTTCTCTCTGATTGGTATCGAATGGTCAAAATTGCAATGGCTTGTTGCGGCGCTAGGGGTTGGGCTAGGTTTTGGCTTACAGGAGATCTTCGCCAATATTGTTTCCGGCCTGATGATATTGTTCGAAAAACCGATCCGTATCGGTGATACCGTGACTATCCGCAATCTGACCGGCAGCATCACCAAGATCAATACACGGGCAACAACCCTCTCTGACTGGGATAGAAAAGAGATCATTGTTCCTAACAAAGCCTTTATTACCGAGCAATTTATTAACTGGTCATTATCTGACACCATCACCCGTGTCGTGCTGACAATTCCTGCGCCGACAGAAGCTAGCTGTGAAGAGGTCACCCAAATCCTGTTAACCGCAGCTAAACGCAGCACTCTGATCCTTGATAACCCGGCGCCTGAAGCCTATCTGGTTGATCTTCAACATGGTATTCAGATATTTGAATTACGTATTTATGCTGCTGAAATGGGGCATCGAATGCCTGTCCGCCATGAAGTCCACCAGCTTATTTTGCAAGGATTCCGCGAACACGGCATTACTCTGCCATTCCCGCCATTTCAGGCGAGTATTGATGTCATTGGTCGGGATATTCGCAGTGCGACGACCAATATGTCAGGCCGTAATCCACCACGTCAACCGGGTAGTTTGTAAAACAATGAAGCACTGAGCACCCGTACTTGAATCAACTCACCCTATTTCAGGCAGATCGCCATCCTATGCTTGAAACAGGCTTTGCGAGGCAATTAATGTCGCGCCACAAGAGGTTTTCATTCCCTCCAGTGCGTACATTTGCCCATTAGAGCTGATTATTTTCGGCGTCCCTTCCACAATGGTTTGATTGCCGCCACATTTTGGACAGGATACCGCATCCCCAACCCGAGCCGCTTTCTTCCCTAACACACCAAAGCCTTCATCACCGGCTAACACCTTGCCGCCATGCGAAGTCGAATCACCGACCAAAATAATAGGACGTGACATATTTCCCTCCATTAACTAATGATTAAATATTAATTTCAGCTTCCAACATCTGGCTATCATGACGCCATCACTTGATTAAAAAAAACTTATCTAAATAAAACTCATTGAAATAAATTACATAATTATGTTAGTTGAACACCTAAAAAATTTACATCATTAACTGTTTGAAACAAAAAATTACACATAATTAAATTATCAACCTTGATATCCATCAGCTCAAAATATAAATTTACATTAATATTTGATCGGAAAAAAGACAAAGGTAGATATGAAAAATTTTGAAGATTTCTATCGGGAAGCACTTTCACAAATAAAGCATGATCTGAGCAACGCAGCGCAAGAGCATCCACACCTTGCTCCATTTACCTCCGAATCTGGCGACCCGGATGTTCTCCGATTACTGGAAGGTTTTGCGCTTATTACTGCCGGTATTAAGCAGAAAATTGATGACGGTTTCCCGGAAGTCATTAACCCGCTTCTACGAAAAGTATGGCCGATACCTTTACATCCGATCCCTTCAACCAGCATTGTCCAGCTAGATATTCAACCGGGCAGCATGACTGAAACCACAAGCATTGCCAAAGGCAGTGAAATTTCCGCCATACAGCAGAATCAATCCATTACATTCAGAACCACTCAAGATATCAATATTGAGCCCATCACTTTGGTCCATAAAACGCTGACACACAGCGGAGACAAGAGCCTGATATCGCTGACCTTTCAATATCATGGCCCAACTACCCGCTGGAAGACAGGGCAAGTCACGCTTTTTCTCGGAGAAGATCAAAAACTGGCGTCTTTACTGACCAAATACGTGGATCAATCGCTGAACAACACTTATCTGAAAACATCCCTAAAAGAGACGGAGATGTGGCTGGCTATTGAGATCGCTCCACGCCTGAAAGAAAATTTGGTCCTGCCGAGACCACATGACTATTTCTGGCCGTTGCAGGTGTTATACGAATACCTCTATCTGCCACATGTTAATGACTTTATGTCATTTGATTTATCGGAAGAAATCGCTGAGCTCCCTTTGGGAGAAGATAAGCAATTTACCATTATTCTAGAATTTGACTGTAACATTCCCATCGAGGACATTACACCCGCATTTATTCCCCATTGCGTACCCGTTATTAACCTGGCTCCGGCAAGAACAAAACCGATAACATTTGAAAAGGGCAAATCGCGTTATGTATTAGCAGCGAATGAAATCTTTAGTATTGATAACATTAAACTCCAATCCGATCCTGATGGAACATCTGAAGGATCTGCTCACAGCGTTCCTCTTATCAATAGCGAGCAACTGGCCGCCTGCCATTTTGCCGAACCCGGTGACAACATATTACTTTTTAACCATATACGGGAAGAATCTCCATTTGGCGGCAATCAAATTAATCTCACGTTTTATGATCATCAGGCAAAACCCGTAACAAAACACCACTATCGCGAATTTTACTGCCAATATCACAGATATCATACGCAAGCACGGACATTGGGCATCGGGCAAATCTGTATACCCAGCGAGCAGATACCCAGCCATATTCAGGCCAGGAATATCGTGTCGGCGTCAAAAGATCTTCCTGCCGTCGTAAACAGTCATCAGCACTGGCCGATACTATCTTTGTTGTCGATTGGGCCATTTTTTCTCAGTCACATTGAATCAGTCAGATCTCTGGTCAAACAACTTGATACCTTCGCGCATCTGGACGCCCCGCGTAGCCGGCATATTCAGCGCATGGCCGATGGTCTCAGCGCTATCTACCTTGAGCCATACTACCATTTTGACAAGGGCATTCCTGTGAGAGGCCAAGCCATCACACTGCGCATGACACCAGAAAATTATGAGCATGAAGGAGAAATGTATGCTTTTGCCAAAACACTACACACCGCTTTCTCCCTCTGTTTTGTTGAAACCAGCTTTCACAGATTAACCGTTATCAATAACGACACCAATGAATACTGGGAATTTTACAATATGCCTGGGCATCAGAAGATCATGTAATTGAAGGAAACATTATGAAAACCGGACTCCGCTTTTCCTGCACCATCGGCAATCTGCCGCCCATGACTTTTGCGGTAGTGAATTTTACATTAGATGAAGCGCTTTCATCGTTATTTACCCTGTCTCTCACATTAGCGGCAAGCCGTTCAAATATAGACACGGACACCCTCCTGCTCCAAACCGTGCGGTTCACTGTCACCCGTGACGATATTCTGCAACGTGAAGTGAAAGGATTGGTTGCAAGTGCGGTTGTTGGCGCCACAAACCGACATCAAACTCAGTATCATCTGACAGTCAGGCCAGAAATGTGGCTGCTGACACTCGATCAGGACAGCCGTATCTATCACCAGCTCAGTGTCCCCGATATTTTACAAAGCATACTGAAACAGAAGAAACTCCGGGCCAATATGCATTTGAATAACCCACACTCAACACGGGAATACGTCACCATGAAAAGGGAATCATCCTATGATTTCTTTACCCGCCTGGCGGCTGAGGAGGGAATTTTCTTCTGGTTCGCCGATGACGGGCTCTATCTGAGTGATAGCTACCTGAACATGAGAGCGCCGGATACATTGATTTATAACCCGGACGTCACCAGCGCAGTAGAAGAAAATGTTATCTACAAATGGTCTCTTGGCTCCTACATGCGCCCGGAATCTACCGACCAAAAAGACAGAAATTATCACAACCCCAATTACGCTTTACAGCATAACGCCACGGATTTTGAAGCGGAGAACGGCACGCCATTTCATATTTTTGAAAGTTACGGCCGTTTTCAGAAAGATAAAGAGGGCATGCCGTTTACCCAATACCGGCTGGAAGCTTTGCGGGTTGACAGCAAATCAGGGCAAGCGGACAGTAATTGTATTCGATTAATGCCGGGCAGAATTTTTACACTAACCAACCACCCGATTGACGCCATGAATGATCGCTGGCAAGTCACCTCTTCCCAACATACCGGGCATGTCCCCGCCGTTTTAGGCGATAACGGAACCGGCACTACCCTGAATTCACACACCCGGTTCATTCCAGGCCGCAACGATTGGCGTCCGCCATACCGCTATAAACCATTGGCCGACGGCGACGAAGTTGCAACGGTTGTCGGGCCAGGCACTGAAGAAATTTACGTCAACAAAGATGGCGCGGTTCGCGTTCACTTTCACTGGAACCGTTATGACGCGCCTGATGATCAGGCTTCTTGCTGGGTACGGGTTGCACAAGGCTGGAATGGCAACGGATTTGGTTTTCTGGCAACACCGCGAGTCGGTCAGGAAGTGATTATCTCCTATCTCAACGGCGATATTGACCGGCCTATTATTACCGGATGCACTTACAACGGTCTTAACCGCCCGCCGCTGAATTTACCCGCGGAAAAGACGCGCACCACGTTCAGAACCAAAACACATAAAGGTAATGGCTTTAACGAATTACGTTTTGAGGATGAAAACGGCAGTGAAGAAGTATTTATTCATGCTCAACGGGATATGAATACGCTGATTCTGAATGATGAAACCCACAATATTGGGCATAACCGGACACATCATATTAAACATGATGCCCATTTACGCATTGATAATGAGTACCGCGTACAGACGGGAAATGACATTTCCCTATCTACGGGGCAAAAACTCCATATCAAGGCAGATGATGCCCTGTTAACTCAAAGCGGCAATGAAATTCACCTAAATTCCGGCGCTAAAGTCGTGATTGATGCCGGTAGTGAACTGACCCTACAGGCCGCCGGGCACTTCCTTAAAATCGATGCAGGCGGTATTACCAGCAGTGCGGGCATTAACTTCGGCAGTGGATCACCCGGCAGCGGCTCAGGCTGGGGTGGCAAGCTACCGGATATGCTGGATAAACTGAAACAAACCAGTGTCGTGCAGGCAGAAAAAGCCCTGACGACACCATTGAAAGAAATCTGTCTGACCTGTCTGATGAAAGCAGAATTGAATGGCACGGCAATGGTTATCAGGGGGCAGTCATGACACCAGAATTACAGAAAAAATGGAGTGAATACAGAGAAAGACATCCCGAAATGAAATGGTATGCCTTAGTCAGCGGCCTACAGTATGAACGTCATTTTGCTGAAGAGATTAAGTATATCGCCGGCATGAATAATCCCCTGTTCCGGCAATACCCGGATGCCAAAATTGCATTCGCGGGGCCGTGGTTGTTTGATATGGCTTATGCGAAATCATGGGAAGAAAAGTTATCTGCGCTGGAAAAGGTTGCACCTTCGGTGTCCTGGCTACACACCACGCTATCTTTGGACAAACTAACCCGTCACCTTGAAAACTACCTGAATGTTGAGCTGGAAACGGGGGAAACGGCATTGTTGCGTTTTTACGATCCCCGCATTTTGCATCAAATCCGGGATATTTTCAGCCCAGAGCAATTGTCAGCATTCACTGACGGTATTCATGAGTGGGTGTATTCTTTTGATAATAATGATCATTTCGTAAAAGGGGCCTAACGATGATAAAACTCAGCAAGGAACAGGTCGCTAAATTTATTGATGCGGAAGATGAGGCTTATGTGACCCAGATCCGACAACGTATTCTGGCTGAGCACAGTGGATTAGTCGAAAATGAAAGCGAACACAGCCTACACGAACGATTAAAGAAAGCTTATCTGGATTTAGTTGAGATGAGGTTCAAGGATGAAGCATTGATCCGCTCTTACTTATATTTCGTTGCGTTTAACCGTGATTTTCACGGCTCGCCAACAATCCAAAATATGTTGAACGCCGGAGATAGCCCGGAACAACAATACCGTGATTATTTACGGGTTATGGATAATTTATTAAAAAGGAGAAATTGATATGCCATTACCACTTCTTGCGCCAGCGGCTCCCGCTCTTTTAGCTGCGGCTGAATGGACATTGGCTGCTTGTGCAGCGGGATTAGCCGCCGTTGGTGTGATGGAAAGCACCAAAGATAAAGAAGGTAAACAAGACAAAGCAAAAGCGGATACACAAACAATTGCTTCGTCCCGTACCGAATGTGAGAAATGTCCGGCAATTGGCAACGTTACAATGGTTTGGGAAAAAACCACATCGTATTCAGAAATAACCATTGCCTACCAAACAAAAATTGCCGGGACGATATACAACCCTGAATTAAACCTAATTGAAACTTGGTTATGCATGGATACAAATTTTGATGGCTGGAAACCTGCACAATGCTTATTTCTTGAAGCTAAAGCTAAATATGATCAATTTTTCAAAGACGGAGAACCTAATGACTTTTATAAGAATATAAAGTTAAAGGGAAAAATGTCTGGATATGACAGTATGATTAATCAGGCTAGGAGGCAGAATTTAGTGTGCGAGACATTAGATAATATTCCAAAATCCCATTGGCACTTTCTAGAGCCAATATCTTATGAATACTTTCTTACGGCATTTTCTATGTTTCCTAACATTACGGTATTTAACACTAAACTTTAATCATTCTCACAAAAGGAGAATTAAAAATGTCAATGATTTTTTCAAGAATAAAATTATTTCATGACTCAAATGAGGCTTTAACTCCTGAAAATGCATTACTTGATTTATATCAAATTACATGCAAGATAAATAAGTTAACAACTAGAAAAAGTGGTTGGTATTTGCCTGGTTATACTCAAGAAGAGAGATTAAAAAATAATGCATTTGATGAAAATGGACCTACTAAATATGCTATAGAAGATTTTAAAGAAACTTATGATGAAAACTCTGGATTTATTGTGAAATCATTATCTGATGGAGTAGATGAGAACAACAACAGTATTCTATATATGGGTGAAGATAAAATCCATGTTAATCCTGTTAGATTAGGTAAAACTAATATATCTATAAGCATCAATTTAGATAAAGATAAATTTAATTTTCAAGATATTATTGAGCTTTTAAAAAATTCAATATCGATTCGAAACTCTCCATTTATTTTAGTCGATACAAGAGGTTACTCGTTAAAACAAAAACAAGTTTTTCCAGATAGGGTTTATGCCGGTTGGATGCTCTACTTACCAATTGAAATAGATCCGACTTTAGTTCCAATGGCAGAAGAAATAATATCTATTTCTGATAAAAATCACAAAAAAGGCTCATTGATTATTACGACAAAAGATATTTTTGACATCGAAAACCAAGAACATATCAATAAAGCCAATGATATTGAAATATGTTTACGGGATTTACAAATACTACCATTAATATCAGAGATATAAGTATGACAGACAAAGCTGTGATCCGTTTAAACGACATAACCGATCATGGTGGTAAAGTCATTACCGCCATTGATAATTACGTGTATCAAGGCGTGCCTGTTGCTGCTAAAGGTGATTTAGTAAACTGCCCTAAGTGCAAAGGGGTTTTCCCTATTGTAGAAGGTAGCAATGACTTAAAGCATCAGGGAAAACCTATTGCATTGGAAGGTATGCAAACAGCCTGTGGCGCAAAACTGATTGCCAGTCAGAAAGATTTTCTCGCTTAATGAGACGACAATCATTTTGGCCTATTTAAGGCAACACTGACGCGCTACGCTTGTCTTCTCCGTTTTACCGGGCTAATACATTAATCCGGTAAAACAGAGAGCCGAGAAAAATACCGTGATTATTTACGTGTCATGGATAATTTATTGAAAAGGAGAAATTAATATGCCATTACCACTTCTTGCGCCAGCGGCTCCTGCTCTTTTAGCTGCTGCGGAATGGACACTGGCTGCTTGTGCAACAGGATTAACCACCGTTGGTGTGATGGAAAGCACCAAAGATAAAGAAGGTGAACAAGACAAGGTAAAAGCGGATACACAAACAATTACTTCGTCCCGTACCGAATGTGAGAAATGTCCGGCAATTGGCAACGTTACAATGATTTGGCAAGCAGAAAGACAAAATAGGGTATGCATAGGATTGAATAATATTCCAAAGTCTCATTGGCATTTTTTGCAGCCTATATCTTATGAATATTTTTCTGAAATGTTTGTTTCTTTTACTAACATTAAAACATTTCATATGCCAATAAGTTGAGCAAAAGCCTATAACTATTGTTGAAAATTTCAAACAGGATTAATGATTATGAGTTTAATACATCCAAGAATAAAATTGTTTCATGACCTTAATGAACCAATAACACCTGAATTAGCGTTAAGGGATGTATATCAGATAATGCAGAAAATAAATAATATTAGTAGTAACCCAAGTTATTGGCATTTACCAGGATATAGTTTAGAGGAAATAGAGGAGAATAATGTATTTACTGATACTGGTTTTACTGAATATGCTATAAGCCAGCTTACAGAAAATTATGATAAAGATGCAAAATATCTTATAGCTACTTTATTTGATATCCCTGGTGACATTGAAAGTGAAAATAGAATTTTTTATCAAAGCAGTGATGTAATTTACAATAATAGACTAGGAAAAACCAATATATCTATTGAACTTAACTTAGTGAAAGAAAAATTAAATATTCAAACTATTATAGAGTTTGTTAAAGCTTTAGCATCTACTCGTAATTCTCCAATCGTTATGACTGAAACACGAGGATATAGATTGAAAAAAAAGCAAGTATTCCCAGACCGAATAAGTGCAGGTTGGATGCTCTACTTACCAATAGAAATAGACCCGATTTTAATTCCAATGGCAGAAGAAATAATATCTATTTCTGATAAAAATAACAAAAAAGGCTCATTGATTATTACGACAAAAAATATCTTTGATATTGAAAACCAGGAGCATATCAATAAAGCCAATGATATTGAAATATGTTTACGGGATTTACAAATACTACCATTGATGACAGAGTTATAAATATGACAAACAGAGCCGTAATCCGATTAAACGACCTAATTTATGCGTATTTCTTTAGAGCATTTACTAAATTTAATAACATTAAAGTATTTAACACTGTGATTTGATAGTTGTTTAATTATATTAATTTTGCGTAAAAAGGTAAAAATATGACAACAATATACCCAAGAATAGAACTATTTCACGATCTAAACGAGAGCATAACACCTAAAGTGGCATTGAATGATTTATATCCGGTGGTGCAACAAGTAAATAAATTATCAAATAAGCAAAGTGGTTGGCATTTACCTGAGAATTCTTTAGAAGAGAGATTGTTGTACCGAGCATTTGATGAAAATGGACCTACTGAGTACGCATTAAAACATTTTGAAGCAACTTTTGATGAAAAGTATAAACTTATTGTTAAATCTTTATCAGATGGAAATGATGAAGACAATAATAGTATTTTATATACAAGCGAAGATGAAATTTATAATAATCCTATCCGGTTCGGGAAAACCAATATATCAATTAACATTAGTCTTAAGAAAGAAGATGTTAGTTTTGAGAAATTCATAGTATTCATTAAAAATTTAATATCTAATTGTAAATCTCCATTTGTTTTAGTAGATATAAGAGGTTACTCGTTAAAACAAAAACAAGTTTTTCCAGATAGGGTTTATGCCGGTTGGATGCTCTATTTACCAATTGAAATAGATCCGACTTTAGTACCAATGGCGGAAGAAATAATATCTATTTCTGATAAAAATGACAAAAAAGCTCATTGATTATCACAACAAAAGATATCTTTGACATAGAAAACCAGAAGCATATTAATAAAGCCAATGATATTGAAATCTGCTTGCGGGATTTACAAATATTACCATTAATATCATAGATATAAGTATGACAGACAGAGCTGTTATCCGATTAAACGACATAACCGATCATGGTGGTCAAGTCATTACCGCCATTGATAATTACGTGTATCAAGGCGTGCCTATTGCTGCTAACGGATATTTAGCCAAGGCTTTTGCTAAATTTATTAACATTAAAACATTTAATACACCCTAAATGTAGATATTTATTTTAAAATTAGGATTAAAAAGATGAACATAATACACGCTAGAATAGAAATGTTTTATGATTTAAAAGAAAAGATAACACCGGAATTAGCATTGGATGACACATACTGCATCATACAACAAATAAATAAGGTATCTAATAGTTCAAGTAGATGGCATCTACCTGGATATGATCTAAACGAAATAAAAGAAAATAATGTTTTTAATGAAAGTGGCATTACTGAATATGCCAAAAATCAATTCAAAGAAAGTTATGATGAGAGTTTTAAATCTATCATAAAAACATTATTTGATGTTCCAGGTGATATAAAGTTAAAAAATAGAATCATGTATTCAAGCCGTGACTATAGTAATAGGCTAGGAAAAACTGATGTAAGCATTGATCTTATTTTTGAAAAAGAAAAATTTAATCATTCTAAGTGGATTGATTTCGTAGCTTCTTTAGTTAGCAACCATTACTCTCCAATAATCATGATGGATTCCAGAGGATATTCTCTAAAACAAAAACAAGTTTTTCCAGATAGGGTTTATGCCGGTTGGATGCTCTACTTACCAATTGAAATAGATCCGACTTTAGTCCCAATGGCAGAAGAAATAATATCTATTTCTGATAAAAATGACAAAAAAGGCTCATTAATTATCACTACAAAAGATATCTTTGATATTGAAAACCAGGAGCATATTAATAAAGCCAATGATATTGAAATCTGCTTGCGGGATTTACAAATACTACCATTAATATCAGAGATATAAGTATGACAGACAGAGCTGTGATCCGATTAAACGACCTAACTAACATTTAAGCAAGGGTAAAAATAAATGTCTACGTTATCATTAAATATGAAATTATATACAGACTGGAAAGAACCATTAACTCCAACAATAGTTCTTACCGATTTATATAAAATTACACAACAAATAGATATATTTTTTGGACGCCATAAAACTTGGTATTTACCAGGAGATACTCGTCAAGAATCTTTACAACATATTGCTTTTGATCAGCAAGGAGCAACAAAAGAAGCAATAAAAGAGTTTGAAGAAGATTATACAGAAGAAAATCCTATAATTATTAAAGGGATTTGGGATGGCGAAGATGATGACCATTCATGTTCAATTTGTTATATGAATTATCGTCGAGATCGGTTAGGGCAAACCCAGATAGATTTTCATATATCTATTGAAGAAAATGAATTTCGGCTATCACGATTAATCAGCTTTATTAATTTTTTGATTTCTACTCATAGTGCACCTTATATTATGATAGAAAACAATACATATAGAATAAAAAGAAAACACGTTTTCCCAGATCGTTTAAGTGCTGGTTGGATGCTCTATTTGCCAATAGAAATAGACCCAACTTTAGCTCCAATGGCAGAAGAGATAATGCCTGTTTCTGATAAAAATGACAAAAAAGGCTCATTGATTATCACTACAAAAGATATCTTTGACATAGACAACCAGAAGCATATTAATAAAGCCAATGATATTGAAATCTGCTTGCGAGATCTACAAATATTACCTCCGATAACAGAGATATAAATATAGCAAGCAAAGCAGTCATCCGATTAAAACGACCTAACCGATCATGGTGGTAAAGTTACTACCGCCATTGATGATTGGGTTTATCAAGACGTGTCTATCGCTGCTAAAGGTGATTAAATAAACCGCCCTAAGTGCAAAGGCGGGTTTCCTATTGTGGATGGAAAAAACCAATATTCTGTGTCTCAAAGTCTACGGCCTGGACGAGAACAATCAGCTTATCGGGCGTGGTTTTATTCCTAACGTCAGCAGTTATTCTTTCACGATTCATATACCAGTGATCATGGCAATAATAATTCGTCAGAATATCAGCGTTATCAAACTCCATCAGGCACAAATCATGCACAATTTCAGGATCAACATTGTGACTGAAAACCAGTTCACCCACAGCATTGCGTACCCGTGCGCCATTGGAAGTGATCATATAGGCATCAATACCAAGAACACCTCGGATTTGCACAACGTCTACATGATGACGATCAGTGGCAAAAATAAAATGAATGCCTTTATGAATCAACTCACCGCCATCCTATGCTTGAAACAGGCTTTGCGAAGCTATTAATGTCGCGCCACAAGAGGTTTTCATTCCCTCCAGTGCGTACATTTGCCCATTAGAGCTGACTATTTTAGGCGTCCCTTCCACAATGGTTTGATTGCCGCCACATTTTGGACAGGATACCGCATCCCCGACCCGAGCCGCTTTCTTCCCTAACACACCAAAGCTTCCATCACCGGCTAACACCTTGCCGCCATGCGAAGTCGAATCACCGACCAAAATAATAGAACGTGACATCTTTCCCTCCATTAACTAATGATTAAATATTAATTTCAAATTCCAACATCTGGCTATCATGGCGCCACAACGTGATTAAGAAAAATTTATATAAACAAAAATCATTGAAATAAATTACATGATCATGTTAGTTGAACACCTATAAAATTTACGTTATTAACTGTTTTAAACAAAAAATTACACATAATTAAATTATCAACCTTGATATCCATAAGATCAAAATATAAATTTACATTAATATTTGATTACAAAGAACACAAAGGTAGATATGAAAAATTTTGAAGATTTCTATAGGGAAGCACTTTCACAAATAAAGCATGATCTGAGTAACGCAGCGCAAGAGCATCCACACCTTGATCCATTTACCTCCGAATCCGGCGACCCAGATATTCTCCGCGTACTGGAAGGTTTTGCGCTTATCACTGCCGGTCTTCAACAAAAAATTGATGATGGTTTCCCGGAAGTCGTCAACCCGCTTCTACGAAAAGTATGGCCGATACCTTTACATCCGATCCCTTCAACCAGCATTGTCCAGCTAGATATTCAACCGGGCAGCATGACTGAAACCACAAGCATTGCCAAAGGCAGTGAAATTTCCGCCATACAGCAGAATCAATCCATTACATTCAGAACCACTCAAGATATCAATATTGAGCCCATCACTTTGGTCCATAAAACGCTGACACACAGAGGAGACAAGAGCCTGATATCACTGACCTTTCAATATCATGGCCCAACTACCCACTGGAAGACAGGGCAAGTCACGCTTTTTCTCGGAGAAGATCAAAAACTGGCGTCTTTACTGACCAAATACGTAGATCAATCGCTGAACAACACTTATCTGAAAACATCCCTAAAAGAGACGGAGATGTGGCTGGCTATTGAGATCGCTCCACGCCTGAAAGAAAATTTGGTCCTGCCGAGACCACATGACTATTTCTGGCCGTTGCAGGTGTTATACGAATACCTCTATCTGCCACATGTTAATGACTTTATGTCATTTGATTTATCGGAAGAAATCGCTGAGCTCCCTTTGGGAGAAGATAAGCAATTTACCATTATTCTAGAATTTGACTGTAACATTCCCATCGAGGACATTACACCCGCATTTATTCCCCATTGCGTACCCGTTATTAACCTGGCTCCGGCAAGAACAAAACCGATAACATTTGAAAAGGGCAAATCGCGTTATGTATTAGCAGCGAATGAAATCTTTAGTATTGATAACATTAAACTCCAATCCGATCCTGATGGAACATCTGAAGGATCTGCTCACAGCGTTCCTCTTATCAATAGCGAGCAACTGGCCGCCTGCCATTTTGCCGAACCCGGTGACAACATATTACTTTTTAACCATATACGGGAAGAATCGCCATTTGGCGGCAATCAAATTAACCTCACGTTTTATGATCATCAGGCAAAACCCGTAACAAAACACCACTATCGCGAATTTTACTGCCAATATCACAGATATCATACGCAAGCACGAACATTGAATATCGGGCAAATCTGTATACCCAGCGAGCAGATACCCAGCCATATTCAGGCCAGGAATATCGTGTCGGCGTCAAAAGATCTTCCTGCCGTCGTAAACAGTCATCAGCACTGGCCGATACTATCTTTGTTGTCGATTGGGCCATTTTTTCTCAGTCACATTGAATCAGTCAGATCTCTGGTCAAACAACTTGATACCTTCGCGCATCTGGACGCCCCGCGTAGCCGGCATATTCAGCGCATGGCCGATGGTCTCAGCGCTATCTACCTTGAGCCATACTACCATTTTGACAAGGGCATTCCTGTGAGAGGCCAAGCCATCACACTGCGCATGACACCAGAAAATTATGAGCATGAAGGAGAAATGTATGCTTTTGCCAAAACACTACACACCGCTTTCTCCCTCTGTTTTGTTGAAACCAGCTTTCACAGATTAACCGTTATCAATAACGACACCAATGAATACTGGGAATTTTACAATATACCTGGGCATCAGAAGATCATGTAATTGAAGGAAACATTATGAAAACCGGACTCCGCTTTTCCTGCACCATCGGCAATCTGCCGCCCATGACTTTTGCGGTAGTGAATTTTACATTAGATGAAGCGCTTTCATCGTTATTTACCCTGTCTCTCACATTAGCGGCAAGCCGTTCAAATATAGACACGGACACCCTCCTGCTCCAAACCGTGCGGTTCACTGTCACCCGTGACGATATTCTGCAACGTGAAGTGAAAGGATTGGTTGCAAGCGCGGTTGTTGGCGCCACAAACCGACATCAAACTCAGTATCACCTGACAGTCAGACCAGAAATGTGGCTGCTGACACTCGATCAGGACAGCCGTATCTATCACCAGCTCAGTGTCCCCGATATTTTACAAAGCATACTGAAACAGAAGAAACTCCGGGCCAATATCCATTTGAATAACCCGCATTCAATACGGGAATACGTCACCATGAAAAGGGAATCATCCTATGATTTCTTTACCCGCCTGGCGGCTGAGGAGGGAATTTTCTTCTGGTTCGCCGATGACGGGCTCTATCTGAGTGATAGCTACCTGAACATGAGAGCGCCGGATACGCTGATTTACAACCCGGACATTGCCAACGCAGTAGAAGAAAATGTTATCTACAAATGGTCTCTTGGCTCCTACATGCGCCCGGAATCTACCGACCAAAAAGACAGAAATTATCACAACCCCAATTACGCTTTACAGCATAACGCCACGGATTTTGAAGCGGAGAACGGCACGCCATTTCATATTTTTGAAAGCTACGGCCGTTTTCAGAAAGACAAAGAGGGCATGCCGTTTACCCAATACCGGCTGGAAGCTTTACGGGTTGACAGCAAATCAGGGCAAGCGGACAGTAATTGTATTCGATTAATGCCGGGCAGAATTTTTACACTAACCAACCACCCGATTGACGCCATGAATGATCGCTGGCAAGTCGTCTCTTCCCAACATACCGGGCATGTCCCCGCCGTTTTAGGCGATAACGGAACCGGCACTACCCTGAATTCACACACCCGGTTCATTCCAGGCCGCAACGATTGGCGTCCGCCATACCGCTATAAGCCATTGGCCGATGGCGACGAAGTTGCAACCGTTGTCGGGCCTGGGACTGAAGAAATTTACGTCAATAAAGATGGCGCGGTCCGCGTTCACTTTCACTGGAACCGTTATGATGCGCCTGACGACCAGGCTTCTTGCTGGGTGCGGGTTGCACAAGGCTGGAATGGCAACGGATTTGGTTTTCTGGCAACACCGCGAGTCGGTCAGGAAGTGATTATCTCCTATCTCAACGGCGATATTGACCGGCCTATTATTACCGGATGCACTTACAACGGCCTTAACCGCCCGCCGCTGAATTTACCCGCGGAAAAGACGCGCACCACGTTCAGAACCAAAACACATAAAGGTAACGGCTTTAACGAATTACGTTTTGAGGATGAAAAAGGACGGGAAGAGATTTATATCCACGCTCAACGTGACCAACTGATCCAAATTAACCACGATAAGACACAAAAAATAGAGCACGACGAAAGCCACACGGTCATGAATGATCGTCGGCATAAAATCGGCCATGATGAATTTATCCGTGTCATGAATGAACAACATATTCAGGTGGATAAAAATCAGTTCGAAACCATTGAGAAAGACAAAATTACCCGGATCAACAATAGCTGGAAGGAAGAGATCTACGCCTCCCATTTCCAACAAATTGGTGAAAACAAACAGAGTGATATCAAAGGCAATTACCAATTAAATGTCATTAAAGGCATTCACTCACACACCAAAATACATACCCTGCAAGCCAGCGATACATTGATCCTCAGAGGTAAGGCAGGAAGCATCACTCTGGATGCTCAAGGCATCACACTAAACGGCAACATCTTTCTGAAAGGCCCGGTGGTAGTGCAAGGAGGAAGCGCAGGCACCGTGCCAACATTGACCGGTGCAGCCAATGAAGGACAGCCCATCGCTCAGGATTGCAAAGGAAAAGCCGATGCACAGAAGGAAACATCAGAGTGAAAACGCCATCTTTGTTTGATTCAGCCTATTACTGGGTTGCCAATTGCACCTACCAAGCGATAGGTAATGAAAAACATCCTGCCGGACAATATTCAGCCAAAGCATTAATCTATGCGCCGACTGAATACGAGGCACTAACAAAGCTGTGCAATTACGTTATCGGTTTCGGAATAGCAAACGGTCAATACCAAGACATTATTGCCTTACAAACCTATTTGATGGAAAGCACGCTGCCCGAATTACGGTTAATACGCCATATCCAACAGATAAGCGATCAACACCCCGTAATATTGGTAGAACAGGAAAATGTTGACTCTCCACTGCCTGCCGCTCGTGGTGATCTAATCTTGACACAAGCCACTGATATACCTGTTTATGGAGATAATGAACATCTCTACGCGGTCATTGATGCGGCAATATACCAACAGGCAGGACGATTTATCATTCCTGATCTGCTCGCTTCCTCCTTACGCTGGCAAGGATTATTTCAGGGAGAAACTCAAGTTTCACTGGAAGATAGCGCCCCTTATCTGGTTGAACTGCATAAAGACAGTAGCAATCAGCCAGAGCTACAGCGATACATTATGAATGCCGATAACCGGGCAGAGTTGAGCTTGTTTATCCACAGCGAACAACCTTTTGAAACGCTGCTGAATCATCTGCGTAAGTTCACCTATTTAAAAAATGAGCTGACTCAGACGTGGGCATTTTTCCGTTTCTATCATCCCAACACACTGACAACACTGCTTAATACCCTGTCCGACGGGCCATTAGCCCATTTTATGCAAGGGATCAACGCAATGTGGTTCTATGGTGATAAACCCGATACCCGCCACATTATCACCATCACCGAAAACGTCCGGCAGGCAAAACCCACGCCTGTCACACTCAATCGCCGCTTGTGCGAACTGTTTGATCAACAAGCGCAACAACGCTACGTACTTAAGACAATTGATTTTATTCAGGAAAACCTAGCTGAACGCTGTCAGGTGAATAAAAACACCCTGCCTGCTTTTGTTTTGCAGCAGACTAATCTGGCCTATTTACAAGGGCTGACGCAACAGCGAGCCATACTCTATTACGTTGCCGCCAAATGTTTAATGCCAAACGATGAAATTCACTGGCAACAGCTTTGGGAATCAGCCTGCTCACAAACAGAAACACAGGCAATACGGGCAAATTCACTTCTTGCACAATGCAACAAACTGACAACCAAGGAAATGTTATGACCACTGACTTTCAGGAACAATTTGACAAATTAATAGAAAAAGCTTACGAACTGTTCCCGCAAAATCTTGAGGTAGACAGCTATATTCAGCCCTGTGACTGCGACATTAAACCGATCTACCCGGTTCGCTATGCTTATGTGAACTTTTTCGGCAAAGAATTGGAAAAACCAGAAGCGCCCCCGGACATCCACACCCTGATGTTCTCCTCATCACTCCAACAAACCAAAGGCTATGCCGCCCGCCTTCTGCGTCCCGGCTGGATATACATTAAGGAAGAAGACCCGCTTACCGCTCGCGGCAGCAAGGCCCGGGGCTATCTGCACATCTTTAAAT
>NZ_RCWE01000004.1 GCF_018448925.1 Photorhabdus akhurstii | reverse complement strand
GCCTGACCAAAACCCCGCCATTGTCCCCCCAGACTGGCGGCTATCAGGCGGCCGTAGCCCTGTGTATCGGTCAAATCGGCGCTTTTCCCTTCAAAGACCGTCTTAGCCAACGCATTCGCCATTGCCGACGGGTCATCACTGTTGTTCATCTGTTGCAGTTTCAGCCGCACTTCGGTTAGCCGCGTGAGAAAAGTTTGCAAATTCAGGGTGCTGTCGGCCTTCATTTCCCCGGCCGCCTGATGTTCTCCCATTAGCGCCAGTAACGGCCCAAAGGTCTCGTTCATTGGATCGCGCACACTGACCGTCTGTTGATCAATCATTCGCGGCGTTTTTTTATTCAGCAACGTCTTGGCGGATTTCACCAACGAGTCCGATAAACTCGGCCCCTGTTGCCCGGTCTTCCCCTGATAGGCCAGCGTGTTCATCAACGCAATCAGCGGCGACTGACGCCTGTCCGCCATCAGGGTTAGCTGGTCGATAACATCCGACAAATTCCGGGTTTTATGCCAGCGCAGACTGTTGAGAAAATCCTGCCACACGCCGGCAAAATCAGTGAAGTAACGGGCGGTCAAGCGGGCTTTCAGCTCTTCGGGTGACACCGCAGCCGAGACTGTCTGACGGTTATCACTCAGCACCCAGTCAATCGCTTCCTTACGTGACGCCACCGCTTCCGCTATCGCTTTTTGTATCCCGCCTTCCCACGCCTGACGGGTAAACATCCCCGGTATCACGCGGGAGGTGGTAAACAGCCGTTCAGCGTCAGTGTCGCCGGTCATTTGGTTGAGTGTCAGGTCCGCGTAATTTTTCTCCACCGATTGCAGCATCTGCTGGTAGAGCGCCGCTTCGGCATTGTGCCTACCGAGCTGGAGCAGCAACAACTGACGCGCCTGTTTAACCAGCGCTTTATCCGGCGTTATCCGCCATTCGGGATGCGCGGGCAGATTCTCCGCATAAAACCTCCACAAATCCAACGACGCGTCCAGCCAGACGCCGGGGGCAATGCCGGCCCGCTCAGGTTCATTTTCATTCAGTATTCGGGTTAAAAACGCGGCATCCGCTTTTTCCGGCTGCGCCATCATCAGATAAGCTTTCAACTGGTCGTGACCGGCTTGCGCCCATTTAGCCCGCAAAGGGCTGCCCGGCGGTAAATTCACCAATGCGCTCAGTTTCGCATGCAGCACCGCAGCGGCTTTGTCCCGTATCAGGCGGTTATTGATCTGCGCATAATAGGGCAGCACTGTCGTCAACAGTTTCTGATTCTGACTCAAGCTAAAACGCTCATACCACGGCACGCCATGTTCAGCCCGGTATTGCAGCCGTTCCACCTCGTTACGCAGCTCCTTTAAAGCTATCAACTGGGCATCAGAATTCTCCGGCTGAGTTTTGAGGTCAGTTACCACCGCCTGCACCTCGACTATCTGGTCACGGTTGGTGAAAAGGGAGAGCACCATGCCGGCGCCCCACAATAAGCCCAGCGCCATCAGGCCATAACAAACGGTCTGTGTGCGGAGCATGCCAACCCGCTGGCCGTGGAAACGACGACTGCCCTCCAACACCCCCTGCCAGGCGGTGTCGGGCAGCCAGATCTGCGGGATGCGAGTCGTCAGCGCCTTGAGCGGCAAACTGAACATCAAACCACGCAGCAAGACCACATCGCCATACTCCGCTAACCACGGCGTCAGGACCTGTTTCCAGTGAGCAATCCCCCGTTGTTTCAAGTTCGCTGACAGACGACAGAGAAAATCGTGGGCCGTCTTCTCCAGCAGTTGCTGCATCCCGCGCTCGCGCAACGGGTCAACCAATTCTTGCAACTGTGTCTCTACAATATCCGGGGTACAGCGTTCAGGAAAAAAGCAGCCGACGGCCTGAGTGATACGATCTTCCTGAGACCAGACGCTGTGACACACCTGCCACAGGTAGACCGGCGCCTGCCAGCGCAACTGTTGGGCCTGTTTTTGCAACATCCGCAAAGCCTTATCCATCAACACCGGCTGCGCGCTTTGGTTTTCGGTCAGCGCCCAGACAATACCATTGAGCGGCCGGTAACGGCGCAGGCGACGCAGCGCCATCAACTGAGCGATATCCAGTTCAGCTTGCAAACTGCCGCCCCAGAGCAACAACGAGCGATAACCTTCCTGCCAATACGCCGTGGTCAGCCCCGGCGCGATGGCTTCCACCTGCTCCACTTCGCCCACCACCAGTAAAATGCGGACTCTATACCACCAGAACCGCCCGTAACGGAGGCGCATGCGATCGCCTAAATCACTCAATACCAAAGCGGCCTGGCTAGAGCGACCCGCTGCCCGCTCGATTTCAGGTCTGAGTTTTTTCTGTGCTTTATTCTGCCGAATATGCCACCAGACAGCATTGCCAAATAAGCCTATTAATAGGATCGGAAAAACTGTGGCGTAGGCATACCATGCGGATTTAAGCAGCCCTCGCTCCTCAAGTAATGTTTGATTCAAGTAGATCAACATGAGAAATATCCCAGCAAGGCTAAGGGTAATAAAAATATACCCAAAATAGCCATATTGGTGATGACGATTAACTTTCATTGATGTAATTCCTTAGTCATTAAATAGAGGCTAGCGCTCCCCTCGGGTAATTGATTGATAACGATATGATCGCTACCGGTCAGGCTAATTGCCTCAGTTAGCATGGCTGATGCCAAAAATATCGATAGCGGCCCCGGAGGACCAAAAGTATGATCGATTAAATGAACCGAATTTTCGGTAAAAAGATTAAACGCAGAGTCATGACTGTTAATTGTCAGTTCAGTCAGAACATCATTCGTGATACCCGTTATCCAAAGGTGCCGCATGTTATTTTTATCAATACGGTTATATTCAAACAATATCTGTAAGTCTTTGATTATTTCTCCGGGTAATGAAGGTAATGTCCTTCCCATACCGGCAAGGACAGTAAGTTTTTCCTGCGTGGCAAATTTTGTCGACGAAAATAATTGAGCCGAGACAAATTCGCTGTAGGCTTTCTTATTGTTTTCAGAAGGCCAGCACTGGAATGCAATAACCATTATCAGCCCTTCAAAATCATCCTTATCGTATAATTTATCGATCTCATCTCGGTTTATTATCGGTAAGATGCTTATTTTCCACTGTTGATATATCGCAGATTCATACAACGAGTGATCGTCGGAAGCAATATAAATCTGGCGTAAAAGAGAACGATAACCCGGACATTGTTGTTCAAAATCCTGATCAATTTTAGCTAATAATTGCCGCTTATCGCTCGATGGCAGAGATAATGCCCGTCCTTGTTCAGGAAAAGCAGGAATCTCTTTCGCATCACCTAACAGTGGCGCAATACCTTGTTGCTCAGGCGTCAGAATAATATTACCGATCACCGCCAGTTGTTTTCTGCTCCATTGCTGCCATTGGAAACGAGTTTCAGCACTGGCTTCTTCCCAAGCGTATGCTGCCGCGCAATATTGCTCATAGCGATTTAATACCGCACCAAATAACAGCAGCCACACCAGAAAGGACGGTAAGCTGCTATAAATCGCCGCGTGATAGAAATCGGTGGTATCTTTTAGCACAGCGTAAACCAATGTGCCGACAATCAATATCAAAAGTAAAATGATAAACCATAATCGATAACGCAAAGGCGCCACGACTTTAAGTTCCGGTATTTCAGGAATAGGCCAACTCATAATAATAACTCGATATTATCCTGGGTAATGGAATCGAAAACGGGCAACAACAATCATATATCACCATTGAATGCATACCCTGTTTCGCATTTAAATAAAAAATCAGGCCACCGATTAATTTAACCGGTTTGTCCTTATCATAGAACGTTAACGCTGTCACGCTTACGATTCTACTTTGATCAGTGATATGGCTGATAAACATAATTATCTCCTCATATTCTCATCCGTTTAACCATATAATTTTATCCATACTATGAAGAAGATAAGAGAGCCACTCATTAATACAGCGGCAAAAATCAAGAATGACGCACGCCAGTATTTCTTATCTTTAATGCTTTTCTTTATCCGACAAATGGCAGATACATCAAGCATCACAATTATCGGCCAAGTGTAAAATAATATTAAAAGATAGACTAATAATGCCGATCCCCAAAAACCAAAACTAATCACATCTAACCTCACTAACTGATTATTTCTTTAAACATCTGGTTTCTCCTTCTGCTGATGGTTAACCCTTACATCCCTATAAGGAGTTTTATTTGAAGCATGTTATTGCCGTTTAAAAGCACCGGGCCTTTTACGAAAAGTACTTGTTACCGCATCCCAAAACTTTATCAGTTCATTTTCACTGAACGGCGTTGCGGATAACCGATCATTTCTCAGATTAATTCTAACAAAAGGGTTCTTATAATCCCCGATTGTTTCATTAGCAATTAAAATAAATTTATATCCCGGAATTTTGGTTTCCGGTTCATCAATTTTTTCTGTCGAAGCGGTCGTTAAAACTTCCTCCGTATAAGTGCCATTAATTTCCCGTTTCTCTTTCCTTATTATCTTAGCATGCATGGCCAAAAACATACCTTCCATTCCCCTCAGACGCTCTAACAGATGGTCTTTCTCTTGAAGATCATTCAATATTTCAACACTGAAAGTAAAATGATCACTTTCATCTCGCTTATAGACAAAAGTCATATTCTCTTTCTCATCATGACTGCCAGTAATAAAACCATCAGGAATACAGGTACCTGCCTCTGTAGGAATTTCTGTATCTTTCCGGCCGCTGATTCTGGATAACAGTCTTTTCATCTTCTCCAGGGTTTGATATAATTGATTGTATTGCCTTTCAGAAAATCCACCTCTGATATAATCGTCCCTATCTTCTTTATACTTATCATCTGATAACTCAGTAAACTCCATTGTCACAATAAAAGCGACACCATGACTATACAAATGCGCTTCTAATACTCTGGCATAACCAGGAATACCTGAACTTTCATTCCTGTCGAAGATTACACCTTCCATATCATCCGGGAGGCGATAGACTTTCTTTAAAAAAGGCATATCTTTTGGTTTAACAAATTGCATTTTTTTTAACTCCTGCTCTCTTGCCTCTATCCGATATTCAAATTCAGGCGGGTACAAGCGTTCAGTTTCTATTCTCGCATCACCAATAAATATCCCTCGATTGGCAACATTTTCAAATCCAGCAGGAAGATCTATCAAATAACGGCCAACACAACGGGGCTGCATATTCGCTAACATTTCAGTTGTCACTTTCTTTTCCTTTTCAGTTAAAATCGGGTAATAAAATACGGGCATATACCACCATAAGATATAAATAACCGCTAAAGTCAGTAAGGTCGTTTTCCTATTCAATTTTCACCGCCTGCACCATCTTCACAATTGAGCGTAAGGTGAATAACCGGGCAAAAGTCTCTTCCGTCTCGCTATTTCCTTTATATGCACCTTCATGGTCAACTTCTGTTGCCAGCAAGCCACGTAAATATTCGGTGGTAATACGGCCAGACTTCACCGGCACCGTCCCATCTCCCGGCTCTTTGGGTGGCACCAGCTTAAAAGTTTTCGCCGCAATATCCTGAAAAGAAGGGCCAACAGAAAACTGCACCATACGGGTTGTGCCCGTATCCAGGTTATAAGGATCGTATATTGGCCGATCAAATGTCAGGCCGGAATAATCTTCCGTTTTATTGTAATAATCCTTACTGGCTTCTTGCCAGGAGATAACTCCATAGGATAAATGTTTCTCGCTGGCGCCATAAAAGGCATAAGTATTCGGATGATACTTACTGGTTAACTCTTCAATAAACGGCTTAACTATTTTTTTCATTAATCGCCAGTAATTACTCCAGCTTTCCTCATCTTTCCACTTATCTGTCCATTTATCCTTTTTATCCGGGTTTAAAAACCGGGTTTCACATAATCCCCACCATCGGTTCTTCTCCAGATAAATTTCCTTATACGGGTCGGATTCCGGCAATTTGTGTATCATTTTACCATCGGCGATATGTAACCAGCCTTTACCATACGCTTTTCCCGGCAGGAGCTGTAAAGGGCCGGGAGATTGTGCCAACACCGGGGTCATCGCCGCGCCATTACTGCCGATAACCAGTCCAACACTTCCATCTTCACCGGTTTTCATCCTTTTATAGGTGGTCGGGGCCCCCGTAGCAGGCATCACTCCATGCACAATGCCTAAAATTTTATCTCTGCCATTCAGCAGTTCTGAATAATAACGAGCAACCAGCCCCCCCATTGAATGAGTAACTAAAATCACCTTTTTGGTTGCACACCGTTTACCATAGAAAGCTAAAACCTTATCCACATATTCCGCCAGCCGCTTGGCAGACTCCTTATTAGATTGCAACCAGTTATAGCCCATCACATGAACCGGGTAGAGAAAATCATAACTATGGTCAACCTCTGCCTCGGTCAGCGGCTCTTCCCCCCACTCCGCATTCAAACTCATATCAACCATACGTTGCCGAAGGGTTTTTTCCCCCTTCCCGGCCAGACAATACTCAAAGGCCAGACGCTCATCATCCAACACCGCTTGAAGCCAGGGCAGGAATGTGCCATAGCTGATATGAACTATCTCCCCCCAACCACGCTGCTTGCAAGTCTGGAATTTATTCTTCTCAGTGTGATCAGGTGTAATATCCCCGGAATCATCAACCTCTGTTTTATTTGGGTCTAAAGTTTTCTTCCTGTAAGACGCACCCGAGCACATCCAACCTAAAACATCAAAACTTAATATCCTGTTTAGCCGCCAAACTGACTCCCCCTCTGTCGATTTCAAATTACTCCCCATCACCCCCGGCAGAAAAATCACCGGGATCACTTTAGTCGCGTATTTCAAACACGTCGCCACCAGATTTTCTTCAATTCTGGCATTCGGCACGTTGTAATAAGGGAGACCAAGTTCATCATATTCAGGGTGAATAAAAATCTCGTTTTCCTTCGGTTCACTCATCATTTACTCCTCATCTTTTATTTTCAATTGACTGATTTCCACCCCAACCTGTTTTTGCAAAGGGGTTTTTCCATTCTGTATGGTTGATAATGCCCGTACGCCGCCATCTTCGGCATGGAACTGCATATTCTGACGGTCTAACGGAGAAACCTTATAAGCCCGTACAGCCTTCGGCGTTACAGCATAATTCGCGGTTTGCCATTGCTGTACTGTCTGACTAACACTCTGCCCGCCAAACTTCTGCCACGCTGTCGCCCGTTGGATGATGTGATTGGGCGCCCCACATTCCACCTGACCATTCCCTATTCGGATATAACCACCGCCACTGACCAACAAAATCTCCTGTTTGGCACTGATGATCACTTTCCCTTCATGGCTATTCACCGTGATATCTTTCAGTGCCGCCAGCCCCATTGCATCACCCTGCGCTTCAATCTCTACCCGGCCTTTGCTGGCAAACAGTTTGATGCCCAGTTTTTGGGCAAACAGGCTGATCCTTTCACCCGCCGCTACCGTGAATTTTTTCAACACACTGAAATCGGCATTTTTCCCACTGGTGGCGATAATATTTTCCCCGGCCGCCAACTGGAGGCTTTTTGCCGTCGTCTGCGCGATACCCTCCGGCGCAGAGAGTAACAGCGCGGATTTTTTCAGTTCAGCTAACGTTTCACTTAACAGCGCCTTCTGTTGCTGCAAATCCGCCAGTTCCGCTTTAGCGATTTCAGCCGCGCCGCATAATGCCTCGGTTAAGGTCTGCGCTTGTTGAAGTTGATTCAGCGCCGCCTCCATCGCCAGCACCTCACCCCCCGCTTTGGCCTGTTTATCCGCACTGATAAACAACCCTTTACCGGCCCGGATCACGCCCCAGTCGTCGGTGCGCAGCTCAAAGCCTTCTCCCCGTTTCTCCGGGTGTGGGCGCTGGCTATCAACGAGATGACCTAGGTTCAACTGGCTTTTACCGCCGTATTCGGTACTCAGTTTGATATGTTCCCGACCGCGTTCGTCACCCATCCGCAGTTTGTTATTCGACGGGGTGCGCAGAATGTTGCATTTGTAGTTGTAGAGATTGACGTGATCCGGGTGCTCCGAGTCATGCAGGGAATAGGCGATATAGGGCCGGTCCGGGTCGCCCCCTTCAAAGGCGATCGCCACTTCGGTGCCTTCCAGCAACGGCCAGTGAAAGCCATACTTCTCCCCCGCATACGGACGCGCTAGACGCACCCACAGGCTTTCGCCTCCTTGCGGCCATTTCTCCCGGTCAAAGTTAAACGACACCCGATATAAGCCGTCTTTGTCGATATCGCCGTAGATATCATTCACTTTCGTGCTGCTCACCCGCGCGGGTATCGTGCCCGCCATCACCGGTTTCGGCACCCTCTCCGGGCGAAAGCAGACGGTTTCAGAATAAGGAATGGCGGTAAACGCCATTTCAAAACTGCTGTCCCGGCGAGCGCTGTTGGTGATCTGGGTGATGATCGCCCCTTTGCGAAACGCTTCCGGGGCGTCCCCTTTCACTTTCAGTTCCTGCCCCGGCACCAGCGTGGCGGAGGTGGTCATTCCCCGCAGGCGAATGCGTTGATTCAGGTAACGCTCGTGATGCAGGCGGGCATAAAACACTCCACTTTCCGTCTCCGGTTGATAGGCGTAACGGTCGCCGGGTATCCGGTAGTCATCACGGTAATGGTATGCTTCACCATAGGTGGTGCGGTCGCCCCGTGCCACATCCGCCTCGGTGTTCAGGCCGGGATACGGCCGGGCATCGTGGTAGTCATAATTGCGGGTCGCGACTTTTCCCTCCACCACCTGATACGCGGTTTCCATGTCCCAGACCACGGCGTCCTCCTCGCCGTGCATACCCGATGGATTGCGGGCAGGCAGGTAGACGTTGAACTGGTAGTCACGCTGGTCGTCGTAAAACTCCACCACATCGATATTTAATCGGTCATCGGCGGTCACTTTGTACCAGATACCCACTTCCGCCAGCAGGCGCTGGATAAAGCGCAGGTCATCTTCGCCATACTGCATCACCTGTTCCCGCCTCGGGTAGTTGTACGCCAGACTGAACAGGAAGTCCTGCCCGCGAAATCCGTGACGATCCCGCAGGATTTTTTCCACAATCTCCGGCACCGACAGTTTTTGGTAGATGGCGTATTGATGGCTTCTCGCCAGCAGCGCCAGTCGCGGCTCGAGCGTCACTTCGTAACGGCTTTCGTCCCGCGAGGTGGAGAGCAGTTTAAAACCGCTGATCACCCCGTAAACCGAGCGCAATGGCGCCGGCGGTTCGATCGGCCAGCCCCGGATACCCGGATTGATTTCAGGCGAAGTCAGGGTAAATGCAGCCTGCTGCATCAGCATCTGTGCCGGTTCAATCCCTTTCTCCGCACTGGTGAATTCGATGGCATAGCGAAACGGCTGGCTTAAGGCTTCCTGCCCGGTAAAGGCCAGCACATCCAGCGGGGCTCTATTGTGCCACACTTTTAGTCTGTAACGACTGTGATCAAAGATAATCACCGGTGTTGAATACGTCATATTTTCTCCTAAATCTTCTGCGATCATGAGTAAATGATAAGAACTCAATATAGGGCCATGTCATTATGGTTATATCGGGAAGCAACCCACACCGGTATTTCCCGGTCGGCAGTTAACTGAGCCGTAAATATTTACATGTGTCATTCATGTTTTCGCAATACATCAACACATGAACAGGATGAGCGATTTCTAAATTTTCCTATCTTCTTGGCGGGTGCTTATAAAGATCAACTCTTTTTTTCAAAAAAATACGATTTTTAATGTACACCCCTTATCTCTGCCGATATAACAGCATGTCGGACAGAATATTTAGACTCCATAAACAGTAACATGACATTTATTGACAAAAATAAGCTTGCATTGATTGCCATAAAATGAGAAAGACTTGAGCATTCTGTTATAATCAGATAATCCCCTATAAGAGCAATATCCTATTTTCATTCCTATTCAATATGTTACATGGATTTCAATTTCATTATTCCTTTTTAAATATCACGCATCAATTCACTGTAAAAAAGAATAATTCTCATTCATGCTATACGAATAACAAGATATCCAGTGATGCAAGATAAAAAAAACAGACCAACCTTGTCGCCACAAGGCAAGTGTAAAGGCGCTACCACGAATACAATCCGATGGATTAATCAGAATATTGTTAATGATACTCTCTCAGGATATCTACCCTTTTACTGTCCCAAGAATTAGCAATTCGATTAACCGATTCAAACAACCTATTATCAAGAATGAGTGTAAATTACATTTCATGCTGATATGCCCACCATTTATTCCTTAATCTTCTACAGCAAGATAAATTATTTGTAGAGCAGGACAATTCTCTTAATTAGCCGATAATAAAGTCAATATTTTTTTTATCATAAAATGCATTTCGTTTAATTTTCATTAAACTTCAAAATAAATCACTAAACGTTTCTCTGTAAAACAGTCAACAATCCCAATGAATATGATATTCATTGATAACATGCTCATTTGTTTTTAATGAAAATTTATTCACAAAGATAGAGATAAATGAGTACTAAGACGTGGCAAATAATTACCAATTAATCAATAAAGTAACTTTTTGATGTTAAATAAATTCATCAAGTAATGGAACTATCTACCTTGTTAAGCTGTCATAAATTGATGAGATTCATTCCCCTATAATTAAGGATAGAAACTATAATGCTAAAACAACTTATCTCAGCTACTCTGATTTTTAGTCTACTGTCAACTGCTGCACTCGCAGGAAAACCACAAAACTATCTCTACACTTCATCCGATGAGCTCGATCAATTACGTCTTCTGTTAGAACGTCAAGACATTGACGGTGTACAGGTTGTTTATAGCTGGAAACAATTGGAGAGCGAGCCAGGGAAATATGATTTTTCCGCCATCGAAAAAGATTTGTCGTTGCTTAATAGAATAAAAAAGAAGCTGTTTATTCAGATCCAAGATCGCTTTTTTGAGAAAAATGCTCGCTACATTCCATTTTATCTCCAACAAGACACAAAATATCAAGGCGGTTTAGTTGCTCAAGTTGATAATCCCGGTGAAGGCAAAGCACAAAGTTATGGTTGGGTTGCTATTCAGTGGAATACAGCGTTGCGTAAAAGCTATCAGAATCTGCTTTCCGAACTGGCAAAAGAATTTGATGGCCGTATTGCCGGGATTAATCTACCAGAAACCGCCGTTGATATTGATATGAAACAGGATAAGACTGGTTTTAGCTGTGACCGCTATTTTGCCGCCGAACTTGATAATATCAAATTTGCCCGCCAGGTATTTAAAAAATCCTACGTGGTACAATACGTTAATTTCTGGCCATGTGAATGGGATAATGATCATCAGTATATGTCTCGCTTTTTTAATTTCGCGTCGAAAAATAAGATTGGTCTCGGCGGCCCCGATATCGTACCGTATCAATCTGCTCAGATGAAAAACGCTTACCCCTTTTTCAACCGCTACAAGGGCAAACTGGATTTGGTGGCAATGGCAGTCCAGGAGCCCACGCTAACCTATACCAACCCAAAAACCAAAAAACCCTTCACTCAGCAGGAGTTTACCGATTTTGCCGAAAGCTATTTAGGGGCGAACATCATTTTTTGGAGCGCCACAACACCGTGGCTAAAGCAGTAAAACAAAGGCCATGCAGATTTGTGCATGCACAAATGGGTTGTCCTGACACCAGACAAGAATGAATAAGTATGTCAGGCTTTCGTATACGTTGCCCCAAAAGGCGAGGAACAGTCCATTTTTCCTCACCATTACCAGATATTCACTCGGAATATTCAAATAAGAATTATAAATATAAGTTTATCATTTAGGTACAGTGAAAAGTCTTTATAATTATCTCCACATAACAACAACGCGGAGCTTACAATAATCCTCTCCGCGTAGGTGAATTTTAACTCATGTCATTGACTGAATCGATGAAACGATTAAGTACACTTGAGTGCGATTTAGATTTATAAATATAACATTGATTTGCTGCACCAGGTTTTGCAATAGGAACAAAACTCAAAGCATCTCCTCCTTCCAATTCGTCAGGATGAGAATCGGTAATAAATATATAATCTCTGGAATAAATGAAATTCATGCAGCATCCCATATTATCCATCTGACGCATATTTACTTTTCCACCACTTTGAATAACTTCTTCTTCCAGGTTTTTAATGAAACTACTTTTATAAAGTACAGGATCGCATAGCCAAGTATTACTCTTGAGCAATTGCATCACATCGCCACCAGCAATATCCAATAATTCTTTTCGGCAGCAAATTCCCAATTCAGGCCCTTTTATTTTACGAATGAGACTAAAACGGTCACTTAGTATCTTTTCTGAGCTCAGAATGAGCGTGTTGCCGTCGTAATCCACTATTTCTTCAATGTTATCATAACTAAACCGGAATATATTTACCTGGGAGCTATTTCTGTCAGCTGCTTTATATAAATAAATAAGATGTTTGTTTTTCCCCCAATCGTAATAAATATTAACTATGTTACATATACTACCACTGATATGTTTTTTAGTTATTTCTTTTTCTTGTAAATAAAGATCTTTAAGATCATTATATAATTCTAAACCATCTTTAGTCAGACTCATCCCAAATTTCTCCCTTTTGAAAAGGCGCTTCCCTAATGTTGCCTCGAAGTCTTTGATTGATTTAGCTACTGGAGGAGTTGTACGGTTCATCACTCTTGCCGCTTTACTTAAAGAACCATTTTCCACCACTGCCATGAATGCTTCTAATTTACGAGAAAAAAACATAATTCACCGTTCCTATATAACTTGTGGCTAAAATAATTTCTTTGAAATAGCCTTCACCAAATGACAGCTAAATCAAGTTTGATACTGTGAAGGCATAAATTTTGTACAAAAAAACAAATACTTCTCAAACATATACCACATAAAAAAAGCGTATGTTCAATACATAGGTGGCTCAATAAACTCTATTATTCATGTTTATCATGGTTCAAAAATTAATCTCAACCAATCAACCATTAGAAAATATAAACATTACTAACGAGCTCAATTTTCTATCAAAGATTAGGATAGGGTTCTACATTTTTCAGTAATCAATTTTTGTAACACTTGAGATAAAAACGGTCTAACAGAGGCTGTTTCTCACCACAAATTATTATATTTTCCACAACAAATTATAATATTAGGGGGGCCGTTACTATTTCGTACTGACCATTGTCAATAGTTACTTTTTAAGATCCATCTGTTACTATTGTTCCTGTGTCTTTTTACTGGATGGCTGTAAAAGATGAAATTTATCTCTTTTAATATTAATGGATTACGTGCCCGCCCCCATCAGTTAGCTGCGATCGTCGAGCAACATCGACCCGATGTTATCGGCTTACAGGAAACAAAAGTTCATGACGAAGCGTTCCCTTTAGAAGAGGTGAGAGAACTTGGCTATCATGTATTTTATCACGGCCAGAAAGCCCATTACGGCGTCGCTCTGTTAACGCGCCAGGCGCCTCTTGCCGTACATCGTGGTTTTCCAGGGGATGATGAAGATGCTCAACGCCGTGTTATCATGGCAGAAATGGAAACCCCACACGGGCCATTGACCGTTATTAATGGCTATTTTCCACAGGGAGAAAGCCGTGAACATCCAGTGAAATTTCCGGCAAAAGAGAAATTTTATCAGGATCTGCAAAACTATCTGGAGCAAAACTTAACCCCTCAATCACAAGTGATTATCATGGGCGATATGAATATCAGCCCGACAGATCTGGACATCGGAATTGGTGAGAACAACCAAAAACGCTGGCTAAAAACGGGTAAATGTTCTTTCCTGCCAGAAGAGAGAGATTGGATGGATCGCCTGAAAAACTGGGGCTTGGTTGATACATTCCGCCATCTCAATCCTGAATGTAACGACCAATTTTCCTGGTTTGATTATCGCTCCAAAGGGTTTGATGATAATCGCGGGCTACGTATTGATTTATTGCTTGCAACTAAACCCTTGGTGGAGCGCTGTATCGCAACAGGTATTGACTATAAAATCCGTGAGATGGAAAAACCTTCGGACCATGCCCCTGTTTGGGCAGAATTTAAAATCTGATATTCTATTAACATAGAATATCAATCGTTTATTTTAAAATAACGTTAATTAATAATTGCTGCGCCCTATGGCGCAGCTGTTTTACTATTTTTTGTCGCTTTCGTTTTTTTCCCTCTTTTATCTTTAACCGGCAGTGGTGGTAAATCACGAAAAGCAGTTAAATTACGGTTCTGTTTAGCCTGCCAAATTAATTGCTGCAATGTCTCCTCAAGCGGCCCCATGAAATCTTGATAGCGGAACTGTTTTTCGCTGATTTGTGTTAACCGGGATTCCCAATGGGCGGTCATATCCGGTAAAGCAGCCATATCAGGCAATACATGAATCAACGCCCTACCCGCAGGTGTAGCATGAATATGGCGCCCTTGCTTATAAAGAAACTCCCGTTTAAACAGCAGTTCGATAATGCCAGCCCGTGTTGCTTCCGTCCCCAGTCCATCTGTTGCACGAAGAACTTTTTTCAGTTCCTTATCCTGTACAAAACGGGCAATTCCCGTCATAGCAGAAAGGATAGTTGCATCAGTAAACGGTTTCGGCGGTTGGGTTTGGCGCTCTACCACCTCTCCTCTTTCACACAATAATTCATCACCTTTAGCAACAACCGGTAATGGCGTTCCGTCATTCTCTTCATCACGCTCTTTATTACCAAGCAACGTTCTCCAACCTGCCTCAGCAAGAAAACGAGCTTTAGCAATAAATTTTCCACCAGCAATTTCTAATTCAATAACACATTTACGGAATATGGCATCCGGGAAAAATTGCATCAAATATTGCCTGGCAATCAAACCATAAACATTAGCCTCGTTATCTGTCAGATTTATATGACTACTTCGGGCTGTCGGGATAATTGCATGGTGAGCATCAACCTTTTTATCATCCCAACAACGATTCTTTCTATCTATTTCCAATAATTCTTGTGGCAACAGATTTGTTGCGTGAATAGATATCGCATTAAGCACTGCATGACGACCGGCAAAGTGTTCATCAGGCAAATAACGGCAATCAGAACGGGGATAAGTAATTAGCTTATGTGTTTCATACAATCGCTGACAAATATCCAACACTTGCTGCGCATTTAGGCCAAAACGCTTAGCAGCTTCAATCTGCAAAGAAGATAATGAAAATGGCAAAGGCGCGATTTCAGATTCCCGTTTATCCTGATAAGAGGTCACATAGGCTGGTTGACCGGTTATTCTGGCAACCACATGTTCAGCCAGAGGCCGGTGGATCAATCGTCCTTCTTCATCCAAAAAATCGATACAAGATTCACTTGGTTGCCAGATAGCGATAAAACGTTCATCTTTCGGCGTAACAATATGCGCTTTCACCTCAAAAAAATCTTTGGGTACGAAATGCTCAATCTCTTCATCTCGGCGGACCACTAACCCCAAAACCGGAGTCTGAACACGCCCGACAGATAATACCCCCTGATACCCTGCATTACGGCCAAGCAAGGTATAGGCGCGGGTCATATTAATGCCATACAACCAATCCGCTCTGGCTCTGGCGAGAGCTGAAACACATAGCGGAATAAAATCCCGGTTATCTCTCAACCGCTCAACCGCTCTGGTCACCGCCTGTGGATTTAGATCACTTATTAAGCAACGACGAACATTTTTACGCCTGACATCATCCAGCTTCAAAAAATCCAGAACCTCATCCACCAACAGTTGCCCTTCCCGATCCGGGTCACCGGCATGCACTATTTCATCGGCTTTTTCCAACAACGTCTGGATAATGTTGAGCTGTTTCTCAACAGAAGGTCGCGGTTTTAACTGCCATCTTTCAGGAATAATTGGAAGATCAACTAATGACCAACGGGCAAAACGACCGTCGTAGGCATCAGGTTCCGCTTGTTCCAGCAAGTGACCGATACACCAGGTAACAAACTGGTTATCGCCACAAGCAATAAAGCCATCACCACGGCGATGCGGTTTGGGTAAAATATCGGCAATCGCCCTGGCCAGGCTAGGTTTTTCTGCAATAAAAAGCCGCATGGATATTATTCATTAACCTCAATGAGTACTCTGCCTGACTGTTGCTCAGACAATTCACCAATCGCGGTCAGTTCGATGCCATGACATCGTGCAATTGCTTTCACTTCGTCAATAGCTTCTGGTAGAACAGCCAACAGCAGGCCACCGGATGTTTGTGGATCACATAACAGTTTGCGTTGAAGTTCTGTCATTTCACCAACAAGATGACCGTAACTATCAAAGTTACGCCCGGTTCCCCCCGGAACACAACCCTTTTCAATATAGGATTCCACTTCCGGCAATTTAGGCACTTTTGCAAAATGGAGAGTGGCCTGAACCCCCGATCCTTCACAAATTTCACTCAAATGCCCTAACAGACCAAACCCGGTTACATCAGTCATTGCGGTAACACCCGCCACCTCGGCAAAATCCATCCCCAACTTATTTAAACGACACATGGTTTCTATCGCGACGCCCTGATGTTCAGGCAACAGCAAGCCTTTTTTCTCCGCCGTGGTCAATACACCGATGCCAAGCGGCTTGGTCAGCAATAGCTGGCAACCCGCTTTCGCCGCGCTGTTCTGCTTCACTCGGTCAATATTAACGATACCGGTTACAGCCAGACCAAAAATAGGTTCAGGCGCATCAATAGAGTGCCCTCCCGCCAGCGTAATCCCAGCCCCTTTACACGCAGCCCGGCCACCTTCAATCACCTTACGGGCAATTTCCGGCGCCAATTTATCGATAGGCCATCCTAAAATAGCTATCGCCATGATGGGCTTACCGCCCATCGCATAAATATCACTGATAGCATTTGTGGCGGCAATGCGCCCAAAATCAAATGGATCATCTACAATCGGCATGAAGAAATCTGTCGTACTGACAATACCGGTCCCATTGCCAATATCATAAACCGCAGCATCATCACGGGTTTCATTACCAACCAGTAAATGAGGGTCAAGAAATTTTTCCTGCTCACTATGCAGAATGGTTTCCAAAACTTTTGGCGAAATTTTACAACCGCATCCAGCGCCGTGGCTGTATTGGGTAAGACGAACTTCTGTTGACATAACAGACCCCGGTTACAAGTAGCTGACAAAATTGGTCATATCCGGCGGAGTAACCTTATTGGGCGCTCTTAACACAGGCATTCCAAGGTAGAGAAAACCCACTATTTTGTCATGTTCATCACACCCCAAACCGGCACGCACGGTATTATCATCAATCCACGGACCGGTACGCCAGATACCGCCAAACCCTTGAGCCACCGCCGCCATTTGCATCGCATGTACCGCACAACCCGCGGAAACCACCTGTTCCCATTCCGGTATTTTGGAATTCTCAGCCACTTTTGCAATGACAGCGATGATTAATGGCGCGCGATAAGGCGCGCTTTTCGCTTTTTCTTCCGCATCAGTACCAAGCTGACTATCAATGGCTGCTTGATGGAGTAATCGACTGAACCGTTCAATACCTTCATCCTGCATGACAATAAAGTGCCACGGACGTAGTGCGCCATGATCAGGCGCTCTCATTCCCGCAGCCAGAATATGCTGTAATGCTTCATCTTGAGGCGCCGGGGTTGTTAAACGTGATACTGAACGTCTGTTCAACAAAAGTTCTAATGCATCCATCTTTTCTCTCCTAGATAATGTATTTTGTTATAAGCTAACATTTTCTGTTTATTTGTTAACAAATAAAAGTCCCAAAAGCTGTCTTTTCAGACAATATGCCACTATTTGAAGCTGACATTTACATGTCTGATCATTAGGATAGCTTCACTTGATCCTGTTTTTGGAGATGATATGCGTATTTTATGGAAGTTGATCGCAAGATTATTTAAATGGAGTTGGCGACTATTAAATTTTATTCGGGAAGTCATTTCAAACCTGATTTTTATCATGCTGGTTCTGGTTGTGATTGGCGGTTTTCTGCTTTATCAACAGCCAAACAAAACGGCGGATAGTTATCGGGGAGCATTATATGTCAATCTCACCGGTGTTATTGTGGATCAGGTCTCCAGCCGTACTCCATTGACTCAATTGAGCCGTGAACTGTTTGGCGCATCCGGCAATAAATTTCAGGAAAACTCCCTGTTTGATATTGTTGATAGCATTCGCCAGGCAAAAACCGATACCAAAATCACGGGTCTGGTGCTGAAACTTGATGATTTCATCGGCGCCGACCAGCCATCCATGCAGTATATCGGTAAGGCAATTAATGAGTTTAAAACTTCCGGTAAACCCGTTTATGCTATCAGTGATAGTTATAATCAGTCACAGTATTATCTGTCTACCTTTGCCGATAAAATCTATCTATCGCCACAAGGAACGGTTGGTCTTTATGGCTATTCAACCAATAACCTGTATTACAAATCCTTGCTGGACTCATTGAAAGTCACCGCGCATATTTTCCGCGTCGGCACGTATAAATCAGCCGTTGAACCGGTTATGCGTGATGATATGTCCCCCGATGCCCGCGAAGCTGATAGCCGTTGGGTCAACGGTCTGTGGCACAACTATCTCAATACTGTCGCTACCAACCGCAAACTCACTGTTGATCAGGTATTTCCAGGCGCTGATGAGATGATTGCCGGCTTACGTGCTGTTGGCGGAGACAATGCGCAATATGCGCTTAAACACAAGCTGGTCGATTATGTTGCGCCACGCAATGTCATTGAAAGCGACATGACAAAAGCCTTTGGTTGGGACGAAAAAAACCGCCACTTCAATGCTATCAGCATTTACGATTATGCACCGCAATTGGTGGAAGGCAGATCATCATCTAAAGGCAATATCGCCGTTATTGTCGCACAAGGCGCAATCGTCGATGGGCAGCAGACGCCAGGTATGGTTGGCGGTGACACAACCGCCGCTCAGATTCGTCAAGCTCGTCTGGATGATAATATCAAAGCTGTTATTCTGCGAGTAAACAGCCCTGGCGGCAGTGTGAGCGCTTCTGATGTTATTCGCACCGAACTGGCCGCGCTACGCGCAGCGAATAAACCTGTGGTGGTTTCTATGGGGGGAATGGCGGCATCCGGTGGTTACTGGATCTCTACTCCATCTAATTACATCATCGCAAACCAAAGTACGTTGACGGGTTCTATCGGTATCTTCGGTGTCATCACTACTTATGAAAACAGTCTAGAACATATTGGTATCCACACTGACGGCGTTTCCACGACGCCACTCGCGGGTATTTCTGTTACCAAAGGACTCAGCAAACAGTTCTCAGAGCTGATGCAGCTTAATATCGAAAATGGCTATAACAACTTTATCGGCCTTGTTGCTAATTCACGCCATAAAACACGTGAAGAAGTCGATAAAATTGCTCAGGGGCATGTGTGGATTGGTCATGATGCTAAAACCAATGGATTGGTCGACCAATTAGGGGATTTCGATGATGCGGTCACTAAAGCGGCTGAATTGGCAAAATTGGATAACCCAGAACTTGACTGGATGCAGCCTGAAATGTCATTCAGTGAGTTGCTGATGAGTCAGTTGACAACAACCGCGCAAGTTATCGTACCGGAAGCTGTTCAAGCCTGGCTCCCCGCTCCATTGGCGCAGGTGGCTCAGGAAGTGAAACAACAAAGTGAGTTCTATCGCCATCTGAATGATCCACAAAATCGTTATGCATTCTGTTTAAATTGCGGAGATATTCGTTAAACAGCCCATAATAATGTCTGATTCCAAGTAATAACTCGATTAATTTAGCCTGACAAATCCCTGTCAGGCTTTTTTTCTTCTGTAATACTCCTATAATCCAGCTGATCTTTTTATGAGGTACAGTCATGCAGAAGAAGTCTATTTATGTCGTCTATACTGGCGGAACTATTGGGATGCAACACTCATCTCAGGGATACATTCCCGTTTCCGGGCACTTACAGCGTCAATTAACAAAGATGCCCGAATTCCATCGACCGGAAATGCCGACATTCACCATCCGTGAACATCAACCACTGATCGATTCTTCTGATATGACCCCAGAAGACTGGCAGTTTATCGCTGATGATATCCGAGAAAATTACCATGATTATGATGGGTTCGTGATCCTGCATGGTACGGATACAATGGCATTTACGGCATCGGCCCTCTCCTTTATGTTTGAGAATCTGGGTAAGCCAGTCATTGTCACAGGGTCGCAAATCCCACTGGAAGCACTGCGCTCTGATGGGCAGACAAACTTATTGAACGCGCTTTACCTTGCCGCTAATTACCCGGTTAACGAAGTCAGCCTGTTTTTCAATAATAAACTGTTTCGTGGGAATCGGACCGTCAAAGCACATGCCGACGGTTTCGATGCTTTTGCCTCACCAAACTGTTCTCCATTAATGGAAGCCGGTATTAACATCAAAACTTTCAATGCTTGTTCTGCCCCTGCCAGTCATGGCGAGTTTATTACTCATCGGATTACCCCTCAGCCAATTGGCGTAATCACCATTTACCCTGGCCTTTCCAGTCAGGTTGTGAATAATATTTTAATGCAGCCGGTTAAGGCTCTCATCCTGCGCTCGTATGGCGTCGGAAACGCACCTCAGCACCCTGAACTACTGAAAGAGCTAAAACAGGCAACAGAGAGAGGGATCGTGGTTGTTAATTTGACTCAATGCATTTCTGGCCGAGTAAATATGGAAGGTTATGCAACAGGCCATGCTCTGGCGGAAGCAGGGGTAATCAGCGGCTACGATATGACTTTTGAAGCAACTTTAACCAAGTTGCACTATTTACTCAGTCAACCCTATAGCAATGAAAAAATTCGTTATTTAATGCAACAAAATTTACGTGGTGAATTAAGTTATCCTGATAAATAATCAAGGAAAAAGATGAAAACAGCCCTATTACTTATTGATCTACAGAACGACTTCTGTACCGGCGGCGCTTTAGCCGTAGAAGAGAGTGAACAAGTCATTGTTGCGGCAAATCAGGCAATTGATATTTGTCTGAAACACAATATCAGCATTATTGCCACTCAAGACTGGCATCCGGCTGAACATATGAGCTTCGCAGTAAATTCCGGGCAACAGATCGGTGATATCGGTATATTAAACGGTATTCCACAAGTATGGTGGCCGGTACACTGTGTTCAGGGGCAGCCAGGCGCTGATTTCCATCCACAGCTAAACAAGCAAGCCATTCTCGAAATTTTCCATAAAGGTGAAAATCCACAGATCGATAGCTACAGCGCTTTCTTTGACAACGGCCATCTGAGTAAAACCCGGCTTGATGACTGGTTGCAAGCACAGCAAATTGAACGCCTGTTTATTATCGGTATCGCGACTGATTATTGCGTGAAGTTTACTGTGCTGGATGCGCTGGCATTAGGTTATGAAACTTGGGTCATTACTGATGGTTGCCGGGGGGTTAACCTCAGCCCAAATGATAGCCAATCAGCATTTAACGAGATAAAAGAGAAAGGCGCTATATTGATAGAACTTGATCAACTAGAAAACGCTCTCCTCTGATATCAATCCAAGGTCAGGCTGAGTTTACACACTCAGCCTTTTCAACTCGCCAAAGATTATGGCTTGAATGTTGCCACCATTTCAGACTGAAAGGTCGCTTTCAGTTCTTGTTTACTCTTCATCACCAACTGACCGTCAGTACCAATCGTCATATGTTGCGGATCATGGTTATGCCTTGATTGCCATAGCATAATCATTTGCAAACTATGCTCTTTCTGCTCTACCGTTAGAGGCACGCCATCCTGCCATTTACCTAGTTCTACCGCCTGAACCAAGCGTTGATATATTTCTGGTGTCATTACAGATAACAGATCATCCAGTTCCATTGATATTTCCTCATTCATTTTCCAGAATTAGCTGAAACGATTTTTTGCGTAAATTAAGATTATGTCCGCAATAATAAAAACGATTAACCTACTGTTTTTTCGCCTGTATTTTCATCAGTAAAGCTTAATGCAGCCGAGTTGATGCAAAAACGTTCTCCTGTCGGTTGCGGGCCATCAGGGAACACATGCCCCAAATGAGCATTGCAATGACCGCAACGAACCTCAATACGATGCATATTGTGACTATTATCATCAAGATACTTCACCGCATCCTGAGTAACAGGCTGGTAAAAGCTCGGCCAACCACAACCAGAATCAAATTTAGTATCGGACATAAATAACGGCTGCTCGCAGCACAAACAATGGTACACGCCACTTTTCTTATTATGTAGTAATTTCCCTGAAAATGGCGGCTCTGTCCCGGCATTCTGGGTTACATGACGCTGAATATCAGTAAGTTCTTTACAAAGGGAAACATCAGGATTCTTAGCCATAACGACCACCTTAATAATAAGACTCATGTTCTCAATAAAATTGATTAATAATAACAAAAAATTAACATCACATCAGTGGAATTTATTTTAAGTGGTTAACAGAATCTGTCTATACCCTATGGATTTCAAGATGCATCGCGACGGCAAGGGAGCGAATCCCCGGGAGCATAGATAACTATGTGACCGGGGTGAGTGAGTGCAGCCAACAAAGAGGCAACTTGAAAGATAACGGGTATATCCTACTATTTGTGATGTGACTCGCATATCTAACCAATTAACTTTCAATATCTGTCTGTGCCTTGATAATGATGGCGGCTCAATTGCCAGTACCCGATAGCAAGCGCCTAAATGGTGAACTCAAAGCTAATGTTTTTCAGCTATTGACACGATTCCGCTTGACGGCTGGCAAGGTTTTGGTAACTTTAGTAATAATTTTTAATTCACTAAAAAATAGCTGGTGGAACACTATGACTATCAAAGTAGGTATCAACGGTTTTGGTCGTATTGGCCGTATTGTTTTCCGTGCCGCACAAGAACGCTCAGACATCGAAATCGTTGCAATCAACGATTTGCTGGACGCCGAATACATGGCTTACATGCTGAAATACGATTCAACCCACGGTCGCTTCAACGGCACTGTTGAAGTAAAAGACGGCCACCTGATTGTTAACGGCAAAACTATCCGCGTTACAGCAGAAAGAGACCCAGCTAACCTGAAATGGAATGAAGTGGGTGTTGATGTTGTTGCAGAAGCAACAGGTATCTTCCTGACTGACGAAACCGCACGTAAGCACATTGCCGCTGGTGCGAAAAAAGTTGTTCTGACCGGCCCGTCCAAAGATGACACGCCTATGTTTGTTATGGGTGTTAACCACAAAACTTACGCAGGCCAGGACATTGTTTCTAATGCTTCCTGTACCACTAACTGTCTGGCCCCGCTGGCTAAAGTTATCAATGATGAATTCGGCATTGTTGAAGGTCTGATGACCACTGTTCACGCAACAACGGCAACTCAGAAAACCGTTGACGGTCCTTCTGCGAAAGATTGGCGTGGTGGTCGTGGCGCTGCTCAAAATATCATCCCATCATCTACCGGTGCGGCTAAAGCGGTGGGTAAAGTTATCCCTGAACTGAACGGTAAACTGACTGGCATGGCTTTCCGCGTGCCTACTCCTAACGTATCGGTTGTTGACCTGACTGTGCGTCTGGAAAAACCAGCCACTTATCAACAAATCTGTGATGCCATCAAAGATGCTGCGGAAGGTGAACTGAAAGGCGTTCTGGGTTACACCGAAGATGACGTCGTATCCAACGATTTCAATGGCGAAAAACTGACTTCTGTATTTGACGCCAAAGCAGGTATCGCTCTGAACGACAACTTTGTGAAACTGGTTTCCTGGTATGACAACGAAACCGGTTACTCTAACAAAGTTCTGGATCTGATTGCTCACATCGCCAAATAACTGAGGCCTGAAAAGAGCTGCCCTTCCCCGGCAGCTCTTTTGTTTCAATCTGTATACAACATGCGTTATTCTTGGGCCATGCCATCGCCCAACTTTGATTCACAAGGTTATACGGATGAACGATAGAATCTTTTCATTACCGGTTGCAGAACAAATTTCTCCAGCGATTAGTCAACGAAATATAGATGGCTTCCCACTGATAGTCGTCGATCATCCTAAGGTTCGTGGCGCAATCAGTCTGCAAGGAGCACATCTCATCGCCTGGCAACCCAGTGGTGAGGAACCGGGATTGTGGTTAAGCAGAAAAACCATATTTGCAGCAGGTACTGCTATCCGCGGCGGTATCCCTATTTGTTGGCCTTGGTTTGGTTCCTCAAGAGCGCCAAGTCACGGTTTTGCCAGAATTCTTCCCTGGGAATTTAGCGCACATAATGAACATGAAAATGGTGTCATACTCACTTTCACGCTGAGAGACAATGAATATACCCATAAATTGTGGCCTTATGATTTTACTTTGATTGCCCGATTCAAACTGTGTGAAACCTGTGAAATGGAATTGGAAACCTATGGTGATTATCAAGCAACCTGTGCCCTACACACTTATCTGAATATTGGCGATATTAATCAAATTTCAGTCAGTGGCTTAGGTAAACATTTTATTGATACGGTTGCCGATAAAGAGCAATACACAACAACAGAGGATCTTATTTTCAACGGTCGTACTGATCATATTTATACCGAGCCAGAAGATTTTAATCTGATAAGGGATAAATCGCTGAAACGAACCATTGAAATTCACCATTATCATCACAGTGATGTTGTATGCTGGAATCCCGGCGCCCAACTATCAAACGGAATGAAAGATATGTGCAATGAAGGTTATAAGAATATGGTTTGTGTAGAAACAGCTCGTATCAATAAACCATTAATCTCTCAAGATGATAGTCCAGCCCATATTTCGGTTCTAATCCGTTGCCGGAAAGATTACCAGTAAATATCTCACTCATTCACATTAAAAAGACTGAATACTATCCCATGAATTCAGTCTCTATCCAATATTATCGCAGTGAGTAATTAAAAACTATATGTAACACCTGTCCAAACAATACTTGAATATGACTTATTAACCATCGGACTATCCTTAATTTCACTCGGTAAACGCTCAACACGTCCCATCATAAACGCAGACCATTCTTGGTTAAATTTATAATTGGCAGATAATTCCACATAGGGAGTCCAACTATCATCTGGCGTATATTTTTCTAGTCCGCTACGGCGCGATTCATTACCTTCAATACCATATTCATAACGATTTTGTTTTTTACTATTCCAAACCACACCTACCCCTGGTTGTAATGACCAATCATCACTTTTAAATTCGTACAAATAAGCCAGGTCAATCCTTATACCTTTACTTTTACTCAACGTATCCGCGGCAAAAGAGCTACGCAACGTACCCCAATCTTCAATATGACGATAGCTAAAACCGCCCATCATAGTATCATCACGACGATCCAGCTTTTTCATCTGCTTATCTTCACTATCTTTTGGGCGGAAATTTTGAGGATAGTAATAGACATCTAAAGATAACTGATCTTTTGGTTGATTCCACAAATAGTACCCGGCGGCCAAAGTATGAAAATAGAAATTGTCACTTTCATAATTAACCATTGGAACAAACAACACTTTATCTTTATTCTTCACACCCTTATAAGGTGATGCCTCAGCCAAAACAGAAGCGCCAATTGACCACTGCCCTGCATAAGCTAAAGATGAAGACAGACAAAAAGTGACGACTGTGGCTAAAATTTTAGCTTTGTTGATCATGATTAACTATTTCCTTTAAAACAATTATGCGATTAGCTATATCAAGTGTAAGAGATCATTTCCCTCATTTTCAAGTAATAATGTCCTATTTTTCTTAAAGAGCACAATATGTTTACTGCCCATCCAATTTTTCTGGCGAGAATAGATAGATTGTACAAAACAAAAATATATTAATTTGACGAAAGCGGTAACTTATTTCCTGTAATAATACCCGTCGCTAACTACTATTTGACACACTGTCTGGTATTTAACGACATGGTATTTAATGACATAAAGATACCGGGACCCGATTTGCCAATGCACACAATAATTCATAGCCAATCGTCCCGGAAATCTCGGCCACATCATCCACCGGCAAATTTTGCCCCCATAATTCAACAGAACTACCAATTTGGGCCTGCGGACAAGGCGTTAAATCCACCGACAACATATCCATTGATACTGTACCTAATACTTTGGTCCTAACACCATCGACAATAATCGGCATCTCCGTCATTGCACGACGGGGATAACCATCAGCATAGCCACAGGCAACTGTACCAACTCGCATAGGACCCGGTGCTGTATATTCACTACCATAACCAATTTTGTCTCCTGCTTTGAGATTCTGAATGGCAATAATTTCACTTTGCAGGCTCATCACTGCTTTCAATCCAATATCGGCAATATCTTTCCACTTTCCACTCGGTGAAGCGCCATACAACACAATACCGGGACGTACCCAATCTCGATGAGTTTGTGGATACCACAAAGAAGCGGCTGAATTAGCCAGGCATTGAGAAATATCCAATCCATGACTAACCGAATTAATAACATTAAGTTGTTCAGCAACGCTAATCTCCTTATTATCCTTATCCGCATTCGCAAAATGTGACATTAATGTTATTTGCCCAATTTGCCGGATACGCTTTGCCGATAACAAAACCGCTCTATATTGATCCGCAGGAAACCCCAATCGATTCATACCGCTATTGAGTTTGAGATAAATATCGATTGGTTTACTTAAATTGGCCATCTCTATTGCTTTCAGTTGCCAATGACTATGCACTACTGTTATTAGCCGATATTCATCAATTATCGACAAATCTTCGGGTTTAAAAAATCCTTCCAATAGCAAGATTGGCCCCTGCCACCCCCGCTCCCGTAATAAAATCGCCTCATTAAAATCAAGTAAAGCAAATCCATCAGCCTGATCGAGATACTGCCATATGCAATTCAAACCATGCCCATAAGCATTTGCTTTAACGACAGCCCAGATTTTACTATTACCGATCTTATTACGAATAATCGCCAGATTATTTCCCAATGCATCAAGATGAATCGTTGCCGAAATCGGACGTGGCATATTCTATTAGCCTCTTAGTTCAGTGTGTAATTGGTGGCTAAATGGTGCCAATTTTGTATTAAAACCATTAACATAACGAAATACTGATAAATCATCAGATGCAATGGCGGGCTTTTTACCCGAAATAATATCAGCCAGTAATTGACTGGAACCACATGCCATTGTCCATCCCAATGTACCATGCCCTGTATTTAGGTAGAGATTGTGATATTCAGTCGGACCAACAATTGGGGTACCATCTGGCGTCATTGGGCGCAATCCCGTCCAAAAACGGGTCTGAGTAATATCGCCTCCGCCAGGATAAAGGTCTTGCACCACCATTTTCAGTGTTTCATAGCGTGCTTTAAGTAGATCCCGATTGAAGCCTACAACTTCTGCCATTCCGCCCACACGAATACGGTTATCAAACCGGGTAATCGCAATTTTGTATGTTTCATCCAATGCAGTAGATACCGGAGCCCGTTCTGCATCGACAATAGGCATCGTTAATGAATAACCTTTCAGTGGATATACGGGGATTTTGACAAAATCTTTTAACAATTCAGTGGAATAAGCACCCATCGCAACAACATAGCTGTCTGCTGTCATAACGTCATCTTCGCATTGAACGCCGGTAATCCGCCGCCCTTCCACCAATAACTGTTTGACCTGTTTATTAAACAGAAACGTTACCCCTGCCGCTTCTGCCATTTTTGCCAACTCTTTGGTAAAAAGCTGACAATCCCCCGTTTCGTCGTTCGGTAATTGCAAGCCCCCCGCCAACTTGTGAGCGACATGCGCTAACGCTGGCTCTACTGTCGCCAGTTTATCCGCCGTTAATAAATTGTAAGGAACACCTTCCTGTTCAAGAACGGCTATGTCATTCACGGCGTTATCAAACTGCTTATTCGTACGGAATAACTGAAGCGTACCCCCCTGACGCCCTTCATATTGAATACCGGTATCTGCCCTCAACTGTTTGATACAATCACGGCTATACTCTGCCAATCGCACCATCCGGCTCTTATTTACCGCATAGTGACCGGCATCGCAATTACGCAACATCTGCCACATCCAGCGTAATTGAAACAACGATCCATCAGGACGAATAGCCAATGGAGCATGGCGTTGAAACATCCATTTAACGGCTTTCAATGGAATACCCGGCGCTCCCCACGGGGTCGCGTATCCCGGCGAGATCTGCCCGGCATTAGCCGCGCTGGTTTCCTCAGCAGCACTTCCCTGGCGATCAATGACAGTGACTTCATGACCTTGCTGTACCAAATACCAGGCACTGGTTACACCAATAACACCACTACCTAAAACAAGGATTTTCATCATAGCCCCCAGACGATGATTTAAAATTTTAGGCAAGCATAATATGCTGTTTATAAAAAACCAATATAGAACAATCATCGGTCACGTCAATAATCTACATTTATGATTTAGGTCACAATTAGATTACATTTATGCAACAGTCTTATTTGTGATTTATACATAACCAAATTATAAAAATTAATATTAAAATCATAAAATTAAGATAATAATTACCATATGAATCGCATGATAATTATTTCATATCAAGTCATTATTCTGAGTTTTTCGGCGAAAAAAACGAATCAATTAAACAACCACAAGATACCAATAACCATCAATTAATCGAAATAAAAATTCAAATAAAAACCGAATATTTAGAATAATACTCTAAAATAGAGACATTAACGATTGGCTTGAAATTGAGTGAGAAAAAAACAAAACTCCCGGTACAGAGCATGCTGCACCGGGCCAACTCAAAATAATTTTGATTTGAAACTAATAGATTGGATAAAGCCTGAGATTAAGTAAAAATACTAACGGGATATCAGCGACAATTCAGATAAATCACTTGGCATTGTACTTTGCATACTATGCCAAATGACACCACTCTCTTTACCATAGTTACGAACACATTCCATGACTTTATCGTAGGATTTATCGCGGCATAATATCACCAGTTGCTGATAAAAATTCAGCGCCAATTTACGCGCTTCAGGATTAGAGAAATAATAACGCCCTACACGGGTATACAGCCCTTTCAAGCCGTTGATAATCAGGCCATAAATTGGATTACCGGAAGCAAAAGCCAAACCACGGAAAATATCATAATCCAGCGAGCTAAATGACTCTGAATTATCTTCCACGTTCTCTTTTTCTGCCAATACTTCCAATGATTTACCCGGATTATGCCTAAAAGCCGTGCGAATAAATATCGCTGCAATATTCGTTCTTACCGCCAGTAGGTTATCAATCAACTCAGGAACACGATCGTGATCAAGACGGGCCAGAGTCTCTAAAATATTAAGACCCGATGTTTCCCAAAAGTTATTCACTTTTGTTGGTTTGCCATGCTGAATAGTTAACCAACCATCGCGTGCCAAACGCTGCAATACTTCACGCAGGGTAGTCCTTGTCACACCAATTAACTCAGATAATTCACGTTCTGCTGGAAGAATAGAGCCAGGAGGAAAACGGCCGTTCCATATACTCTCAATAATATACTCTTCCGCAAAACCTGCGGGACTTTGAGCCTTAATGACCATATTTTTGTTATTCCAACGTGATTTTTTCAACTAATAATAGATGAAATTATATCAGAATACGCAACTTCAATATAGCTATGTAGTCTAGAAAGCGTAAAGGCGGTCATGAAAAAAAGCGTACTCATGCTTAACTATGACTCATTTCCCTTAAAATATTCTGTATTAAAGCGTACTATTGTTTAAAGAACACGATCTTACGAATTTAGAGGAACTTTAATTGCAATGGAAACCAGTATCCTAAAAACAGCGGTAAAAAACTTTCTCGGCAACTCGCCAGATTGGTATAAGCTAGCTATCATCACCTTTCTCATCACCAACCCATTGATATTTTTCTTTATTAACCCATTTGTCGCAGGCTGGCTGCTTGTTATTGAATTCATCTTTACGTTAGCAATGGCACTTAAATGTTACCCGTTACAACCAGGTGGCTTATTGGCAATTGAAGCAGTTATCATCGGCATGACCTCGCCTCAACAAGTGGGTCATGAAATTGCTAATAATTTGGAAGTCGTACTGTTGCTGATATTTATGGTGGCAGGAATTTACTTTATGAAGCAATTACTATTATTCGCTTTCACTAAACTCCTGCTCTCCATAAAATCCAAGCGCATGCTTGCCTTGGCATTCTGCCTGGCTAGTGCATTTCTGTCGGCATTTCTTGATGCGCTGACAGTTATTGCCGTGGTTATTAGTGTCTCCCTTGGCTTCTATTCCATCTACAACAACTTTATTACCGATCAACATGATGTCATTAATTCCAAACATGACGATCACATTGACACAGCAAAAAAGAAACAAACGCTTGAACAATTTCGTGCTTTTTTGCGCAGTCTGATGATGCATGCCGGTTTAGGTACTGCCCTCGGCGGCGTGATGACGATGGTAGGAGAACCGCAAAATCTGATTATCGCCAAAAACGTTAATTGGGATTTTGTCACCTTCTTTATTCGCATGGCTCCGGTTACCTTGCCTGTCTTTATTTGCGGGCTGTTAGTCTGCTTTCTGGTCGAACACTTTAAGCTGTTCGGTTATGGCGCAGAATTGCCAGAACGCGTCCGACAAGTATTGGAAGATTATGATAAAAAAACTAGCGCAAAACGAACACCTAAAGAAAAAGCGCAACTTATTGCTCAAGCGCTGATTGGTATATGGCTCATTGTCGCGCTGGCATTTCATCTGGCAGAAGTTGGCCTGATCGGCCTTTCAGTCATTATTCTAACCACGTCGTTCTGTGGTATTACCGAAGAACATGCACTGGGTAAAGCATTTGAAGAGGCGCTGCCATTCACAGCATTACTGACTGTATTCTTTTCTATCGTTGCGGTCATCGTTGACCAGCAACTGTTTACGCCATTTATTCAGTTCGTATTACAAGTTTCTGAAACTTCTCAACTTTCCCTGTTCTACCTGTTTAACGGCCTGCTTTCATCAGTATCAGATAACGTGTTTGTCGGTACGGTTTATATCAATGAAGCAAGAGCAGCTCTACAAGAGGGGCTAATTTCACATAAACAATTTGAATATCTGGCTGTCGCCATTAATACCGGCACTAACCTACCTTCCGTTGCCACACCGAACGGGCAAGCGGCATTTCTGTTCCTGTTGACTTCGGCATTATCGCCGTTAATTCGTTTATCTTACGGTCGTATGGTGATGATGGCATTACCCTACACTATCGTGATGACTTTGGTCGGTTTGCTGTGCGTAGAATTTCTATTAATTCCGGTCACTGACATGATGGTTCAATGGGGCTTAATTGCCTTGCCATAATCAGCAACAATTTATTTCGTAACATAATCAAAGCCGTATTGCACAGTGACTACACGCAATACGGTTTTAGTTTTTTCTCCGAAAAAACCAAATTTACCCTAATTGACTTTTTTTGTTACCTGTAAATCGGCAAAATAAGCGTTCAATTGTTTATCTTAATCTGCATGGAAAAACGGAAATGATGCGATTTTTAAACCACTGTTCTCAAGGACGAAGCGCATGGCTGTTAATGACCTTGACTGCCCTGATACTGGAAAGCTCGGCATTATATTTTCAACATATGATGAAATTACAGCCCTGCGTGATGTGTATTTATGAGCGGGTTGCTCTGTTTGGTGTGTTAGGCGCCGGAGTATTGGGTATGATCGCGCCAAAAACGCCGTTACGCTGGCTGGCTATTGTTTTGTGGATCTACAGTGCCTGGAGCGGCCTGCGACTCGCATGGGAACATACTATGATGCTGTTGCACCCTTCGCCATTTAATACCTGTGATTTCTTCGTCAACTTCCCTTCATGGCTGGCGTTAAATCAATGGCTGCCTTCTGTATTCGAAGCTACAGGTGATTGCTCAGTAAGACAGTGGCAATTCCTGACATTAGAGATGCCGCAATGGCTGGTCGGTATTTTTGCGGCTTATTTGATTGTTGCTGCATTAGTATTAATTAGCCAATTTTTTGGCCGTAAATAATTTCCAACTTAGATAGTTGAAAATGATTGTCTGATGAATCAAATATACTCACAGAATCATGCCCAAGGCAGCCTATAATCGGATATTCCAACGGCATGTTTCTGCTCATCTCAATTGCCTCAAATTGATGCACAAGAACCTTGCAATAACGCCCTTTCATCACAACGCTTACCATTCGCCAACTGGCAAACAGGTATTTGCGCACCATTTAATTGTATTGCTAACGCCGGTATACCCCCTGCATAAGAACAGATTGCTCTGGCATTATCTCTAAGAGCAACTTCCGATTGAAAATTTCCCGGTTGAGAGTATTGTATCCTCTGATATTGGATAGATGTTTTCCCTGCCTGGCTACTACAACCCGTTAATAGAGCAATACTAAGGAATACTCCTAATAAGACTGTCTGGCATCCTTTCTTATTACTGACGTTTAACATATCTCTTCTCCAGAAAACGATTCAGGGAAAACAGAAGCACCGTTAATTGTTCATTAATGCGCACTGGTGTTAGAAAGTAGGTTTATTACCATGACACCGGCGACAATAAGAGACATACCTAAAATAGCCGCCCAATCCAGCTTCTGCTGATATAAGAATATCGCGGCAACAGAAACCAGCACAATACCCAAGCCAGACCATATGGCGTAAGCAATTCCTAATGGCACCACTTTAACCACCTGGGATAACCCCCAGAAAGCAATGCCGTATCCAACAATGACCAGTATAGAGGGGAATAATTTACTAAACCCATCGGAGGCTTTTAATGAAGCCGTTGCGATAACTTCGGCAACAATTGCCATTGCTAAATATGCAAATCCATTCATATCCTTACTCTCTATAGTAGAAATAACAAATCGACCAATATTAATAGACAAAAACGGATTGAATTTATCACAAACCCTTTAAGGTGTAACGTAACAAAATTGATATATTTCGTTCCTTAAATCCAATTCAAGCCTTATTTACTCCCCGCTTAAGAGGCACCGCTCAGGCAGGAAAATCGCTGGAGAGATTTTACAGAGAATATGGAAAAGCGCTAACGATAGGTTCCAGCTTTGAGATTTAGATCAGAATCATTCGCACGACACCCTTTAGGATTGCTAAGAAAACATAGCGCGGTAGAATTAAAAACGTGTACATTTATAAACTAAAAATAATCTTATCATTTTATTAAGCAATGGTGGTGATGAAACGATAAGAAAGTTATGTTACCTAACGTTGAGTCAACATGTTAAAAACGACTACCGAAGCAAAGAAAAGAAACATTCAACCCAGTTCCTGTATCGTACAGCAATTCACTGGACAATAACATATTTCATCACCATTAATATAAGCCTTATATTATTCTTGATATCAATGGCAATGTATTTACTATTAAAAATACGCTTAGCTATTAAATGAAAACTAAGCGTATAAGCTGCATTTATCAATAAACCATCTCATCCCAGATACAATATCCTGATGTTCCCGCCATATGATGTCGACAAGTAATATTAACATACTGAACTGAAACAACTTCCTCCGGCTGGCCGTTATTATCATTAATAACATGCGGATAATTAACATTTAAATCGCAAATTTTTGCTCCAGTGAGCAAAATGGAATAAAAAAGTTCCTGTGAACCTATTTGAGAAGTCCGATAAATATCAAATGTCAATTCCAGTTTTTCACGATTAGCTGCCGCTATCATTAACAATGGGGAAGATTTATCTAATAGTTTAATGAAGTTTACCGGCTGGTAATTGACATGTTGAGCGACAGTCAGACCATGATTGAATTGCAACACCATAATTTGATTTTCATGTCCATTCTGATACCGATTACCAATAGAATCCAAAGTTGAACATCCTTGAGAAATAAGCCCCTGAGATTCACCTTTTATCGTCACATAAATCATATTTGCCATAGCTTTACCTACTTAGTTTACCTTATGTTCGAGTTCGCATTCTGAATTATTTTCCTTTGATTTCAAGAAGAGAATTGTAATGAATCGTTAGTTATCTTATATAAATGTAAATATTGAGGGCTTGTAGTCAGGCAAAATATACAAACGAACTTCTTACACTATTACTATCCTTTAGTATAGAAAAAACCGTAAATTAATCAATATCAACGGACAACATCAGATTGAATTTATCCATCACCTAACCCCCTATGAATTCTCACTCTGTAGAGATTATAGACCCGTTTACTATATGTTGAAGATAATCCGATTATCTGATTAAGTGATGTTATCTAACGTTGAGTCAGCATGTTAAAAGCCACTAGCGGAACAAATTAGGGTATATGAAAAGAAACATACAACCCGGTTTCTGTGTTGTACAGCAACCCGGAGGATTGAGCTTTCAAGCAAGTCTGTTATTCAGCCATTCAAATAGCGAAGCGGCCCGCTATTTTATGGAATTAAATTCAAATTACCGACTCCTGAAACCGGGGCAAATCTTGCTGGTGGCAGATCCAGACTCTTATAATCCCCCACATCTCATACAGCTATTGAAACAATCTCAGTATGAAGTCAACCAATCCGTTTCAGCTCTGCCTGGTGAATCCGCAGCATTTTTGCATCGTCATTTTGGTCTGTTTCACTATGTACTGGATCAAGGAGGAACCTTAGTTGGCACCGCATCATCAATGGGTGACACTTATTTCTCCCAAATCAAAAAAAATCTGTCAAAGTTACAGAAGCTTTATGAAAAAGAATATCGGTTAAATGGGCTAAACCGAAAATTTATCAGTCACGAGTTTTATATAGAAAGACAGTTGATTATGGGTAACTTAAAGGGATTATTAAATAAATTTAGCAGACTCTCTTTGAAAATCGACCAACATCCTAATTTAAAACATGCGTTAAAGTTATCAACCAAAGCCATTGCTCACCAATGGGATAAAGCAGGGATTGGCGCGATAAAGGGATATAGTCATATAATCACCCGCAGTGCTAAAATGGTTAAATGGATGAAATATGGTGGCCGAGTTGCTATTGGTCTAGATTTTATCGATACCACCGGGCAGGTTATTGATGCCTGTAATTATGGACAAACAGGACAATGTGAAGAAGTGGCTATCAAAGAATATAGTAAATTTTCCGGTCGGACAAGCCTAGGCTTTTTGGGAGGATATTACGGCGGAATTGCAGCAGGCACAGCATGTGTTGCTCTTGGTGCTGCAACTGGGGGACTAGTTGCTGGAATTTGCATTGCAGGGGGTGGCTTAGCAGGTGGTTATATCGGCAGTAAAAGTGGCGAAAAGGCTGCTGAATTCGTTGTAGATTTGTTTATAGGAAATTAATTATGAGCATATTGGATTTGATAATGACAATATGTCTTTTCTTATCTCTTTTATTTTTGATTATATCAATAGCCATTTATAAAATAAATCAAAAAAAGATGGATAAAATTATTGAATTATATATAGAAGAAGGACTTTATTTACCAACAGGAATAATAATACAACGCTTCGGAAGGATGCGTGATCAGATTCACGTCGTTTTGTTCTTCTACAGACTGTTAACTGGAAAAAAAATGAAGATAAATCAGCCTGATAGTAAATATATGCACCAAGAATCTTATAACTTTATTCAAAATCTACCCTCCAGTTTAACGCATTGGATGAAAATATGTACCATTATCACTTATATAGGTACAGCATTTTTTCTCATATCAACAATAATAATCTTAATTCAAAAGTATTATTAATCGTGCTAAACCTAATATCAGTAGCTATTTACAAGATAAATCAGCGCAACATCAATAAAATCATTGAATTATATACAGAGGCTGGACTTTATATGTTAGCAGGAGCAAAAATGGGCCGTTTTTTGGGCATTTATAGTCAGTATCAGGTTGCAATGTTTTTCTATATGCAGCTCACCGGGAAAAGAATGAGAATCAATGAAAAGGATAGTAAATACATGTACCAAGAATCTTATAACTTTATTCAAAACCTACCCTCCAGATTAACTCACTGGATAAAAATATATTTCATCACCTTTAATATAAGTGGTGCATTTTTCTTCATAACAATGAAGTCATTTCTATTTAGAGAATATTCTTAACTATACTGGACATTCAATAGGATTTTAATATGAATATAATCACTTTTATCATCTTGATTATTTCTTTTATCTCCTTCAATCTTTTTCTCATTATATCTATAGCTATTTATAAAATAAATCAAAAAAAGATGGATAAAATTATTGAATTATATATGGAAAAAGGCTTTTGCTTATCAGCAGCAGCATACATTGGTCATTCTATGGGTATTCGTGGTCAAATTCATCCTGCCGTATTTTTCTATAAGTTATTGACAGGAAAAAGAATAAGAATAAATGAGCCTGGTAGTAAATATATGCCCCAAGAATCTTATGATTTCATTCAAAATTTACCCTCCAATTTAACCCACTGGATAAAAATATATTTCATCACTATCAATATAAGCCTTGTATCCTTGTCTATATCAATGGCAATATACCTGTTTGAAAAATACGCTTAACCATACTAAATGTTCAATAGGATTTTAATATGAATAGAATCACTTTTATCATTTTACTTATTTCTTGCTCTTCTTTTATTGTTTTTTTCATTATATCAGCATCTATTTACAAAATAAATCAAAAAAAGATGGATAAAATTATTGAATTATATATGGAAAAAGGTTTTTGCTTATCATCAGCAGCATACATTGGTCATTCTATGGGTATTCATGGTCAGATTCATCCTGCCGTATTTTTCTATAAGTTATTAACAGGGAAAAGAATAAGGATAAATGAGCCTGGTAGTAAATATATGCCCCAAGAATCCTATGATTTCATTCAAAACTTACCCTCCAATTTGACCCACTGGATAAAAATATATTTCATCACCATTAATATAAGTTTTATATCCTTCTTTATATCAACAGTAACGGCTTTATGTCATAAATACTCTTATATTTTTAACTGAATTCAACTCAAAATACGCACTAAAATTTGGAGATCACATTAAGAATAAAAATGGAGAATGTAATGGGTAAATCTGCTATTGAGTATTTTTTGGAGATGAATATGCACAGAATAATTCCTCTTGTTGTTATTATCTCTTAATCAGTTTATTATCTTTCGCTATTGGAATAGTATTTCTTACATATGATAAATATATCTTACCGTTTTTTAATTAAGACTTTTTTAGAAGAACACGTAGCCAGGAAGACTATAGATAACTATGGATTTGAGAAAGCTGCGGAATTTACTGTAGATTTTTTTATAGGAAATTAAATATGTGCATATTGGATTTGGTAATGACCATATGTTTTTTCTTATCTCTTTTATTTTTGGTTATATCAATAGCCATTTACAAAATAAACCAAAAAAAGATGGATAAAATTATTGAATTATATATAGAAGAAGGACTTTATTTACCAACAGGCATAATAATACAACGCTTCGGAAGGATGCGTGATCAGATTCACGTCGTTTTGTTCTTCTACATGCTGTTAACTGGAAAAAAAATGAAGATAAATCAGCCTGATAGTAAATACATGCACCAAGAATCTTATTACTTTATTCAAAATCTACCCTCCAGTTTAACGCATTGGATGAAAACATGCATCATTATCACTTATATAGGTGTAGCATTTGCTCTCATATTAACAATAATAATATTAATTCAAAAATATTATTCATCGTGCTAAATGGATATGCGTAGCTGTCTGTAGTGTAGTAGGTGGAGTTGCCGGAAGCACAGCAGGAGATTTTTTAATTGATAAAATAGTGAATGAATAACATGAACATCTTAATTAATACAGTTAAATTTATCATGATTTCTTTATTTTTAGTTAGTATGTTTTTGTTACTATCTTTATTCGTTTTTTATGGAATAAATAAAAAATCCTTCATAGAAATCAGAGGAAAATATATACAAAATGGTTTTTTTATACCACAAATTATATATGTAATATCGTTTTCTGGCTTCTATGGGAGTTATTATCTATCATGTTTCCTCTACCAGATAATAACTAGAAGAAAGACTATAATATCTCGTGCTTTTATAGGTAATTCCATCCCACAAGAAGCATATGAGTTCGCAAAGAGTATACCTAAAAAACTTGCATCAATAATGATTATCTATTATTACTTATTCTCTGCCTCTATATTTTTATTCATCTTAAGCTGTCTGCTTCTCTTGTTATACAAGTATATAACGAATACATAAAACACACCCTATTGATTAAAACACAAATAGGAAATTAACATGAACAGATTAACTCTTATCATTATGACTATCCTTTATATTTTATTTATTGTTTTTTTAGTTGTATCAATCATTATTTACAAAATAAATCAGAGTAAGATGGATGAAATTATTGAATTATATATAGGAAAAGGACTTTATTTATCAGCAGGAGTAAAGCTGGGCCGTTTTTTGGGTGTTTATGGTCAATTTCAAGTTGCTATGTTTTTTTACCAATTACTCATTGGAAAGAGAATAAGAATCAATGAAAAGGATAGTAAATATATGTATAAAGAGTCCTACGACTTTATCCAGAGATTACCGAAAAATATGACAAGGTGGTTAAAGCCCTATATTTTAACCACCTCCATCAGTATATTATCTTTCTCTATCGGAATGATATTTGTTTTATATTTCAAATACATCAAATAGACTATAAATTTATATTCAACATTCAATTGAATATTAATATGAACAGAGTCACATATATCATCTTATTTATTTCATATATTTCATTCACTATTTTTATTATTATATCAATAGCCATTTGCAAAATAAATCAGAAAAATATGGATCAAATTATTGAATTATATATAGAAGAAGGGTTTTATTTACCAATAGGCATAATAATAAAACGCTTCGGAAGGATGCGTGATCAGATTTACGTCATTTTGTTATTCTACATGCTGTTAATCGAAAAAAGAATGAAGACAAATCAGCCTGATAGTAAATATATGCACCAAGAATTTTATTACTTTATTAAAAATCCACCCTCCAGCTTAACTCATTGGATAAAAATATATATCATTACCACTTATATAGGTGGAGCATTTTCTCTAATATCAACAATAATAATCTTAATTCAAAAACATTATTCATTGTGTTAAATCTATTTAAGAAGCTCAATAAACATCAAATGTCAGTTCCAGTTTTTCACGTGTTAGCATCCGCTATCATTAACAATAGTGAAGGTTTAATGACGTTTAGCATCTAGAATATAGGCAATCCTCATCTCCCATACAGAAAAAACTGTCAATTCATCCGCATTAACAGGTAAAAACGAGCGGAATCTATCACAAACTCTTTAAGGTGTTAAGGTAACAAAAATGGTATACTCCACCGCCTAAATCCCATTTAAACATTATTTACAGAGCGTCCGTGGTGGATCAGAAACAACAATATAACCTGAACAAATTACAGAAACGTTTACGCCGTGATGTCGGTCAGGCAATCGCTGATTTCAATATGATTGAGGAAGGCGATCGCATTATGGTCTGCCTTTCTGGTGGTAAAGACAGCTATACCCTGCTGTCCATCCTGCAAAATCTGCAAAAAAGCGCTCCGGTTAATTTCTCACTTGTTGCAGTTAATCTGGATCAGAAACAACCCGGTTTTCCTGAGCATATCCTTCCCGCTTATCTGGATGAACTGGGTGTCGAATATAAAATTGTCGAAGAAAATACTTATGGCATAGTGAAAGAGAAGATACCCGAAGGTAAAACAACTTGTTCTCTCTGCTCCCGCCTGCGCCGTGGCATCTTATATCGTACAGCCACTGAGTTGGGCGCCACGAAAATTGCATTAGGCCATCACCGTGATGATATTTTGCAAACCTTATTTCTCAACATGTTTTATGGCGGCAAACTAAAAGGTATGCCGCCAAAATTGATGAGCGATGATGGTAAACATGTTGTTATTCGCCCTCTCGCTTATTGCCGCGAGAAAGATATTGAACGCTATGCGACCGCTAAAGCATTCCCGATCATTCCTTGTAATCTCTGTGGTTCACAACCCAATCTGCAACGTCAGGTTATCAAGGATATGTTACGGGAATGGGATAAGCGTTATCCCGGCAGAATTGAAACCATGTTTCGTGCGGTACAAAATGTCGTTCCATCGCATCTCAGCGATTTTAATCTATTCGATTTTAAAAATATCACTCACGGCAGCGAAGTGATTGATGGTGGCGATCTCGCCTTTGACCGCGAAGAATTACCCATACAACTCGTCAGTGATATAGAAGATCAATCCGATTATCAATCAGAACGATTGGATGTGATTGAAGTCAAATAGCTATTCTTACTGCCTATCCCAATAGCAGGATCTTAATCATACCGCTCTGGATATATTTCAGAGCGCTAATTTCTTCTGCTCTTTCGCCTTGATTTTTATTTATTTTCCTCCACGAAAATGAAAAATAAAAAAAAGCCGACATTAGAAATTAACATCGGCACAAGAATGGGCAATTATTCTGTATAAAGACTTATGTGAGAAAAACTACAATTACGGAGAACAACGTTCATCGCTTAACGTTGTTTTCACCTGCGAGAGTTATCATGCCTCAATGACGTTTGGTGAATATTGATATATCTCAAATTAAGAACCGATTTTTGTAACACTTTCTCGCAGCCGTGTTTCATCTCCCTAAATAACTATTTAATTTTCATAGCCATTTACTTCTTTTTAACCACCAGGCAACAAATATAATCAATCCCAATAACAGCAAACAAAAAATACTAAAACCCAGATGGTTTTCATTACCAGGAATACCGCCAAGGTTGACACCAAATAATCCAGTCAGGAATGTTGTCGGTAAAAAAATCATGGCAAATAATGACATAGTATAAGTACGACGGTTCATCGCATCCGCCATCATGGATGTAATTTCATCTGAAATAATCGCTGTGCGAGCAATACAACCATCCAAATCATCCAATTCCCTTCCCAAGCGGTCAGATATTTCCTGCATTCGATGACGATCTTCATCACTCATCCAGAGTAATCTTTCATTGGCGAGACGAGCAAATACATCTCTTTGAGGCGCCATATAACGGCGCAGAATAATCAATTGTTTGCGCAGTAAAGCTAATCCACCCCGCCCCGGTATCCGTTGCTCAAGAATCATATTCTCAAGCTCAATAAGGTTGTCATGCAGATCTTCAATAAAATTACCCACTTCATCGGTTATTGCATCAGCCATTTCAACCAACCAGTGCCCGGTCGTTTTCGCGCCTATTCCATTCTGTAAATCACTCAGTACCTGTTCAAGTGAATGAACTTTACGATGGCGACTGGAAACGATAATTTCAGAATTAATATAAATACGGAACGTGACCAGTTGATCGGGACGTTCGCTTTTATTGCTATTAATTGTTCGCAGCGTAATCATCGTACCATCTCCGGTACGAACTATTTTCGGCCTAAAACTCTCTCCGGCCAGCCCCTTTTTGACTGTTTCCGGCAACAAATCAGTGTCCATTATCCAGCGATAACTCTTAGGATTGTGGTAATCCAGATGTTGCCAGAAAGGTTGAGCTGGTGTGGCTAATCCATTCATATCAATCGGCGTCATACCGCCTTGACCATCAAACTGACAAGCATAGACTGCATCAGCCTCTTGCAATGATGAACCATAAATGGTTTCCACATCCAGCTCCTTACCCTTAGTGCTTAATTATGTACATAGTGTGACTATATGCCACGTCTTCTGGATTGGTGATCGGGTATCCTTTTAACCAAGGTTTTATCAATCTACCGTTAGTGTATTGATAAATCGGCGCGATAGGCGCCTGTTCAGCAATCATTTGCTCCGCTTTGTTATAGTCATCGTTTCTTAAGCCGTCATCTGTTCGCAAGCTAGCAGATTGTAGCAGTTTGTCATAATTTGCCTGATGGAATTTAGCAATATTGCCACTATGCGTTGACGTTAACAGGCTTAGAAATGTAGAGGGTTCGTTATAATCACCCACCCAAGATGCACGAATAACATCAAAATTACCCGTATTACGGCTATCAATATAAGTTTTCCATTCCTGATTCATCAAACTCACTTGCACCCCCAGTTTTTTCTTCCACATAGAGGCAATAGCAATCGCAATTTTCTGGTGGTTTTCGGAATTATTATAGAGCAGAGAAAGTTTCAATGGATTGTTCGGCCCGTAACCAGCCGCTTGTAATAAAACCTTAGCCTGTTGGTCCAGTTCTGCCTGTGTATGTTGTTCCATGTCACTGAGCGCAGGATGAAAACCCGCCGTCACATCCGGCGTAAAATGCCAGGCTGGTTTCTCTCCTGTCCCCAAAACTTTTTCCGCAATGACTTTACGGTCAATTGCCATAGAAAGCGCTTTACGCACTCTGACATCATTAGTGGGCGCGCGTTGGGTGTTAAAAGCGTAATAATAGGTTCCTAACTGATCCGGCGTATAGACTTGCCCGGGTAATTCATGCTGCAATTTTTTATACATATTTTTTGGGAAGGATTCGGTGATATCCAAATCATCCGCCAGATAGCGTTTAGTCGCGTGTGATTCCTGATTAATGGGTACAAATGTGACTTTGGTTAGGACGGTTTTTTTATGATCCCAATAATAAGGGTTTGGTGTCAGAACGATTTTCTCATTAACAATTCGATCATGTAATTTGAAAGCGCCATTTCCCACCAAATGACCAACCTTTATCCACTCTTTCCCATATTTCTCTACTATTTTCTTATTTACCGGATAGAGACTGAAATTCGCCGTCAGGTTGGGAAAATAAGGCACTGGCCGGTTTAACGTCACTTTTAATGTGTACTTATCAATAGCCTCAACACCCAGTTTTGTCGGCGGCAGTTTGCCGTCAATAATTTCCTGGGCATTTTCAATACCCGCGAGCGAGGCAAACCAAGCAAAAGAAGAGGTATTAGCCGGAGTGACCAACCGCTGCCAACTATACACAAAATCTGTCGCAGTAACCGATTCGCCATTTGACCAACGGGCATCAGAACGCAATGTAAAAAACCAAGTTTTGTTGTCCACGGTTTTCCACGCTGTTGCGACGCCGGGAATGGCTTTGCCATACGCATCCTGATTCACCAACCCTTCAAACAGATCACGCTGAACTTGCGCTTCTGTCAGACCCACCGCATTAATCGGATCTAAGGACGCCGGTTCGTCTTTTAGGTGACGCACCAGTTCCTGTCTGTCGTTAAGCTGAGTGCCAGGAGGAATTTCCGCAGCAAAAGCAGAAACAGTGATAAGAGAACTACTGATGATAAAAGAACTCTTGATAAGTAGTGCACAAGAAATCAGATTGAAATAACGCATAAGGTAATAATCTGCCCTGTTATAAAATAAATATCCCGTTGTTAAATTATAAGCCATTGTCGAAATGACACAATCAGACAATTTTACTCTCACAAGTACTATTTTTGATGGGCAAGAGCCGAATATTCTTCTACACTGGGCAATCGTGGTTCATTTATCAGAGGAAGAAAACGATGACACAAACAGTAAAATTTCAAGGCAATGATATCTCCGTAAGCGGCCAGTTCCCAAAATCAGGGGAGAAAGCGCAAGATTTTACTCTGACAGCCAAAGATCTCTCCGATGTCTCTCTTAGCCACTATGCCGGAAAGCGTAAGGTGCTGAATATTTTCCCAAGTATCGATACCGGTGTTTGCGCGGCATCAGTACGTAAATTCAATCAGGCAGCGAATGATTTAGAAAATACTGTCGTTCTATGCATTTCCGCCGATCTGCCTTTTGCTCAGTCCCGTTTCTGTGGCGCGGAAGGGTTATCAAATGTCGTCACGCTCTCTACCCTGCGTGGCGGTACTTTCAGTGAAGATTATGGCGTTGCCATCAGCAACAGCCCTCTGAGTGGTCTCACAGCCCGTGCTGTCATTGTGCTTGATGAAAACGATAACGTGATTTATAGCCAACTGGTGGATGAAATCACTAATGAGCCAGATTACGATAGCGCACTGGCCGTACTGAAATAGATCCCGTGATTTATACCCTATGGATTTCAAGATGCATCGCGACGGCAAGGGAGTGAATCCCCGAGAGCATAGGTAACTATGTGACCGGGGTGAGCGAGCGCAGCCAACAAAGAGGCAACTTGAAAGACGACGGATATATATAATGCCCACTTCCGGTGGGCATTAATTTACTCGTCATCATCCGGTTCATATTCAGTAGCATGTTTCCTGCTACTCAGGCCATATTCTCTCAGTTTATTGGCAATCGCAGTATGCGATACCCCAAGACGTTTAGCCAGTTTACGCGTGCTTGGGTAGTGCCGATAAAGACGCGTCAATACTGAACGTTCAAAACGTTTACTGATTTCATCCAGAGAACCGTTGAACACATCTTCACTAAAAGACACCTCTGTTTCAAACTCCGGTAGTTGTATATCCCGCGGCGTCAGCTCCATATTTTCGAGCTGAGTCAATGCCCGATAGATGGAATTTTGTAACTGCCTTACGTTACCGGGCCAACTGTAACTGGTCAGGAAATGGGGAAGTTCCGGGGACAGTTTAGGCTTCAATACCCCCTGTTCTTCAGCAAAACGCTCAATAAAATACTCCACCAGCGGCATAATATCCGCTTTACGATCACGCAACGGCGGAAGTGTAATCGCCAACACATTAAGGCGATAATAGAGATCTTCGCGAAATTCCCCCCGTTGGACTAATTCAACCAGATTTTTTTGCGTAGCACAGATAACCCTGACATTCACTTTGACTTCGTTTTCTTCCCCTACTCGGCGAAAAGTCCCATCATTCAGAAAACGCAGGAGCTTAATTTGCATCTGTGGTGACATTTCACCAATTTCATCCAGTAAAACAGTGCCGCCATTAGCCTGTTCGAAGAAACCTTTCTTTCCTTCAATCGCATTAGGATAAGCGCCGGCAGCATAGCCAAACAGTTCACTTTCTACTACATCATCCGGCATCGATGCGCAATTCAACCCCAAGAAGGGCTGTTTTCCGCGTAAGCTGTGCAAATGACAAGCTTTTGCCAGAATATCTTTGCCCGTTCCTGTCTCGCCAATCAGCAGCAGCGGCGCATCCAGCATCGCCATTTTACGAGCCTGTTCAATGACTTGAGTCATTTTTGGGCTAACAGAGATAATTTTCTTAAACTCACTCCCGTCATTGACAGCCAGTTTTTTCAATTGATTCCCTATTCGAGCAGCAGATTTGAGCATAATCACCGTGCCAACACACTGCATTTTCTGCTTTTCATCCATCAGTTGGATGGGCGTAATATCCATCAGGTAGTCCAGACCTTTGAGAGTTATCCTTTCCACTCGTTGTTGGACATTTTTATTTTCAAACCAGCGTGAAAAGTTATAACCGCTGATAAACTGCCCTATAGGCTTTTGATAAGTTTGTTCCTCGCTCACACCAAACAACTTAAACACCGCAGAGTTAGCAAGCTCAATATTTCCTTTCAGATCAACTGAAAAAACAGGCTCAGGCAAGGACTCCAACAGTGCGCACATCGCTTTGTGTTCTCTTTCCGAAGGCATAAAAGAGACGGTACGAACATCAATAACACCGTTAATACGGCGAATTTCCGCCATCAATTTACGAAATACATTGAAATCAACAGGTGAAAAATTAAGGTAAATCCGGCCGATTTGGGATATTTCTATCCCTTTTAAATCAATATTCTCTAATACCAGTAGATCGAGTAATTCACGGGTAAGCCCAATTCGATCATGGCAAATAACTTCTAAGCGCATCTGTTTTGACCTTATTTACACTAATACATATAATTTTTTAAAATACTACTCTCTACGATTATTCATATGAAGCATTCTGTCAGTAAAAATTGACCAGACTCCGGTTTTTTCAATGTCGTAAATAACATAGCATTTGAAACTTTCACTAAAATAAACAAATTCTACAATTGATTATAAGACAGATTAATAAAATAACGTAAAACGTTTTTGTTATCTGGATATTTTGTGCCTTCATATAGAATTAAAGTATATATCATTTAATCAACTATATTCTTAGATTTATTTGGCAGGATATTCTTAAGTTGAGTGATTAGCTGACGACGGAAATCTCCTAATTTAGGTTTATCACCTTCTATCCAAGGTAATGGTCTGCATAATTCCATCGCTTTAATACCCAACCGGGCGGTCAGTAAACCTACACCGATCCCTTGGGCGGCTCTGGCAGAAAGACGCGCGGTGATATCCTGCGATAACCAATCCATACCCACTTCCCGCACCATTTCTGAGACACCAGAAAAAATAATATTCAGCAGAACAAGGCGGAAAAGCCGAATACGACTGAAATATCCCAGTTCAATACCATATAAAGCTGCAATTCGATTAATTAGCCGGATATTACGCCAGGCAATAAATGCCATATCGACAACCGCCAACGGGCTAACAGCTATCATTAATGCCGATTCCGCAGCATAGCGGCTGATTTCCGTTCTGGCTTGAGCATCCAAAACAGGTTGAACCCATTTACTGTACAACAACACCACTTCACGATCGTTGTGTGTATCATGTAAAGCGGCCCGCCAGCGCTGTAACGCAGGGTTATGCTGTTCGATACCCGCTTGACTTGCCAATCTCTCACAAAATTCTCGACCTTTACCCACACCATGATGCTGTAATAACGCCTTAGCCGTATCGCGTTCTTCAGACCGCATTCTTAACCGATAAAGACGACGCCACTCACTGGCAAGAGAACCTATGCCGGCAAAGACAATCATGCCTCCTGCCGCCGCGACACCTAATGCGCTCCAGTCCTGTTGCTGCCATGATTGATAAATCCACTGCACAAACTGAGCAACAACACTCACGCCCAGTAAAGTCAGAGCGCCATATACCATTTTACGCCAGCAACTACGCTTAGGTTTCAGCGCTGCATTAACTATCCCTTCTACCTGACCTTCACGCTCTTCCGTCTCAAGCTCTGGCGATACAGAATAGAAATTGACCATATCTTTTTCATCGAAAATCTGAGCGGGTTTTAAAACCGGCTCTTGTGGCCCTGATAAGGGTTCTTCAAAGTCAATTCTTGGCTTCAAGGGTTCCGTCATTTCACTTTATCTCCCACTAAAAACTCCAGCACGGTATCTAACCGAATATGAGGCAATGGTCTATCAGTATCTACCGGACAAGGGCCAAACTCCTCGAAAGAGAAACCCTGTTTTTGCCAGAAATTATCGTCAGGTAAACGCCGCGGCACTTCACCGGGAAAAAATGTCAGTGATTTACCATCTGTAAGTCGATATCCTTTCAACGCCGGAATCTTTTCACCATGATGTTCAATCATGCCGCTTTCTGTCGCCCGTACCGATGCCAGGCCGACACAATCCATGCTGATACCTTCAAAAGCCGCATTTTGTCTGGCTTCCTGAACCAATTGTTGCAGTAAAGATACCAAATTAGCATGTTGATCTGCGGTAACATGATCCGCCTTACTGGCAGCAAACATTAATTTATCTATACAAGGGGAAAACAGGCGGCGGAAGAGAGTGCGTTTACCATAATGAAAACTCTGCATTAATTGTGTCAGCGCCAAACGCATATCATTAAATGCTTGTGGTCCACTGTTCAATGGCTGTAAACAATCTATCAACACAATCTGCCGATCAAAACGTAGAAAATGTGCTTTATAAAACCCTTTCACAACCGACTGGCAGTAATATTCAAAGCGCTGACGCAACATACCGATATTGGTGTGTTGATCTGCCTGAGCAAATTGTGACTCAGTGATAGAGTTGATATCCGGCCACGGGAAAAATTGTAAAGCTGGAGCGCCCATCATATCACCGGGCAGAACGAATCTCCCCGGCTGAATAAAATGCAACCCTTGCTCTTTGCATTTAATCAAATATTCCGTATAGGTCTGAGCAATAGCAGCCAATAGATTCTCATCTGCTGGCGCCAGTGGATCGCACTGTTTGCAAAGCTCCAGCCAAGGCTTTGCCCATTCAGCTCTTTGTCCCTGCAATAAGCTATTCATCTGGTGGGACCATGTTAAATAACTTTGTGCCAACATCGGTAGATCTAACAGCCATTCACCGGGATAATCCACAATTTCCAGATATAACGTGGCTGTTTCTTTAAAATGACGCAGCAGAGAATCCTCAGAACGGTAACGAAGCGCCAGACGGATTTCACTGACACCCCTTGTCGGGGTCGGCCATGAAGGTGGTGTGCTGTAAAGCGCGGTCAATCCTTCATCATAAGTAAAACGAGGAACGCCTAAATCGCGTTGAGGAACCCGTTTTACACCCAACAAGCGACCATCACGTACAGCAGAAAATAGCGGCAACCGGGCGCCGCTATGGAGGTTAAGTAGCTGATTAACCAGAGATGTGATAAATGCTGTTTTCCCACTACGACTTAATCCTGTCACCGCTAACCGTAAATGGCGATCCATCCCACGATTAACCAACGCAGTTAATTCATTTTGCAGCCGTTTCATATCTCTCCTGTGTAAGATCTATCACTTCAAACCTTAGGCCACTGCTGTGCCCCATGCAGAAAATGGATAACTTCAATACGCTTTAAACGTGGTTTAACTCGATACACAACAATAAAAGGAGTTCCGTTGATAACTAATTCGCGAGTCCCTTTGACGCGCCCCGGTCGGCCCATTTCAGGCTGGTAGGGCAGCAAGTCAGTCTGATATTCGATTTCGTCTAGCTGGCCTAATGCTGCAATAGGATCATCTTGTGCAATAAAATCGATTGCAGCTTCTCGGACACGGTTAGCACGAGGTGTCCATACCAACTCCATCATTTAACTTTTCCTGCAATTCGTGCTTGCAGGACTTCTCGTTGACGCTGCATCTCTTGTTTGGCCGATTCATGAGAAACCCAAACAGTGTTAGGATCATCTGCTTCATTGAGACCCTGTTTCACTTGTTCCCGGAACCATTTATCGTGTTCTACCGCTTCGTGAGCTCGCTTCAACGCCTCGGCGCGGTCAGGTCGGGTTCTGTGGGTAACCTTCTGATCCGGCTCCCATTGCTCAACATTAAATGCCCCCACAACTAGCCCAAGACCTTTCAGTAGTGTGAAAGCTTGCACAGGGTTGCCAAAACGGCGCGGTTCCTTGCTACGCGCTTTAGTAAGCACCGCCTCCCCCCCTTTTAGGGTGTCTATTTGAACAATGAAAGAGCCGCCTTCTGCCTTGAGAGTAACACTGGCGACACCGCCAGAATTTGTAGTAGCTCGTAACTGCTCCAAGGTAAGCGTGTACATGGTTATCTCCATATGCATGGTTAATTATTATCAATGTACATAAATAATAATTAACATGCAAAGATACTCCATTGCCTTTTCCTCTCAAGAGATTCCACTCATCAAACCGAGAACAAAAAACCAAACGGCAGCAACGATGAATAGATGAAAAAGCGCACTCTTCACTTTTTGTGGACGAAGGTCAATATCAAAGCTGCCTGAAACGACTGCGAACACTGAACGTTTCTGAGGTAACATAACGTTCCATTTGGCGCAGACGAATCTCTCCCGATTTCAATTGATAATCGATTTCATTCAGCAAGTTTTGCGCTGAAAAATGAGCTTCTTGGGTATAACCCGGCGGTGCCGGGTCAAGGACGAAAACCAGTACAATATAAGCGACAACCACAAAACCAAACAGACCAAAAAAGAGTGACAATACCGCGATGACACGAATCAAGCGCACTGGTACATCAAAATAATCGGCCAGCCCGGCACAAACACCTTTAATTTTGCCCTTTTCGGGCATTCGATACAGTTTCCTACGGTTACTATTCGACATTATGATTGCCTCCAATCAGGATGTTCTGCATCCAGAATATCTTCCAATGTTTTGATTCGTGTCTGCATATGTTGTACACGCTCTGCCAGACGCTGAATTTCATTCTGATCCAACTGGCTGTGATTGGAATTCCGGCTGTTATAATGCAACCACAACCAGATGGGTAATACAAAAAGTACAAAGATAGTCAGTGGAATGCCGAGAAATATCGAGCCCATCACTTTTCCTTAAACGGTTAGTTGAGTGCGCCAACACTTAATGTTGTTCTTTATTAGCATTTATTTTAGCCTTCATTGCCGCTAACTGCGCACTGATTTCATCGTCTGCTTTTAATTCAGCAAACTGTTGATCCAGAGATTTCTGTTTTCCCATGCCCACGGCTTCTGTTTCCGCTTCCATATGATCGATACGCCGCTCAAATTGCTCGAAGCGAGCCATTGCCTGATCAATTTTACCGCTGTCTAAATGATGACGAACTTGTCGGGAAGAGGCCGCCGCCTGATGACGCAAAGCCAACGCTTGCTGTCTTGCTCGGGTTTCACTCAGTTTATTTTCAAGCTCCACAACCTCCCCTTTCATCCGCTCAAGCGTCTCTTCCAGTATGGTGAGTTCATGCTTCAATGTATCCACTAAAGCAGCCGCTTTCTGTTTTTCGATCAGCGCTGCTCGCGCCAAATCTTCTCTCTCTTTATTCAACGCCAGTTCCGCTTTTTCCTGCCAATCGTGCATTTGCTGTTCACCTGCGGCAATACGGCGAGACAACTGCTTTTTCTCTGCCAGAGCGCGGGCGGAAGTTGAGCGAATTTCAACTAAAGTGTCTTCCATTTCTTGAATCATCAGACGAATCATTTTCTGCGGATCTTCCGCTTTATCCAATAATGAAGAGATATTGGCATTCACGATATCGGCAAAACGAGAGAAAATACCCATAATAAATTATCCTCTTTGGTTAAGGTTAGTTAATACTATTCATGTCACTCCTATAATTTATTATCAAGAATCGTGCCAACTTTTTATTTGTTCTATTCTCATGAAATACAAAGAGAATTTTTTATTTGACTTTTTATCACAACAAAATAAAGTGGTCTAAATAACCAATTATTGGTGAAAATAACCATGAATGACGCCACAGAAAATCTATTAGGTGAAGCAAACAGCTTTGTCGAAATCTTGGAACAAGTATCCACACTCGCAAAATTAAGCAAACCCGTTATTGTTATTGGGGAACGCGGAACCGGCAAGGAGCTGATTGCCCGCCGTTTGCATTATTTATCCCCCCGCTGGCAAGGGCCATTTATCTCCCTAAACTGCGCGGCGTTGAATGAAAATCTATTGGATTCAGAGTTATTTGGTCATGAGGCTGGCGCATTTACCGGCGCACAAAAAAAGCACCAAGGCAGATTTGAACGTGCCGATGGGGGAACGCTATTTCTTGATGAGTTGGCAACCGCGCCAATGCAAGTTCAGGAAAAGCTGTTGCGCGTCATTGAATATGGGCATCTTGAACGCGTTGGCGGCAGACAACCATTGCAGGTCGATGTTCGATTAATATGCGCAACCAATGATGATCTGCCCGCAATGGCCGCTAAGGGGCAATTCCGCGCTGATTTGCTCGATAGACTGGCTTTCGATGTGGTCAAAATTCCTCCATTGCGCCAGCGACAACAGGATATCATGTTGCTAGCGCAACACTTTGCTATTCAGATGTGCCGGGAACTTGATTTGCCGCTATTTCCCGGTTTCACTGACCAAGCAAAACAACAGTTACAGAATTACACTTGGCCCGGTAATATCCGTGAACTGAAAAATGTTGTGGAACGATCCGTTTATCGTCACGGCGAGAATGCTGATCAACTTGATAATATTATTATTAACCCATTCGCCTCCACACCGCATTTTATAGCCAATGTTGATGATAGTAATATTGATGACAGTAATGATTTATCTTCGCAACCTCTGCCGTCACTGCCTGTTGATTTGAAACAGTGGCAACATGACAGCGAACGACAATTAATAGAGTTATCACTAAAAGAGAGCAAGTTTAGCCAAAGAAAAGCGGCAGAGAAACTACGGCTGACCTATTATCAATTACGAGGCTTAATGAAGAAACATGATATCAACGTCGGCGATAAGTGATCCGAATGACAGATAAAAAAAAGCCAGCACCCGAGCTGGCTAAAAAAACACTGGAAGCAATGTGAGCAATGTCGTGCCTTTCCTGGGACATAGAAACTGTAACTGTTCCCCGGAAGTGCGGTATAGATGATAATGGTTCTCAATACGATTTGTAAAGCACTTTATTGAGAATTTTTCTCATTATCATCACCACCGCGTTTTTTTGGGCTCAAGCGCTACTTGAGATACAATGTGTCAATTCTAATTAATAACAGATGCCTTATATGCGCAGTTTGATTTATTGGATCATATTATCCCTTTCAGCCCCAGCTATTGCAGAAACAATGGCTGTGCCTGAAAAACAGCCCCACGTTCCGGCTGACATTCAGCAACACGGGTTTATTTATTGCGTTAATGGCAATCTAAATACCTTTAATCCCCAACTGGCTAGTAGTGGCTTAACTGTCGATACACTGGCCGCCCAACTTTACGAACGTCTATTAGATGTTGATCCCTATACTTACCGTTTGCTCCCTGAATTAGCTTCCCATTGGGAGATACTGGATAACGGCGCTACTTACCGTTTTTATTTGCGCCGTAATGTCTCATTTCAATCAACAGACTGGTTTACTCCGACCCGGACAATGAATGCTGATGATGTCATCTTTAGCTTTAAGCGTCTGTTTGATAAGCAGCACTATTATCATAACGTCAACGGCGGGCATTACCCCTATTTTGACAGTCTCCAACTGGCCGACTCTATTCAAAGTATCCGTAAGATTAATGAATATACGGTGGAATTTCGCTTGAACGAACCAGACGCCTCTTTTCTTTGGCATTTGGCAACCCACTATGCCCCGATACTTTCACAAGAATATGGGCGACAATTGCATCAAATGAACCGCCATGAACAAATTGATTGGAAACCTGTCGGCACCGGCCCGTTTATGTTGAAAGATCATCGGACCAGACAATTTATCCGTCTGGTTCGCCATGATAAATACCGGAAAGGCAAACCACAAATGCGGCAAATAGTTATTGATGTCGGCGCTGGCGGCACCGGCAGAATGTCTAAGCTTTTAACCGGTGAATGTGATGTATTAGCGTATCCCGCTGCCAGCCAACTGACAGTTTTACGAGATGATCCCCGCTTGCGTCTGACTTTACGCCCAGGAATGAATATCGCTTATCTGGCTTTCAATACCAGCAAGCCGCCACTTGATAAACTACAGGTTCGCCAAGCCATTGCCTACGCTATTAATAACCAACGGCTGATGCAATCCATCTATTATGGTACGGCGGAAACAGCCTCATCAATTTTACCTCGAGCGTCATGGGCTTATGATAATCAAACTGAAATTACGGAATACAACCCAGAAAAATCCCGCAAAATACTTAATGGTCTTGGATTAAACGGTTTGCAATTGAGCTTATGGGTACCTTCCGCCTCTCAATCATATAATCCAAGTCCACTCAAAATGGCAGAGCTGATTCAGGCCGATTTAGCACAAGTTGGCATTACCATGAGTATTAAACCTGTTGAGGGCCGCTTTCAGGAAACCAAGCTGATGGATAAATCTCACGATATGACCCTATCAGGCTGGTCGACTGATAGTAATGACCCAGACAGTTTTTTCCGGCCACTGTTAAGTTGTGCCGCTATTGCTTCACAGACCAATTTCAGCCATTGGTGTGATCCAGAATTTGATAAAACTTTGCGGGAGGCTTTGATTAACCAGCAATTATTATCCCGAATTAAGTATTACCATGCGGCTCAACAAATCCTTGAACAGCAATTGCCTGTATTACCATTAGCCTATTCTCTGCATTTACAGGCTTACCGTTACGATATTAAAGGGCTAGTACTCAGTCCATTTGGTAATACCTCTTTCGCCGGTGTTTATCGGGAAAAAGAGACTGATCAAATGACTCAGAAGGATGGCAAATGATTATTTATACTCTCCGTCGTCTGCTTTTGCTGATTATCACCCTGTTTTTCCTGTCGCTGATAAGCTTTAGCCTCAGCTACTTCACCCCTAATGCCCCTCTCAGCGGAGCATCCCTGTTTGATGCTTATATATTCTTTTTCCACAGCTTATTACTATGGGATTTTGGCGTATCCAGCGTCAACGGTGAACTTATCAGCGAACAACTATGGGAAGTGTTCCCCGCCACAATGGAACTCTGTATTCTGGCTTTCTCTGCCGCCTTGCTAGTCGGCATCCCACTCGGGATTATTGCGGGGGTATGGCGTAACAAACCAGCGGATACGGTTATCACTTCCATTGCTCTAGTCGGATTTTCCATCCCGATTTTTTGGCTAGCATTACTGCTCACCCTATTTTTTTCTCTTTATCTCGGCTGGCTACCGGTCTCAGGGCGCTTTAATCTGCTATATCAGATTGAACCGGTGACAGGTTTCTCATTAATTGATGCCTGGTTATCAAAATCACCCCATCGTAATGAGATGATCATTAGCGCCGTGCAACACTTGCTGCTACCCGTGATTACCCTCGCAGTTGCACCGACCACCGAAGTTATTCGGTTGATGAGAAACAGTACAGAAGAGGTTTTTGGTGAAAACTATATCAAAGCCGCCGCAACCCGCGGTTTATCAAGGCTGACAATTATCCGTCGTCATGTGTTACACAATGCGTTGCCCCCTATCATTCCGAAACTAGGATTACAATTTTCCACCATGCTGACACTGGCAATGATGACAGAACTCGTATTTAACTGGCCGGGACTTGGCCACTGGTTAGTCAGCGCCATTCGTCAGCAAGATTATTCCGCCATTTCTGCCGGTGTTATGGTGATTGGCACACTGGTGATTTCTGTCAATGTTCTATCTGATATTATTGGCGCAATAACTAACCCTCTGAAGCATAAGGAATGGTATGCCCTTAGATAATTTTTATCGTGAAAAGAAAATGCCGTCACCGATAAAGGTCATCTGGCGCTTTTTCTATTCCGACATGTTGGCAATGATGGGGTTTTATGGGGTGCTTATTCTGATTGCCCTCAGTCTGTTTGGTGGCTATCTGGCCCCTTATCAGCTCGATCAACAATTTCTTGGTCACCAACTACTGCCGCCTTCATGGTCATATCACGGTAATATCGCATTTTTTCTAGGTACCGACGATCTTGGGCGCGATATTCTTAGCCGATTACTAATAGGTACCGCATCCACCTTCGGTTCAGCGCTGTTAGTCACTTTAGCCGCCGCTTTGTGTGGTCTGATCATCGGCTGTCTGGCAGGTATGACACGAGGACTGAAATCCGCGATACTCAATCATATTCTCGATACATTACTCTCTATCCCATCTCTATTGCTGGCAATTATTGTCGTCGCCTTTGTGGGGGCCAGTTTGCAACATGCAATAATCGCTATTTGGTTGGCGCTATTACCACGTATCGTTCGCACGGTTTACAGCGCCGTTCACGATGAGCTAGATAAAGAATATGTTATTGCCGCTCGTCTGGATGGCGCCTCTAATTACCATATTCTATGGTATGCCGTATTACCAAACATTACCGCCGCCTTGGTCAACGAGTTAACACGCGCCATTTCTATCGCCATACTTGATATCGCTTCACTTGGTTTTCTTGATCTTGGCGCCCAACTTCCCTCACCCGAATGGGGAGCCATGTTGGGCGATTCACTGGAACTAATCTATGTTGCGCCCTGGACTGTTATGTTGCCCGGCGCGGCAATCATGTTCAGTGTCTTGTTAGTCAATTTATTAGGTGATGGATTACACCGTGCAATTAATTCCGGGGTGGAATAATGCCATTACTCGACATTCGCAATCTCACTATTGAATTTATGACTGCCAAAGGGCCAGTTAAAGCGGTTGATCGCGTCAGTATTTCACTGGTAGAAGGCGAAATACGCGGTCTGGTTGGTGAATCCGGCTCCGGTAAAAGTCTGATTGCCAAAGCAATAAGTGGAGTCACTAAAGATAATCTTAAAGTGACGGCTGACCGTTTTCGCTTCGATGATATTGACCTGCTCCGTCTGACTCCACGGCAGCGCCGAAAAGTGATCGGCCACAATATCTCAATGATTTTTCAGGAACCACAATCCTGTCTTGATCCTTCTGAAAATATTGGTCGGCAACTCATTCAAGCCATCCCCGGCTGGACTTACAAAGGCCGTTGGTGGCAACGTTTCAAATGGCGAAAACGCCGGGCTATTGAATTACTCCACCGTGTGGGAATTAAAGATCATAAAGACATCATGAATAGCTTCCCTTGCGAATTAACGGAAGGAGAATGTCAGAAGGTCATGATCGCTATCGCATTGGCTAACCAGCCACGTCTGCTGATTGCAGATGAACCAACCAATGCGATGGAACCGACCACCCAAGCTCAGATTTTCCGTCTGTTAGCACGATTGAATCAGAACAATAACACCACCATTTTACTGATAAGTCATGACTTGCAAGTCATGAGCAAACTGGTGGATCGCATTAATGTTCTGTATTGTGGTCAAACGGTCGAAAGCGCCGTTCCCGATGAATTACTGATAACGCCACATCACCCCTACACACAAGCGTTAAGCCGCGCTATTCCTGATTTTGGCAGCTCTTTGCCTCATAAAAGTAGGTTAAACACCTTACCCGGCGCTATTCCATCCCTTGAGCACCTACCCATCGGCTGCCGTTTAGGTCCGCGTTGCCCTTATGCGCAAAAAACGTGTATTGAAACACCACGGTTGCGGGTGATTAAAAACCATGCTTTTGCCTGCCACTTTCCATTGAATCTGGAGGAACAGTAATTGGTTAATACTCTGCTAGAAGTCAAGAACTTGGCTAAAACTTTTCGTTATCGAACGGGGTTTTTTCACCGTCAACATCTTGATGCGGTAAAACCCGTTAGTTTTACTTTAAAAGCTAAACAGACACTGGCGATTATTGGTGAAAACGGTTCCGGGAAATCAACACTGGCAAAAATGCTTTCAGGTGTTATTGAACCCACTTCCGGCGAAATCATGATCGAAGGCCATAAACTCACTTACGGTGATTACAGTTATCGCAGCCAACGCATTCGCATGATATTTCAAGACCCAAGTACATCGCTAAATCCTCGTCAGCGTATTGGGCAAATTCTTGATATTCCCCTTCTACTTAATACAGCCCTCAATACAATGGAGCGGGAAAAACGGATCAACCAGACATTGCGACAAGTTGGCCTGTTACCGGACCATGCCAATTATTATCCGCATATGTTAGCCTCAGGCCAAAAACAACGGGTAGCACTGGCGCGCGCATTAATATTACAACCGCAGATTATTATTGCTGATGAGGCATTAGCATCACTCGATATGTCTATGCGATCTCAAATCATTAATCTGATGTTGGAATTACAGGAAAAACAGGGTATTTCTTACCTCTATGTCACCCAGCATCTTGGCATGATGAAACATATCAGCGATCAGGTGCTGGTCATGCATCAGGGGGAAGTTGTCGAACGGGGAAATACCGCAGAAGTGTTGGCTTCTCCTCTGCATGATATGACCCGCCGTCTGATCGCCAGCCATTTTGGTGAGCCACTCACCGCTGATGCCTGGCGGCAGGATATTCCTTGACATATAGAAAACGATAATCACTGCTCGGAGCAGAACGCAAAATACAGCATATTTCTCTCTAGCGTGATAGAATTACTGGGTTTATTAACAATAAAACGTCATATTGATATTGTCTCTATGAGCAATTTTAATCCATTAATATCATTACCGGCGTTATCACACAAGGATACTGTTATGGGTTTTATGACCGGCAAGCGCATTCTGATCACTGGCGTCGCCAGTAAACTCTCCATCGCTTATGGTGTTGCAAAAGCAATGCATGACCAGGGAGCTGAGCTGGCTTTCACTTATCAAAATGACAAGTTGAAACCTCGTGTTGAAGAATTTGCAGCTTCCCTGAACTCTACTATCGTTCTGCCATGCGATGTAGCTGAAGATGAAAGCATCGAAGCCCTATTCACCGAATTGGGTAAGGTCTGGCCAAAATTCGATGGTTTTGTTCACTCCATTGGCTTTGCACCGGCTGATCAACTGGATGGTAACTATGTAAATTCCGTTACCCGTGAAGGTTTCAGAATCGCACACGACATCAGCTCTTACAGCTTTGTCGCTATGGCAAAAACTTGCCGTGAAATGCTGAACCCAAATTCTGCTTTACTGACTCTCACCTACCTGGGAGCAGAGCGCTCAATCCCTAACTACAACGTAATGGGTCTGGCAAAGGCATCTCTGGAAGCTAACGTTCGTTATATGGCTAACGCTATGGGTGCCGAAGGTATTCGTGTTAACGGTATCTCTGCTGGCCCTATCCGCACTTTGGCTGCGTCTGGCATCAAAGATTTCCGTAAAATGTTGGCTCACTGTGAAACCGTTAACCCAATTCGCCGCACTGTAACAACTGAAGATGTTGGTAACGCTGCGGCATTCTTGTGTTCGGATCTGTCCGGTGGTATTACCGGTGAAATTCTGCATGTTGATGGTGGTTTCAGCATTGTCGCAATGAATGAACTGGAATTGAAATAATCTGATTAATAATCAGTAAATTTCAACTCACAAAACAAGGCCCGAAGAGCTAGTTTTTCGGGCCTTTTATTATCAATAAAATAACAAATTAATTACTTCATTAAATCATCACTAATAGGTAAAAATTAATTCTAAGTCAAAATATAAAAAACCTATTGGAACGAATTATTAAACCCTTTGTAATTAAAGAGTTAAACGACATTACTTTATAATTATTTTACTGAAATAAAAAATATCATCTTGTTTCCTTGCGCTAATCAGTAATATGTCCTTTAATATAATCAATAACTTAATTTCATTAAATCGATTATCAGTACAATATTTTCAGTTAAATATTTTTAATGCAATATTTTATTATTTTACCCTTTTAGTTTAAATATTATATTTCACGCTTTTATACAATTTAATGATATTTATTATTTTAGCAAGGTGCATAAAATGAAAAATGATTTTTTAATTATATCTAATATGTTTAAATCAATCACCAATATAAAATTTCCAGAATGTCTGAAAAATCATGATCCATCCCAAGGAATTGCAGTTTCTTGGAATGAGTTTAAGGAATCATTATATCACTGGCCATCAGCATTGGAAGATTATGAATATGCATATAATTCCGATGAACAAGATATTGATAGAATTATTAAAAATATACACAAAGCAACAACTTATTTAGGTTCACTTAGCAGTGGATATTTAGGTCATGGTTATATTGCCAGAGTCGATCATGCATTGAAAGAAATTGAATCAGATTTTAGTAAGCTAAACGATTTCATCTCAAAACTACCACAACTATTTGAAATATCTCAAATTGATTTTGAACACAAGAAAAACTTCGCAGAAAAAACACACATAAAAATACAACAATTATTAAAGAATATTCCCGATGGAGAAGATAAAAAACAAATATACAAAGTCTCTTTATTGATGGAAGAAATCACATTAAATATATCAGACGTTTCATTTAGTCTTAGAAATATAAATAATTCCGTCAATAGACTTAACGGACAAATAGAAACAATTAATAATATTTATAAGAAGTTAGTCGAAAACTTTAATCAAGAGAATAAAAAAGATATTTTTACAAGAAACTATAGACAATGCATGATTTATTTTAGTGACTTTACAAATAAATTCAATTTATTTTCCTATGATTACAAATCATTTAACAAGAATAATATATTAATTATCTTATAACCAATATAAAATGAATTCTTGTAACTATCAATAATCGCCATTATTTATTCCATATAATATAACCAATTGCAAAATATACTATATGACACAAAATACGGGGAAGTTTTGGATAAGTCACTTCATCCAAAATCTTTCCCTAAACTTCTAAATTAACGTAACCAATCTATTTGAAAATAATGATAAAAAAATAAATAATCGCCTCTATACCAGAATATAGAAAAGGATTATTCACGATACAATCACACCACCTTATATCTATTTAATCATTCATTTATTTCCATCTGTCGTGGTAGTATATATCAAGGCTATAGCAATGCCTTACTGAGTTCCTTTGTCCTATTATATCTATTACCGGAAACTTTTAAGGAGCGGCACATGAAACTTTATTACCAACCTGGAGCTTGTTCTCTCTCACCTCACATCATACTTCGTGAAGCAGGACTTGATTTCAGCATGATTAAAGTTGATCTGAAAACTAAAAAAATGGAGAACGGCGACGATTTTTTCGCAATTAATCCAAAAGGCCAGATACCAACTCTTCTGTTAGATAACAATGAGATCCTCACCGAAGGAGCTGTTATTGTCCAATATATTGCCGACCAGAAACCGGACAAAAAATTAATCGCACCAACCGGAACGATGGAACGATATCATCAACTTGAATGGATTAGCCATCTTTCCAGTGAAATCCATAAAGGATTTTCTCCCCTATTTTTCCCGGGAACACCAGAAAATTATCGTCCTGTTGCTATTAATAATCTACTCAGGAGATTCAAGTATATAGACAAAGTATTAGCAGAACAGCCATACATTGCCGGGGAGCACTTTACTGTTGCTGACGCTTACTTATTCACCCTCAGTAACTGGGCGCCTTTAGTGCAATTGGATCTATCTGATCTGGTTCATCTTAAAGCTTATCAAAAGAAGATTGCAGAACGTCCAAGTGTTCATGATGCCCTGAAAGCAGAAGGGTTAATTTAAGAGTAAAAAACCGTTCCACACAATGTCATTCCACACAATGTCAGTGGAACGGTTAATATTTTAATCCAATTGCGTCGCACAGAATTTATAACCAGGAGTCACCATTCTGTCCTGCGCAGCCACAATTTGTAGTTCGTATTCGCCCATATCTTTCGTTGTTACCATCACTTCATAAACCGCAGCAGCAACATGTTCGAGGGCAGTTTGTAAAGACTCGCCTTTTAATAGGTTAACCAATAGCAGGCCACTGGTTAAATCACCCACACCAACCGGCTGACGTTCGCCAAAATCCACCAAAGGCCGACTTACATGCCAGCTATGCTCTTTAGTCACTAATAGCATTTCAAAACAATCAGCCCGATAACCAGCACGACTAAGATGTTTAACCAGTACAATATCCGGCCCTTTCTCACATAGTGTTCGGGCAGCCACAACAGCCTGTTCTACATTAGCCACTTTCTGCATACTCAGTGTTTCAAGCTCCAGTAAATTTGGTGCAATAATGTTACTTACAGGCAGTGCTTCTTCACACAGAAATTCAGCCACCCCCGGCGCAACAATACAACCTTTTTCTGGGTGCCCCATGACGGGATCACAGAAATACCAAGCATCAGGATTCACCGCTTTTACCCGTTTCACTATATCGATAATATGGCTCCCCTGTTCCGGTGAACCGATATATCCACTCAGTACCGCATGACAAGATTTAAGCTGTTCAATTTCTTCAATGCCCTGAACGATTTCCGTAAGATGATTCGCCGGCATAACACACCCTTTCCATTGAGCATATTGGGTATGATTTGAAAACTGTACGGTATTCAATGGCCATACATTCACCCCCATCCGACGCATAGGGAATTCCGCAGCACTGTTACCAGCGTGACCAAAGACAACATGGGATTGAATTGAGAGAATATTTTTCACAATGACGGCCTATATTTTATTCTGGCTTCTGTTTATAAGATTAAAGTCATGGTAAGAAAAAGGGCAACATTTGTGTTGCCCCATTATAATGCAATATCAGTTATTTCCAGCAGATCAAACAATCGTGTTTTTTACCACGACGCAACAGGGTGTAACGACCAAACAGACGGTTACTGTCAGTAAACAGATATTCAGGTTCCGATTGTTTTTCACCATTAATTGCGACAGCGTTGGAACTGATCATAGTACGCGCCTGACCACGAGAAGGTACTAACCCAGCATTAACTAAAGCTTGTTGCAAATCCGCACCTTTTTCCAGCTCAATTACCGGCATACCATCCTGTGCCAATTGAGCAAAATCCGCTTCGGTCAAATCAGCAACGGCCCCAGAGAATAAACTTTCTGTAATCCGCTTAGCGGCTGACAACCCTTCTTCACCATGCACCATACCAGTAACTTGTTCTGCCAACACGTACTGAGCACGAGGAGCTTTGCCGCTATTTCTATCTTCTTCTTCCAAAGCATCAATATCTTCAAGACTCATGAAGGTAAAGAATTTCAGGAAGCGATAGACATCGGCATCCGCAGTATTAATCCAGAATTGATAGAATTTGTACGGGCTGGTTTTCTTCGGATCCAACCAAACAGCGCCACCTTCTGTTTTGCCAAACTTAGTGCCATCAGATTTCGTGATCAGGGGAACAGTCATGCCAAATACTTGTTTCTGGTTGATACGACGAGTTAGATCAATACCAGAAGTAATATTTCCCCACTGGTCGGAACCACCAATCTGTAACTCAACGCCATGTACTTCATTCAGGCGAGCAAAGTCATAGGATTGCAGTAGGTTATAAGAAAATTCAGTGAAAGAGATACCCACATCATCACGGTTTAAACGCTGTTTAACCGCTTCTTTATTAATCATCTGATTAACTGAGAAATGTTTGCCGATGTCACGCAGGAAAGTCAGAACATCCATGTTGCCAAACCAATCATAATTGTTGGCTGTTTTAGCACTATTTTCACCACAATCAAAATCGAGGAAAGGTGAAACCTGTCTACGGATTTTCTCTACCCACTCTTTAACGGTAGCTTCAGTATTCAGTTTACGTTCAGTAGCTTTGAAGCTTGGATCGCCAATCAAACCCGTAGCCCCACCAACTAACGCCACGGGTTTATGCCCGGCCAGCTGGAATCGTTTTAAACACAGCAAGGGAACCAGATGCCCCAAATGCAAGCTGTCAGCGGTCGGATCGAAACCACAATAGAGGGAGACAGGGCCTTGCGCCAGTCTCTCCACTAACGCATTCTCATCCGTCACTTGGGCAATGAGGCCCCGCTCTTGCAGTTGTTTTATCAGGTTATTGCTAGACATTAATGACTCCATCAATTTGTGTATTTTGTCTGTTGTATAAATCGCGACTTAAAAAGAGTGCGGCATAGCATAAAACGCCAATACTATAAGTGCTAGTATTAAAAACGATAATCCACGATTTATGGCGCAAGCCTGTCAATATGCCAACTATCGCCTTCCCGTTGATAAATAAACCGGTCATGGAGCCGGTTTGCGCCACCTTGCCAAAATTCAACAGAATCAAAAGTCACTTTGAATCCTCCCCAAAAGCTAGGCAAAGGCACCTCGCCATTCAAGAATTTCTGTTTTAACTCAAGGAACTTCCCTTCCAAAACACTGCGTGCGGAAATACGAGAGGATTGTTGTGACGCCGATGCGGCAATCTGGCTATCTCTGGGACGACTATGGAAATATTTCATCACTTCAACAGGAGAAAGACGTTCTGCTTTACCAAGAAAAGAGACTTGCCTTTCCAGAGGATGCCAAGGGAAATGGAGGCTGATTTTGTTATTGCGCGCCAAATGTTTTGCTTTCCGGCTGCCTAAATTTGTATAAAAAATCAAACTATTTGTATCAAAATGCTTCAATAACACAATACGTTGATACGGTTGACCATTCTCATCAACCGTTGCTATACACATTGCAGTTGGATCACTCAACTTAGCTTCACATGCCTGCTTGAGCCAACGCTCAAAAAGTTCGATAGGTTCTTTAGTTAAATCTTTACGTCTTAACCCACCACGAATATATTCACGGCGTAATTCTGCAACATCAAATTCATTATGTTCTGACATTAACGTAGCTCTGTTTATGACTCACTAAATACCAGACAGCTTATCATTGTTATTGATTATTAACAGGATAAATTGCCCCTAAAATGGTTTCAGTACTCGCACCGGTAACAGAGGGCAAATTCCCTGACGCGCCTGACATCGTACGGAATGCCAACCAGGCAAATGCCAGTGCTTCCATATCATCGCCGCTTAAGCCATATTTATCTGTCGGGCAAACCTCCGTTCCCGGTAATAATGCAGAAAGTCGACTCATTATCTGTGGGTTACGTGCGCCGCCGCCACAAACCAACAGACGTTCACATCCGCCACTCAACATGATTTGCTGTGACACAGACACCGCAGTCAGCTCGGCCAGTGTTGCCTGGACATCAACTGGAGATATGTCAGGAAAGTTAGCTAATTGCGCCTCCAGCCAACTCATATTGAAATACTCCCGGCCTGTGCTTTTAGGCGCTGGTCGTGAAAAATAGTGATCAGAAAGCATTTGTCTAAGTAGCTGGTTATTAACCGTACCTTCCCGCGCCCATTGCGCATCTTTATCATAAGGTTTTTTCTGATGACGCCACACCCAACTATCCATCAGCATATTACCCGGACCTGTGTCATAACCTTTGACCGGTGATCCCGGTAATAGCGTCGTTATATTGGCAATACCACCGATATTGAGAATTATTCTGCGTTCTGTCGGATGCCCTAAGACGGCGAAATGAAAAGCGGGAACTAATGGCGCTCCTTGCCCGCCATATGCCATATCTCTCCGACGAAAATCGCCAACCACAGTCATCCCAGTTAAAGCTGCGATACGGTTATTGTCGCCAAGCTGCATAGTGAAAGGCGTGTGACCATCTGGCTCATGCCAAACGGTTTGTCCATGACATCCCACAGCGATAATGTCACTGGTGGTTAACCCTGTTTTAATCAGTAAGCCTTGCACTGCTTCAGCGAATAAAGAACCAAGTTCATAATCTAACCGACCAATTGCTGATAATGTCGTTTGCTGCCCTTGGCAGACTGCAAGAATTTTCTGTTTTAATTCGTGTGGGAATGGATGTGAATAACTGGCTTGTTGAGCAACAACTTTATCATTGATTGCTGCAAGCACCACATCAACGCCATCCAGACTTGTCCCCGACATTACACCAATATAACGACCTGACTTCATAACCATTTAATTTGCCTTCCTGCTTAAAATCTGTCTTGATAAAATCAGAAACCACGCCAATAACTATAAAGCGCAGTGGTTTTGGCTGTATATGGCTAATAGACAAACTAAGGAATAAAACCTGAGTTTTGGAAACAACTTCACAAAAAATGCTGAATTTCTCATTAATAGCTATTTCTTTTAAAAATCTCTATTGACGTTTAATATATGTTTAGCACTAGATTGCTAATGTACTGGCATTCTATTTGGATAAACTTTTTATTACTTATTGCCAATGCCGGTTGTTAGCCTGATTGCCCAGTAAGCTATCAGATTTCCGCAGTCAGGCATCGAAATTAGGAGTTACTATGTTTAAGCACTTTTTAGTTAGCGCGGTTGCCGTTGCTTCATTATCAGGCTGTGTCAACACCGATTCTCTTTCTGGTGATACCTATACCGCTGGACAAGCTAAGCAGGTCCAGACTGTCTCTTACGGTACAATTGTTTCTGTTCGTCCTATCAATATTCAGGCGGGTAGCGATGAGAATGTATTAGGCGCAATTGGCGGCGCAGTTCTAGGAGGCTTGGTTGGTAATACTATTGGCGGCGGTAGTGGCAATACATTGGCGACTGCCGCTGGTGCGATTGCCGGTGGTGTTGCAGGCCAAAACGTTCAGGGGGCTCTTAACACAACTAAAGGTGTGGAACTCGAAATTCGTCGTGACAGCGGTGAAAGTATCATTGTTGTTCAAAAGCAAGGTAAAACTGTTTTCCATAAAGGTCAACGAGTAAGAATCGCAGGCCAAGGCAGTAATATTACTGTTTCACCTCGACAATAAGATATAGAAATAAGAAAACCGTGACTTCATTTTGGTAAGTCGCGGTCTTCTTTCATCCGGTTAGCATTTCATGGCTATCGTAATTACTATCTACTCTGTAATTGGATAATATTTTGCTCTAACTTCTGCACTAAAGTGGAAAGAAAAGCAAGTTCCTCGCGTGAAATACCCTCCAGAATCTCATTTCTTGTGGATTCAATAACACCATCCAACTCCCTAATAACCGATGCAGAATCTTCAGTTAGCTTGATTCTCTTTGCACGACGATCATTGGCACAAGTATGCCGAGTGATAAGTTTTTTTTCCTCAAGCTGATCTAATGTCCTGACCAAAGATGGTTGCTCGATACCGATAGCTTTCGCCAACTGTATCTGAGATTGCTCCTGAGGTAACCGGCTAATATTGTACAACGTTACCCAATGAGTCTGAGTTAATTCTAACGGCTTTAAACGGTAGTCAATTAAAGCACGCCAAATACGAACTAACCGTGCCAGATCTGATCCCAATGTAGATTCCAATTGTCCCTCCTTAAATAAACTAGCCTACTAAACATAACAGCCAAATTTTTCTAAATCAGGCTAACTAGCCTTAAAAAAGTATATATAACTTCTGTATAATCACAGTAAATTCTTAGCAACTAACTAATTCAGGTAACTATAACCAAGAACAACTAAACTTAATTTAAACTCAGAACAAAACAATTAACATACAATATTTTTACCATAAAAACTATCAGAACTATGAATACAAGCAAACAGAAACCAATAAATATCATTCAATACTTTATTCAAAGTACTATAAGAATAGCTGTCATCTAAATGCTAAGCTATCTATTTTTACATTAATGTTGTTTTTATTTTACATTTATCACACAATTAGGCTTAAAATTCCATTTAAAACATAAAGTTATAAAAAATCCCAAATAAGCTCACTTAGTCTTTTCGTTAAGTAAAAAATAAAAAAATAACAAACAAAATACTTAAGATTATAGTAGAACATTTATAACTTCGCCAAAAATATAACCCTATATAAGTAAATCATTGAATTGTTAACTTTAATAACTTCAAAAATTTATAATTAAAATAGTGATGACTGCTCAGGTGGTTCTTCATCTGTCTGATTTTGTGCTCTCAATGCACGTAAATATCTTTGTCGGCACAGTCGCAATACTTCACGCTTTTGCCCATCAGACATTTTCATCCAATTAAATCTTTCTTCCCGGCTGCGATAACACCCCAGACAAAAACCTCGCTCATTAGCCTGACAAATTCCTCGACAAGGACTGGGAATAGCAAAAAACTCCAGTTGCTCAGCCATCACATCCCGTTTCCTATACAATTCACATACTATATTTAATTATAAACCTAGATAAGAATAAATTATAATTATGGGAAAATTGAACTGTAACCGTAAGACACGTTATAGTTAGTGGTTTTTGTGCGACCTACCGCACAAAAATATTGGTAAAACCATTAAATTAGAGGTAATTATGCGTTTACTCCATACCATGATCCGTGTTGGTGATCTACAACGCTCCGTTAATTTTTACACTGAAGTGTTAGGCATGCGCCTGCTACGCACCAGTGAAAACATCGAATATAAATACTCGCTCGCCTTCGTTGGCTACGCTGATGAGAGCGAAGGAGCCGTAATCGAGTTAACCTATAATTGGGGAGTTAACCATTACGAAATGGGGAATGCTTTTGGTCACATTGCATTAGGTGTTGATGATGTCGCAGCCACTTGCGAATCTATTCGCCAAGCCGGTGGCAACATTACCCGTGAAGCAGGCCCTGTAAAAGGCGGAACAACCGTTATTGCTTTCGTTGAAGATCCAGATGGTTACAAAATTGAACTGATTGAAAATAAAAATGCCAGCAACGCTCTGGGTAACTCGATCTGATGTCTGATAAAAAAGAGCCAAACGTCCTTAGTGGACGTTTTCGAGGTTATTACCCTGTTGTTATTGATGTTGAAACTGGCGGCTTTAATGCCAAAACAGACGCATTACTTGAAATTGCCGCCGTTACACTGGAGATGGATGGTGAAGGTTGGCTAACGCCTAGCGAATCGCTTCACTTCCATATTGAGCCATTTGAAGGAGCCAATCTTGAACCAGCAGCCCTGGAGTTCACCGGCATTGATCCATTAAATCCGCTACGTGGAGCAGTGAGCGAATATGAAGCTCTACACGCTATTTTTAAAATGGTTCGTAAAGGGATAAAAAATAATCATTGTAATCGGGCAATTATCGTTGCTCACAATGCTAGCTTCGATCATAGCTTTGTTATGGCTGCCGCGGAACGCACCGGACTAAAGCGAAATCCGTTCCATCCGTTTGCAACTTTTGACACCGCTGCTTTAGGTGGTCTGGTATTAGGACAAACAATCTTAGCAAAAGCCTGCATCACCGCCGGTATTCCATTCGACAATCATCAAGCTCACAGCGCTTTATATGATACTGATCGTACCGCTGAATTATTCTGTGAAATGGTTAACCGTTGGAAACAACTTGGTGGCTGGCCATTAACGACCACAACAGAAGAAAAAAACGGATAAATAGTTGAACGGCTAGATTAATATAACCAAATCTAAATTTAAGCAATAATACCCCCCCATATATCAATATATGGGGAGATAGTATAATAACCTGTCTGCAAGTAATTAAAAAATTACTCTGTCGCGTCTTCGTCTTCGGGACGATATTTATCAGCAGTTTCTTTGATTAATGTTTGTAACTCACCACGCTGATACATTTCAATGATAATATCGCATCCACCTATCAACTCACCTTCTACCCAAAGTTGAGGAAAGGTTGGCCAATTAGCATATTTTGGCAATTCTGCACGAATATCTGGATTTTGCAAAATATCTACGTAAGCAAAACGTTCACCACATGCAGATAAAGCCTGAACAGCCTGCGCAGAAAATCCACAACTTGGCAATTTAGGAGAACCCTTCATATACAATAAAATTGGGTTTTCTTTAATTTGGCGCTCAATCTTCTCAATAGTCATCATTTTTATTTCCTTTAAACCAACACTATGTTGATAACCAACATCGTCACAATATTACGGAGAATACCATTTTCTCTCACTAAGATGTATCCTGATCTTTTCTTATCCTGATGCAGATGACATCATTTTCACTGTTATTTATCGTAGAAGTTTGCCAGGATGACCAGAAATTTACCGGCACAGCAGTGAAAGCTTTTGGTTCTGGGGTGGGCTTAACAACCATCAGATTAATTCATTACTCTCTGTTTTAACCCCCAAAGGCAAAGGGCAGATAAACCACTGAGGCTATCTGCCCAATTTCTTTTCAACGTAAAGTCCCATTTTTAATCCATCTCATTAGCTCAAATCAGGCAAAGATCAAGCAAAGAGCGGCAAAAATGGCAATCATCACCAACGTGCTAACAGCAGTAAATAAACCAAGTTTCAAATCGGTATTCATAAAGCCTCCTCAGAATAAAAAGTTTATAACGACAAAAACCAGTCTATCGAGATGGTTAATTGCCCTTACATAAGGAAAAGCATAAATAGCGATTACCATTCATTTTATAACACTGATTATTGCTTTCACTTTTGAGCCAGATCAGACAAAATCCAAGATTTATCGCTAACTTATTACCAGCCCTTGCGTAAAAGGGCTGGCAAATGATTAACAAAGCGTTTTAAATTTAGACCAAAAGGTCAGGAGTCTTTCACCTCATGGCAACGATCAAAGATGTGGCCAAACACGCTGGTGTCTCAACCACTACCGTATCCCATGTTATTAATAAAACCCGCTTCGTCGCTGAAGATACTAAAGCTGCCGTTTGGGCTGCTATTAAGACACTGAATTATTCACCCAGCGCCGTCGCTCGCAGTCTGAAAGTTAACCACACAAAATCGATCGGATTACTTGCAACGTCTAGTGAAGCCCCCTATTTTGCTGAAGTCATTGAGGCTGTTGAAAACAGTTGTTATAGCAAAGGCTATACGCTGATTTTATGTAACTCACACAATAACATTGATAAACAGAAAGCCTATCTCGCCATGCTGGCACAAAAACGTGTGGATGGACTGCTGATTATGTGTTCAGAATACCCGGAACAGTTGCTGGGAATGCTGGAAGATTATCGCAATATTCCAATGGTCGTCATGGATTGGGGTCAAGCCAGAAGCGACTTCACTGATACGATTATTGATAACGCATTCCACGGAGGTTATCTAGCTGGTCGTTATCTTATCGAGCGTGGCCATCGTGATATTGGCGCGATCCCCGGCCCTCTGGCACGAAATACCGGCGGTGGTCGCCATCAAGGATTCTTGAAGGCGTTAAAAGAAGCCAATATTCCGATCAGAGAAGAATGGATTATTCAGGGGGATTTTGAGCCAGAATCGGGCTATAAAGCCATGCATCAAATTCTGCATCAAAAACAGCGTCCGACTGCGGTTTTCTGCGGCGGAGATGTTATGGCTATGGGGGCTATTTGCGCTGCTGATGAATCAGGATTACGCGTCCCGCAGGATATTTCTATCATCGGTTATGACAATATACGCAACGCTCGTTATTTCTCTCCGGCATTGACCACCATTCATCAGCCAAAAGAACGACTGGGACAAATGGCGTTTTCTATGTTATTGGATAGGATCATCAACAAACGTGAAGATGCACAAACTATTGAAGTACATCCACGCTTGGTTGAACGACGCTCTGTCGTCGATGGTCCATTTATCGACTACCGCCGTTAACCCGCTTTATTCATCTTGAAGCCATTCAGCATTAAGAGTTTCACTATCTCCAAGGTAGTCAAGCAACCAACTTAATGCTGGAGAATGGCTGTTTTGTACCCATGCCAAACAACATGGACTGTCTGGTAAAGGCTGTTCCAATTCCAGCACGGCTAATTTCTTCTGCCGAATAAGCGGCATTGCCCTATGCTTAGGCACCATTCCTACACATAACCCTTCGTTTAAACAAGACAGACCAGACTCCCAATCAGGAACTACCAGCCTGCGCTGGTTATCCAGATTCCAGGTGTCACGCTTCGGCAAATTACGGGATGTATCTTCAAGGCACAAACTTGGATAAGGCCGCATTTGGTCATCAGCTAGCGGCCCCGGCAACTGAGTTAACTCATGGCCTGCGCTAACCACACATAGCCAGGGCATAAACCCCATATCTCGGAAACTATATCTTTCCCCGGCTGGAGCTACCCGGGTTGCCCCAATGGCAACATCAACTCGACTATCCACCAGCGCATCCCACACACCATTAAACACTTCCTGATGAATAAAAAGTTCTATATCAGGAAAATGGTGGTAAAAATCAAGAATAAGCTGACGACTACGTTCTGGTTTGACAACGCGATCAATAGCAATATTAAATTGCCCCCTCCAGCCGTTTGCAACTTGTTGACACTGGTGACGAGTATCAATCATTTTTTTGATAACAGAGCGAGCTTCTTTGATAAAAATAGCGCCTGCCTCAGTTAATTCTACATCCCGATGATGACGCTCAAACAACGAAACGGCCAGCCACTCTTCCAATTGTCTTACGGTATAACTGATCGCAGAAGGGACACGGTGAAGCTCCGATGCCGCGGCACTAAAACTGCCTGTTCTAGCAACCGCATCCACGACTTCAAGTGAATATTCCGACCACATAATTTTACCTTTCAATTTTTTTCACAGCACTATGCAAATATTACCATTTCACAAGTAAAAATCACGACGTATAGAATATGTGTCAATATTGTTATCTACCTATCACTGCAAACTATTTCAATCATGACATTCAAAGAGAGTAATCAAATGAAAAACTCAAGTCAGTTCATGTTCTACCTTGCAGGCTTGAGTATGCTAGGCTATCTGGCTATTGATATGTATCTGCCAGCATTCGGTGCTATGCAACAAGAATTAGGGACATCAGCAAACGCAATTAGTGCCAGCCTAAGCATCTTTCTTGCAGGTTTCGCCTTTGCGCAACTTTTGTGGGGGCCTCTTTCAGATCGCTTTGGCAGAAAACCGATTATTATCACCGGTCTGTCCCTGTTTTCTATTGGCTGTCTGGGAATGATTTGGATAACAGATTCCACCCAACTTTTAGCTTTACGTTTTATCCAAGCCATCGGTGTTTGTTCAGCCGCCGTCTCATGGCAAGCATTAGTTATTGATCGTTACGATTCCCACCGTACCAAACGTGTTTTCGCCACGATTATGCCATTGGTTGCACTCTCCCCTGCCCTGGCGCCTTTAATGGGAGCCTGGTTGTTGCAACATGGCGGCTGGCGTATAATTTTCCTAGTCTTATTGACCATTACATTAATGCTGTTGTTTTTTACTCTATTTTTGCAAGAAAATCGCAAAAACCGTGAAACTCAAGTGCAAACAAATAATGTCTCTTTCCTTACGCTATTAAAATCACCACTGTTTAATGGCAACGTTCTGATATTCGCATCGTGCAGCGCCGGCTTTTTTGCCTGGTTAACCGGCTCCCCTTCAATTCTCGGTGAAATGGGATATACCCCCGATGACATCGGTCTGAGTTATATCCCTCAAACGTTGGCCTTTATCGTTGGAGGTTATGGATGCCGCAGTATTTTAGCCAAAATAAAAAGTGAGACTATTTTTCCTTATCTGTTAATTGGCTATGCTGTCAGCATGATTGCGCTCTATTTGATTGCAAAATTTAGCGAGCCAACGCTATTCACTATTCTGATCCCTTTTTGCTTTATGGCTGCAATGAATGGCGCGTCATATCCAATTGCAGTAGCAAACGCTTTATCCGCTTATCCACAAGACAGTGGAAAAGCTACTGCATTACAAAACACGCTTCAATTAGGACTCTGTTTTATTGCCAGTCTGGTTGTATCAGCATTTATCAGCAATCCACTGATATCCACAGCCACAGTCATGGTTTCTACCGTTATTCCAATGACATTAGGATATTTTATACAGCGGAAAAAAAACGCTGATCGCCGCGTTCAAACAATTGAACAAAATTCTTGATATTAATCAAATTGTTATCTCAATAAAGGCTGCCAATTACCAATTAATTGCTGCCTTTATTTATTAATTGATAAAACAATTTTACACTTTTATACTCAATCAAGATCTTTATTACAAATAACCTGGAACTTGAGGTTTTCAGGAGCAATGATTGCCCCTATTAAACTCATGGATTAGTCATCTTTAAGATTTTTTACTTTAATTCTTTGTTATTTTTTGCATTTTGCGTCTTCGCATCCTGCTTTGTTAGCTAAAACGAGCTCCTCAATATTCCATCACCCTAACGTTGGAGAGTATATGAGTTCATCCTGTATTGAAAACCCGAAAACAGCCATTAACTCTTGGCAGAGAATTGCCAATGAGATGCTAGAAGAAGCAGGTATTCAAATTAATGGTCACAATCCTTATGATATCCAGATAAAAAATCCTAATTTCTATAAAAGAGTTTTACAACAAGGTTCGATAGGATTAGGTGAAAGTTATATGGATGGCTGGTGGGATTGTGAGCGGTTAGATATTTTCTTTTATCGCGTTTTACGCGCTGGATTAGAAAATAAAATGCCCAATAATCTCAAAGACACAATGAGAATCGCAATAACCCGCTTACGTAATCTGCAAACGCCAAAACGGTCATGGATTGTCGGTCATCAGCATTATGATTTAGGAAACGATCTTTTTACCCATATGCTTGACCCTTATATGCAATATTCCTGCGGTTACTGGAAACAAGCTAAAACACTGGAACAGGCTCAACTTGATAAGTTGAAACTCATCTGCGAGAAATTGGAACTTTCTCCAGGTATGACCCTGCTTGATATTGGATGTGGTTGGGGTGGACTATCAGCTTATGCTGCTAAGAATTATGGCGTTTCCGTCACAGGCATAACAGTTTCAGCCGAACAACAAAAATATGCACAGAATCAATGTACAAATCTGGATGTAAAGATCATTCTGAAAGACTATCGGGATTTACATGAACAGTTCGACAGAATTGTTTCTGTCGGTATGTTTGAACACGTTGGACCTAAAAATTATGCAACTTACTTCGACGTTGTTCAAAGAAACTTGAAGCCTGATGGCCTATTCCTGCTACATACTATTGGTTCCAACAAAGCCAAAGCCAGTGCTGACCCGTGGATCAGCAAATATATTTTTCCTAATGGCTGTTTGCCTTCGATTGAGCAAATAGCTCGCACCAGCAAACACTGTTTTGTTATGGAAGATTGGCATAACTTTGGCGCAGATTATGATCGAACATTGATGGCCTGGTATGAAAGATTTATCTCCAGTTGGCCTGAAATACAAGATAATTATAGTCCAACGTTTAAACGCATGTTTAGCTATTATCTGAATGCCTGTGCCGGTGCATTTCGTGCTCGCGATATTCAATTATGGCAAGTCATATTCAGTCTAAAAGGCATTGAAGGCGGGTTACGGGTAGCCCGATAGTTAACCAAAAGCTACAGGTTTCCACTGTAGCTTTTATTCAATGCAATATATCTATACCCTATGGATTTCAAGATGCATCGCGACGGCAAGGGAGTGAATCCCCGGGAGCATAGCAAACTATGTGACCGGGGTGAGCGAGTGCAGCCAACAAAGAGGCAACTTGAAAGATGACGGGTATATTTCTCACTAACGGAAATCATCCACATAACCATTATCAAAGAAAACGGTTTGATCAAATGCTATTTTTCCACCAGAAAATATCAAATCTAAATGATGACTCCCTTTTACACCACCACCTAAACCAAGATGTAAGCCAGGATGCCGCTCTTCAAAACCGGCATTTCTGCCATAAAGCGCTTTCACACCGGTGTTAGTACCAATACCAAACTCTTCAACAATTCTATTTCCATGATTATGATTTAGATCTCAACAACCACCGACTAAAGTCGGTGGGTTAGTGATTAACGGACTGAAAGTCCGGATACGCATCGGCTGAACGATGCGTCAATTGTCCATCCTGAAGTTATCATCCGGGTTTGGTTCAAAATGATGCTCCAGATAAGCCTTTATCATCTCTTCCGTTAACTGACCCACCGTCGCACAAAAATAGCCTCTGCCCCAAAAATGCTGACCCCAGTAGCGTTTCTTTAGATGCGAAAACTCTTCAAACAACTTACTCGCTGTCCTTCCCTTCAGTCTCCTCATGATTTCTGAGGGAGATAATGTCGGGGGACTACTCACCAGTATGTGAACATGATCTTTGCTCACGACCCCTTTTAATATCCTGATTTCAAATGCTTCACATGTCTGACGAACTAATTCGCGCACCCGTATTGCTACTTCACCTATCAGCACTTTGTGCCTGTATTTCGTTACCCACACAAAATGGTATTCAATCTGAAATACTGTGTGACTACCGTATCTGTAATCCATGTTGCACCTCCCATGCAACACAGTATCTCAGCTAAAGCTGACCGACTAAAGTCGGTGGTTTTAACCTTTCATATGGAAGAATAAATTAAAATCTCTACTAAATTCATCATTCCCACAATCAAACCCAATAATTTCACCCTCTTTTATATTTATAGTCATCATATCATTGACAACCCCATACTTTATGGCAAAGGGCGCAGTGCTCAAAAAGGTACCACTAAAGCTGATACTGCCGTTAAGGTTCTTTATATGACTTGCTATTTCCCCAGGAATAACATCAATATTTCCGTTGCCATCAATGGAAGTCCATTTATGGTCCTTTTCTAAATAACCTACAATCGAGTTCCCTTTATTATCTGTATATTGAATCTTCTGTGATCGACTTGATAATCCAATAAGTTTTTGATTCCTTTCTGTTATTGATGCTGGTAGCTCACTGAATGCTTCAATAAAATGCGGACCATAATCTTTAAACAGTACAGATTTCTTCCATGATTCAGTAATAAAGCTTCTTATTTTGGTTAGATATTCTGGCCCTTGTGGAGATGCATTCTTTAATGTTGATGATGCGTAAAGAAAAATAAACAAATCACAATCGGCTATTTTTTGTTTTACATCGTCTGGCGGCGTTTTTTCTAACAAAGCGAAATCAGATTTCACATCGAAATGCTTTTTATACACATGCATCTTCTGCGCAATATCGCCATGTTCAGTATCAGATCCGATAAATATCTTTATACATTCATCATTTCTTACTTTATCCGAAATCGCAGGATGATGTGATAAACAACGATACATATTCTCAAGACTTTTATCCATGAGGACAATCCTGTTTATTTTTAAGTAAGGGGAGACTCCCCTTACTTATCTATTTATTATAAAGAATCTTAATTATAAACAACTGTTAAGGCCAAAGTGCCGTACCAAAAGGTACAACAGCTTGCGCATTCATCATTTCAACAGCATCATCGTGTGTAGGTTCTTCAAGCCATTCATCTAACTCAATCGGGTTTTCCATAAAGTAGCCTCTAAAAATATCATCGTGGGGATTAGTCTGCGCTTTACGAGAAAGAGCATTAACACAATAATAACAATGTTAATTATATTAGTTAACACAATATACAAAACACTGCTACATAAATCACAAAAAGGAGCATCGCTGGTTCAATGCTCCCTTAATTAACGCAGTTAATTCTGTTTAAAAGCGACAAGCAGGCTCATCCTGTCGCTCCTCATTTATTGATCATTCTTCCATCAATGTCTCTGGCTGCTGAGAGACGGCCTGTTCCCGCTCTCTCTGGGCAAGAACGCGCTCCACAGTATCAACAATCGCTTGAGTCTGTGAGTCAATCTCAATATTCACTCTCTGACCAAGACGTTTCTTACCTAATGTTGTACGTTCCAATGTTTCAGGAATAAGGTGAACGCAAAAACGATTATTAACCACATCACCAATTGTCAGGCTAATTCCATCAATGCCGATAAACCCTTTATGTAGGATATATTTCATTAATTGCTTATCATGGATACGGAACCACATTTGATGGTTATTTTCTGAAGTGAAAATTTTAACTATCTCAGCAACCGTGATGATATGACCGGACATCAAATGTCCACCAATTTCATCCCCAAATTTAGCCGCCCGCTCCAAATTCACATAATCCCCTATCTGCAAATCACCAAGATTAGTCAGACGTAGAGTCTCTTTCATTAAGTCGAAACTAATCTCATCGCCTTCTATTTTAGTTACCGTCAGACAACAACCGTTATTGGCAACCGACGCTCCAGTTTCAATACCTGGCAATAATTCAGCCGGGAATTTAACAACATGAGTCCGAAAATTGCTCTTTTCATCAATAGCAACCAAGGGTGCCTTTCCCTGAACGATGCCCGTAAACATAGAAGAACCTCTTAATGACTGTGTATAATTATTAATTAGTTTATATCAAGTTGTCATTGATAAATACCACCTAAACATTTGAATATAAACTCAGCATGATTGTTGTAATATAGTATCAAATAGATACAATACCCCGGTTAGTAAACGGTTGATTTTTCGAAAATCGTTTCTTATATACAGGCGTTTTTCTTAATATTTTCTACTTTTAAAATAAGGTGTGATGCGTGCAGAAATATTTAAAAGAAGCGCGTAGTTTGCTCGCTCTGGGGATCCCCGTCATTATTGCCCAATTTTCACAAACTGCAATGGGAGTTGTGGACACCGTTATGGCGGGTAGCGTTAGTGCAACCGATATGTCCGCGGTTGCCGTTGGTACCTCTATCTGGCTGCCAGTTATTTTATTTGGTTACGGCTTACTATTAGCTTTAACACCCATTATTGCGCAAATGAATGGCTCTGGACGCAGGAATCTCATTGCTAACCAAACTCAACAAGGATTTTGGTTATCGATTTTCCTCTCCATTATCATTATCGCTATTTTATACAACAGCAAGTTCCTGATTGACAGGCAACATAATATAGATCCACTTTTAGCCGAGAAAGCAGTTGGATTTATCCACGCAATCATGTGGGGTGCGCCAGGCTTCCTGTTTTATCATGTGCTGCGTAATCAATGTGAAGGTTTATCGAAAACCAAACCAGGCATGGTGATTAGTTTTTTAGGATTGCTGATCAATATTCCAATTAACTACATACTCATTTACGGTAAATTCGGCGCGCCCGCTTTGGGTGGCGTTGGTTGCGGCGTTGCAACCGCCAGCGTTTACTGGGCCATGTTCCTACTCATGCGTTGGTATGTGAGACATTCGTCATCACAAAAGGATATCCGCCCTAAACATCGTTTTGCCGCACCAGATTGGCATATTCTGAAACGTATTTCAGCTCTCGGTTTTCCTATTGCGATGGCGATGTTTTTTGAAATTACCCTATTTGCCATAGTGGCATTGCTGATCTCTCCTTTAGGCATTACTGCTGTTGCAGGGCATCAAATTGCACAAAATTTCGGCTCATTAATGTTTATGTTCCCAATATCTTTAGCCGCAGCAACCACTATCCGCGTGAGCTACAATTTAGGACAAAAGTCTACCGATAATGCCCGGATATCAGCCTATACCGGAATTATGGTTGGTTTGGTATTTGCTTGTTTAACCGCAACTTTTTCTATTATTCTGCGAGAGCCGATCGCTTTGATGTATAACGACAATCCTGAAGTTATCATCATGGCATCGCATCTGATGTTATTTGCCGCGCTTTATCAATTATCTGATGCCGTACAGGTTGTAGGGGCTGGTGTTTTACGTGGATATAAAGATACGCGTTCTATCTTTTATATCACTTTTATCGCTTACTGGATTTTGGGGCTGCCAAGCGGTTACATTCTGGGATTAACTGACTATTTCGTACCCGCTATGGGGCCACAAGGGTTCTGGATTGGCTTTATTATTGGCCTGACTGCATCAGCAGTGATGGTATTTACCCGCATTTTGTGGATACAAAAACAGCCAGATGAGATAGTTTTACAACGCTCAACTCGCTGATTTATTTTCTATAAAGCCGGGGACGAATACTTAATTGGTGGAATAAGCGACAAATTCACTGTATGTAGATGCAAATACGAACAGTTAAACAATAATTTGTATTATTCCCTTGCCAGAAGGCTAACTCGCCGCTAATATTCGTCCCCGTTGTCACCAATGCAATTTAGATTGCGTCCGTAGCTCAGTTGGTTAGAGCACCACCTTGACATGGTGGGGGTCGGTGGTTCGAGTCCACTCGGACGCACCAATTATTTGGTTAATATTGTTTGGTTAATATTGTTTGGTTGATAACATAATCTTATTAGTGCGTCCGTAGCTCAGTTGGTTAGAGCACCACCTTGACATGGTGGGGGTCGGTGGTTCGAGTCCACTCGGACGCACCAAGTCTACAAATCTCTTTTCTTGCTTTTATTATCTCTTGGTTGTACTCAATCTGCTTGCTGCGTCAAAATACACTGTTAGCTGTTTACAAGCAGTTTCCGCAATGAGTCATAACTCCTCTTTGTTAAGATCTGCGTCATTTTTCCAGTTTATCGTTATAATTAATTCACATAATCATTTTTCGATTCATTTCACAGAAATAAGTCTCTATAATACGGCGCAATTTACAGTTGAATGGTTTCAGCTCATTAGTTTGCCGAACACTGAAAAGTTATAGATTAATCGTATGTATAAACTCACATAATTACATGTGCCTAACCTTGCACAAAAAGCACCGCATGTCTTCCCCGCCACCTGTCCTTAATGATGTTGCGCAACATTCAACACTATATGGTATCTGCGCAAGCCATAAAGTTGGCGGTTTCACTATTTTATCCAATTAAAACCTGTAGATAGATTGTCATGAAAAAAACCAAAATTGTTTGTACTATCGGGCCAAAAACAGAATCCGAAGAAAAACTGACCGAACTGTTGAATGCCGGCATGAATGTTATGCGCCTTAACTTTTCACATGGAGACTATGAGGAGCACGGTCAGCGTATTCAAAATATCCGTTCAGTTATGGCTAAGACAGGCAAACAAGCCGCTATTTTGCTGGATACCAAAGGTCCAGAAATTCGCACCATGAAGCTGGAAGGCGGTAATGATGTCACTCTAACCGCTGGTCAGACTTTCACTTTTACCACTGACACTTCCGTTATCGGTAATAAAGACCGTGTAGCTGTCACTTACAGTGGTTTCCCTGCGGATCTGGCTCCCGGTAATACCGTGCTAGTCGATGACGGTTTGATCGGCATGACAGTCAAAGAAGTCACTAAATCAGAAGTCATTTGCCAAGTTTTGAATAACGGTGACCTCGGTGAAAATAAAGGTGTTAATCTGCCGGGTATTTCTATTAGCCTGCCTGCTCTGGCTGAAAAAGATAAACAAGATTTGATCTTTGGTTGCCAACAAGGTGTTGATTTCGTCGCCGCTTCTTTTATCCGCAAACGCTCTGATGTTCTGGAAATCCGTGAACATCTGAAAGCACACGGTGGTGAAAATATTCAAATCATCTCTAAAATTGAAAATCAGGAAGGTCTGAACAATTTTGATGAAATTCTGGAAGCTTCTGACGGGATCATGGTTGCCCGTGGTGATCTAGGCGTTGAAATCCCGGTAGAAGAAGTGATCTTCGCTCAGAAGATGATGATTCAAAAATGTAATATTGCTCGCAAAGTTGTTATCACTGCAACTCAAATGCTCGACTCCATGATTAAAAACCCGCGCCCTACCCGTGCGGAAGCCGGTGACGTCGCTAACGCCATTCTGGATGGTACTGATGCGGTTATGCTTTCCGGTGAAAGTGCAAAAGGTAAATATCCAATAGAAGCGGTGACTATCATGGCAACGATTTGTGAACGTACAGACCGCGTAATGCCAAGCCGTATTGAAGCCGTCAATTGCCGTAACCTGCGCGTAACCGAAGCGGTATGTCGTGGCGCCGTTGAAACAGCAGAAAAGCTGGAAGCCCCTCTGATTGTGGTCGCAACCTATGGCGGTAAATCTGCCAAATCCATTCGTAAGTACTTCCCTGGCGCTCCTATTCTGGCATTGACCACTAATGAAGTGACTGCCCGCCAATTACTGCTTGTTAAGGGCGTTTCTACCCAAATTGTTAAAGAGATCGCCTCTACCGACGATTTCTACCGCATTGGTAAAGAAGCAGCACTAGCAAGTGGCCTGGCGGAGAAAGGTGAAATCGTGGTTATGGTATCCGGCGCCTTGGTTCCAAGCGGTACAACCAACACCTCGTCTGTTCACGTACTTTAATTTAATAAGTTGTTTTATTTCTGAGATACCGCAAATATAGCGGTATTTCAGAACATTAAATATCTAATTTTCTCCATCAACTGATGCAATACCAAATTATTTTCCCGATAGTTATGCTCACGGATTTATTTCGACCTTATTTAAATGAGTGATAAAATAATCTTATTTTTCTTATTTACCATTAGCCAAATATTTAAAACCTCCATTTTCAATTTTGGTTTTTAAATTATCCCTTTAAAATAGAATAGATTTAATAATCAGCCATAATACATATGTATTTTAAAAACAATGAGAATTATTAACACACATAAAATAATAAGATTATCTACTTAATCAAAAAATAATTTACACAGAGAAAATCCTATGATTATATTAATAACTTTAAAATATAATAATGTATCTTTGTTATTTACTTCTACCTTTATTATTTCCTTCATTTAATATCTTTTTCTTATTAATATTATCTCTACCTTGCTTCCCGCGCCATCTGGCTAACGGCAAGTACAGATTACCAGCCAGTTTCATTGGCGTTCATGTAATGACATGCAAAAAGCTCAGTTGATGAACATGACAATAGATTAACTCACTCCTGAAAAATATCGCTTTTAATACTATACCCGTCATCTTTCAAGCTGCCTCTTTGTTGGCTGCACTCGCTCACCCCAGTCACATAGTTCTCTATGCTCCCGGGGATTCACTCCCTTGCCGCCGCGATGCAACTTGAAATCCATAGGGTATATAATCTCTAATCTAAAGTTATTAAAAATTCCTCATTAACTACTATTTCTACAATCCAATCATTAATCACGAATGTCAAATAAGATCTAACAATAATAATATTTTATCAACACCTAAAATATTATTAATGATAAATAACAACATGAATAATAAATCAAAATTAAATAATAATAGGAATATTATTGTAATATATTTATTTTGGTTTTTATGAAAATTTACAATCTGGCTATAAGTTATTTATTAACAGAAAATAAAATCATTTAATATATTCATTATATGGATAAAATTATTCCATCCACTTATATGCTGATTGATAATAATGCCATTCTCTGTTTTCTCATGGTCAGAAAATGGCGTAAACCTCGACAATGATGACATTTTCCAGCACTACATCATTTGCGGAGAACTCACTTTGTATGTCATTAATATCTTTTCCTTAATCATGGTTCATCGAAAGCTTTACCGACTTCACTTAAATTCTGGAACTCACTTTTTGTTCCGGCCGCTTTCGCCTGAATCGAGCACAGAATATCTTGACGACTAAAAATCGAAGCTTGCAAAAGTGCTATTTGTTGCAGCGATTCATAAACACCATGATCACGGCTGTAAAGCATAGCTCGTTTAATCCCGTTAATGGCAACAGGAGGCCGATCAGCAATGCGTCGGGCAGTTGCGAGAGCACCTTCGATTAATGTCTCTGTAGAAGGGAACACTTTTACCACCAGCCCCAAATCATGAGCCTGAGCCGCACTCAGTGTATCTCCAGTAAGGGCAAAATAGCGGGCCATACCCCCAGGGATCAAATGTTGCAAACGTTGAAGAATACCTAAGTCAGCCATCATACCGATATTGGTTTCTTCTATACGAAACTTCGCATGTTCAGCAGCAAAACAAAAATCGCATGCGGCAATTAAGTCAAAACCCGCGCCAAGACAGGTGCCTTGCACCGCGGCAATAACAGGGAATCGCGCACGCTCCAATACGCTTATCGCCTCCTGCATTTGTAATAAGCTGAACTGCATCGATTCCCGCTCATTAGGATTAGCCGTATTAGCCTCTTTGCTAGAAGCAAAAATTTGCAGATCAAGCCCACCACAAAATGTGTTTCCTTGTGCTGAGATCACCATTGCCCGAACCTCACCTGAACGACTAAGTTGCTCTATTGCCTCAGGAAACCTTTTCCAGAACCCAAGCGCCAAACTATTTGCCTTTTCGGGACGACTGAGTTGTAAATGAGCGACTCCGTTGTCAATGTTGATGTCAAAATATTCGTTAGATTGATCAGTTAACATAACAAACTCCTCTTACCAGTTTGCATTTGAGCCTAGGATTCAACCTGAACATTGTCAAGTTGTTCATCTACAGTAAGATTCAGTTAACAAATTTGTTTTAAGAAAAACCCTAAATTTATGTATAAAAAATGGCTTCCTTAAAGAGATGTCCTGATGGTTCAATAGATGCAAGATGATCTGGATGTTGTATTTTTTATTTATAAGAATTTTTAACTAAAATTATTTCGAAGAATATCATTCCCTCATGGAATAGGCTTTTTTTGATTAAAATGTTACTCAACGGTTTTGTTTTTTTACATTCAGATAAAAATTATCCACTCGTTAAAGAGAAAAATTGAAATAATTGGTTTTCATGATAAAAATTTATTCTCTTTCTAAAAAACTTTGTGTAATACTTACATGGCTACTTGGAGATTAACTTAAATCTAGAGGGTATTATAATGAATCGTACTAAAATTGTACTGGGTGCAGTAGTTCTGGCTTCTACTCTGTTGGCTGGTTGTTCAAGCACTGCTAAGGTTGACCAACTGACTTCTGATATTCAGACTCTGAATGCAAAAGTTGATCAACTGAGCAATGACGTGAACGCAGTACGTACTGACATTCAAGCCGCTAAAGACGATGCAGCTCGTGCGAATCAGCGTCTGGATAATCAAGTTCGTTCCTACAAAAAGTAATTTTTTGTAATTATGTACAAAAATGGCGCACAGTCTATCTGTGCGCCGTTTTTTATCATCGGATTCTGTTAGATAAATATTTGCTGACTTCCCTGTCCGCAATAAAATATTAATTTTCCCGATAGATTGGCCCAGGCTGATATAACGGTGGTAATTTAAACGATTCAGATATATCTTTATTCACCGCTTGTTCAGCACCTTTAACATCATCCTCTACCCGCACGATATTCTCTTCCTGCAACTCCTGTTGTGTTTCAAGTTCTATGCCTTGACTTACCAATACCGGCATACCAGAACGGCGTACTATCGCTTGTTCAACAATGTTTTTATCCGTTTTGCTATTATCAATGAACTTGTTCAAATCGACTGATCGGACAATAGGTAATGTCTGTGGATCATCATTCTCTTTCTTAGACAACGGCTGGTGTACTTCAATATAACGCTCACCATTTGGTTCTACAGAATACTTAACCGCTTCATTGATAATTTGTACTCGCGTTCCACGGGGCACAGTGTTGAATAACGTTTCAATATCATCAGGACGTAAACGGATACAACCGGAACTCACCCGCATGCCGATACCAAAATCAGCATTCGTGCCGTGGATCAAGTATTCTCCGCGCCCGGCAGCTAAGCGCAACGCAAATAAGCCCATTGGGTTTTCAGGACCAGCAGGAACAACCGCAGGTAAGGTAATCCCCTGTTCAGCATAATGTTTACGGATATTCTTAGTCGGCGTCCAAGTTGGATCTTTAATTAACTGGCTGACAGATGTTGTCATCACTGGCGTATTACGACCAAGTTGCCCAATACCAATCGGATAAACGATGACTTTATTTTTTCCTTTAGGGAAGTAGTAAAGTCTAAGTTCTGCAAGGTTAATCACAATCCCCTGCCTCGGTGTATCAGGCAACAGCATTTGTGACGGAATAATCAGTTCAGAACCCGGAGTAGGCAAATAAGGATCGGTACCAGGGTTAGCTTCCAGCATTGCCAATAAACCAATTTCATATTCGGCAGCAATGGCTTCCAAAGAACGCCCATCATCGGGTACAACCAATGTCGTATTTTCGCCAATTAAACGGCTATTGGCCGCTGGCAAAGTATATTCTGTGGCGCTAACGGTGTTAGCTAATCCACTTAACAATAACATGCCAATAAACGTTAAAACTCGTTTCATGCTTGCTTCCTGGAATGACTTCTGAATGGTTATCGAATAAATTTAAGTGTAAAAGGTTGAAGCCTTATCGGCCGTATATGTTATCAGTAGTGAAAGAAACTCGTAAGACTAGTATTTAAACCATTTTACTTGCCCTATTTCGGATGGCGCATATCATCGCATGCAGCCCCTGCGTGCGTGAGGGTGTCAAATGTTGCTCCAAAGACAATTTTCCAAAATATTCAGTCACCTCCAAAGCCAAAATCTCCTGGGGCGTTTTATCCTGAAACAGGATAAAGACAATCGCAACCAATCCTTTAACAATAGCGGCATCACTGTCGCCAATAAATTCCACTTTGTTTTGGTGATTCGTTCTCAGCAGTATCCACACCTGACTCTGGCAACCTGCGATTAAATTCTCAGGTTGGCGTTGTTCGTCAGTAAGAGGAGGCAACCTCGCCCCCAATTCAATCATATAGAGATATCTTTCTTCCCAGTTCTGACAACGGGAAAAATTACGTAACAACTTATTTGTGTCGGGCAAACTTGCCATGACTTTTTCCTTACACTCTTTTGATCTATACCAGGTCAACCCAGTAACTGTTCTATTCGCCGCAATGCAACAACAAGCGCATCAATATCTTCTTGTGTAGTATAAATCGCCAATGACGCCCTACACATACTGGAAACGTGATAATGCTCCATCAAAGGAAGGGCGCAATGATGTCCGGTACGGATCGCTATTCCATATTGATCAAGGAAACTTCCCACATCATAAGCATGGTGCTGACCAAGGTTGAAAGCAATAACCCCCTGACGTCGCTCAGGACCATACAATTTCAGGGTTCTGACCTCTTTCAATCGTACCATCGCATAATCCATCAGTGCCTGTTCATATCGCTGAATTTCATTCAGCCCAAGTGAAGTAACATAATCGACAGCAGCGCCAAGCCCAATAATTCCCGTAATATTTGGGGTTCCCGCCTCAAATCGCCACGGTGGTTCTGCATAGGTTATCCCCTTTTGCAGGCTAACCTGTTTTATCATCGCGCCACCCCCTTCCCAAGGCGGCATAGCATCCAGCAGGGATTTACGCCCATAAAGCACACCAATGCCTGTTGGACCATATAATTTGTGGCTGGAAAAAACATAGAAATCGCAGTCCAGATCCTGCACATCAACTTTCTTATGCATAATGGCTTGAGCGCCATCGACCAGAATAGGTAACCAACTCCCATGCTCATCAGCCAGTTTTCTTGCCTGTTTGATGATTTGACGTACAGGATTCACGGTGCCAAGTACATTAGAGAGATGAGTAAAAGAGAGCAATTTAGTACGTGAATCAATCAAAGAGGCTAAAATTGCTTGATTCAATTCACCATTCTCATTCAACGGCCATATTCTGATTTCAAACCCAATCTGTTCTGCCAGCATATACCACGGAACGATATTGGCGTGATGCTCCATTTCAGTAATAACAATATTATCGCCGCTATTGATAAATTTGCGGCCATAACTGTTAGCAACCAGATTAATCCCTTCCGTCGTACCTTTGACGAATACAATCTCTTCATCACTTCGGGCATGAATAAATTGCGCCATCTGGTGACGCACATTTTCAACCATCCGAGTAGCCGCAGAACTCAGGGTATGAATTCCCCGGTGAACTGCCGCATACTGGTGCAAACAAAATTCACTTTCTCGTTCAATAACCGAAACCGGCTTCTGAGCACTGGCAGCACTATCTAGATAAACCAGTGGATGTCCATTAACCTGTTGAGCTAACACCGGAAAATCTTGTCGCACCTTTTTTACAGAAAAAGTCATTTTTCCACCCCCGCTAAACGGTGCTTAATATGTTTCATAACAACGCTTTTCAGGGATTCATCTGCAATAGATTCAGTAAGTTCAGCAGCAAAAGCAAATACCATCATATGCTCTGCATCACGTCGGTTGATACCGCGTGATTGCAGATAAAACAGTTGTTCTTCATCTATCCGACCAACGGTCGCACCATGACTGCATTTCACATCGTCAGCGTAAATTTCCAGTTGAGGTTTGGTATCTACTTCTGCCTGTTTACCTAACAACAAATTGTTATTAGTCATTTGTCCGTCAGTTTTCAATGCATGAGGCGCCACTTTGATCACGCCGTTAAATACCGCTTTGCTCTGATCCATCACAATGGTTTTATGCAACTGACGGCTTTCACAATGCCCTTTATTATGTTCCAAATAAGTACGAGTATCGGCGACCTCTTTTCCTTGTGGCAACAGTAAACTATTCAACGACAGATTGGCCCCTTCGCCATTCAACTTAACACTGGTATTGTGTCGGCCAAGCCCAGAACCTAATAAAAAGCTGGTGCTTTTTACTTGAGCATCACGACCAATCACAATATCGTTATGTGCAAAGTGATAACTTGCACTATTCTCAACTCCCAGTTTTATATGGGCAAAATGAGCATTGTCCCCCACCTCCGCAGTTAATCGGCTTCCTGTCATATGGGGTTGCTGTCCATCAATACTGGCGAAATGTTCGATCACGCTGGCACTCGCATTCGTGCCTACGACAATATGGTAGCGGTAATGACTGGTATTCAATTCTTCACTACCATGACCACTGGTTATATTCAACAGATACAAGGGCTTTTCTGCTACTTGTCCAGCCTTTAACGTAATAACCAAAGGCTGTTGGGCCAAACTCTCTGTCAGATGCAGAAAAATCTCACCCTGTACCGGTGCCGGAAGCCCACTTTTATTATCCAGTAAATTGAGCTGATAGGGTCCAAAATCACAGGAACTCAATAAAGGTGAAAAACAACCATCCACCATAACGACACGCCAACAATCCATTGGAATCGCCAGTTGTTCACATTGTGCTACTGTCAATTCCCAAGTTTCGCTGCTGTATTGCTGATTTAACAATTTATCCAGCGGAGTATAACGCCAATCTTCATGTCTGAATTGGGGAAAGCCGGTTTGAGTGACTCGTTGCCAATGCAAACTGGCATGCGATGAATCCTCACCATGACGACAACGATATAAATTTGCAAAACGTGCTAATGCTTGCTGGTTACGTTCTGCAACCTGCCGCACCTGTTCAGCTTTTTCACTGTTGGTCAATAAGCCAGCCATAACCTTGCTCCTCCAACTTTTTCGCCAAACTGAAATCACCGGATTTAATAATTCGGCCCTGATAAAGTACATGCACAAAATCAGGTGTCACATAATCCAAAATACGTTGGTAATGGGTCACAATAATGAATGAGCGGTTTGGATCACGTAAAGAGTTCACGCCATTAGCCACAATTTTCAATGCATCAATATCCAGCCCTGAATCTGTCTCATCCAGAATACAAAGTGTCGGCTCCAGCGCGGCCATTTGCAGAATATCATTACGTTTTTTCTCGCCACCGGAAAAGCCGACATTGACTGAACGTGTCAGCAAATCCGGCGGCATATCCAACAATTCAATTTTCTCTTCGATAAAATCGGCAAAATCAAAGCGATCCAGCGGCTCCTGACGGCGATATTGGCGGACAGCATTTACTGCGGTTTGTAGGAAAAACTGATTACTGACACCCGGAATTTCCACCGGATATTGAAAAGCGAGGAAAATCCCCTCCCCGGCTCGCTCTTCTGGCTCAAATGCAAGTAAATCTTTACCTTTAAAGGTGATTTCACCATCACCAATTTCATACTCTTCACGGCCAGCTAACGTTGCTGATAATGTACTTTTACCGGAGCCATTCGGCCCCATAATGGCATGAATTTCACCCGGTTTAACTTCAAGGTTTAATCCTTTTAAGATTTCATTACCTTCAACACTGACTCGTAAATTTTTAATACTTAACATATTACATGCCTTCGAACGACTTAACGTTCTGTCATAAAAAAAGAAACCGGGAAAACTCATCCGACGCTGTGTTCAAGGCTGATCGCCAGCAATTTTTGTGCTTCAACGGCAAATTCAAGGGGAAGTTCAGAGAACACATCCTTACAGAATCCATTAACAATCATGGAAATCGCATCATCTTCACTGATGCCACGTTGCAAACAATAGAACAATTGATCTTCACCAATGCGAGAAGTTGTCGCTTCATGCTCCAGTTGCGCCGTATTGTTCTGTACTTCTACATAAGGGAATGTATGCGCGCCACATTCAGTACCAATCAACATGGAGTCACATTGGGTATAGTTACGGGCGTTTTCTGCTCCCGGTAATATTTTGACCAACCCACGATAACTGTTCTGACTACGACCGGCAGAAATGCCCTTTGAAATGATGGTCGATTTAGTGTTACGGCCAATGTGGATCATCTTGGTGCCGGTATCTGCCTGTTGAGTACCGTTAGTCAGCGCAACGGAGAAAAATTCGCCAATCGAGTTATCTCCTTTCAAGATCACACTGGGATATTTCCAGGTAATTGCGGAACCTGTTTCCGATTGCGTCCAAGACATTTTGGCATTTTCGCCCTCACATAACGCTCTTTTAGTGACAAAGTTGAGAATCCCCCCTGCACTGTCGCCACCTGAAAACCAGTTTTGTACCGTGGAATATTTCACTTCAGCATCTTTATGGATAATCACTTCGACAACAGCGGCATGAAGTTGATAGCTATCACGCACCGGCGCGGAGCATCCTTCTATATAGCTGACATAACTGCCTTCATCAGCAATCAGGATAGTGCGCTCAAATTGTCCCGTTTTCGCAGCGTTGATACGAAAATAGGTGGATAGCTCCATTGGGCATCGAACGCCCTTTGGCACATAAACAAAAGTACCATCAGAAGCCACTGCGGCATTCAATGCGGCAAAAAAGTTATCGTGGCTTGCAACCACACTGCCGAGGTATTTACGGACCAATCCAGGATATTCCTGTATCGCTTCACTAAATGAACAGAAAATAATCCCTTCTTTCGCTAACTTATCCCGATAGGTGGTTGAAACAGAAACGGAGTCAAAAATAGCATCTACCGCAACCGCTTCACCTTCCCGTACAGGAACACCCAACTTACCAAATGCTTCTTCAATTTCCGCGGTTAAATAGCTATTAGCTTGCTCCGCCCCTGTCCCTTGAACAACACCAGATTGTGAATTGCAACTATCATCACAAGCACCACATGAAGGTGCTGAATAGTAACTGTAATCCTGATAGTCAAGATTGGGATAATTTGCTTTCAACCAATGAGGCTCTTCCATTCCTAACCAATGGCGATAAGCCTCCAGCCGAAATTCCAGCATCCATTCTGGCTCATTGCGTTTTGCGGAAATAGCCCGCACAACTTCTTCACTCAAACCTTTAGCCAGCTCATCCGTCGCCACCTGAGTGAAGAAGCCTTCTTTATAGCGATGATCGCTGAGCCAAGTCTGCACATCATCGCTGATTTCTACATTGCTCTGAGACATATATTGGTACACTTATATACCAAAGCTTTCACCACACCCACAGGCATGTTGTGCTTTTGGATTATTGAATTTAAATATCTGATTTAAACCTTCACGAACAAAATCCACTTCAGTACCATCAATAAAGGGCATGGCTTTCAAAGGGACATATAGACATGCTCCTTCACTTTCATACCTCAGATCATCAGGCGCGGGTTCGTTAACCATCTCAAACACATAGCCAAAACCGGCACATCCTGACTGCTTAACCCCCAGATATAATCCTTTACTTTGTGGGTTTTGCTGCATCAACTTTAGGATCTGCGCTGCGGCTCTCGCGGTGATGGTAATTCCTTGCCATGCGGTTTCATTTAGAGAAAAGGTTTCAACGCTGTTTGTCATAGTTGACCTCACATTTGTTTTATAGCTATTTTTGCCGCCGTTATCGGAGTGTTCTCCTTCCGTATAATGGTAATGATAACCTTTATCACTTCAACCATTTGTTTTAAGAGGATATACCTTAAGAAGGTTAAATTTTATTCGAACGCGATAATTTATGTTCATTTCATATGAAGGTATCTCTTTAATTTACTGTTTTATCTATAAATTATTAGTTTAATCAATTGTGCTATTCTTTACTTCTTGGCGTAAAACAAAAGCACAAAAAGTTCATCAGAAATACCAATTTGATGTGAGTTTTCAGACACACCGGAGAATGATTCCTTCACCGGTATGAAAATAGCAGTCAGACATAGCAGTCAAACAAAATTGACATCGTTAACCGGAGATAAAGAATGGGGATTGCTATTATTGTATATGCAAATTAAATTTCTATTTAATCGACGCAATTAATTAAACGCATTAAGAAACAATTTAATCTATATATTCCATTTTCAACATTTCTTCCCTTTTTATTAATAGTTTGACTGGCTGGCTAATTTAATTCGAAGGTATTACATGACAATAATAAATATTTTCAATATCTTGCATCTTATATGAATAAAAGTATACTGCCTCCGGGTGCTTGAGACTTTCTGTCTTGAGCATTATGTTCCAGGCAGAAAGAGAAAAGCCCCATCCGACTATAAATCGAAATGAGGCTACCCCTATGCCTAGCAACGTAAGGCTAGCCTCTTACCTGATAAAAAGCAAGGAGAGAAGGCTATGAAGCCGCAAAAAATCGCAATATTTAGTTTGATCATTATTTGTGTGACATTACTCATATTCACGTGGATAACAAGGGGTTCAATCTGTAAACTCCATATCAAACGAGGTAATACAGAGGTTGCGGCAATCATGGCTTACGAATCCAGCGACAGGTAAGGCAACCTTAGGCGGGAGGTTTTTACTCCCGCCCTTTTAGATGTTGTTATGACTTGGTTCTCAGGCACCCTTCATATTTAAGCGGCATTAAGCATAAATTAAAGCTACTGAAACTCTGTCATTCTTGGATTCACATAATAAGTGCAACATCGTTAACCGGAGATGTAAAATAGAGGTTGTTATTATATATTTTCTATTTAATTAATCAAATGCATTAAAAAACAATTTTATCTATATATTCCATCATCAACACCCCTTCCTTTCTTTATTAATGGCTTTACTAGCTGGTTAATTTAATTCGAAGGTATTACGTGACTATAATAAATATTTTCAATATCTTGCATCTTAGATGAATAAAAGTATACTGCCTCCGGGTGCTTGAGACTTTCTGTCTTGAGCATTATGTTCCAGGCAGAAAGAGAAAAGCCCCATCCGACTATAAATCGAAATGAGGCTACTCCTATGTCCAACAACATAAGGCTAGCCTCTTACCTGACAAAAAGCAAGGAGAGAAGGCTATGAAGCCGCAAAAAATCGCAATATTGAGTTTGATCATTATTTGTGTGACGTTACTCATATTCACGTGGATAACCAGGGGTTCAATCTGTAAACTCCATATCAAACGAGGTAATACAGAGGTTGCGGCAAGCATGGCTTACGAATCCAGCAACAGGTAAGGCAACCTTAGGCGGGAGGTTTTTACTCCCGCCCTTTTAGATGTTGTTATGACTTGGTTCTCAGGCACCCTTCATATTTAAGCGGAATTTAGCGCAAATTAAAACTGCTGAAACTTTAGCATTAATTAATATATCAGCATTTATAGATTTGAATAAGAATTTTCAATTAGATCTTTCCCTATTAGAGTATTAATTCTTTTAAGATAATTCACCATTCCTATTCATCAGACATATACAATCAAACAACCCATAATATTATAAAAACATCGATAAGTTACATAAATATATATACTTCTTAAAGGTTATCACAATTAAATTCAATTACTGTGAAAAATAACCTTTTCACTTAAATAGTAGGTTATTTATCCATACAATAACCTACTTTCACTTTTGTTTTATATTTTATCCAGGCAAAACTGATGTGGTTAACCGAGAGGTACAGCACAAATGTTGCCGCTCATCAAAAATATCAATTCGCCACACTTGGTGATTACGGCCAATATGAAGAGGTTTACACACGCCTTTCACTTCACCACTACGAACCGACCGAATATGGTTAGCATTAATTTCCAATCCAACAACTTTTTTCTCACCTTCGGAACAGAGATACCCAGCTAAAGAACCGAGTGATTCTGCCAGCACAACAGATGCCCCGCCATGCAATAAACCAAATGGCTGACGGGTGCGATGATCAACCGGCATTGTGCCTTCAATATAGTCATCACCGATATGCGTGATTTTTATGCCCAGATGGCCCATCATACATTGGCTATTTACTTGATTCAGGCTATCCAGTCCAATATCACGTTTCCAAATCATGGGATTATCTCCAATAAAGCTTGCAACGGATGCTTAAGTACTTGCCCTTCTATCCGTTTAACCTGACTGCGGCAGGAATAACCGGAGCTTAGACAGCGCTCCAATGGTAATTTCTGCAAGGCAGGTTGCCAGGATAATTTATAGATACCAATAGAGTGTTCTATGTTTTTGTTTTCATGACCATAGATTCCAGCCATGCCACAGCAGCCTACACTGATATTATCCAGCTTGCTACCCAACCGATGGAAAATTTTTCCCCATTGTTGATTACTGCCCGGTAGCATAGTCACTTCAGTACAATGTCCAAATAGATACCATTTATCACCTGATTTTTCTTCATGATCACTTTTTTCTGGCAAGGCGTTAATCAACCATTCATGAACAAGCTGAACCTCAAACTTTCCACGCTGTTCTCCCAGAATTTCTTTATATTCGTCCCGGTAGCACAAAACCAGCGCCGGATCGACACCGACCATAGGAATTCCCAACTCAGCAACCCGATTGAGGAAATCTGATGTCTTTTTGGCCGTTTTAGCAAAACGGGATAAGAATCCCTTGATATGTTGTGCTTTACCGTTTGGCGAAAATGGCAGTAGTACTGGTTTATATCCCAATTTCTCTACCAAACAGGCAAAATCAGCCACAACTTTAGCATCATAATAGCTAGTGAATGGGTCCTGAACGATCAACACATATTCGTCACGATGGGCTTGACCCATTTTTTCAAGCTGTTCCAGCGTGGTAGAAAGCACATAATGACCCGCCAGTTGTTGGTGCAGCGTCGGGCTGGATAACAAGGGTAAATCCACCATGCCGATAGTTCGGCGACTCAATTCTTGTATCCACGGCTGTTTCAGGAAGAAATTAAAGACCCGAGGAACCTTAGCCATTAATGGCGTGCTGCTTTCCGCACTCGCCACAATATGATCACGTAAAGGGCGAAAATAGCGACCATGATATAACTCAAGAAAACGTGCGCGAAATGACGGAACATCAATTTTAATCGGGCACTGTGTTGAGCAAGCTTTGCATGCCAGACAACCCGACATTGCCTCTTTCACTTCGTGAGAAAAGTCATACTCCCCGCGCCATGCCTGCCAGCTATTGCGAGTCTTCTCAATCAACCCACGTAAACTTGGTCGTTTTTGTTCTAATCCCTGTTTCAGTAGTGTCGGAGCCACACCCTGTTCAGTTAAAAGACGCAGCCATTCACGCACGAGTGTCGCACGTCCTTTCGGCGAATGGATACGTTGCTGACTCACTTTCATCGATGGACACATCGGGCTTTTTACATCGAAATTAAAGCAAAGCCCATTCCCATTACACTCCATAGCGCCACGGAATGTACTCCTGACATTTACCGGAATTGTCCGATCATATGTTCCTCGCTTAACAGCATCGACTTTCATCATAGGGACATCAATCCCCATCGGCGGACAAATTTTACCCGGATTCAAGCGGTTATTCGGGTCAAAGGCAGCCTTAATCCGGCGTAATTCTTCATACAAGATGCTACCGAAAAACTCAGGGCTGTATTCAGCACGAAATCCTTTACCATGCTCTCCCCACAATAAACCACCATAACGTGCCGTAAGACTGACAATTTCATCAGAAATCTGTTTCATCAGTATCTCTTGCTGAGGATCACACATATCCAGCGCTGGCCGAACATGCAACACCCCCGCATCCACATGACCAAACATACCATAATTGAGATGATGGCTATCCAATAGCTGTCGAAATTCCACAATATAATCAGCAAGATACTGTGGCGGCACACACGTATCTTCCACAAAAGGAATGGGTTTCGCCGCACCTTTACTGTTACCCAACAAGCCAACCGCTTTCTTGCGCATTGCATAAATACGCTCAATATCAGCTAACTCTCGGCAAATTTGATAGCCAATAACCCCTGCTTGCTTGCTATCCATCAGTTCATCAAGGCGCTGACAAAGTGTTTCTACTTGCCGCTCTATCAAAGGTTGATCATCGCCACTGAATTCAACAATATTCAACCCCTGCATATCTTTGTTAGGAACATCAGTGATCAATTCCTTAACTGAATGCCAGACGATATCCTCACGCGCCAAATTCAACACCTTGGAATCCACGGTTTCAACCGATAACGCCTTTGCCTCCACCATAAAAGGGGCATTACGCAATGCAGAATCAAATGAATCATATTTCACATTCACCAACCGCCTGACTTTCGGCAACGGGGTAATATCCAAAACCGCTTCGGTAATAAAAGCGAGTGTTCCTTCTGAACCAGTTAAGATACGCCCCAAGTCAAATTTCTGCATATCGTCACTGAAAACATGGCGCAAATCATAACCAGTCAGAAAACGATTGAGTTTAGGGAATTTTTCAACAATAAGTTCACGTTGTTCACGGCAACGACTAAGCACCGTGTTATAAATGCGACCGACAACCGAATCTTCTTGCGCAATCGATTCCGCCTGGGCTATATCCATAGCGCGGGTGTCAAGTAATTCCCCCCCTAATAGAACGGCCCGCAGGCTAAGAACATGATCAGAAGTTTTACCATAGACGAGTGAACCCTGACCGGATGCGTCGGTATTAATCATGCCGCCCAATGTTGCACGGTTACTGGTTGAAAGCTCTGGTGAGAAGAAATAACCATATGGACGCAAATATTGGTTCAGTTGGTCTTTAATCACCCCCGCTTCAACTCTGACCCAACCTTGCTCCGGGTTAATCTCAAGGATACGATTCATATAGCGGGACATATCCACCACAATGCCATCATTAAGCGCCTGACCGTTTGTGCCTGTACCGCCACCGCGTGGAGTAAATGTCAAATGCTGATACTCTTTTTCACCGGCGATACGAGCCAATAAAACCACATCGGCACTGGATCGGGGGAAAACGACAGCCTGTGGTAAGAGTTGGTAGATACTGTTATCTGTCGCCATTGTCAGACGATCGGCATAACTGCTTGCAACATCTCCGGTAAATCCTTGTTCCTTTAATGTATCCAAGAACTTCTGTGCGACCTCACTGACGTGCGGTGCTTGTGATATGCGTGGGATCATTGTCGTTTTGACCCTTTTAAAATGAGTGTCCACATTGCTCCATTTATACTATCTTTGAATCAATGCCTTAATCAGCCGTAATCATTTACCACCGTTAACTGATTTGTCTGAGAAGGCAAGCGTTTACCTTATCATAATATTCACCCATTTTGAGTAACCTATAGATAACATCCTATTTATTCATTATCTTTAGCGCCACTCAATCCCTGAGAGAAATTAACTTATGGACAAATCTCAACCGCATTATGATCTACCAAAGTTATTCTTTACTTTAATTTTCTTGTCACTGTTAATTGTTACTAGTTTTTGGGTGATAAAGCCCTTTATCTTCGGTTTTGTCTGGGCGGGTATGGTTGTTATCGCTACCTGGCCATTATTAGAAAAACTACAAAACAGTTTATGGGGTAAACGCTGGATTGCCGTCTCCATCATGACGCTACTGCTAATTCTATTGTTTGTGATCCCTGTCGCATTACTGGTCAGTAGCTTATTGGAAAACAGCGCACCATTAATCCAGTGGGCTAAATCCCCCTCCCATTTTCAGATACCGACAATGACCTGGCTGAATAGTCTTCCTCTGGTTGGCGATAAACTTTACAGCGGTTGGAACTCGCTCATTACTGATGGTGGAAATGTGCTGATAGCTAAAGTCCAACCTTATGTTGGAGAAGCAGCAACCTGGTTCTTTACTCAAGCGGCAAATGCCGGGCGCTTCGTATTCCATCTCGGCTTAATGGTGCTATTTAGCATATTCTTATATCTGAAAGGCGAACAGGTGGCGCTAAGTATTCGCCATTTTGCCATTCGCCTGGCAAATAAACGCGGAGATGCCGCCATCCTGTTGGCGGCACAATCCATCCGTGCCGTAGCGCTCGGCGTAGTAGTTACCGCGCTGGTTCAAGCCATTATCGGTGGTCTCGGCTTGGCTATTGCAGGCATTCCTTATGCTACGTTGCTGACCGTACTGATGTTTGTCTGCTGTGTCGCTCAGCTTGGCCCATTACTGATTTTAGTTCCTGCTGTCGCCTGGCTTTACTGGACAGGTGATACAACCTGGGGAACGGTATTACTGGTCTGGAGCTGCATCGTAACAACAATGGATGGATTTCTTCGCCCATTTTTAATTCGTCTGGGCGCAGATTTACCTATGGCGCTGATATTAATAGGCGTTATTGGTGGAATACTCTCATTTGGCATGATTGGCTTATTTATCGGTCCCGTTGTATTAGCGGTTGCTTATCGTTTATTAATCGTATGGATGAATGAAGTCCCAGAGCCTGAAAATGATTTAGCCGAAACGGAAAAATATCTGGAACAAGGATTGTCAGAATAATTTGTATGATATACCCGTTATCTTTCAAGTTGCCTCTTTGTTGGCTGCGCTCACTCACCCCGGTCACATAGTTATCTATGCTCCCGGGGATTCGCTCCCTTGCCGTCGCGATCCATCTTGAAATCCATAGGGTATAATTAATTCTGACTTACACAGCGAAAGAGAATTAGCTCTTTCGCTAAAGCATAATCTTATAAAACTTACCACTCTTTTGCGGCACTTATTCATTAAATATAATTATTGTGAAAAAATTGTTAAAATTTAGTTAAATCTGGCTCATTTTAGTCGTAAATAATACGGAAATTAGGACAATTCTTAATGAATAAACCATATAACTAAATTAATATAAACAGGCTATGAACGAGACGTTTATTTCTCCTTTTGATGGTTCTACTTGTTAGAAGCTCCTATATTGCTGTGTGTAGTCCTTGCCTATCACGCCCATGATAGGCTTTTTTTTTCGTTACTTTTATGCTTTTCCACAGAAACTGTAATCAGCAACCTTAATCGTGAAAAAACCCGCCATTATTTTGACGGGCCTTTAATGTCAATTGCGTATTATTCTCAATTAGCTCACTTTTGCTAATCCTAACCAAGTTTTTACAACGGTATCTGGATTTAATGACAGGCTGTCAATACCCTCTTTCATCAACCAGTGAGCGAAATCCTGATGGTCTGAAGGCCCTTGACCACAAATTCCCACATACTTGTTTTGACGTTTGGCCGCCTGAATAGCTAATGAGAGCATGGCCTTGACCGCATCATTACGTTCGTCAAATAGTTCAGACACCACCCCAGAGTCCCGATCCAAGCCAAGAGTCAATTGAGTCATGTCATTAGAACCAATAGAGAAGCCATCAAAATGTTCAAGGAACTGTTCTGCCAGAATTGCGTTGGACGGAATCTCACACATCATAATGACTTTCAAGCCATTCTCACCACGCTTCAACCCTTGGGATGCCAGTTCAGCAATAACCGCTTCAGCCTGAGCTACCGTACGAACAAACGGGATCATAATTTCGACGTTGGTCAACCCCATATCATTACGTACGCGTTTAACCGCTTCGCACTCTAATGCAAAACAGCGACGGAAACTGTCAGAGACATAACGCCCTGCGCCACGGAAACCTAGCATGGGGTTCTCTTCATCAGGTTCATAAATGTCACCGCCAACCAGATTGGCATATTCATTAGATTTAAAGTCAGACAAACGCACAATAACCCGTTTCGGCCAGAACGCAGCCGCCAGAGTAGCAATCCCCTCAGTCAAGCGCCCAATATAGAATTCAACCGGATTGTCATAACCGGCCATCAGCGATTTTATCTCCTGCTGTAACTCCAGAGTTTGCTGATCAAACTCCAGTAATGCGCGAGGATGTACGCCAATCATCCGATTAATAATAAACTCCAAACGAGCAAGACCTACGCCGTCATTCGGCAATCGGGCAAAATCAAATGCACGATCTGGGTTGCCGACGTTTAGCATAATTTTTACATCAAGCTCCGGTAACTGATCGACCTGAGAACTTTGTACAGTAAAGTCCAGTTGATTTTGATAAACAAAACCCGTATCACCTTCGGCACAGGAAACTGTCACCGGCTGATTCTCTTTCAAACGTTCCGTTGCATCACCGCATCCAACAACTGCGGGAATGCCCAATTCACGGGCGATAATCGCTGCGTGACAGGTCCGTCCGCCTCGGTTAGTCACAATCGCAGCGGCTTTTTTCATAATAGGTTCCCAGTCGGGATCGGTCATATCAGTGACCAGAACATCACCCGGTTGGATACGATCCATTTCATTCAAATTGTGAATAACTTTTACTCGACCTGCGCCAATACGATGGCCGATGGCGCGTCCTTCCACCAACACCTGACCTCGTTCATTCAGTTGGTAACGCTCCATAACCTGCTGGTTTGAGCGGACAGTCTCAGGACGCGCCTGAACAATGTACAACTTGCCGTTATGACCATCTTTAGCCCATTCAATATCCATTGGCCGGCCATAATGTTTTTCAATTAATAACGCCTGACGCGCTAATGCCTCAACTTCTTCATCCGCTAAAGAGAAACGATTGCGTTGTGATTCTGCTACATCTTCGATACGTACCTGCTTACCGTGTTCTTTATTGTCAGCATAGATCATATGCAGTTTTTTAGAACCCAGATTACGCCGCACAATTGCCGGTTTTCCCTTATTCAGAGTTGATTTATGGACATAAAACTCATCTGGGTTCACAGCGCCCTGAACAACCATCTCACCCAATCCGTAAGCAGAGGTAATAAAAACCACCTGATCAAACCCTGATTCAGTATCAATAGTGAACATCACACCGGAAGAGGCGAGATCAGAACGCACCATACGTTGTACACCCGCAGACAGCGCAACCCCCCGATGGTCATATCCTTGATGGACACGATAGGAAATAGCGCGATCATTAAACAATGAAGCAAACACATGCTTGATAGCAACCATCACCGCATCAATGCCTTGCACGTTTAGAAAAGTTTCCTGCTGCCCGGCAAAAGAGGCATCAGGCATATCTTCAGCGGTGGCCGAAGAACGTACAGCAAAAGAGGCTTCCGGCTCTCCGTCAGACAACTGTTGATAAGCATCCTGAATATCTTTTTCCAGTTGTGGCGTAAATGGCGTATCAATCACCCATTGGCGAATTTGTGCGCCGGCTTTAGAGAGTTGATTAATATCATCAACATCCGTTTCATCCAGCAAGTCATAAATACGCTGATTGACACCACTTTGTTCCAAGAAATCATTAAATGCCTGTGCTGTCGTAGCGAAACCATTCGGGACAGAAACCCCCAATTCTGACAGATGAGTGATCATTTCTCCCAAGGAGGCGTTTTTACCACCAACCCGGTCAATATCATGCATACCTAATTGGTTATACCAAAGCACATTATGCGGGGTGAGGTCATTATTGGGCATTCAAACAATCCTTTTAACATTCGTAAGATACAAATCGGAAAATTGGCGCTGCATAGAGCAGCCATAAATAGACTAACACAATGTTTTCGCATACATAGAAAGGTGAATCGATCAACCCAACACATTATTTTTTTCTTAGGTATACTTTGCAGAAAATCGATACCCAGTTTTATTCAACTCAACAATTGCAAGATAAAAGGTCACTATAAATATCATGGCAGAATTCAGATTAGCAACATCAGAGGAACGTAATAATGTTGAAGGCGTTGAGAATGTTGAACGTACCGTTTTCTTTATTTCAGATGGCACGGCAATTACCGCAGAAGTATTGGGCCATGCTGTCTTATCACAATTTCCCATCAAAATAACTGCTTATACTCTTCCTTTTGTCGCCAGTGAAACCCGCGCAAAAGAAATAAAGCAACAAATAAACCAGATATATCAAGATACGCGTATAAGACCTTTAGTTTTCTATTCCATTATCTCTTCTGGAGTGAAAAATATTATTACCAGCAGCGAAGGATTTTGTCAGGACATTGTACAGACACTGGTTGCCCCATTACAGCAAGAAACCGGATTAGAACCCAAACCCGAACTTAATCGTACCCACGGTCTGACTGAAAAGAATCTCAGTCAGTACGATGCACGCATAGCGGCTATTGATTATGCCCTGGCCCATGATGATGGTATCTCTTTACGTAATCTGGACCAGGCACAGGTTATCCTATTGGGCGTATCTCGCTGTGGAAAAACACCCACCAGCCTCTATTTAGCCATGCAATTTGGTATTCAGGCTGCAAATTATCCTTTTACGGCGGATGATATGGACAATTTACAATTACCTGCGACATTAAAACAATTTCAGCATAAGTTATTCGGTTTAACTATAAGCCCTGAACGGCTGGCGGCGATTAGGGAAGAACGTCGAGAAAATAGCCGTTATGCATCATTAAGGCAATGTAGAATAGAAATTTCAGAAGTTGAAGCTTTATTCCGCAAAAATAAGATTAATTATCTTAACACCACCAATTATTCTGTTGAAGAAATCTCGACCAAAATAATCGACATGATGAAGCTAAACCGCCGAATGTTTTAAAAATATATCAATAGGAATAACGGAAAAAAATTCATCATATGATTAATTATATCATTTGTTTAACTTAGTCGTTTTCGTTTATTGTAATTTCAATTACCTATAGATATGCCTGCTAATGTGAAACGAACTTTGAGAAAATATATGTACAAAACAGATGGTTTAAGGACTCACCGTGTCGATAGTTTGGTAACACCTCAAGCTCTTGCAATTCAATTTCCCGTCTCCGAAAAAATCGCTAACAATGTTACAGCGTCACGGAAACGCATTGCTGATATTCTCTGCGGGAATGACCCACGGCTTATGGTAATCATCGGTCCTTGTTCTATTCATGATATTGATGCTGCTTTAGATTATGCACAGCGACTGAACAGATTGCGTGAAAAATACCAGCACAGACTGGAGATTATTATGCGCACCTATTTTGAGAAACCGCGCACAGTAGTAGGCTGGAAAGGTTTAATTTCAGATCCCTATCTCGACGGCTCTTGCCAGGTAAATCGGGGAATTACTTTGGCCCGGAAATTACTGGTCGACGTCAATGAGTTGGGTTTACCCACGGCAACCGAATTTCTGGATATGGCGACCGGCCAATATATTGCCGATCTGATCAGTTGGGGCGCTATCGGAGCCAGAACAACAGAAAGCCAGATTCACCGTGAAATGGCATCCGCCCTCTCCTGTCCTGTTGGTTTTAAAAATGGAACGGACGGCAACATCCGTATCGCCATAGATGCAATCCGCGCAGCCAGTGTCCATCACACATTTCTTTCACCAGATAAGCACGGTCAAATGACTATCTATCAAACCGAAGGCAACCCATACGGCCACATTATTATGCGTGGAGGCAAACAGCCTAATTACAGTGCCCAAGATATCGCTATAGCTTGCGCCCAACTACGCGAATTTAATTTACCAGAACATTTAGTTGTCGATTTCAGTCATGGCAATTGTCAGAAAGTACATAAACGCCAACTGACTATAGCAAAAGAGGTGGGCCAACAGATTCAAGAGGGTTCTACCGCTATTGTCGGTGTGATGGCTGAAAGTTTTCTGGTTGAAGGCACCCAGAAAATCATTCAAGGACAACCGCTAAATTACGGTCAATCGATCACAGATCCTTGTCTAAACTGGCAAGATACAGAACAACTTATTGACATTCTCGCCGAAGCAGTAAGTTATCGTTTCTGAATCCTTATTCTGAGTTAGCCTTTATTCATTCATAAAAGGCTAACTGACAACAAATTAGTAAAATTTTATTAATGTGATGATCATGACCACCAAAAATATTGCTTGAAGTCGCCCCTTCATATAACGATAATAATTCTCACTATGATAATAGTTAGTATTCGCAAAGTGGTTTTATGACTAAAATATGTCACCAACATTCTTGCATTGCGCTTGAAAAACATTACAACATCTATCCTACTGAAATTGTAGAAATTGGCTACATTGACAGTAAACAACTATTAGGTGAGCTAGGAATTACCAGAATTCGTCACCAAGGAGAATTCTACCAATTACGCCAAACTAAAGCCGGTAAGCTGATACTAACTAAATAAAATAATAACTCAGCCAGCCACCCGGATCGCGTATCGGGGCAGCCAGCTATATCCATAACTCATAAAATATTATTATGGAGATTCGTCTGATGTCTCAATCTGCAAGATCAACACTTAAACTATCAGCATTAAGTTTAGCGATTATTAGTACTATTTCTGCTCATGCAGCAACAGAATCGTCCGATTCCGGCAGTGATAAATCATCATCCCGTGATGTGATAACTGTTTATGCCACAGGTAATGAAAGGGATAGTTTCGAAGCTCCCATGATGGTCACTGTGATAAACAGTAAGTCACCACAAAGTCAGACAGCAGGTAATGCTAATGATCTCATCAGAAAAATACCCGGCATTAACATAGCCGGAACAAACCGTGCTAATGGGCAAGATGTTAGTCTGCGCGGTTATGGTCCAAAAGGTGTTTTGACATTGATTGACGGTATTCGCCAAGGTACCGATACCGGTCATATCAATGGTACGTTCCTGGACCCGGCATTAATTAAACAAGTCGAAGTTGTACGCGGCCCTTCTGCCCTACTTTACGGCAGTGGCGCCTTAGGTGGTGTGATCGCTTATCAAACCGTTGATGCAGCAGACCTTTTGCAAGCAGGTCAAGATCACGGATTCCGCGTTTTTGCCCGCGGTGCAACCGGCGACCATAGTATGGGCTTTGGTGGTGCGACTTTCGCAAAAACTGAATCCCTGGATGGTGTATTTGCCTTCAGTACCCGTGATTCAGGTAATATCCGCCACGGTGGTGGTGTGGTTGGCGATAATGATGAATTTATCAGTAACCTGATGGCAAAAGGCAGCTGGAAAATTGATGACAACCAGTCCCTGAGCAGTCAGTTACGCTACTACCGTAATGAGGCGAATCAACCTAAAAATCCACAAACACTCACCGGAAAAAATAAAGCTCCTAGCACTTGGACTGACCGCACGACAACTCAACGTGATGCCCAACTTAGCTACCAATTAAATCCAGCGGAATATGATTGGTTAAATGCTAAAACTGACCTCTATTATTCTGATATCACTATTGATGCCCGTACTAAAGGAAAAGGGTTCGAAGGCCGTGAACAGAAAACCTATGGCGTAAAATTGGAAAACCGCTCCCGCCTGTGGACAGATAGCCCGCTGGCGCATCAATTTACCTACGGTGGCGAAACTTACAAACAGAAACAGACCCCAAACGGCAATACAGATAGCTTCCCCGATGCTGATATCCGTTTTTATTCAGGCTGGTTGCAAGATGAGATGACGCTGCGCGACCTACCGGTCTCTATTATCGCCGGCACTCGCTATGACAACTATAAGGGAACGAATTCTAAAGATGAGGCTGTCAGCGCAGATAAATGGTCTTCCAAAGGCGCCATCAGTATCACGCCAACTGACTGGTCGATGCTGTTTACCTCTTACGCTCAAGCCTTCCGTGCCCCGACAATGGGAGAAATGTATAACGATTCTATGCACTATCCCGGAAATTTCTGGATTCCCAATCCAAATCTCCGCCCAGAAACTAATGGAACGTGGGAGTCTGGTTTTGGTTTACGTTTCGATAATCTACTGGCAGATAATGACGAACTGAAATTCAAAGCGAGTTATTTTGATACTAAAGCTAAAGATTATATTAAGTCAGATGTAGTCAATCGAGGAAGGAATACAACATCTATCAATATATCTAGAGCCAAGATCTGGGGATGGGATGCTTCCATAAACTATGAATCCAATCTGTTCTCCTGGGAACTGGCTTACAACCGCACAGAAGGTAAAGATGAACAAAGCGGTGATTCTCTAGATAACCTTAGCCCAGATACTATCACCAGCATCTTGGATATCCCTATTGCACAAACCGGTTTCTCTGTCGGCTGGGTAGGTCAATTCACCAAGCATACTAATTTCAAAGGTAAAGATGCCAGAGGTAGAGATCCTAAACAACAAGCTGGCTACGGTGTTAATGATTTCTATGTCAGCTATCAAGGTGAAGGAATGCTAAAAGGTGTGACTACCACGGCAGTTTTGGGCAATGCTTTTGATAAAGAATACTACTCGCCACAAGGAACGCCTCAGGATGGCCGCAACGCCAAACTGTTAGTCAGTTACCAGTGGTAATTAAATAAATATATTTCAAGGAGTTAAACTGTGAATTCGTCACTTTATGAACGTTACTTGCAAGCCAAAACTGATAATAAGGCCAAATATGCCCGTGATTTAGCTGCCTATCTGAATGTCAGTGAAGGTGAATTATTGCATAGCCGCGTTGGCATCGATGCCAAACGCCTTAACGTTGACGCCCCAACTTTACTGGAAGAGTTAGCTATTGTTGGTGAAACTAAAGCGATCACCCGCAACGATTTTGCTGTTCATGAACAGATTGGCCGTTATGAAAATACACGTTTCAACAGCCATGCAGGGCTAGTCCTGAATCCTCGTGAACTCGACTTGCGGATATTCTTTGAACTTTGGAGTAGTATATTTTATCTGGTTGAACCCGCAAAAAATGGTATGCGCCATAGCATTCAATTTTTTGATCATCAGGGTGATGCATTGCATAAAGTTTATGCAACAAACAATACTAATATGGCAGCCTGGGAAGCGCTGATTGAAAAATACCAGACAGAAGACAACCCTGAATTGGTCATCAAACCTATAGAAGAAACCACCTATTCAACCGTAACAAATGAACTGAAAGCCCAGCTTGATGAAGAGTGGCGAGCAATGACTAACGTTCATCAATTCTTTACGTTACTTAAACGTCATAATCTGAACCGCCAGCAAGTTTTCAATGCGGTACAGGATGATCTGGCTTACAAGGTGGAAAATTCTGCGCTGAATGAGCTCATCAACACCGCTTATAACGATCAGAATGAAATCATGATTTTCGTTAGCAACCACGGCTGCGTACAAATTTTCACCGGAAAGCTGGAACGACTGATGCCACATCAGGAAGAAAACTCAGATCAAAAATGGATTAATATCTTTAACCGCAATTTCACACTACATTTAATAGAGAGTGCTATCGCTGAAAGCTGGGTAACTCGTAAGCCAACAGAGGATGGTTTTGTCACTAGCCTTGAGCTATTTGATGCTAATGGCAACCAAATTGCTCAACTGTTTGGTCAGCGTACAGAAGGCACTCCTGAACAAACTCAGTGGCGTGAGCAAATAGCTGCTCTGCCAAAACTGCAATCAAAACAGGAAGAGTGTATAGCATGAAACAATGGCTTCTGACATTTGCCCTTGCGGTATTATCGTCCAGTGCTTTTTCCACTGAACGGATCGTCACTATCGGTGGCGATGTATCTGAAATTGTTTTTGCACTTGGTGAAGGTGAAAAAGTTGTCGCCAGAGACAGCACCAGCCAGAAACCAACCGAATTGCTTACTTTACCCGATGTCGGCTATATGAGAATGCTCAATCCTGAAGGTATTCTCTCTATGAATCCGACACTGGTTCTAACCAGTGAGTTGGCAAAACCTTCACTGGCACTTAAGCAACTCCAAGATTCTGGCGTAGAAGTTATTCAGATAACCGGAAAAGCAGCGTTAGAAGCCATTCCTGAAAAAATTAAGACCGTCGCTAAGGCGGTCAATCAGGCTGAACGCGGTGAACAACTGATTCAACAATATCAAAAATCGCTGGCAGAAATACCGACAACGACATTGCCCACCCGTATTCTGTTTGTAATGAGTCACGGGGGTATCATGCCAATGGCCGCCGGGCAAAAAACCGCCGCGGACAAAATGATTCGCGCTGTTGGCGCCACTAATGCCATGCAAGGTTTCAATAATTATCGTCCACTTTCCCAGGAGGGTGTTATTGCCAGCGCACCAGATCTGCTATTGGTAACGGAAGATGGGATTAAATCAATGGGCGGTTTGGATAAAATCTGGCAATTGCCCGGCTTGAAACATACCCCTGCCGGCCAGAAACAACAGGTTTTAATTGTAGATGATATGGGGCTACTCGGTTTTGGCCTCGAAACCCCCTCAGTAATGAAACAACTCAGACAGGCGGCGGAGAAGACTCAATGAGCCGTATGAAGTCTCCGGGATTGGGTTTAGCGTTTCTTTGTTTGATATTATCCGGCTTGGCTATCGGCTCTGCCAATATTGGCGCATTATCATTATCTTTCAAGACATTATGGGAATCTTCCATTAGTGATCCCCAGTGGCAAATCTGGCTTAATATCAGATTGCCAAGGGTGCTATTAGCCATACTGGTTGGCTGTGCTTTAGCGGCTTCCGGCGCTGTAATGCAAGGATTATTTCGCAATCCACTGGCTGATCCTGGTCTGCTAGGTATCAGCAGTGGAGCCGCACTGATGGTTGCAATGGCAATTGTTCTGCCCGTTAGCCTGCCATCTGCAATTGCTATGTACGGACATATTATCGCTGCTTTTATTGGCAGCCTGCTAATTTCATTACTGATTTTTTCACTCAATAAATATAACTACGGAAATCTGGCCCGCTTATTACTCGCCGGGATTGCTATCAATGCCCTTTGTATGTCTGCTATTGGCGTCCTGAGCTATATCAGTGACGATCAACAGCTACGCCAATTCTCCTTATGGATGATGGGTTCACTCAGCCAAATAGAGTGGCCGACGTTGGCAATTACCGCTTCTTTAATTATTCCCGCCACTATCCTAACTTTCAGCCAGGCCCGCAAACTGAATTTACTGCAATTAGGAGATGAAGAGGCCCACTATCTTGGTATAAATGTCCAGCGCACTAAATTCCAGTTATTACTACTCAGCGCCCTGCTCATTGGCAGCGCTGTTGCATTAAGTGGCGTTATTGGATTTGTTGGGCTAATTGTCCCACATTTGATCAGAATGCGATTTGGCGGTGATCATAATTGGCTGCTTCCCGGTGCTGCGTTAGGCGGAGCTTCTCTTTTGCTTACCGCGGATACACTGGCAAGAACATTGGTCTCCCCGGCAGAAATGCCCGTTGGCCTTATCACTGGTTTAATCGGCGGTCCATATTTTCTATGGTTGATACTCAAACAACCGGGGAACCGTGCATAATGGATGCCATAAAAAACAATATTTCTCTGCAAGCACAGAATTTAAGCTACTCAATTGGCAACCAGAAAATAATTGATAATGTTTCGCTCTCGGTAAATAAAGGCGAAATTGTCGCCATCATTGGGCCAAATGGCGCTGGGAAATCCACATTATTGCGACTATTAACGGGATATATAAAACCTGAACATGGGCAATGTTATTTACATGGAATACCCATTGAGCAATGGCCGGCGGAACAATTAGCCCGTACTCGCGCCGTCATGCGTCAACATAACTCACTCTCCTTCCCTTTCAGTGTTGAAGAAGTGGTCGCTATGGGACGTTCTCCTCATGGCACACATCATAAACAGACAGCGATCGATACCGTCATTGAGCAAACGGACTGCCAGGAGTTACGTCACCGCGACTACCGGCAACTCTCCGGTGGTGAACAGCAAAGAGTACAACTCGCTCGCGTCCTGGCTCAACTTTGGTATCCAACACCAATAGAATGCTGTTTATTTCTTGACGAACCGACATCAGCCCTGGATCTCTACCACCAGCAACATACTTTGCGCCTGCTTTACCGACTAACGCGGGAACAACCTATGGCTATGTGCTGTGTTCTACATGACCTGAATCTTGCTGCTCTCTATGCAGATAAAATCTTTCTGTTACATAAAGGGAAGCTTGTCGCTGCGGGTACACCAGAAGAGGTACTAAATGATCATACTCTGAGAAAATGGTACCAAGCAGATCTTGGTATTACCCGCCATCCTGAAACTCAGCAACCTCAGATTTATTTGAGGCAATAACAGCAAATCTGACAGGCAAATTATTTCAATCTCTTGCCTGTCTTACTTTTCACTTACGAAATTTTATTGCATCGGGCAGATACCAAAAAGTTGCAATCAAACACAAGCAATAACCCAGAAGTTCACACCCTTCCTCAACCATGTTTTTTGCGGTTCGATCAAAATTTTCGAGCATCAAACCTTTCCATAATTCTCCCATACCAAACAAACGGGAAAAAACGAGTACACACAAAATACCCGCAACCATCATGCCGTAACTTTGATGGCGGGTAAAATGAACAAGACCAACCAACGTATCCCTGCCTTTATAAGCAGCGTAAAAAATACAAATTAGCGCTAACGGAATAGCAATCCACGCCCAGGCGCCATGAAATATTTCATCGAAAATAGCATCCAGCTCTCTTATCAATAAACAAGCAAAAAAACCTGATATCAAGACTAATGAGGGACGTAATTGACAATTCTTCTTTGCTTCTAATAGAAATACAGCAGAAATAACAAACAGTATACTTTCCTGAGAAATTTCAGTTACTGAGTTCTCCTTTACCGCATTCTGCAAATAGATAACATCAACAAAGAGTAAGCCTATAACTATAGTTAAAATCAGAGCATAAAGAACAAAAAATGCCAACTTTTTCGTTAAAAAAATCAAGTCCGATTGCATTACAACCTCCATTAAATTAAATGACGAACGATGATACTGTTTTAAATAAATTAGTGAAGATCATTTGATGCTAATTATTATTAAAACAAAGGGAATTTGCACAAATGATAATAATTATCAATTATAAATAGCACTTTTTGCCTATAGATATCCCGGATTTATTTTAAAATACACACATTAGTAACCATCGTTATTATCCTTATGAAAATAACTAACGAAATCTAATGCTTTAGCAACTAGCCCACCATTAGTGGGAGGTGAAAATGTCAGAAAATGTAGTAAATGATATTGTCAGATGGCTCGAAACTCAGCTCGAACGTAACGAAGGTATAAAAATAGCGACCATTGCTGACAAAAGCGGTTATTCAAAGTGGCATCTACAAAGAGTGTTTAAAGAAGTGAAAGGCTATACCCTGGGTGAATATGTTCGCAAACGGCGTTTACATGAAGCAGCAAGATCTCTACGTGAAGAAAACTTACCAATCCTTGATATCGCCTTACAGTATGGGTTCAGCTCTCAGGCAACATTCACTCGGATCTTTAAAAAACACTTTAATACCACGCCTGCCAGATTCAGAGAAAATGGCAATCTACCTGAATTAATGTACTTCTTAGATCATAAGCAATAACCGGGTCCATAATAACCTTATTGATAGTATTCCCTAATGGTCAATATTTTATTGGCCATTTAATTTTTATGCTATCTGAATTCATTAACGTCCTAATTGTTCAAAGAACCAAATAAAGACTTTTCAGATAACTATTGGCTAACCCCGCGTTATTTTCTGGAAATGGAGAAAAAATTTCTATAAGTCTTCCAGGAAAATTACCATATATACCAGCATAAATTATCTCAGAAAATAATTTTATTAAATGACAATAAAATTCATTCAGTTCTATTAATCCACTGCGAATAAACCAATTAGTATAATTTAAAAACAAAAATATTTTCATATAAATCATAACCATAATATGAAATATCTTCATCCAACCATAAATACAATCTTTTACTGCCAGCAAACAGATAAAAAACATAAAAACACCATCTTGCTTATTTTTAGTCAATGTATATTAACGAAAGCTACTTATTTATTAAATAGTATTAATTAAAATGACTTTTTAATAGCACTTAACAACCCAGCAGAAGAAAACTGAAAAAATATATATCAGGTATTTATAAGTGTCTTTTTCCTCAAGCTCCATGTATGTTCAGTTATTAAAGAGTAAAAACCCTAAAGATTAAACCTCAGGGTTTTTATTCGAAATTAATTCCAATTAACTATTTATCCCAATGGGCATTATTTTGCTGACAGTTTGAATACGGCCAAATTTTAAAATGGCAAATAAAATAATTTAATGGGATAGACTTTTAATACCTTAACGTAAATAATAGCGAATAATATTTTCCACAGGAATTCTCACTTCTATCATTCCTAATTTTTACCGTCCTTTATTATCCACCAGTTCCGCCGCCTGTTCCACCACCAGTTCCGCCACCAGTTCCACCGCCAGTTCCGCCACCAGTTCCACCACCAGTTCCGCCGCCAGTTCCGCCACCAGTTCCGCCGCCAGTTCCGCCGCCAGTTCCACCACCAGTTCCGCCGCCAGTTCCACCACCAGTTCCGCCGCCAGATCCCTTATCCTCCTTAATTAATACACCGTTGATATATCCATGTTTATTATATTCATATCCGGTAGTTCTAATAGTGACTTTCTTTGAATTAAGATGTGCAAGAATCAAAGCTATTAAACCACCACTCCCTTGATAACCACCATCAGAATTATCCAAAAGAAAATCCCGTGAAGCACCTTTATCATCAACAATTACTACATGAACATTGTTTCTGGCTATCTCTGGAGCAATTTGAATGGAAGACACAGTTACATCAGAAATCGTTACATTAGGTGCAACTATATTATTAGAATTGTTTTGATCAATCATAATATATTATTCCTTATAAGGTTGAATTCACACCAAGTTATAAATATAGAAAATCATATTAAACTAAAAAACTTAACTAATTTACTGAACATCCATATTCAACCACCATAATCCATAAACTTATAAAAAATAAACACACTTTTCAACTTTAAAAATAGTGCAGAACCAATAGTGCGTCAATAAAATACCAAAGAAAATTAAAACTAAAAAAAATAAGCATTCAACATTAATTTATAATAACAAATTAGATTACCGTATGTTTTTCTATTTTTAACCTAGTGCTACATGGTTCATATATTGTGTTATTTACATTAAACATACAGTAAAGAAAAAATCCTCCTAATAATAGTGGTCCGTAATTATATGATCAACATAAAATTCAAGATAGAAAATATAGCTAATAGATAATCTAAGATTCACATAGTTATAGCAATAGAGCGAGATATTTCGCATCGAAATCAGATCAGCTATTAAAAATCACAATAGCCGGTTGAATAACAGCCACCACATCAGGAAAAATGTCAAAAAATAAAATGAGCCAGATATCTCTAATGGATAATCCGACTCACTATTCACCACTTGATGGTAAATTCAACTGACCATGTGTAAGTCGAAATATTAGTAGAAGTGATGGTTGAATTATAAATAGCACCTCCACTCGGCGTTGCTCCTTTATTCTATTTTAGAATTTTAACGCCATTAGCATATGTCTTGACAAAAGTGGTCATAAATTTACAGGTCTTAAACCCTATCTTATAATGATTGCGCTTCTGGCAAGGCACTACCGTTTAAATATATCGTCTATCTTTACTATAGGCATGATAACCCTCATTGTTATTAATATATTATTTATTCTTTTATCATAAAAATAACTCTAACCATTGATTAAACTTTTAATTAATGAATCAAACTCCGATGGATTATTATCTAACAGCCACTGCATAGCTGACTCATAATCAACGAATGGTTTATCCTGAGATAATTTAAAACGACCTTCAATGTATTTCGGTACAACTTTCAGCCCCAGAATTCCAGGTAAATTCTTAACTACACGAGGATCTTCCTTATTTGGTCGGAAAGAACCTTTGCTAGTCGCCAAACGCTCACTGGTTTCTAGCAAAATATTTAAATTCATTGAAGATTCTACAATAATATCAATACTGGCATCCATATGTACTGCGGTATAATTCCACGTAGGCAACTGCCTATTCTTATAAGCTTCAGGAGGGATATAACTGGATGGTCCCATGAATACAATATGAGCTTCAAATGAAACGAGATCATTAACCATAGGATTACGACGATCTGTATGCCCGAATAACATCTTATCAACACCTTGGAATAAAGGAATATGGCTGGTAATAAAACCATTATTCATGTAACGCGTTATTAGTGCCAGAGGATATGCATCAATAAATCGCCATAATAATTCTACATTTTTGCAAATGAATTCATGATAATGGAACGGGAAAATTTTCATAATATTAATTATCCTCTAAATTTTCTTCATTAATTTCAACGTCTATTTAAATAATATTTCCACCCTTAATACTATATATTTTACTCTCAATAGACAATTCAATCATTTCTAGCACAAAATGTTAGGCACATTCCTTATACTCATCTGGTTCGGGATAGATATTGATTTAACGAATCGACAATTGTTTTAGAACGCAATGCAAGCAAGCTAAATGAACCAGCATCACCCATACCATGAGTCGATTCACACAATCCATTTAAATAAATAGGGGTAAAATCTCCCTTCGTCAAATATTGCACCCTGTAATCTCTTCCTATAGACAATATATCTCCCTGATTGGTCAGTAATTTCTTAATAGGTAATAATAATTTAGGACAAAGCTCCTGGCGTTCTCCAGTGCCTAAATCAAGGAATCCAGTAGCAAGTACAACTAAATCAAAACACTCTTCAAATTCATTGCTATTAATAAAGTTTCGACTTTTTAGCAGTATACCATTTGAAATACTCCGGCAATCAACTATTTCATTGCAAGTTAATATCTGCATTGAATTTTGATGTGACAGTTTATTTTCATACTGTTTAATATACAGTTGATTCAAAACATCAATATCTGCCGACGAATAATTCGTATGTACCAATTCTCGACGAAGGCGAGCCTTATTCTCCGGCGTAGCTTCATAGAATGTATCGACAAATTCAGGGAAATAAACCTCATCAGAGAAAGGACTCGTATCTTTCTGCCGAAATCCAAAATTCCGGGTGACGCCAACGAGTCTTTTGATATCATTTTGGGTACTCGCATGTAATAGAATTTCTACTGCGCTTTGACTGCCGCCAATAACCGCAACGCTTAAAGAATTACTGTATTTCCTGGCCTGATCTAATGAAGGCAAATAATGGTTAGGATGAACAACACGCGCATCTTTCAATTGATTAAAAGGTTCAGGTATGAAAGGAGTACGGCCGGGAGCAAGGACAATACTTCTCGCTCTATAGATATCTCCTTTAACGGTATTGACACAATAATGATCTATATATTCATTTTGGCCGTCCAGAACAGGAAAAATCTCTGTCGCCTCACAATCGTAATCAACCTGATCATTGAAAAAATTCGCCACCCAACTTATATATTGCGCATATTCTAAACGCAAAGGATAATGCAATGGTAAATTAAGGTGCTGATATAATCGGTCAGTTTCATAAAGGAAATTGGTAAACGAATAATGACTTTTGGGATTTCTTGGCGTAACCAAATCACGCAACGGATGATTTTGAATATCAGATCCTGGCAACATCATTCCTGGCTGCCAACATGCGCTTTGTTGACGTTCAATAAACCGGATTGAAAAATGCGGGGCTAATTCCTCTAAAGCGATAGACAAAGCAATATTAGCAGGCCCAAATCCAATACCCAAGATATCATAAATTGATGAAGAGTTTTTCATAATCTCTCCTTAAATTATTTTGCTTCACGATGGCTGATAATTATAGTTTGAGCAAGCAATAGAAAATGCTGTTCTTAAACGCTCTACAATATTATTTACGTCTTGAGGAGTAATGATCAAAGGAGGCAACATCCTCAAAACAGCACTTTGCCGCCCTCCACTTTCGATAATTAAGCCTGCATCAAAACAACATTTTTTTACCATTTGAGCTAATTTTCCATTAGCTAGAGGATGCCCAAGCGCATCAGGAGGGGAATTTAAATCAATCAATTCTAGACCCAACATAAGCCCCCGACCACGCACATCACCAATAGCAGGATAATCATCTTGTAATTCAAGTAATCTGTTTTTCAGGAGATTACCTGTATATTTAATCTGATCGAGAAGATTTTCTCGCTGGATGAAATCTAAAGTAGCAGCGCCACTGACTAAAGCAATCTGATTACCCCGAAATGTACCGGCATGTGCACCCGGCAACCACTGATCATATATGTCTCGATAGAGAAGCACAGCAAGCGGATATCCTCCCCCTATCGCTTTAGAAAGAATAATCGCATCAGGCGTGATATCAGCAAATTCATAAGCAAACATATCACCCGTACGCCCAATTCCTGTCTGTACTTCATCAATAACCAGAGGAACATCATGTCGCGCGGTTATTTCCCGGATCTGATGTAACCAATTAGCACTCGCCGGAATACAGCCACCTTCCCCCTGAATAACTTCAACCAACACCATTGCGGGTTTGGTTATACCACTTTCTGGATCACTAAGGAGATTTTCCAGGCTTACAAGACTCAAGCGCTCCGTTTCGCTGACACTGGTATTTGCACCAAAAGGGCTACGAAAAGTATATGGATAAGGTAGAAACTGAATTTCAGCAGAAAGCCCTGTCACAGATCTCTTTGGTGTCAAATTACCCATCAAAGAAAGTGCGCCATGAGTCATACCGTGGTAAGCCCCCTGAAATACAATAATAGAACGCCTCCCGGTGGCTGTTTTAAATAATTTTAACGCTGCTTCTATCGCATCAGTCCCCGTTGGACCACAAAATTGTATTTTTGCCTGACGAGCAAAACTTTGAGGCAATATTTGATAAAGCTGTTCAACAAAGTTAATTTTCGCGGGGGTTGCTATATCCAAAGCCTGCTGTAATTGACCAGACTCCAAAAACTCAATAACTTTTTGCTTTACAAAAGGATGATTATGCCCGAGTGGTAAAGCGCCGGCACAAGCTAAACAATCAATATATTCTTTATTTTCACTGTCATATACATAAGACAATTTCCCTTTACTTAATATCCTGTCTATATTTCGCGAATAAGTACGCGCATTAGATTCGCGATCGACAAGTCGATATAATCTAAAATCATTATTCATTCTAATACCTTTTTTAAATAGGAAATTAAAAATCAGATTCTCTTGTTTCTGAGAGAATGACTTCACATGCTTTAAGCCCCAATATTTTTAACCATCGACGGTATTCCAACCCCATTCGATCGCTACTGAGGTGCATTTCTTGCCGTGGATCAAGCGGCAATCTTACTGGTCGTTGGGATTCAACAATAATTCTGTCTTGTTCAAATACAGTATCTTGTCTGGAAAGTATCTGCTCCAATGTGAGATCATGACCAAAATTAATTGCAACAATCAGCCATATAATACATTCATCTTCATCAACTGGGGTCGCATTGAAGAAAGTACAAAAACGCTCAATATCCCCGGTCTTTTTCTCAAAATAAGCCGTAGTAGGATTGAGTACTGAATAGCAATAACGTGCAGTAACCGGTATTCCCCGATGGTCGCCATAAGGTTGAAATACGCTAATTTCAGAAGAGTGGAGCCCACGATCATCTTGATTAACAGTATATTTCTTTATCTCCTCTGGAGCATCAGGCAAGCCGTTAAGATTGGCATGAACAAAAGGAAAATGCGAGGCATCTATAAAGTTTTCCAATGACCTTAACGCATTAGCTTTATAATAATAAGGACCTGCAACCACTTTCCTGAAATTGGGTTTATCCCATTCAGGGAAGAAAGGAATAGGACGCAATGGTTCTAATAGGCTTACCCATATAAAACCATATTTTTCTTCTGCATAGTGACGGAAAATCAATCTTTTTGACGAAGGTGGGATATTATTCGGATGAGCGGGTGTAAAAGTACAATTCCCTTTAGCGTCATATCGCCATCCATGATATGGACACTCAATATTCCCATTTTTAATACAACCTAATGATAGTTTAGCGCCCCGATGTCCACAATAATCTTTCCATGCATGTATTTTATTCTCACTATCTCGCCAAAGCACCAATTCTTCACCTAATAAACGAATCGCTTTTGGTCGATTATTTTTGACCTCCTTAGAATCTGCAACAACATGCCATTGATTATTTAAAGCACAATAATCAAGCTCCTCTCTATTCCATTTTCCTGAATACAACATCGTAACCTCCACCATTAATATATACCCGTTATCTTTCAAGCTGCCTCTTTGTTGGCTGCACTCACTCACCCCGGTCACATAGTTATCTATGCTCCCGGGGATTCGCTCCCTTGCCGTCGCGATGCAACTTGAAATCCATAGGCTATAATAGAACTTTAAATAGTGTAATAATGCTGATAGAAATACGATTTAAATAATATGACTATAATGTTTCTATGTTATTAGGATCAAAGCGCCAACCGTTATCTACCCAACCATTCAAATCATAGTCAGATAAACATTGAGTCACTAAATCATTACATTGATCCATTATTCCAGTAGCTTCACAATGTTTCAGCATATCAAGGCGAATTTGCTCATGATTACCGGCATAATTATGTTCATATAGTTCATGACGCCCGGCGAACTCACTGCCCAATGCATCCCAAAGAAGTTTAATCAGTTTCTGGCGTTCAATAGCGGATTGGTCAGTACCCTGATAATAGCAATCAATCAGTGGCCTAATCTCCGTATTTTCAATATCCAACCAACTTGAAACTTGCATAATAGGCGAGCCTCCCAAGATCGTGTTGAATATAGGTTTTAACTGTGACATGACTTGAGTGCTGAAATATCTCACCGTTGTAGCTGCATCCAATTTAGGTATTACAGAACCGTCATCTCTTTTTTCAGGATTTTGACAAAGGTTTTCTGTTAACGACCACATTAGGTTGCGTATAGCAACAATATCAGCCAAATGGCTTCTGACTCCTCTGAATTGATCTGAACCATTGGATTTCAAAACATTAGCAAACAACCCACATATCAGATCCATTTTAACGGCCAATCTTGTACCTGACTGCAAAGGGTAACGATTGAGAAAACCAGATACTGAATAGAAATTTCGTGCTCTCTCTATATCTCGATAAATCAATACATTTTCCCACGGAACAAAAACGTCATTGAAAATCAAGACCGAATCATTTTCGTCAAAACGACTCGATAAAGGATTATCAAACGGGCTTAATGCCGCCAACTCATAAGATTTTCTACATACTATTTTTAGATTAGGAGAATTCATTGGCACTATAAGACATAGAGCAAAATCCTCTTCCCTGCCCTTCTCATAATGAGTGGCACTGTTTTGTGCAACAAAGGTAGCATTTGAAATTGCCGCACTCGTCGCAACCATTTTTACCCCTTTGACAATGATTCCCGCATCAGTTTCCTTTTCGACATGCAAATAAATATCTCTCATATCTGAAACATTCTTAGCCCTGCCAACAGGGGGATTAACTAATACGTGGTTAAGAAATAGTACCTTCCGCGCACTTTTACGATACCAAGACAGAGCGTTATCACTAAACGAACCATATATTTCAGGAGTTGAACGCAACGTAGCCGTAAACCCTGCTTTATAATCTGGTGTTCTTCCCATAAATCCATAGGTTAATTTTGCCCAATGTGCTATGGCATCTCGTGCTTTTAATAAATCCTTAGCGGACTTGGACGGCATGAAATACCGATGCGTTCGATAGCCGTCAGGATCAATATCGGTTAATATCTCCTGAGAATCTGAATTATGTAACGCGTCATAGAGTCTAGATATCGAATAAGCACTATTGCGGAATGCCTTATGTGTCGTAACATTACGCACTTTTTGCCCATATATTAATACATCACGTCCATCATCTAAGCTACTAAGATATTCTTCACCGGTCATCATTTCATTCTTATCAACACTTGCCATACTATTACTCCTTATAACTCTCTATCTTGAGTATTAATAAAAATATTTAACTATTAACATCACACCAGAAACTAATACTACAATATTAACCAGTTTTAAGAATTGCTCACGCGACATTCTCAACGTAATATACCGACCAAATGTAATACCAACTAACATGCCAGGAGCAAGTACCAACACCAACAAAATCAAATCAGTATCGAAATATACGCCAGCTAAACCAAAAATTACTACTCGCGTTAATGTACTGAGACCAATAAGCGTTGTTTGAGTGATACGCATAGCCTCTTTATTTTCAATCCGCCCGCTTAGATAAATCGCATATAGAAAACCACCGCTACCAAATAATGCACTGAATACGCCGCCAATTAATCCGAAAGGGAACGAAGCAGTCGATGAAAAATTCCGATTTGGTTTTAAGCCACTCAAAGAGTAGACAGAATAGAGAACAACAAATACACCTAAGGCAAGCAAGAGTATTTCAGGTTTAGTTTTAAGTAATATCGCCGCACCAATAAGGCTACCGAAAATCATTAATGGAACAAGGCGTTTTAATTCTTTCCAATCGGCTTTACGTCCGTCACGACTAACATTAACGATCGCGGCAAACATATCTAGTAGTGCCAGCAAGGGAACAATTTTAGCCACCGGAATATATAACGCTAGTACCGGGCTGGCAATTAAGGCCGTACCAAAACCAGCAATTCCAAATATAATGTAAGCAATCAACAGAGCACCGACTATTACGGCATAATTTGAGTAAGTTAAAGCATCCAACATTTTTTTCTTAGCCTATTTTATAAGTGGTTAATGAGATCATATTCACGCTATAGAACAGCCCAAACCATATTGTTTCAATTGACTAAGGCGGCTGCGTGTACGCGAAATATCTGCCAATTCAACACCATCAAACATTTTATCATCCAGTGGGCGACAACCGATCAAAAAGAGCTGACAGCGTTGGTCATAAAGCACATCGACCACATTAATAAAACGTTGTTGAGCAGCGCTGGAGACCTGACCTAATTCAGGAACATCCTCAATAATCCAGCACTGATAGCGTTCACTTAAAGCAAGGTAGTCCATTACCGCTGTCGGACTGATGCACAGATCTTGGAAAGTCAAATGAATTGTGCCATTGGCAGCAGATAATACAGACAACATACGGTAGCCAACTTTTAGATCTATAGTAGACATAAGGCGTTCTGGCAAAGATAGCTTAATACGTTGTTCTTCATTCCCAGGCCAAACATAAGCACCTTGGCAAAAAGGATCGACATCATTGCCAGCCAGACATCGATAATCAATTTCTCCCTCCATCGAAACTATCTTCATATTTTTTTCAATTAGCTGAATAGCAGGTAAAAACCGCTCATGATAAAGGGGGTTTGCCAGTAAATCATTAGGGGGATAATTTGAAGTCGTTATCAAGACTATACCACGCTGAAAGATAAAATTTAAAAGCCGGCTAATAAGCATTGCGTCTCCAATATCATGCAGATGAAATTCATCGAAACACAATAATTGGCAGTTTTGTAGCTGAGTATGTAAAGTTGCTTCCATTGAATCCTTCTTTCCTGCTTGAAGGTTCATTAATTGATGAAGTTCACGAAAGAAATGGTGGAAATGGACTCTACGTTTATTTTTTATAGGCGCCGTCTCGAAAAAAGCATCTAGTATGAAACTCTTGCCTCTTCCTACCGGGCCCCAAATATAAATTCCCTTTACACAGGGACGTTTAAACCAAGAGCGATGAAGCATCGTATTAATTAAACATACCATATTCTCAACGACAGATATTTGATATTTATCAAGCGTGTATTTATACAATTGAGCTTTTTTTTGAATAGCTTGTTGTAGCTCTATACCTTTCGCTCGCTTTTCCATATATAAACCAGACCCTTAGTGTTTAACTTATTAAAATAAAAACTAATAAAATCGCAGTCCATTTTTAGAAAATTTTTCCCTAAAATAAATAAACACCAACAAAGGGAACTACACAATACCCTAAAGTTGTTTTTATGATTTTTATGATTCCTATCACATATGTATCACATAGGAATAATAATGTCATACCACTATGTTCTTTGACACATTTTTCAATAAATTCACAGGCTTTTGATAATAGTAACAAGCTCTTCTTAAGGATCTTGTTATCATCAATTATGCAACGGAAAGATTAATTAACTGAAAAAATATGATCTCACTCTCAATAAACCAAGTGAAAAACATGATGAGCCAGACATATCTCATAAAGTATCTGGCTCGCCTCTGCTACTTCATCGTGAATTCAACTGACCATGCGTAGGTCGCAATATTAGTAGAAGTGATGGTTGCATTACAAACTGCGCCTCCACTCGGTGTTGCTCCTTTATTCCATTTTGGAATTTTAACGCCATTAACATATCCGTTCACAAAGGTAGTCATAAATTCGCAGGTTTTAACCCCTATCTTATATCGCACCATCGCATAGTTTACGTCCGGTGAAAGCGGGCTTTGAACCTGATAAATATCGACTCCTCCTGGCGCTACGTTTGGAGTAGGTTTGGGTGTCGCATTGACATAGGTACCGGATTCATTATTAGTAATGATGGTATAAACAGCATCTCCGCTACCAGACGCACCAAGATGCTTAAATGTAACTGTTACCGGCGGGCCTGCATAAGCGATACCTGCGGCAGTTAAGGAAGCAGTTGCAAACAGGGCCAACAACGATTTACGTACTAACATGTTAGATACTCTCCTTATATGTTGTTTGGAATGGCTTACTGCGTTTCAATACAACTTTCTTTTCTATAATTTATTTTTTCGTACAATATATGTTCAACCCCATAAAGCAAATTTCCACTTTATGTCCCTATTAATATAGACCACTTTGCAGAACTTATTTAAAAGAGTAAGAGGTTCTCCGTCATAAAATTGACAAATACTCTGACCTTAAGAAATTAATAACGGCTTGATAGTTAAAAAAACCGTAATTAGTTAAGAAAACCGTAATTTGATAACGGAAAACATTCACAATCCACCAATATAGCCTGCGGTTTTGCCTAGTCTAATAGCAAGGCCAAAGCGCACTGCCTTTAAGCAGCACGCTTGTTTTAATTATTACCTTCTATAAGTTAGGTCTATTTACTCTTTTTTGAGTGCCAGAATCCCGCCAGCCCCAATCCCAGTAATGCCTCCATGCCTATAGTAAGTCCTATCATTCTGGCTGGAGCGGAAGCAGCAATACTGCCGAGCATATCCAGAAACAGAGCACTCCCTACACTTGGTCCACTCCCTATCATCGAAGCAGCAGTTCCTCCTCCCATTCGCGTACCTGTCAGCATAAAATGGCTTTCCATTGCCACACCTGAGCGGCTTGTCACAGGACCTAATAATTCCCTAGAAACACTACCTAACACTCTCTCTTGTACAACATACCTTCCCCCCATTCTGCCAATTCTGGGCGCATTCGAACTGACTGACCTCATCATCGTCGCTCCCGCCCCTTGCGCAAATCCTGCTCCCATAGTCGCACACATGCCCACTACACCAAGGCCAAACGCAACCCAACTGAATGTTTCTGCAAGTTCAGGGTTAGTATCCATAATTGCACCGGCAGCAATGGCAAATCCGCCAGAAGCAACGGTTGCTACACCGCCGATGACCGATAACCCTACAGCCAAAGTCATACCCGCGGCAGCCATTGCGGCCAATCCTGCACCGAGTGTCACAACACCAACGACAACGGTAATGACACCAAAAATAATCCCAAATATCCCTCCCCAAGAGATATGACCTTGCGGATCACGGCAGTTAATTGGGTCGATATAGGCATAACTATTTGGCCCACCGTCACCAAAGGGACTCCAACTGTCAGGTGTTGTAAAACGGAACAGACAAGGGCTGTATTGCCGTTCACCCAAATGATAGACACCGCTAACATCATCAACCATCTGCCCGGTAAACCCGACAATCAGCGGTACGGCAGAAGAACCAAACGGGCTATAGCTGAGTAAACTACTTTTCCCTTCCTTATTCAGCGTTAATATTGGTGAGTTCATTTCATCTGCACCAATGAGCAATATATTGTCTCGCTGCTTATCATCTTTCAGGCCAGAGGTAATAATGCCGGTAATTTGTTCTGAAACACGCGACACCCGGGTTTTGAGTTCCCCCGCCAACTCATTACTCAACAACGGATAATTGGCATTTTGTTGATAATACCATTCTCTACGGGTTTCAAGCTTACTGCGGGATACCAGTTTACCTTGGGGATCATAGTGATAGAGATAAATGTCTTCCCCGGCTTTTAATGTTTTTAACCGATTAAGCGCATCATAAGTCAGAATTTGACCTTGTTCGTTCTTCGTCATACAACCATTTGCATCGTACTCCAATGTTATCAACACAGGATAATCTTTGTGAGTGTGCCTAACTTCCGTCAATTGGCAGGGATCGTGAGGACTTGAATAGATAAAACGAGCCTCATCCTGTTCACTATTAAATTGGGTTATGCATTGGGTAATATTGCCTAACGCATCATAACTCAATGTCAACTTGGAAATAGGTTTCCCATAGCCATCAAGGGGTAATTCATCGCCGGTACAAATATATTCCACCAACATATTGAGTGAATTATATTTGAAGGTTTCATCGCGCAGTACGATTGTGCCATTACATATCATACGTGATGCCAACTGGTCGTTTTTATGCCAACGTTGTGTCATAGTCAGCATCTTATCAGCCTGCCCTGATGGGGTTATCGTGCGGGAAATTTCACGACCAAATATATCATAACCAAATTCCATCACTAATTTAGTCTGATCACGTTTATTTAATACACTTTGGCGCATCAATCGATCAAAGGCTGCATATTCCATCTCAGTCTCGATATCATCATCAACGACTTTAATAAGTTTCCCTTGTAAATTATAAAGATGTTCCTGTTTCTTACCGGTAATATCATTATATTCAATACATTTACCACCTACTGAAAATATTTGAGACAAGGATTGCTCAACACCTTCTGCAATAGGAGTAATGTTTTCCCCAGTAATATTACCCAGACCATCATAAGTTAATTGGCTAATATAACCACTTTGATCTTTGTAACGTTTAAGCTGACCGGTTGTTTTGTCATAATCAAATTGGTGGTCAATATTACCACCTTTAATTGATTTAATCACATCACCAAGTTCATGGATATTTTGATATTGCAATACCGTTCCGTCCGGTTTGATCATTGTATCTGGAACTGGAGATGAATCTTTATAAGTATATTTCTGAATACGACCACCATTATTTACCTCAATCAATCGCTCCAGAGAGTCAAATTTTTGACTGCCAGGAATAAATGTTTTATTCGCATTGGTGATACTAATTTGTGTGACAAGTTCCTTATCTGTATGGGGAGCATATTGTTTATTAATTTTCACACCATTCGGTTGTATAATCCCTATTACACGATGGTAGATATCATAAATAAAATCCGTTTTGTTTCCTATTTCATCAGTCAACGAAATAAGCTTATTATTGGCACCATATTGATGCTCTGTAGCAGAATATAATATTGGTGATAGAATTAATTTCCTGATAATTTCATCTTCATCCTTAGATTCATCATCCTTAACCTCAGAATCCAATGTATATCGGTTATTCTTAATCACATTGCCATGACTATCGAAAGTTTCTTCGGTAAACCACGCAATATCTTTCCCCGATTTCAACATAATAGCCGGTATACAAAGTTTTGATTCATCATCCTTGTTATTATCTTGTGTTGGGTAATTATAATTAAGAGAATAAAAACTAGTAGAATCATAACAGACAAATGATGATTTCTGATATTTTTTCAACAACGATAGAATATAATCTTCGGTCACTTCATGTTCATCATCAATATTAATTGAGTCAATATAAATAGTTTTCCGTGTTTTCTTGACCTCATTGATGAAAGTATACGTTATATCGAACTGTTGATCATGACGTCTATGTAAATTGAAATAACAGAATGGTGAAATATAATAGGTTCTGTAAATATCCTCAGTGACAATAATATCCCCTGATTTTACGTCTGGTAATAAATCAAATCTCTTTTCAACCGTAACAAGGAAATTTTCATCATATTGTTTATCACACACCAACAGCCACTTATTCTGACCTTTCTCAGGGGAAGATTTCCATATCTGTACCTCTCGATTAAATACATCATGACCAGTCAGAACTTTCACACCTTGTGCATTAGTATGCATGATATATCCTGCAAATCTGGCATTATCGACTTTCTCTTTAAAAACCGTAGTATAATCATCATTTATAATAATCCCATGATCGTAGCTTTCTGTTGTACTAAATTCCTTTTTAGGGTTATTTTTGATCTTTTTCAGTCTTGATAACGCATCCCATTCATATTCAGATATATTTTCATATTTATCTTTTTCACTTAACGTTAAACCCGTCTGAATAGAAATCACTTTTTCAGTCATAGAGTTTTTTCCATCATGCCCGGTAAACGTCATCACTGCTTTAAGATTACCCTCATAAAATGAATATTTATATGATACAGCGTTAATTTTTGCATCTTTATTGACTAAATTATCAATTTCAGAGGAAGATTTAACATTGCCCAATAACAGCTTATCATTAATCAGATAATCAATTGATTTTTCCAATTTTCCATGATTAAAATGAGAAGGATTATTTATATAAAATGCCCGATTAATTTCGTATGTGGCTACACCAGATTTATCATCTGTATGTTGCATCAACATACACGCCATTAAATCACAATTACCAAGATTAACAGGAAAGCCTTTCTTCTCTTTCACCGGAAAACTATCATAAATATATTTCTTTATATACGTTTTCTCATTACCTTTATTAGAGGAGGGGATATGCTTTTCCGTCTCCAAAAGCAGTGTCTTTCCTTTAAAATAACTATAATTATCAATACTACCATCGGGGTGCTCTTTCTTTATAATGCGCCCCTCATTATCATATTCAAATCGGGTTGTTAATATTGAGACAGAATCAATGGTATTATCTTCTATCGATTTTAATGTTACGCTAGTTTCTATTATTTCTACTGTTCCTAGTTTTACCTTCCTATTTATGTCACTATTACCTTTATTTTTCAATGAGTTACTATTATCTTTATACTCAAAATAGACTGTTTTTTCTTCTTTCTTTAAAGAGAAAAATTCTGGTTGCTCTGGAAAAGGCTTATCTTTAATTGCCCGATATTTACTGATGTTGGCCTTAATAATACCTGGATCATTAAGATAAGTTTCTATATTACTTCCACGTCTCAACATAGGATCATAATATTGTATCGAATCTCTATCATGTTTCATATTCTCATCATAGGAACCAATAATATCACAATTAAACTCTTCAAGATAAAGAGCATTGTAAATATAAATTGTTTTATTATATAAACGTGAATAGTTATGTTTTTGCTTTTGAACTGTGGTGATATACATAGGGGAACCAAATGGAGAACCAATTGAGTAACCATAAGAGAACATATTATCGTTATTATCATCATAATATGAATTATAACTAACTTCATAACTATAATATGTACAAATAGCTTCACTTTTTCCCGTTCCATCTGCAATCTTATGAAAACAGACTTTAAAACTATTATGACCATCGTCTTCATACGAAACGGTTTCTATCTTATTTAGCGGAGAAACAATTTCTGTAAGATAAGCTGTTTTTTCCGAATTCTTATTTGACAATTCAGTGTAGGATAATTTCCATTTTAATGGTGTGCTGAATGAAGCATTTTCTATTCCAGTCAGGAGATTATTATTTATAGTTAGATTAAATTCCTTTTTTTCATTACTATCAGGGAAAACTAGCAGGGACACTTTCTCATTTGAATAGGAAATAGTGACCAATGATTTCTTTATCTCTTGCGCATCGGTATATCTGTTTATATCGGTTAATTTAACTTCTTTACCTTCTTTATGCCAATTAAATTCTAATATTTCCCCCAAAGACGAACTACGAAATACGCAGGGTTTGTTATCACTAAAATCATTTATTTTAAGTAATTCAATCATCCCAGTGTTACGATAAGTGACTTTATAGAATTTATCTATTTTCTCAAAGAACACATCACCAATACCCCCTTCTAATATGAGAGCACCTTTTTTCTCAGTCACATGAAATAATCTACCATCAGCCAGAGAAAGCAGTTTTTTGTCTTCATTATAGACTGTCACTGGGATTCGCCATCCCTTTCCTAGCCCAACATTTTTCTGATTTAATGGTGAATAGAGAAGTCGAATATCAAATTGAGTTTCTATGAGGCTTGAGAGACATATATTTGAAGAAAAAGTCCCCGTGCGAGTATCAACCCCGCTTTCAATATAACTATGAAAATTTACCTTACCGCTATGTGTTCTTGTGGACATGATTATAAATCCTTAATATTAATGATAGTATATATACCTGGAGTATATGGATAAATTCCCGGATATACTCTTACTGGAAAGATAATTCCGTGTATTTCGCACAATGCTTTTTGTCTGATAGAGAATAATAAAACCTGATAAAAGACGGATATTTACATAAATAAAACCTCATGATTTGAATGAAAATCCTCAATTCAAACACAGATATTATTTAATTAAACAAATATAATATTCGTCAAGAATTAATTAACGTATTGATGAGAAAATAACGATATTTAATAATTAGTAGCAATCACTATTTTGAATGTACATTAATCATCGTTGCATTATAAATCCCACAGGTTTTATCAATAATTTGAACACTCTGTTGATAATAAGTCCTTGAACTACCTGGAGCGACTTCAATGACAGCTTGGTCGGGCCCTTTTTTATTCCAATTATATCCGATATTTCCACTGGGTACCGTAGAGCCGCTGGCATCGAGTTTAATCTTATCCCCCGGTTTTTCCTGAATTACCTTAACATCTATATGGATTTTTTTCGGAGTAGCATATTTCCCTATCTGCCGCACAATTTCTCTCTTTTCTCTCTCAGAATCGCCATCAACTGATTCCATCTCTTTCATTAATCGATCAAATTGAATTTGATTGGAAACGGCCCAGCAAGCTGGATCATGAGAAGTTGGAATATTATTTTCAGGCAAACCAAATGCGTATGCATGTCCAGATAGATGAATCAGAGCGACGAATGAAATAACCGATAGCGAATGACGAATAATACTCATAATGTCTACCTCAAAGTTTCATTATTTAATTAATATTTTGAACGGCTATATATTCATATTTACTGTTAGCAGAAGTCTATGCCAATTAATATCTAATTAAAGTAATACATTCTCATCAGCGCAAATATGAAATTTGATCTATATCAAAAAATCGAGAAAGTATTATCGAGAGCACATTTTGTCTACCGAAAAACAGCAAAATATATCCAGCACCGCAGACAATCGTCAGCGGCAAACGGGATATAATCGGTTATGTCTGCACTTAATTCGAATCAGTCATTACTGCCCAGGGACTTCAACATAGCCTGCTTCCAATCCGCTCACCTCTACACCTTGAGGAACAGCATGCCCCGGCGTCACTATAATCTGCTGAGTTTGTGCGTTTAATTCACTGCGATAGTTAACGAAAGTTCGTCCATCAGAGCCGGTATGTAATGCCTCCGCTGGCACGGCTAATCCACGTTCATTGCGATAGGTGACAATAGCCAGTTTCGCACTCATATTCAGCCGGATACGCCGCCGCTGTTCAGAAGTCAGAGGATCAATCGCCACTAATAAGTCATAGGTTACACCCGCTCCCTGCATTTCCTTTGAATTCCCCTGTACACCAATTGTCTTAATTTGCCCCCTTAGAGATAGCCCGGCAAAACCATCGCCGGTGATCTCAACCGGCATTCCTTCATATACTTGATGAAGGTCAGCCTCTTCAATACGGGCTACCGCTTGAATTTGTTCCAAATTGATTATCCCTAGCAGAGGTGTTCCCTGAGTGACTCGTGTTCCCTTTTGAATAAATAGCCCCTTATCTGATTCCGGTACCTGGGGGCGAATAACAATGCCGTCAAAAGGAGAAACCAATTCACGTTGGGCTTGCTGGGCCTGAAGCGCCTGATAACGCGATTGGGCATTGGCTAATTCCATATCAGCAATTTGGCGATTCTCCCCTGTACCCTTATCGAGAGCAGTGCTCAACTCCGCCTTAGCGGCGGCAAGATCAAGCTGTTGGACTCTGACCTGTTGTTCCAGCGTATCAACCTCCATACGGGGAACAATGCCACGCTCAAACAAAGCCCGGGTATCGATTAGCTTGCGTTCGGTATCACTCAAACTTAACTGGGCATTGGTTAAAGTTCTACGTACCCTGGCGACATCGGGACTGTTCTCCCACCCCACTAAATCTTGTACAGTCTTCTGGGCTTTCAATAGTTCCGTGAGCGCCTGCCGCAACTGAATGTCCAACTGTGTCGTGTCAAGGCTCAACAGCGGTTGCTCGCGCTTAACGCGCTGGCCTTCCGTTACCATCACTTCGGCAATAACGCCATCAAATGGCGCGGCGATCGTCAAACTGGTTGCCGCCTGAATGCGACCAACTAACCCAAGACGATTTTCCAGTAATTGAGGTTCAACATGTACCCACCGTTGCGGTGATGATGTATCAGTTGAGGAAGAGAGGAAAACATAAGCAATGGCAGCTCCAATGACTAATGCAATGGCAAGTGTCATCAGCCAACGCGTCTTATATTTGGAACGGGCAAGTCCCTTGATCTTAGTCGTTAAGTGCAATATCCCAACTCCCTAACGTGGTGCCCAATGTTTCGTCCAACTCCGCTTGTGCATTTAAGTAGGTGATCAACGCATTAAGACGAACATTCTCGGCATTACGCAAATCGGTTTCAAAGCTCAATACTTGAAAGTTACTGGAGCGGCCCACCGTCAATTTTTCACGTTCAATTTCTAACTTGCGCAAGGATAGATCCCTGGCACGCTGCGCGATCTCATATTGACGCCAACGCGTACCAATATCGCGCACCGCATTACCCACATTACGTTCCAGTGATTGTTTTGCCTCTGCAAGACGAATGTCCTGATTCTGAACATCAACCCGCGCCCGCACTTCCGCCTGACGCCGACTCAAATCACCAATGGGTATCTCTACCTGAACACCGGCGTAATTTTCCCAATTACGGGAACTATTTGACCCTGTTCGATCTCGTATCTGGCTGGCTCCACCAACCAAAGAGACATCCCATAAACGTTCGTTACGGGCAACTGTCAGGTTAATTGCAGCCTGTTCCGCAGTAATCAATTGAGTAAGATACGATGGTTGTTGCTCTTGTGCTAAATTCTGCGCCTGTAGCAGGTTAATATCTACGCGTTTAGCTTCCAATCTATCAGTCGCCTTGACCTGAGTTTGTAAGTCTAAGGCAAGCAGACGCAGTAGTTCCAAACGACTGGTATCCAATTGATTAGCTGCTTCCTCCGCAGACAGTTCCTGCATTGCAACATCGGCCTCGGTCTGGACAATCTCAAAAGCCGCCATTCTGCCTGCGGAGATCATGGCTTTGTTAACTTCCAGCAATTGACGCGAACGTTCAAGAGCATCACGGGCAATTTGTAATTGTTCTTGAGCACGCAACAATTCACGGTAAGCCATAATAATTTGCGTGATAGTCTGGGATACCGTCGCTTTTAGGTTCAAACGATTTGTCTGCTCCATCAATTGAGCAAGGCGCACAGGCGCTGTCGCCACATCTTTGCCGGCACCACGCAGCAGGGGCTGAATAACTGAAAATGAAACACCATCATTACGGCTACGACCCGCATTGTCTGCCCATGTCGTTCGATTCGTCCAAGACAAACTAAATCGAGTGCCATATTCTCCAAGCAGCGTAGAGGTGGGGGTAATCTCACTTTGGCGATAACGATCGCTCTGATTACGGGCAGCGATATAACGGCTATTAATCAGTAACTTGGGCGTAAAACGATCCTCAGCAACGCGTAAATCGAATTTCTGCGCAATCCGATCCAGATAAGCACTGCGAATCGAACGATTGTTTCGTAACCCTAAATAGATTGCATCACTGAGCGTCAGACCAATAGTTTGCTGATTAAGCGAAATTGTCTTTGTTGCAGGCATGGTTGCCTGTGATGGATTCAACGGCTCCGCTAAAGCCTGTTTGACAGATGCAGCTATTATCAAGGCAATGATGATGCCAATAGCACGTTGAAAAACTTGGCTAATCATCACGAAGCGCCTCTACAGGTTGTAATCTGGCCGCCGATAATGCCGGATTGATACCGAAAAACAGACCGATCACTAATGAACTGGCGATACCCAGAGGCAAAGAGAATAGAGATAACGTAAATACCCAGCCCGAAAATTTTACAAATAGGTACCCTGCCGCAACCCCCAACAATGAACCAATCATTGCACCGGCAATGGACAGAATGGCAGCCTCCAACATAAACAGCATACCAATATCAACAGGCCGAGCGCCCAAAGCCATACGAACACCAATTTCACGCCTGCGTTCCGAAACATTCATCAGCATGACATTCATCACGCCCACTCCTCCCACCAGCAACGAAATTCCCCCTAAGCCCGCGAGCAAATAGGAGAATGTCCTTGCCTGACGCGTCAATCCATCAAGCAATTGTTTCGGAATCTCAACTTCGACACGACGACCTTTTGATAATGAGACCAGGTAATCACGTAGCGATACCGCGTCACTGCTTAGCGTTGTTGTGTCACGCGCTCTGGCAACGACGCTGCCAATTTCTGGCGCAGACCGCAACCGTCGCATTGCTTCAATGGGCAGTATGATGGAATGATCAATAGAGCCGGGGAGTAAAGGGTTCGGCCCCTGAGCCGCGAGAATTCCTATCACTTCAAACAGATATTCCCCGATTTGTAATTGACTGCCTACTCGAATAGGTTGATTGGCTACTTTTAATTGTTTGGCAATATCCGCGCCAAGCACGGCATAGGTGGTTTGGCGATCATAATCCGATAGAAAACGTCCCTGCTCGATCTGTAAATCCAGCACCGCAGCCAGATCAGAGGAGGTACCGGTAATATTCGTATCGATTCCTTGCCCGTGAAAGCGTACACGAGTCGAATATAACGTGATGGGCGCAGCATGTGTAATAGTCGGTATTGTACGAGTCAGCGCCTGAGTATCCAGCGTAGAGGGCGCGGGTTTGACATCGACACCGGGAATAAAAGCAAAATGAGCAACTAAAATATTGCTTCCCATACTTTTAAAAGTGCTGATAGCTTCATTAACAGCGTTATGACCGATGTTTAAAAGTGCAATAACCGAAGCACATCCGACTGCAATACCAAGCAAAGCAAGCAAGGAGCGTTTTCCTAGCAGGCGCAGACTACCCAGTGATTCTCGCAGGGCTTGCGTGAAGGAAAAACCGTAGCGGCCAGAATTCACATTAAGCATCGGGGCTACCCAGCCACAGATCGGTTTCGGAAAGCCGCCCGTTGTTAACATAGAGACAGCGCCGCATGTTTTTGGCTATGGTTTCATCATGCGTAACCATGACAAGCGTAACGCCTTGCTCACGGTTCAATGACAGAAGAAGCGCCATGATATCTCGCGCCGTCGCACTATCGAGATTGCCTGTCGGTTCATCCGCCAAAATCAGAGAAGGCTTACCAACCAAGGCTCTGGCAATGGCGACACGTTGCCGCTGTCCCCCGGAGAGATCAGCCGGACGATGGTAAATACGGCCAGCCAGACCAACCAACTCAAGCTGGTATTTCGCCTCCTGCCGAGCTAGAGAACGAGAATATCCGCGATATAATAATGGTAGCGCGACATTATCTAACGCCTGCATTCTGGGAAGTAAATTGAAACTCTGAAACACGAAACCAATTTCCTGATTTCTTATTTTCGCCCGTTCATTAGGAGTAACATTTGTTATATTAACGTCCCTAAACTGAAAATAGCCAGAAGTGGGTTGATCCAGTAAACCAAGAATATTGAGTAGAGTACTTTTACCCGAGCCGGAAGCGCCGACAATCGCACAACTTTGTCCACGCATGATAGTGAATGATATTTTATCAAGCACTGGGTAATATTTTTCCCCCATACGATAAGATCGACAAATATTTTCCATGTGAATCAATGCTTCCTGACATAGGGAAGTCGTGATTGTCATGTCTGATTTATTCATCGTTTTTGGCATCCATTAAACGTATTACTGACTCCACTGGGTTGCTTAGCAGGTTTTATATCATGGGGAGATCCTGTTGTAAAAGATTGCCGTCTGAATAAAAGACAAAAACATCAGATGCCAAAAATTAATTAGAGTTATTTAACAAAAATCAACATTACCCATTGACGTAATAGGGTTAATGCACCCAAATTGATGCTACCACCTTTAGTACATGGTGGGTGTTGTTATGAAATTGAGGAAGCAAAAGGGAGCGAGATCGAAAGACATATCCAAGATCTCATCAATATGAAGAAATTAAATTATCAGGATAACAACCATGAAATTGAAAAAAATCTTTGGGATTGGTAGCGCTTTATTATTAACTATGCTCTCACAGACAGCTGCGGCAAGTGGCAGCTATCACTCTTCAGTTGTTCTGCCCACACTGTATTCCAAAAATTTCTTAGAAACTGCTAACGTTCCTATTGTCGGTTCTCCCCCTGCAACAGGAAAGATTTCCAATGTATCTTGGACTTGGAACGTTGTTGGATGGCCTAAGAATTTATCGGTTTATCTTTGTCAGGGAGATACCAGCAGTTGCGTAGATATATCACGCACGCGAAGAATGTCGACAGCCGCATTTAATAATAGAAGCCCAGCCCAGCAGTTCCTTTTCGCCTTAAGTGTTGGAAACGGTAACGTTATGCCAATAGCAGGTCAAACCGGAGAAATTACTGTCAGTTGGCAATAACTTTTCAATAACTCTCCAAAGATTGCCGTCTGTATTATAGGCGGCAATTTTGATTTGCTTTGAATATCAATATAGTCTGCTAAATAGTCTTCCAACTCTGGCTTCATTTCATTAATTCATTAGATAAATTTAATTTAAATTCCCATTTTTCATTGACAACTCGAGGAAAAAATACCTCAATTAATAAAGTCATCTAATGTATTTTATCTATCCTCACTTATGATTTAGGTGGCGAAAAGTGTGAGATCGCAGGAGACATCCCGGCCCTCGCAACAGAAAACATTAAGTTATCGGGAGCAATTATGAAATTGAAAAAGAAAGTGCTCACAACCCTCTGTGGCATCAGCAGTGCATTATTGTTAACAATGTTTCCACAAACAGGATTCACGACAAGCTGGAGCTATACATCTTCGATTACTCTACCAACGGTATACTCCAGAAACTTCACGGAAATTGCCTATCTTCCTATTGTTGGATCTACACCAACGACGGGTAGTATTACTCAAGTATCTTGGGTTTGGAGCGTTGCTGGATGGCCTGCTAATACTCAAGGACTATCCGTTTATCTTTGCCACGGAGATACCAACAGTTGCCTAGATGTATCACGCATTCAAAGAATGACGACTACCGCATTCAATAATAGAGACCCGGCACAGCAATTCTTTTATGCTCTGAGAGTTGCAAGTGGTGGAACAGTACCTGTATCTGGCCAAACCGGAACAGTTACTGTCAACTGGGAATAATATTTCAATAACTCTCCAAAGATTGCCGTCTGTATTATAGGCGGCAATTTTGATTTGCTTTGAATATTGTAGGATCTAAGAAAGTTGCTAGATGATTTCTTCAATGATTACGGACATTCACCCTATCCTTATAGTGCTTCGCGGCTTTAAGTAGCTTAGAGTTTGCTTTTGGCGGATTTTCCAAAGCTGCCAACAAAGCATCAGCCCCCTTCATCGAAAGATGTAAGGTTTCAGTTCGTTCAGTCGCTATTTGTATGATCTCTTGAATCTCTGTGGAAATTCTTGCAACTAAACGAGTCTCTTTGCGTTCTGTATTAGTAGCCATGATTTCATCTGCATTTTTAATCCATATAAACATGGTGCCATTATGGCATAAAAAATAGACGTTCATTAATATGTATGTCGAAAAGGCACAATATGAACATCCAAGAATGTATTATTTTCTACCTGATAATAGATGACGACGGCCTCGGCCGCCATCTTAGTCTCCCTCAGATAATTAATCCTGCGGTAATTGAACCCCTTTATAACCAGATAAAATCAATTCCCACTCCTGTTGGGCAAACCATGTCTGGGTTTTGTCATCATAATGAACACTATCAGGCAGAAAAACACCAAACTCCGGCGCCTTTCCGGTATAGTCAGGAGAATTCCGTGCATCAATTAGCGTTCGGTATTGGGGAGCATCAGCGATAACATTGTTAATTGCTTCAAGTACATAACGAGTGTTAATGGGTTCAAATACAACCGAAAGTGGATAATACAATCTCCACGGTATACAGCGAGAACCCAAAGCATCACTGATACCAGTAATGATGCGGGTAAAATTCCGCTCTGATGCCTGTGCCGCTAATAAACTTTCGGTTTCTGCTTCCCACTGGTTCCAATGAACAGCCAAAATACGAGGATTTTTGCCTAGTTTACGCAGTGATTCGACCGCCATACGCAAGGTTCTGATAGCACGCGGATAGAGCGATTCCACATCACAGGGATTTCGCTCAGGCGCCCAACGGTTATCCGGCGGATTATCCAGATACATGCCCTGGCCGCCCCACCCCATTAAAATGACATAAAGATCAGGCAAATTAAGCGCATTACCCCGGTTAATATGGTCTTGCCAGAGTTTGGCAAAACGATTAGCGGCATTAACAGAGTGATCCTGATTGCCAATAGGTAAACCGATAGGAGCGCCAATATTGGCATTACCAAGGCTAGTCAGCCCTGTCCAGTTAATTGCGGGAAAGTCAACGCTGTAAACTTCTGGCAGAGATAATGTGAATACGTTTTTTAAACCTTGTGTAATTTCTTCATCTTGTGGTAGTTGTGTTCCATGACCATAACTGTTGGATTGCCCAAGTATGATAAATAATGGAGCATCATTGGGCGCCCACGGAGAATATTTTATTTCCGGTGAATAGGGATGTTTATCTGTCATCAGTTTTCCTCTTAAGATGATTTAAGTTATTAGGTCTATTCCTCTCGCCAAAATAATAATTAATTTCTGGCAGATAAAAATCATCTGGTTAATTAATCACATTTATAATCCGAGAATGTAAAACTGTTTTAAATATTGCGCTTCACAGACCAGTTATTTATATTTCATCTTAAAAAATACACTCACCAGTGTAATCAAGCAAACAAAAATATAATCCATAAAAACACGTCAGTTTGATAAATAATATTTAAGCCTTTTTTATCATAAAACAAAATAAAAATGTTTTTTGTTGTGTTTGGAATTAATGGTATTTTATTAATGAATGAAAAATTCATTAAAATATATGATTTACTGACAATAAATTATGGCATTATATTAATATAACCCTGTCAATATTATTCATATTGATAACTAAACTTAAAAATACATTAATGAGAAAAATAATATGATTCAATTTAAAAATAAATTTTCTATGAGAGATAATATTGTCACCTCAAGTAATAAACTCACTAAAATAGCTTTAGCCAGTATAATTGTAATTAATACTTTCTCAATAATTAACGCATATGAAGTTAAAGCAGCGGAAACAGAATCGTTTTCAAATAGATCATCTCTTCGTGAAGAAACTATTAAAGGCGGTATCGGAGGAAGAGCAATTCTGAATAGTCAAGGAGCTATTCTCACCACAAAAGTAACCTTGCCAGAGATTAAACAAGGTTCTTCGTTTAAAGCATCGGGTGGAACGCTATATGTATACTCTGGTTTTTCTGGTCAAGTAGAATCAGATGTTGGTTTCCAATATAGTACTACCTATAATGTCTGGAAACCATATATGAAAGTAGGAAGCCGTGGACAAGACACGGTTCAATATATTGAAGGAAAAGATAACTTTACTTATAAAAATGGTTTTAAACCCGGTAGTGAGGTACAACTTACCATATATAAAAATTTAAATGGTGCAACAAGAGCGACATATTGGGGAACCTCCAATAATGGTTATGCCGGCAGACTGATTTCAGAGATAAAAAATACTCATGTCAGCTCAGTAAGTCACTGGAAAATATTATCCACAATCGCTATACCTAGTGGAACACCAGAAGGAAATATTAAAGTTCATAAAGAATACATTGCTACATTTAAAAATGTAGTTATAGATAATAAATCTGTTAATCCAATAATTCATGCAACAAAAGGAGCAAGTATTAATACAAGTTCGAACAGTGCCGCAATAAAAATAACAACCAGATAATACCATAATAGACACTTTAGCCAGTTTCCTAATATCTAAGGAACTGGTTATTTATTTTTAATCTTTTTTAACCAATATATCTTAAATCAAAATCAAGTATTCCCTGACCAAGTTAAATACAGTATGGATAATTTATTTACTGTCATAAAATCATTATTATTCCCAATGATTAAAATTCAATTGATAAAATTACTGCTATTAATTACTGAAATTTAAATATAACAGCTATCCTAATAAGAATAATTTTTACAGATCGTTGATAAAAATCCATTTAAATTCTACGGGCTTGCCAAAAAGCTTTTTTCCAGTAAACATTATTCATAGATGAGCGAGTAACACCTTTATGGGTTGATGCATGAATAAACTGGTTATTAGCATCATAAATGCCAACATGTAACCCATGTTCGCCACTACCTGTTCTGAAAAAGACCAAATCACCCGGCATTAAATCGCTTTTATCAATACGAGTGCCTAATTTTATTTGCCCATCGGTAGTGCGAGGTAACTGAATATCAAACCGGTCACTAAAAGTACGGTAAACAAAACCAGAACAATCTACTCCCCGACGATCCATTCCTCCATAATGATATGGCGTACCATGCCATTGATTAAGCTGCTCCTTAAGTTGAGCAATTACCATGATGGGATCAGAAAGCGCCGTTTTTAACTCAGGCGCCGGTGTCCTGGGGGCGTGGCTGGAACAGCCAATAAGTAACAGACTGAGCAACAATAGTAACTCTTTTGTTCTTATTATCATTCCCCCTCCTCATAAGATCAGCAAAACAAGTTAACTCTATCCGGCACTCGATAAAAAAACAAGGTTGTACTTTAAGTAAAACAGTTAAATATTCTTCATTCTGGCCGGCTAATCAACCAGATACCACACAAAATGAAAATGACACCCGCGGTTTTCAATAATGTGATGGTTTCATTAAACCAAGGCAATAAAGCCGCCATTAAATAGACAAATACATAACTTAAGCTTATTAACGGATAGGCTTTATTTAATGGTAAATATTTTAACGTAAATAACCAACACAGCATAGATAATAGATACCCAGCCAGACCAGCCATTACCATCATCAGAGAATGGCGATGACTCCACAGCCACTCAATATCAAACCAATCCAAACCAAGATTCAATACCGGTAAATTGACAACACCCCATTTCAGTAATAACTGGGCTATTGTCACCAGTAATACGCTAACTAATCCCCAAATATAACCTTTCATTCATTCAAGCTCATCAGCAAAATTCCTAACATGATAAATACAACTCCACTCCAATGTTTTCTGCCTGCTTTCTCCTGATAGAAAAATTTCCCCGCTAACGTGACCATAATAAAATTTATACTTAACATGGGATAAGCAATTCCTAATGGCAATATCTGCAATAGACGAAGCCAGAATAACATGCCAACAGCCAATAGAATCACAGCCCCTATCAACCATTTCAGCGCAGATACCCGCTGATAAATATCACTCTGCCAACATATCACAGCCTGTTTCTGACATAACTGACCAGCACATGTCAGTAAGCTAACCAGCAACAATAAAGTGAAATTTATCATGGTCGCTTCTCATAAACTAAAATAGCAAAGCGATAATTGCGATTAATGTGATCCGCTTTTGGCAAATCAGGTAATTTTTCATTTTTATATAAATGAAACAGTACTGATACCCGCCCTTCTTTACGCGCTTTCTCTAACCATTGTGGAAAATCTTTATAGCTGATATATCGATATCGGCTATCTGGATAATTCAACCCATATTCCAACTCACCCCAATTCTCAAGCATATAAATATCGCTACGCTTCATCTCCCAAGCCACCGTGGTTGCAAGACCAACGCTTTCCGATAAAATGTACCGACTGTCTGCAAGTTCCTGATGATGTAAATTAATAAAACTTTGCGGTAATTTAGAATTAACGGTATTCTCAGGCAACGCATTACCTATCACTAAACTGACAACTATGGAACAAAATGCCGACCACAACCAGTATTTTCCATTCAACGCAAAACACAGATAACCAATAATTCCCCAAATACCAAAAGCAACAATCGCTAAAACCCATTTAGGCCATTCTGATGGCTGATATAAAGAGTGTTTTGTTACTGCTTCCATAGCAAACAGAATCATTACCGCCATCAGACCAATCAATACGTTAACCATTCCATTGATCTTCAGCAATTTCATTTTGCCATCTCTTACGCAATCAACGCCAAATTTAGCCATCATCATTGCCAATGGCGCCATGCAAGGCAAGATATAGGTTGGCAATTTTCCTTTCGCGATACTGAAAAATAAAAATGGTACGACAAACCAGCAAAGTAGAAAAAACATTTCAGGATTGGATTTTCTCTCTTTCCAACCTTTAATTACCGCGCCGGGTAATAATCCCAACCACGGGATCACACCAATAATAAGAATCGGTATGTAATACCAGAATGGTGCAATATGCTGTGCGTCATCGGAAGAAAAACGCTTAATATGCTCAATCCAGAAAAAATAATGCCAATAGTCAGGCTCCCGTTGGGCAACCGCAATCACCCACGGCAAACTGATTGCTACCGCCGAAATAATGGCAAGTGGGCCAAAGTATATTATTTGCAGAACCCGCTTCTGATAAATGACAATGGGCAACATCGCAATGACCGGAACGGCCAATGCCAGAAATCCCTTGGTCATAAATCCCATACCACAACATAAGCCAAGTACCAGATATGCCATAATCCGCTGTTTAGTACAATCGGCTTTTAACGCCCAGAAGCTAGATATCATGGCAGCCGTTATCCATAAAGAAAACATTGGATCAAGTACGCTATAAGTACCAATGGCAAATACCAGAAACATTGAGATGTAAATAAGGCTGGCGGCAAAAGCAATATGCCGGTTATGCCACATCATCATAGCAAGTCGATATAATAAAATCGCGCTGATAAAAATACAGAAAACCGACCCAAAACGAACAGCAAAATTATTATCGCCGAAGATCCATTGGCTAATATTATTAATCCAATAACCCGCTACTGGCTTTTCAAAATAACGAATATCCAGCAAATACGGAACAATCCAATCCCCTCGTTGCAGCATTTCTCGACTAATTTCTGCGTAACGGGTTTCATCAGGCTGCCATAGCAGACGGCCATTAAGGGGTAATAAGTAGGTGAGGATAAAAAAAAGAGCCATCAGAAAGGCCCCCACTTTACACGCCCGGTTATTTAACATAGATAAGTTAAACCTCTTGTTGGCATCCTAACCATCCTTCTCTGCCGGGAAATTCGGAACGAATAATTCTCCCGACAGGAAGTCGCTGTATATTTTCAGGCAGCAGATGACTCAATGCACAAAATTGTATGTTTTCCTGATGAACCATTTCCAACAGCATTGCAAATTCTGTGGACTTGGACATCCCTTCAACTTCCGTATGGATGGTATATACCGGAACTCCCTGGCTGTTTTTCATCTTATCAAGGATAAATTGGTTAAAATCTTCATCTTTAACCTGAATTCCTATCACTTCGTCATAAGTTGGCAACGTCACCGGAATTTGCACCGTACCAAGAGTACCATCAGGCAAAATGGGCCTGAATGGATGAGTTCCTCGACAATCGCTGTTGTAATCAAAACCAAACTGTTGCTTTACCGCGAGTACGCGTTCATCAGCCCGCCAACCCGCAACAGCAGAGCAAGTTACCCGTTGGCCAATTGCCTGTACCAATGCATCCACCCCCAGTTTAACCTGCTCTGTTAACTGAGCTTCTGACCAACGGTCGACTTTCGCCTGCCAACGCTGATGATCCCAAGCATGCAGACCCACTTCATGGCCTGCATCCAGAGTTTGTTTCATTAAATAGCCTAAATCCTTAGCGATCTTCTTACCCGGCCATGCCGTTCCCGCCAGTAAAATATCAAGACCATATAGAGACGCTGCATTTGACCTCAACATTTTCCATAAGAATTTCGGCCGTAAAAGACGCCACAAATGGCGCCCCATATTATCCGGCCCAACACTAAAGAAAAAACTGGCCTGAATCTGATGTTTTGCCAAAATCTTGAGTAATTGCGGCACCCCTTCAACGGTTCCTTGATAGGTATCCACATCAACTCTCAAGCCAACTTGTTTCATTAATTTTTCCCTAATTCTTCCACTGCGCCACGCAAGAAGAAATCCAGTGTTTCATTTATCGTCTGTTTCATGTCGATGGTTGGCTTCCAACCTAATAACCGCTCCGCGTTTCTAATACTTGGTTTACGGTGTTCAACATCCTGATAACCTTTTCCGTAGTAACTGCCGCTTTCAATCTTTTTAAATCCAGCAAACGGAGGAAAATGATCTCTCAATTCATGGTTTTCAAAGCTATCAAGTAATATTTCCGCTAATTGACGAATACTGGCTTCATTAGTTGGATTGCCAATATTGATAATTTGGCTGTCACATAACCCATCCCGGTTTTCAATAATACGGAACAGCGCCTCAATACCATCATTAATATCAGTAAAACAGCGTTTCTGTTCACCACCATCCACTAGTTTGATCGGTGAACCTTCAACTAAGTTCAATATTAATTGTGTGATCGCTCTGGAACTGCCAATACGCGCGGAGTTCAAATTATCCAAACGTGGCCCCATCCAGTTAAATGGACGAAATAGTGTGAATTTGAGTCCTTCTTTCTCACCATATGCCCAAATAACACGATCTAGCAATTGTTTTGATACAGAATAGATCCAACGCTGTTTGTTGATAGGACCAACGATCAGACGAGAGTCATCTTCATCAAATTCTTTATCATCACACATGCCATAAACTTCTGATGTGGATGGGAAAATAATCCGTTTATTGTATTTAACGCAATAACGGACAATTTTTAGATTCTCTTCAAAATCTAATTCAAATACACGCAGCGGATTACGGGTATATTCAATTGGAGTCGCAATGGCTACTAATGGCAAAACAACATCACACTTTTTAATGTGATATTCGATCCATTCAGTATGGATATTGACATCACCTTCGATAAAGTGGAAACGCGGATTACCAATAAAACGCTCAATGGCGGAAGAACCGATATCCATACCATAAATATCATAGTTGCCATCACGTAATAGACGTTCTGTTAGATGATTACCGATAAAGCCATTTACACCGAGAATTAATACACGTTTCCGGTGGCTAATTTGAGCGGTTGCCTTTGGACCAACACGGATATCAGTCACCATGCTCATATCTACCGCCAGACGATGGCCCTGAACATATAAACCTGATTCGCTTTGCCCATTAATAATTTCTAACGCGCCTTCTCCACAGGCAATAATTAACGGATCTACCGATAATACTGTTCCCGGCTGTTTGTCATGCGTTTCATTCAACGGAGAAGCACGCCAGATAGTAATCTTACGCTCGCCTAAGAAAGTAAACGCCCCTGGATATGGCTCAGTCACTGCCCTGACAAGATTGTTAATTTCAGCGGCTGATTTGCTCCAGTCAATCTCACCATCCGCAGCAGTACGACGCCCAAAGTAAGTTGCCTGACTTTCATCTTGAGGTATCGCTGGATAAGTTCCTGCTTTAATCTGAGGTAATATGTGATTAAGCAGTTTTTCAGCTGCCTCACGAATTTTACCGTGCAAAGCCAACGCGGTATCTGTCTCTGCAATAGTAACTTTGTGTTGAGCAATAATATCCCCTGCATCAGGTTTCAACACCATTTTATGCAAGGTTACACCGGTTTCCACTTCACCATTTAAAATCGCCCAGTTAATCGGGGCGCGACCACGGTATTTTGGCAACAGTGAACCATGCAGATTAAATGCGCCTGTGCTCGCCAGCGATAAAATATCCTCGCTCAGCATATTTCGGTAATAAAAAGAGAAAATCACATCAGGTTTTAGTTCCCGGATACGTTCAATCCAAAGTGGATGGTTGACATTCTCTGGCGCAAAAACCGGTAGTCCTAAATCTGCACTTAAACGGGCAACAGAAGAGAAAAAATGGTTTTCATTAGGATCATCTGTATGGGTAAATACCGCCTGAATATCAAAACCCGCTTTAGTTAAGGCATTGATCCCGACACAGCCGATATCATGATAGGCAAATACAATTGCTTTCATTTAGTACTCTTCCTGGTTGTTGTTGGTCTTTTTATTTCCGACCACTTTTTGAATAAAATAACGTGGGCGCGCCCGAACATCGTTATAGATACGGCCTATGTATTCACCTAATAAGCCCATCGCGACGAACTGCGCGCCAATAAACATGAAAAGGATGGCAAATAGAGTAAATACCCCTTCTGCTGCCCATATGGCGCCGAAAATCAGACGTAAAACCACCAATAATACAGCCAGCAAAAAACCAGAAACTGCAATCACACTACCTACCACACTCAGCAAACGTAAAGGCGCGGTTGTCAGACAGGTCAGCAAGTCATACATCAGATTAATCAGCTTCATGAAGCTATATTTAGAATCGCCAAATTCACGCTCTGCATGAGCGACATCAATCTCAATGGTTTTACGGGCAAACGTGTTTGCCAGAATAGGAATAAAGGTGCTGCGCTCATGACACTGCAACATAGCTTCAACAATATGGCGGCGATAGGCACGGAGCATACAGCCATAATCTCCCATAGAGCGGCCTGTTGCCTTAGTAATCAGTGCATTGATGAGTTTTGAAGCTGTTTTACGAAACAGAGAATCCTGCCGATTAGCCCGGCGAGTACCCACAACGTCATAACCTTGTTCAGCCGTTTTAACCAGACGGGGGATCTCTTCTGGCGGATTCTGCAAATCGGCATCAAGCGTAATAATTAAATCGCCACTGACCTGATTAAACCCCGCCATAATCGCTGAATGCTGACCATAATTACGATTAAGTAAAATTGCAACAATATGATTTTCATATTGTTCGGCAGCCTGAATCAGAATTTCCGCAGATCTATCACTACTGCCATCATCGACAAGAATAAGCTCATATTCCTGAGTCAACTGTTTACAGGCCGCTAAGGTTCTTTCCAATAAAAGAGGTAAACTTTCTTCTTCGTTATAAACCGGAATAACAACAGAAACTTTTTTAATTTGTTCAAATAACACTTATCTGTGCTCCGAAATAATTTCTTGTAAAACATCAATGACATAATCCACATCGTCATCACTCATATCAGGAAAGAGCGGCAATGAACAAAGTGTTACTGAATTCCATTCTGATTCGGGTAATGACAATTGCGGATACCGATCCCGATAATATTTTTGTGTATGCGCAGCCCTGAAATGCAAACCTGTACCAATATTTTTCTCTTTCAAACGTTCCATTAACGTATCGCGATCAATGCCACAAACATCCTGATCAACCCGCACCATAAATAGATGATGTGCATGCATATGCTCATAATCAGGCACACTTAACATCTGCAAAGGCGAATCTTTTAATGCCGCTGAATAACGGGCAACAATTTGCCGACGGCGAATATTCATTGATTCCAATTTACTTAATTGCACAACAGCAATCGCAGCATGAATATCAGATAAATTATATTTGTAGCCCGGTTCTACAACTTCTGCCTGTGGTCTTCTGCCTTGAATCTGACGATCAAAAGCATCAATACCCAATCCATGAAACTTTAGACACCGAATTCGTTCAATAAGTTCATTATTATCAGTAGCAATTAACCCCCCTTCCGCACAAGTGGCATTTTTTATGGCGTGAAAAGAGAAAATCGCAGTACCATGCTCACCAATCCATTCATTCTTATAACGGGTTCCTAATGCATGAGCCGCGTCTTCAATCAATGGAATACCCGCCTCCTGAGCAATCCCACGCAATGCATCTAAATCACAAGGCGCACCGGCATAGTGAACAGGAATAATCGCTTTGGTTCTGGAAGTAATCGCCTTTTTTACTGCCTGCGCGTCGACCATTAACGTATGACGATCAACATCAATCATGATCGGTTCAGCACCAAGCAAGCAGATCATATTTATTGTGGAAACCCAAGTTTGAGATGGTGTAATCACTTCGTCACCAGGGCCAATTCCCAACGCCATTAGCGTCAGATGCATACCCGCCGTCGCAGAGGCCAATGCAACCGCATGTTTACAACCAAACATGCGGCAAAAGTCCTGTTCCAATTGATGATTTTGCGGGCCTGTTGTAATCCAACCCGAACGAAGAACCTTTTCTACTGCCTGAATTTCTTCATCACCTATCGCAGGACGAGAAAATGGAAGAAAACGATCCATAAAACACAGTCCAATTCATTCATAATATAACGATATATTAGATGACTATATTTTAACGAATCGTAAACACAGGTATGATTTAACAAATTAAGTGGAAATTACTATAGATCTACGGTACGTACAGATCCACGATACGTACAGATTCACGGTAGGCACATACGGCGGGACTATAATTAAGGTAAGAAAACCCGCCAATACTTATCTGTCCTTTCTGGCACACATTTGATGTCAGCAGCAAAAACTTTAGAGAGCGTATTTTCTTTCATTACCTCATCCGGTTTTCCATTCGCAACTAGTGTTCCATTGGCAAGCAACCAGATCCGATCAGCTTTATCATAGCTATGATTGAGATCATGACCACTCATGACTACGGTTCCACCGAGTTCACAAAATTTCTTTATTAATAGATCAAGTGCGGCTACCTGAGTGATGTCAAGATTATTCGTAGGCTCATCCAAGAGCAATAATTTGCCTTCCGAATTGATTGTCGGCCAGACTTGCAAAAAAACCCCTGTTAATCGCACCCTTTGCCATTCACCACCAGATAGATGACCTACAGGTGTCTCCAGAAGTTTTCCCAACTTAAAAAAGGAGCAAAGTTCTGACAACACACTGTCACAATTAACAAGATGGGCAGCTAAGTACAGTTGCAGATATTGAAAAACCGGCATTATTGGCACAGAAGAAATTTGCTGGCTAAGCCATGCTCTGTGCCGTGCTAATTGGCAGTGACTATATTGACTAAGACACTTTTGTTGCAAATTGATTGCGCCACTATAGGGTAAAATACCGGCCATACAGGCCAGTAATGTACTTTTTCCTGAACCATTCGGCCCAATGAGATGTACCTGTTCACCTTGTCGCACCAATGCGGTCAGCGGCATTAATCTGTTTCGTACTGATACTTGATTGAGAGCCATCAACTGATTGGTCACTTGCACACTGTCCACGTTCTTAACTCCAGTCTCTGACTCTCAATAATAACCAAATAAATACCGGCGCACCCAATGTTGCAGTCACAACGCCAATCGGCACTTCTGCATTATTCAAGCTAAGGCGAGAAAATAAATCAGCCAACAATAATCCACAACCGCCGGATAGAACACAGGCGGGCAGTAGTGTTTTATAATCTGTCAGACCACATAAACGTAAAATATGTGGAATAACCAAACCAATAAAGCTGATCGTTCCAGCAAGTGCAACACTTAACCCGACCAATAACCCAACAGCAAATACAAATAAATTACGCCAATAATAAAGCGAGATACCCAACTGTTGAGCCTGTGTTTCTCCCAGTGACAGAAAATTAAGTACTTTTCCTTGCCTGCTCAACCAAATGATCAAAGGAAACAAAGCAACGACTAACCATTGCTGCCTCCAGTCTATTCCACTGAAACTTCCCATCATCCAATACATTAGCTGACGCAAGTCTAGGCTAGTACTGAAATAAACCATCCAGGTCATTAACGCACCTGAAACGACACCAAAAGCAACCCCTACCAATAATAAACGGGCATTATTCAAATAACGCTTTCTTGCAAAAGTCAGCAATATCATTGTGACAGTCAACGCTCCGAGCACAGCGCTAATACTTAGTAACCAGAATGGCGCAATACCATGAAACATCAACACCAAAAACACTACCACCACGCCAGCACCATTACTGACGCCTAATAGCCCAGGTTCCGCCAACGGATTTTCAAACAGTGCCTGCATTACGGCACCCGCCACAGTCAAGCTTGCACCCACAGCAACTACAGCTAATACACGGGGAAAACGCAATTGCCACACAAACAACTGACCTGTTTCAGAAAACCATTTATCAGGCCAGATCCAATTTTCCCCGGCACAGAGTGAGAGAAAAAGAACCAATAGAAATAAACAAGTGAGAATCGCCAGAAAACGATAATCACGCTTTTTCTGGCGAGTCACTAATTCAGTGATGGAAGAGATGGGTTGCATGGTAAATCAAGCTCATGAGGGAGGATTCGTTTAAGAAAAAGGCCGCTATCGATGCGGCCTTTTTGATTATTCTTTAGGCGTGGCTTTCTCAACCCTGCTTTTTAACTTCTGACCAGGACGGAATGTCACTACTCGGCGAGCTGTAATCGGAATGTCCTCACCAGTCTTAGGATTACGCCCCGGACGTTGGTTTTTATCCCGTAAATCAAAGTTGCCAAATCCAGACAATTTTACCTGCTCACCATTCTCCAAAGAACGACGCACTTCTTCAAAGAATAATTCAACCAGATCTTTAGCATCACGCTTGCTAATTCCCAGTTTCTCAAACAGATTTTCTGACATTTCAGCTTTAGTAAGCGCCATAGGTTCAGTCCCTCAAGGATGCTTGGAATCGCTGTTTCAGCACTGCAACACATCTATTAACAGTCGCAGCAATCTCTTCTTCTTCCAGTGTACGCGCGGTATCCTGCAAGATAAAACTTATAGCAAGGCTCTTATGACCCTCTGCTACACCTTTACCACAATACACGTCAAACAAGTTTATGCCAACTATATGATTTACGCCAACTTTCTTGCACTCAGCCAAAACATCTTCTACAGCAATATTTTCAGGCACTACGATCGCAATATCACGACGGTTTGACGGAAAACGTGAAATCTCTTTCGCATCAGGAATCACGCGGCTTGCCAGCTTGTTCCAGAGTACTTCGAATACCACTGTGCGGCCATTTAAGTCAAGTTTGCTTTCCAATTCTGGGTGAACTACACCAATATATCCGATGTATTCATTTTCCAAATAAATCCCGGCGCTTTGACCTGGGTGCAACGCCGGATTTACATCTGCTCTAAAAGAAATCTTAGATAATTTTCCAGTTAACTCCAGAATGGCTTCCAAATCGCCTTTCATATCGAAGAAATCAACTGACTGTTTGTCCAGTGACCAATGTTCTTCAAAACGATTGCCGGTAATGACTCCCCCCAACATCAGCTCCTGACGAATGCCCTGCTCCGCATTTTCATCAGGAACAAAACGTAAACCCGTTTCAAATAAGCGCACACGGTTTTGCTGACGGTTCTGGTTATATACCACCGTCGTTAATAAACCCGTGAGTAGAGATAAACGCATTGCTGACATATCCGCCGAAATTGGATTAGGCAGCATCAACGCTTGTTGCTGTGGATGTAACAGTGCCTGAATTTTGGGATCAACAAAGCTATAAGTAATCGCTTCTTGATAACCTCTGTCAACCAGCATCGTTTTAACTCGTTGCAGGGAAAGATCCGCTTCACGATGTTTTTTCATGATAAGATCGGCACGCATCGGTACATCTGGAATATTGTTGTAACCGTAGATACGGGCAACTTCTTCCACCAGATCTTCTTCCAACTCCATATCAAAACGCCAGCTTGGCGCAACCGCTTGCCAGCCATTTTCCTGAATAGTGACCTTGCAACCTAAACGGGTCAGGATGTCACCAACCTGTTCATCAGGTATATAGTGACCAATCAAACGATCCAGTTTTTCACGACGTAATGTGATTGTCGCAGACTGTGGCAATTGAGATTCATCAGTAACATCAATAATTGGACCCGCTTCACCACCACAAACATCAATCAGCAGTTGAGTCGCTCTCTCTATTGCTTTGTGTTGTAGCTGAGAATCAACTCCACGTTCATAGCGGTGAGAAGCATCAGTGTGTAAACCATAGCGACGAGCACGGCCAGCAATCGCTAAAGGGGCAAAAAATGCGCATTCAAGTAAAATATTTTGCGTCTCTTCATTCACACCTGAATGTTCACCGCCAAAAATACCTGCCATTGCAACAGCTTGTTTTTCATCAGAAATAACTAGCGTATCAGTAGAAAGGTTGGCTTCTGTACCATCCAGCAGCACTAATTTTTCATCCTGCTTCGCCATACGCACAGTAATTGAGCCATTCAGACGTTCCAAATCAAACGCATGCAATGGTTGGCCTAATTCAAGCAATACATAGTTAGTCACATCGACAATCGGGTCGATAGAACGGATACCACCACGACGTAATTTTTCACGCATCCACTGTGGCGTTGCCGCTTTCACATTAATGTTTTTAATTACCCGTCCCAGGTAACGTGGGCAAGCTTCTGTTGCTTCAACACGAATAGGGAAAACAGCATCTGTTGTCGGTTTTATTGCTTCAATTTGTGGCTCAGATAGGGGCATTTTATTAGCAACCGCCACATCACGCGCAACCCCTATAATACTTAGGCAGTCAGCGCGATTAGGCGTAATACTAATTTCAATGACTTTATCATCCAGCTTCAGATATTCACGCAGATCAACACCTAAAGGAGCATCAATCGGCAATTCAATAATACCGTCGTGATCCTCAGAAATACCCAGTTCAGAAAAAGAACATAGCATCCCTTCGGAAGGCTCACCTCGCAGTTTTGCCGCCTTGATTTTAAAGTCACCCGGTAATACAGCACCCACGGTTGCTACTGCAACTTTCAACCCCAAGCGGCAATTTGGCGCACCACAAACAATGTCCAGCAGTCGTTCACCACCGATATTCACTTTTGTTACCCGTAGCTTATCTGCATTTGGATGCTGGGCACATTGAACAACTTCACCGACAACTACACCATGAAATTGACCGGCAACGGCTTCAACGCCATCAACTTCCAGACCTATCATGGTAATTTGATCAGATAATACTTCACTGCTAATGGCTGGGTTTACCCATTCGCGTAACCAGAGTTCACTGAATTTCATGAGATATTCCCGCCTTTATTTAAACTGTTTGAGAAAACGCAGATCATTTTCGAAGAACGCACGCAAATCAGTTACACCGTAACGTAACATTGTCAGGCGCTCCACCCCCATACCGAAAGCAAAACCAGAATAAATTTCAGGATCAAGGCCAACATTATGCAATACATTGGGATGAACCATACCGCAACCCAATACTTCCAGCCATTTGCCGTTTTTACCCATGACATCAACTTCCGCCGAAGGTTCTGTAAATGGAAAGTAAGAAGGCCGGAAACGAACCTGCAAATCTTCTTCAAAAAAGTTAGTCAGGAAATCGTGCAACGTTCCTTTCAGATTGGTAAAACTGATATCACGATCAATAATCAAACCTTCTACCTGATGGAACATGGGTGTGTGTGTCTGATCGTAGTCATTACGATACACGCGCCCCGGTGCAATGACGCGAATTGGCGGCTGTTGACTGTGCATAGTTCTAACCTGAACACCTGAAGTCTGAGTACGCAACAGACGTTTGGCATCAAACCAGAAAGTATCATGATCAGCACGGGCAGGATGGTGAGCAGGAATATTCAGCGCATCGAAATTATGATAATCATCTTCAATCTCAGGGCCTGATTCTACAGAAAACCCTAATTCACCAAAGAAAGTTTCAATACGCTCTATTGTGCGGTTAACCGGATGTAGTCCGCCATTTTCCATACGGCGACCAGGCAATGATACATCAATCTTTTCCGCTGCTAAACGGAAGTTCAGAAGTTCAGTCTCCAATTTTTCTTTACGGATATTCAGAGATTCCAGAACTTCCTGCTTAGCCTGATTAATAACCGCCCCTGCTGCTGGACGTTCTTCGACCGGCAGATCACGCAGCGATGACATTTGGAGAGTTAAATGGCCTTTTTTGCCTAAATATTCAACACGCACCAAATCCAACGCAGCAACATCCTGGGCATCTTCTATGGCTGCTCTTGCTTTTGCAACCAGTTCAGCGAGATGTGGCATCGTTTTCCTCTTCCTTCGGCCTAACGGCCTGCTAGTAATGATCGTTAATGACCTTATATATACCCGTTATCTTTCAAGTTGCCTCTTTGTTGGCTGAACTCGCTTCCCACGGCCACATAGTTTGCTATGCTCCCGGGGATTCGCTCCCTTACCGTCGCGACGCACTTTAAAATCCATAGGGTATACCTATTTCTGCTTTTACTGTCATAAAAACAAAAAAACCTCCACAACGGAGGCTCAGGCGCTACTTTTCGTTTCTTTTCTTACGCGCAAAGCCCCCTGAATTCAGGTGCTAAAGTAAAAAAAGATGCGAAAAAAAGCTAAGGACATAATGTTGGTTCTCTCGGAATAAAATTCTGTTTTGGCAACAACACTCTTGTAAACCGCATTTGACAACAAAGTAAAAGAGGGAGCATGCTCCCTCCTTACTACCCTAACTTATGCCAGAGCGCTCTTCGCTTTTTCAACTAAAGCAGCAAACGCCGCTTTGTCAAACACAGCGATGTCAGCCAGGATCTTACGGTCGATTTCAATAGAAGCCTTTTTCAGACCATCAATGAAACGGCTGTAAGAGATACCATTCTGACGTGCAGCAGCGTTGATACGTGCAATCCACAGTTGACGGAACTGACGTTTCCGCTGACGACGGTCACGGTAAGCGTACTGCCCTGCTTTGATTACTGCCTGGAAGGCAACACGGTAAACGCGCGAACGGGCACCGTAGTAACCTTTCGCTTGCTTTAAAATTTTCTTGTGACGTGCACGGGCGACAACACCACGTTTTACGCGAGCCATATACTTCTCCTATCGTCTCTGAGTTCTAATCTAAAAATTGCTTACGCGTAAGGCAAGCAAGCAACAACCAGGCCCAGATCACCTTTGGAGACCATGCCCTTTGGACGTAAATGACGTTTACGCTTGGTTGATTTCTTAGTCAGAATGTGACGAAGGTTAGCGCGCTTACGCTTAAAACCACCACTTGCAGTTTTTTTAAAGCGTTTAGCGGCGCCGCGTACTGTTTTAATCTTTGGCATTTTAATTTCCACTTCGCATTGTGAATTACAACGAATTAATCAGGCGAACAAGCCCCAACCAGATGAACCGACTGGAGCTTATTACTTGATTGCCTAACTATTTCTTCTTAGGAGCGAGCACCATTATCATCTGACGGCCTTCAATCTTCGAAGGGAAGGATTCAACTACCGCCAGTTCATCCAGATCGTCGCGGATGCGGTTAAGCATTTCGACGCCAATCTGTTGGTGCGCCATTTCACGCCCACGGAAACGCAGGGTGATTTTGGCTTTATCGCCATCTTCAAGAAAGCGAATCAGGTTGCGTAGTTTGACCTGATAGTCGCCTTCATCTGTACCAGGACGGAATTTAATTTCCTTAACCTGAATAACTTTTTGTTTTTTCTTCTGCTCTTTGATCGACTTACTCTTCTCATAGAGGAACTTGCCGTAGTCCATAATACGGCAAACCGGCGGCTCGGCATTCGGGCTGATTTCAACTAAATCAACATCCGCTTCCTCAGCTTTTTCAAGAGCTTCCCTCAGACTGACAATGCCAATCTGTTCGCCATCTAAACCTGTTAAACGAACTTCAGAAGCGCGAATCTCTCCATTAATGCGATTAGGACGCGCTGTTTGAATTCTTTTTCCGCCTTTAATACCTTATTCCTCCAATTGATGAAGATTGCGACTGCGTATTTCTATAAGCAGTTTTTCGATGAACTCGTTAACATCAATGCTACCCAAATCTTTACCACGGCGGGTACGAACGGAAACTTTTCCTGATTCGACCTCTTTTTCACCACAGACAAGCATGTAGGGAACACGACGAAGAGTGTGTTCACGGATTTTAAAACCAATCTTCTCGTTTCTCAAGTCTGCTTTTGCACGAATGCCCGCATCTTGAAGTTTTTTTACTAATTCCTGTACATAATCAGCCTGGTTATCGGTGATATTCATCACTACCACCTGCTGTGGAGCAATCCATGTCGGGAAGAAACCCGCATACTCCTCGGTCAGGATGCCGATAAACCGTTCCAGTGAACCTAGAACCGCACGGTGAATCATTACAGGAACCTTACGTTCATTATTTTCACCTACGTAGGACGCACTCAAACGGCCTGGTAGTGAAAAGTCGAGCTGCACAGTACCACATTGCCACGCACGATCCAAACAATCATGCAAAGTAAATTCAATTTTCGGTCCGTAGAAGGCGCCTTCGCCCGGCTGATATTCAAATTGAACGCCATTTTCTTGTAGTGCTGCCGCCAAAGCTGCTTCCGCTTGATTCCATTGTTCCTCAGTACCAATGCGCTTCTCCGGGCGGGTTGACAGCTTAACCACGATCTTTTCAAAACCAAAAGTGCTGTAAACGTCATACACCATCTTAATGCAACTGCTGACTTCCCGGTGAATTTGCTCTTCTGTGCAGAAGATATGAGCATCATCCTGAGTAAAACCACGGACACGCATCAAACCATGTAATGCCCCCGATGGTTCATTACGGTGACAACTACCGAATTCAGCCATACGTAACGGCAAATCACGATAGGATTTTAAGCCTTGATTAAAAATCTGAATATGCCCCGGGCAGTTCATCGGCTTAACGCAATATTCACGGTTCTCTGAAGAAGTGGTAAACATATGCTCACCGTAGTTTTCCCAGTGACCCGTTCTTTCCCACATTACACGGTCCATCATAAACGGACCTTTAACTTCCTGATATTGGTATTCTTTCAGTTTAGTGCGAACAAAAGTTTCCAGCTCACGGAAAATAGTCCAACCATCGTTATGCCAGAATGCCATACCAGGAGCTTCTTCCTGCATATGGTACAGATCTAATTGTTTACCAATTTTACGATGGTCACGTTTAGCCGCTTCTTCCAAACGTTGCAGATAAGTATTGAGCTGTTTCTTATCAGCCCACGCGGTACCGTATATTCGTTGCAACATTTTATTGTTGCTATCACCACGCCAATATGCTCCTGCGACTTTCTGCAACTTAAAATGGTGGCAGAAACGCATATTTGGCACATGTGGGCCACGACACATGTCAATATATTCTTCATGATTATAGAGGCCGGGACGATCATCACGACTGATGTTTTCATCCAAAATCTGTACCTTATAATCCTCACCACGAGCAACGAAAGTATCACGAGCTTCTTGCCAGCTCACTTTTTTCTTGATGACGTCATAGTCTTTTTTGGCAAGTTCCAACATACGCTTTTCAAGCAGCGTAATATCTTCCTGCGTCAGAGCACGGCCAATATCAACATCGTAGTAAAAACCATTATCAATAATCGGACCGATAGCCATTTTCGTATCTGGCCATAGTTGTTTAATCGCATGGCCTAATAGATGAGCGCATGAGTGGCGGATAATTTCCAGCCCTGCATCATCTTTACTAGTGATGATGGCAAGATTTGCATCTGAATCGATTAATTCACAAGCATCCACTAGCTCACCATTTACGCGGCCAGCAATACATGCTTTCGCTAAACCTGGACCAATATCACAGGCAACATCCATTACAGAAACGGCACGGTCAAACTGGCGTTGGCTACCGTCAGGAAGAGTAACAACAGGCATTTAAAATCCTTATCTACAGTGGTGACCCACACGAAAGGTCACTTGAAGGAGTTTGATATTCAACTAAAATAACGATTTAAATTATTATCTCGTCAATCCATTAAAGTTTGGTACTAAAATTGGTACACAATGTAAAAAGTGACTGCCTTCAATACCTAAACATCGCGAAAATATACCACCAACAACCATTCAGGTCACGGCGATGTTTAGTGTAGGTACAATCATTTGCACTTATTTTTATGCAAATGCACAAACTATAAAAAATAATTTTATAATGAAATAATATGTTTTAAGGAAAAACAGATAACATGCTCTTCAAAACACACATAGAACAAATCCGGCATAAGTTATATATGCCGGATTATCATACATATGGATACAGGATCGTTTAGTCTCTTTTAAGCCATTACTGAACTTCCTCGTCACCCCCCTCCGCCAACGCCATATTTAAAGCCTGAACTAAAACAGCTCTATCCTCATTATTCTCCAACATACTAAAATGGTTACCCGAAATTGGAATTAACCGAAGCGAAGAATCAGGCAATATCCGCGCCCAGCCTAACGACATATCCCTGTTTAAAGGCGGTGATTCAACATCCATAACTTTAGTATCCATAGCATTAGTTTCCATAACAACAGATACAGGTGGAGAAGGCTCCATTGCGTAGAATTGATGCAGTGTTATCGCCGATACTTGCGGCTCATAGTTTTTAACTATTTGTGCATAATTTGCTATCTGTTCCCAACGTCTTGCGATTAAATCAGCACGCAGATTTGCCGGATATAACGCCAATTTCTGCGCCATTTCGATAAATTGCACCAAATCTAATTCATCAATTTGTTGGTACAGTGCCGTAATTTCTTCAATATGTCCGTCTTCTGCTTGTCTTGCCAACTCGATAAAAAATTGGAATTTTGGCGGCGTTATCCGCGGCCTGTAATAATGAGGAACTGGCGTATCTATCAGACCAAGGAAATTAACCGCTTCACCAGAATACAGAAGTTGCTGGGCAATCGCATAAGCCAATATGCCACCGGAAGAGTAACCACATATCTGATATGGACCTTCCGGTTGAACCACTTTCATAAAGTGGATCATTCTTGCGGCTTGCTCTTCCATAGTCGACATCGGCTCTTCACTTATGGATGGCCACGGCAATGCATAAATCGGGTAGCCTGAATGAAGCTGCTGAGACAACCCGAACACATAGGAATAATCACCCATCCCGCTAGGCACAAAGAATAACGGCAGGCCCGTTCCACCAAGTCGCACCGATATTGCACTGTTTCGCGGTTGAGACAACGTATCTGATGTCATTTTTGCTGCCAGTTCAGACAGCACAGGGAATTGAAACAGATCATTCAATGTGCAAATAAATCCATGATTAGCTATAAGATTTATCATCCGCATAGCCAACAATGAGTGACCACCCAAGGCAAAGAAATTGTCATACCGGCTGACCTGCTCAACGCTCAGTAATTCACACCAAATAGCCGCCAATACGGTTTCCGTTTCTCCTTGTGGCGCTTCATAAATCTGCCGGGCAAAAGCTTCATTGCTTGGGGCAGGTAGTGCATGACGATCCAATTTACCGTTAAGGGTCAACGGAAAATCATCCAGACGCACAAAAGCCGACGGCACCATGTAATCCGGTAAAATGGCACTCAGGTAAATGCGCAAGCTATTAGCCAGTCCCTCATCCTGTCGTGCCACGACATAAGCAACCAAACGTTTATCTTGCCCATCACCTAGCACCAACACCACGGCCTCTTGTACCGTTGAGTGTTCCACCAATCGAGCCTCAATCTCACCCGGCTCAATGCGGAAGCCGCGGATTTTAACTTGTTGATCGTTACGGCCAAGGAACTCCAAATTACCATCCGGCAGGTAACGGGCTAAATCCCCGGTCCGATACATGCGGGCATCAGGTAAATCACTAAAGGGATCAACAAGGAAGCGTTCAGCCGTCAGCTCAGGGCGATTGAGATAACCACACGCTACACCTGCTCCCCCAATATACAACTCCCCTACTACCCCCAGAGGTACCGGCTGACCATAGACATCCAGCAGATAAACCCGCGTATTGGCTATCGGTCGACCAATGGGGATCTGGGTCATCCCCAATGATAATGCCGTGATACGGTAAGTAGTGGTAAAAGTGGTACCCTCACTCGGCCCATAACCATTCAATAACTGTTGAGGCGGGCTATCACGCAGAACCTGCGCAATCACATGCGGGTCCAGCACATCGCCGCCGACAATCAGGATCTTAAGTTGCGCAAGAGCCGGAGCCAACTCTGCCGCCAACCGGTTAAACAGCCCAACACTCAACCACATCACTGTGATTCGATAAGCTTGTAATGCTTGGACAAACGCTTTAGGCGTCAACACAGTCGTGTGATCAATCACCACCAAAGTTCCGCCATTTAGCAATGGCGCCCAAACTTCAAAGGTGCTGGCATCGAAAGCCGGGTTAGCCTCAAAAGCTACCCGATCATCCGGCCCTATTTCAGCGTAGCCATTATTAATCACCAGCCGAACCACAGCACGATGCGGCACCATCACCCCTTTAGGCGTACCGGTCGAGCCGGAGGTATACATGATATAAGCCAGCTCGATATTGGACCGAGGTAAGTTAAGATTAAGGTAATCCTCCTCTTCGATATCACTCATCTCATCAGCAAAGCAATACAGGGGAATATCCAAGTTAACCGGAATATCTGTAAGCAACAATTTGGCTGAACAATCGTTTATCAACCAATGCTGCCGCTCGTCCGGCACTCGGGGGTCGATAGGCACATAAACGGCCCCGGCTTTAAGGATTGCCAATTGAGCTACCACCAGTTCGATAGAACGCTCTAACAGCACCGCCACGCGATCGTCTGACCGTATCCCCTGCCTGATTAACCGGCGGGCCAGCCGGTTAGCACGGGCATTTAATGCCGCATAGCTGAGAATATGTTCTTCATACATCAGCGCTATCGCATCAGGGGTTTTCTCTGCCTGTTGTTCAAACAACTGGTGAATACAACACTGGTCAGGATATGGCGCCTCAGTCGCATTCCAGGTCTCCAGCAACAGCCGCTTTTCTGCTGCCGACAAAATATTCAGTAACCGTACTGGAGCCTCCGGCTGCTGTTCAAGCGCCGCTGCCAGACTTTCCAGCGCCTGTTGCATATAACCGCATACCCTCTCCGGATCAATCGGTTGAACGATTTGTGCCGTCAGCCCCAGAGCATTACCAAAATCCTCCACCGACAAAACAAACGGATAGTTAGTGCGCTCTTGCCCGCCATGAAATTCAATGCCGCTGATAACTTCATCCGTGGCGATTATTGGCGCATTATGTCGGTAGTTCAACAAAGCACTAAAGAGTGGAATTTCATTTTGTACCCCACTGCAACGTTGAGCCAATGCCAGTGAAGCGTGCTCATGTTCCAGTAATCCAGTCAGCCGGGCATGTGCTGCCCGTACACTGTCCTGCACCGAGGTATCATCCATATCCAGTCGTAACGGCAAGGTGTTGATAAACAGTCCCATGCCGCTGTCACCTCCTTGTCCTGCCTGCATCCGCCCAAACAGCACGGTACCGAACACCACTTTCTCCTGTCCGCTGGTACGTGACAATACCTGTGCCCAAGCCAAGTGGCATAACGCAGCCAAACTGACTCCCAGACGCCGAGCCTGACTACGCAAACGGCCATTCAACGTGGCGGGCAACATCCGGTGTGATTGTGCCACCTGTGAACCATCCCGATGTACTTCCATCAATCCGAATGGCAACGTCGGTTGATCCACCCCTGCCAACATATCGGTAAAGAAGCGAGTATGTTCAACCTGACTCACCCCCAACCGGGCCTCAGCTATCAGATTGCGGAAAGGAGTCGGAATAGGCAAGCGGCCCCCCTGCCCGGCGAGGTACGCCTGAACTTCGCGATTCATCACCTCCATTGCAGTATGGTCACCAATCAAATGATGCTGCAACTGCAATACGATCCAACGACCATCCGTTTCTTGTGCAATAACAACACGTAACAGTGGTGCTTGACCCAAATCAAGACGATGCTGACGCGGATCAAAACGTTGAGCCAGTTGTTCACAAACCGGTCCATCTGAGGAATCCAACGTCAACTCAGTCACTGATAACGGTGCCTTACGCCAGACTACCTGAGCCGGAACTGATAATCCTTGCCAGACAAAGGCAGTACGCAAAATATCATGGCGATCAATCACCTGTTGCACTGCCGTCAAATAACAATCCAGCAACGAACGATCAGCAAAACTCATAGGATAGGCCAGCAGATATGGATCGCCCTTGTTCGCTAATAAATGGTGGAATAGGATGCCATCTTGTAACGGTGACAGGGCATAGATATCCTGAATATTAGCCACTCCCCCCGGCACTTGTTCCACAATATGGTCAATCTCAAGTTGGGTCAGCTCAATTAACGGCAACATCTCAGGCGTGAGTGCTGTAGCCGCCGGAGTGATGACGTTCGCCGGTACCACCACCGCTTGAGACTGTCCTACTGTTTGGGCAAATGCGGACAGTACCGGAGATTGGAACAGATCACGCACCGCCAACGTTAACCCCGCACTACGCAGACGCTCAATCATCTGTATCGCCAACAATGAATGACCACCCAACGCAAAGAAACTGTCATGCCGACTGACTTGTTCAATACCCAACAACTCGCTCCAAATAGCGGCCAATGTGGTTTCTGTCACCCCTTGCGGCGCTTCATAAACCTGCCGGGCAAACGCTTCTTCTTCCGGTGCCGGTAACGCCCGACGATCTAACTTGCCGTTTGGCGTCAGCGGGAAGGAATCCAGACGGACAAACGCTGCCGGCACCATATAATCCGGCAAAATGGCACTCAGATGAGTACGCAAGTGATTAACTAACTCTTCATCCGCTTCTGCCTCCACATAAGCCACCAACCGTTTGTCCTGACCGTCACCTAGTATCAATACAACCGCTTCACTCACCGCCGGATGTTCCATTAGCCGAGCCTCGATTTCCCCCGGCTCAATGCGAAAACCACGGATTTTCACCTGTTGATCATTGCGGCCTAGGAACTCTAAATTGCCATCCGGCAGGTAACGGGCCAAATCCCCGGTTCGATACATGCGAGCATCTAGTTCACCACTAAATGGATCAGGCAGAAAACGTTCTGCGGTCAGTTCAGGACGATTGAGATAGCCACAAGCAACACCATCACCACCGATATAAATCTCACCGGTTACCCCCTGCGGCACCGGCTGACCATAAGTATCCAACAGATAAACTCGTGTATTGGCTATTGGCCGACCAATAGGTATCCGAGTCACTCCCAATGGCAACGTCGTGATACGATAGGTGGTGGTAAAGGTGCTACCCTCACTTGGTCCATAGCCATTCAATAACTGTTGAGGCGGGCTATCACGCAGAACCTGCGCCATCACATGGGGATCAAGGACATCACCGCCAACAATCAGAATTTTGATTTGTGGCAACACCGGAGACAACGCTGTCACCAACCGGTTAAACAGCCCGACACTCAACCACAGCACCGTAATACGATAACTCTGTAGTGTTTGGACGAATTCTTTAGGCGTCAGTAAGGTGGCGTGATCAATCACCACTAATGAGCCGCCATTTAACAACGGCGCCCAGACTTCAAAAGTACTGGCATCAAAAGCCGGATTCGCTTCAAAAGCCACCCGATCATCCAGCCCGATTTCAGCGTACCCATTATTAATCACCAGCCGAACCACCGCACGATGCGGCACCATTACCCCTTTTGGTGTGCCGGTCGAGCCGGAGGTATACATGATATAGGCCAGTTCAGTACTGGAACGGGATAAGTCAAGATTAAGGTAATCCTCCTCCTTGATAATGCCCATCTCATCAGCAAGACAATACTGGGGAATATTCAAATCAACCGGGATATCAGTGAGCAATAATCTGGCGGAACAATCGTTTATCAACCAGTTTTTCCGTTCGTCCGGTATGCGGGGATCGATCGGCACATAAACAGCCCCGGCTTTGAGAATAGCCAACTGAGCCACAACCAGCTCAATAGAGCGTTCTAACAGCACTGCAACTCGATCATCCGACCGTATCCCCTGTTCGATTAACTGGCGGGCCAGCCAGTTGGCACGGGCATTTAATTCCACATAGCTGAGAATCTGTTCTTCATACACCAGTGCTACTGCATCAGGGGTTTTCTCTGCCTGTTGCTCAAACAGCCGGTGAATGCATAACTGGTCAGGATACGGCACCTGGGTTGCATTCCAGGTTTCCAGTAACAGCTTGCGTTCCGCCTCGGTCAGGATATTAATTTTCCCGACCGGCTGTTGTGGGTTAGCTGCCATCTCTCTCAGTACGGTATGGAGATATCCCACCTGTCGCTCAATGGTGAGTTGATCAAACAGGGCTGTGGCATAATTCAGATAACCAACAATTCGGCCATCCACCTCAGATAAACTCAGTTCAAGATCAAATTTAACCCCATCAAAAGTTTGTTCAACAGGTGAAACGTCCAGTCCGGGTAACATCCAACCCTTGTTTTCATTGCTCTGCCAGGCAAACATCACCTGGAACAATGGGGTATGCGCCAGTTGACGCGGTGGTTGTACGACTTCCACTACCTGTTCAAACGGCAGATCCTGATGCTCCTGTGCCGCCAGCGCGGTTTGCCGCACACGCGCTAGCAATTCCATTACATTTGGCGCACCGGATAAATCCATCCGCAACGCCAACGTATTCACAAAGAAACCGATCAAAGATTCCACTTCCTGCCGATTACGGCCCGCACTCGGCGTACCGATCACCAGATCTTCCTGACCTGACAAGCGTGACAGAACTGTCCCCCAGGCAGCCAACAACGTCATAAATAAAGTGACGCCCTGCTGTTCACTGAGGTGTTTGAGGGATTGGGTTAATTCCGTATCCAGACTGACGGGCAATAAAGCCCCGGCAAACGACTGCTGAGGTGGACGTGGCCGGTCAGTAGGTAAATCCAACAGTACCGGCGCATCAGCCAGCCTTGTGCGCCAATAGTCAGATTGAGTCTGTATGCGTTCAGCCGATAGCCACTGATGCTGCCAAGCGGCGTAATCAGGATATTGAATCGCTAACGGTGGCAACGGATCTGATTGCCCTGCCAAGAAAACGGTGTAAAGGGTGCTCAATTCACGCATTAACACGCTGACAGACCAGCCATCGAAAACAATATGATGTAAAGTCAGCAAGAAAACGTGGTCATCGTCAGCTAGTTGTACCAGACTGGCGCGAATTAATGGGCCGCGGGCAAGATCAAACGGCGTCCCGGCTTCCTGAGTAGACAGAAACGCAAGCTGCGCATCCCTATCAGGTGTATCCCGCAGATCATATTTTTTCATCAGTAAGCCTGATTCCGCCGGCAACAACTCCACCTGTGGCTGACCATCAACAGCAACGAAGATAGAGCGTAACGCTTCGTGGCGGGCAAACAGCGTATTAAGCGCTTGCTGCCAAGCAGCGATGTCCAGCCGACCACGTAAACGCAATGCCACCGGAATATGGTAAGTTTCACTCACTCCTTCAAACTGGGCCAGGAACCACAGACGCTGTTGTGCAAATGACAACGGCAATTTACCCTCACGGGATAGCGGGATAATAGCTGGTAATTTGCTGCTCTGTTCATCAAATCGAGTATTCATCGCTTCAGCAAAATCGGCTAAGGTCGGGAATTTAAACAACGTGGACAGCGGTAATTCAATCCCCAACGCCGCTATCCGGTTCATCATCCGCACTGCCAACAGCGAATGGCCGCCTAAAGCGAAAAAGTTGTCATACCGGCTAATCCGATTAACACCGAGTAATTCACGCCAGATAACCGCCAATGTGCTTTCCATCTCTCCTAACGGCTCGGCGTAAATCTGCCGGGCAAAAGCCTCTTCCCTCGGTATCGGTAATGCGCGACGATCCAGCTTACCGTTCGGGGTCAGCGGGAAGGCATTCAGGCGTACAAAAGCCACTGGCACCATATAATCCGGTAAAATTGCGCTCAAGTGTGTATGCAGACGATTAACTAACTCCTCATCCGCTTCTGCCACCACATAAGCTATCAACCGTCTGCCCTGCTCATCACCTAGCACCAACACAACAGCCTCTTGCACAGTTGGGTATTCCATCAGTCGGGCTTCGATTTCCCCCGGTTCAATACGGAAACCACGAATTTTGACCTGTTGGTCATTGCGGCCTAGGAATTCCAGATTGCCGTTTGGCAGATAACGGGCCAAATCCCCAGTCCGATACATCCGCGCATTCGGCATCTCACTAAACGGGTCAGCTAAGAAGCGTTCAGCCGTCAGTTCAGGACGATTAAGGTAGCCACGCGCCACCCCCGCACCACCCACATACAATTCACCCACGGCCCCCAATGGTACTGGCTGGCCGTAGGTATCCAACAAATAAATCTGGGTGTTCGCCGTCGGATAGCCGATAGGCACTAACGTATCCGTGTAGTCTGGCGGACAACGCCAGGTCGTCGCACACACCGTGATTTCTGTCGGGCCATAGGCATTAAACACCGTCGCCCGACGACTCAGTGCCTGAAGCAGCATTGCGCTAGGTGCCTCACCACCGAGTATCAACGTAGGTCTTATCGATATTTCCGGTAAATCGATCCTTTCCCGGAGCAGTGCCGGGGGCAGACAGGCATGAGTCATCGACTGTTGCTCCAGATAATGCCAGAGACGAAGCGGGTCCTGACGGACGATATCGACAGCAATAATCAGACAAGCCCCACTCCCCAACGCCATCATGATTTCCCAAACACTTGCATCAAAACTCAACGAGGCAAACTGCAACATCCGGCTATCCGAGCGAATGTCAAACTGGGCGATTTTATCCTGAACAAGATTAATTAGCCCACGATGCTCAATCATCACGCCTTTTGGTGTGCCAGTTGAACCCGAAGTGTAAATCACATACGCCAGATGCTGCGCAGTCAGTGCGGTCACTTGCGGGTTACTGTCCGGCTGATCAGGCAAAATATTCGGGTCCAGCACAGTGAGTCCTGCCAGTGCCTCCTCACCCAGTGCGATACATCCGACATTATCCGCCAGCACAATAGCCGGTGCTGCATCAGTCAAAATATGTGCCAAACGTTCCCCTGGATAAGCCGGGTCCAGTGGAACATAGGCCCCTCCCGCTTTCAACACCGCCAGCAAGCCCACCACCATCGCCAATGAACGTGTCACACAAATCGCTACTCGCTGGTCTGGCGCAACACCTAGCGCAATCAGTTGATGAGCCAGTCGGTTAGCACGAGTATTTAGTTCCGCATAGCTGTACGTCTGTTCTTCATACGCCAGTGCCGTGACATCCGGGTTTTTCTCCACTTGTTGTTCAAATAACTGATGGATACATAACTGCTCAGAGTAGACAGTTTCAGTCGCATTCCAAGTTTTTAGCAACAACCGGCGTTCCACTTCTGGCAAAATATTCAGTGTCCGTACCGGTGTTTCCGGCTCCTGTTCAAGTGCTTCCACCAAACTCTCCAGCGCCTGTTGCATATAGCCGCATATCCGTTCTGGATCAAATGGTTGCACCACCTGTGCAGTCAATCCCAAAGCGTGACCAAAATCCTCCACCGATAGCACAAACGGATAGTTGGTACGTTCCTGCCCATTAAAGGATTCTATACCGCTGATAGTTTCATCTACGGTGATCGGCTGCGCACTATGCCGGTAGTTCAGCAAAGTACTAAAGAGGGGCGTTTCCCCCGACACTCCACTGCAACGTTGAGCCAGCGCCAGTGAAGCATGTTCATGCGCTAGCAATTCGGCTAACCGAGTATGGGCTAACCGTGCACTGTCTCGCACCGGGGTATCATCTATATCCAGTCGCAACGGTAAGGTGTTGACAAACAGTCCCATGCCGCTATCAGCGCCTTCCCCACCCTGCATCCGCCCAAACAGCACAGTGCCGAACACCATTTTCTCTTGTCCGCTGATACGTGACAACACCTGTGCCCAAGCCAGATGACACAACGCCGCCAAACTGACGCCTAGACGCCGGGCCTGACTACGCAAGTGATTATTCAATATGGCGGGCAACATCCGGTGCAATTCTGTCACCTGCGAGCCATCTCGATGTACCTCCGTTAACCCGAATAGCAGCGTCGGTTCATCCACGTCAGCCAACATGTCAGTAAAGAAACGGGTATGTTCGACCTGGCTCACTCCCAACCGGACCTGAGCCACCAGATTGCGGAAAGGGACCGGCGCAGGCAAGTTCTCTTCCCGCCCGGTAAGGTACGCCTGAACTTCGCGGTTCATCACTTCCAGCGTCGTATGATCGCCAATCAGATGATGCTGCAATTGCAGGGCAATCCAGCGACCATCCGTTTCTTGCGCCACCATAAAGCGCAACAAGGGGGCTTGGCTCAAATCGAGACGGTGATGACGCGGGTCAAAACGTTGAATTAGTTGCTCATAAACCGGTCCATCAACGGAATCCAACGTCAACTCAGTCACTGATAACCGCGCCTGACGCCAGACTACCTGAACCGGTGCTGATAATCCTTGCCAGATAAAAGCAGTACGCAAGATGTCATGGCGGTTAACCACCTGTTGCACTGCCGCCAAATAACTGTCCAACAGAGATCGGTCAGCGAAAGCCGTCTGACTGACTAATAGATACGGATCACCTTTATTCGCCAACAGATGATGGAACAGAATACCGTCTTGTAACGGCGACAGGGCATAAATATCCTGAATATTAGCAACCCCACCCGGCACTTGTTCAACGATATGATCAATCTCAGTCTGAGTTAGATCAATCAATGGCAACATCTCAGGTGCAAGGGCAGTGATTGCCGGGGTGATGACATTCGGCGGCACCACCACCGCTTGTGACTGCCCTACTGTTTGAGCAAATGCGGACAACACCGGGGATTGGAACAGATCACGCACCGCCAGCGTTAACCCCGCGTTACGCAAACGTTCAATCATTCGCACCGCCAGCAATGAATGGCCTCCCAAAGCAAAGAAACTGTCGTGTCGGCTGATCTGTTTAATGCCTAACAACTCGCTCCAGATAGCAGCCAATAGGGTTTCTGTTTCCCCTTGCGGCGCGGCATAAACCTGACGGGCAAAGGCATCTTCCCCCGGTGCCGGTAGCGCCCGTCGATCCAGTTTGCCGTTCGGTGTCAACGGGAAGACATCCAGACAGACGAACGCTGTCGGCACCATATAATCCGGTAAAATCGCACTTAAGTAAGTACGCAGATGATTAATTAACGCCTCATCCACTTCTGCCGCCACATAAGCCACCAACCGTTTGTCCTGACCGTCGCCAAGCGCCAGTACAACCGCTTCACTCACCGCCGGGTGTTCCATTAATCGGGCTTCGATTTCACCCGGCTCAATGCGGAAACCGCGGATTTTCACCTGCTGGTCATTTCGGCCCAGAAACGCCAGATTGCCATCCGGCAGGTAACGGGCCAAATCCCCGGTACGATACATCCGGGCATCCGGTTCACTACTGAACGGATTCGGTAGAAAGCGCTCCGCAGTCAGTTCAGGACGATTGAGATAACCCCGTGCCACACCGGCCCCGCCAACATATAACTCACCTACAGCGCCTAACGGTACTGGCTGACCATACTTATCCAACAAATAGAGGGTTAAGTCCGGAATACGCGTGCCAATAGGACTCGTTGTCTGTTCTGCATCATGGCGGCCCAGTGCCCGGTAAGTGACGTGAACCGTGGTCTCGGTGATACCGTACATATTCACCAACTGAGGCAACGTCTCCTCACGCAAGGCATACCACGGCTTCAAAATACTCGGATCAAGGGCTTCCCCGCCAAAGATGATATAACGCAAGCAGTCCGGTAATGGATTGGCGATATAACTGGCAATAAAGGCTTTGAAGGCACTGGGGGTCTGATTCAACACCGTGATGCCGTGTTGACACACGAATTGATGCAGCTCTTGAGGTGAACGAGCAATCGCGTGCGGAACCAGCACCAGTTTAGCGCCGTAGCGTAATGCCCCCCATAATTCCCATACCGAGAAGTCAAACGCTATGGAATGGAACAGGCACCAAATATCCTGCCGGTTAAAGCGATACCAGGATTCAGTCGCGTCAAACAAACGCAGGATATGACGATGTTCCACCATCACCCCTTTCGGCGTGCCGGTCGAGCCCGAGGTGTAAATCACATACGCCAGATGTTGTGCCGTCAATGCCGGCACCTGCGGGTTACTGTCCGGCTGATCTGGCAGATTATTCGGGTCAAGTACTGTCAGCCCTGCCAGCGTATTCTCACCCAGCGCATCACGCCCGACTTTATCCGCCAGCAAAATAGCGGAGGCCGCATCGGTCAGGATATGTGCCAGACGCTCACCGGTATAGACCGGATCTAGCGGCACATAGGCCCCCCCGGCTTTCAGCACCGCTAATACCCCCACCACCATTGCCGATGAACGTGACACGCAAACCGCCACCCGTTGGTCCGGTGTGACTCCCAACGCTATCAGTTGATGTGCCAGACGGTTGGCACAAGCATTGAGCTCGGCATAGCTGAGGGTCTGTTCTTCATATACCACTGCCGTCTCATTAGGCGCATCCTCCACCTGTTGTTCAAATAACTGATGAATACATAACTGCTTAGGATACCGGGTTTCAATGACATTCCGGGTTTCTAATAACAGCTTGCGCTCCGCTACGGTCAGGATATCGATCTTCCCGACCGGCTGTTGAGAGTTAGCTACCATTGCCCGCAGTACGGTATGGAGATATCCCACATGCCGCTCAATGGTCGGTTGATCAAATAGAGCGGTGGCATAATTCAGATAACCGGCAATCCGGCCCTCCACCTCAAACAAATTCAGCTCAAGATCAAACTTAACCACATCAAAAGCTTGCTCGACAGGTGAAACGACCAGTCCCGGCAACCGCCATTCCGTATTCTCATTGTTCTGCCAGGCAAACATCACTTGGAACAGCGGAGTATGTGCCAGTCGGCGTGGCGGTTGCACAATTTCCACCACCTGTTCAAACGGTAAATCTTGGTGTTCCTGTGCCGCCAACGCGGTTTGTCGCACCCGCGCCAATATTTCCTCCATATTGGGTTCACCGGATAAATCCATCCGCAACGCCAGCGTATTCACAAAAAAGCCGATCAGGGATTCTACTTCCTGCCGACTACGGCCGGCACTCGGCGTACCGATAATCAGATCTTCCTGACCTGACAAACGCGATAGAACCGTTGCCCAAGCCGCCAACACCGTCATAAATAACGTGACGCCCTGCCGCTCACTCAAGCGTTTAAGGGATTGGGTTAACTCTGCATCCAGACTGACAGGCAAGATATTTCCGGCAAATGATTGCTGAGATGGACGTGGCCGGTCAGTAGGCAAATCCAGCAATACCGGTGCTTCAGCTAGCCTTGCACGCCAATAATCGGATTGAGACTGTATGCGTTCAGCCGACAGCCACTGACGTTGCCAAGCGGCGTAATCCGGGTATTGAATCGTCAACGGTAGCAGTGGATCTGGCTGTTGGTTCAAGTAAGCCGAATAAAGCGTCTCCAGTTCTGATTTCAGTATCCCTAAAGACCAGCCATCAGAAACAATATGGTGCTGGGTCAGTAAGAAAACATGATCATCATCAGCCAGTTGTACCAGACTGGAACGAATTAATGGGCCGCAGGCAAGATCAAACGGGGCTCCGGCTTCCTGAGCAGAGAGAGACGCAAGTTGATTATCCGCATCCGGCACGTCACGCAGATCATATTTCTTCATCGGCAGACCTAATGCCGCCGGCAACAATTCCACCTGCGGCTGGCCGTCAACAGCAACAAAAACAGAACGCAACGCTTCGTGACGGGCAAACAGCATATTAAGCGCCTGCTGCCAAGCCACAATATCCAACTGACCATATAGACGCAGGGCCAGCGGAATATGATAGGTCTCACTCACCCCCTCAAACTGCGCCAGGAACCACAGGCGCTGTTGCGCAAATGACAACGGCAATTTGTCCTCACGAGACAGTGGGATAATGGCCGGTAATTTGTCACTCTGCTCATCGAATTGGGCGCTCATTGCTTCGGCAAAAGCAGCTAAAACCGGTGATTTAAACAGCATAGACAACGGTAATTCAATCCCCAACGCCGCTATCCGGTTCATCATCCGCACCGCCAACAGCGAATGGCCGCCCAATGCGAAAAAGTTGTCATACCGGCTAATTCGTTCAACGCCCAGTAATTCACGCCAGATAGCTGCCAATGTGATTTCCATCCCCCCTGATGGAGCGGAGTAAACCTGCCGGGCAATAGCCTCTTCCCCCGGCGCCGGTAGCGCCCGACGGTCCAGCTTGCCATTCGGGGTCAGCGGGAAAGTATCCAGGCGGACAAAAGCGGCCGGCACCATATAATCCGGTAACACTGCACTTAAGTGAGTACGCAGACGACTGACCAACTCTTCATTCGCTTCTGCCGCCACATAAGCCACCAACCGTTTGTCCTGACCATCGCCCAACACCAGAACAACGGCTTCACTCACCACCGGATGTTCCATCAGCCGGGCTTCGATTTCTCCAAGCTCAATGCGGAAACCACGGATTTTCACCTGCCGGTCATTACGTCCCAGGAATTCCAGATTGCCGTCCGGCAGGTAACGGGCCAAATCCCCGGTCCGGTACAGGCGGGCATCCGGTTTATCACTAAACGGATCTGACAGGAAACGTTCCGCAGTCAGTTCAAGACGATTAAGATAGCCACAGGCAACCCCATCTCCGCCGATATAAATTTCCCCTTCCGCTCCCAACGGCACTAGCTGACCATTGGCATCCAACAGATAAACTCGCGTATTGGCTATCGGTCGGCCAATGGGAATTCTCACCACTCCCGACGGTAACGCTGTAATACGGTAGGTAGTGGTAAAGGTGGTGCCCTCACTTGGTCCATAGCCATTTAATAACTGTTGCGGCGGGCTATCACGCAGAACTTGCGCCATCACATGCGGGTCCAACACATCGCCGCCGACAATCAGGATTTTGAGCTGCGGAAGAGCTGGCGACAACTCTGCCGCCAGCCGGTTAAACAGCCCGACACTCAGCCACAGTACGGTAATGCGATAACTCTGTAATGCTTGGGTAAACTCTTTGGGCGTTAGCACAGTCGCATGATCAATCACCACCAGCGTACCGCCATTGAGCAATGGCGCCCAAACTTCAAAGGTGCTGGCATCGAAAGCCGGATTAGCCTCAAACGCCACCCGATCATCAGGCCCAATTTCAGCGTATCCGTTATTAATCACCAGCCGAACCACCGCCCGGTGCGACACCATTACCCCTTTGGGTGTGCCGGTCGAGCCAGAGGTATACATAATATAAGCCAGCTCAGTACTGGAGCGGGGCAAGTCAGGATTGCGGTAATCTTCCGCCCTAACAGCGCCGATCTCATCAACCAAGTTAACCGGGATATCAGTAAGCAATAACTTGGCTGAACAGTCGGTCATCAGCCAGTGCTTCCGCTCGTCCGGCACTCTGGGATCGATCGGCACATAAACAGCTCCGACTTTGAGGATAGCCAACTGAGCCACCACCAGTTCAATAGAACGCTCTAACTGCACAGCGACCCGGTTATCCGGCAGTATCCCCTGCCCAATTAACCAGTGAGCCAGTTGGTTGGCACGGGCATTTAATTCGGCATAGTTGAGAATGTGTTCTCCATACACCAACGCTATCGCATCAGGGGTATTTTCTGCCTGTTGTTCAAATAACCGGTGAATACAACACTGGTCAGGATATGGCGCCTCAGTCGCATTCCAGGTCTCCAGTAACAACCTCTTTTCTGCTGCCGGCAAAATATTCAGTAACCGTATTGGAGCTTCCGTCTGCTGTTCAAGCGCTTGTATCAGACTTTCCAATGCCTGTTGCATATAACCACATATCCGCTCTGGATCAATCGGTTGAACGATTTGTGCCGTCAATCCCAGTGCATCACCAAAATCCTCCACTGAGAGCACCAACGGATAGTTCGTTCGCTCTTGCCCGCCCAGAAATTCAATACCGCTGATGATTTCATCCGTGGCTATCGGCGACGTACTATGCCGGTAGTTCAATAAGGCGCTAAAGAGCGGAATTTCATTTTGTACCCCACTGCAACGTTGAGCCAACGCCAGTGACGCATGTTCATGCTCCAGCAATCCGGCCAACCGGGTATGGGCTAACCGCACACTCTCCTGTACCGAGGTATCATCTATATCCAGCCGCAACGGCAGAGTGTTGACAAACAATCCCATGCCGCTGTCAGCCCCTTCCCCGGCCTGCATCCGCCCAAACAGTACGGTGCCAAATACCACTTTCGCCTGTCCACTGGTACGCGACAACACCTGTGCCCAGGCCAGATGACACAACGCAGCCAAACTGACGCCCAGACGCCGGGCCTGGTTACGCAAGCGGTCATTCAGCTCAGGCGTCAACATCCGGTGCGACTCCGCCATTTGTGAACCATCCCGATGGACTTCCGTCAACCCGAACGGTAGAGTCGGTTCATCCACTTCAGCCAACATGTCAGTAAAGAAACGGGTATGCTCGGCCTGACTCACCCCCAACCGGGCTTGCGCCACCAAATTGCGGAAAGGGACTGGCGCGGGCAGACTATCTTCCTGTCCGGCAAGATAAGCCTGAACTTCACGGTTCATCACTTCCAGCGTCGTATGGTCGCCAATCAAATGATGCAACAATTGTAATACGCTCCAGCGGCCATCCTCCTCCTGAGCCACTACAAAATGCAGCAAAGGTGCTCGTTGCAGATCAATACGATATCGACGCGGATCAAAACGTTGAGCTAACTGGTCACGGACTAGCCCATCAATCGGGTTCAATGTCAGTTCGGTGACTAACAATGAAGCCTGACGCCAGACCACCTGAACCGGCGTGGACAATCCTTGCCAGATAAAAACTGTACGCAGAATGTCATGACGGTTAATCACCTGTTGCACTGCCACCAAATAGCCATCCAACAGGGCTCGGTCAGCAAAGACCATCTGACCAGCCAGCAAATACGGGTCGCCTTTATTCGCCAGCAAATGGTGGAACAGAATGCCATCCTGCAACGGTGACAGGGCATAGATATCCTGAATATTAGCCACTCCACCCGGCACTTGTTCCACGATATGGTCAATCTCAAGTTGGGTCAGCTCAATCAACGGCAACATCGCTGGTATAAGTTCCGTAGTCTCCGGGGTAATGACATTCGCCGGTACCACCACTGCCTGTGATTGCCCTACTGTTTGGGCAAATTCAGATAACACTGGAGATTGGAATAAATCCCGTACCGCCAGGGTTAACCCTACATTACGCAGACGTTCAACCATCCGTACCGCCAGCAACGAATGACCGCCCAGAGCAAAGAAACTGTCATGCCGACTGACCTGTTCAATGCCCAACAACTCGCACCAGATAGCGGCTAGCAGCGTTTCTGTCTCCCCTTGCGGCGCGGCATAAACCTGACGGGCAAAGGCATCTCCCCCCGGTGCCGGTAGCGCCCGGCGATCCAGTTTACCGTTCGGTGTCAACGGGAAGGTATCCAAACGCACAAAAGCGGCCGGTACCATATAATCCGGTAAAATCCCACTCAGATGAGTACGTAGATGATTAACCAACGCCTCATCTGCTTCTGCCACCACATAAGCCACCAACCGTTTATCCTGACCGTCACCCAAAGCCAGCACCAGCGCTTCACTCACCGCTGGGTGTTCCAGCAATCGAGCTTCGATTTCCCCCGGCTCAATACGGAAACCACGGATTTTCACCTGCTGGTCATTACGGCCCAGGAATTCCAGATTGCCATCCGGCAGGTAGCGGGCCAAATCCCCGGTCCGGTACATCCGGGCATCGGATTCACCACTAAACGGATCGGCCAGAAAACGTTCCGCCGTCAAGTCAGGCCGGTTGAGATAACCTCGCGCTACCCCGACACCGCCAATATAGAGCTCACCGACTGAGCCTAACGGTACCGGCTGACCGTCAGTATTCAGCAAATAAACCCGCGTATTAGCTGTCGGACGCCCAATAGCAATGACACCCTCAGTGTAGTCTGACGGACAACGCCAGGTAGCTGCACACACCGTGATTTCCGTTGGACCATACGCATTAAACACCGTTGCTCGACGACTCAGTGCTTGAAGCAGCGTTGCGCTGGGCGCTTCACCACCGAGTATCAACGTCAGTCTTATTGTCATCTCCGGCACATCGGTCCCCTCCCGAAGTAGGGCCGGGGTCAGGCAAGCATGGGTTATCGCCTGTTCTTCCAGATAATGCCAGAGATAGCGGGGGTCCTGACGAACCGTATCGGCAGGGATAGACAAAATAGCCCCACTACACAACGCCATCATGGTTTCCCAAACACCAGCATCAAAACCAAATGAGGCAAACTGCAACATTCGGCTACCCGGATGAATATCAAACTGAACAATTTTTTCTTGAATCAGGTTAACCAAACCACGATGTTCGACCATCACCCCTTTGGGTATACCGGTCGAACCGGAGGTATAAATCACATACGCCAGATGTTGTGGAGTCAATACCGATATCTGCGGGTTGCTATCTGGCTGGTCAGGCAATGAATTTGGGTCCAGTACAGTCAGACCTACCAGTACCTTTTCGCCTAACGCGGTACGTCCAGCATCATCCGCCAGCACAATAACCGGCGCAGCATCGGTTAAAATATGAACCAGACGTTCCCCAGGATAGGACGGGTCTAGGGGTACATAAGCACCACCCGCTTTCAGTACTGCCAGCAGCCCCACTATCCGCGCTGGCGAACTCGCGGCACAGATTGCCACCCGCTGATCCGGTACCGTTCCTAACGTAATCAGTTGATGCGCCAGCCGATTAGCACGGGCATTTAATTCGGCATAACTGAGGACTTGCCCTGTATACATCAGTGCCGTGGCATCCGGGGTTCTCTCTGCCTGTTGCTCAAACAGCCGATGAATACAACAGTGAGCAGAATACGGCATTTCAGTTGCATTCCAGGTTTCCAATAACAGCTTGCGCTCCGCCACGGTCAGGATATTAATTTCCCCGACCGACTGTTGAGGATTAGCTGCCATCTCTCGCAGTACGGTATGGAGATAGCCCACCTGCCGCTCAATGGTAGCTTGATCAAATAGCGCGGTGGCATAATTCAGATAACCGACAATCTGGCCTTCCACCTCAAACAAATTCAGCTCAAGATCAAACTTAACCACATCAAAAGCTTGCTCAACCGGTGAAACCGCCACTCCCGGCAGTTGCCATTCCGTGTTCTCATTGTTCTGCCAGGCAAACATCACCTGGAACAACGGGGTGTGCGCCAGTTGGCGCGGCGGTTGCACGATTTCCACCACCTGTTCAAATGGCAGGTCCTGATGTTCCTGTGCCGCCAGCGCAGTTTGTCGTACACGTGCCAGCAATTCCGCCACATTTGGCGCACCGGATAAATCCATCCGCAACGCCAGCGTATTCACAAAGAAGCCAATCAGGGATTCCACTTCCTGACGCCCGCGACCAGCACTTGGCGTACCGATAACCAGATCTTCCTGACCTGACAGGCGTGACAGCACTGTTGCCCAGGCAGCTAACACAGTCATAAATAACGTGACGCCCTGTTGCTCACTCAGGCGTTTAAGAGATTGGGTTAACTCGGTATCCAGACTGACGGGCAATAAAGCCCCGGCAAATGACTGCTGAGGCGGACGAGGACGGTCAGTAGGTAAATCCAGCAGAACCGGTGCATCAATCAGTCTCGCACGCCAATAATCAGATTGAGATTGTATGCGTTCAGCCGACAACCATTGACGTTGCCAGGCGGCATAATCAGGATACTGAATCATCAACGGTGGCAACGGATCTGACTGCCCCGCCAGAAACGCGGTATAAAGAGTGCTCAATTCACGCATCAATACACTGACAGACCAACCATCAAAAACAATATGATGCAGGGTCAGCAAGAAAACGTGATTATCATCAGCCAGTTGTACCAGACTGGCACGAATTAATGGGCCACAGGCAAGATCAAATAGTGTTTCAACTTCCTGAGCAGAGAGGGACGCAAGCTGCGCATCCACATCAGGCGTGTCACGCAGATCATATTTTCTCATCGGCAAGCCTGATGCCGCTGGCAACAACTCCACCTGCGGTTGACCATCGACAGCAACAAAGACAGAGCGCAACGCTTCATGGCGGGCAAACAGTGTATCAAGCGCCTGTTGCCAGGCGGCGATATCCAGCCGACCATGTAGACGTAAGGCCAGCGGAATATGATAAGTCTCACTCACCCCGTCAAACTGGGTCAAGAACCACAGACGCTGTTGCGCAAATGACAACGGCAATTGGCTCTCACGAGATAACGGAACGATAGCGGGTAATATCCTGTCCGATTCACCAAACTGGGCGCTTATCGCTTCAGCAAAAGTGGTTAAAACAGGGAATGTAAACAACGTGGACAATGGCAATTCAATCCCCAATGCCGCTATCCGGTTCATCATTCGTACTGCCAACAACGAATGGCCGCCTAAAGCGAAAAAGTTGTCATATCGACTAATCCGCTCGACACCCAGTAATTCACGCCAGATAGTCGCCAATGTGGTTTCTATCTCCCCTGACGGCACAGCGTAAATCTGCCGGGCAAAATCTTCCTCCCCTGGGGCTGGTAATGCCCGCCGATCTAGTTTTCCATTTGGCGTCAGCGGGAAGGTATCCAGACGTACAAAAGCGGCCGGCACCATATAATCCGGTAAAATCGAACTTAAGTGAGTACGCAGACAATTGACCAATCCCTCATCCACTTCTGCCACCACATAAGCTACCAGCCGTTTATCCTGACCGTCATCCATCACCAGCACAACCGCTTTATGCACTGCTGGGTGTTCCAGCAATCGGGCTTCGATTTCCCCCAGTTCAATGCGGAAACCACGGATTTTCACCTGCTGGTCGTTACGACCCAGAAATTCCAGATTACCGTCCGGCAGGTAACGGGCTAAATCCCCGGTGCGGTACATCCGAGCATCTGGAATATGACTAAACGGGTCTGCCAGGAAACGTTCAGCCGTCAATTCAGAACGATTAAGATAGCCACAAGCAACGCCATCTCCACCGATATAAATCTCACCGGTTGCTCCCTGCGGCACCGGCTGACCATAAGCATCCAACAGATAAACCCGTGTATTAGCTATCGGTCGACCAATGGGGACTCTCGCCACTTCTGGCGATAATGCCGTGATTCGGTAGGTGGTGGTAAAGGTAGTGCCCTCACTTGGTCCATAACCATTCAATAACTGTTGCGGTGGATTATCACGCAGAACTTGCCTAATCACATGTGGATCCAGCACATCGCCGCCGACAATGAGGATTTTGAGCTGCGGGAGAGCCGGGGACAACTCTGCCGCCAGACGGTTAAATAGCCCGACACTTAGCCACAGCACGGTAATGCGATAAGTCTGTAATGCCTGAACAAATTCTTTAGGCATTAGCAACGTGGCGTGATCAATCACCACCAGTGCGCCACCATTGAGCAACGGCGACCAAACTTCAAAGGTACTGGCATCGAAAGCCGGGTTAGCTTCAAACGCTACCCGATCATCCGGCCCGATTTCGGCGTACCCATTATTAATCACCAGCCGAACCACTGCCCGATGCGGTACCATCACTCCTTTAGGCGTGCCCGTTGAGCCGGAGGTATACATGATATAGGCCAGTTCAGTACTGGAACGTGGCAAGTCAGGATTGCGGTTATCTTCCTGCCTGATAGCATCCATCTCATCGGCCAGACAAAACCGGGGGATCGCCAAATCAATCGGGATATCGGTAAGCAATAACTTAGCTGAACAGTCGCTTATCAGCCAATGCTTCCGCTCATCCGGTACCTGGGGATCAATCGGCACATAAACGGCCCCGGCTTTGAGGATAGCCAATTGAGCCACTACCAGCTCAACAGAACGCTCTAACAGCACAGCAACCCGGTTATCCGGCTGAACCCCTTGCCCAGTTAACCAATGGGATAGTTGGTTGGCACGAGAATTTAATTCGGCATAGTTAAGAATGTGCTCTCCATACACCAATGCTATCGCATCAGGAGTGTTTTCTGCCTGTTGTTCAAACAGCCGGTGAATACAACTCTGGTCAGGATATGGTGCCTGAGTCGCGTTCCAGGTTGCCAATAACAGTTTCTTCTCTGCTTCTGGCAAGATATTCAGTGCCCGTACCGGTGTCTCCGGCCGTTGCTCAAGCGCCTCTGCCAGACTTTCCAACGCCTGTTGCATATAACCGCACACGCGTTTCGGATCAATCGATTGAACAATTTGCGCCGTCAGCCCCAGTGCGTGACCAAAATCCTCCACCGACAAGACAAACGGATAGTTAGTTCGCTCTTGTCCGCTAAGGAATTCAATACCGCCGATGGTTGCATCCGTGGTAACCGGATGCGCACTATGCCGGTAGTTTAGTAATGCGCTAAAGAGGGGCGTTTCCCCCGGCACCTCACTGCAACGTTGGGCCAGCGCCAGTGAGGCATGTTCATGCTCCAGCAATTCAGCTAACCGAGTATGGGCTATTCGTACACTGTCTCGCAACGGGGTATCATCTATATCCAGTCGCAACGGCAAGGTATTGGTAAACAGCCCCATTCCATTGTCAGCCCCTTGCCCTGCCTGCATCCGTCCAAACAGCACGGTGCCGAATACCACTCTTACCTGTCCGCTGGTACGCGACAAAACCTGTGCCCAGGCCAGATGGCATAAAGTTGCTAAACTAACACCCAGACGCCGGGCCTGACTACGTAGACGATCATTCAGTTCAGGCGTTAACATCTGGTACGATTCCATCACCTGTGAACCATCCCGATGGACTTCCGTCAACCCGAACGGCAGCGTCGGTTCATCCACTTCAGACAACATGTCAGTAAAGAAGCGGGTATGTTCGACCTGACTCACCCCCAACCGGACTTGAGCCACCAGATTGCGGAAAGGGACCGGCGCAGGCAAGTTTTCTTCCTGTCCGGCAAGATAAGCCTGAATCTCGCCATGCATCACTTCCATTGTGGTATGGTCGCCAATCAGATGATGCTGCAATTGCAGTACGCTCCAACGGCCATCGTCCTCCTGCGCCACTGCAAAGTGCAACAGTGGTGCTCTTTGCAGATCAATACGATAGCGACGCGGATCAAAATGTTGAGCTAACTGGTCACAGGCCGATCCATCAACCGGGTCTAGTGTCAGTTCAGTGACTGATAATTGAGCCTGACGCCAAACTACCTGAACCGGCGCGGATAATCCTTGCCAGAGAAAAGCGGTACGCAAAATATCGTGGCGATTAACCACTTGTTGTACTGCCGCCAAATAGTTGTCCAATAAGGCGCGGTTAGCAAAAACTATCTGACCAGCCAGTAGATACGGATCGCCTTTATTCGCCAATAAATGGTGGAACAGAATACCGTCCTGCAACGGTGATAAACCATAGATATCCTGAATATTGGCAACCCCACCCGGTACTTGTGCAACGATATAGTCAATTTCAGGTTGAGTCAGATCAGCCAACGGCAACATATCAGGTGTGAGTGCCGTGGTCGCTGGGGTAATGACATTCGTCGGCACCACCACCGCCGGTGATTGCCCTACTGTTTGGGCAAATGCCGATAACACCGGGGATTGGAATAAATCACGCACTGCCAGCGTTAACCCCGCATTACGCAAACGTTCAATCATCCGAACCGCCAACAGCGAATGTCCTCCCAATGCAAAGAAGCTGTCATACCGACTCACCTGTTCAATACCCAACAACTCGCTCCAAATAGTGGCTAGCAGAGTTTCTGTTTCCCCTCGTGGTGCCGCATAAACTTGACGGGCAAAGGCATCTTCTCCCGGTGCCGGTAGCGCCCGGCGATCTAGTTTGCCGTTCAGTGTTAACGGGAAGGCATCCATACAAACAAAAGCGGCTGGCACCATATAATCCGGTAAAATCGCACTTAAGTGAGTACGCAGACGATTAATTAACTCCTCATCCACTTCGGCCACCACATAAGCCACCAGCCGTTTGTCCTGACCGTCGCCGAGCGCCAGCACAACCGCTTCACTCACCGCCGGGTGTTCTATCAGCCGGGCTTCGATTTCCCCCGGCTCAATGCGGAAACCACGGATTTTCACCTGTTGGTCATTTCGGCCCAGGAACTCCAGATTGCCATCCGGCAGGTAACGAGCCAAATCCCCGGTGCGGTACATCCGGGCATCTGGAATATGACTAAACGGGTCTGCCAGGAAACGTTCCGCTGTCAGCTCAGAACGATTGAGATAACCCCGTGCCACACCAGCCCCGCCAATATATAACTCACCCACAGCGCCTAACGGTACTGGCTGACCATACTTATCCAGCAGATAGAGGGTTAAGTCCGGGATACGCGTGCCAATAGGGCTCGTTGTCTGTTCTGCATCATGGCGAGTCAGAGCCCGGTAAGTGACGTGAACCGTGGTCTCGGTGATACCGTACATATTCACCAACTGAGGCAACGTCTCCTCACGCAGGGCATACCACGGCTTCAAAATACTCGGATCGAGGGCTTCCCCGCCAAAGATGATATAGCGCAAGCAGTCCGGTAACGGATTGGCGACATAACTGGCAATAAAGGCTTTGAAGGCACTGGGGGTTTGATTCAACACCGTGATACCGTGCTGACACACGAATTGATGCAGCTCTTGAGGTGAACGGGCAATCGCGTGCGGAACCAACACCAGTTTAGCGCCGTAGCGTAACGCTCCCCATAATTCCCATACCGAGAAGTCAAACGCTATGGAATGGAACAGGCACCAAATATCTTGCCGATTAAAGCGATACCAGGATTCAGTCGCATCAAACAAACGCTGAATATTACGATGTTCCACCATCACCCCTTTCGGCGTGCCGGTCGAGCCCGAGGTGTAAATGACATACGCCAGATGTTGTGCCGTCAATGCCGGCACCTGCGGGTTACTGTCCGGTTGATCAGGCAGGCTATTCGGGTCAAATACCGTCAGCCCTGCCAGCGCGTCCTCTCCCAGCGCCTCACACCCGACTTTATCCGCCAGCAAAATAGCAGGGGCAGCATCAGTCAGGATATGTGCCAGGCGCTCACCGGTATAGACCGGATCCAGCGGCACATAGGCGCCACCGGCTTTCAGCACCGCTAATACCCCCACCACCATCGCCGGTGAACGTGACACGCAAACCGCCACCCGTTGGTCCGGCGTAACGCCCAACGCTATCAGTTGATGCGCCAGACGGTTGGCGCGGGCATTGAGCTCAGCATAGCTGAGACTCTGTTCTTCATATACCAGTGCTGTGGCATCCGGGCTTTTCTCTGCCCATTGTTCAAACAGTCGATGAATACAATCGTGATCTGGATACGACGTTTCGGTTGCATTCCAGGTTTCCAGCAACAGCTTTTTCTCCGCTGTCGGTAAGATATTCAGTGCTCGTACCGGTGTTTCCGGACGCTGTTCAAGAGCCTCCGCCAGACTTTCCAGCGCCTGTTGCATATAACCACATATCCGCTCCGGATCAATCGGTTGAACAATTTGCGCCGTCAATCCCAAAGCATGACCAACATCCTCTACGGACAAGACAAACGGATAGTTAGTGCGTTCTTGTCCGCCCAAGAATTCAATACCGCTGATGATTGTATCCGTAGTAACCGACTGCGCACTATGTCGGTAGTTCAGCAAAGCACTAAAGAGGGGCGCTTCCCCCGGTATTCCACTGCAACGTTGAGCCAACGCCAGTGAGGCATGCTCATGCTCCAGCAATCCAGCTAACCGGGCATGCGCTGCCCGTACACTGTCCTGCACCGAGGTATCATCCATATCCAGTCGCAACGGCAAGGTATTGATAAACAGCCCCATGCCGCTGTCACCTCCGTGCCCTACCTGCATTCGCCCAAACAGCACGGTGCCGAACACCACTTTCTCCTGCCCACTGGTACGTGACAACACCTGTGCCCAAGCCAGATGGCACAAAGTCGCCAAACTGACCCCCAGACGTCGTGCCTGACTGCGCAGACGATCATTTAACATAGCGGGTAACATCCGGTGCGATTCCGTCACCTGCGAACCATCCCGATGTACCTCCGTGAACCCAAATGGTAGTGTTGGTTCATCCACCTCAACCAACATGTCAGTAAAGAAACGGGTATGTTCGGCCTGACTCATTCCCAGACGAACTTGAGCCACCAAATTGCGGAAAGGGACCGGCACAGGCAAGTTCTCTTCCAGTCCGGCAAGATAAGCCTGAACCTCGCCATGCATCACTTCCATTGCAGTATGATCACCAATCAGGTGATGCAGCAATTGCAGTACGCGCCAATGACCATCCTCTTCCTGTGCTACCACAAAGTGCAACAATGGAGCTCGTTGCAGATCAATACGATAGCGACGTGGATCAAAGTGTTGAGCTAGCTGGTCATGGATCGGCCCATCAACCGGGTCCAATGTCAGTTCAATGATTGACAATTGAGCCTGACGCCAAACCACTTGAGCAGGCGCTGATAACCCTTGCCAAACAAAGGCGGTACGTAGAATATCGTGGCGATTAACTACCTGTTGCACCGCCGCCAGATAACGATCCAACAATGAACGATCAGCAAAGACCATTTGGCTGACCAATAGATACGGGTCACCTTCATTCGCCAGCAGATGGTGGAACAGAATACCGTCCTGCAACGGTGACAAGGCATAGATATCCTGAATATTAGCCACCCCACCCGGCACTTGTTCCACGATATGGTCAATTTCAGGTTGGGTCAGCTCAATCAGCGGCAACATCTCAGGTGTAAGTACCGTGGTCGCCGGGGTAATCACATTCGTCGGCACCACCACCGCCGGTGATTGCCCTACTGTTTGGGCAAATGCCGATAACACCGGGAATTGAAACAGGTCACGCACCGCCAGCGTTAGTCCAACATGGCGCAGACGTTCAATCATCCGCACCGCAAGCAGAGAATGGCCGCCTAGGGCAAAGAAACTGTCGTGCCGACTGATCTGTTCAATACCTAACAATTCGCTCCAGATAGCAGCCAATAGGGTTTCTGTTTCTCCCTGCGGTGCTTCATAAACCTGTCGGGCAAACGCTTCCTCCCCCGGCACCGGTAATGCCCGACGATCCAATTTGCCGTTTGGCGTCAACGGGAAAGTATCCAGACGTACAAAGGCCGTCGGTACCATATAATCCGGTAAAATGGTACTCAGATAGGTATGCAGACGGTTAACTAACTCCTCGTCCGCTTCTGTTACCACATAAGCCGCCAACCGTTTGTCCTGACCGTCGCCCAGTACTTGCACAACCGCTTCATGCACTGCCGGGTGCTCCAGCAATCGGGCTTCTATTTCCCCTAGTTCAATACGGAAACCACGGATTTTCACCTGCTGGTCATTACGTCCCAAGAAATCCAGATTGCCGTCTGGCAGGTAACGGGCCAAATCCCCGCTCCGATACAGGCGGTCATCCGGCTTATCACTAAACGGATCTGGCAGAAAACGTTCCGCGGTCAATTCAGGACGATTGAGATAGCCACAGGCAACCCCATCTCCACCGATATAAATCTCACCGATTACTCCCTGCGGCACTAACTGACCATAGGTATCCAACAGATAAACCCGTGTATTAGCTATTGGTCGACCAATGGGGATACGAGTCACTTCTGGCGATAATTCTGTGATACGGTAGGTGGTGGTAAAGGTGGCGCCCTCACTTGGTCCATAGCCATTTAATAACTGTTGCGGCGGGCTATTACGTAAAACCTGCGCCATCACATGGGGATCAAGGACATCACCGCCAACAATCAGAATCTTGATTTGTGGCAACACCGGAGACAATTCTGCCGCCAGCCGGTTAAACAGCCCGACACTCAGCCACAGCACCGTAATACAATAAGTCTGTAATGCCTGAACGAATTCTTTAGGCGTCAGCAATGTGGTGTGATCAATCACCACCAGCGTACCGCCATTGAGCAATGGCGCCCAGACTTCAAAGGTGCTGGCATCAAAAGCCGGGTTGGCCTCAAACGCCACCCGATCATCCGGCCCGATTTCAGCGTACCCATTATTGATGACCAGTCTAACCACAGCGCGGTGTGGCACCATTACCCCTTTTGGCGTGCCAGTCGAGCCGGAAGTGTACATAATATAAGCTAGCTCGGTACTGGACCTAGGCAAGTCAAGATTAAGGTAATCCTCCTCCCTGATAATACCCATCTCATCAGCAAGGCAATACGTGGGAATAGCTAGATCAATCGGGATATCAGTGAGCAATAATTTGGCTGAACAATCGCTTATCAGCCAGTTTTTCCGCTCATCTGGCACACGGGGATCGATTGGCACATACACGGCTCCGGCTTTGAGAATTGCCAATTGAGCCACAACCAGCTCAATAGATCGTTCTAACAGCACCACAATCCGATCATCCAACTGTACCCCTCGCTTAATTAACTGGCGGGCCAGTCGGTTGGCACGAGCATTTAATTCGGTATAACTGAGAATGTGCTCTTCATACACCAGCGCTACTGCATCAGGGGTTTTCTCCGCCTGCTGTTCAAACAACCGATGAATGCATGTCTGGTCAGGATATCGCGTCTGGGTTGCATTCCAGGTTTCCAGTAACAGCTTGCGCTCCGCCACGGTCAGGATATCGATTTTCCCAACTGGCTGTTGAGGGTTAGCCGCCATCTCCCGTAGTACGGTATGGAGATAACCCACCTGCCGCTCAATGGTCAGTTGATCAAACAGCGCGATGGAATAATTCAGATAACCGACAATTCGTCCATCCACCTCAGACAGGCTCAATTCAAGATCAAACTTAGCGATATCAATAGGTTGATCGGCAGGTGAAACCGTCAGTCCCGGCATCCGCCATTCCATGCCTTCATTGTTTTGCCAGGCAAACATCACCTGGAACAGCGGAGTGTGTGCCAGGTGGCGTGGTGGTTGTACGATTTCCACTACTTGTTCAAACGGTAGATCCTGATGCTCCTGTGCCGCCAGCGCAGTTTGTCGCACACGCGCCAGCAATTCTGCCACATTGGGGGCGCCGGATAAGTCCATGCGCAACGCCAATGTATTTACAAAGAAACCGATCAAAGATTCCACTTCCTGCCGATTACGGCCCGCACTCGGCGTACCGATAACCAGATCTTCCTGACCTGACAAGCGTGACAGAACTGTCCCCCAGGCAGCCAACAACGTCATAAATAAGGTGACGCCCTGTTGCTCACTCAAACGTTTAAGAGATTGGGTTAATTCCGCATCCAGATTGACGGGCAATAAAGCCCCGGCAAACGACTGCTGAGGTGGACGTGGCCGGCCAGTAGGCAAATCCAGTAGAACCGGTGCGTCCGCCAGCCTCATTTGCCAATAGTCAGATTGGATTTGTAACCGCTCCGCCGACAGCCACTGACGCTGCCAAGCGGCATAATCAGGATACTGAATTGCCAATGGCGGCAACGGATCTGGCAGCCCCATTGAAAAAGCGGTATAGAGGGCGCTTAATTCGCGCATCAACACGCCAGCCGACCAGCCGTCTGACACAATATGATGCTGAGTCAGCAAAAAGACGTAATCATCGTCAGCCCGTTGTATCAGACCCGCTCGGATTAACGGACCACCAGCAAGATCAAACGGCGCCTCCGCTTCCTGTACACATAAACGCTCAAACTGTTTATCTGCATCAGACACTTTGCGCAAATCGTGTTTGCTCATCGGCAAACCCAATTCAGCCGACAACAATTCGACTTTAGGCTGACCATCCACCGAGATAAAGATGGAACGCAAAGCCTCGTGACGGGCAAACAAGCGATTCAGCGCCTGCTGCCAGGCGACGATATCCAACTGACCATGTAAACGCAGGGCCATTGGGACATGATAGGTCTCGCTAACCCCCTCAAATTGCGCCAGGAACCATAGACGCTGTTGAGCAAATGACAAAGGTAATGCGCCGCCCACGCGGGATATCGGTACCATAGCAGACACGCTATTGTTCTGTTCACCAAGCTGAATCCCCATTACCTCAGCAAAGGCTGCCAATGTCGGTGATTTAAACAACGTGGTCAGCGGCAATTCAATGCCTAAAGCCGCTATTCGGTTCATCATTCGCACCGCCAACAACGAATGGCCTCCTAGGGCAAAGAAGCTGTCATACCGCCCCACCTGCTCAATCCCCAGTAACTCACGCCAGATAGCCGCCAGTGCTATCTCTGTTTCGCCTTGTGGCGCTTCGTAAATCTGACGGGAAAATGCTTCTTCGTCCGGTGCCGGTAAAGCTAGACGGTCCAGTTTTCCATTTGGCGTCAACGGCAGTGTATCCAAACGGACAAAAGCCGCCGGCATCATATAATCCGGCAAAACTGTGCTCAGATGAGTACGCAGGCTATTCGCCAACTCATCGTTTTCTTCTGCCACCACCCAGGCTACCAAACGCTTATCGTGCCCCTGACCCAGCGCTAATACCACCGCTTCACGTACCGCCGGGTACTCTATTAATCGGGTCTCAATTTCACCCGGTTCAATCCGGAAGCCCCGAATTTTAATCTGCTGGTCATTACGACCAACAAATACTAAATTGCCATCTGGCAGATAACGGGCCAAATCCCCGGTCCGATACATCCGCGCATCCGGCATCTCACTAAACGGGTCATCTAAGAAGCGTTCAGTCGTCAGTTCAGGACGATTAAGGTAGCCACGCGCCACCCCCGCACCACCGACATACAACTCACCCACAACCCCCAATGGCACAAGCTGGCGGTAGGTGTCCAACAAATAAATCTGGGTGTTCGCCGTCGGATAGCCGATAGGCACTAACGTATCCGTGTAGTCTGGCGGGCAACGCCAGGTCGTCGCACACACCGTGATTTCTGTCGGGCCATAGGCATTAAACACCGTCGCCCGACGACAAAGTGTCTGAAATAGTGCAGCACTAGGTGCTTCACCGCCTAATATCACTGTCGGTGTTATCGTCAGCGCAGGTAAATCTCCCCCATCCCGAAGCAAAGCCGGGGTCAAACAGGCATGGGTCACTGCCTGTTGTTCCAGATAATGCCAGAGGCGAAGCGGGTCCTGACGGACGATATCGACAGCAATAACCAGACAGGCCCCACTTCCCAACGCCATCATGATTTCCCAAACACTGGCATCAAAACTCAATGAGGCAAACTGCAACATCCGGCTATCCGAGTGAATGCCAAACTGGGTGATTTTATCCCGGATAAGATTAATTAGCCCACGATGCTCAACCATCACACCTTTTGGTGTGCCAGTTGAACCCGAGGTGTAAATCACATACGCCAGATGCTGCGCAGTCAGTGCGGTCACTTGCGGGTTACTGTCCGGCTTATCCGGCAAAGTATTCGGATCCAGTACAGTGAGTCCTGCAAGCGCTTTCTCACCCAGTGCGATACATCCGGCATTATCCGCCAGCACAATAGCCGGTGCTGCATCAGCCAAAATATGTGCCAAACGTTCCCTCGGATAGGCCGGGTCCAATGGAACATAGGCTCCCCCCGCTTTCAATACAGCCAACAAGCCCATGACCATCGTCGGTGAACGTGTAACACAAATCGCCACTCGTTGGTCTGGCGCAATACCCAGCGCAATCAATTGATGGGCCAGGCGGTTAGCGCGAGTATTCAATTCCGCATAGCTGTACCTCTGTTCTTCATACACCAGTGCCGTGGCATCCGGTTTTTTCTCCACTTGTTGTTCAAATAATTGATGGATATACAACGGATCAGAATAGGCAGTTTCAGTCGCATTCCAGGTTTTTAATAACAATGTGCGTTCAGACTCGGGCAAAATTTCCAATGTCCGTACCGGCGTTTCCAGGGCCAGCTCAAGTATTTCTGCCAAACTTTCCAGCGCTTGTTGCATATAACCGCACACCCGTTCCGGATCAAATGGCTGAACAATTTGCGCTGTTAGCCCCAATGCATTACCAAAATCCTCTACCGACAGAGTGAACGGATAGTTGGTACGTTCCTGCGCGCCAAGAAATTCAACGCCATTCATGATTTCATTCGAAGTCGCGGATAACGCACTGTGCCGGTAGTTCAACAAAGCACTAAAGAGTGGAACTTCACCTTGTACCCCACTGCAACGTTGAGCCAGCGCCAGTGAAGCGTGTTCATGCTCCAGTAATTCGGCTAACCGGGCATGTGCCGCCTGTACACTCCCCCGTACTGGGGTATTATCCATATCCAGCCGTAACGGCAAGGTATTGATAAATAGCCCCATACCGCTGTCAGCTCCTTGCCCTGTCTGCATCCGCCCAAACAATACGGTGCCGAATACCACTTTCTCCTGTCCGCTGGTACGCGACAATACCTGCGCCCAAGCCAGATGGCACAGCGACGCCAGACTGACACCCAAACGCCGAGCCTGACTACGCAAGCGGTTGTTCAGTATCGCGGGCAACATTCGGTACGATTGGGTCATCTGAGAACCATCCCGATGTACTTCCATCAATCCGAACGGCAACGTCGGTTCATCCACATCTGCCAACATGTCAGTAAAGAAACGGGTATGCTCTGCCTGATTCACCCCAAGACGAACCTGAGCCACCAGATTGCGGAAAGGGACCGGTGCCGGTAAGCTCTCTTCCTGCCCGGCAAGGTACGCCTGAACTTCGCGGCTCATCACTTCCATTGCGGTATGATCGCCAATCAGATGATGCTGTAATTGCAGCGCAATCCAGCGACCATCCGTTTCCTGTGCAATAACAAAACGTAACAGTGGCGCCTGGCCCAGATCGAGACGATGCTGACGCGGATCAAAACGTTGAGCCAATTGCTCATAAACCGGCCCGTCAGCAGGATCTAATATCAGTTCCACAACTGATAACGGCGCCTGACGCCAGACTACCTGAACCGGCGCAGATAATCCTTGCCAGATAAAAGCAGTACGTAGAGTATCGTGGCGATTAACCACCTGTTGCACTGCCGCCAGATAACGATCCAACAATGAACGATCAGCAAAGACCATCTGGCTGACCAATAGATATGGATCGCCTTCATTACTTAATAAGTGGTGGAACAGAATCCCGTCCTGCAACGGTGACAAAGCATAGATATCCTGAATATTAGTCATCCCACATGGTACTTGTGCAACGATATGGTCAATCTCAGTTTGGGTCAGCTCAACCAACGGCAACATTTCAGGTGTGAGTGCCGTGGTGGCCGGTGTGATGACATTCTCCGGCACCACCACCGCTTGTGACTGCCCTACTGTTTGGGCAAATGCGGACAACACCGGAGATTGGAACAGATCATACACCGCCAGCGTTAATCCCGCGTTACGCAGACGTTCAATCATTCGCACCGCAAGCAGAGAATGGCCGCCCAAGGCAAAGAAACTGTCATGCCGACTGATCTGTTCGATACCCAACAACTCGCCCCAGATAGCGGCCAATAAGGTTTCTGTTTCCCCTTCCGGCGCTGCATAAACCTGACGAGCAAAGGCATCCGCCCCCGGCGCTGGCAGTGCTCGGCGATCCAGCTTACCGCTTGGGGTCAGAGGGAAGGCATTCAGGCGTACAAAAGCGGCCGGCACCATATAATCAGGCAAAATGGCGCTCAGATATTCACGCAGGCTCGCCGTCAATCCGTCATCTGGCTCTGCCACCACATAAGCCACCAGCCGTTTGTCCTGCCCGTCACTTAACGCCAGCACCAACGCGCCACTTACCGCAGGATGCTCCGTCAGCCGCGTTTCAATTTCTTCCGGCTCAATACGGAACCCCCTGATTTTAACCTGCTGATCGTTACGGCCAACGAATACCAGATTGCCGTCTGGCAGGTAACGGGCTAAATCCCCGGTGCGATACTGGCGGGCATCAGGTTCATTACTAAACGGATCTGTTAGGAAACGTTCAGCGGTCAACTCAGGACGATTGAGATAACCACGAGCAACACCCACGCCACCGATATACAATTCCCCCACTGCCCCCAACGGTACCGGCTGACCATAAGCATCCAGCAGATAAACCCGTGTGTTGGTTGTTGGGCGTCCAATAGGAACCCATGCATCTGTATAGTCTGATGGGCAAGACCAAGAGGTGGCGCAAACCGTAATTTCTGTCGGGCCATAATCATTGAATAGATTTGCCCGATCACACAACGTCCGGAACAGGGTTGAACCTGGCGCTTCTCCTGCAAATATTAACGTAGGCTTTATCGTTATTACCGGTAAATCGCTCTCTTCCCGGAACAGAGCCGGTGGCAAGAAAGCGTGCGTTACTGCTTGTTTTTCGAGATAAGACCAAAGACGACGCGGATCATGACGGATGATATCGGTAGGAATAACCAGACAAGCCCCGCCACTTAACGCGGTCATGATTTCCGAGACACTGGCATCAAAACCTGATGAAGCAAATTGCAATATCCGACTGGTTTCATCAACGCTAAATCGGGTAATTTGAGCCAGAGCCAAGTTAACTACCCCGCGATGTTCCACCATCACCCCTTTCGGCGTGCCGGTCGAACCTGAGGTGTAAACCACATAGGCCAAATGTCGTTCAGTCAATTCAGGTATCTGCGGATTACTGTCCGCCTGGTCAAACTGGATATTCGGATCAAGCATAATCAGGTCTGCAAGCGCCTTCTCACCCAACGCAGCACGTCCGGTATTATCCGCCAACAAAATAGCCGGCTCGGCATCAGCCAGAATATGCCCCAGACGCTCGCCAGAATAAGTCGGATCCAGTGGCACATAGGCACCCCCGGCTTTCAGCACCGCTAACAACCCGATTATCATTGCTGGCGAACGTGCCACACAAATCGCCACTCGCTGATCCGGCATTACACCCAACGTAATCAGTTGATGCGCCAGCCGATTAGCACGCACATTTAATTCAGCATAACTGAGGATGTGCCGTTCATAGACTAGCGCCGTGGCATCCGGATTTTTCTCTGCCCATTGCTCAAACAGTCGGTGAATACAACTGTGATCTGGATACGACATTTCGGTCGTGTTCCAGGTTTCCAATAACAGTTTGCGTTCCGCCACGGTCAGGATATCGATTTTCCCGACCGGCTGTTGAGGGTTAGCCGCCATCGCCCGCAGTACGGTATGGAGATAACCCACATGTCGCTCAATGGTCGCTTGATCAAATAGCGCGGTGGCATAATTCAGATAACCGACAATTTGGCCGTCCACCTCAGACAGGCTCAATTCAAGATCAAATTTAGCGATATCGATGAGTTGCTCGACAGGTGAAACCGTCAATCCCGGCAGCCGCCATTCCGTGTTCTCATTATTCTGCCAGGCAAACATCACCTGAAACAGCGGGGTATGCGCCAGTCGACGTGGCGGTTGCACGATTTCCACCACCTGCTCAAAAGGCAGGTCCTGATATTCCTGTGCTGCCAGCGCGGTTTGTCGCACCCGCGCCAATATTTCCTCCACATTGGGTTCACCGGATAAATCCATCCGCAACGCCAGCGTATTCACAAAGAAACCAATCAGAGATTCCACTTCCTGCCGACTACGACCGGCACTCGGCGTACCGATAACCAGATCTTCCTGGCCTGATAGACGCGACAGAACCGTCGCCCAAGCCGCTAACAGGGTCATAAATAACGTGACGCCCTGCTGCTCACTCAAACGTTTAAGGGATTGAGTTAACTCCGCATCCAGACTGACGGGCAAGATATTTCCGGCAAATGACTGCTGAGGCGGACGTGGCCGATCAGTAGGCAAATCCAAGAGAATCGGTGCATCGATCAGTCTCGCACGCCAATAATCAGATTGGGACTGTATACGTTCAGCCGATAGCCATTGACGCTGCCAAGCAGCGTAATCAGGATACTGAATCGTCAACGGAGACAATGGGTCCGGTTGCCCGGTAAGAAAAGCGGTGTAAAGGGTGTTCAATTCACGCATCAATACGCTGACAGACCAGCCATCGAAAATAATATGATGCTGAGTCAGCAGGAAAACGTGTTCATCATTAGCCAGTTGTACCAGAGCGGAACGAATTAACGGGCCACGAGCAAGATCAAACGGCGTACCAATTTCCTGAACAGAGAAAGACGCAAGCTGCGCTTCCACATCAGGTGTGTTACGCAGATCATATTTCTTCATCGGCAGGCCCAATGCCGCCGGCAACAACTCCACCTGAGGTTGACCATCAACAGCAACAAAAACAGAACGCAACGCTTCGTGACGGGCAAACAGCGTATCAAGCGCCTGCTGCCAAGCGGCGATATCCAGGCGACCCTGCAAACGCAAAGCTAGCGGAATATGATAAGTCTCACTCACTCCCTCAAACTGCGCCAGGAACCACAGGCGCTGTTGCGCAAATGACAACGGCAATTGGCCTTCACGGGACAACGGAATGATAGCAGGCAATGCCTCGCCTGATTCATCAAACCGAGCACACATCGCCTCAGCAAAGGCCATCAACGACGGGAATCTAAACAGCGTGGACAGCGGTAATTCAATCCCTAAGGCCGCTAGCCGGTTTATCATTCGCACCGCCAACAGCGAATGGCCGCCCAGTGCGAAAAAGTTGTCATACCGGCTAATCCGCTCAACGCCCAGTAATTCACGCCAGATAGCCGCCAATGTGGTTTCCATCTCTCCTGATGGCGCGGTGTAAATTTGCCGGGCAAAATCTTCTTCCCCCGGTACCGGTAGCGCCCGACGGTCCAGCTTGCCATTCGGGGTCAGCGGGAAAGCATCCAGGCGGACAAAAGCGGCCGGCACCATATAATCCGGTAACACCGCACTTAAGTGAGTGCGCAGACGATTGACCAACTCTTCATTCTCTTCTGCCACCACATAAGCCACCAACCGTTTGTCCTGACCATCGCCCAATACTAGAACAACGGCTTCACTCACCACCGGATGTTCCATCAGCCGGGCTTCAATTTCCCCCGGTTCAATGCGGAAACCACGAATTTTCACCTGCTGGTCATTACGGCCCAAGAATTCCAAATTGCCATCCGGTAGATAGCGGGCCAAATCCCCGGTTCGGTATATCCGAGCATCCGGTTCGTCACTAAATGGATCCGGCAGGAAACGTTCCGCGGTCAGTTCAGGACGATTAAGATAGCCACAGGCAACCCCATCTCCACCGATATAAATTTCCCCTTCCGCACCCAACGGTACTGGTTGACCACTTGTATCCAACAGATAAATTCGCGTATTGGCTATCGGTCGACCAATAGGGATTCTCACCACTTCCGACGGTAACGCTGTAATACGGTAGGTGCTGGTAAAGGTGGTCCCTTCACTTGGTCCATAAGCATTCAATAATTGTTGAGGTGGGTTATTACGCAGAACCTGCTTAATCACATGTGGCTCCAACACATCGCCGCCAACCATCAGGATTTTGAGCTGCGGGAGAGCCGGGGACAACTCTGCCGCCAACTGGTTAAACAGCCCGACACTCAGCCACAGTACGGTAATGCGGTAAGTCTGTAATGCCTGAACAAATTCTTTAGACGTCAACAAAGTCGCATGATCAATCACCACCAGCGTACCGCCATTGAGCAACGGCGACCAAACTTCAAAGGTGCTGGCATCGAAAGCTGGATTAGCTTCAAACGCCACCCGATCATCCGGCCCAATTTCGGCGTACCCGTTATTGATGACCAGTCTAACTACCGCCCGATGCGGCACCATTACCCCTTTGGGTGTACCAGTCGAGCCGGAGGTATACATAATATAAGCCAGCTCAGTACTGGAGCGGAGCAAATCAGGATTGCGATAATCCTCCGTCCTGATAGCGCCGATCTCATCGGCCAGGTCAACCGGGATATCAGTAAGCAATAATTTGGCTGAACAGTCGGTTATCAGCCAGTGCTTCCGCTCATCCGGCACTCTGGGATCGATCGGCACATAAACGGCCCCGGCCTTGAGGATAGCCAACTGAGCCACTACCAGTTCAATAGAACGTTCTAACTGCACGGCGACCCGGTTATCCGGCTGGATACCCTGCCCAATTAACCAGTGAGCCAGTTGGTTGGCACGGGCATTTAATTCGGCATAGTTGAGAATGTGTTCTCCATACACCAGCGCTATCGCATCAGGAGTGCTTTCTACCTGTTGCTCAAATAGCTGGTGAATACAACGCTGGTCCGGATATGGCGCCTGAGTCGCATTCCAGGTCTCCAGCAACAACCTTTTTTCTGCTGCCGGCAAGATATTCAATGCCCGTACTGGTGCCTCTGGCCTCTTCTCAAGGGCCTCCGCCAAGCTTTCTAGCGCCTGTTGCATATAACCACATATCCGCTCTGGATCAATCGGTTGAACAATTTGCGCCGTCAATCCCAGTGCGTGACCAAAATCCTCCACCGACAAGACAAACGGATAATTCGTGCGCTCTTGCTCGCTAAGGACTTCAATACCACTGATGATTGCATCCGTGGTAACTGGCTGCGCACTATGCCGGTAGTTCAGCAAAGCACTAAAGAGAGGCGCTTCCCCCGATACTCCACTGCAACGCTGAGCCAGCGCCAGCGACGCATGTTCATGCTCCAGCAATCCGGCTAACCGGGTATGGGCTAACCGCACCCTCTCCTGCACCGGGGTATCATCCATATCCAGCCGCAACGGCAAGGTATTGATAAATAGCCCCATGCCGCTGTCAGCCCCTTCCCCTGCCTGCATCCGCCCAAACAGCACGGTGCCGAACACCACTTTCACCTGTCCGCTAGTACGCGACAATACCTGCGCCCAGGCCAGATGGCATAACGCAGCCAAACTGACGTCCAGACGCCGGGCCTGATTGCGCAGACGATCATTCAACTTAGTGGGTAACATCCGGTGCGATTCCGTTACCTGTGAACCATCCCGATGGACTTCCGTCAACCCGAATGGCAGCGTTGGCTCGTCCACTTCAACCAACATGTCCGTAAAGAAGCGGGTATGTTCGGCCTGACTCACCCCCAACCGGGCCTGAGCCACCAAATTGCGGAAAGGGACCGGCGCAGGCAAGCTATCTTCCTGTCCGGCAAGATAAGCCTGAACCTCACTGCTCATCACTTCCAGCGTCGTATGGTCGCCAATTAGATGATGCAGCAATTGCAGTACGCTCCAGCGGCCATTCTCCTCCTGCGCTATCGCAAAGCGCAGCAAAGGTGCTTGGTTCAAGTCGAGGCGATGATGACGTGGGTCAAAATATTGAGCTAACTGGTCACGAATCGGCCCATCAACCGGATCTAATGTCAGTTCAGTGACTGACAATTGAGCCTGTCGCCAAACCACTTGAGCCGGTGCCGATAGCCCTTGCCAAACAAAGGCGGTACGCAGAATATCGTGACGGTTAATCACCTGTTGCATTGCCGCCAGATAACGATCCAGCAATGGACGATCAGCAAAATTCATTTGGCTGATTAATAGATACGGATCACCTTTATTCGCCAGCAGATGATGGAACAGAATGCCATCCTGCAACGGTGACAGGGCATAAATATCCTGAATATTAGCCACCCCACCCGGCACCTGTTCAATGATATGGTCAATTTCAGACTGAGTTAGATCAATCAACGGCAACATTTCGGGTGTAAGTGCTGTGATCGCCGGGGTAATGACATTTGTCGGCACTATCACCGCCTGTGATTGCCCTACTGTTTGGGCAAATTCAGATAACACTGGGGACTGGAATAAATCCCGTACCGCCAGGGTTAACCCTACATTACGCAGACGTTCAACCATCCGCACCGCCAGCAACGAATGACCGCCCAAGGCAAAGAAGCTGTCATGCCGACTGACCTGTTCAATGCCCAACAACTCACTCCAGACAGCAGCCAGCAGGGTTTCTGTCTCTCCTTGCGGCGCTTCAAAAACCTGACGGGCAAAAGCTTCCGCACCCGGCGCTGGCAACGCTCGGCGATCCAGTTTGCCGTTTGGCGTCAACGGCAAGGTATCCAAGCGTACAAAAGCTGCCGGTACCATATAATCCGGCAAAATGGCACTCAGATAGACACGCAAACTGTTAACCAGCCGGTCATCCGCTTCTGCCACCACATAAGCCACCAACCGTTTATCCTGATCGTTACCCAAAGCCAGCACCAGCGCTTCACTCACCGCCGGGTGTTCCAGCAATCGAGCTTCGATTTCCCCCGGTTCAATGCGGAAACCACGAATTTTCACCTGCTGGTCATTACGGCCCAGGAATTCCAGATTGCCATCCGGCAGGTAACGGGACAAATCCCCGGTTCGGTACATCCGGGCATCGGGCTCACCACTAAATGGATCAGCCAGAAAGCGTTCCGCCGTCAAATCGGGGCGGTTGAGATAGCCTCGCGCCACCCCCACGCCGCCAATATATAACTCTCCAACCGTGCCTAACGGCACCGGCTGGCCGTCAGTATTCAGCAAATAAACCTGTGTGTTAGCTGTTGGACGCCCAATAGCAATGACACCCTCAGTGTAGTCTGACGGACAACGCCAGGTGGCCGCACACACCGTGATTTCCGTTGGACCATACGCATTAAACACCGTTGCCCGACGACTCAGTGCTTGAAGCAACGTTGCGCTGGGTGCTTCACCACCGAGTATCAACGTCGGTCTTATTGTCATCTCCGGCACATCGGTCCCTTCCCGGAACAAGGCCGGTGTCAAGCAAGCGTGGGTTATCGCCTGTTCTTCCAGATAATGCCAGAGATAGCGGGGCTCCTGACGAACCGTATCGGCAGGGATCGCCAAAGTGGCCCCACTGCACAATGCCATCATGGTTTCCCAGACACCGGCATCAAAGCCAAATGAGGCAAACTGCAACATCCGGCTACCCGGATGAATATCAAACTGAACGATTTTTTCCTGAATCAGGTTAACCAGCCCACGATGTTCGACCATCACGCCCTTTGGTATGCCAGTCGAACCGGAAGTATAAATCACATATGCCAGATGGCGTGGGATTAATGCCAGTACTTGCGGATTACTATCCGGTTGGTTTGGTAATGAATTTGGGTCCAGTACAGTTAACGCCGCCAGCACTTTTTCGCCTAACGCGGCACATCCAGTATCATCTGCCAGCACAATAGCTGGCACAGCATCAGTTAAAATATGAACCAGACGCTCCCCCGGATAAGCCGGGTCTAGCGGTACATAGGCGCCCCCGGCTTTCAGTACTGCCAGCAGCCCCACTATCCGCGCTGGCGAACTCGCGACGCAAATTGCCACCCGCTGTTCTGGTGCCACTCCTAACGTAATCAGTTGATGCGCCAGCCGATTAGCACGGGCATTTAATTCAGCATAACTGAGGGCTTGTCCTGCATATACCAGCGCTATGGCATCCGGGCTTTTCTCCGCCCATTGTTCAAACAGTCGGTGAATATAACCGTAATCTGGATACGATATTTCGGTCGCATTCCAGGTTTCCAATAGCAACTTGCGTTCCGCTACGGTCAGGATATCGATTTTCCCGACCGTCTGTTGAGGGTTAGCCACCATCGCCCGCAATACGGTATGGAAATAGCCCACCTGCCGCTCAATAGTCGCTTGATCAAATAGCGCGGCGGCATAATTTAGATAACCGACAATTCGGCCATCCACCTCAGACAAACTCAATTCAAGATCAAATTTAGCGATATCGACGAATTGATCGGCAGGTGAAACCGCCACTCCCGGCAATTGCCATTCTGCGTTCTCATTGTTCTGCCAGGCAAATATCACCTGGAACAGTGGGGTGTGCGCCAGTCGGCGCGGCGGTTGCACGATTTCCACCACCTGTTCAAATGGCAGGTCCTGATGTTCCTGTGCCGCCAGCGCGGTTTGCCGCACCCGCGCCAGCAATTCCGCCACATTCGGCGTACCGGATAAATCTATCCGCAACGCCAGCGTATTCACAAAAAAGCCAATCAGGGATTCCACTTCCTGACGCCCGCGACCAGCACTCGGCGTACCGATAACCAGATCTTCCTGACCCGACAGGCGTGACAGCACTGTTGCCCAGGCAGCTAACACGGTCATAAATAACGTGACGCCCTGTTGCTCACTCAGGCGTTTTAGAGATTGGGTTAACTCGGCATCCAGACTGACGGGCAATAAGGCTCCAGCAAACGACTGCTGAGGCGGACGTGGCCGGTCAGTAGGTAAATCCAGCAGAACCGGTGCATCAATCAGCCTCGCACGCCAATAATCAGATTGAGACTGTATGCGTTCAGCCGACAACCATTGACGTTGCCAGGCGGCGTAATCAGGATACTGAATCGCCAATGGCGGCAACGGATCTGACTGCCCCGCCAGAAACGCGGTGTAAAGGGTGCTCAATTCACGCATCAACACGCTGACAGACCAACCATCGAAAACAATATGATGCAGGGTCAACAAGAAAACGTGATCATCGTCAGCCAGCTGTATCAGACTGGCACGAATTAATGGACCACTGGCAAGATCAAACGGTGTTTCAACTTCCTGAGCAGAGAGGGACGCAAGCTGTGCATCCACATCAGGCGTGTTACGCAGACCATATTTTTTCATCGGCAGGCCCAATGCCGCCGACAACAATTTCACCTGCGGCTGACCGTCAACAGCAACAAAAACGGAACGCAATGCTTCATGGCGGGCAAACAGCGTATCAAGCGCCTGTTGCCAGACGACGATATCCAGTCGACCACGCAAATGCAGGGCCAACGGAATATGATAAGTCTCACTCACTCCCTCAAACTGGGCGAGGAACCACAGACGCTGTTGCGCAAATGACAACGACAATTTACCCTCACGGGATAGCGGAACGATAGCGGGCAATGCCCCGCCTGACTCATCAAACCGGGCACTCATCACTTCAGCAAAGGCCATCAAAGACGGGAATGTAAACAGCGTGGACAATGGCAATTCAATCCCCAACGCCGCTACCCGGTTCATCATCCGCACCGCCAACAGAGAATGACCGCCCAGTGCAAAAAAGTTGTCATATCGGCTAATTCGCGCAACGCCCAGTAATTCACGCCAGATAGCCGCCAATGTGGTTTCCATCTCCCCTGACGGCTCAGCGTAAATCTGCCGGGCAAAATCTTCTTCCCCCGGCACCGGTAATGCCCGTCGATCCAGTTTGCCATTCGGTGTCAACGGGAAGGCATCCAGACGCACAAAAGCGGCCGGCACCATATAATCCGGTAAAACCGCACTTAAATGAGTATGCAGACGGTTAACCAATGCCTCATCCACTTCTGCCGCCACATAAGCCACCAGCCGTTTATCCTGACCATCATCCAGTGCCAGCACGACCGCTTCTCTCACCGCTGAGTGTTCCATTAATCGGGCTTCGATTTCACCCGGCTCAATGCGGAAACCACGGATTTTCACCTGCTGGTCATTTCGGCCCAAGAACTCCAGATTGCCGTCCGGCAGATAGCGGGCCAAATCCCCGGTACGGTACATTCGGGTATCCGGTTCACTACTGAACAGATCTGGCAGAAAACGTTCCACGGTCAGTTCAGGGCGATTGAGATAACCCCGTGCCACACCAGCCCCGCCAATATATAACTCACCCACAGCGCCTAACGGTACTGGCTGACCATACTTATCCAGCAGATAGAGGGTTAAGTCCGGAATACGCGTGCCAATAGGACTCGTTGTCTGTTCTGCATCATGGCGAGTCAGAGCCCGGTAAGTGACGTGAACCGTGGTCTCGGTGATACCGTACATATTCACCAACTGAGGCAACGTCTCCTCACGCAGGGCATACCACGGCTTCAAAATACTCGGATCGAGGGCTTCCCCGCCAAAGATGATATAGCGCAAGCAGTCCGGTAACGGATTGGCGACATAACTGGCAATAAAGGCTTTGAAGGCACTGGGGGTTTGATTCAACACCGTGATACCGTGCTGACACACGAATTGATGCAGCTCCTGGGGTGAGCGGGCAATCGCGTGCGAAACCAGCACCAGTTTAGCGCCGTAGCGTAATGCCCCCCATAATTCCCATACCGAGAAGTCAAACGCTATGGAATGGAACAGGCACCAAATATCCTGCCGATTAAAGTGATACCAGGATTTAGTCGCGTCAAACAAACGCAGGATATGACGATGTTCGACCATCACCCCCTTCGGCGTGCCGGTCGAACCCGAGGTGTAAATCACATAGGCCAGATGCTGTGCCGTCAATGTCGGCACTTGCGGGTTACTGTCCGGCTGATCAGGCAAACTATTCGGGTCAAGTACCGTCAGACCTGCCAGCGCGTCCTCTCCCAGCGCATCACGCCCGACGTTATCCGCCAGCAAAATAGCGGGGGCAGCATCGCTCAAGATATATGCCAGGCGCTCACCGGTATAGACCGGATCTAGCGGCACATAGGCCCCCCCGGCTTTCAGCACCGCTAATACCCCCACCACCATTGCCGGTGAACGTGACACGCAAATCGCTACCCGTTGGTCCGGCGTAACGCCCAACGTGATCAGTTGATGTGCCAGACGGTTGGCACGGGCATTGAGTTCGGCATAGCTGAGACTCTCTTCTTCATATACCAGTGCTGTGGCATCTGGACTTTTCTCTGCCCATTGCTCAAACAGTCGGTGAATACAATCGTGATCCGGATACGACGTTTCTGTTGTATTCCAAGTTTCCAACAACAGCTTTTTTTCCGCTGTCGGCAAGATATTCAGTGTTCGTACCGGTGTCTCCGGATGCTGTTCAAGCGCCGCGGCCAGACTTTCCAACGCCTGTTGCATATAACCGCATACTCGTTCTGATTCAAATGGCTGCACCACCTGAGCGGTCAATCCCAACGTAGAACCGCCGTCCTCTACTGACAGTACAAACGGATAGTTGGTTCGTTCCTGTGCACCAAGGAATTCAATACCTGGCACTACCTTATTTGGAATCGCCGACTGATCATTATGTCGATAATTCAGCAAAGCACTAAAGAGCGGAGTTTCCCCCTGCACACTGCTACAACGCTGGGCCAATGCCAGTGACGCATGTTCATGATCCAGTAATTCCGCCAGTCGAGTATGTGCTGCCTGTACACTGTCCTGTACCGGGGTATCATCCACATCCAGCCGTAATGGCAAGGTATTAATAAACAGCCCCATACCGCTGTCAGCGCCTTGCCCCGCTTGCATCCGACCAAACAATACGGTACCGAACACCACTTTCGTCTGTCCGCTGGTATGTGACAACACCTGTGCCCAAGCCAAATGGCACAAAGTCGCCAAACTGACGCCCAGACGCCGGGCCTGGCTGCGCAGGCGGTCATTCAACTTAGTGGATAACATCCGGTGCGATTCTGTCACCTGCGAACCATCCCGATGCACCTCCGTCAACCCGAATGGCAGCGTCGGTTGATCCACCTCATCCAACATGTCAGTAAAGAAGCGGGTATGTTCAGACTCACTCATCCCCAATCGGGCCTGAGCCACTAGATTACGGAAAGGGATCGGCACAGGTAAGTTCCCTTCCTGTCCGGCAAGATAAGCCTGAATTTCACCATTCATCACTTCCAGCGTCGTATGGTCGCCAATCAGATGATGCAGCAATTGCAGTACGCTCCAACGACCATCCTCTTCCTGCGCTACCGCAAAGTGCAATAAGGGTGCTTGGTTCAAATCAAGGCGATGATGTTGTAAGTCAAAATGTTGAGCTAACTGATCACGGACCGGCCCATCAATCGGGTCTAGTGTCAGTTCAGTGACTGATAATTGAGCCTGACGCCAAACCACTTGAACAGGCGCTGATAATCCTTGCCAAACAAAGGCGGTACGCAGAATATCGTGACGGTTAACCACCTGTTGCACTGCCACTAAATAACTGTCCAACAAGGCACGGTCAGCAAAGATCATCTGGCTAATAAATAGATACGGATCACCCTTATTCGCCAGCAGATGATGGAACAAAATACCGTCCTGCAATGGTGACAAACCATAAATATCTTGAATATTGGCAACCCCACCTGGTACCTGAGCCACAATATGGTCAATCTCAGTCTGAGTCAGATCAATCAACGGCAACATTTCAGGTGTAAGTACCGAGGTTGCCGGGGTAATAACATTCGCCAGCACCAATAGCGCCGGTGATTGCCCTACTGTTTGGGCAAATTCAGATAACACCGGGGATTGGAATAAATCACGTACTGCCAGTGTTAACCCCACATTACGCAGACGTTCAATCATTCGTACCGCCAGCAACGAATGCCCACCCAAAGCAAAAAAACTGTCGTGCCGACTGACCTGTTCAATGCCCAACAATTCACTCCAGACAGCAGCTAGCAGAGTTTCTATCTCCCCTTGCGGCGCGGCATAAACCTGACGGGCAAAGGCTTCTGCCCCTGGCGCAGGCAACGCTCGGCGATCCAGTTTGCCGTTTGGCGTCAACGGGAAGGTATCCAAGCGTACAAAGGCTGCCGGTACCATATAATCCGGCAAAATGGCACTCAGATAGGCACGCAAGCTATTAACTAGCCCGTCATCTGCTTCTGCCACCACATAAGCCGCCAGCCGTTTATTCTGACCATCGCCCAGAGCCAGCACCAGTGCTTCGTTCACAGCCGGGTGTTCCAGCAATCGAGCTTCAATTTCCCCCGGTTCAATACGGAAACCACGGATTTTCACCTGCTGGTCATTACGGCCCAGAAATTCCAGATTGCCATCCGGCAGGTAGCGGGCCAAATCCCCGGTCCGGTACAGACGGGCATTGGGTTCACCACTAAACGGATCGGCCAGAAAACGTTCCGCTGTCAAATCAGGGCGGTTGAGATAGCCTCGCGCTACCCCCACACCGCCAATATACAGCTCACCGACCGCGCCTAACGGCACTGGCTGGCCGTCAGTATTCAGCAAATAAACTTGTGTGTTAGCTGTCGGACGTCCAATCGCAATGACGCCCTCAGTGTAGTCTGACGGACAACGCCAGGTAGCTGCACACACCGTGATTTCCGTTGGGCCATACGCATTAAACACCGTTGCCCGACGACTCAGTGCCTGAAGCAGTGTTGCGCTAGGCGCCTCACCACCGAGTATCAACGTCGGTCTTATTGTCATCACCGGCAGATCGGTCCCCTCCCGAAGTAAGGCCGGTGTCAGGCAGGCATGGGTTATCGCCTGCTCTTCCAGATAATGCCAGAGATAGCGAGGTTCCTGACGAATCATGTCGTCCGGGATCGCCAAAGCAGCCCCACTGCACAATGCCATCATGGTTTCCCAGACACTCGCATCAAAGCCAAATGAGGCAAACTGCAACATCCGGCTACCCGGATGAATATCAAACTGAACGATTTTTTCCTGAATCAGGTTAACCAGCCCATGATGTTCGACCATCACGCCCTTTGGTATGCCGGTCGAACCGGAGGTATAAATCACATACGCCAGATGGCGTGGGGTTAACGCCGGTACTTGCGGGTTACTATCCGGGTGGTTGGGCAATGAATTCGGGTCCAGCACGGTCAGTGTTGCCAGTACTTTTTCGCCTAACGCGGCACGTCCAGTATCATCTGCCAGTACAATAGCTGGTTCAGCATCGGTCAAAATATGAACCAGACGTTCCCCCGGATAAGCCGGGTCTAGCGGTACATAGGCCCCCCCGGCTTTCAGTACTGCCAGCAGCCCCACTATCCGCGCTGGCGAACTCGCGACGCAAATTGCCACCCGCTGCTCTGGTGAGACTCCCAACGTAATCAGTTGATGCGCCAGCCGATTAGCACAGGCATTTAATTCAGCATAGTTAAGAACGCGTTCTTCATACATCAGCGCTATAGCGTTAGGGGTTTTCTCCACCTGTAGTTCAAACAGCCGGTGAATACATAACCGGTCAGGATATACCGTTTCAGTCGCGTTCCAGGTTTCCAGCAGCAGCGTGCGTTCAGCTTCAGGCAACAAATTAAGTTGCCAGACGGGAATGTCATTCCGTTCATCTGCCGATAATGCCAACACCTGTAAATGTTCACTCATCCGCTGAACCACTTCCGTACTCAAACGGTTTATATCGTAAATCCAGCGAAAACCACCCTGAGTATTTATCTGGAGTGTCAGCAATTCACCTAATGCATTCTGCTCCCACTGTTTATTATCCGGCGTGAAAGAGACGGCAACTCGCCACGGGCGACTTGCTGTTAATGCTGGGATAACACACAGTGAAGGAGAACAAGAAAGGAGATCACGGCAAAATGTACGATGCTGCGTCAGCCGTGCAAGCTCATCCTCCATCCAATTCGCTACCGCATACCACGGCTGATCAAACTCCACCTTAACAGTCATTGGCACCACTGGCGCCAAAACAGACAACACATCCGATTCATCTTTTACCCTATCCACACACCAGCCGATTTGGAACTCGGTTTGATGAGTCAAACGTGCAAGATAGATAGCAAATGTCTGTAACAGTGTCTGCAATGGTTTTTTTTCACCATTTTCTAATAGCGGCGATTGCCAGGCACTTAATGCCCATTCCGGTGCTGCTGACTTCCCGGCAGTTTCGAAAGGTAATTGGAGTGGCAGAAAAGAGGCAAGACGCTCACGCCAGAATGATTCACTGGGTGCCAATGCCTGGAGGATATCTTTTACATTCTGAGTCTGTTGTGAAGAAAGCAGAGGCAACTGCTTGCCTGGTCCAAGTTCTGATATATCAGCAAGTTCCCCAGCGGAGAGTAATTCTCCCTCAAGTGTGGCAAACCCTCCGAGCCTAACATCCTCACTTCCGGTTGTTACCTGCCAGGCATCCTCCTCTACAGCAATCAACGTACCGGGTGCCCCTCCAGAATAGTGATTCAGCCGTTGAAGCCAGGAAATTCGCACTGTGCCCCATTTCAGTAACAGTTTCGGGCAACCCAGTGGATTTAAATAATTTTCGCCAAAATCTAATGCCCGTACTAAAGCTGAAAGTACCTCACCCGACTGCTGCCAACACAGATACCCCCCACCATCGGGACGACGAGACTGAGCATAAAAACTTCGTTGTGTCAGATCCTGCGGATAAGTCACCAACTCTTCCTGCTCAAGATCCCGAAGCAATTTGATAAACCCTTCCTGAGCTGCCTGATAACATTTCAGATTCAATGAAAATGCATTATCGTGTTCCTCAATAGATACCGGCCATTGCACCGCTATATCACCAGTGTCCACCCCTGCCTCAATACAATGCCACGAAATGGCGTAATGTGTCTCCCGCGCTAACAGTGCCCAAGAAGTGGCATGACTTCCCGCATAACGTGGCAAGGGGCTATTGTGATAATTAAAAGCACCGCAGCGAATCTGCCCAATCAGCGACACAGGCAGGATAATCGGATTAACGATGGAGAACAGCCAGTCCACAGGATGTTGTGCAATTTGCGCTTGTAATGCCTCGACAGAGTTCACACAAATAATCTCTTTCCGGGCAGCCCATGTTTGCAGGACGGTATCAGTCGTCAGTATTGCTTGTATTGTATGCCCGGCCGCCTGAATTTGTTCGGCACAGAATATTGCAAGGGTCGTTCCCCCGACCACGACGCAATTACGTGACAGAGCAGGTATATTCTTTACGTTATTGGTTATATTTTCTGATGTCTGAGAGAGAAGTTCGGCTTTAAGGATACTTTCCGCTTTTTTAGTAATGCTATCTTTCATCTACTACCTCAATAAATCTGTTAGATATTTGGCAACTATCATTCTTAGCAATCATCACAAGTGTTTTTTTATTTTTGCCCCACTTATCCCAAGCGGAATAAAAATGGGCACGTTAAACATCAACTAAAATACTCAGCAATGTTTTCTCTCTGTAATTGGATGTAAATAACTTATTTATTAGCAATTCTGTGATGATAACTTTCCTAAACCCGGGAAATGGTCATTTATGAAACGTAAATATATGTTCTATTTCATCCTTATTTTTTGGATAAGCACTTTTGGGCTGATGCTTAATTCCATTATGAGTACGAGAAAACTTCGATAATTTATTGAAAAATAACGCCTCACCCTTTAAACAAGGAGCAGGTAAAATGCCATATCAAATACAACTCATTAAACATTCACAAAGAAAATCTGTATATTTAATCACTTTAAAACATAAGTTTAGGCTAAAATTAACTTCATTTATCATTATTTTATAATAATAATCTTATGCAATTAATGTAAAAATTAATTATCTTTAACTTCATAAGAAAACAATTTCCAATTAAAATCAATCTAACTATATATTATCTTATAATAATGTAGTTAAGATCAACATTGATGGAATACCGTATTGTTCATAAGAAACATAAGATATGAATTATCGGATATCAGATAATATTTACCATCGCATGATGTAAATTGAAATGAGGTCCTATACCGTTTAGCTTGTAAACACCAGTGAACACATATATTAAAGTCCCCTCCTCCACAATCAGTACCAAAGGAGGGATCATTTTATTTCCCAGAATCCACTACAAATTAAGAACAAGTCTTTCGCAGTTAAATTTAGCAAAAACCGCCGTAAACTCCCGACCAATGCGAGGATGTCGTAAATGGAATCGTCATTTTTATCAGCAACTCAATCTGCCATTACTAACGAACGATAAGCCTTTTTTACCTTCCATAAATAGCGTGGAGCCTGAGGTGCTGGATGATTATCCTGAACATATTGATAAAACTCATCCGGTGTCATGCGGTTTATTTTATTAACGGCTAACTGACGATCCACATTAAAAGTACGCAAAAGAGCACCCGCACCATTTACGTAGGCAACAATAGTGGCATAGTAGAGGGTCTCAGGGTTATCAATACCTGCCAGATGTTGCTCTTTCAGAATACTGATATAAGCAGTGCCAAGATCGATATTGGTTTTAGGATCTTTCAACTCACGAGTTGTCGGCTGACCAAGACGCCCTTTTTGTCGATACACATCCCGTCCTGCGGTCGATGCTTTAATCTGCATAAGACCAATTGCATTCGATTTACTGATCGCATCAGGACGGAAACCGGATTCAACTTGAATAATCGCTCTGATAAGCGTTTCATCAACGCCGTATCGATTGGATGCCTGTTGAATAAATGTGTCAAAGGGCGTTGGCGGGAAAGAAGAAATTCTAGCTGCGTTAGCAGTATTGCCACTAAGCATACGTTGCTGACCGGACTGTTTACCCGCATTTGTTTGCTGAGCATTTCTCTCAGCGCAACCGACTAACAGCACGATCAGTGCCACAAAGCTCAGTCTTAATTTCACCCTATAATCCTCTGGATCAAATTTTACTAAAGCGCAGCATATACAATTTCGTTTACAATCTAAAAATATTTTTACTTAACTTTTCACTGTATTCGTGTTCATATTCATATGGAATGACTATCGCAATAATCGCTGTTCCCAAATTTTATAATCTTGACTTTACTTAGATGATATTGATAATCGTTATCATATATATACTTATAACAAGTAAGGTTTGAATTGATGAAGAAAAAACTTTCTCTGCTTTTACTTTCCCCTCCTGTTCTGGGAATTATGTTAATTCTCTTATCCACAATTTTATTTAGCCATCAGGTAGCTGCCGCCAAACAATTTAAAGTCGTCACTACCTTTACTATCATTCAAGATATCGCACAAAACGTAGCAGGTGATGCGGCGATTGTTGAATCAATTACTAAACCTGGCGCCGAAATCCATGATTACCAACCTACCCCCAAAGATATTATAAAATCTCAACATGCTGATTTGATCCTTTGGAATGGGCTAAATCTAGAGCGCTGGTTTGAACGCTTCTTTGAAAACCTTAAAGATGTACCTGCCGTTGTCATTACTGACGGCATTGAACCACTCCCTATCCGTGAAGGGCCTTACAACGGGAACCCTAATCCTCACGCCTGGATGTCACCCACAAATGCTTTGGTCTATATCGAGAATATCCGCCAAGCATTTGTGAAATACGATCCTGAAAATGCAGAAATTTATAATAGGAACGCCAAAGCCTACGCTGAAAAAATCGCCCAACTAGATTCTCCACTGCGAGAACGTCTTTCCCGGATTCCACAGGATCAACGTTGGTTAGTCACCAGCGAAGGGGCTTTTAGCTATTTGGCTAAAGATTACCAATTCAAGGAAGTTTATCTATGGCCAATTAATGCGGAAGAACAGGGTTCACCACAACAAGTTCGTCATGTTATCGATACTGTAAGAGCAAATAAAATCCCAGTTGTGTTTAGTGAAAGTACAATTTCAGATAAACCCGCTAAACAAGTCAGTAAAGAAACAGATGCCCGTTATGGTGGCGTTCTTTATGTGGATTCACTCTCCGGCAGTGACGGCCCAGTACCAACTTATATTGATTTACTGAACAAAACTGTAGATACAATCGCAAAAGGATTTAATCAATGAATAGCAATATGCTGTTTGAACGTCCTCATTTAGTCGTCGATGACGCTACTGTGACTTATAACAACGGTCACACAGCTATTTATGATGCAAGTTTTTCTATCACCGGTGGAACTATCTGTGCATTGGTGGGCATTAACGGTAGTGGTAAATCCACACTGTTTAAGACCATCATGGGGCTGGTAAGCCCATCTCAGGGAAAAGTAACTCTGAGTGATATGCCAGTCAAAAATGCTTTGAAAAAAAATATTATTGCATATGTCCCTCAGACAGAAGAAGTCGACTGGAACTTTCCCGTATTGGTTTCTGATGTCGTTATGATGGGCCGCTATGGGAAAATGGGATTCCTGAGAATCCCAAGTAAAAAAGATCACCAAGCGGTTGATAAAGCCCTTGAACGTGTCGGCTTAACCGCCCTACGCAACCGGCAAATTGGCGAACTCTCAGGCGGACAGAAAAAACGGGTTTTTCTTGCAAGGGCTCTGGCTCAGGAAGGCAAAGTTCTATTACTGGATGAACCTTTCACTGGTGTTGATGTAAAAACAGAAAATGCCATCATTGACCTACTATGTGATTTACGTGATGAGGGCCATCTGGTTTTGGTTTCCACACATAACCTTGGTAGCGTGCCTGAATTCTGCGATCATGTCATCTTAATCAACCGGACTGTTCTGGCAAGCGGCCCAACAGAAACAACTTTCACCCAAAAAAACTTAGAGATGACTTTTGGTGGAGTGCTTCGTCATATTAATCTATCCGGCCCGGAATTACATGATGATGATGATCCACGCTCCTTGACGGTTATTACTGATGATGAACGCGCAGCCGTATTTTATGGTCATGATCACCATGTTCCGCCGCGGCAGAGTCAGCATAAGGAGAAGCGCCAATCATGACAGAACTTTTGCTGCAACCTTTTCACTACAATTACATGGTAAAAGCCATCTGGGTTAGTGCTATCGTCGGTGCCGTCTGTGCTTTCCTTTCCTCCTACCTGATGCTAAAAGGCTGGTCATTGATGGGAGATGCTCTTTCTCACTCAGTTGTACCTGGCGTCGCCGGTGCTTACGCACTGGGTCTCCCTTATGCAGGTGGTGCTTTTTTTACCGGAATGCTGGCAGCGCTATCTATGACTCTGGTTCGTCATATCACTCGTTTACGCGAAGATGCGGTGATCGGGTTCATTTTTTCCACTTTCTTTGCAGCCGGCTTATTAATCGTTTCTCTCAATCCTACTTCCGTTAACGTACAAACCATTATTTTCGGCAATATCCTTGGCATCGCTGATGAAGATGTTCTCCAGGTTGAAATCATTATCGCAATTTCATTTATCGTGCTCATGTTTATCTGGAAAGATTTGCTCGTTGTCTTTTTTGATGAAACGCACGCACGCTCTATCGGCTTATCTCCCTTGCGGATGAAAATCATTTTTTTTACTTTGTTGAGTGCTTGTACTGTCGCAGCTCTACAAACTGTCGGCGCTATTCTAGTGATTGCAATGGTAGTCACTCCAGGCGCAACAGCTTATTTATTAACTGACCGCTTTAAGCACCTGCTGATCATTGCTGTTGCTATTGGCTCTCTGACCAGTGCATTTGGCGCTTACCTAAGTTTCTTCCTTAACGGCGCTACTGGTGGTGTCATTGTCACACTGCAAACCATTATTTTCTTGCTAGCATTCTTCTTTGCGCCAAAACATGGACTATTCGCTTCACGTATGCGTGCCAAAAAAGAATCCTCGACATTGGCTCAGGAGACACAACCATGAATGAGTTAATACAGTTACTCACTGAGCCGTTTATGTTTCCATTTATGCAACGAGCGATATTCGCCGCGATTGTAACAGGTGCGGTATGTGCAATGCTCTCTTGCTATCTGGTTCTTAAAGGCTGGTCGTTAATGGGAGACGCCATTTCTCACGCTGTATTACCAGGTATTGTGCTGGCTTTCGCTGCCGGTATACCACTGGCTATTGGCGCATTTCTTTCCGGTATTTTTTGTGCTGTTGCAACGGGATATCTGAAAGAACATAGCCGGATAAAAGAAGATACTGTCATGGGAATTGTCTTTTCAGGCATGTTTGCCTTTGGTTTAGTTCTTTTTGCCCGTATGGATACCGACCAACATCTCACTCATATTCTGTTCGGAAATATACTAGGGATTACTAAAGATGAGTTGAACCAAACATTATGGATTACCGGCATCACTATGGCGGTGGTACTGCTAAAGCGCAAAGACTTTATGCTTTACTGCTTCGATCCGAACCAAGCGCGCGTTGTGGGATTACCTGTTAAGCTTTTGCATTATGGTTTGCTTTGCCTGCTGTCCATGACCATCGTCGCTTCCCTGCAAGCAGTGGGAATGATTTTGGTTATTGCAATGTTGATATCACCAGGCATTATCGCTTTCATGTTATGCCGCAGTTTTGACCGAATGTTAATTGTCGCTATCATTGCATCGGTCAGTTCCTGTGTCCTAGGTACTCTGATCAGTTTCCACATTGATGGCGCAACGGGACCATGCATTGTTATTGTTCAGGCTATCTTCTTTACACTAGCACTGGCTTACAATCAGATAAAACTTGTAAGAACAAAATCTAAACGTAAAACGTATCAAGCTGCTCTACAAATCTCTAACGAACCCAACCAATAACAAAAAGGGTTATATCTGTTTTGAGATATAACCCTGTTAATCATATTTTTTACCTGATCATATATTTTCTCTGACTATAATTGTTCATAAAGTAATTGACGACGTAGAGAGGTGAACCATGTGGCAAGCAATAAATCGTTTGTTAAACGAACATTTCGGTGTTGCTGAAATTCACGATAAAACTGAGTTAGCCGGAGGGGACATCCACCAAGCTTGGCGAATCACACATGGAAAACGACAAATTTTTGTCAAATCAAACCTGCGGGAAATGCTCCCTGTCTTCAAAGCAGAATCAGAACAACTTGAACTCTTGGCACGCAGCCAGACTATCCGTGTTCCAACTGTTTATGGTATTGGCAACACCCGTGACCATAGCTTTCTCTTGCTTGAATTTCTGCCTTTAAAATCTTTTGACCCTCACAGTGCCTATTGCTTCGGTCAACAACTGGCAAAACTTCATCAATGGAGTGAGCAACCTCAATTCGGTTTTGATTTTGACAATATGCTGGCAACGACACCACAACCCAATGGCTGGCAACGACGTTGGCACCAATTTTATGCGGAAAAGCGGATTGGTTGGCAATTACAAATCGCAGCAGAAAAAAACATGATATTTGGCGACATTGATAATATCGTTCAAACCATAAGTAACAAACTTCAACACCATCAGCCACAACCCTCTCTCTTACATGGCGATCTCTGGCCAGCTAATTGTGCTTCGTTAGATGATCAAGCCGTTGCCTTCGACCCAGCCTGTTATTGGGGAGATCGTGAATGTGATTTCGCTATGTTACCGTTATACCCTGATTTACCGATGCAAATTTTTGATGGCTATCAGAGCGTATGGCCGCTCCCTGCCAACTTTATCGAACGACAGCCTATGTATCAGCTCTATTATTTGCTTAACCGGTGTAATCTGTTTGGTGGTGATAATCTTATTGCGGTTCAAAATATTATTGATAATATTTTGACTAAAAATAGCTAATCAGTGGTAATCAAGCTGCGAAAACCTTATTCCGCAGCTATAGCCAACCGGAGCGTTTACCAGCCTAAGATTTTCAATAGAAAATAAAAAATCGCACCGATAATTACCGGTGAAATATATAAGATATAAATCTGACTGAACAGTGTATGACGAGGAAATTTAATTTTTAATTCAATCTGTTCTCTCGTCAGTCCATTATTGCCTTTAACTTTTTCAATAATAAGCTGATCTTCAATATTTTCGCGTACAAACTTCACTTGCCTGTACATACGTTGACCTGATGCATTCATAGCAAGGCCGAAAAAAATAAGAAAATAGATAATCAGGAAACCAAGTGTTGACCCGGTAAAGTCAGCCAGATGATCAGGTGTTGGAGAATTTTTCCAGAAGAAATCCAGAAATGGGGTATTAAAACGCACCATTTCAGCCATCATTTTCAGCAAATCACCCAAAACAGCATTGATACCATCACCTTTAATACCATGCAACCAGGCAAGATTGATCACAGAAACAATGGTCGATAAAAGTGCCGGAATAAAAATCATCCAACCTAAAACTCGCTTAATAATAGCGATGTATCCGGCTTTTTGGTAAGTCATCGATACCCCTCATAGCAATCAGCAGATTTTATTTTTGGCTAATCATAGCCCATCAATCACCAAATTTAACTTTATATTTAGTTAAGTGACTGCTCCCCGCCGTAAACGGCAAGGCTTCCCACTTCTCAGGCCGCAACCGTTGATGCAACGGATTTACGCTGGCCTCCGTGGGCAGAAACGACGAGTCCCGCCGCCTGTAATTCCTGTATGCCCTTGCGCTGGATGTTGATCGCTGCGTTGATGTCACGATCATGTTCGACACCACAGCAAGGACATGGCCAGATCCGCTTGTTCAGCGGCATTTCCGGCATTTTGTGACCGCAGCAATGGCAGGTTTTCGAACTGGCGAACCACTGATCCAGTTTGACCAGATGGACGCCCGCCGCTGCGGCTTTATATTCCAGTTTCTTGATGAAGCCATGCCAGCCCGCATCCCCGATAGCGCGGGCAAGGTGGTGATTCTTCATCATGTTGGCCGATTTCAGTGTCTCAACAATGATCGCTTGGTTTTCGTCAACCATTGTCCGAGAGAGTTTGTGTTGAAAATCGGCGCGGACATGGACTACCCGCTCATGGACGGCCGCCAGACGTAATCGGGCCTTGCCGCGGTTAACGCTGCCCTGTTGTTTGCGGGACAGTGATTTCTGTTTACGACGCAGGTTACGGGTGGCGTTGATAAGGTGACGGGGGTTATTGACCTTCTCCCCGGTCGACACGATAAGATAGTGGGACAAACCCATATCACACCCGGTCACGCGGGTGATAACGCCCGGCTTTTCCGGCGCCTCTTTGCCGTCGTCACACAGGATAGCGGCGAAATATTTTCCCGTGGCGGTGCGAGAGAGCGTAATGCTCTTCACTTTCCCTTCAATTTTTCTGTGTATGCGGGCCTTTATCGGTGACAATTTCGGGATCTTCACTGCGCCCTCCAGCACTTTCACCCCAACACAGTGATAGCTGGATTGCTTGCCCTGTTTACGCTTGAACGTGGGAAATTGGGCGCGCAACTTCGGATTGAAGAAATTATCAAACGCGGTATGCAGATTGAGCACCGCCTGCTGTAACGCGATAGAATCATATGCCCTGAGCCAGGCATACTGGCGGGATTGCTTCGCGACCGCCAGTAACGGTTTGAGGTCTTTGCGCGGATTTAAATTCACGCCGTGACGTTTGTAGGCATGCTTTTTGATGTGCAGCGCCTTGTTGTACGCAAAACGGACCGCCCCAAACTGACCGTTAAGATACTCGGCCTGTTCGGGTGTGGGGTAGATGCGGACCTTGGTCGCTCTTAACATATTCAGCGCTCATTGATAAAGTGCATTCATTTTAGCCTGTTTTACCGGCAGATATCCATTCATTCAGGAGACGTCGCAGTAGCCAGACCTAAAGCCCAAAGGGCTTTTCGCCTGATATTCCCGCCCGCACTGGGCTAGGGTTTACGGCGGATTTTGCTAAATGTCTTTTCATTTACCAATAAAAGCGGCCATTTTTTGATATCGATGGCAGCTTCTCAATTGTTCACATAACAGCCACGGTGCTTATATCTTATTCTGTCAAACAAAGATCTAATTAGATATTAACGCTATATATTATTAAATAAGATATTTTTGCTTTTCACCCTCTATCTTACCCACGTAAAACCCTCTATACTTCGCCAACTGTATGGATAGACAGTTATTAGTCAGAGGAATTTATGACCGCAGAAGGGCATCTTTTGTTTTCAGTTGCCAGCATTATCCTGGCACACAAGCTAGAAATAACAACAGAGATAGCAAATGGAGACTGGCTGCATATGCTACCAGGGGTGCTGCTTACTGCCTTGTTACCCGATATCGATCACCCCAATTCAACTTTGGGTAGATTATTCAGATTTATCTCCATTCCTGTTGCCAAACTCTGTGGTCATAGAGGATTTACTCACAGCTTACTTGCTCTCATATTAGGAATCACTTTATTTTGGCTAAAAATACCAGAAGAGTGGCTAATCCCAACTGATTTTTTCCATGCCATGATTGTTGGCTATTTAAGCCATCTGATTGCAGATATGTTAACACCTGCGGGTGTGCCGTTATTATGGCCAATCAAAATACGTTTCTGTCTACCGGTGCTTGGCAAGCAAGGAAATAAGAAAGCAGAAAGGTTTATTTCTGCTCTCTTAATTGTCATTGCCATTTTTCTACCAAAAGATATTGAATACTCTATACTTTTTTATATCAATCGCATCAAAGATCTCTATTTATAATACTCTAATTGACTAAAAATAAATCTTAAAAGTCACATTTGTTATATCAAATTCTATATAGTTATAAATGAGAATAATTTAAGCTGATACTATATTCCCCAACTGCTTGTTGTAATGTGTTCGTTTGCAAACTTACACGATTCGATACAACTTATGACTCAACTAAATTGAATTCTGGAGTTTGGGGATGAATTTACCACTCATTTCGAATGTGCTCGTCTTCGTAGCACTGCTTTTGCTATTGTCAAAAGCTAGTTCACGGCAATGGAACTTGTCGAAAAAGGTTTTTGCGGGCCTTGCCATTGGCATTATTTTTGGCTTGGCACTGCAACTAGTTTATGGCTCTGATAATACCATAGTGAAGGAATCCATATTATGGTTCAACATTGTCGGTAATGGTTACGTACAGCTTCTACAAATGGTCATTATGCCTCTGGTATTTGCCTCTATTTTGAGTGCAGTTGCCAAATTACACAAAGCATCTTCTTTAGGAAAAATCAGTTTTCTGACCATTGGAGCGTTGCTATTCACTACAATGATTGCAGCGCTTATCGGTATCATAATTATCAACCTGTTCGGCCTGACTGCTGAAGGTCTGATTCAAGGTCCCCAAGAAACAACGCGCCTATCTGCTATCGAAAACAACTATGTCAGCAAAATCTCTGATTTATCTGTACCACAATTGATTTTATCTTTTATTCCTAAAAATCCGTTTGCAGATTTCACCGGCGCTAATCCAACCTCTGTTATCAGCGTTGTCATTTTTGCAACTTTCTTAGGTATCGCAGCCCTGCAAATGCTGAAAGATGATCATGAAAGAGGTGAGCGCATATTAGTCGCTATTGATACTATACAAGCATGGGTAATGAAGCTGGTTCGTCTGGTTATGCGCCTAACGCCGTATGGTGTTATGGCTCTAATGACCAAAGTTGTCGCCAACTCTAATATCCATGAAATTGCAAAGCTGGGAACCTTTGTTATCGCATCTTACATTGCATTAGCACTCGTATTTGTTGTTCATGGGTTTCTGCTTTCTCTCATCGGCATCAATCCACTTAGATTCTTCAAAAAAACCTGGCCAGTGTTGACTTTTGCATTCACCAGCCGTTCCAGTGCGGCCAGTATTCCACTGAATGTCGAAACCCAGACACTCCGTATTGGCGTGCCAGAATCTATCGCCAGTTTCTCAGCATCTTTCGGAGCAACAATTGGTCAGAATGGCTGTGCCGGGATTTATCCCGCCATGTTGGCAACAATGGTTGCTCCAACAGTAGGTATAAACCCTCTCGATCCGATGTGGATTGCAACACTCGTTGGCATTGTCACTATCAGCTCTGCTGGTGTTGCCGGTGTAGGTGGCGGTGCTACATTTGCCGCACTGATTGTCTTACCCGCAATGGGATTACCTGTGACGTTGATTGCTTTATTGATTTCTGTTGAGCCTCTCATTGATATGGGCCGTACGGCGCTGAATGTAAGTGGCTCAATGACTGCTGGTACTATTACCAGTCAACTGATGGGACAAACTGATAAAACTATCTTCGATCAGGAAGAACAGGTTGAATTAAGTCAGCTATAATTTAGAACTTCAAAAACTGCAAAAAAGCCGGGGTTTTGATTTCCCGGCTCTTTATTTTATTCACAATACTTTATTCAGGATTATTTATTCAGGTATTGTCCACTACGCAGCGCTTCAATACGTTTGTCCAATGGTGGGTGAGACATGAACAGCTCACTGAATGTTTTTGATTTACCATTAATACAGAACGCCATCATACTGCCTTCTTCCTGCGGTTCATAACTGGTTTTCAGACGCTGTAAAGCAGCAATCATTTTCTCACGGCCGACTAATTTGGCAGAACCTGCATCTGCATGGAACTCGCGGTAACGGGAGAACCACATTGTGATAATGCTCGCCAGAATACCAAATACTATTTCCAGCACCATTGAAACAACCATGTAAACAATCGGATTACCAGAGGAGTTACTCTCTTCCTCATCACTGTTGCCAGACAGGAAACTTGATACAGCCTGAGCCAACAAACGAGAAATAAAGATCACGAAAGTATTTACTATCCCTTGCAACAAGGTCATCGTCACCATATCACCATTAGCAATATGACTAATCTCATGAGCAATAACGGCTTCTGCTTCTGCCCTACTCATGTTGTCCAATAGACCGGTGCTGACAGCTACCAGAGAAGCATTACGACGCGCTCCGGTAGCGAATGCATTAATATCAGGCGCGGCATAAATCGCAACCTGGGGCATGGCAATATTGACCTGTTCCGCTTGACGACGAACAGTTTCAACTAACCAATGTTCAACTTCATTTGCTGGCTGTTCTATGACCTGACCACCCACAGAGCGCAAAGCCATCCATTTGGACATCAACAGGGAAACAAATGCTCCCCCAAAACCAAACAGGCCAGCCATAATCATCAGACCTTGTACACTACTCCTCTGAATTCCTGTCAAAGAAAGTATTATCCCGAACACCAACATAACAGCGAGGTTAGTGAGGAGGAACAAAACAATTCGCATCATAAAAACCGGCTTCCTTTATTAATAATCATAAATGCACTTTCAGAACTACTCTATAAATAAGGCTGTTCTTACTATATTCAAGGCTTTTAACCTGTTAAGCGATAAGATCAACACAACTTTACAAAATCATAAAAAAACCCGCATTAGCCTAACACCAATTGGTTAAACAAAATACTCCAACCCCTAGTAATGCTGAGAAAATGTGAAACAATTCATCTTTTCTGAAAAGAAAAAACACCTTAAAAAGGCTGTTCATATTATTTTATTGAAAACCCAATATACCGTTCACTCAAAACATCTCAAGCGAACGATATTGGGCATTAATCATTGACAGGCTTTAACCCATTATTTTATTTAGATTTAGCTAACATTTTCTCAGCAGGTTGGTGTGCTAAATCAAGTGCAATCTTCACTGACTCATCAAGATAGGGATCTGGCCCCTGATAATCTTTAGGTAAATCATCCAGTAAAGTTAACGGCTTTTTACCTTCGCGTTTAAAGCGATCATTTATGCGATTCAACTTCAGAGCATCCGCTTCCTTATTCTCTTTCTCTCTTTGTGCGTAGTTCAAAGAAACAAGATTTTTATGCTCTTTCATCGCCTTATAGTGAGCAATATCCTCATTGATGTACTTGAATTCTGGATCATTTGTAATGCGAGCATTGTGAACGACATTCAACTGAGGAACCAATGCAGCAACAATTTTAGACCCTGTATAACGGGCAGGAGGAATGCTATCCCAAGGCAAAGCATTATCTTCGAAACTTTCCCCCGTTTCTGCCGGATCAACCCCCGTCGGCATTACAATATCAGGAGTAACCCCTTTACGCTGAGTACTACCGCCATTCACGCGATAGAACTTCTGAATCGTATATTGGACAGAACCCAGTGATGGCCAATCAGGACGCATCATTTGATCGTAAATACGACTCAAAGAACGATATTGTTGAACTGTGCCTTTACCAAAAGTCGGTTCACCAACAATCAACGCTCGCCCATAATCCTGCATTGCCGCGGCAAAAATTTCAGAAGCAGAAGCACTAAAATGGTCTACCAGAACAACCAAAGGTCCTTTATAGTACACCACTTCATCGGTATCAGAATCCTGACGGATTTTTCCATTATTATCTCTAACTTGGACAATCGGGCCGCTTGGGAGAAACAAGCCTGATAAAGAAACCGCCTCTGTCAGCGCACCACCGCCATTGCTACGCAAATCAATGACAATAGCACTGACATGCTGTTTGGTCAGTTTTTGTAATTGCGTTTTAACATTATCAGTCAAACCAACATAAAAACCGGGGATATCAAGAACGCCCACTTTTTCCTGACCCATTGTCTTAACTGACATCTTCACAGCCCGATCTTCCAAACGGATCTGTTCACGAGTTAAAGTAACAGTACGTGGTTTTGCCCCTTTGGTATCAGAAATAACCTCAAGCCGTACTTTACTCCCTTTAGGACCTTTAATCAGCGCAACCACATCATCCAGACGCCAGCCAATAATGTCCACCATAGACTTCCCAGACTGAGCGACACCAATAATCTTATCGCCCACGTTTAATGCTTTGCTTTTGGCGGCAGGTCCACCAGCAACCAAAGAATTTATAACCGTGTAGTCATCATCTATTTGCAAAACAGCACCAATCCCCTCCAGGGAAAGACTCATTTCTGAGTTAAACTGTTCAGTATTGCGTGGTGAAAGATAATTGGTATGAGGATCAATTTCACGAGCAAACGCAGTCATAATCAATTGGAAAACATCTTCACTTTGACTTTGTGTCAGACGTTTTAACGCGGATTGATAACGTTTGGTGAGCATCTCTTTGATTTTATTGTCCTCTTTGCCACTGAGCTTGAGGTTGAGCCAATCATACTTAACTTTAGCATCCCAAAGTTTATTTAGCTCTTCCACACTCTGTGGCCAAGGGGCTTTGGAACGATCAATATCAATTGTATCGTTACCATCAAAATTCATTGGCTGTTCAAGACGCGATAAAGCGTACTGATAACGCTCAAAGCGACGTTTCTGTAACAAATTAAACAAGTCATATGGAATTTCCAGATTCCCACTTTCCAATTCCTTGCCTAACAACTTTTTCTTATCGGCATACTGAGCAATATCTGACGCTAATAATATGTTATGGCTGTAATCCAGTATATTGAGGTAGCGATCAAATATTTTTGCCGAAAAATCACCATTTAAATCAAATTGGCGATAATGAGAACGAGTGAAGCGGGATGTTACCCGCTCGCTCACTGTTGAATGCTGAGGTTCCTGCTTCAATATAGGTAGTTGTTCAATGCCAACAGGAACAGCCACCGGACTGTTTGTATTTGCATAACAAGTACCAAAAATTGAAACACCTAAGACAAAAGCCAGTCTGACGAATTTGTTCATGCCCAGGTTGGCCTCCGTATCAGAACTGTAAATGTTCTGCGCGTACAATCATTGCCAAACCGGAAGGCAATTGTACTCGTACACCATCTTTGGCGATCTCAAGCACAGAAGCATCCACTGAACTCTTACCCACTCTTACTTTAATTTCCTGACCAATTTTCAGCGATGAAACATCGATAATCTGAGTAGGTGAAGGTTGAGCAGGTTTAGCAACTGGCTTACGTGCTTGCTGAGGACGCTTTTGTTGGCGTGGCTGTTGCTGCCGTTTTTCCCCCTCAGTATTGTTAGCACGGCGACGAGGTGCAGGTTTCTTGGCTGCGGGCCGTTCACTTTTTTCACCAGCCGCCGCATTTTCAGCTTCACGTTTCTTAGCTCTTTGTTCCGCACGCTGTGCCTGAACCCGTGCTTTGGCTTCAGTCAGTTGCTGGAGAGCGTGTTCAATGTGTTCCGCTTCCAGTTCACCGCATGAATTACCATCAAGGTCAACACGCTGTGCACCTTCTTTAACACCATACAGATAGCGCCAACTTGATGTGTACAGACGTAAGGCGGAACGCAGTTGTGTTTTACTTAAACACTCTTCGTCCTGAATACGTTCAACGATATCTTGAAAAATACCGATCTTTAAAGGACGAGCTTCACCTTCTGCTACGAAACAGAGCGGGAAACGCTCAGCTAAAAATGCAATAATCTCTTTACTACTATTCAACTTAGGTTGATTTTCCATGAAATTTCCTGATTACAACGGTTTTGCCAACCAGCATAGGCATGAACTGGCGTCATTATAATAGCGTTGCTGATAAATGCCACGTTATCCATATGTTAAGTTACATTCAATTCAACATATTTAGGCATAACGCACTGTTCTAAATGAGCACAAAGCCCATCAATAAGGGCTTGTAAGCCAAATTCGTCTTTCTCGTCGAACCTATTAAAGACCGTACTATCAATATCCAATACACCGATGATTCTATCGCTTACAATCAACGGCAGCACAATTTCAGCGTTACTAGCGGCATCACAGGCGATATGGCCTGGGAACGTATGAACATCATCAACACGCTGGATGCGCTTTTCTAATACAGCCGTTCCGCATACCCCCTTGCCAACAGGTATTCTGACACAAGCAACTTTTCCCTGAAATGGCCCTAACACCAACGTATCGCCATCAATCAGGTAAAAACCAACCCAGTTAACATCATGCAAGCGTTCATACAACAATGCACTGGCATTAGCCAGCGTTGCTATTAAGTCATACTCACCAGACAACAGAGCTTTTAAGTCCCCCGTAAGCTCCCGATAGAACTCATTTTTATTCATAATTGACCTATCCGATGAAATTCACAAAACGCATCTCTATTTTTATATCAAAAAAATATCAAATGCCCATAACAATAAGGTTAACAGTCTGTCACACTGACGTAAATTCTTTACTATCTTTAATAAGATATTCTTTAATATATTTATTGAATACTTGCAAAAGCTTGTGAGATATCACACTACTTACCAAAACATTATCAGGGGCGCAACCAGTATGAATATGATTCACCGTCAGCACCTCCAGGTTCCCATACAATAAAATTAAATTGAACTTTTCCACAATTATAAAGATCAATTATCTGATAACAGTGTCGTTCATTAGCCTCTTCCATTTGAGAATTGACTGGTTGTGTAGTAAAAAACAAAACATTCAAACAATTTATCCGTAGAATTATTGCATTTACTACACCATCACTAACACTTTTACTCCTTACTACCACACCAAATAAATATTTCCTACTGAATGTATAAAAGGTCAAAGAATGACAAAGATAAAAAAAGCAATATGACGATAGTAAGTTTTAGAACAGATAATTATAACAGCAATATCATCTACCGATTATCCAACATAGAAAATATTATTACTGGAAATCTCAGCTATTTGATCTATCCTCAATGATGGCCACACTGGTCTTACCTGTTATCTAAAAGTTAAGGAGCGATCATGAACCAGACAATATTAAGAATTTCCAGCTACGAAATTGATGATGCTATTCTCTCTTCACCTTCTGAAGAGGATGATATCACCATCAGCATTCCCTGTAATTCCGACCGCGAACTCTGTATGCAGTTGGATGGATGGGATGAACACACCAGTATTCCCGCCTTATTAAACGATAAACACATTCTTCTCTACAGAAAGCATTATGATAGACAAAGACATGCATGGGTTATGAGGGTGGTCTGATGTCCACAAAACTTGTGACAAAAAAAGGCCGAGTTGACTCCTCTACTCGGCCTAGGGAAAATGGCTCTTAAGAGCCGTGCGCTAAAAGTGTCATTGAGACGAAAAACAACTTACAACTTAAAGCGTAGCCGACATACTTGCATTTTACCAACTTTTTGGATAATAAATAATCAAAAACAACATCTTCCATTAAGCCAAATATAGACGCTATCGCTTACTCAATGACATTATTTTTTATCGCACAATGCTAAAGCTGCTTGTTGGAATGGCTCTATACTCATTTTTTGAGTTGGATTTTTGCTATCATCCAATAAAATAATATCCAAAGACTTAGCATTCACTTTCCCTACCTGCATCATCTCTGTGGCTATATCATTCAATGGGTATTGCACTAACGTACTTGGATTAATCACAAACAGAGCCTTATTTGCTCGGCAATCCAACATCACCTCTTCCCGTGTAAATGCCCATTTATCACCAAATTGTAGCTTACTCACCGTTTCAATCGGCGCAGCAACATTTTGAAAAGAGAGACAAAACAAGGAAAGTAATAAGAGTAAACGTTTCATAATAGTTACCAATGTAGATATAAAAGCGAGCGAAGTGGATCTTTATACACTCCAGCTTTTTCCATATTCACTATATATTTAGTGTCAAGAATAGGCTGCACCAATAGCACCTATTGAGATAGATAGTTAGCTAAGAAAATCAAACTGGTTGATAAGTGGCAAAAGCAGCAACACATAATAAAACCAATGCTCCGAGGATAATTTCAATCCAACTATTGATAATCAACAACTGATAACGGCCAGGTTGTTTCAGTTTGGGAACCAGGATATAGCGGTTAATTAATGCTAGCATCACCATGCCCGCCACTAATGCTATCTTCAGCCATAGCATGGATTGATATTCACTGCCGCTATATTTCGGCCAGTTCGGCAGCAAAATTAAGCTGCTTATGATGCCCGTTATAATAATCAGGGTTACAGCAACGTGACCATACGTGGAAAAACGCATCATAGAAATCATAATCTGTTTATCCAACCCTATGGCCAATTCATTTTGTATCCGTAAAAATTTCAGACATAATAAAAAAGGCCATAATCCACCAAACCAATACCCAACACTCACTAAGTGAATTACCTGATTGACCTGAGAAAAAACGCCGGTTATCCCATCATGCATTACCGAATGGCCTATAAAGGCATGGCAGGCGAGTAAAACCGTAGAACTGATTAACATCAGAATATTTCTGGCTTTTTGTTTACTGATAAACAAAAACCCCGTAGCAACTATTGAAATCAGTATTTGCCATTGCCAAACTTTACCAAAAGTTGTTCCCAGTACTGCCAACCAGATTTCTAGATTATAAATATCCTGCCAGCCATCACCCATTATTCCCGCCTGAATTGCCAACCATCCAATTGTTGTTATTAATGTCACAACGGTACTGATAATTACCCCTAAACGGAGGCGCGCATCAATCAGAACAGATAAACGCTCAGGAACCAAGATGGCAGTAAATACGCTAAAGCCAAACATTAACATAACTGCCACAAAATGGGTGAAGCGACAAAGAATATACAGCGCCGCCAGAGACATAATTATTTCACTGTAAAGCTATAGACACCTTTGGTCTTATGCCCATCAACAGAGACCACGCTCCAGTTCACATCATATCTCCCTGTCGTTAGTTTATCTTCGATAGGAAGAATCAGTTTTGTATTAGTTGCCGGATCAAGCTTCAATTTTCCGGTTTTAATGGGTCTATTTTCCGGACCAGTCACTTTTACTTTACTAAAATTCAGTTCAATACCTTCAGAAAAGCTTAATGTGATTACCTGCGGTGTATTTTCTACAGTAGTATCTTCCGCCGGAATTTGTTCTGTCAAATGGGCATGGGCCAAAGCTTGCTGGCAGGATATGCCAACAAAAAGAACAATTAGAGCAGATAATTTTCGGCAAAAAGAGCGAATTGTGCTAATAGTCATCAATAACCTCTTAATTTTCAAATGAATCTCGATAAGTTGTCATCATTTTATATCAAAAGAGTTATTTTATCTGCGATAACTTACAATGAGAATTTCGTCTTGTGAACTATCGCGCAAAAATAAAGGAAAACCGCAGCATTGACTTTAAATACCTAAAGTTATTGCGACTACTGCGGCTAATTAATTCCATTTCATTAGACAGGATTTGCAGCAGCCAGACCTTTCAGATCTTTATCCAATAGGAAAAGTGCTTTACCATCCTCGCCAACCATACCTAATTTATCAAGGATAGATTTAAACAATTTCTCTTCTTCATGCTGTTCCGCTACATACCATTGCAGAAAGTTAAAAGTAGAATAATCCTGCGTGGTTATCGCCAAATGAGCAAGTTTATTAATTTCGGCAGTAATAAACTTCTCGTGTTCATAAGTTCTATTGAGTACATGGGTTATAGATTCATAATCGGCGGAAGGCGCATCAATTTGCCCCAAACGTGGCATTGCACCTGTATCACTCAGATAATCAAACAAACGATGCATATGCTGCATTTCTTCCTGGGAGTGTGATTTAAAAAACGCAGCAGCGCCAGGTAATCCTTGTTCACCGCACCATGCACTCATTTGTAGATATAAATTCGCAGAATAGAACTCCAGATTCATCTGTTCATTTAATTTATCAATCATTTCTCGGTTTAACATAATAGATACTCCAGTCATTAATTCACCTATATTATGCCAATTAAATTAGAATAATAAAACCCAATAAGAGAAAATAAATTAAATATACATATCATATTGAAATATAAATATATTTCCTGACAAATAAAATGAAAATGAATCTCATTTAATGTATTTAAATGAAAATGAATTACATTTACAAAATAATCTTCATCAAGGAATTTTTATATTTAATGATAATGAATATTATTTATATTTATAAAATAATCAATTCAGACCTTGCCAGAAAAACTCTTCTGGATTAGTTTTATCACTTTGTGTGTGAATGAGAAAGACACTTATGAAACATAATCTGGCCGAGCTTTCCACAGAGAACATGGACAAAGTGAATGTTGATTTGGCAGCCTCCGGCGTAGCTTTTAAGGAGCGTTACAATATGCCAGTACTGCCTGATACCGTTGAACAAGAGCAACCCGAGTATCTGCGGCAATATTTTCAACAACGTTTAGTGTATTATCGCCAATTATCCAAACAATTTTCCCGTTTACCCTACGAACCCAAAAGCCGCTAATCAGCCAGTAAGCATGGGTAACCACCGGATAACCGGTGGTTATATCCAATCACTGATCGGCAAACCTATCTGTTGCACTAATAAGCTGATGTAAAATACCCGGCTCATCAAATGAATGCCCTGCTCCTTCAATAATATGTAATTCCGCCTCCGGCCATGCCTGCGCTAAATCCCAAGCATTTTGCACCCGGCAAGCCATATCATATCGGCCATGAATGATAACTGCCGGAATATCCCGTATAACGTCAATATTATTCAACAGTTGCTGCTCCTCATTCATAAAACCTTCATTGATAAAATAGTGGTTTTCAATCCGAGCAAATGCCAAAGCAAACTCATCTTCTGCAAAACACTCCACACTATTTGAAGGAAGCAATGTCACCGTCTCCCCTTCCCACAAACTCCAGAGACGAGCGGCTTCTAATTGCACACGAAGGTCATCACTGGTCAGCCGCTTATTATATGCTCCGATCACATCCTTTCGTTCTTCCTCGGATAAAATAGATACTGTGCGTTGCCATTTGTCAGGGAAGAAATTAGAAGCGCCATCCTGATAATACCAGTGCAACTCTTGTGGTCTCAGCAAGAAAATTCCCCGAAGAATTAATTCAGAAACGCGTTGAGGATGAGTCTGGGCATAAACTAAAGATAAAGTTGAACCCCACGAGCCACCAAATACCAGCCATTTTTCCACCCCCATCAATTGACGTAAACGCTCAATATCTTCAACTAAATGCCAAGTGGTATTATTTTCCAAACTGGCATGAGGTTTTGAACGTCCACAACCACGCTGATCGAATAGCATGACATGATATTTCTTCAGGTCGAATAACCGACGGTGATAAGAGGCAATACCACCGCCCGGCCCGCCATGAATAAATACAGCAGGCTTACCTACAGGATTACCGCACAATTCCCAATAAATTTGATGACCATCGCCTGTATCCAAATAACCCGAGCGATAAGCTTCACAAACCGGATATAATTTTCTCAATTCTGACATAACATTTCCTTTACTGACTAACACCAAACCCAGTATCCGTCTAACGACGGGTAGAGATAACTAGCAGAAAATGTTATTTCAATTCGCTATAGCTAATCGTATTTTGCTGACAATCAACGACAACACGGTAGCCTTTGTCACGTTTAGAACCACGAACAGTCAGCGGAATTTTTAAGATATCTTTATCGCCAGTAATATTTTCCGCCTTTACCCACACCACTGGTTTAGAAGTTCCCAACTGCTTTCTATCTTCTGACCAATGGTTAATGCGGTTTTGCAGAAAATCACGCTTTACTTGAGCGGCAATTTGCGATTTGGTTAAATTATCGCAAGAAATAAATTTATCAACACGTTTGTTCTCCGATACAGCAGATACTGTGAATGAAACAGTGAGCAAAAGTGCAGCACCCGATAGGCCAACTCTGTTAATGATATGACATGCTTTCATACTACCTCCCGTTAATATCTCAAAGTAAGAGATTAAATATGGAGCTAACCTAGCATGTCAGGTAAAACAAATGTGTGATTATTGTTAAATAAATAATTTAATTATGTTCATTTTTCATCATCAAACACTACATTCACCTGTTCTTTTCCTCGATGCTGTTCACGAATTTCTTGAGCAACCAACGCAATCGCTTCCCCACTGCTCATTCCTTCAACCATCAATTGCTGAATCTTTTCCACTGCTAGTTGCTGTTCCTGATGGGATAAAGTTGGCATATCCGAAAACATGATAATAACCTCTATAAAGTGATCTATGCCGAGGAGTATAGCGATTTTTAACTCAAGTAAGGAATGGATTTCTATGCTAATCTGTAAGGATTAAAATCAAAACTAACTTTTACGTTACAACTGCTAAACCAACATCATAATGAGTATTTCACTACAAAAACGACAATTACCTTATCAACCAGACGCTGCCATCAACTATTTCGCGCCGATGTCAAACCAACCTTGGGCAATGCTGCTCCATTCTGGTTCTGCCAACCACCCCCATAACCGGTTTGATATTATGGTTGCAGAACCACGGATAACTCTGCTCAGTCATAATAAATCGACTGAAATAAACGAAGATGGTGATATCTATATTACTGAGGAAGATCCCTTTCACCTGCTAAAAAAACAACTAAAGAAATTAAATATTACAGCAAAACTTGATGCTGATTTGCCATTTCAGGGTGGCGCACTCGGTTTATGGGGATATGACCTAGGGCGTTATATTGAAGAATTACCGTCACAAGCCAAAAATGAGCTGTCATTTCCAGATATGGCAATAGGTATTTATGACTGGGCACTGATTGTTGATCATCATAAAAAAGAGGTGATTTTATTCAGTTACAGTAATGTTGACACGCGTCTGAACTGGCTTACATCTCGCCAAGTTTCACCAAAAGCAGCTTTTACGTTGACCAGTGAATGGCAGTCAAATATGAGCGCTAAACAATATAATGAGAAGATTAACTGCATTCATCACTATCTGTTAAATGGCGATTGTTATCAAGTTAATCTGGCACAACGATTTTGCGCCGATTACCAAGGAGATGAATGGCAAGCATTCATAAAACTTAATGAGAGCAACCGCGCACCTTTTTCAGCCTTTATTCGTTTACCGGAAAACAGCGTTATCAGTGTCTCTCCCGAACGTTTTTTACTCTTGGAAAATAAACAAATTCAAACTCGCCCGATCAAGGGAACATTACCGCGCTTAGGTGATGCAGAAAAGGATGCTTTACAAGCTGAAAAACTAGCAGCGTCGAAAAAAGACCAAGCTGAAAATTTGATGATCGTCGATTTATTACGGAATGATATTGGCCGGGTAGCTACACCGGGGTCAGTTAAAGTTCCTGAATTATTTGTGGTTGAACAATTCCCTGCCGTTCATCATCTGGTTAGCACAATCACCGCAACACTGCCAAATGCACAACATGCAACGGATCTATTACGTGCCTGTTTTCCCGGAGGTTCTATTACCGGAGCGCCCAAAATCAGAGCGATGGAGATAATAGAAGAACTTGAACCTCATCGCCGACATGGTTATTGTGGTTCAATTGGCTATATTAGTTTCTGTGGCACAATGGATAGCAATATCACCATTCGTACCCTCTTAACTGAGAAAGAAAAAATATATTGTTGGGCTGGCGGCGGGATCGTTGCCGACAGCATTGCTGAAAAAGAGTATCAGGAAACATTTGATAAGTTGAATTGTATTTTGCCACAACTAGGGAAAATAAAAGTCATATGATATCGCTGTCTGATTTCGTTAACAGATTTCAGTTACAACTTCCACCACCACCTAAACGGCTTTTAGATAACAACCGCCATGCCGCGGTGTTATTACCCATCATCTGCAAACCGAAACCAACATTATTATTGACCCGACGCTCCGCCACTTTACGGTCACATGCCGGTCAAGTCGCCTTCCCAGGGGGAGCTGTTGATCCTAAAGATAAATCAATAATCGCGACAGCACTACGGGAAGCGGAAGAAGAAGTTAACATACCTCGTCAAAAAGTTCAGGTTCTGGGACAACTCGCTCCTTTAAATAGCATCAGTGGTTACCTGGTGACCCCTATTGTCGGGTTATTGCCCCCCGGATTACCCCTCCACAGCAACCCGGCAGAAGTTGCCAAAATATTCGAAGTCCCTCTATCAGAAGCGCTTTCACTTTCGAGTTACCATTATCTTGATATTAACCGTCGCGGTCAGCAGAATCGTATCTATTTTTACTGGTACCAGGGACACCTCATCTGGGGACTGACAGCAACGATAATTCATCAATTAGCTCAACAAGTTCAGGTTTGATTTAAATCATTTAAGGATAACTAATTTGTATTTTTTTCGCCCATCTTTATCACTGTTGCTATCATAATTCAAAAAAAACTGTAAACTCCCTTATCAACACTACTAAATCACAGTAAAGTAGCGTACCCCAATATATATAACTATATCTCTATCTTTTTTAAGGAGTCTGGCGTGATTAGCGTTTTCGACATGTTTAAGGTCGGTATTGGCCCATCTAGCTCTCATACGGTTGGCCCGATGAAAGCCGGCAAACAGTTTGTCGACGATCTGGTAAACCAGGGATTAATGCCTTCTATCACGCGTGTAGCCGTCGATGTTTACGGCTCACTCTCATTAACCGGCAAGGGTCACCATACGGATATCGCCATTATCATGGGTCTGGCAGGGAATTTACCCGCCACCGTTGATATTGATTCGATCCCCGGTTTTATTCGTGATGTAGAGCAAACACAGCGCATTAAGTTAGCCAACGGTTTACATGAAGTCGATTTCCCACGTGATAGCGGCATGGTTTTCCGTAGTGATAACTTGTCATTACATGAAAACGGCATGCAAATTCACGCATTCGCGGGGGACAAAAAAGTTTATAGCAAAACCTACTACTCAATTGGTGGTGGTTTTATTGTTGATGAAGAACACTTTGGTAAACCTTCTCAGGATACCAAACCCGTTTCATATCCATTCAATTCAGCAAAAGAATTACTGATGAATTGTAATAAAACCGGGTTATCTATTTCCGGTTTAATGATGAAAAATGAGCTGGACCTCCACAGCAAAGAAGAAATTAATGCCTATTTTGCCGATGTCTGGGATACCATGCAGGCTTGTATTGAACGTGGTTTGAATACAGAAGGGGTTTTACCTGGCCCACTGCGTGTACCACGCCGGGCAGCGGCACTACATCGCATGCTGACTTCATCAAACAATCTGTCCAATGATCCAATGAATGTTGTGGATTTGGTGAATATGTTCGCCCTGGCAGTCAATGAAGAAAATGCTGCGGGTGGGCGTGTTGTTACCGCTCCAACCAATGGCGCTTGTGGCATTGTTCCTGCCGTACTCGCTTATTACAACCACTGCATTGAACCTGTAACGCCAGAACTCTATATCCGCTATTTCCTCGCTTCCGGCGCTATTGGCATTCTCTATAAAATGAATGCATCAATATCTGGAGCTGAAGTGGGTTGCCAAGGGGAAGTAGGTGTTGCCTGTTCGATGGCGGCAGCCGGCCTTGCTGAGCTGCTTGGCGGCAGCGCTGAACAGGTCTGTGTTGCGGCTGAAATCGGTATGGAACATAACCTCGGCCTTACCTGTGACCCGGTGGCAGGCCAGGTACAAGTACCTTGTATCGAACGAAATGCCATTGCTTCAGTAAAAGCAATCAATGCTGCACGCATGGCTTTGCGCCGTACCAGTGAACCTCGTGTTTCTCTCGATAAAGTTATTGAAACCATGTACGAAACAGGTAAAGACATGAACGCTAAATATCGTGAAACATCCCGCGGTGGTTTGGCAATTAAAGTTCAGTGTGATTAATCAAATAAATAACCTGTTTTTTAATCAATAAATGCTTCTGTAATGAAAATATCCCTACCTTATGGTAGGGATATTTTTTAGCCAAAAATCAAAATGATCATCTTTTGATCTAAAAAGATGAATATATTTTCTATTTTAAATTAATAAGATGTTACCAGAAACAGAATAAACATCTAACAATAAACAAATTATAGATAATTATAAATTAATTTTACAATTTTCAGCTTATTAAATTGTTTTATGGTTAACATTTTTATCTATTTCATTTTTTCTGACTGACAGCAATTTTCCTCTGGTATTTCTAATGTTAATCTAACAGCCGATTTTTTCAGTCAATAAGAGATAAAGTCTAAATCAAGTCAAATATTTAGGTATCATATTGATAAAAGGTCATTATTCATACAAATAAGATTTTTATTGGAGGAATGATTCATCAAAATTATTGCAGTAACTTTGTAATAATCCTGCGTTGATACCCAATGGATTTCAAGATGGATCGCGACGGCAAGGGAACGAATCCCCGGGAGCATAGATATAGATAACTATGTGACCGAGGTGAGTGAATGCAGCCAACAAAGAGGCAACTTGAAAGATAACGGGTATATATTGTTAACAGAGGGGAAAACAAGTGAGTATAGCCATTATGATTGGCACGCACGGGGCTGCGGCTGAGCAACTGCTTCGTACCGCAGAGATGTTAATTGGAGAGCAAGAAAATGTTTCCTACATTGACTTCGTTCCTGGTGAAAATGCCGATACTTTATTTGAAAAATACAACAGTAAACTCGAAACGCTTAATACAGAGCAAGGTGTACTGTTTCTTGTCGATACATGGGGAGGAAGTCCATTCAATGCGGCTAGCCGTATCGCCGTAGATAAAGAGAATTATGAGATCATCACTGGTGTTAACGTTCCAATGCTGGTTGAAACCTTTATGTGTCGAGATGATGACCCATCTCTGACAGAGCTGGTTTCTGTTGCTCTGGAAACAGGGAAAGAAGGCATCCGGGCCCTGAAAACAGAAGAACCTCAAAAAACTGAGCCAGCCAAGCCTGTAGCATCCGTTGCGGCGCCTTCATTTGCACCATCAACTGGTGGTCATATGAAAATCGCACTGGCCCGAATTGATGACCGCCTCATTCATGGTCAGGTCGCTACTCGTTGGACAAAAGAAACCAATGTCAAACGGATCATTGTCGTCAGCGATGAAGTTGCTGCCGATACTGTCCGTACCACCTTACTAAAACAAGTTGCTCCGCCGGGGCTCAGTGCTCACGTTGTTGATGTTGCAAAATGTGTTCGCGTTTATAACAACCCGAAATATGCCAATGAACGTGTCATGTTGCTGTTTACAAACCCAACAGATGTTTTGCGTTTAGTCGAGGATGGTGTCGATATCACATCTGTCAACATCGGAGGAATGGCTTTCCGTCAAGGGAAAACACAAGTTAACAACGCAATATCCGTTGATGAAACCGATATTGAAGCCTTCAAAAAACTAGATGAACGAGGTATTGAGCTTGAAGCCCGTAAGGTTGCCAGTGACAGCCGTCTACAAATGATGGATCTACTCCAGAAGGTTAAAAACGAAAACCAGATCAGAGCAATTTAACTATTACTCAATGACAAAAATTTCTCAATGATAAAAATTTCTCACCAAATTTAATTTGGTTACAGGAGACAAACAATGGAAATTACCGTTGTTCAAATTACATTGATATTCATCGTAGCTTGTATAGTCGGAATGGATTCCATTCTTGATGAATTTCAATTCCACCGCCCACTCGTGGCCTGCACCTTAATCGGGATCATTCTTGGTGATATGACAACCGGTATCATTATCGGTGGTACGCTAGAGATGATCGCCCTTGGCTGGATGAATATCGGTGCTGCAATTGCCCCGGATGCGGCCTTAGCATCAATCATCTCAACGATTCTGGTCATCGCCGGTGGTCGTGATATCGGTGAAGGTATCGCCTTGGCCATTCCACTAGCCGCGGCAGGACAAGTTCTGACTATCATTGTACGTACCATCACAGTCGCCTTCCAGCATGCGGCTGACAACGCGGCAGAACGTGGCAGCCTGCGTGCGATTAGCTTTATCCATCTATCCGCATTACTGCTCCAGGCTATGCGTATCGCCATCCCTGCCCTGATCGTTGCACTATCGGTTGGCACCAACGAAGTCCAGCAGTTACTTGCCTCTATTCCAAAAGTGGTAACAGATGGCTTGAACATCGCAGGAGGGATGATCGTCGTTGTGGGTTATGCAATGGTTATCAACATGATGCGCGCCGGCTACCTAATGCCTTTCTTCTACCTCGGCTTCGTCACAGCGGCATTCACTGAATTTAACCTGGTTGCATTAGGCATTATTGGTATTGTTATGGCCGTGCTGTACATTCAGCTAAGCCCTAAATATAACAAATCTCAGGTAGTTGCCGCCCCCGGACACACCAATAACGATCTTGATAACGAATTAGATTAAAAGGATGAGCAACATGTTAGATACAACAAAAACGGCTGCTCAGACAGCAGACCAGAAAAAACTGACGCCCAGTGATATCCGCGGTGTATTTCTCCGTTCTAATGCGTTTCAAGGTTCATGGAACTTTGAACGTATGCAGGCCCTAGGCTTCTGCTTCTCTATGGTGCCAGCTCTTCGTCGTTTGTATCCAGAAAATACCGATGAACGTAAACAGGCGCTCAAACGCCACCTTGAATTCTTTAACACTCACCCCTACGTCGTTGCGCCTGTACTGGGTGTCACTATGGCAATGGAAGAACAGCGTGCTAACGGTGCAACCATTGATGATGGTGCAATCAACGGTATCAAAGTTGGTCTGATGGGACCATTGGCCGGTGTTGGCGACCCTATTTTCTGGGGAACAGCCCGCCCAGTATTTGCTGCTTTGGGTGCTGGCCTCGCAATGAGCGGTAGCTGGCTTGGGCCTGTCTTGTTCTTCTTCTTATTCAACCTTGTACGCCTGTTGGTTCTCTATTCTGGTATCTCTTATGGTTATAAGAAAGGGATCAATATCGTTCAGGATATGGGTGGTGGCTTCCTGCAAAAAATGACGGAAGGAGCGTCAATCCTTGGCCTATTTGTCATGGGGGCATTAGTCAATAAATGGACGAAAGTCAATATCCCGTTGGTTGTATCAGAAATTCCTAACCAACAGACGGGTGAAACGACAATAACCACAGTTCAGAATATCCTCGATCAGTTGATGCCGGGCCTGGTACCCCTTTTACTGACATTTGCCTGTATGTGGTTATTACGGCATAAAGTCAATGCCCTGTGGATCATTATTGGCTTCTTTATTCTGGGGATTATTGGCGCCAGATTTGGTTTCCTTGGTCTCTAGTACAATATCATTCGGGGAGGAACTCCTCCCCATCTTTTCTTTTTTATAACAATATAGGGATAAGGAATGAGCCTTAATGATATAGTATTAGCTGGCTTAATCGTACTAATGCTAGCTTTTGCTGTTTATGATGAATTCGTGGTTAACTTACTGAAAGGGAAAACTTACTTACAAATAAAGCTAAAAAGAAAACACAAAATTGATGCACTCATCTTTATTATCCTTATACTTATTGTTGTTTATAACAATATTACCGCCTATGGTAGCCGTTTAACCACATATTTATTACTGTTTACTATCCTGGTGACTATTTATATTGCCTATATACGTTCGCCTAAATTATTGTTTAAGAATAACGGTTTCTTCTATGCAAACACCTTTATTTCCTATAACCGGATAAAAACCATGAATTTATCTGAAGATGGCATCCTGGTTATTGGTTTAGAAAACAAGAAATTATATATATCAGTAAACCAACTTGATGATTTAGAAAGAATTTATAAATTCCTTATCGATAACAGATAGATAAGAAACAATAATGAATTAGCAAATAAGTAATAAATAGTCAGCTATACGCTGGCTTTTATTTTTCCCATAAAATAGATAATGATAATTATTATCAATATCATTGATTAACCCTAAAAATAATATTATTTTCCCTTTTTGAATTATTGTGCTATCTTTTAAATTGTCATGGGGAGTAGCCTGTTTCAGAGAAACGATTTAGTTAATTTCTCTGAAAAGCCCGTATCAACACGCTCGTTACAAAATAAACGTGGTGCGGGTAGCCTTATTGCTATCTTAACAGGCATTATTGTTGCTCAAAATAGCAAATGAAATAGTCTAATGAGATAGCTATTAATTCGGTTGGCAAGACCATTGCATATAGCACCATCATTGGTTGGGGGTGGGTTATATGTATATGGAAACACCCAACCGAGGCTATATTAATGAATATGTACGCAACCCTCATCCTAGCTTTAGCACTTTCAATGGATGCCTTTGCTGCTTCAATTTGTAAAGGGGCCGCACTACATAGACCGCATTTTCGTGAAGCAATCCGTACAGGTTTAATATTTGGTTTGGCAGAAGCCTGTACCCCATTGATTGGCTGGTCTCTAGGGCTTTATGCCAGCCAATATATTATGGAGTGGGATCACTGGGTTGCTTTCACTCTGTTATTCATTCTGGGTTGTAGAATGATTACAGAGAGTTTCAAAGCAAAGCAGGAAAAAAAGTGTGAATCACCCTGCCGCCATAATTCAATTGTGTTGATAACAACAGCCATTGCCACCAGTCTGGATGCAATGGCAATTGGTATTGGGCTAGCGTTCCTTGAAGTCAATATCGTGCATACTGCGATGGCTATCGGAATGATGACAATGATTATGGCAACATTGGGCATGTTAATTGGCCGTTATATTGGCCCACGGTTAGGCAAACGTGCTGAACTTATTGGTGGGCTAATTCTGATTGCAATTGGCTTCAATATCTTGTTTGAACATCTCGAATTATTTATGTACGCCAAATAGCGCTACCAGCCCAAAATATTTATGCCCGTAAGTCCATAGGGTATATCTGTTAAACGCTATATTTTGGGCTGAAATCTTGATCAATTAAGGCGTTGATAGACCCGCAGTATAAAATCAGTTTCACATTCAAACAACGGTCTATCTGCCAATCCTTTTTTCACATCCTCTGTTGCTCGCCAGGCAAATGGTGTCATCTGTAATAAATGATACGCTTGTACGCCATCTAATTTCATTGGATAAGATAACGATTCATCGGTTATCAATTCAAATCCTTCCAACGGTTCTGCCTTCAATGGATGAAGATGAATATTTTGATAAATCAACTCCTTGAGCTGATAAAGATGGCGAGGACCTGGGGTGACTGTCAAAACAATTCCCTGTGGCTTAACCACCCTTGCCAGTTCTTCCGCTTTGCAAGGCGCGTAAATCCTTAATACCCCGGCAAGCGATTTATCGGCAAATGGCAAACGATGGCTCGACGCAACACAAAAGCTAACAGCCGGATAACGCTTAGCTCCATAACGAACTGCGATCTTAGCAACATCTAACCCATAGATTTTAAAATTACGTCTCTTGCTTAATTGCGCTTCAACCGCAGCGGTGTAATAACCTTCACCGCATCCTATATCCAACAAACTCTCTACATTTTCTGGCAGATACTTCTCCAGTAATTCCGAAACCCGTTGTTGTAATGGTTGATAATGCCCTGAATCTAAAAACGCTCTTCTTGATTGCATCATCTCCGGACTATCCCCCGGTTCCTTGGATTTTTTATGTTGAACGGGCATCAAATTAACATACCCTTCTTTAGCACAATCAAACTGATGATTATTCTCACAGCGCCATTGCTGTCGAGCGAGCAATAAAGATTGATGACATAAAGGACATTGATAAGACATAAGATTCCAAAAATATAAGCAAAAACCAGCCGGCACTATAGCATATTCTGATACTTTTCGTCGTAAATCATACTAATTAATAATTCTATATAAACGACTAATCATTATCTTGAATGAAATTATATTCCATTATTTTCAGTCCTTTTTTTGAAACGGCTCGCAATATTTCTATGGCATAAATCTATTTATCAGGTATGATTCTTCAATCAAAACTTAAGAAAACATCATTGCTAATAAATTATTTAACTAATAGAAACAACTAATAATGCGGATAATATAATAAATATTTTCATACAATATTTTAATAAATTAAGATCAATTTCACCGAAATTCAATATTATGCCCAATACAAACTATTTGGATTTTATCCCACAGAAAAGTGACGTTGATACTTTAGCGGATGATCTGGATAAAGTCCGTGCGGACTTTGCCGCTGTACTAAAGCAATTCAATGATGAAATTATATTATCTACAGGGAAAGAGACGATATATGAGAAAAATAGTCACCGAAAAACACCCTAAAATAGCTAAGCAATCTAATCAAGGTGATATCAATCTATTATATTATCAATTGCTTGATTCAGAGATAAATAACGTTTCATAATTCTGCTACACATGACCTTCTTCAACCCATTGTTATACATAGAATTATGGGTAATATATGATGTAGCGCTATTTTGGAATCTTATTTATTAACGCTTTATGAACAATATCAGAAACACAAACATGGGGTGGAAAAAAGTTGCCTTATTCCAAGGTAAATGATAAAAAAGTATAATGAAATTATTTGCAATATAAGGAGAAAAAATTGCGGTTTATTCAAGATGGGCCACTTATTCCTGATGAATTATTACTTGCCCGTGATCAAGGGCACGTGGTTTTCTTTTGTGGCGCAGGGGTATCTCTTGCTAAAGCTAAACTTCCTAGTTTTTTTCAATTGGCACAGAAAGTTATTGATTTACTCGGAACGACTAATGATAGCCAAGCACGTCAACTTTATGATTTTCTGAATAAAGGGTTAAAAGATAAGGAAGGAAATGAAGTTGAATTACCTTCTTATGCATCAACTCTTATTTCAACAGATCGGATATTCAGCTTATTAGAACAAGAGTTCGAAACGAATTTAATTGAAAAAACTGTAGCTCAAGTGCTGAAACCATCGGACACAGTTGACACATCTGCACATAAATTATTGTTAGACCTTGCCACTACACCCGAAGGTCGAGTGCAATTAATTACAACTAACTTTGATCGCTTATTCAATGAGTGTTCCTTGACAGAGATTCCGTGTTTTCTACCTCCAAATTTACCGGCTTTATCCAAAAATGAATTAATTGATGGACTGGTATATCTTCATGGAAGATCTAACTCCGATTACATTGGTGCAGAAGGCAATGGTTTTGTTTTATCAGGTTCAGAGTTTGGAAGAGCCTATCTTTCTGATGGTTGGGCCACGAACTTTATTCGAGAAATTTTTTCTAAATATACAGTTGTATTTATTGGCTATTCTGCAAATGATCCCCCAATGCAATATTTGCTCGAAGGACTTAATAAAAACCTGATAAAAGCAAAAAATGTATATGCATTTCAATCTGGAACCATAGAAGAAGCAAGAAAACTATGGGAACATAAGGGTGTTCAAGCGATTGCTTATAGTCCTGAAGATAAACATACCGCTCTTTGGAAGACATTAGATGCTTGGGCGAAAAGAGCGCAGAACGTAGAGCAATGGTATAGCGAAACTATAGAGATGGCTCGACGTGGCCCAACCAATCTCTTACCCCACGAACGTGGACAAATTGCTCATATTGTGTCTACTTCAAAAGGTATGGAGAAGTTTGCACTTGTCGATAATCCACCTTCTGCAGAATGGTTATGTGTTTTTGATTCTCGTATACGACTTGCTACACACTCTAGCCGCTGGCCTTTGAGATGTAACACTTCCCCTGAACCTTTCACTTTATACGGTTTAGACTTTGATAAAACACCTGATATTTATCAAAATAATAATGAAGTTATAGATAGAGAAATAGCTAAAAAAGCATGGGATGCGTTTCAACCACATCATGATGATATTAAAGAGTTAAGCAAGAAACATTTTGCTTCATTCAGAACAACATCTGAATATGGAAACTCAAAGTTATCTAGTAGACAATGGTTTCTTGGTGTCTGGCTTGCAAAAGTAGCTCATCGACCAGCAGCCATATGGTGGGCAACGAAACAAAATTATCTTGAACCAACTATCCAACATTATATTTTACAGAAACTCAAAGAGAATAAAGTAGATAGTGAAATTAGCAAAATCTGGCAATACCTAATTGAGTCTTGGCAATATGAATATAAAGATGAAGATTTTGATCGCCACTGGTATAGTCTATCACACGAAATTAAAACATACGGTTGGAATGAAGTGACGTTCCGTCAATATGTAAAACTGATGCGCCCATATTTAGCTGTATCTAGCAAAATAAATAGCCTTCTTCCTCCAATTAATACGATAACTGAGCTTCGTGAATTTCTGGAATTAGATGTACGGTATATAGAGAAACACCATTTTGACGCAATTAATATCCCAAACTCTTTACTAATTAAAGTGATTCCAGAACTGAGGAAAAATATTGAATACGCTTGTTCGTTAGAATCAGAGAAAAGGATACCTCACTCAGTGCATTTGTTATCACCAATTAGAGAGGATAGCAGTATAGAACTAGGTCTAAGTATAAGAGATGTCGGGCTGGCAGGATACGTATTGCGATACGTACATTTGTATGAAAGGTTAATTCAACTAGACCTGTATGAAGCAAGAAACGAATTCTTGAGTTGGCCCAGAAATAACCCCATATTTTCACAACTTCGTATATGGATTGCATGTAAGCCTGAAATCGTCCCCTCTTCCGATTTTTACCCACTTATCAATGCATTAAGCGATGATGAATTTTGGAACGAACATAATCAAAGAGACCTGATGCTGACACTTGCAGATAGATGGGATGAATTAAGAGAGAATGAATGCATTGAAATTATTGAGCGTTTATTAAAAGGTAGGCTCATTCCTGCATGGATAGATAGTAATCTAGGAGATAAATGGCAAGCTAATAGTATCCTAAATAGAATATTCTGGCTTAAGAGTAAAGGCTGTAATCTTTATATTGATATAAAAGAGCGTGTTAGAAAACTTCAAAATATATATCCTGAATGGGAAATTGGGCTAGCAGACAATGCCATTACTTCTATGGAACCGAAAGGTGGGTATATAAGTATTGAATCTAACTGTAATGAATTATTGGATATTCCTATAAGGGATATTATTCCTAAAGTCTTAGAATTTAATTCTGTTGAACGGATCTTTTTAGATAGGAACGACCCTTTTAAAGGATTATCAAAGCAATATCCATTAAGGGCTTTTTCCGTACTAAGATATTGGGCTAAAGAGAAAAAGGAGTATCCCAAAGAAATATGGAGAAAATTCCTGTCGTCTGAATCGCGAAAAGATGATAAAAGAAAGTTCATTTGTTTTATTGCAAGACACATGATGTCCTCTTCTAACGAAGATTTAGTTTCAATTATTGATCCTGTTTTATCTTGGGTTTCGTCTATAAATGAAAAGTTAGCTTCTATAGATATTGATATCTATGATGCATTATTAAAGCATCTTATTGATATTATAGGGATAATGCCAATTCCTATTACTACCATCGAAATTAAAAGAGAACGGCGCGATTGGACTCCAGAAGCTGAAAACTCTCCCATATCATCAATCGCACATATATTGTTTAAAGACTCTCGTCTAAAAAACTTCCATTTAGAAGATAAATTATCTCAACAATGGCTTTCTCATATTGAACATTTGAATATTTTATCAGGTGATTCTAGGAAATATGCCTTAGTCTATTTAGCTAAACAACTAATTTGGTTACATCACCATATTCCAGTGTGGACTAATAATAATTTGTTACATGTTATTGAAAATGGTGAGCCAGACGAGAAGGAAGCATTCTGGAATGGCTATTTCTGGGGAGAAACCTACCCCAGAAGCTCTCAGTTGTATGATACTTTGAAACCATTTTTACTAGGCTTTTTACGTAATAGCGTGTCATTTCACTCTGAGCATCAAACAAATTCAATAGCAAATTTTTTATTATTCGGTTGGGCTAGTGAATTGTATGAGAAATCAAAGCAATTTATTTCCGATTCTGAATTTAGAGATGCACTTGTTTATGGTGATGAGAAATTACGCCATAAAATCCTATTGTTGCTATGGTGGCTTTCTTCAAAAGATGAACCTGATAATAAAAATTTTTTACAATGGCGAGTTTTAATAATTCAATTTTTTACCCATGTTTGGCCTCATCAAAAAGCAATAAAATCACCAAAAACAACAGAAAATATTGCCCGTCTTTTATTTTCTCAAGAAACTATGTTTCCAGAGTTAATAGATATTGTTCTGCCTTTCTTAACATGCACGAACAATGGTGAATCCTTAATGTATCATATTAAAAATGAAGCAATAGTTAAAAAATTCCCAAAAGAAACAATAGCGGTCTTATCCAAAATTTTACCTGAGGATGTAAAAAAATGGCCTTATGATTTTGAGAAATGGCTTGAAAAAATGGAAAAAGCTGATGCCAGCTTAGGTTCTGACAGCAAATTCATTGAGCTTAAATATAAGTGGGAGTATCGCTAGACTAATACAAATAACAGTCTCTACGAATCTGTAGCTTTGCATATGGCGTTAACTGCAACATCCCTAAAGGAGTGAGTGAACCTGCTCTGTAACCAGTATAGTTCACTCCTTTCAATTTTCCCTTTCTCCACAGCAAGCTGGCAAATAGCAGGTCATTCATTACTTAACCCGAATTCTGCTTAAGCCGTCATTGAAAAATCTTCTTCTGAGTAGAAAACTTTCAGTGATGGCTTCTTCAATTTAAGGCAGTAAGCAATCAATCCACCTAAAACGCACAACAGAAAGCCTTTTATACTTCGGTGGCGGGAATGCTCTATTTGAGAAATAGTTTTTAATTGCCCATTAATCGTTTCAATGATAAAACGCTTTGATAACATTATCTTATCCCACTCAGCTTGCAGGTGAGCTTTCATATTTCGGCGCTTTTGGGTGATGAAAGTGAGTCCCGCTTTAGCTAAGTCGTCAGCCAATTCCTGACTGAGATAACCTTTATCGCCGTACAGAGAACCCGTTAATTCTGCTGTTAACTCGCGAACAGGTTCCCGATCATCGACATTACCGGCAGTGACTTTAAGCGCCAAAATTTCCCCCTGATGATTGACAACCAGGTATAATTTGAAACCGTAAAACCATCCCATTGAATTTTTTCCGCGCCTGGCTATCCCCGCAAAGACCTTATGTCGAGGAATGCGAATGTTATGGCAGACACTCAAACAGGTGGAATCAATAAAAGCAATGCCTGTGGGTTTTCCTTTTAATTGCGTCAGATAGCTGCATAGTGGTACCAAAACGGAAGGGGCCACACTGACAAAACGGGGATAGCTGAGTAAGGTGGGAAAATAGTTGTGGTGATATTTCCAAATATGTTCTAAATAAAAATGTTTAAAATCCCGGTAATGCGACCGATGAAAAAGGATCAAAATGGTCATGATTTCACTGGGAGACATGTGACCTTGTCGGCGGCGTAAAAGATGCCCGCTATCGAGACAAAATTGTTCCCATTGAGGGATGAAAAAACGGCAAAAATCATCGACATCACAGAAAATTTCAACTAAGTTGTCCATAGCCTGTTCCACCTCGGAGCTGTTTTTGGGTCTGCACCAAAACTTTGCTCCTGGAACAGGCTTCTCGTCAATTTCTTATCCAGAATTCGGGTTACTTACCTATGATCAATATTATTCCTCTGTCACATGGAGTTTTAGACCTAATGCTTTAACGACTTTCAGAATAGTGCCAAACTCAGGGTTTCCGTCACCAGATAACGCTCGATATAAACTCTCACGAGACAGACCGGCATCTTTTGCCACCTGAGTCATACCACGCGCACGCGCAATCGTACCTAATGCACGCACAATAAAGGCAGGATCATCACCCGCTTCTTCAATACAGGCATTCAAATACATAGCCATGTCAACTTTAGTTTTTAGGTATTCTGTTGAATCCCAACGAGTAAACTGTTCATTCACCATGTTTTTCCTTCCAACTGTGAGCTAATTATAAAACCAGTTTAATGTCTTTATCTTATATGCTTTTATTATCGCCCTAAAGACTTCAAACCTGAGTTTCTTGATATTTAGCCGGTGAAGTTTTTTTCTTATTTTGGATATTTTTGCAAATAAGAGATATCCTATCTTAGTATTTTTTATTAAGACAAAACAAATGAGCTCGATTTACTCAGAAGAATATCAGCATGTTATCCGATTATTACGCGAAACACGCTTGGAAAAAAGCATTACACAGGAAAAACTGGCCCAAGCATTTGGCCGCCCTCAATCATTTATAGCCAAAGTTGAAAATGGTGAAAGGAGACTGGATGTCGTGGAATTTGTGCATATAGCCCATTTGTTGTCACTAAACCCAATCCAGATTCTAGACAAAATAAAGCTGAAAAAACCAAGTCTTAACAATAACCTAAAGTGAATATCCACAGTGCATATCATAGATAAAAACACCAAAAAACGCTTTAGTTTTATTGGTGCTTTTAATTTAGGCTTCAACCGATGTCTATAGACTCTGAGGACTTATTCCCACTCAATAGTCGCAGGTGGTTTACCGCTGACATCATAGACAACTCTTGATATTCCATTGACTTCATTGATGATCCGGTTAGAAACCCGGCCTAGGAAATCGTATGGTAAATGCGCCCAATGTGCGGTCATAAAATCAATCGTTTCTACTGCCCGTAACGAAACAACCCAGTCATATTTACGACCATCCCCCATTACGCCCACGGAGCGAACCGGCAAGAATACGGTAAACGCCTGACTGACTTTGTTGTACAAATCAGCTTTGTGCAGCTCTTCGATGAAAATAGCATCAGCCAGACGTAGCAGATCGCAGTACTCTTTCTTCACTTCACCCAATACACGAACACCCAAACCTGGGCCAGGGAATGGATGACGGTTCAACATGTCATAAGGCAATCCCAATTCCAAACCAATCTTGCGTACTTCATCTTTAAACAGCTCTTTCAGCGGTTCCACCAGACCCAATTTCATCTCTTCCGGCAAACCACCTACGTTATGATGAGATTTGATAACGTGTGCTTTGCCTGTCGCAGATGCCGCTGATTCGATGACGTCTGGATAAATAGTACCTTGCGCCAGCCATTTGACCTGAGTCTGTTTACTTGCCTCTTCATCAAAGACTTCAATAAATACACGACCAATCGTTTTACGTTTCTCTTCCGGATCATGGATACCGGCCAGTGCAGCAAGGAAGCGATCTTCTGCTGGGACATGAACAATATTCAGCCCAAATTTGCCGGCAAACATTTCCATCACCTGATCAGCTTCATTCAGACGCAGTAAGCCGTTATCAACAAATACACAGGTCAGGCGATCACCAATTGCACGATGCAGTAACAATGCAGTGACAGATGAATCAACACCACCGGACAGCCCCAGAATAACGTGATCTTCACCAACCTGTTCACGCAGGCGTACAACGGTATCTTCGATAATAGAAGCAGGTGTCCACAACGCTTCACATTGGCATATATCCAGTACAAAACGCTCCAATATACGCTGCCCCTGATGGGTATGGGTGACTTCCGGGTGGAATTGTACGCCATAAAAACGTTTTTCTTCATTCGCTATGATGGCAAATGGACAGGTATCAGTGCTGGCGATGATGATAAAGTCTTTAGGAATTGCAGTAACTTTATCTCCGTGACTCATCCATACATCCAATAATGGTTTACCTTGCTCATTTGATGAATCTTGAATTCCACGGAATAATGCGCTTTCCGCTTTAATCTCAACTTGAGCATAACCAAATTCACGTTCAGTAGAATCCTCTACCTTACCACCGAATTGTACTGACATCGTTTGCATGCCATAGCAAACGCCCAGAACCGGAACGCCCGCGTTAAAAATATATTCAGGAGCCCGGGGACTTCCTTGTGCTGTAGTACTTTCCGGACCACCGGAAAGAATAATACCGCTTGGGTTGAATTCGCGGATTTGCTCTTCAGTGACATCCCATGCCCAAAGTTCACAATAAACCCCGATTTCACGGATACGGCGAGCAATCAATTGAGTGTATTGCGAACCAAAATCAAGGATAAGAATGCGGTGCTGATGGATATTAGTTGTCATGTGCGGTGAATTCCAAAAAAACAAGTAACAAATAAAGATAAGCGGCCCTTATACGGGCCACAATAAATATGGATTACAAACCTAACCGGTAGTTTGGAGACTCTTTGATAATGGTGACATCGTGAACGTGGCTTTCCTGAATGCCAGCACCACTAATGCGAACAAATTCTGCTTTGGTTCTCAATTCATCAATAGTTGCACAGCCAGTCAGACCCATGCAGGAGCGCAAGCCTCCCATTTGCTGATGGACAATGTTTTTCAGCAAGCCTTTGTAGGCAACACGACCTTCAATACCTTCCGGTACCAGCTTGTCTGCGGCATTATCAGTTTGGAAATATCGATCAGAAGAGCCTTTGGACATCGCCCCTAATGATCCCATGCCACGGTAAGATTTAAATGAACGTCCTTGGTACAGCTCAATTTCTCCTGGTGATTCTTCTGTCCCTGCCAACATAGAACCCACCATAACGCACGACGCTCCCGCAGCGATAGCTTTGGCAATATCGCCAGAGAAACGAATGCCGCCATCAGCAATAACTGGAATACCAGTGCCTTCCAACGCTTCAACGGCATCAGAGATAGCCGTAATTTGCGGCACTCCTACACCGGTAACAATACGGGTAGTACAGATAGAACCGGGACCAATACCGACTTTAACCGCATTGACGCCTGCCGCTACCAGCGCTTTTGCACCTTCCCCAGTCGCCACGTTACCACCAATAATTTGTAGATTTGGGTACTTAGCACGAGTTTCACGGATACGTTGCAGTACCCCTTCTGAATGACCATGCGAGGAATCAATAAGCAGAACATCAACACCAGCGGCAACCAATGCATCAATACGCGCTTCATTGCCAGCGCCGGCGCCAACCGCGGCACCAACACGTAAACGACCACGTTCATCCTTACAGGCGTTAGGCTTACGTTCTGCTTTCTGAAAATCTTTAACTGTGATCATGCCGAGTAGATGAAAATCCTCATCAACTACCAACGCTTTCTCAACACGTTTTTCATGCATTTTCTGCAACACAACTTCACGGGCTTCAGCTTCTTTTACTGTCACCAGACGCTCTTTAGGCGTCATTACCGCAGTAACAGGCTGATCCAAATCGGTAACGAAACGGACATCACGGCCAGTAATAATACCAACCAACTCATTTCCTCCAGTGACAACCGGATAACCCGCAAAACCATTACGTTCTGTCAATTCTTTAACTTCACGCAGCGTTGTTTCAGGTGCCACAGTGACTGGATCTGTCACAACACCACTCTCATGTTTTTTGACTCGGCTAACTTCTTCTGCCTGACGCTCAATAGACATATTTTTATGGATGAAACCCATGCCACCTTCTTGAGCCAATGCGATAGCCAAACCGGATTCAGTGACAGTATCCATAGCGGCAGACAACATTGGAACTTTTAGACAAATGGTGGAGGTCAGTTGAGTAGACAGGTCAGCAGTGTTAGGTAGAACAGTAGAGTGAGCAGGAACTAACAGAACATCATCAAAGGTTAAAGCTTCTTTTTTAATTCGTAACATAAGCAATATCTCACCAAGCTGCTGAAAATTTAAGGGATAAAATATTGCCGCGGCATTATACAGAACGTAATCGGTTGCCTCCAGCATTTTATTAAAAAATTTCTTGCTTACTTCATGATGCAGGTTAGTATCAGCACATTAAGTTATTGTTTTGAAATTTGATCTTTCTCACATGTCACTACTTTTTAATACTGGAATTTTTTCTGTCAGCCGTCTCAATCAGACGGTTCGGCAACTGCTTGAAATGGAAATGGGCAGAATTTGGCTAAGCGCTGAAATATCCAATTTTTCTCAGCCCTCCTCCGGGCACTGGTATTTCACGCTAAAAGATGAACGTGCCCAAGTGCGAGCGGCGATGTTTCGCAATAGCAATCAACGGGTAACATTCAGGCCGCAAAATGGTCAGCAAGTTTTGGTTCGTGCGGCAATTACGCTTTATGAGCCAAGAGGGGACTATCAGCTTATTGTTGAAAGTATGCAACCCGCCGGTGATGGTCTGTTACAGCAACAGTTTGAACTATTGAAACAAAAACTCAGTACAGAAGGGTTATTTGACCAAAGCCATAAAAAACCATTGCCATCCCCGGCTCAACAGCTTGGTGTAATTACTTCAACCAGTGGCGCCGCCCTGCATGATATTTTGAATATTTTAAAGCGCCGTGATCCATCACTGCCCATCATCATTTATCCGACAGCGGTTCAGGGAACAGAAGCACCGTTACAGATTATCCGAGCTATTGAATTAGCCAATGAACGGCAGGAATGTGATGTACTGATTGTCGGACGCGGAGGCGGCTCTTTAGAAGACTTATGGAGTTTCAACGACGAACACGTCGCCAGAGCCATTTTTCACAGTGATATTCCGATAGTCAGTGCGGTCGGTCATGAAACAGATGTTACCATTGCTGACTTTGTAGCAGATTTACGCGCCCCGACACCCTCAGCGGCGGCTGAATTAGTCAGCCGTAATCAGCTCGAATTGTTACGTCACATTCAGTCGCAGCAACAACGGCTGGAAATGGCAATGGACTACTTCTTTGCCCAGAAACAGCGTGTTTTCAGTCTGGTATCTCATCGTTTACAACAGCAACATCCTCATTTACGACTAGCGCGTCAGCAAAACTTACTGATCAGTTTACGCCAGCGACTCACTGACAGTTTGCAACGGTACTTAAAGCAAAGCAGCCTGACTTATGAGAAATTACAGCAACGGCTCTGGTACGCTGAACCTAGTCCGCAGATCCACCAGTATAGCCAACAGATTCAACAACAAGATTTTCGGTTAAGACAAGCGATTGAGAGGCAAATTAGTCGTTCCAGAGAAAAATTTGCCATTTCCTGTTCACGAATGGAAGCGGTTAGCCCTTTGGCAACACTGGCTCGTGGTTATAACATTAGTCAAACATCGGATGGAAAATTACTAAAACAAACCAAACAGGTACGTGTTGGTGATGTCCTGAATACCCGTTTACAAGATGGCTGGATTGAGAGTGAGGTATTGAAAATCAAGAAAGAACGGAAAAGACGATCTGCAAATCTGAATCTGAAATAGTGGCCTTCCTTTGCCACTTATTTTTCCTATGTCAGAAACGGATTTCTGCACCGGCAATATAGGTCCGGCCCCGAGCGGTTTGCATAGCTGAAGTTTGCTCAGTCATTAATGGAGAAGAGTTTGCACGATTAAGTGCTTCAGAATAATTTTTATTTGCCAAGTTCTGTACTGAAAATTTCAACAACACATTGTGATTTATCTGATAATCGCTATAAAGATCGACTATCGTTGGTATTTTAGGTTCTTTTTGCTGTATAACCCTTCCCTCGTCATCAAAATTATATTGATCTGGGTCCAGTCTATGAGAATCACCGGTATATTTAACAATCGCACCAACACGGAGTTTCTCATTAAATAAACGAACACCGGTATCCAACGTCATAAAGCGATCAGGTAATTGTGACAATGGCTCTGCCCCAAAATGCGCTGTAGCAGCAGAGGTTGGTTGGCGAGTTTTTTGCCAACTATAAGCCAATTTGCTGTAAAACATACCTGCATCATAATCAGCAGCAATTTCATATCCGCGTATTTTTACCGGAGTCAAGCTATTGTGATAGATATACATTTTGATGTTAGGATCGACTTCATTGTAATCTGTCGAACTATCAGCTTTACATTTGTTTCTATTGCCACATATAAGCCAGATATCACTGAGAATATAATTTTTTACTTTAGTATGATACCAAGCAGCTTTCAGGCGGAAAATATCCCCCTTTACAATTAAATCTGGGCGGAAACTGTTAAAGCCAATTTGATAAGTGTCTGACTCCTCTCCTTTCAGAAATGGGTTCATAGATCCACCACCTTCATTACTATAGAAAGTCTCTTGAATATTTGGTGCTCTCATTGAACGGGCATAACTGACGAATGGTTGGAACTCAGGAATAATCTCTGCTGATAATAAAACTCCTGGATTAAACCCATGTTCTTTCAAATCTAACTCGGTTGCTCCCTGAGGAAAACAAGGAATCCGTAGATCACAAGCCGGTTTATAGCCTTTGACACTGTAATCCATATAATTAAACGTAATATCTGCCTGATAAATTCCACGACTTATTTTCAATCCACCATAAATACTGGCAATATCTTGTTTGCCACTTGGCGCGAAAACATTATTTTCTTTTACTTCACTATCTGTCTTTTTATATTTTTCCTTTTCTTTTTCATCTTTACCTTGACCAGAATAAACACTATTCGTTGTCCTGCTATATTCGGTCTCCATCAACTTACTGCCAAGTGTTAACTCAAAATTTGTATCTCCATAGTCGAAGCGACTAATATTACTGATATCTACTGCATCTGACTTATTTTTGGCGTTGCTATTTAGCAACTTAAAAAGTGAATCACCTTCATAGCGTTGACTACTCTCACTGTTGCTGACCAATAATTTTATATCAACCCATTCACTAAATGGAGTGTAATTGTATTTTAAATAAATATCCCGACTATCAATATGACGGCGAGTAAATTTATTATGATAGTTACGACCACTTATCTCCATATCATGAAATTCATTTGGTTCAATTTTTATTTTCATTAATTGCGAATTGGGTTTTTGTTTAAACGATTTATCTGTAACAAACTCATCGCTTAATACTCCGTCGCCATTCTTATAATGTGCATCAATTGAATGCCCGCTGACAGCCAACATAGCACCTATTGAACCTTCAGAACTGAAAGCAGGTGTTTTACCCGCAACGGCTATCATACCATTATAGCCAACACCATTATTTCCATAAGCTGTTTTCGTGCGTACTCCCAATGAATTCCCTGCGAATATCACATCATCTACACCAATTGTGCGAAAATTGGCGCTACCTACCAACGCATTAACACTACCTGCGCCATCAGATTGACCACGATTGACATCAACTCCTACAATAAAATTAGGATCAATGATTGTACCGAATTGGTTATAAGTAGTACCGTGAGCTGGACTCGTCGGAGATGTACCATAAAAACTCTGGCTAACACCATCAACCATCATATTTACTCGACCAAATCCACTTAATCCACGAATATTCACACTCACCGTTCCCTGCCCCGGATCTATTTGGGTATAGGTCCCTGGCATACTACGTAATATGCTATCCATTGATTGAAGTTTTGTATCTTCACCTTTAGAACTGTAAGAACCGGGCCTTTCCATTGCCCGCACTTCCGCATCATCCTGCGAACCAGAAACCTTAAGGCTACTGAACTTCATTACCTTATCTGATTTCCTCTCTTGCTTTTCCTCACCATAAGCAAACCCTTGCAGCCCAATTAAAACCACGCCAGCCCCTGCTATCTTTGTCATTATTTTCATTTCAATTATCCTAAATGCATACAAATCAATATTTGCTCACATACCAGTATTCAGAAAACAAAAATATTCAGCACTGATAAATTATTATCAGTGCTTCAAATAACAAATTTATATTATTTATAATTTATTTCAGTTATCTTTTAATTGCGGAAAATACTTTTTAGCGTCATCCAGCATCAAAATAAAACTGTAATCCATTGCAGTATCTTTTAATCGATTAAATCGGCCTGATTTACCACCATGCCCGGCGCTCATATTGGTTTCTAATAATAAAATAGAGTTACCTTCCTTCATATCCCGTAATTTTGCTACCCATTTAGTTGGTTCCCAATATTGCACTTGGGAATCATAAAATCCACTCGTCACCAATAAATTTGGGTAACGTTGGTGTTTTATATTGTCATACGGACTATATGATTTAATCCGGGAATAATCCTCTTTATTTTCAGGATTACCCCACTCCTCATATTCTCCTACTGTCAGAGGAATAGAAGGATCAAGCATGGTTGTCACGGCATCAACAAAGGGAACTTGAGCAACCACGCCGCGATATAATTCCGGTGCCTGATTAATCACAGCGCCCATCAGCAAACCACCAGCACTCCCTCCCATCGCATAAACCCGTTTGCTGTCACCATATTTCTGAGCAATCAGTGCTTTAGTCACATCGATAAAGTCATTAAAACTATTCATTTTATTTTCGACCTTACCCTGTAGATACCATTTCTTACCCAGTTCTCCGCCACCACGTACATGTACTAATGCGTAAACAAAGCCCCGATCTAATAAACTCAATCGCGGTGAGCTAAATGAAGGGTCCATGCTGATACCATAAGCCCCATAACCATATATTAATATCGGGTTTTGGCCTTTTTTAAACAGTGATTTTCGATAAACCAGAGAGACAGGAACTTCAACGCCATCACGAGCCTTCACCCAAATACGCTGGCTCTCATAATGATGTTTATCGAAACCTTTTACTTCTTGCTGCTTAAGTAATTCCCGCTCACCTGTTTTCATATTCCATTGGAATGTTGAGCTTGGTGTCGTCATGGATGAATAACCATAACGGACAAAATCAGTATCGGGTTCAGGGTTGTAATCAATCCATGCCATATAACTTGGATCATCGAACTTAATCTGTTTTTCTTGCTGTGTCTGCCAATTAATCTGACGAATTGTCGGTAATCCTTTTGTTCGTTCCTGTACGACTAACCAGTCATTAAACAGATCGAAATCTTCAAGATCACTATCCTGCTGCGGAGCGATGACTATTTTCCACGGCGTATTGATGGCGTCCGTCTGATAAAGCCCATAGGTTTCATTTTCATGATTTGAACGGATGTAGAAATGATCGCGGAAATGGTCAATATAATACTCTCGGCCTTCCTTACGAGGAGAAAAGAGTTGCAGTTCCGCTTGTGGTTTGTTTGCATCAATCAGCAAATATTCAGAAGTCGAATTACTGGTTATCGACAACATAATATAATCACGGGAAGTGCTTTTAGATATGCCTAAATAAAAACGCTCATCTTCTTCCTGATATATCTTCTGATCTTCGCTGGTATTAGTACCATATTGATGACGAAATACCTGATATGGCAACAATGTTTGTGAATGCTTGCGCACATAAAACAACGTATTGTTATCATTCGCCCAAACAATATTACCAGAAGTATTGTTTATTACATCGTTATTCCACTGTTTGTCAGCAATATCTTTAAAAGAGATCTGATAATTACGGCGCCCCTGCGTATCTTCAGCAATCGCAATACGTTTATTATCTGGAGTAATCGCAAAATTACTCAATTGATAATATTCATGCCCTTTGGCTCTCTCATTACCATCGACCAGCACCTGCCAATCTGATGAGCCATCAGCAGGTTTACGCTGATAAATCGGGAAATCTTTGCCAGTTTCATAAGTTGTCCGATAAATATACCCATTATAAGTATAGGGTACTGATTGATCATCCTGCTTCATCCTGCCAACCATTTCTTCGTATAACGTATCCCGCAACTGTTCACCGGGTTTTAACACCTGTTCGGTATATTTATTTTCGGCGGTCAGATAATCAATAACTTTTTGATCCTTACGAGTATCATCCCGCATCCAGTAATAATCATCTATACGAGTATCATCGTGAATAGTTATATGGTGTGGTTGCTTCATCGCCTTTGGTGGCATAATTTCTTCCTCTGCGGCGGCAGAATTCAACCAGCCGCTCAATAAAAATATCAATAACAGCCCTTTAGTTTTCAGGGCAAATCGCACTTGCTGCCTTAACATATATGCTGTCCTTAAATCGTTCAAAAATATTAATTAACTAAACTAAAATCAATCGGAAGTTCTATCGTAATTTCATTACCGTTTAAAACGGTATTGGGGGGAGCTGGCAACGGCTGCGCCCTTGCCAGAACTTGCTTCGCTTCCCTGTCTAAAGAATGAGTTCCAGAACGACGAACTAAGTCACTGTGAGTAACATAGCCCTGTTTATCAATCGTGAATCTGACTGTAGGCCGACCCGTGCGGTTTCTTCTCTGTGCATCCTCTGGATAACGTTTATATCGATTTAAATGCCCGATAACTTCCGCTCGCCATAGCGCATCCGCATCAGCAACCGCCTTTGAATCACTGTCATAAGCAGCGGCAACCCGCGAAGTCAGATTAGTGGAAGTGGCAGTACTGCTTACCATAGCAGCACTGCTTTGAGATTTTTCACTCTCTTGTTCTTCTACCTGCTGGCGCTTCACCGGTGGTGTCTTTTTAATCTCTTCATGGCGCTTTTTCTGCTTTTTAGGTTTATGCACCAGAATCTGCGCCTGTTCATCTTTCATAAGCTCAGGCATTTTAATCTCATTAACCTCACTTTCCTGCTGTCGGCTGGCAACAGAAAGTTGCTGTTCAAGACCAATAGGTTGTTTTTGTACCTGATGCGTCGCTTCTGTCAACAATGAAAGCTCCATCATCACCGCTGGCGGTGGCATCAGTTCATCAACGGCAATTTCTTCTGGCTGGTAGATAATCCAGCCAGCCAAAATGAGATGAGCAGCAATAGCAGAAACGAGCCCTTTTTTAAAATGACCCGTTTGAAAGGCCGGGTGTGTCAGCGTCAACATGGATGATAGCGCATAATTTTAATTATCATTTAGTAATGATAATTAATTTCATATGCTAATGAAAATTATTTTTACATGTATCGTTAACTTGAGCACATCCTTGTGCCAAAGCCCTTTATATAAGGGAAAAGACCACTATACCCTATGGATTTCAAGATGTATCGCGACGGCAAAGGAGTGAATCCCCGGGAGCATAGCTAACTATGTGACCGGGGTGAGCGAGTGCAGCCAACAAAGAGACAACTTGAAAGATAACGGGGATATTTGTTTAAAATATCTATGGTTTCTTTACTGGTGTATACCAGACATAATCAGCATATTGGTCATCCAGTACATTGCTTTTCTCAGCGATGATCAACACAACAAGATCCTCTTGGGGCGATAGCTCTTTAACATGCAGAGGAACACCCATTACTTTCGTTGCATGGTATCCACCCGCAATCAATGTGGCGGGAACCGGCGCTTTAAGTAACTGTTCCGCCATTCTGCGATCCCGCATTTGCTGAATAGTTGTCATGGCAGATAACTGTTGTTCCGTTATTTCACCACCGTGGACATCTTCAATCACCGCTTTAATCTGCGCTTTAACATTTTCAGCAACAGAAATATTCCCCTGGAGGAGCGGAGGGTTACTGTAAGCCGCTTTAATTTCACTGCGATCCAAGTTTGCAGACAGCAACGGATAAGGCTGAGATATCAGCTCCATGACCAATCCGCCATACAACTCCCACGGCCACCCCTCTCGCCATGTAAGAAGCTCTTTTATACGGCTTTCACGTACAATAGGCTTAGTTTGCAACCAACTCTTAACTTTATTCACTTTTTGCTGCTGATCAGGGTTAATCATCTCTAACAGGACCGAACCCTGCTCTCTTTTGAGCGGAAGTTGCTGAACCAGCCAAAGCTCTATCTGATGATGATATGGATTATCATGTTTTTCACCCACCACTATCCGCTGATGTGGCGCCAATCGATTGAGCAATTCATTAGGGGTCAGGGCGTGACCTGTTTTAAGATCGATAATAGCCCCTTGCTGAGTTAGTTCCGGTGAAAGCGTTTGGAGAGTTGGTTTTTGTTGTACAGATACACATCCAGATAAGATCAGTAAACCACAGATAATCAGAAAAGATTTTACAGTCGTGAGAAATTTTATCATGTCCATTATCCATATTAATGTTTTGCGCATCATATAGATGATAAGAATCGTTTACAACAAACAGCCCCTGCTCGTACAGGAAACAGGGGCAGTAGGTGTTACAGCGGATGAGTTTGCGCTTCAACTGCCGCCAGAGCGACCATATTGACGATACGGCGTACAGAAGAAATTGGCGTCAGAATGTGTACCGGTTTGGAAACCCCCATCAGAACTGGACCAACGGTAACGCCTTCAGAACTGGTGACACGTAGCAAGTTATAACTGATACGGGCAGATTCCATATTCGGCATAATTAACAGATTGGCAGCCCCTTTCAATGGGCTATCTGGCATGATGTCACGGCGAATACTTTCAACCAATGCAGCATCACCGTGCATTTCACCATCAATTTCAAGTGAAGGTGACATTTTATTCACCAACTCCAGCGTCTGACGCATTTTCCGTGCTGAGAGGCAATCAGTGGAACCAAAACTTGAATGAGAAAGCAGCGCAACTTTTGGTTCGATACCGAAACGGCGGATAGTTTCTGCCGCCATAAGGGTAATCTCGGCCAATTGCTCAGGCGTTGGATCATTATTGACATAAGTATCCGCAATAAAAGTATTACCGCTTGGCAACATCAGTGCATTCATTGCACCGGCAGTATGAACCCCATCACGGAAACCAAATACGTTTCTCACAACCTCGTAATGTTCACTGTAACTGCCAACGGTACCACAAATCAGACCATCAGCTTCACCACGCAGCACCATAATCGCCCCAATCAGGGTTGGATTACCGATAACCGCCCGGCGAGCTTGTTCAGCAGAAACACCTCGACGTTTCATAATATTATGGTATTCCTGCCAGTATTTTTTGAAGCGCGGATCATTCTCATTATTAACGACTTCAAAGTCTTTACCCGCTTCAATATGCAATCCCAGTTTCTGAATACGCATTTCGATAACACTAGGGCGACCAATTAGAATTGGGTAAGCCAGCCCAAGAGAGATCAATTCCTGAGTCGCATGCAATACACGTACTTCTTCCCCTTCGGCCAAAACGATACGTTTTTTCGCTTTCTTAGCCTGAGAAAAAATAGGTTTCATAAACAAGTTTGTTTTATAGACAAACTCATTTAGCTTCTCAATATATGCGCCAAAGTCTTTAATCGGACGGGTTGCCACGCCGGAATCCATTGCGGCTTTGGCAACTGCCGGGGCAATTTTCACAATCAGGCGTGGATCAAACGGTTTAGGAATAATATATTCAGGACCAAAAAACAGATCCTGATCATTATAAGCAGAAGCCACTTCTTCACTCTGTTCCGCCAGCGCCAAATCAGCAATCGCATGAACACAAGCAAGCTTCATCTCCTCATTAATGGTTGTTGCGCCAACATCCAGCGCGCCACGGAAAATAAACGGGAAACAGAGCACATTATTAACCTGATTCGGATAATCAGAACGGCCAGTACAAATGATGGCGTCAGGGCGAACTTGTTTCGCCAATGGCGGCAAAATTTCCGGTTCAGGGTTTGCTAATGCCATGATGAGTGGATCTTTGGCCATCGTTTTCACCATGTCCTGAGTCAACACGCCAGGGCCGGAACATCCGAGGAAAATATCCGCGCCAGGGATAACATCACTTAATGTGCGGCTGCCATTGTCTTCAATCGCATAAGCAGCTTTAGTCTCTTCCATATTTTTATCGCGACCGCGATAAATCACCCCTTTAGAATCACATACCACAATATTTTTGCGTTGCAACCCAAGCGCAACCAGTAAATTCATACAGGCAATTGAGGCAGCACCGGCGCCAGAAACAACTAAGCGAACCGCTGAAATCTCTTTTTTCATAATCCGCAAGCCATTCAAAACAGCAGCGGTACAAATTATCGCTGTACCATGCTGGTCATCATGGAATACCGGAATGTTCATTTTTTCCCGAAGTTTTTTCTCAATATAGAAACACTCCGGTGCTTTAATATCTTCGAGGTTAATTCCCCCAAATGTCGGCTCCAGCGCCGCAATGATATCAATCAACTTATCAGGATCAGACTCATCGACTTCAATATCAAATACATCAATACCTGAGAATTTTTTAAACAGGACACCTTTTCCTTCCATCACTGGCTTACCTGCCAGTGCGCCAATATTCCCCAATCCTAAGACCGCGCTACCATTAGATATCACGGCCACAAGATTGCCACGCGCCGTATATTTATAAGCCGCTAATGGATCTTCTGCAATTTCCAGGCAAGGCGCGGCAACACCTGGTGAATAAGCTAAGGCTAAATCTCGCTGAGTTGTCAGGGGCTTAGTCGGAGTAATCGTGATTTTCCCTGGTTGTGGAAACTGGTGAAAATCCAATGCACTCTGTTTTAATTTTTCATCCATCGTCGGATCCTTTATATACATTCTACAATCTGGAGTAAGAGCGGGAGCAGTATAATAGGTACTGTGTGTCAAATCATAACATTGGCAGCACCTTATCAATAAAGTAGCACTTTATTTGTTCATAAAAAACACTACCCAAGTTATCTACTAACGACCCTACTTTATATAGGAAAATAAAGAGAGAAACATTATCATTCATACAATATCACTAAAATTATAATAACTACAATAATTATCACATAAAAAAATTCTCAATATAAATTCAATTAAAATAAATTTTATAAAAGAAAACAAATCTAATAATCACAAATTTAATTTATTGATTTTTAACATCATTTTAAGTCAGGAAGTTATGTGTTTTTTGTGAAAATTACTCATCTTCTTTTTTTACTTATCAAACTAATTTGCGCTATTTATATTTTTATATCAGGATGTGCTTTCTGGACTTACAGAGCTATCAATTCTGTAAATCAATCGGTTTTGGTAAAATTTTTTCATAGCAATTTAATTTATGGCAGACCCATTCATTACTGCCTTTTAATCAAATTCAAAGTCTGCATTTCGTGGCTTTACTTATTAAGGGAGAAGGAAAATGTATAACCATTCAGTGATGATAGTTGATGACCACCCTCTCATTCGCCATGGCTTGAAACAGATTGTAGAGCTCGATCGAGCGCTTACCGTGACAGCAGAAGCTGACAATGGTGAAGAAGCAATAAATATTGCATGCAAGCTGAAACCTGATGTCATTATGATAGATCTCAATATGAATGGTCTTTCAGGCGTGGACACAATTAAATCTATCCGTAGAAAAGGGATCAATTCCTATGTACTGGTATTATCCGTTTCAGATGATCGAAATGATGTTTACGCCGCTATTGACGCTGGAGCCAATGGCTACTTACTTAAAGATAGCGATCTAGATTCGTTATTAAGCAGTATTCGCCACGCTGCTCGTGGACAAACTGTATTTAGCGAAAAAATATACCAACATCTCGCTAACCGTCATAAACATGTTGATCCTTTATCTGAATTGACCAAACGTGAGTTAGATGTATTAAAAGAAGTTTCCAGTGGCATGACTAATAAGGAAGTTGCTGATGTCTTATTTATTTCTGAAGAGACCGTGAAGGTACACATCAGAAACTTGTTAAAAAAACTGAATGTACGCTCCCGCCTGGCTGCAACAATCATGTATTTGCAACATAGGAAAAATGGAGTAGCCTAATACTTCTCCCGAACCGATCCTTGAGCTTATTACCGAGGATCGGCTCTTATCGTCGTTATGTAGCAAATGTTATGCGGCAAATACCTCCTATGAAACCAGCCAACAAAATTGAGTTTCCTGCTTTGATATCTCCGGTAATAAAAATCAGGATATCATCTGGATAAAACTAGCATTTTCCAGCATTATGTTTAGGTATTTAAATTTTCTTTAAGGATCTGTTAAATGATGTTGGATAAATCTTCTCAACCCGCTTTTACTCTCTATGGGATTAAGAATTGTGACACGATAAAAAAAGCCCGTCGTTGGCTGGAAGAACAAGAAATTACTTACCTGTTTCATGATTATCGTGTTGATGGATTAAACGCGGCACTTTTGCAGTCATTTATTGACAAACTCGGTTGGGAATCATTGATTAACACTCGCGGTACAACTTGGCGTAAACTGACCGATCAACAACGAGCGACAATTAATAATGCTGACGCGGCAAAAGCGTTGATGTTGGAACAACCCGCGATTATCAAACGTCCACTATTAATTTCTGCAAAAGGTGATTGCCTATTAGGTTATAAAGTGGATGAATATCAGCAATTTTTTGCTGAGGCACTCTGAAATGACTTGTCCTGTAATTGAACTTGCCCAACAACTCATCAAGCAACCCTCTGTCAGCCCGGATGATAGAGGTTGCCAAGATATTATGATCGCCCACTTGCAAGCAATTGGCTTTACCGTTGAACGGATGCCCTTTGGCGATACAAACAATTTTTGGGCCTATCGCGGCGCAGGCCCGACGTTAGCCTTTGCCGGACACACTGATGTCGTCCCGGCGGGCGATGAATCTCAGTGGGAATATCCCCCATTTGAGCCAACTATCCGTAATGGCATGTTATATGGCCGGGGAGCGGCAGATATGAAAGGCTCGTTAGCTGCCATGATTGTCGCGGCTGAACGTTTCGTTGCCTCCTATCCCAACCATAATGGTCGTCTGGCCTTCCTTATTACCTCAGACGAAGAAGCGAAAGCCACTCACGGCACCGTCAAAGTGGTTGAAGCCTTAATGTCCCGCAATGAACGATTGGATTACTGTCTGATCGGTGAGCCTTCTAGCCAGCATCGCCTTGGCGATATGGTGAAAAATGGCCGTCGCGGTTCCCTGACTGCGAATCTCACCGTCCACGGTATTCAAGGCCACGTTGCCTATCCGCATTTAGCTGATAACCCAATCCACCGTGTCCTTCCTGCTTTACAGACACTGGTCAATACGCACTGGGATGAAGGAAACGAATTTTTCCCGGCGACCAGTATGCAAATTGCCAATATTCACGCAGGAACAGGCAGCCATAATGTGATCCCTGGAAATGTGCAAGTTCAATTTAATTTCCGTTTCAGTACAGAACTGACTGATAGCCAAATTCGTGAACAAGTTGAAACTATCCTAAAAAATCACCACCTGAATTACACGATTGAGTGGATACTGGCAGGCCAGCCCTTTCTGACAGCCAAAGGTGAGTTAGTCAATGCTGTCATACAGGCAATAGACCAGTATTGTGGCTACCAACCTGAATTATCTACCAGTGGAGGTACCTCCGATGGCCGATTTATCGCCCAAATGGGCGCTCAAGTTGTCGAACTGGGACCACTAAATTCAACAATTCATAAAGTTAATGAGTCTGTTAGCGCCGCCGATCTGCAACAACTCAGCCGGATTTATCAACGCGTTATGGAGCAGCTAATCCAGTGATCACAGCAAATATGTTAACCGGCTTGGCTACTGGTCACTTGATTTCTCTCTCCGGCAATCACCGATTACAACCAGAAGCCGCCAATGCTTTTCTTGCCATGCAACAAGCCGCTGAAAAGGCCGGCATTAATCTGCAACCTGCCAGCACATTCCGCGATTTTCAGCGTCAGCAAGCTATCTGGAATGGAAAATTTCGTGGTGAACGCCCGGTGTTGGATGAAAACAGCCAACCAATGGATATCACCCAGTTATCAGAAGGAGAACGCTGTAAGGCAATTCTTCGTTGGTCTGCCCTGCCCGGTGGTAGCCGCCATCACTGGGGAACAGAGCTGGATATTTATGATCCAACAATGCTACCGGATAACCAGAAGTTATTACTCGAACCTTGGGAATATGAAAATGGCGGTTATTTCGAACCATTAACTTACTGGTTAACCGAGAATATGGCCCATTTCGGTTTTTACCGTCCCTTTGTCGGTCACAATAGCGGCATCGCTTATGAACCGTGGCATATCAGCTACCAACCATTAGCCAAACAATTAAAAAAATTGCTGACTCCACAAATGTTGCTGGATGTATGGCAACAACATGACATCGCAGGCATTGACTGGTTATCGGCTAACTTACCTTATATATTTGAAAACTACCTCCATGTTGAGCAGGAGATAACCTAATGCAATGGTTAGCTGATTACTGGTGGATTATTTTAATTTTATTGGTTGGCGTTCTTCTCAATGCCATTAAAGAGTTACGTCGCCTGGATGTGAAAAAATTTCTGGACAACAAACCGGAACTGCCTCCTCATCGGGATCTCAATAACAAGTGGGATGATGAAGATGATTGGCCACAGAAAAAGCCGTAGTCCACTCTTGCCAGTCTCTGGCAAGTTTCTCATCGAGACTTAACAACGCCTGTGCGGTTTCTCGCCGCCAGAGTTGCACTAATGCTTTGTAACCACTCAACCTCAATACAGAGACACATTGCTCAACACTCATTTCCTGCTGGAGATGATTTCTCAGCGCAATCAACGGCAAATCACTGTTCAGCAACAATCGTTGCACGGCCGGCAATGAAGCGGAAAGTGGCCGGTGAGCAAATGCAAAACCTGATAGTTCCTGCCAATCATGCCGATTGAGATGATGGTCAGTCTGGTAATCAACAGGCAAGCTAAATCCAATCTGGGATTCTAGCCAATGTGCATCGCGAGCAAGCTGTTGCTGAGCTTGAATCCCCAGAACAATCCCCTGTTCACTCAGAGGAAAAATAGCCATTGCCGTATAACAACCGCTACTGGCTTCCAGATGAGTTCCCATTCGCACTAATTGGAAACCAGATTTCTGCCACAATGCCCATAGCTCTGCGGTATAACCAAAGCTAACGGAAATAAAATCCACGCCTTGTTTTTCTGCCCTTTCCCGTTGATACGCGATCATTCCCTGAGCAATACCCTGTCTGCGATTATTAGCCTGTACAGCAACCCGGCTGATCCGTTGAGATTTCAAAACCGCCGCCTGTGGTAAACCGCTATGGGCAGCTAACGATTGCGCAACCAGATTTCCCCTTGGACGACGCCTGCCTGCCCATATTTCATGGGCTAATTCACGCGACAACCCACCTTCTTCAACCATCCATAAAGCCCCCATCAAGGCATTATTTCTAAGAGCGGCAACAAATTGCATCCCTTTGGCATCGAGTAAACGCCGTAAATCCAAAGGTGAAGTTTTGTAGTGAGCGCTGGTTAATATGCCGTAAAACTGCCTCAGTAATTCAGGCTGATTAATCCATTGTTGCTGATGATAGACGTGATAACTGATCGCCTGATCAGAATTATTGGCAGGAATGGCATCCTCAAACAGTAAAGCGTTTTCCAACCAGTTTTCCAGCGGATCATTTTCCGCCCAACGCACAGGAGCCGTTAGATTCAGAATATGGCTATCAGGAATCCCAGCACAAAATTTAAGTAAAAATCCGCGCCCGGTACCTTCATATCCTTGTACCGTTGTGGTCAATAATATTCGGGGAAAATAGCTGATCAACTCAGATAATTGCGGCATTGGAATGGCAGCGGCTTCATCAATAAGCAACCAATCAATATCTGATACGCTATTTTGTCTACAATATTTGAGCAAACTATCTACGGCCCAGAATTTTCCCTTGTCCCCCGCATAGCGCCTGATAACTTCGGTTGTCGCCTTCGCCGGTGCGGTTAACCAGCAATTTCCCTGCCATTGCTGCATTAACATACCAGCAAGTGTCGATTTACCTCGCCCTCTTGGAGCAGTAATGACCCATACCCCCCGATTTGCCCGCAAAAGTCGAGCCAAAATGGCATGCTGACTAGCAGTTGGGGTGCCATCAGGCAGTTGCCACGCGCTGTACTGTGGAAATTCAGGGATGCATAAGGGATCATTTTGCCGCCAGAGCAAAACTTGGGAATCGCTAACAATTTGCTGCTGAATATGCTGAACAAAATTCGGCGTTGGAATAGCATCTAACTGTTCGTTCCAACGCGCGCTATCCTTATCTGGTTGATAACGCCATTGGCGCCAAGATGGAACCATCATCACCAACCAACTCCCAGCTTTCAATGTGCCTGCTAATATCGCCAGAGCTTCCGCATTAAAACCTTCGGTAGCGTCAAATATTCCGTGTAGATATTCCTGACCTAATAAACTGACCGCCTTTTCTGGCAACACAGCATTCTGTTTACGATGAGAGATCCATAACCAATCACCAGTAAATCTCTGCTGTAACTCATTAGCCTGTAAATAGCACCAATGATAATCTCCACTCAATACCAGCAAACGACGAAACCCTTGCTGCTGCATTTCCGCCTGTATCACACTCAATTCTGACAACATAACGGCTATGATTTACCAATCAACAATGACAAAATCCCCGCGGCAATCAGCGGCCCCACAGGAACACCTTTAAACAGGGCAACGCCTAATACCGTCCCGACCAACAAACCCGCAACTGTCGATGGTTGATTAGACATGAGTGAAACACCGCGACTACCTAACCATGACACTAATACACCTATCACTATCGCGAGTAACGATTTCCAATTCATAAACGAGTTAAGGACAGCCTGTACCGTAATTTTTCCACTGGCGATAGGCGCCATTACTCCCACAGTCAAAATAAGTACACCAATAGTCAACCCATATTTTTCCACCCACGGGAAAAAATGATTTAGTGGCGTTATGCGAATAACCAGCAAGAGCAGCATTGCAAGAGTGACGGTCATGTTGTGGCTGATGATGCCCAGTGCTGCCAACACTAGCAGCACCAGTAAAGTAGGATCGAGATGACTCATAGATTTCAATACCCTACAACAGCCTAATCCTATTAGGCGAGGGCAATTTTTCCTTATATTACAGAAACAACGGGTATTTTCGTATTGATTCAAACAATTAACAAGCTAACGTCGCACCACCATCAACCACAATATCCTGTAGCGTTATATGGCTTGCCAAATCAGAAGACAAGAAGAGTACGGTATGTGAAATTTCATTAACGCTTGCAATCTTACCAAGGGGAATACCCAATTTATATTGCTCAGGATACCCGTTAATCATATTTTTTTCATCATCATCGGTTTTCCACATGGAACGCTGCATAGGCGTATCCGTCGAACCCGGAGATACAACATTACAACGTATACCAAACGGCGCGAGTTCTAACCCAACACAATGCGTTAAACTTGTCAGTGCTGATTTTGATGCACAATAAGCCGCCATTCGCATACGTGGAACATGTGCCGCATTAGAGCTAATGCTGATAATAGCGCCACTGCGCTGACGTTTAAAATGGGGAACCACGGCACGCAATAGATAAAAAGCCCCAGAAGCATTGACATTAATACAACGATGCCAGTCACTAATATTTAGCTCATCAATATTTCCCAATTGCAATATACCGGCAGCATTAACCAAAATATCTAATTTGGCTGAGATAGACAGTTGTTGGGAACAAATCATTTCGACCTTTTCTGGATCACTAATATCGAGTTGTATACATTGATAAGGCAAATCATCTTGCTCAAATACGCGATCGAAACCTATTACGTTAGCACCAAGCGCGGTAAAATCACGGGCAATTTGTTCACCAATGCCACGTGCCGCTCCCGTTACCCAGACGGTTTTATGGCTAAAATCCATCTGTAAATTTTGTTTATTTTTCATATTATTTCTTCTTTGATAGCGATTTATTACGCATTTTTTATAAATCCGATTTATCGAAATTTACTGATGAAATTATTTCTTTCGTACTCATAACCATTCCTGATTTTTCAGCAACATATTTTAAAGCCATAAGGTGATCTTCAAGCGTAAAATCCGCTATCGCATCACCCACTAAAAAAGGCTTTATATCTCTCATGAATGCGTCAACCGCAGTAATCATGCAACCAATATGTCCGTACACTCCGCAAATAATTAATTGATCTCTCCCTAACTCTTTTATATTTTTTTCCAGCGAAGAACGTTGAAATGCACTATAACGCCACTTAACTATCACAATATCATCGCGATTAGGGGCTAAAGCATGGCTAATATTCTGTAAATGGGGTGATCTATTTAAGCCAGCTCCCCATATATCATTAAGTAATGCGCGCTCTTCATCACTTTGTAATTTAGGTTGCGCTGTATATATAATGGGAATCTCTTTTTCTTGACAAAATAGTTTCAATAAATAAATATTTTCAATTAATTTATTAACTAAAGGACTATTATTACCGAAAAATTGCAAGAAATAGTCCTGCATATCATGAATAAGCAAGATTGCTTTATGGGGTTCGAATAACCAGGAGGCTTTATTGCCTGGAAAATCTTTCGGCTGAGGTAGTTTATAATTTTTCAATGATGGAATGGTCATTTCAATACCTTCATGTCATTAAATTAATTTTCTAATTTATCTCGAATGATTTTTCTTAATAATAATTTATTGGTCTTTCCAACCGGTGTAACAGGCATAACATCAATCATCTCGAAACGATCAGGCAATTTATATTCAGCGATTCCTAACCCCCTTAAATATTTCCGCAGTTGCAACCCGGTTATATTCGGATCAGCCGCCACGATAAAAGCACAACTTTTTTCCCCCAACAAAGGATCAGGCATCGCAACTAAAGCACTATGGATAACACCTTCATGTTTGAGTAGCAAAGATTCAATTTCTTCCGCAGCAATTTTTTCACCGCCGCGATTAATTTGATCTTTCTCACGACCGATAATACATACATAACCCTCTTTAGTCATATAAGCTAAATCACCGCAATAATAAAAACCTTCTTTGTCGAATACTTTCGAATTGTGCTCCGGGCTTTTATAATATCCCCGGAATGTATATGGCCCACGAACGATTAACATCCCCTCCGAACCTGGCGCTTGTATATTGCCGTTATCATCAACGATACGTACCTCATCATCTTCACTCATTGGACGCCCCTGAGTGGTAAATATACGTTCATCATCGTCATTAAGCCGGGTATAACATACTAACCCTTCGGCCATACCAAAAATCTGTTGCAACTTACATGAAAAAAGTTTCGGTATCACTCGCGCCACACTTTCACTTAACTTTGCTCCACTGACTTGTAATAGTTGAAGACTTTCCAGTGAATATTCGTATTTCCTAATCGCCTGAATCCATAACGCGACGGCCGATGGCACCAGTGAGGTCATTGTGACTTGATGTTCACGTATTAGTGGAAAGCAGGTAGTAGGCCCAGGATCTGTTGCTAATATGACACAACCGCCAGCGTAAAATACGCCAAGCGCCCCCGGAGAACTCAACGGATAATTATGTTGCGCCGGCAAAGCACAAAGATAACGGGTTTGTTGTGTCAACTCACAAATTTCAACACTACGTCTAATGCTATAATAGTAATCGTCATGCGTCCTTGGAATTAATTTAGGTGTTCCTGTGCTCCCACCTGAAAGTTGAAAAAAAGCGACTTCATCTGAACGTGTCGCCTCAAAATTCAAAGGTAAATCTGTCGATTCTAACCACGGCTTTAATTCATTGGTATATAATTCATTGACATATTGTATTTTCCGACCATCAACGACGATATTTCTCAACCGTGGACAATCTGTTTTTAATTGCTCCAGGAAATCATTATTCTGCAAAAGTGAATGTTCTGATGAAAGTACAATCAAACTTGGATCAATTTGCTGTGCATAAGCAAGTAACTCAAGTTTATTATGGCTAAATAATGCATTAATAGGTACTACTCCCATTTTCAAGAGCGCAAAAAACGTAATATAAAATTCAGCTATATTTGGCAATTGTACGATAGCAGTATCACCTCGCTTTATTCCTGCTAAAGTGAGATTTGTAGCTAATGCAGAGGATTGTTGATCAAGTTGATGATAACTAAATTTACGGTCACCACAGATAATAGCAATTGCTTCAGGTTGTATCTGACATTGTTTATAAAGTATGTCAGTTAAGGGTTTACCCAACCAATAACCCTTTTCACGATAACGTTCGGCTAATTCAACCGGCCAGGGTGTAAATTCAATAGACATGATTTTATTCCTTACAATAATATTCAATACCTTGAACAATCGCCAACTACTGTTTATACATATTTACTTTACCCTCAACCAGAAATATTTCGATCCCTATTTTGTGAGCCGCTTCTAAATAAATACATTTCGTAACAGGTCATACTTAGTGCAAGCGCTCAAAATACAAATTTATATTACCCAACATATTGCAAAATAAACTTATACTGCTAATAGTTAGTAACGTATAACCTTTAATTTAAAAGGGGTAAATTATGTCATGCTTTCCTCCCGGGTATTGGGAGCAATATCCGAATACTGCCACTGTGATCACAACATATACTTGCAATGCAGCTTGCAAAGAATGTTGTTTTGAATGTAATCCCTCTGTAAAAGCACGTTTAAGCCTGGATGAAATTAAACAATTTATTACACACTCAAAAGCGAATTTTCCGGGGCTAAAGCTCGTCGTTTTCAGTGGTGGTGAATGTTTCCTACTGGGTAAAGATCTGATTGAAGCTATTCGCTTTGCCTCAGATCATGGCTTATTAACCCGTTGCGTGACTAATGGTTATTGGGGAAAAAATAGAGAGAAGGCGCAAAGGATCGCCCAAGATTTACTAGATGCCGGCATCACAGAGATGAACATCAGCACCGGGAAAGATCACAGTGAATGGATTCCTCTTGACAGCGTAGTTGCAGCAGCAGAAGCATTAGCCGAACAAAACATTACAACACTGATTACAGTAGAACAGGATACCGCTGATTCTGCCATTGCAACGCAAATCACACAGAACCCGGTCATTAAGCGCCTGAAAGAACAAAACAAGATTAATTTACAACGAAATACATGGATGCCGTTCTATGACACCAGTGAAGAACGAAAAGATGTGCCAAACCGGGATCAACAATTGGCAAAAGGGTGCGATCAGGTCTTTGAAAATATTGTACTAACACCACACGGTGAAATTTCCGCCTGTTGTGGGCTAACATTAGAACATATTCCCGAAATGAAACTTGGCCGTTTGCAAGGGGGCGATGTATCTCAGCTTTTTAAAGGTCAGGAAGAAGATTTTATGAAAGTATGGTTAAGGACAGAAGGACCATACAAGATCCTAAAAAAATATCGCCCGCTGGATAGCAACATTAATCTGGAAAAAATCGTTCATCCCTGCCAAGCCTGTGCTCATTTGCATAAAGACGAAGGTACACGCCGGAATCTGTTAGATAATTATCACAAAGAAATTATTCCCGTGATGAAGAAATTTAATGCTAAAGAAAGACTGGATCTCATCTACTACTCAGCAGAGAAAAATACCATTAACTTAACTGAGGAATAGTTTGATGAAAAATACAACAAGATCGAATCCAAATTTTAACGTTATTACTAACGAATATCAGCAAAATAACTCCTTTTCGGCTAGAAAATTTTTATTGAATGAGGTGGTAATCAAGGAAAGGCTTTATTCTTCTTTAGGAATATTTTTACTTACTATTTTGTGATCGGACTCTAAATAAGTGCCTTTTGTCACAAAATATGTTTAGTCTAAACGCTCAAAATATAAATTTAATCCACTAAGCTATTGCAAAATGTCACCATCCAGCCAATAGTTAGTATCGTCTGACCTTTAATCTAACGGAGGGTAAATTATTCCATGTTTTCCTATTGAATGTTTTTCCATTGAGTATCAGGAACGATACCCAAATCCTGTTATGGTAATCATAATATATACTCACAATGAATATCGCAGGTAAGAAATATCAGTTAAATAATTATTTAATGAAATTATCTCAGTAATGAAGAAACTTAATAAGGAAAGGTTACATCTTATCTTATATAACGCTCAATAAAAAAAGAATTCCGTTAACTTATAAAGGAACGAATTATGAAAAGACGTACATTTATTGGCGTGGCTGCCGGCGCAGCTATTGGCAGTGTTATACCCACCGTTAACGCTCGCACTGATAGTAACCGCCTCTTTGGCGTGCCACGTTCATTACTCTCTCCGGGAGAGGTTGAAGAAAATAAGCTAAGGTTGTCAATGTCAAACGCTAAACTTCCGGTTGAAGTTTGGGAAGAGATCATCACCTATAACCGATTCTGGGAAACCCTACAACAGCAGCCCAATTTGGCATTAGAATACCGGGAGTCGCCGGAAAAAGTGTTGGCTGAATTTGGCATAGACAAAGATATCGTTAGCCCCGGCTCCGCGGAGGAATTACTGCTATTCATCACTTATGATAAAGATTTAATGAATGCGGTAAAAACCAACGACTATGAAGCCCTCTTTTCCCACCTAAAAACCTATGGTTTAAACGAAAGAGGCTCAAGTCTGAGAAGCCGAATCAATCACCATCTCAATCAAGATGCCAGCCTGTTCGCACATTTTAAAGAAAACATCGAATCCTACCAGCTCCAAGATACAAACAGTCCTCCTCTTATCCGGCTGAAGGAAATTCTGGAACCCTTAAACCATGCAGATGACACCAGTATTGAGATTGCTCGCCTTGCGGTAGGGGCCAATGTCGTCGCTGCGGTCAACGTGGCTGTCGGCACCCGAGTTGTCGCAGCAGTGAATGCGGCGGCGGCAGTTAACGTAGTAGCCTACTTAAGCCTGGCGGTACAAACAGCGGTTACTGTATGTATGGCAAATTATTTACCCAAAATTGATCATAGCGACCTTTCAACCGGCACGGCTTCTCTTCATCTTGCCAGACTCTATAACAACCAAGAAATGGTCGATACACTGGTCAAAGAAGCTGTCAGAAGGGAGATCACCGCTTGCCTGTTTGCAGCGCAAAAGTGTGGTTATATCAATCTGCCCGCAACACGTGAAGAGCGCAAAGAAGTGATTCATCTCTTTACCGAATTATCTTTAGGAATGGCAGCAGCATGAATAATATCGTGGGATTAAATCCAGACTTCAAAGTCATATTAATGAATGTCGCTATGCTCGTCCTGATCGCTTTAGTTTTTCTGCCTGTACCATACTGGCTCAGTAACAATAATCCCAATAAGCTGGCGGCAAGTATCGCGACGACTCTCTTTGTCATCATTGCCTTATTTGTAGGCTATCAACTGTTATCAAATAAAGCCGTGGTCAAGGAAGAAAAATTATTGATGAAGTCCGGGGTATATTCACACGAATGGGTTATTTCCTCATTACGCCGGGAAGAAGGCGTTTCCCTGGAAGATTTCAGTCGCAGTAATGGTATACATATTATCCATTATTCGTCTGGATACTATCACAAGGGAAAAAATAAATATTTCATTCTACGTGTAAGCAAACGCCCTCTGATTTGCTTTAACTCAGAAGGTAATATTGGGTTATGCATAGATGAATCTATTTTTGAAAAAATAAAAGGCGAGTTGCAAGATAAAATATAGCGTGGAGCCACAAGATAATGGAATACCGTGACAATCATTGGCCGTTGAATTATACACAGCTCCGCTTAGCTATCGCTAATACTGTTGCTGACGATAAATCTGTCTTTAATGTCGGTGAATTCGTCAGCTTCAGTGATAATATTAGCCTGGCAAAATTGAAGCAGGCCATTATTACCATTCATCAATTCAATGATGGTTTTTCCTTACGTTACCGTATTGCCGAACACAATATTTTTCAGGAAAAGAGCGCTACGCCGGTCGAAGTTATACCAATAAAACTGTCAGATCCAGCAGTAGAACCAGCGGCAAAAGCTGATTTTGCAAAGAGAACAACTCAACCGCTAGCGCCTGAAAAAGGGGTGACGATAAGACATTATCTTTACTTTAATGATGTTGGGTGCTGTTTTTGGGGAATCATCGCTCACCATATCGCCACAGATTATTGGGGCATAGGTCAGTTGATTCACGATGTTTTGTCTTGCTATGAACGGCAAACATTCCACCCAACATCAGCGCCTGTTTTTACCTATCAGGCTTACCTTAACGATGTTAAATATAAAGCAAACGCGCATTATGCCAACAACAAAGAGTATTGGAATAATTATCTCAACCAACTGCCCAAATTAGAGGATTACGCCCGTAAACGCCTATTTCCTTCAAAAGCAATTAAGGTAAGCCGGCCGCTCACTGCAAACAACGGTAGTTTTACCTTTAATGATAAATTCATGATGATACTGGCTTTATGTCTGCAAATGAGCAAACGAGGTCGCTTATCAACAAGTATCATTAATTTACCTTTCTCTAACCGACGCGACAAAGGAGAATACTGTTATTATCGCCCGGCAATGAACACGTTACCTCTGATGGTTTCTTTAACTCCTCAGGCAACAATAAAACAGATCCTTGTAGCAATGCAGTCGCAAATGAGTCTGCATAGCAAGCATAGCCGTATTGATATAAACGATTTAAACGATGAGGCAATCAATCGAGCAGATCAATTCACTGCCGCTCCTTATGTTAATCTGCTGCATGAGCTTGAACATGATCTCATGAAAGATAATCGCGCTATTCGCGGTTGTATGACTTCCGGCGCAGTCAATAATTATGGTATTAACATCCGGTTTTCTCCTAATGAGAAATCAGCATTAGTTGAATTGGATGTGGGGAGCCGATTGTACAGTCATTTTGCCGCTGATGTTCTGATCGACGATTATTTACGTATTTATAGCATTATTGCAGAAAATATTAATGAAACGGTCGAGGCATATTGGAAAAAATATAAAGAAATTAAACCAATAGATAATATTACCTCAGTCCTGTGGAACCCAGAAAATATTTTCACTCATCATCCGATCAAAGAGAGTATTCTTGCCAGAATAGCACAAGTCGTTGAAATATCGCCGGATAAAAAATCAGTCATTTATGGGAATCAAGCAGAAATAAGCAGTGTGCATTGCCTTAATTATCACGAACTTTACCACAAATTATTAACTTTCAGTCAACTACTACTATCCTGCCCGCTACAAAACCGAAGGGTAGCTGTATTATTACCCAGAGGGGTAGAGTCATTATTATCTATATTATCAATCCATACTGCGGGATTATGTTTTGTCCCAATCAATATGACATTCAGTCAAGAGGAAATTAACAGCATATTAGATGGCCTGAATATTTCTTTATTAATTACTGCCCGACGTTATCATGAAAAAGTAAACAGTATTAATAATACGCATCTTCTCTTTATTGAAGATATAGAGACTCGTCCTTCCGAGATATTCCTGGGGAATGATATAAAACGTCCCGCGACTCAAGAGGACGAAGCCTATATCTTTTTTACCTCAGGCACCACTGGTGTACCGAAAGCAGTACCAATAACATTTAAGGGGCTTTATGCTTATTTAGCTGCGATGACAACGCAGTATGGTATTAAACAAGATGACGTTATTCTCAATTTCAGCACCCCGGTTTTTGATGCTTATATTGAAGAGGTGTTCGGCTGTTTTTATCAAGGCGCTACATTGGCGATTGCCGACGATCACATGATCGTTGAGCTTGATGCGCTATTTTCATTTTGCCACGCACAATCAGTCACTATAGTTAACTTTCCTACCAATTATTGGCATCAAATTGTCTTTTTCCTACATGCAGCGATTAAAGAACTCACCCCTTCGATTAGAATGACAATTATCGGTGGCGATCTGGCAATGGATAAAGCCATTCATCATTGGTTGGAAAAAGTAGGATGTGGTATTTCCCTAATTAATTCTTACGGCCCAACAGAATGTTGCGTTGTAGCTAGCTGTCACAACATAGATGATAAATTTCAACCCGGCAATATCATTGGTAAAGCGCTAACAAATACCACTATCGTTATTCGGGAATATGGAACTGATAAGATCATTAGTGGCAGTAGTGGAGAAATATGCATTCGTGGCGATTCTATCTGTACTGGATATATTAACGATAATCAGTCAACTTCACGTAAGTTCTTACAGTTGAACGATGGAGAAATCTATTATTTAACCGGAGACCGTGGATTTTACGATGACCAAAGGAATTTAAATTTCATTGGCCGCCTGGATAAAGAGCGTAAAATTGACGGGAAACGTGTCGATCTGGATGAAATGCAAAAATTACTTACAGCGGCGATTAATATTGATGACATTCATTTAACTATCAAAGAAAATGAGACTGGGTACCAATATATTAATATATTTATACCTGATGGTTCCTACTCAATTACACGTCACGAAATCGTCTCATTCTTGCGTGGATGTTATCCAAAATTGCAAGTACCTTTTATTGTCGAACTAGCAGCATCCAACGATGCTTCTCCAGTGTCGGAGTTGAATAAAAAAGATAATATTTCGCAAATTAAAGGGGAAAAACGAGAAATATTTTTTACTTTATGGCGGGAAGTTTTTGGCGATAGTGATAGCATTATTGATGAAGAGACTAATTTCTTTGACGCAGGCGGTACTTCGCTTAAAGCATTATTGTTAATTAATAAGATCCAGCAACGCTTTAATTGTTCTCTCCACCTGGAAGATTTCTATCACGCCCCAAGAGTAGGTTATCTATTACAATCTATCATTCAACAAGGGCAAATACCGGTTTTAACCGATAAAAATAGCACTTGCCTGACAGAGCAACACGACCAATATTATTGGATTATCGATACCATCTCTAATCGATCCGGCGCTCATAATATCCCGCTATATTATCATCTGACCGGCGAGATTGATTTAAAGAAATTACGTTACGCTTTGCTGTATATCATGCAATATTTTCCTGCCCTCTGCCAACGAGTCACCATAACAGATGGGCAACTCTCTTTAACCTTCTCACCTGCTGCCGAAGAGAATCTGCCTTTCGAATATATCGATTTAACTCATGCTACCGGCATTAATATTGAGATTTCATTACGCAAAATCTTAAATGATATGGCATTTAAGCCGATGGCGTTGCAAGATAATCCGCCGGTATATTTTAAGTTATTAAAAATAGCAGAGCACGAGCACTACCTTTTATTAAATTTCCATCATGCATTTTGTGACGGGATGTCGATTGCTCATGTACTGCAAAAATTATCTTCCGCTTACGCCGATAATGTACCAAAAATTGAAGCCGCTACGAAAACAGGTATTAATGTCATCAATCAGCGCATGTCAGACGAAACATTAAATTTTTGGACAGAAAAATTGTTCAATGTACTTTCGGCTGCCGGACAGCGCAATGATACATCAGAAGCTCATCAGAGGAGCCGGGGGCGACGTTATTCAATGCCGTTGTCTCCTCAATTAATTGCCTCACTATCCAACACGCAGAAAAAATACGCGGTGACTCTGGAACATATTGTGATTGGCGCATTTCTGATGACTATTAATTCATTACTCAATAAAGATGAGATTATCGTCGGTATTCCTTGTGCCAACCGCGTTCCTCCCATATCGTTTGACAGTGTTGGTAGCTTCGCAACAACACTGCTGCTGCCCTACGTTACCACGGAAACTTCGTTGATTAACGTATCCCGGTATGTCCGCGATTTTCTGGCAGACGCGAATACTCATTCCAATATCTCACTGGCGTATTTAAAACAACACCTTCACCACCACCACGGTATGCAATTGCCGGAAGTTACCTACTATTTTTCTTCTCAAATAGGATTTGAAACCAGTTTATATCTTGGTGAAACCCGTTGTACCAAGGAAAAAATCAAAGGACTCAAGCCTAAAGGAGATATTGCGCTCGAACTGATCAATTTGCCAACCGGAATAGGGCTGGAATGGCTCTACGATGATGATATTTTCTCTGAAGATATCATCAGTGATATGGGGCTATTTTTGATTGATTTATTGGATTGCATGGGCACTCAGCATGACCTGATGCCTGGCGATACGGAACGATAACAAGTATTAAAATGGATGCTGATTGTGCTGGTTAAAAAAAAGAAATGGGTTGTTATCACTATCGTCATGATCGTTTTTCTTGCCGTGCTTTATAACAACTCTCGCCAAAAAGAGACGTCTGCGGTTACGGCAGAACAAATTGTCACCGGAACATTAGGTGACGTTATTACTACGGTAAGTGCCGCCGGCGTTACACAACCAACCAGACAAGTCAATGTTGGCAGCCAAATCTCAGGCCAGCTAACCAAGTTATATGTTGAGGTCGGGGATATCGTTGAAGCAGGTAAACTGGTCGCCAGCATTGATGATACTTTTTATCGCACTAAAGTTGAGGCCAGCCGAGCGCGGCTAGAAAAATTGCGGGCCATGTTGCAGGAGGAACAATACGCCTATCAACTTCTGGTCATCACGGAAAAACGCCAAAGAGAACTTAACCTGCGCTCCGCAACCAGCCAACAACTGCTGGATGAGGCTGCTTTTGGCGTCAAAAAAAGTCAGGCAAGAATTGAAAGCCTCAAGGCAGATATCAGACAGAATGAACATATTTTGCATAGTGAAGAAGTCAGCCTCAGTTATACCCAAATCTATTCACCCATTGCCGGTGTAGTGACTGCAATCCATGTCGATCCGGGGCAAACGCTGAATGTCAATCAACAGACACCGGTTCTCATGCAAATTGCCGACCTCAAAAATATGACGGTTTATGCAAAAGTTTCCGAAGCAGATATTAACCAAATTGTGACAGGGCAAAAAGCCGCCTTTAAGATCTATGGGGCAAATCAACATATATGGCACGGCAATGTTAAGAAGATTATGTATAAACCTGATCTCATTAATAATGCCGTCTATTATACGGTGCTCTTTGATGTCCCTAATGATAATCTCCTGCTCAAACCCAGTATGAGTGCGGATGTCACTATTGTGACCCACGAAAGCACCGGAGTAGTGACCATACCCAGCGACATACTGAATAATAAACGGCATCAACCTTTGAACAATGATCTAACTACCTATTTTTTACGTGAGATGAAAGATGGAAACATCGTTGTAAGAAAATTGCTGATCGGCCATAACGACGGAAGACGTTCAGTCGTTGTCAGTGGATTGCAGAATAATGAGCAAATCGTTGTACTTGCTAAACAAGATAATCTTGGGGGTAGTAACAATGATAACGCTAAATAATATCTGCAAAACCTACGGCAATGAGAGTAAACGGCATCTTGTCCTGAAAGATATTTGCTTAACCATAAACCAGAATGATTATATTGCTATTCTTGGTCGTTCTGGCTCAGGGAAAAGTACTTTATTGAATATAATAGGGCTTTTGGATATCGCCAGTGCGGGAGAATATCTTATTAACGATCTCACGGTGACTCAGCAAAAGATTCACTCATTGGCGCTTTTACGGCGAAAATATTTTGGCTTTGTCTTTCAGAATTATAGTCTGCTGGAAAACTACCGCATTGATGAAAATATCTTGATGCCCATGTATTACTTAAAAAGAAACTTCGATTATGACAGAGAACATTTCCATTACTTAATTGATCGCCTCCAGCTTAATAATTTATTAGATAAATATCCGCGCCATCTGTCAGGAGGAGAACAGCAACGGGTTGCTGTAGCTCGCGCTTTAATTAACAATCCAAAGTTTATTATTGCCGATGAACCTACTGGCGCGTTAGATACCACTAATGCGACCAATCTCATGCAGCTTTTTACTGAATTACATCATAATGGATGCGGTATCATCCTGGTAACACATGATCAAGCTGTCGCCGAATACGCCAAACGCAAGTTGTATCTGGATAATGGTTGTTTGGTGACTCAATGAGCATGAGTAAAATAACCTTAAAATTCAATGCGTATTTAACCGTTATCCTGTTCAATCTCAAAATGGCGGCACGCTCTCTTACCGCTCATAAAACACGAGTCTTCTTGACCCTATTATGCATTGCCATCGGGGTAGCTTCGATTGTGATCATGCAAGCAATTGGCACAGAAACCAAGCATCATATTGTTAAGATGGTCTCTTCAATGGGAAGTAATATCATTTCAGTAAAATACAAGGGACAAAAAAACGGCGCTTTCGATTCCCATAATAATTATCTGACGCAAGAGGATATAACGTCACTTGCAGATAACCCCCATATTAGTCACAGCACCCTGTTTTACACCGCGTCAGGAACGATAGTTTCTCCACAAGGATCTGCTGATGTTCAATTGATTGGCGCCAATGCAGATATCGCGATTATCCGTAATCTGGTGATTGATCGTGGACGTTTTTATACACCACAAGACGATGCAGCTCTGGCAAATGTCGTTGTTTTGGGAGCATCTCTGGCCGAACGACTTTTTCCACAAAAAGAAACCGCATTTGCGCAAAACATCAAGATCAATGACATCTCAATGCAAGTTATCGGTATCCTGACACAGAAAGGCGAAGGCATGGATGCCGGTGTCGATGATGCCGCATTTTTGCCAAGCAACAGCTATCTGGTACGGCTGTTCGGCCACACACCTCCTAGCGGCATGGTGTTGAAAGCCAAAGACGCCACTCATATTGAGCCGGTTAAATACGCTGTTGAACAACGATTATCACGGTTTAAACATCAACAAAGCTATGAGATACGTAATACCACGGAATTGTTAAAAACGTTGCATGAAACTCAATCAAAAATTAATCTTTTCCTGCTGTCAATATCATCAGTAACCCTCTTTGTTGCGGGTGTCAGTGTCATGAATATCATTCTCATTAGTGTCAGAGAACGTAGAAGAGAGATTGGTATACGGCTTGCTGTAGGAGCAAGTTATTCCGATATTTTTTACCAATTTCTTACCGAAGCATTTTTGATTTCACTATTGGGAACACTATTAGGATTGTTATTCTCATTTATCGGTTTCAGAATTTTATTACTATTTGATATCGCGGTTGGCTTCTCTTTATATTCCTTTTTACTCGCTTCCCTCGCAGCCTGCTTTATCACCGTAGTATTTGGTGTATATCCATCACATCGCGCAGCCGCATCAGCGCCAATCGAAGGTATCAGAGAATTGTAGCTTGTTTCGTTTCATAAAACTTTTTGGAGACACAATGAAAAATCAGCTTATCTATGAAATTTTACATCGAGAAATCAGAGCGCTTTACCCAGAAGTAGAGACAATACCGGAGGATGAAAATCTTTTCGATATCGGTTTCGATTCGGTAAAAATGCTGATGCTGGTTGATCGGCTAAATTATGCAGGGTACCCAGTCAACTTTGCAGATTTAGCTCGCTGGCCGACAATCAACGATTGGATCAAACTGCTCGCAAAAGATAAATAGCGCTGTCTATTTCATGACGAATGGTGGCTGATCCATGCAGCCAAATCTGCAATTACCTGCACCGGGATCTGACCTGGTTGCAGATAATCCTCGCCACCATCGCACCCCATTGTGGGCAATAAAATATGATTCAATCCAGTGTAGAGTTTGAACTCTGCCTGCCTATTATTTTGCAGTGCGTTTTTCCACATCGTGAAATCAACATTATGCAAAATCTGGAAATCCTGATCTCCCTGGGCAAAGAATAACGGCATTGCAGGCAAGCTGTTTAAGCAGTCAAATGCATGATAATTCTCAATCTGTTTGAGATAACTCTCCGGCACTGACAAAAAGCTCTCAAGAGATACTGTATCTTTCTCTTTCCCACTGGATAATTGGGATAAAATCACCCGGAGTAAATTACGGAAAGGCGCCGCCAACATCGCAATACCCGCAACATTTAAACCCGATTTTTGCCGTAAGTTTTTTGCAATTAATGGGCTGACATATCCGCCGAAACTGTGCCCAACCAGAAATACTGGCACATCGTAAAATTCAATATGTCCCATCAAACCGGTCAGAATATTACAAGCATCGTCAACAATTTCCGTATTAAGATCGATAACCTCAGAGTTCATATTTCCCTGCCGGATGCGGTAATAACGTTTTTCAAAACGCACACTCGCAATCCCATATTGACTTAATTCATGCGCCAACATACGAAACAGTGGATTAGGCCCAACATCATAATCCATCGAATGCGGACCAGAACCCGCTAGCAATAGTACAACTGCTTTGACATTATGTGGTGATGGCAAACATATCAAACCATCCGGGACATCTCCAAGACCAAACGTCTTTAACGTTTTTTCGATAAAAATACCCTGTTTTGCATACGCATCAGGTATTGGGCATCGAGATAGCGTGAGAGAATCAATTTGCCGATCTTTAATCCCAATATAAAGATTAAACTTTCCATTGAGGGTATTTAGCCGCAGATGACAAGCACCTTGCTGGTGATAAATAATATCGATATCTGAGTTACACAAATTGTCTGCCAATACAGTTAAAGCTAAATCATCAGCCGCCATACGCAATGATTCATTCATTAATTCCCTGGCTGTTTCCCATTGCTCATTAAGCAATGTGGTTATTAATATCTGTATTTCACCTTCCAATGTGGCAATTAAGTTCTTAATAAGCATGTAATTACTCAACTTCTTGCGGCCACAACCGCGATGTATGTACTAAAGCTAAAATCCAGATAGTCCTCATAAACCAGTCAATAGCGCCTGAGTGTCCAAATCACGTTCACTTACGAGCTTTAACCTGTTCTCTTCGAGCCGCAAAAATCGCTTTTACGTCGCTATGTTCAACACCATTACCCTCTTTTACAGATTGGCGTGCGATATCAACCTTTTCCTGAAGGAAAGCACGATATTTATGACGCTGGACATATTCATGCATCAGTTCACGGACAACTTGAGAAGCTGGGAGGTGTTCTGCCGCCGTAGCAGCCATAAAGTGATCACGCAGATCTGATTCAAGTTTCATAGTAAAAACAGCTTGTTTACCCATAGCCCCTCCTCGTTTGATATAAAAAAATATATACCATTTCATTATTGACATCCACTCCTACCGACTTAGCCAGGAGTGGATATCCAATGGATTATGCTAATTCTCTCCGTTGTTGAACGGTGACAATATGATCCGCTTTAGCGAGAAGATCGGCATTATGTGAAACAACAATCCACAAACCAGGCCAGTGCTCAGGTAAAACAGTCCATAAACGACGAGCCGTATCCGTATCTAATGACGAATCGCAGTTATCAACAATATAAACATCAGCGGGACGACATAACATCCGGGCCAATGCCAAACGCTGACGCTGGCCGCCAGATAATTGACCGGCACTGCCAGAATTAATGACGGTATCAAGCCCTTCTGGTAATTCATATGAGCCGGGCGTTAAACCTACCGCCTCCAGCGCCCGCACCATGACATCATCATCGATATCCTTATCACCCAACGCGAGGTTTTGCCTTACGGTTCCACCAAAAAAACCCGCTTTCTGTCTGGCATATCCGATACGTGGATTCCGCCACCAGTTTTCATTGCCCAGAACCTCTCGGTTATTCCACAGTACACTGCCGGAACTGGATTTTTCCAGACCAATCAGGTAACGCAAAAAGGTGGTTTTACCCGAACCAATATCACCGACAATGCCAATAACCTGATTAGCCGTTGCCTCAAACGAAACAGGAGGCTGAGTTTTTGAGTAAGCTAGATGATTAACACTTAGCTTATGTAAGATTTCATCTTGTCCATATTCTTTGGTTTCTTTTTTATCGACTTTATTTGCCAGAAACTGCCTAATTCGGCCATAACACACATCAGCATTTTTGTAATAGGCAACTGACCGACCAAAGAAAAGTATTTGTTCACTGATCCAGCCGATATAGGTCAAAAATAATGCCAGATTACCTACCGTAAAACTGCCATCGACGATTCGTTTACTCACTATCAATAAAACAGCCGACGTCCCAAGTATGACAATATTTTTGAACAGCCCAGAAAGAAGGTCAGTAAATACCTGATGTTTGGCTTGAATAGCCCGTCGATTGACAAATTTCTGCGATAACCGCTCAATCTGCCCTTCCATTTTGTTGCCAAGACGCAAGTCGCGTATCCCCGTTAAGACATCAGTAATCTTGCCAGCAATGTCCCCTTGCGATTGACGTTTACTCTTCTGTAAATTCCCTACCTTGCGTTTAAGTATCGCCCCGACCCAAAGGCCCACAATCATAGGCATAAGAGCAAGTGTGGTTATTATGTCAGTGTTGATAAGCACAACTAATGCGATAATTAAAAGTAATGCGCGGTAAATAAAATCAGAGGTCCAACTCAGAAATTCCGCAATCTCATCACTATCATCACGAATACGGTTCAGTATATCGCCTTGAGAAAAAGCCTGTCTCTGATCGTGAGAACAATGGCTCACTCCCCACAAAACCCGCTCCTTCAGGTAAGCACTGACCTTGAAAATCAACGTAAAATCAAAGGTTAATCCCAAGAATAGAAATAGTGATCGCAAGACCATAGTCGCAATCGCAGAGGCCAGCAACCACCAGACGACAGGGTTAGTTGGCTCATTCATCGCTCTATCGAGTAATTTGCTGATTTGGTAACCAATCAACAGAGGAAAACCATGCATTAACGTCCACACAAACATGGTAATGAAATAGAGAGGAGCAAACTTTTTTATCAGCTCAGTCAAGGCTGGTAGCATTTTAAGTTTAGTTGATACATTGGATATAGTCATACCATAAGCCCATGATTACTCGTTAACATTGCGACTTCTGTTTCAGGGATTCGTTGTTGAATCCGTCCATCATCGATAATGATAATTTCATCAACGACCGAAAGCGTGTGAAGGCGATGTGCAACCATCACTACGGTGCAATTGCGGCTTAACTTTTCAAGCAATTTCAGCCAACTCTTTTCCGTTCGGGGATCAAGCTGAGAAGTTCCTTCATCAATAATCACTAACGAGCAATGCTGTAACATCACTCTGGCGCCCGCTATCATTTGAATTTCTCCTGCTGATAGCATCAGACCATTAGTACCAACCTGTGTATCAAGACCATCTGGCAGCGCCCTAACCCATTCAAGCGCATCTAATTCTTGAAGAACCTCCCAAATTTGATCGTCAGATATTTCATTACTGAAAAGCGTTAAATTTTCCCGCAACGTTGCGGAAAACAGATGAGAACGTTGACTAAGAACAGCAATCTTTTTCGCAAACTCTTCCGGCTGAATGGTTGAGACATCGACATTGCCAATGGTCACTCTTCCTGAATCGGGTCGCGCAAATCCACACATCAAATTAAGAATGGTACTTTTTCCCGCTCCCGTTCTACCAATAATGCCAATTTTGCTCCCCGGAGCGACGTAAAAATTAACGCCATGCAAAACTTGCGTTTCTTCTCCGTTATAACTGAAATCAACATTATCGAAATGGATAGAGAGAGGACCATCAGGCAATAAATTATTCGATGATTTATCTGGGGTACCTTCATTTAACATTTTTGCCGAAAGTGACAAAGCAGCAAATAATTTCTGTATCAGCTCTATTTCTGATGACATATCCTCCACCGGTTCCCGAAGTTTATCAACGTAGAGATAAACCATCGTTAATGTACCGATGCTTAAGCTGCCCACACCAAGTAATTGAAGCCCAAAACCAAAACCTATACCGAAACAGAGTGCAAAGAAGATCTGGGTAATTGGCCAAAAAACCCTGCCGCCAATATAGGCACTGCGTTCAAACTTGAGCAACATTGACAGCATCTTACGAAATGCAATGGCAGGCCAATGCGCCTGCGACAATGGCTGTAAATCATCCATTGCATGTAACGAATCACCAACAAAACCAAAGATGCGGGCTTTTTCATTTCGCGCAATTAGCCAACGACGGACAGAAAGTCTGGTTAACTGAATCAATACATACGCCACCAGTATGACGACGATTGCTATGGCAATACCTGCCTGAGGCATGACGCTGAATATAATGATCAATGTCCCTAATGTCAGCGCTAAATTAGCAATGGCTTTGAAGCCTGCTTTAGAAATCGTTTTTCCTATAATATCAGCATTACCTTCGATATTTTCCAGCAACTCCCCCTGCGATCGTCGTTCTATTTCCAATACAGGTAAAACTGTCATCACATGGCGAAATAGCTTATATCTAATAGTATCAGCAATACCCCAACCTGCCTTGGTGCTCATGTAACTGGTTACCAGACTACCGATAACACCAATCGACGCAATAAAAACATAAATGATTGCCAACATGATAAGTTGATCAACAGTCGTCCCTGATGTCGCCTTATCAACGTAATTCCGAATAATATAAGGACCGCTTAGATCGCACGATAATGTAACGGCTAAGGCCAAAAACGCACATAAAACTGTCCCCTTAAATGGTATGGCGCTCTGTAGCAATATCCGCCATACAGTTAAATTCTTTGACATCACGCTTTTCATCTTTAGGTTATGGCACCTCATCAAAATTAGCGATGTTATTTGCAACATCAGTGTATGCAGCCAACATCAAGGTTATTAATAACAGATCGATCACAACAGCAAGATCTGGTTCACATTTAGCAAAATGTAATTATCGCAAAATACCCGCATTTATCACGATCTGATTGAAATGTTTATAAACGCTATCACAAGAAAATAGCCGAAAAATAAAATTGATACTTTATCCGACAATATCAATACCTTTGTTAGGTTATTTAATGCACTAATTGAAAAATATATCGCCAATATGAATAATAAGTAACTTATTCCAAACGAAGAATCGTAGATGGGATAAATAATACCAATAATTACAATGAATTATAGTAATTTTAAAATATATAGCGATTATATAAATGAATTCCTATTCAATATTAACATGCCTTAAATTGTTCTAAGTTTAAGCAAATTATCTCTTGCAAAGGGCTAGTCTATTCTATAATTGGATTAATTCATATTAACTACTTAGTAGTCGGATGAGATTTGGCCATAAGAGGCCAATAAAAAGGGCCTTTCGGCCCAAGTAATCGTTTGCGCAATTAGTCTAAAATAACGCCAATACGGCGCGCTACTTCTTCATACGCTTCAATCAGGCCACCAAGGCTTTGGCGGAAGCGATCTTTATCCATTTTGTTCAAAGTCTCTTTGTCCCACAAACGGCTACCATCAGGAGAGAATTCATCTCCCAGAACTACCTGGCCTTTGAACAAACCAAATTCCAGTTTGAAGTCAACCAGAATTAAACCCGCATCATCAAACAATTTGCTCAATACTTCATTGGCCTTGTAGCTCAATTCCTTCATTTCAGCCAGATGTTCTTTGCTAACCCAACCAAAAGTTTCACAATAAGACTCATTCACCATTGGATCGTGCTTAGCATCATTTTTCAGAAACAGATCGAACAGAGGTGGATTCAATACCAAACCTTCTTCAACACCAAGGCGTCTAACTAATGAGCCCGCAGCCCGATTGCGAATAACACATTCAACCGGCACCATATCCAGCTTTTTAACTAATACCTCAGTGTCCGATAACAGCCGTTCCATTTGTGTCGGAATCCCTGCTTCTGCCAATTTGCTCATAATGAAATGGTTAAATTTATTGTTCACCATCCCTTTACGATCAAACTGTTCAATACGTTCGCCATCCAATGCTGATGTATCATTACGGAACTCCAGCACGAGCAAATCAGGATCATCCGTGGTATACACCGTTTTTGCCTTTCCACGATACAACTCAGCTTTTTTTTGCATCTTATATCTCCAGAGATATTACTACTGTATAAATACCATAGATAAATAATAAAACAGATTGTCGATAAAATCCTGTCCAAAGGGCTGATTTTTTCTATAGTTATCTGGTTAGTATAAAAAACAGCCAAACATCATGCTAAAAAACTTCCTCTATTCCCTAATCAGTTTCAAGGCAAGCTGATAACCTTCGAAAAACTTACCCTAAAAGTCCATCCGGTAAGTAAAGCTAATAAAAAAATTAATCGATTCTGCATTTCTAAATTACTAAGCAGTTACAAAACCAAAATATCGTCAATACCTTAGCAGTATGCTAACCAGCGGTAGTAAGCGATATTAACTTGAATTTCCGGAGTCTTAGGAAGAAATTACATGAAGGGGACATTCTTAACACAGCGCTAGGTCAATAAGCTGGCCTGCATACATATGCAGGCTTTTTTTCAGTGAATCCCATGCAAAGCATTTTCTGCTTTGACCGAAAGGGGGGTAAATTGATCCGCTCTCAGTTCTGTCAGCGCATAGAGGAGGCGTCCCATCCTGCCATTACCATCAGTGAAACCGTGAAAACCGACGACAGCAGCAAAAAGCTGTTTCCCAATCTGGGGATCTGCTTTATCCAATGTCTCCAAATGCTGTGCCAGCATTGCTGCACCACCTATACTAGAAGGAAGACTCCCGCCGCTGATTGCTGGACCGCGATAATCACGCTCTATGTTGGGAACTAATCTATGATGAAGTTCCTTGAGGACTTGGCTATCAGTCAGATCTTTGCCGTTATGGGTATACTCCTTGAGTAGCGCTGTGAAGTTACTCCACTCATTCCCCCCCGAAGTCGATGCCTTAAGTATCCAAGCCGCAGCCCGATCAACATTATCAGTTAATTTACCTGGGTTATAAAACTCTTCAGAAAGTGTTTCTGCATAAATGCCTTGGCTAAGATCTTGGCCTCTTATTGCTTCTTGATGATGTTGGGCCGCCAGTAAGTTCTTCTCTTCCATCATCAAAACTGGCTCAAGACTGGCAACAGCATTAGCAGCCGAAGATTGCTTACGCAATTGTTCAAGGCTGACAAAAGACTGTTGGGGGGCAACCAATTTGTTGGTCAATTGAGCTGTTGCCTGGCGCCCCATCAAATCCTGTAATTTTTTACCAGTTTCTGTATTTTGTAGCGATTCTGACATAGTACGCTGTAGTAAAAGCGTATGTTCAGCCAACATGGCTTCTGTCATTTTATGTGTATCCACCGTCCTTAATTTTTCTAGTACTTGTTCTGGTGTCTGCAAATTACCATCCTTAAACAACATACGAGCATGGCTGACCGAATCTGTACTCTGTAAACGCTGTTGCTGTGCCCCCTCTGTAGAAAAGAGGGTTTTAGTCACCTCTTTGGCTACTGAAGCACTACTGCCATGTAAGAAAAATTTACTTACCCCTTCAAGGAAACGGGCAAAGTGATTTCCTTTTGGGTGCGTACGCAGAACCTGTTGCAGATCTGCATTAATATGGTATTCACGGCCAGCAATTTGCAGTTTACCTTCGCTACGAACCTGTTCTTGTATTTGTGGCGAGGCATGTTGTAATACAGCAAGATTCTTAAATTCGATCATAAATCATTCTCCTGTCATAAGACGATTGCAAGGTACTTTTCTGTGATAGTGACGATGGAAATTTATTTGCCCAAGTAATAAATTCAGACAATTCATGCTCCAACTTATTGGCCGTTAGATGTAGTAAGGGCAATATTTTATACGCAACAACCCCAAGCTCCTGATGCCAACCAATACCAGGTAGCCGGTTATTTAATGGATTAAGTGCTGTATTGAGCAAATAACGAAGAGTATCAGCATCTGCTGAATCTGGAAGTACCATATCTATTTGGCAAATAATGACTAAATGTTCTTCCTGGCGACGCAAAATAACAGGCAGAGAGTTATCGACAAGTAAGAAGCAATTCCCCTCTTCATCAAAGGAGAGTCCATTCATGCCTAACTTAGTTGCCAGTTCGGTCATTAATATATTAGTGAAATGATCATTCATAGTAGAGAAAGGAAAATCAATGATTTTGATGACAGGATTTTAAGCTTTCAGAAATATGATGACTGTCAGATATAGTCTATCTTTTGTATATTAGCAATCGGTATTAGGCAGTTACAGATAAATTCACAATTGATTATCGAGGATTCGAGGAAAAATTGCGTTGGGAACCTTCTTAATCTCGTGCCAAACTCGTTTTTTATATAAAAACCAAAACGCTAGCTAGACAGCCAGCGCTTTGTCAATAATCCGAGGGCTTTTCACCCCTTTATTAAACCTATAATCCCGTTGTCTGGCTAAAAGCGGCTTTCAACGCTGCAACTAATTCATCATTTTGTGATTGGGTCAACGGTTTACCTTTATCACTAATAAATTGTAAACTGCTCCGGTTATTCAAATCACCAACCTGTAATTTGTAATCACCTTCACTAATGGATGGTTCACTAACACCCATTGATTTCCAGCTAGATGAACTGAGGCTTTTATAAGTCACAGTGATAGCCCCTGTTGAACGGCTGCGGCTACCCACTTTCATGCCTACTTTTTCCAATGCTGCCGGTAATCGATCCCAAACAATATTATATGGCGCACGAACAATTATCTGAGGCAATCCAGATGTGTCACCGCCACTCTGTACATCCAATGGACCTAGATTACGCGCCACGGCATCATCGCTAACGCGTTCGCGCTGCTGGTTTACACCTTCAATTAATTCATTGAGCATCAGTGAGTTATAACGCTGGATTTCAATAGGATCAGTGACCTGTTGATCACCTTGTCTCAGCCCTTCATTAGTCACGGATAACTCAATTTGATAGCTCTGGCGTGCAACACTAATACGATGACGAGTCTGATATGAAACATTTTCATCTGCACGCGGCCAATCGATCCAATCAGTTGTCAATGTCTGGCTAGCATCATCGCGTTGGCTAACTTGATAACCTTTTTTCAACAAAACATTGTTAATCTGTGACCACAAATGGCTATTCTCAGGCGTGTCTTCAAGTAGCAACTTACTGCTCTTGGCACTGTTTTCAGTACGGGAACCACTCAACAGGGCTAATGTTTGAGATGGCGGGCGAACATCAAGCGCTTTCCCAACCTGCCCTTTAGAGGCTATTGCTGGAATATCATATTCACCATTCTGCAATGGCAATGCCATACCCGCAGGAACTTTCAACGCCTTCAGGGGAGGTGTTTCAAGATATGTGTCATCATCATTGACTTGGCGTTTATAGCTCTGGTCATTAGAACAGGCGGCCAGTAACACGACAAGTGACATACCAGCAACCTTTATCACCTTCGATTTTTGCAACAATATTGCCATTAAAATTCCCTAAATTTTACAGTAATCCGGCCGTTTTCAAGGCTTTTTCAACTGAGACTTTTCCTGCATCTGTCAATGGCGTCATCGGCAAACGCACGGTGTCATCAGCAATCAAACCCAATTTGTAACATCCCCATTTAACTGGAATCGGATTAGGTTCAACAAATAGCTGACGATGTAAATCCATCAGGCGATTATTCACCTTACGCGCCTCTGCAAACTGGCCGTTTAATGCCAATTCACAAAACTTAGCAACATCAGGCGCTGCAATGTTTGCAGTAACAGAAATAACCCCCTTACCACCAAGCTGGATAAAATCCAACCCACTTGCATCATCACCACTCAATAAGATGAAACTATCATCATTAACCAATTCTTGGATTTGACTGACACGATTTAAGTTCCCTGTAGCTTCTTTAATTGCGACAATATTTTTAATTTTCGCCAAACGCGCTACAGTTGACGGCAGCAGATCACACCCGGTACGAGAAGGCACATTATACAGAATTTGTGGTAAATCCGTATTTTCAGCAATCGTTTTAAAATGCTGATATAAACCTTCTTGCGACGGCTTATTATAATAAGGCGTTACCGTTAGGCAACCAACAACACCACTGTTTTCAAAACGTTTCGTTAGGGATATTGCCTCAGCAGTCGCATTTGCACCTGTTCCGGCAATAACCGGAATACGCCCATCCGCCAATTCTACGGTTGTCAAAACAACATCACCGTGCTCATCATGACTCAATGTGGCTGATTCTCCGGTTGTTCCTACCGAGACTATCGCTGATGTCCCACTAGCAACATGGTAATCGATTAGCTTTTTCAAACTGACCTTATCAACCTGACCATTTGTATCCATTGGTGTTACCAGCGCAACAATGCTGCCTGTAAATTCAAATCTCCCGCTAGACATTACATTACCCCCTATACAAACAAGAACTCAATGGTACTTTTTAGTCATCCAGAAGGAAACTATTTAACACGGAATTTCAATGAATTTTGTTAATACCAGATAACCTCCATTAAAAAGAAATGATAATCAAAGTAATTTGTTGAAATTCAATGTCAGTGAATGGGAACACAATATGGGAACACAATAGAACAACTTTATGGGAACACAATAGAACAACTTTGGTGCAATTGGCCTTGGCAGTATAGCCTTTTTATGTTTATGTTTACCTTAACGAAACCATAGCAGAGAAGGAAAAGTGACTTTGCCACAATCACAACAACATTTTCTCGTTATAACCGCTTTAGGCGCTGACCGTCCTGGCATCGTCAACACCATTACTCGTCTTGTGAGTGAGTGTGGTTGTAACATTGAAGACAGCCGCTTAGCCATGTTTGGTGAGGAATTCACCTTCATTATGCTGCTTTCCGGTAGCTGGAACGCTATCACAATGATTGAATCTTCACTGCCACAGAAAGGAGCCGAGCTCGATCTTCTTATCGTCATGAAACGCACAAAGTGCGATGCCCATACAACATTTCCTTCCACGGTTTCCGTTAAGGTCGATGTTGATGATTCACCCGGCATTGTCGAGCAGTTTACCAATCTATTTACCACACAAGATTTTAATATTGCTGAACTGGTATCAAAAACACATCCACCGGAAAGCAATATCCCTGCTCGGTTGCAGATCCAGATTACTGCCCATAGTCTATTAGAGGATGACGGCATAATTATTAAGCAGGCGTTTAATAAGCTATGTACAGATCTAAATGCACAAGGCAGTATTAGTATTCTTGAACCACTTTAGTTGAAAGATTAAACGGAGAATACGGGATGAACCCACTGAAAGCCGGTGATAAGGCCCCTCAGTTCAGCCTTCCTGACCAAGATGGAGAAACAATCAATTTATCTGATTTCGAAGGTCAGCGTGTTTTAGTCTATTTTTACCCTAAAGCAATGACTCCTGGTTGTACTGTACAAGCTTGTGGTCTGCGCGATGAAATGGATACATTAAAGGCATCCGGTGTTGAAGTGCTAGGCATCAGCACAGACACCCCAAGTAAATTGTCACGCTTTGTGGAGAAAGAAATGCTGAACTTCACATTGTTGTCCGATGAGGATCATCAAGTTGCTGAACAGTTTGGTGTCTGGGGCGAGAAACAATTTATGGGAAAAACCTATGACGGTATGCACCGTATCAGTTTCCTGATCGATACCAACGGCAATATTGAGCACGTTTTTGATAAATTTAAGACCAGTGATCACCACCAAGTCGTGGTGGATTATCTGAAACAGCATCCTTAAATAGAAAATGCTTCAAAATTTAATCACGCTCATTTAACAGCTCAAGATGCCAAAGGCAAGTACGGGAGGGATATCCCCATCCCGTGCTTCTTCTAATACGGGTACCAGTATCATTAAAAATAGATTTACTCTTTTATTTCATCGTCCTCTGTTATAACTATCTCTTCCGGCCATGCATGGATCACCGCCTTAATCAGCGTCGCCAGCGGAATAGCAAAAAATACGCCCCAGAATCCCCACAAACCACCAAAAGTAATCACAGAAAGAATGATTACCAAAGGGTGCAAGTTCACCGCTTCGGAGAATAAAATCGGCACCAGCAAATTACCATCCAGCCCCTGAACGACCAAATAAGCAATAATCAAGGTCCAGAAATCTGTCCCGACTCCCCATTGAAATAGCGCGACCAATACAACAGGAATCGTGACAATCAGCGCCCCCACATAAGGAATTAACACTGATAGCCCGACCAAAACAGAAAGCAGCAATGAATAATCCAATCCAAGAAAGGCAAACACCGCATAGGTACAAATACCGACGATCGCCATCTCGGTGACTTTACCCCGAATATAGTTAGTAATTTGTTGATTCACCTCGCGCCATACCTGTCCGGCCAAAATGCGGTTACGCGGCAGGACCCGTTGCAATGCTTGCAGCATCTGGGTTTTATCTTTTAATAAGAAAAAGGCCATCAACGGCACAAGAATCAGATAGATAGCCAGCGTTAATAAACCAATCAATGAAGCCACCGAAAACTTCACCACAGATTCCCCGGCAGTTGAAATCTTACTACGCAGATTTTCAGCCATCACATCAATGATGCCAGCATCAACCAAAACCGGATAACGGGCCGGTAATGTTTGGGCATATTCATTAAACCGATTAAGCATATTGGGTATATCTGACAACAGATTAATCCCCTGCTGCCATGCGGTTGGCGCTACAATAAAGATAACCAACAAACTAATACCGGAAAAAATAATCAGCACAATACAAACAGCCACTGTGCGCGAACATCCCAACCTTTCAAGTTTAGCCGTTGGCCATTCCAGCAAGTAGGCAAGAACAATCGCTACCAGCAAAGGCGCCAAAATGCCATGTAAGAAATAAATAATGCAAAACCCTGCTAAAAGGATGACAAATAACGCAATAACTTGCGGATCAGTAAACCGACGGCGATACCACTGTATAATCATATCCAGCATTGACCAGGCTCCTTGATAGCAATATTCATATTTCTATTTTTCTTAAAAATTGTACTAATTGATTAATTTTAAGGTACCCTTATTTATCATACACGCATTATCTAAGACGATGGCCAAATGAGAGCACTTTTGTTTTATGAAAATAATGTCTAATCAATCTCTGACAGCAATATTAATCAATACATTATTGCTCACAAGTCCCCCTGTTCTCAGCGCCTCTATTGAAGATTCATTACCGGATATCGGCACCACGGCAGGTTCAGTCCTGAGCATCAATCAGGAACTAGCAATGGGAGATTTTTACGTTCGCCAGATGCGTGACAACGCTCCGCTGATTTATGACCCATTGTTAACACAATATATTAATGCCATTGGACAGAGGTTAGTGGCTCATGCTGACTCGGTTAAAACGCCTTTCCATTTCTATCTGATTGATAACCCGAATATCAACGCTTACGCTTTCTTTGGCGGAAATGTGGTACTCCATGCCGCACTTTTTCGTTATAGCCGTAATGAAAGCGAGCTTGCCTCCGTAATGGCTCACGAAATTTCTCACGTCACTCAACGCCACCTGGCACGAATGATGGAAGATCAACAACGTACAGCACCGCTAGCCTGGGCAGGCACGTTGGGTTCTATCCTTTTGCTAATGGCTAACCCGCAAGCAGGGATGGCAGCCCTCAGTGGTACTCTTGCCGGTGTACAACAAGGCATGATCAGTTTTACTCAATCCAATGAACAAGAAGCTGATCGTATTGGCATGCAGACACTACGTAAAGCTGGCTTTGATCCTCAAGGTATGCCAGCTTTTATGCAAATCATGGTAGATCAAACCCGTTACAGTTCTAAACCACCGGAAATGTTACTCACTCACCCGTTACCTGACAGCCGCCTTGCTGATGCGCGTAACCGCGCTAATCAATATCCGGCCCAGAACATTCCACAATCTCAAGATTTTCTGTTCGCCAGAATCCGTGTTATGGGCATGTACAGCACAGAGCAACGCGGCTATCTTGAGCAAATTTTAGAAAATTACCGTAGAGGCACAGCTAAAGAGCAACTTGCCGCCGCTTATGGCCGGGCAATCTTGCTTTCTCAAGATAAAAAATACACTGAGGCACGGGCTATTTTGGAACCACTGTTAGCAAAACAACCGGATAATGTCTGGTTTATTGACACAATGACTGATATCGACATTGAACAGAACCGAATTGCTCAAGCTATCACCCGGTTACAGAACGCCTTGCAAAAACAAAAGGACAATTTGGTATTACAAATTAATCTTGCTAATGCGCTTATTCACGCAAAACAATATCAACAAGCTTTAAAGCTGCTCCACCGCTATACATTCAATAACCCAGATGATCCAAACGGTTGGCGCCTGATGGCCGAAGCCGCCGCCAAACAAGGCAAACGCCATGAAGAACTATCAGCATATGCTGAAGAAATGGCACTTCGCGGTCAATTTGACAATGCCATCAAGTATCTCAGTAGTGCCAGCGCACTCGTAAAATTAGGCAGTTACGATCAAGCACGTTATGATGCTCGTATCGATCAATTACGCCAGCTACAACAGCGTTACAGTCAATACAAACGTTAAGGAATTCTCATGCAACAGGTGACGATCTATCATAATCCCCGCTGCTCCAAAAGCCGTGAAACTTTAGCTCTTATTGAAGAACGGGGAATTAAACCACAGATTATTCTCTATCTGGAGGCTCCTCTCACTGTAGAGCAATTATCCGTTCTGCTAGAACAGCTTGGTTTCCATGATGCACGCCAATTGATGAGAACGAAAGAAGATCTATACAAGGAGTTGAATCTGGCTGATGAAAAACTCACTCAGCATGATTTACTGAAAGCGATGATTGCCAATCCTAAACTGATTGAACGCCCAATCGTCGTTTGCGGTGATAAAGCTAAACTTGGGCGCCCACCGGAAAAAGTAAAAGAACTTCTTGATTGATAAGAATAGATATGATGATGGTCACACCACCATCATCATCTTCAAAGATGCAAAATATCTTTCACAAATGGAATCGTCAGCTTACGCTGGGCCACTATCGAAGCGTGATCTAACTGATTTAATGCCATAAACAGAGTCCGCATTTCTCTGTCCAATCTTTTCAGTAAAAAGCGACCTACATCTTCTGGCAATTCAAAGCCGCGTAACTTCGCTCGCAATTGCAAAGCTTGTAATTTCTCATCATCGGAAAGCGGTTGTAATTTATAAATTTGCCCCCAATCCAGACGAGAAGCCAAATCAGGTAACTTAAGATTAATCTGGCGAGGTGGGCGATCGCCGCTAATAAGCAAACAAGTGCGGCCAATCTCCAGAATGCGATTATAAAGATTGAAAATCGCCATTTCCCACTCTTCATCACCAGCAATACTCTCAATATTATCGATACAAACCAGTGATAAGTGTTCCATGCCATCAAGCACCTCAGGGATAAAATAGGCACGTTTATCCAGCGGAACATAACCCACAGCTTCATCTTTCAGGGACAACTCAGCACAGGCGGCATGCAACAAATGACTTCGGCCCCCACTGTCACGGGACCAAAAATAAATATAGCTGCCATGCGGCTGATTAATGGCCAATTTGATTGCAGCTAACAGGGTGGCATTTTCCCCCGGAAAGAAACTGGCAAAAGTTTCATCATCGGGAAGATACAAAGGTAACGAAAGCTGCGATGGTGTGTTCAGAAGCACCTCAAACAGAGCTGGTAATAAACGCCAACAAGTTTATCACAGAAAATAGTTGTAAATGAACTGTATAGGTAAAGAATAAAAAAACTATTTTTAGGATTCAATAAGTTAAATCCATTCCAGTCCCAGAAGCGCATAATATCTCGTCATAGCACAGAACGACTCGCAAATTCCTATAAAATATTCCTCATGTAAGAGCAGGAAAAATCTAAGTTTTCAGTCCTATGTTATTTAAGAATTATGTTATTTAAGAGCTATATTATTTAAGAAAAAGCCATCAGATAGTGAGTTTTATTCATTCTTAGCAGAGATCAATGTAATAGCTCCTTACTGATAATAAAAAGGCGATGATAGTGATAATCCTTATCATGACCCCAGCAATAATTAGCCCAGGTTCCATAGAAGTCATCCCACGAGGTAATCAGGTTCAGTGGACGTTCCTCTTTAGTGCCATCAGAAACATACACATGATACCCACTAATGCTGATAGCTCAAGCAATCATACGCTCCCAAAACCTACGTCCATCTAGCGTTTGCTCACTGTCAGACACGACAATGGAGTATCTTTCAAGGAAAAATCTAAAAAACTCTTGTGGCAAACCTCGCACAGCCCCGTCATGTTGAGGAAGGACTGTACGCCACACAAGTATCTGTGTGCATGTTTTTTTTGATGGAACAAGTAATTCATTTATTTTTAACTTAACCTATTGAATTAAAATGATTATATTTATTTTGTGTCCCGATATTGACCACATGTCGAGAAATAGCCCTGATTTTCGGGGCTTTTAATATCCAAATTCAGGTAAGATAAAAAGTTCACGGAAACCCGTTTTGTCGTATGGGTTTCTACTACAAACAGAGGATAGATTTAATGAAAAAATATATCTGCACGCTATTTTTACTTGTACTGACATCATTCAGCGTTTTTGCACAATCAACCAATTACTCAGTTTTACAAAAATCAATGCGGTCATGGCAACCACTATCAATCAGTGATAGCGGAGATGTCATTACACTAACGATGGATGAAGGTCAGGTAACAAGCGACATTTATAAGTCAGTAATTAAGATGGGCGTATGTGGCCCAATCTGGCTGGGTGTCAAAAATTCATACTTGAAAAATACAAAAGAGATTCGTGTACTGAACAGACATAACTATATTGGCTATGTTTTTGAAAATCCACGTTCATCATGTGATGACGTCGGCAAAGCAACAGATGATAATGTTGATCTTATCATTTTATCTCACACTCACGGTCACATGAATCGATAATCTTTGTCAGTCTAAGAATAAGCCCAGTTTTCTGTCTCGGGCTTATTCGTTTTCAATCAGAATCCAAACCCTATTTGCTCATCACCGTAATGACTCGATGGAAATGCCATCTTTGGTAATTTAAAATTGGGCGGCAATTCTTGTTGATTGGGTGTACAGAGATAGCGTTCGACTGTTGTGATTGTTGTAAATGTACAGCCACAAAGTAGATTTTGGCATTGATGATAGCTGCGACGAGTTTCTTCACTCATCATTTCACTTGTGCGAGTTTTTGCTACAGCATTGCAGCGGGGACATATAAACGCCATGATATAGCCCTCTAATCAGGGGTTTGCTTAATATAAGCATATCATGACTTGTTATTATTTTTGCTATTTTCGTCACCCGCGCTCATTTCTGTATTCTTAATTTTTAATTCAAGTTCAAGTGAAGTTGTATAGCCACTGTCACCAATATTATGCACCACCCTCGTGATTACCCACCCTGATGAATCAATGACAGTTTTAAAGCCCATCACCTGAGCATACAGATCGGGATAAAGATCCGGGCGGCCTCTTGCGAGAGTAATGCTAAATTCGGCGGCTCCTCGTTGCAAAGCGGCCCATTTCGCCGCGGCAGCACGGCGGGCTATACGTTCTGTTTTGAATGTCTGGCGCATCACATACACATTTCCTTCGGCACCCTCTAAATAATCGCCCTCTTTTTTACTTGATGCTGTTGCCTTGGTTTTTGTGGATTTGTCAGACTGACTTTTACGCTTCATCGTTGTTGCGGGTTTTTTACCAAAATTCAAATCCAACCAAAATGCTTTAACACCGGTGTAGGCATCTCTATCGGCCAGGCTAAAATTATGCTTATCGCCAGATTCACGTTTGATTGTAATAACAGGCAGCGGCTTGCCACTGCGTGAAACGCCCTGACCGGGCACAATGAACAGCAACATGCCGTTTTTGATTGTTGCAATGGCACCGAGCATTTCCGCCATCCGGCTCAAAAAACTAATATCGCTTTCATTGGTCTGGTCGGCGTGATCAATTTCAATATTCATCAACTGACGACTGACGCCGGGCTTTAAATTGTATCGACCGGCAATGGCGCTCACGACTTTTGCAACGGTGATATCGTGCCAGCTATATTCTCGTTTGACATTGAATTCTTGTCTAAAGTCTGCGGACCTGGCAGTCACAGTTAACTGGTCAGGTGGGCCACCGTGACTAATTTCATCGACAGTGAAAAAGCCCTTGTGTATCAGCGGCTCCCCCTGCCAGCCAATTGCAACAGAAATCTCGACACCGCGTGGCGGTAATGCGACTTTACCGTCTGAATCGTCAATCACAAGCTCAAGCGTATCCGCTTCAAAACCCCGATTATCAGTCAATGAGAGTGAAATCAGTCGGTCATTCAGCGTGGTGATTTGTTGGCCGCCAATCATCAGATCAAAGGCCGGTTGCTTGATGTATTCACTCGCCATTAAATTATCAAGAAAACTCATTGCTTACTCAGTCCGATTTATTTCAGTTCATCATTGCCGCACGCGTGCGCGTAGACAATTGGCGGGCGTTGTCGCGGTTCCACGACACGCAGCACAACATGATTTTCTGTTGCCGAGCTATCACTATAGCAACATGTTCAATCATGAGAGTAAAAATCATGGCCGCTTTTCACCACGGCGTATCTGTTACAGAAACCACAAAACTCAGTACGCTAATCCGGGATATTGATACATCTATCATCGGTGTCGTTTGCACTGCGGATGACGCCGATCCTGCCCTGTTTCCGCTAGACACGCCAACCTTGGTAACGCGTATTAACAGTGTGATTGGTAAAGCCGGAAAAACCGGGACGTTATACACCACCTTGAAAGCCATTTCTGATCAGTGCAGCCCGAAAGTGATTGTTATTCGTGTTGCTGACGCAGCGAAACAAAAGTCAGGCGAAGATGCCAAAACACAAGATCAGCTTGTTATTGGTGGTGTTGGAGCTGATGGACGTTATACCGGCCTGTATGCGCTATTAACAGCGGAATCAAACGTAGGTGAACATCCACGGATTCTAGCGGCTCCCGGACTTGATACGCAGCCCGTCGCGGCTCAACTAGCGATATTTGCTGAGAAGTTGCGAGCATTTGCATATATCGGCGCAAATGGCAATAAGACGCTTGCTGACGTGAAGAAGTATCGCGAAAACTTCAATCAGCGTGAACTGATGGTGATTTATCCCGACTTCATTACTTACAACAGCCAGTCAGGAAAAAATGAAACTATTCCGGCTACGGCGTTTGCCCTAGGACTGAGGGCACGTATTGATGCAGATCAAGGCTGGCATAAGTCCCTGTCAAACGTGGCCGTTAATGGCGTTGTCGGTATTTCCGCAGATATTTGGTGGACACTCCAAGGCGCAGATACTGACGCTAACGATCTCAATAGCAAGGGCATAACCACACTGATTAAAAGAGATGGTTTCCGTTTTTGGGGTAATCGTACTTGTGACAGTGAAACCTACTTTTTTGAAGTCTACACCCGGACGGCGCAGATCTTGGCAGATATGATTGCCGAAGCCCATTTCTCTTATATTGATAAAACGCTAACACCCTCTCTCATCAAAGACGTGATCGATGGAATCAACAGGAAAGGGGTACAGCTTGTCACAGAAGGGAAGCTATTGGGTTTTGAATGCTGGTATGACCCGGCAGACAATCCGAAAGAAAGCTTACGGGATGGTAAAGCGCATATTCGTTATAAATATACGCCGGTACCGCCATTAGAAAATCTGCAATTAACGCAAACTTTCACTGACGAATATTTTGCCGTCTTTAACCAGTTGGGTTAATTAAGAGGAATACACAATGGGTATGCCAAAAAAGTTATTCATGTTTGATACGTATATCAACGGTCAAACTTATTTGGGGCAAGTTGAAGAAGTTACTACGCCGAAATTGTCATTAAAAACTGAGGATTATCAAGGGGCCGGGATGCCGGGATCTGTTGCCGTACTCGTTGGCATGGATGGCGGGGCCCTTGATATGGATGTGACGATGGGTGGCATTGAAGCGGCATTATTGAAAACATGGGGCGGCACGCTTGACAGTCTGCAATTGCGCTTCGCGGGTTCTTATTACGATGACGCCACCGGGCAAACTATCGCGTGTGAAATTCAGACACGCGGCCGTTTTACAGAACTGGACTGGGGTTCTGCAAAAGCCGGTGACAACACTCAGCATAAATACACGCTGAAAAACACGTATTGCAAAGTCACTATTGATAATAGTGAAGTGTTTGAAGTCGACATGTTGAACTTGGTTTGGAAAGTCGACGGCAAAGACTTACTTGAACAACACCGGGCCAATATCGGCCATTAATCTACTCATCTACTTAAAATCAATGGCCGTCATTACATAGCCAATTGCAGGAGATTGAACCATGTCAAAAACAATTACCCTTTCAGAGCCATTAGAACGTCACAACGGGGAAAAAATTACAGAGGTTGTTATCACTGACACGATGAAGCAAGTCGGTGCGTTGCGCGGACTAAAATTGTATGACGTGATGACCAGTGATGTGAACTCGCTTATCACTCTGTTACCACGCGTAACGCAGCCGCGTTTGACAGAAGCAGAGATTAATAGCATGGGTATTCAGGATTTCACGCAACTGGCGAGCGGTGTTGCTGATTTTTTAGCGCCGAGCTCGGAAGTCGATACGACACAAGCACAGGACGAAAAATAATTCCCTGTCCGCTTGTCGAAACCGACGAAATTATCGCGGATATCGCGACGGTTTTTCACTGGGCCCCGTCTGAATATGACGTTATGACCGTGCCTGAATTGCTGAAATGGCATGAGCGGGCGGCGGCACGCAATGGAAGTGATTCATGACAGATCGTAATCTGAATATTCGGGTATCACTGAGCGCCGCTAATAAACTTTCTGGCCCCGTTTCCGCTGCATCACGTGCAGCGGCGGCGCTGGCGTCTCAAATCAAATCCACATCAGGCGACATTAAAAACTTAGCCAGTCAGGCAAAAACGTTTGACCGCTTAAGCGATTCTATTAAAAAAAACACAGAGGCTTACGACAAGGAAAAAGCCAAAGTTAAAGAGCTAGCGGCGCAATTTCCAAAATTCAGGGAGCAAACCGAAGAACAGCGTAAAATCCTGCTTGCAGCAAGACAGGAACGGGATCGCTATGGCCGCACCTTGGCTAAAGAAAAGCAGAAATTGCAGGCCGTGGGTGAACAGATGGATAGGCATAATATTTCTATTCGTCAGAGTGATAATGTTACCGCTCAAATTACCCGTCGCACTGAAATTTACAATCAACAATTAGCCGAACAACAACGGCGGTTAAATGCCGTTACACGCGCTCAGAGTAGCTATAGCAAAGCTAAGGAAGTGAGCGGGAAGCTTGCCACGGCGGGGGCTGCTGCAACTGCGGGCAGCGCGGGCTTTTTGTATGCGTCATCTCGCATTATGGCGCCCGGTCTGGATTTCGATGAAGGCATGTCGGGCGTTCAAGCACTAACCCGTCTTGATAAGAATGATCCTCGCCTTAAGATGCTCAGAGAACAAGCCAGAGCGCTGGGAGCCAGTACAGCATTTACGGCAACTGATGCCGCGGCGGGTCAGAAATTTTTAGCGATGGCGGGTTTTACCCCCGAATCTATTAAAGCAGCATTACCGGGCGTGCTAAACATGGCATTAGCCGGGGATGTTGATCTGGGTGAAGCGGCTGATATTGGCTCAAACGTGCTGACCCAGTTCAAACTCAATGCTGATCAGATGGACCGGGTGTCTGACGTTCTGACTGCGACTTTTACCCGTAGCAATACTGATTTACGGCAACTTGGCGAAGCGATGACCTATGCCGGGCCAGTGGCTGCCGACCTGGGTGTTAGTCTAGAAAGTATGGCGGCAATGGCCGCAATGATGGCCGCGAATGGCATGCGCGGCTCGATGGCAGGTACGGCTTTGCGCGGGGGATTATCGCGCCTTGTTGCGCCAGTCGGCGCAGGCGCGGATGCTATGAAGGCAATGGGGATTAAAGTCAGCGGAGCCAATGGCAAGCTGCGGGACATGGGCGATATCCTAAAAGAGGTGGCGCAAAAACTCCGCAAATATGATCAAGCCAGCCAAATCCGCATCAAAAAAGATATTTTTGGCGAGGAGGCTATGGTCGGGATGGGGGCCGTGTTAGAAGGTACCCAAAACGGTAAATATGACGAACAGAAAAAAGCCAACGAAAATTCGAAGGGTGAAGCCGAAAAAGTTGCAAAAGTCAAAATCGATAATCTGAAAGGTGATCTCAAGCAATTAAAATCAGCATGGGAAGATTTGGGGATACAAATGGAAGAGAGCGTTGACTCTCCGTTCCGAAAACTGGCACAAGGGCTAACAAAGGTTATTGCTCGCGTCGGCGACTGGATGAAAACTCATCCCAACTTAACCTATGCACTGATGGTTGGCACGTTGGTTATCGTGACGCTGGTCGGTGCGCTGGGTGCGCTGGCGCTAGCGGCCGCTGCCGTTATCGTGCCCTTAGCTGCGATGAAACTCAGTCTATTTATGCTGACGGGTGGCGGCGGGATCGGCAAGTTAATTCCGTCAGTCGGCAGATTAACGGGCGGCTTGAAGGGACTATTACCGTCACTGGGCGGCGTAAGCAGAAGCGTTAAAGGCTGGGGGCCTATTTTCAAAAATAGCAGTGCGGCGCTAAGTCGCCTTGGCAGTCAACTCGCAACAAGCGGAGCAAATGGGTTTAAGGCATTATCTGGCGGCGCATCGGCGGCGGGGCGTGGGATCGCAATGGCATTCACACAGCCAGCGGCTACGATGTCTACGCTGTTCAACGGGTTAAAGAACTCGGTTTCTTCGGTGTTCGGCGCATTGCGGAGCGGCGGAACAGTGGCGATTAGGGCACTGATGAGCGGGTTTTCACTGTTACTCAGCCCGCTCGGTCTCTTGATTGCTGCTGTTGTCGGCGCTGCGATATTAATCTGGAAATATTGGGAACCCATTAAAGCGTTTTTTAGCGGCTTTTTTGAGGGGCTGATGAAAGGGTTAGCGCCCATTAAAGAAGCATTTAAGCCCCTCGCCCCCATTTTTGATGGCATTGCCAGTGCGGTTAAAAAAGTGTGGGACTGGTTCACAAAGCTATTTGAACCCGTCAATACCACATCAGAAGATTTGAAAGCGTGCACTGAGGCTGGAAAAACATTTGGGGAAATTGTGGGTGCTGCAATCAGCGCCCTCATGTTACCCATCACCGCGGTAGCAAAGGGCCTAGGCTTTATACTGGAAAAATTAGGCGCAATTCCTGACGCTACAAAAGCCGCCGCTGAAGCTGCCGAAGCCATGAACAACAAACCCGTCAAAGTCTCAGACAGCACATCTAAGAAACTTGATGAAATGGGTGAAAAAGTCAAACAACTCGTCGTGCCGAGCTGGGCAAGTAGTATTCTCCCGGCACTAGGAGATAAAACAAAAGGCGTTATTAATAAAGTCAAAGCCGCCGCCAGTGCTGCGGAAAAGAAAAAACTTAAGCAGGACACTGCTACGACAGGTGATAGCAACATACCTGCATATGGCACACAAGTTTATACTCCTAAAGGGGATAAAAAGAATAATAAAAATTCATCAAGTGGTGGAGCCGCAAATACATCGTCGCCAGGTACCACATCCACGTCACTAGCTGATGCTAATAAACTGGGCGAGATTGTCTTTAAGAATTACCCGGCAGTAACGGCGATAGATGGCGCGTATCGTGAGCCCCAGTTGAATGTCCCACGCGCCTCATTGTTATCTCGACTCAAAGATTCTGCGATCGGGCTTGCCAGTGCTGTACTGCCCGAACCTGTACAGCCAGCATTTGCAGGTATTCCTGTACCGATTGATCTGAACGGAAACAGAAATGAGCGGCAAAGAGCGAGTGACAATTACACTTTTGAGCTGAACTTCTACGGTATTGATATGCGTGATAGCAAAGCGCTGGGTGACTTAGTAAAAGAAAAGATAAGTGAACTGATGCGAGAAACTAATACTCGTCGGCGTTCTCGTTTGACTGACGGAGATTAATTTTATGATGATGATTTATGGCATGTTTGTTTTTATGCTGAATACCACGCCCTATCAGTCGCTCAGTCGCGAAATGGCCTGGCGGCATGTGAAAAATGATCGTGTCGGAAAATCGGCAAAGTGGCAGTATATCGGTGCCGGTGAAGACAGTATTACGTTAGATGGAGTGCTGTACCCCGAAGTGACTGGCGGTGATATTTCTCTTGAAGCCCTGCGCACGCTGGCGTACGCGGGCAGGGCATGGCCGCTGATTGAAGGGACAGGCATGATCTATGGCATGTTTGTGATTGAAAGCCTGAATGAAACCCGCACTGAATTTTTCTCAGATGGTAAAGCCCGAAAAATTGAATTTACTTTATCACTGAAAAAAGTCAGTGAAGATATTCGAGAAGGCTTAAGCAATATTACTGCTGATGACCTACTTAATATTGTTAAATAATTTACGCTTGTTGATTGTATTTTTATTTAAAACATTAATAGTATCTTGAGATATCGCAGCAATATCATTGCTGATTTTCTCTTTATCACTTTTCGATGATATAAGTTTTTTGTAATTAGTGGCTGGCATGATATTCATAATACTGCTTGCAGCAATAAAAAAACGACGCATTGACATCTCTCATCTCCATATCTTGAACACGAACAAGGGCCTCACGGCCCTGTTTTTTATTACTTCGGCACTTCCGGCCACTCAACATTCGGCGCTTGATTCACATCTACACGAGTCAGCAATACTCTGTATTTTCTCCATTCCAACAGAGCTTCTTTCTCTGAGTCTGTAGCGACTTCTAAGTCAACAGAGTCTTGTAGCAAGGAGATTGTTTCATTTGCTTGCTGTAACAGTGTTGCTTGTTTCTGTTTTGCTTCGTTGATTTGATGAGACTTGAGTAAGTCTTTATCAACTACCCAATCCTTACCATCCCATTTGTCGAAATCGGTAGGTGGTTTCTTGAAGGTCAGGGTTTCCGGCAATTCCCCAATTTCAGTAATTTCAATCGGGTCACGAGTCAGCGTGTCGTAAGCGATTTTTCCGCGATAGTCGGGGAGTATTTCCCAGCACTTGCCGTCTTCGCTACGACAGACAGCTTCGTCAGGAGATTTCGGCAGTTCGGGAGCATCAGGATAAGCCCCGGCTGACAGACTGACGCCGAGCATTACGTACTCAATATCAGAGTTGGTAAATTCTCTCGTTATTTGATTCGAGTGATAAACCTTTATCCAGCCGGCCTGAGTAGCTAATCCATCTTTACCCAATACGGCTTTTTCATGTTCTAAAGAGTATTTCTGTTCTGTCATTATATTGCTCTCACTATGTAGTTAAATGCGACGTTGCGGGGACGGGTTTCGTTGCCGCCTGTATTGTTAGCAATTGATGTATCAGTGGCGCCACCTTTCACATCCCTACCGAGTGGGAAATTGTAGCCATTCACCGGCCCCTGATTGGGTGACATATAGCGACTATCTGCGTTACCCTCCGCAAGCTGTATTTTTTTTGTTCTATCAGCTTGCCACGACCCACACACTCGCCCCGGATCTACCCCCCGGCTATCATCCCATCCTCGAATAAACTCCCCTCTTAAATCAGGTACTTTGCCGTCCGGGTAGGCTTCCGCTAACTTTGGGTATAAGGATTTGTCAAACGTTTGACCGTTGCATGTTAGATAGCCGGGTGGTGTGTAGCGATGGGGATACGGAATGGGAGAGCCAACGGGGTGAGTATTGACTACTCCGCCAAGCCGCGCTTTTGAGCTTGCCTTTAGAAAATATGAATAAAGATTTCCGTCTTTATCAACGTAGATTTGTCCGATGTCGCCTTTTTCTGAACCTATATTGATCCCTTTTGCCCATTGGGTTTCAAGCCCAGCTTGAAATATGCCGACATAATTATTATTTGGTAAATCTGAAAAATTATTGAGGCCGTTAACAGCCCCCACATCCCCGGCACTCAGACTGACATCCCCGGTTAACGCCTTGCCGTTAATTTTCCGGCTGCTCGGTACCGCATTCTTAGATAAATTGACGGTTTCCACCAACCCGAGGTTTTTCACAAACTCACTTTTGTTAGGGATGTCGGCACCGTTTTGGTTTTTGGCAAGCTTACTATTAGCATTGTCATTCACATCAGTAACTAACTTCTGAGTGGCTGCAAGGGTATTACTGTTACCTGTTTTGTCTGTGAGTTGGGTGATGCCTTTTTGGGTTAATGAGGCGTCGGGCACGCTTGCAAGCTTACTTGCTGCAAGATCATAAGCTGCTTTTACGGCTTTTGGCGTAGCAGCCAGGGTTTCACTTACGCTATTTGTTGCACTACTCAGTAGTACAACTCCTTTCTGAGTCAATGAGGCATCAGGCAAAGGCGGTAAATCTTTTTTTAATAAATATTGCGGATGCGGATCACTAGCTGCAAGATGGGCTTTAAACGCATTATCACAGTAAGCTTTCACTTCAATCGTGTTTTTATCGACATACTCACGTGTTGCCAATACTACAGACGGATCAACTTTTAACGTGACTGATTCAGTGTTGTTAACAATTAGAATCATTCTCACCGTTTGTGTTCTACCTGAACCTTCTTGTAATTGTGGTTTGTAGGTTTCTGGACAATTTGCTACTGCAATTAAGCTATCCTCGCTATCAAATAAGCCAATTTCACGCAGCCACCAACCCCCCTCATTTTCGGGAATAATTTGTTCAGCAATAATTTGGTTGGTGTTCACCGGGTCAACACTTAATGTATTAATTGCAGCGCGACGCTTTTCATTAACTAATTTTGTCTGATTGGCGTCAGGCTCCGGCAATTTGCCGCCACCGTCACCCACGGCCATATGAGTAATACTAATCTTGGTACCCAGTGCGGCAGCATTCGCCAGCTTTGCCGCGCCCAACTTAGTTAAAATGGCAAAGTATTTCATGATAAAATCCTCATCGTATCAATCAAATGAACCGCTGATCCCGCATGAGCGGTACCTTTGGTTTCAATCAGTTCTGGCAAATAGGGGTAAACTGTCAGACTATCGCCGATATAGCTTGTTGCCGCGCAGTGAATGACACCCGATATATCTAAACTAACAGCTAAACCAATTAAGTGACGGCTTACGGGTTTAGCATCAGAGATTAAACGCTCAAGCTCTGAAAATATTTCAGCGGTAATCCCGCTCTCACGAACGCCGATTTCAAGTCGGAAAGTGCCGGGCGCATCATTGGTTTGCCACCATTCCTTTATTTGAATGAAATAGCCCAACGGCTCCACCACACGGCGGATAGCACCAATAGTGCCCTTATGTTTGTGCAAAAATAGTGAGTTTTTTATTACCTCTCGCTTAGTCGTTACCGGCCAGTTTTCATCCCAACGATCAACGGACCACGCCCACGCCAAATAAGGCAATAATTCCACCGGGCAAGTATCAGGATTCCAGAGCTGGCGAAGTGGTACCGGCACGTCTTGTAATTGTGCGCATGCCTTAGCTGCGGCCACTTCCAAAACCGTAGAGCCTGTTGGCAATAGACGGTCATTCATCAGAACCCCCAACACTTAGTTTTGCGGCGGTACAAAATGACACTTGAGTTTTATCTAACACGACGTCATTTGTGGGTGATTTCAATTCCACGCGTTGCACACCTTCGACATGCAAAGCGGCATAGATGGCAGATAAGCGAATATCACGCCCCAACCGATGTTGGGTTTCTGTATAGCGTTTCATTTGTTGCTCGGCAGCAACGCGAATCGGCTCAGACTCCGGCGTAGGATAGAGATAAAGCACGGCATCAATCTGATATTCAACTACTTTAGCTGATTGAACGACCAGTCGGTCAGCAACGGGCCTAACGTTCTCGTCATTCAGTGCTGCTGCGACTTTATTGAGTAAATCTTGTGAAGCAACACCATTATTTTCCCGCGACATAATAGTCACAGTGACATTGGCCGGTGACGGACTGATAGCCGATGCATCAGCAACACGGCCATCGGCGCTACGGGCATGATATTCATAAGACGCAACAGGACCGGCAACACTTAGCCCTTCAAAAGCCTGCGGGATACGAACCCTAAAATCTCTATCAGATTCCATGATCGCAGGAGTTGACGGGATAGTACTGTCATCGGCATTCTGTAATATTAATCGCGAGATATTATTATTTGCGCCCAACTGATCTAAATCGCTACCCGTTGCATAGGCTACCATTACCGCGCGGGCGGCTTCATTCACGCGTTGACGTAGCAACAATTCCCGATAAGCATTCTCCTGTAATAATTTCACAATTGGCTCAGATTCCAGCTCAAGCGTACGAGTGATTGCAGCTCGTTGCGCTTCGGGATAAAGAGATATCAGCCTGGCTTTACGTTCAGCCAACAAGCTTTCATAATCCAGTGGCTCGACGACATCAGGTGGCGGCAACTGGCTTAGGTCAATAGTTGGCATAGTTTCACCTCACAGGAATAGCTATCGCTAAATCATTGCCATTAATATGAACGCCGGTTATTTCAACGTGCATTTCTCCCGCCTCTGTACGCTGAAATGTAATCGCTGTCAGTCGTACACGGGGTTCCCAGCGCAAAATAGCCAGATAACATGCGCTCATGATTTTTAAACGCAAGGCCGGATTTTGCGGCTGATCAATCAGTGCGGGCAGCAATGAACCGTACTCACGGCGCATAACGCGAGCGCCGATAGCGGTCATCAAAATATCGGTGATGCTTTGGCGAACGTGTTCAATATCAGTCATGTTGCGGCCGGTTTGCTTATTCATACCCAAAAATTTCATTATGCGGGGCCCCCCGATGTATCACCGCCTGATTTAACGCCGGTGTGCTTATGTGAATCCACGATCACCCCGTTTGAGCTGAATTGCCCGCCGCTATGTTCAATATTGCCCGCCATTTTCCCGCCTTTTTGCACTACCAAGCTGGCTGTTGTCAGTAAATTGGTGCAAATGACTTCTGGTGTATCAAGCGTGATATTACTGCTCGCGATGCAAGTGATTTTTGGTGCGGTTACACTGACTGATTCAGACGCATTCACCGTTGCGGTTTTAATACCGGTTACTTTTAAGGCACTGGACGCCGGTTCATATTCCATTACTGCCCCATCAGGGAAAGCGATATGAACAGCGTCGGCAGAAACCAACGGTGCCGGAAATTGATCAGAATAAACGGCCGGTAATACAAAGGCGGTTGTCAATTCTCCCCCTACAGACAGCAATAAAACCTGTTCGCCAATACTGGGTGCCCACCAATTTCGGGAACGACCTGCTCGCAGTGTCAACCAACACAACCAGTCGGTTTTTAAGCCGCCGGTTTGCACACGGCAACGATGACCGACAAGATCAATGTCTGTGACTAAACCGACGCGGATAATATTTGTTAACAGTCGGTGCAATTCGGCTAATGTCATAATTGTCCTACTAAGTCATGATAAATCAGTTCAATCAATTGCAACCGATCATGGGGTGTGAGGCCCAATAATTGGCGCTGCGGATAACGCACCTCCGCAAGAGCGTTAATACTGCCCTCCAAACCATATTGATGCTGACGAGCAACAACAGCGGCTCGTCCCTGGAAGCCAACAACAGCGGCTGATGATGATGCGCTGGACTTAAGAAAACGGGCGGTTCTCAATCGCCGGAACATCGGATCGCGGCGATTTGATGTTTTTTTCACTTCACTGTGATTGATTTCCAGATAACGCTCTATGCCGCTGCGATAAAATGAGCGCACCGCGTTACGTTCTTCATCAAAGCCGGTAATCATACGCCCCCGCCGACCACGGGTTGCCCGCCAATTTTTCAACGTGCGTACATCTCCTTGGTACAAAAATTTAATGCCTTTTTGTGAGCGCAATACGCGACGGCGGCGAGGCTCATAAGGGGTGCCATCCACATTTTTTTGACTGCGAATGCGTTTCTGTTGGTCAGCACGAATCGCTTTTGCCAGTTTGTTAGCTAGCCTGCGGCGATATACTGGTTTTGTTGTACTGATTAATCTTTGCAGTTCATTATCAAGCGTAATGAACAGTGAATTATTTTCCGTCATTGCTGTACGTCCCCGCCAATACCCCCCAAGGATCGGGACTAGAAGGATAAGGAGGCTCATCAAGATGGTGTGTTGTCAATTGCCCGTTTTCTGCATGAACAATGACGCGTTCAGTTGTTCGCAATACAAATAAAATATCTGCGGTACCATCACTTAAAATATCCGCGTCAAATTTAATGCCGTCTGTACGCTGATCAGGATTAAATAACAGGTCAGGTTGATGCCGACGCGCCCATTCAAGCACCGGGATACTGAGGCTATCGAGTGATGCCGGGTAATCAAGTGCTAGCACATGCAATTTATATTGATACAAAAATGACGGTGAAGTCGTGCCAGTTGCTATCAGATTTCCCTCAGTTACATACACTTCCAGCCGGTCTGGATTTTGAACAAAAAAGGGATTGTGTTTTGTGATAATGTCTCTCATCAGCTTTGTTTTCAGCATATTTCCCCCGTTATTGGCACTGGGTTTTAATGTAGTCCTGCAAATATTTTATTTGTTGTTCGTTCTCAACAATCATTCTTCGGAAATCGAAATAATCTTGTTCAGTTGATGGGTTAAGTCGTGGGGTGTCTGCATGGCCCACGCTGCCGGAGGAACCGGCTTTGCCTTGATGACAGGTGGCCGCGACGCGCAACCGGCGACGACCAGCGGTAACATCGTTGCGAAGCACATCAATTTCAGATTTCGCACGAGCAAGTTCCTTTATATTCTGATTATCCAGTTCAGACAGGTGCTTTATTTTCTCCTGCTGATTAACAATTTCATTCTGTTGTTCCAGCAACTCGTTTTGCAGCCTGAGGCTTGTATTAAGCTGGTCTGTATATTGACTTCGATAGTGATAAGCAATAAGACAGACAAGCGCCAGCGCAATCACCGTATAACCATGAGAATTAAACTTCATAATATCGCCCTACAAAAGGGAAAAGGCTTTATCAATGACCGAATCGCTATAAGGTTGACTACCATTTTCCATGGTAATAATGGACTTAATAAGCTTTGTCATAAATTCTTTATTAAATACATCAACAACCTGATCGCGAGTCAATTCCGTGCCGTTACATACGTGGTTAATATAGGCATCGGTATTATTTTCATTAGAGGGTGCCCAACGAGAAATAATGCCGCTGACTGTATTAATTCCATATTTGCGATTGTAATTCTGAATAATTTTAATCATGGCCCGAATACCATATTCAGGGCTACTAAACTGACAAAAAGATTTATCAGTACGTTGCGATCCCAGTACCAAACCTTGCCAAGGAAGGCCCCAACGGATATTGCCAGGGTTATGATTTCGGATGCCTCGACTCATATTCATTTTTTATCCCCGCTTTATTATTTAACGTTCCGCGCATTAACTGACCGAAAAAGTCGGTACCAAGATAACCAATAATGACGCTGCCGATGTAAGCCAAATCCGTGCTCATACCAAAGAAATCCAGCACATCACGAATAAACCATGCAATCATGGCACACATAATGGCGTCCATAATCGTTGTCCAGAATTTACCGCCGTTATAGCGACCTCTGAGATACGCCATTGCGGCGGCCAGCGCGGCACCTATACCCTGCTCTCTAACTGATAACAGCCACTCCCATAACTGAAAAAAAATGTCAGGCTGATTTTTCATGTATCATCCTTTTGTCACAGGCTCCCTAGTTGTACAGCCTAGTGTCTTAATTTAATCCCACAATTGAACAATGCTATCCTGTGCCTGTGGTGCGAAATCTGGCAAGATAACAAGCTGGCCGGGGCGCAACAGCGTCGTGTTGCAAATATCGTTATTAGCGCTTAACACAGCTTCAACAACACCTTGCGTACGTCCGTAATAACGTTGACACAATAGATCAACGGTATCCCCCTGTAGCGCCTGCACTTCCATCAAACCAACTCCGCTATCATGCGATTTTTACCGAGCACATCGCGGAGGGCATTTTGTCCATCCCGTCGCAGATCATCAATTTGTGTGCTCAACGCCTCGGCGTGTTTTTCTCCGTCGCGTGTTGTGTCAATGTCGCGATAATTTTCAATCAGCAAAGCTTTAGTGAAGCTGTAAACCGCGTGGCGGTAGCGAAAAACATACGCCGTAGTGTCGTTGATAGCAGGAGAAGGAACCGAAACGAGTGAAGCAAAGCCGTTTTCTTCCTGCTCTTGTTGCCACGCAGACAGCAATTGATTGACATATAACACCGCTTCAACAGTGATGTGTATCAATCGCTCAGTTGTCACTGCGCCGTTCAGGCGCATCGAATTGCGCAAATCAGATAACGTTATCTCCGGCCAGAATGTACCAGAAGTGACTTTGTCATTGATATCGGCATGAGTATCGATAGGATGAGGTTGTTTGGCTGCTACTAAGCTCATAATTCACCTGCTGAAAGAAACGGCGGTGAACGGCAAAACGGACTGAGTTTAAAAACCGGTCTGATCACCGTGCCGCCTGGCACGCGGGGTGCATTCAGTTAACGTGAAGATTTATTCTTCGCCGCTGTTGTTTTTGTCTTGGTCGTTTTTTTTCCAGTCGCTGCGGGTTTCGTCTTTGGGGGCTCAGCTACTGCGTTATCCGGCGAAGCCGAGTCATCAGCGGTTTTTTTTAATTCTCTCGTCAGCGTTTCGATATCTTTTTTCACCCCGATATTGGCAAACAATAACAATGCTTGCTGCATAAGAGATAATGCGCGTTCTTTGTCTGCCCGCCGCTCACTGAGGCGCAAGGTATACGCCACTGTTTTAAATAGCTTGGCTCTAACTTGGCTGGGCATGTCCAGCGGCTCAACCAATTCAGCGAGTCGCTCCAGTATTGCGAGAGGGACAGGCTCAACGGACTCGCTACACGCTGAAAAAATCGTTAGTGCTTTATCGCAAATCTCATCTACTAATAATGGTCCCACTGTACGGCGATAGTGATCGGGCAAGGGCAGGTTATGGCGAATGACATACTCGGCCAGCGTCAGTGCCCGCGCGTAATTACCAATGTCCATGTCCCAAATCATTACGTGAATGAGTACCTCGTCGGCCTGACCGGTGTCAGCGTCTAATACTCCGTTAATCCAACTGTCATAATGCGCAATGACTTCGCGTTTGTAGTCAATTTTTCGCTCTGTGCCTTGCAGGACAGATAACCGTGACTGATCAATGCGCAGGCGGTGTAATATCTGTTCATATGCAGTCAGCGCTTCTGATGACATAATTTCATCGCCACGGCGTGAAGCCATAACCTGTTGCCAATGTTGTTGTGCCGGTGTCAGCATCATTCCCCCTCGTGCCAGTGCCGAATGATGACGGCACCGGATACTGTGACTTATTCTTCGCCGCCGCTTTCTGCGCTTGCCAACGAAATCCCCTCGATCAGACAACTCAGGCCATAGTCTTCAATAACATAACCGTCATTGCTTTGCGCATAGGTTGCTATGCGGTTGTATTCCGGCTCGTTTTTGATATAGCGGTTGTATTTCCCTTTCTGCCAATAGAGCGACAGGTTTTTAAAGGTGGTGATCCAAATAGTACCGTCAGGAAAGAAAGGGACTCTCATCGTCGGCAGACCACCCAGCGTACTAAGCTTCATCAACTCATTACCCGCCAGTAGCTCCATGTTCGGGCTGTTTTGGCTGTGCTGGTTCAGGATCTTGAAATTTTTCTGGGTCGTCAGGCGTGAACCGGTGATAGCGAGCAAACCGGGGGCGTTCTGATGCCACGGATCAAGCAAAGAAGTCACCGCGTCATAAACAGCGGCGTCATAGTTGCCGTAGTCGCCTTTCTTAATGATTTTCCCGTCCTCATCACGACGGGTAATAGTAATGCCTTTCATCACACGCTGCGGGGCGTTGTCGCGCATGTGCTGTAACCAGCCGATATTGACATCTTGCAACAGCGGGTTTTTTGCACGGTCGGATTTCAGGGCGCACGACGTGCCATTAAAACCAATCATTAGACGGTCATTGGCTTCCTGCTGGACAATCTGCTGGCTAATCAGTTGCTGAAATTGCGGGTGGTCATTCCATGCATCAATCTGCGTATAGCCGACAAAGGTATCAAAGTTAATTTGCTCACAACGATAGCGGTTAGCCTTTAAATCATGGACACTGACTGGCTCACGGCGTTCCGTGGTTGATGTATTACGGCTAGCAATGGTGCGGTTGATACCCACGCCGATTTTTTCCCCTTCTTGCTCGGTTACGCCGATAGAATTGATTTCTTTCAAAAAGGGGCTGGCTTCCATTTTGGCTTTTTCAAGGCGCTGCTGAACAGCGGGGGTCACAGTTAATTGAATGCTATCCCCTTCGCGCCTGACGCCGTTTAATTTGCCTTGTTGATCAAGGTAGGACAGATATTGTTGACGTCCTTCGTTACTGAGTGACATAGATAAAATTCCTGTAAGCAATTAATAATCGGCTAACACTTGGGTTGAACCATTTGCCAGTGGTCGATGTGTTGATGAATTATCCTGCTGGCTGAGTTGGTTTTTCAGCGTAGAGAGTTCATTTTCAAGCGCAGTGATTTTTTCCGACTGACTGGTGTATAGCACTTCCAGTTGGGACAACTTTTGCACTTGATTAAGGGCTTCACCGCATTTTTCAGCGGTTAATTGCACCATCTCCCGCAAGGTGTTTAATTCCGCGTTGTTATGATCGCGGCGCAGCCCCAGTGCTTTTTTCACGGACAGCACAAACTTCTCACCGATGGATTTATCGGCGGCATTGCTTTGTTCTACGCCTTCAATCAGTTCGACGGCGGTTTCTAATGAAGCAGACAAATAACGGTCATCGCTACTTGGTAACCCACGTTCCTGAACGCTTAATTTAATCAGCTCTGTGCCCACGGCGGCAGGCGTATCGGTCAACGCAATCCCGGTCAGATAAGCACTCTGGGTCTGAGGAAAGCACGAGTAAAATTCAATGCTGGAAAAGATCTTCTGTCCGGTCTGGTTCAGCTTGAACACCGCCGCGTCTTTCTCTTCGTCCAACTCCACAGTGACTTCTAGCGCCAGCTTGCCCTGTAGCGGACCGTCTTTGATTTCATAAGCACCGGCTGACTTGACGAGGGCATAATGACGAAACAGGCTGTCTGGATACAGGCTTTTCACGTGTTCCAGATTCAAACGTGCCGCATACAGACGGGGGTTATAGTTATCCGCCATTTGTTGGATCTGTTCGCGGGTGACGGCAAAGCCATTGAGCGTCATTCCCTCCGTGCAGACCGTTAATTTAATGGTTTTTGGCATAGTCACTTCTCCAACAAGACCTCTGACTTTTGATGGTGCTATGTTCGCAGCCACGGCTTTTTGACTCAAAGCTTTCGCCGTGTCGTGGCACTGTGACAGGCGGGAGTCATAGCGGCGCACGCGCGGGCTGTGGGAAAGTGGCGGCATGATGACGACAGAACATGATCCTCGATATGAAGCCAAAAGCCTGTACTGGCAAGCCTACAGCGTTTCGCAAATAGCAAAACAGCTGGGCGTCAGTGCGAACACGATTTACTCCTGGCGGCGGCGCGATAAATGGGATGAAGCCAACCCCATCGAGCGCGTCAACGGCGAGCTTCACGTAAAAATATTACGATTACAGGCGAAAGAAACCCTGACACCGCATGACTTCAAGACGCTGGATTTTCTTTATCGCCAGTTGGAACGTTTCGATCGCGCTGAAGCCAAAAAAGAAGGGAAGAAAAAAGCAAAAACCCCGAAAAATCACTTTAGTGATGAACAAATCGTTGAATTGCGGGCATTGGTCTATGAATCCCTGTTTGAGTATCAAAAACGCTGGTACAAACAGAAAGACCGCCGCAACCGCATGATATTAAAATCGCGGCAAATTGGGGCCACGTGGTATTTTGCCCGTGAAGCGCTGATCACCGCGCTGGAAACCGGCAATAATCAGATTTTTTTGTCTGCCAGCCGGGCGCAGGCATATCAGTTCAAGAAATTTATCCGTGTTGCCGCGCGGCAAGTCGGTGTTGAGCTCAAAGGCGGTGACGAGATTATTTTGTCAAACGGGGCAACACTCTATTTTCTCGGTACATCGGCTGCTAATGCGCAATCCTATACCGGCGATCTCTATTTCGATGAATTCTTTTGGGTCAGCAATTTTATGAACCTGCGCAAAGTTGCAGCGGGAATGGCAACCCACATAGGATTAAGACGAACTTATTTTTCGGTACCGTCCAGCGAGGAACACGAGGGATATCCGTTCTGGACAGGGGACTTTTTTAATAAAGCCCGCCCCGGCAAGAAACAAGTTGTTATTGATACCAGTCATGCCACATTACAACATGGTGTATTGTGCGGGGATAACATTTGGCGACAGATCGTGACTATTCATGACGCTATCGCGGCAGGTCTGAATCTTGTTGATTTAGAAGAAATCGAGAGTGAAAACAACCCTGGGGATTTTGATAATCTTTACCGCTGCATTTTTGTTAAATCGGGTGAACGAGCTTTTGACTATAACGAAGTGATTAAATGCGGTGTTGACGGTTACAACGATAATGTCTGGCCGGACTGGAAACCCTATGCGCTGCGGCCGCTAGGACGCAAACCCGTCTATATCGGCGCGGATCCGACCGGTACCGGGGGTAACGGTGACGGCTTAGGACTGGTTGTGATGTCACCGCCTGCTATCAGTGGCGGTAAATGGCGAGTCATTGAAGCGCTGCAATGCCGCGGTATGGCTTTTGAGAAGCAAGCCGAAGAAATTCGCAAACTCACTGAGCGCTATAACGTGCAAGGGATCACGATAGACGGTACCGGCGGTACCGGCGAAGCCGTGCATGAACTGGTTTGTAAATGGTTCCCGGCAGCAACCCTATTGAAATATTCCGCGCCGCTTAAACGTCTTCTGGTGATGAAAGCACAAATGCTAATCCGTTCCGGCCGATTTGAATACGATGCCGGCATGAAACAAGTCGCTACTTCGTTTATGTCTATTAAGAAAATAATTACACAGGGCGGTGTTGTGACTTATGACGCCGACCGCACACGCGGCATTGATCATGGTGACATTGCTTGGGCTGTGATGAATGTTCTGTACGGGGAACCCATATCCAGCGACGCAGGCACTAATGAGTCTTTTGTAACGGAGTTTTAATCATGCACACATATCTACCCGAAGTAACGAATACCATTAGCGACGACGCGGCACAGTGCGCGGCATTTACTTTTGATACGCCCACGCCAATGACATCCGGTTGGGATCTGCTTGATTGCATGGAATGCGCCAAAAATGGCCGCTGGTATGAAACCCCCATTGATTTTTATGGGCTGGCACGCGCATTTTCGGCGGCGGTTTACCATCAGTCGCCCCTATTTTTTAAACGTAATGTGATCATGAGCTGCTTTAAACCTCACCCGTTATTGTCACGACAGGACATGGCCGCCTATGTACTGGATTATTTGGTATTTGGTAATGCCTATCTTGAAAAGCGAATGAATCGAGTTGGCGGACTGTTAAAGCTCAAGCACACGCCAGCAAAGTACACACGACGGGGAGAAGAAATCGACAAATACTGGTTCGTACAAAGCTGGCTACAAGAATTTGAATTCAAGGCGGGCAGTATTTTTCATCTGATGAACCCCGACATTCATCAAGAAATTTACGGTTTACCCGAGTACCTGGCCGGTCTTCTCTCGGCAAACCTCAACCGCTCGGCAACCGCATTCAGAATGAACTATTACGAAAACGGCAGTCATGCCGGCGTTATTGTCTATCTGACCGATGCACTGGCTGATCCCAGAGGCGTAGACAATCTGAAAACCGCGTTGCAAAAATCGCGGCGAGAGGGCGCATTCAAGAACCTGTTTGTCTATGCAGCTAACGGGAAAAAAGACGGATTGCAAATCCTACCATTCAGCCAAATCAGCGCCAAAGATGAATTTACTAACGTTAAAGAAGCCACCCGCGACGACATGCTAGCTATGCACCGCGTACCGCCGCAATTGATGGGGATTGTTCCCACGAGTGGGGGTAACTTCGGGGATATTGAGAAAGCGGCGAAAGTTTTTTCTATCAACGAACTTAGCCCCATTATTGAAAGCTTGAAGTCAGTCAATGATTGGGCGGGTGAAGCCGTTGTGCAATTCAATCGCTACGCTTTGCTTGATGCGTTGAACAGCAACAAATAACTACCAAACCAACCTTTCCACGGACACAACGCATTTAATCGTCACTCAATCGCGCTGTGTTCATTTTCTTTCTTTTCCGTCCCCGCCTTGAACGTTATGACATCCGCATCTCTGTGCGGCTCTGACGCGGTATCAGCGGCCTATTTCGCGATTACCGAGATCACCAAAGTAACCTGCTAATACCCCTCTTGGCTCGCGCTTGCTCCCCCGCCTCGCCCGCACGCAAAAAGGGGGCGTTTTTGTGCAATTGTGCGGAGTGGATGAAGTCTTGCCGGGTCTGGCGTGGGAGGGAATTACTGGCGTGGTGGTTATTGTGCAAAATTATGCAGATTTGTGCAAGGAATTTGTGAGATAAATTTAAGAATATTAAGAGGTAATCAAGAAAATAAAAGGCTGCGACTGCAACCTAATTTATCTCTCTATTTATGCTATGCGGTGACTATTTTCGCGGCTGAAAGTTGTGATCGAGTGATTTACATGCTTGCTTGTCATATTCTTCGTGCTGTTTAAAAATAGAGTAAGTGTGAGGATCAAAAAAAGATATTGATTCTATTACACTTTTATCGATAAGCGTTCGAAAATCACTTAACGCAAGCCCGCCGATACTCTCAATATAATGGCGACGATAGTTAGTTGTTATGTTGATCGTTAATGTGTCTTTATCACGATAACCGCTCCATAGTGGCAACAACTCTATATGATGACAATCGCCATGTTCAAAAGCCGGACATGATACAATCCCGACATAGAATTTTCTTGAACTTAAAGTGACAATAACCGGAAATTGCCTGACAGAAGCTTCCATCAACATATTTTCAACAGGGTTGTTCCCCACGGCGCGAGCCAACGCGTCGAACCGACGATCACCTTTTTCTGTTTTACGCTTGCTCAGATATCCGAAGAGACTTGCAAGGCCAATCGATACCAATCCCCAGACCGTAACCTTTAACTCCTTAAGATGATTACTGTCTTTTTCGAAAGAAATCGGGAAAAATTGTTGGAAAACATCGGCTTTCCAATGCAGCATTGAATTGATCAGCCAGCGAAACAAACCTGCTGCGCTCAGAAGTGAACAGAGGAACCAGGCCCCAAAAACAAACACAACACCCCACGTAGCGACAAAAAAATAAGCGTCCCAACCCTCGGAACGCTTATATTTATACCTTGTTGATAATGATAAATTGACGTAAATGTAACCACTAATAAGTATGATTGCGATAAGTATTGTGTTCATTTACTTCCCTGTACAAAACTGTGTTCCATTTCTTCAAACTTTTCAAACCGTTGTTTTATCTCAGAAATCACTTCTTTATTATTCAAGTCGATAGAGACATAGCCATCTTTACTTACCGCAAATTTTCTCTTATTTTCTTTCAGAACCCGGGCGAGGCGTTCGGTCGGATCTAATGCAAATGACATAATAGTTACCTCCTATTTTCAAATAAATCATACACCTATGTACACAACTCAACAGAGCTTATATGACGTTAGACAACAACAAGACAGTTAAGTTCATTTTAGCCAGTTAACGTCCTTGCTTCTTTAAGCATAACTTATTCGTCATTTAATGCAAAAAACAGCCCGTATAAACGGGCTATTTGGTCAATTTTTACGGTCGTAATACTCAATAATTTGCAGCGCGACGGCGGCAATCTGTACCGCTTCATCTCTTGCCGTTCCTGCGTGACCGCCACCAAACTGATCATGAAGAATAGCCTGGTTAAACTCGCCTATTTCCTCGCCCAAAATTGAAGCCCATACGAACGGGTCATGATCGCGGTCAGCGCCCCAGAGTTCATCCTGCTTTGTCATTTCTGACAGAACGCTACTTATAGCTTGGGTTTTTGAATGGTCAGTCATTATCTTTTCCCGCTGTTAATTTTTGATAAACAACAGACACAAACTTAGCCTGTTCAATGGCATTATCTAATCCATTGTTATGAAGACTAAACCGCCCAACCCTAACGTAAAGAGTATTTATCAGTGATGCCTCTTTCTTTAAGTCAATCCCCATTAATTCGCCCACATCGATAATCGTTCTTACATCTCTGTCGTCATAGTTACGCCAGAATGCCGGAATATTACAACGTTCATAGGCAGAGCGAAGAATAACATTATCAAACCCGGCGTTACCCCATACTCGCACTCGTAAGTATGCTTCATCTTCACAGACAAAATCGCTGAGTTCACGTAAAACAGTGGCAATATGAGACGTTCCCCGTTTAATTTCAGATCTCACGTGTTTGGGTTGACTCAACCACCATTTTATAGAATGCGCGTCGATTTTTCCGCCAGTATTCATTGCACTCGCAAGATTAACAACCGCATAAAATGTATGACCAAAACCGAATTCGACTTTGGCTGGTTCAAAAAATACAGCACCGATTGATACGATTACCGCGTCGGGACCCGTTCCCAGTGTTTCTAAGTGAATCATTAAATCTTTCATTTTTACCTCATCATTATGTAAGTAGTTTACAACAACGCATCACGGCCAATGTTTTTTAACATGACAGAGTAATGCATCTTTGGATCATGAAAAATATCGTTAAGATTGATAGTGTTACCCAATCTATCATTTAACCTGTTCATGATTGTTTTTACGCTTTTTCTATGTTGTTTGGTTTCTTTCTGCAAATAACCAAACATAGATAAGCAATAATGTTCGTCATTGACGATAATATTTCCTCCATCAAGTAATGAGCGGGCTAAAAAATCGTCCATTTCGATGTTATTGAGCGATGCCGACTCATAAATCCGTTTCACTTTTTCATCAAAAGGCATCATCGGGTAGTTTTGATGAAACTCATTCACCAATAGCTCGTCGTAATGTCTGTCAATTTCTCTCTTAATTTTGCTTGAATTTTGAACTACCGGAGAGTTATTGACAGAACTCCAAGGGGCGGCGGGGCCGCTAAAAGACAAAGACCCAAAAGACAAACCCACGGATTCAGCATCAGAGTTGTTAGAGCTGGAGTTAGTTTTCTTAGAGACAATTTTCCATTTTGTAAGACGGGTGCAAACCCGGGAATCTTCGCCCAGCCGGGGGGAATAAATACCGTAAATCTTATCGACGGTTTCGCCATAAGCGTTAGGTTCATCATTTTGCTGATACGCAAGATGAACTGCGTAATCTTTGCGCGGAATTAGTACGCCGCCCTGCTTCATAATGTAAGTAGCGAAACACCCCGCATCGGCTGCGGCAGTAACAGCATCCATCATCGGATCGCTTAACAGCGCTTGCCCGCGCTTAAACTCGCCCGAAATTTTTAATACTGACGTCAATTGATTGCTGAGTTTTCTCAGTTCACGCCAGACAGTAACTGGCGGCGTACCAATAGCTTGATACTGACGAATGCGATAACGTGACGCCCAAGCCATCGCGAATTTAGCCGTCTCTTTTAGTGGCTTGCCAGTTTCTTTATCACGCTCGCCATCAAGCGCGTAACCATCGATATTTTTCGAAATGTACTTAGCCACGTAAGCAGTGGCACTGCCTTTTTTTGGATCGAGTTTTTTGGCCGTAAACCGGGCACCTGTTCGCTTACCCAGTTCTTGCCGGTCTTCTTTGATCGCATAGCTACGCATAATATCCGTAATAGCTTTACGCTCATTCGGGCGCATAAACAGCAATAAATGCCAATGCGGGGTACTGTCATGATGCGGCTCAACAACCCGGAAGCCATAAATTCGCAATCCGTCGCGATCGAGTTTTGAGCCAATGTTAGCCCACACTTTGCGTAAATAGCGTTGTGCCTGAACCGGTGTTGAATGATTCCATTTGGGGTTAGCGTGCCCGCTGTGATTATTGGCGTGATACTTTGATGGGCAAGTGATGGTATAAAAAACGCCGACGTCGCCACGCTCTTGCGCGACAAACTCAATGCCTTGCATTCTTGTCATCAATTCGTGCCGGCGCAAAACCGGATTACTGATACTGGCATAAACCATGCTTTCTAACGAAACCACGTTACCGGCTTCATCAACCAAATCGTGCGCTTTAAAGAACTCGGTATTGCGGCGACGCTGTTCCTGCCAGTCTGATACGGCTTCGTAACTTAAGTAGGGATGGGCCTTTTTATTCACCTGATTTGCGGCGCGTAACTGACTTTCTCGCCAGTCACAGCGCAGACGCCAGAGTTGACGTTCCCACCACGTCGCATCAATCATTCTTGCCATTGCAGAAAATGGAGACAGTCGCGGCGGGATAATATGCAAAGAATAGACTTCTGCGGCAATATTGTAATATATCAACAAGAAGTCATCATGAGATATCTCTGCGGTATCGCCGTTTTCGTCTTCGGTCTCAGTACAAAACATCTCATTGACGCGTGCCGCAATTTCATTCGCCAGCGATTTAATCCGGCGCTTATTCATTTCGGCAAGATGGCGGAAAACGCCCTGATAATAAGCAGCCAGCTCACAGTAAGGTTTGACGCCCTGTTTTTCTCTGACCGCATCTAAACGCAGCAATGCACTCTTAACTGTTCCCAGTAAAAATGCATTGCTGTGTTTTGTACCGCGATTTTTCCGTAACCAGATTATTTTTTTCTGAAAATACGATTTAATAAAATGCGGCTGTTCGTTCAAGTAAGACTCAACGCCCGCGGCAGTTTCTTGCCACGAGCTCCGGCTTTCTTCATAAGCTTGTTTCTCTTGTAAAGCAAATCGGCGGCGGGATTCCTGTTGCGCAGGCGTTAAGACCTGGCTATGCAGTAAATCCCGCTCTATCAAGCGGGTGAGATATTTTTTTACATGCGGATGTTCGGACGTCATTTCACCCTTTGATAACAAAGTATCAGTATCATCAAGATAAGGTGACGCTATCGCCGGGCGGGGTTCATTCCACGGAAACGCCCATTCTTGGAGTTCCATACTCACGCGTCCACTCCCGCCAACAGACTGGCAATAATTTCTGCCGCGGGCTTTCTGCTATTGCTTGACGCTGCAATAGAACGTTGAGCTGTAATTTCTGTAATATCAAAATCTTTATAAATACCTTTTGCTTCCATACTGTTTGATACAACAATAGGATTACCCGATTCGTTATGTAATGTGATTAATGCATTCGTCAGTTTATGCTGTTCACTAAAGCTGAAATGATTACTGTGATAATTGGTGAATTTACCAAGATAGGGCGGATCGCAATATACAACATCATCAGCTTTAACAAGCTGCAATGTCTCTCTCCAGTCAGCACAAATAAACGTTGCTCGCTGCGCTTTTTCAGCAAAAGCACGAATTTCATCTTCCGGGAAATACACAGATTTATATTTACCAAATGGGACATTGAAATGACCACTTTTGTTGTATCGACACAAGCCATTAAAACAATGACGATTCAGATATAAAAACCAGACAGCGCGAATAAGTGGGGAACGGCATTCTGGCAACGCTGAGTTAAATTTGTCTCTTAGCAGATAAAAGCCATGCTCATTATTATAGAACTTAAAAAAATCTCGTGATAATTCTATAAATAATTCAACATCATTTTTAATTTGCTGATACATATTAATCAGATCTGAATTGATATCAGCAATTAAATACTCGTCATAATCCGTATTCATCATGACAGCGCATGAACCTGCGAAAGGTTCTACCAGCCGCCGCCCGGCTGGTAAATGTAATTTATCCATGATGCGGGCTTTACTGCCCGCCCATTTCAGAATGGTTTTATTCATTTGAGTAACACTCTATATATGATCTTATAAATACTTGCGCGACGGGCGCACAAATCGCATTGCCGTAGGCGCGTGTTCGTCCCACTCTGCCGGCAGTCCCATCAACAAGCGCGGGATTTCCGGATTGAGATAACCAGGTCTTCCAATCTGCCGTTGCATGAATTCTTGTAAATTCACTCCACGCCGATGTAATTTCCGCTTCTCTAGGTTTTTCATGCTCATACGCCCACGGTAATCGCGTGCCATTGGCGTCGGTAGCGCAGAAAAACAGCCGTTGTCTGATGTGCGCCGCGCCGACGCTCGCAGCGCAGAGATCGACCGCTGCGCTGGCGTAATTCTCTGTTTCCAAGTCAGCCTGTACAATGTCGAACCAAGCAAGGCCGTTTTTACTTGCAACTTGTTCACCAAAGATGACGCCAGGTCTGCACTGGCTGATGAGATGAAAAAAGGCTGGCCAGAGGTGCCGCTCGTCAGCAAATCCTTTTTTCTTGCCTGCTTCGCTGAAAGGCTGGCAAGGGCAAGAGCCTGTCCAGACGGGTTTGTCGTCCGGCCATCCAGCGCGGCGCAATGCATAAGACCAGACGCCGATCCCGGCAAAGAAGTGGCATTGTGTAAATCCTTGCAAATCATTTGGCGTGACATCTTCAGTACTCCGTTCATCAACAATACCGGTGGCAATATGTCCTGCTGCAATCAGATTACGCAGCCACTGCGCGGCAAATGGATCTATCTCGTTGTAATAAGCTGCGCTCATCAGCACCCACCTGCGTAGTGTTTATTCTTAAGCTCAAGAATTGACTGGCATGTCATACAGCGAGTGACTCCGGTTACAGCCTTTCGGCGTTCTTCTGAGATAGAATTACCGCAGTCTTCACACTCAAAAGCTGAAACACTAATGTGGCGGCCAGTAACAGCTTTGATTTGGCGCTCTAAAGTTGCAGCAATATGTTTTTCAGCAACATCAATAGAATCAGACATAATGCCACTCCCCTGCTTGACGCTCGATTTCACGCGCTTCGTCGGTTAACAACAGAGAAGCATTAGCATAATCAAGCTTATGCTTAAGAATGTGCGTTGAGAGTTTTGCAAGACGTGCTGAAAAGCGAGCTGCGCAGCATTGCCTTTCGTCTGCGCGTGCGTCGTTAAGCAATTCAAGCAAAGTATTGTCTTCAACTTTGCCACCTATTTTTATTTTTCTCTTTTCGATATTTCTCATTTTCACTTTCCTTTATTTAGGTAATAAAAGGCCAGGCGGGTTTACGCCATTAAATTAAGCATCAATTAACGGGGCATAGATAATCGCTCTGGAAATATGCTAGCCACCACTTTCAAGTGATTAATTGTTCGTACTAATGATTTCTTCTCATCAGGAGTGAATTCATTAAAGCTAATATTGTGTCGGGATTCAGGAATATCAGCGAGATTGAAAATAGCTGTCAGAACGCGCTTGTTAAATGCGAAGCTGTCGGGCCACTCCCATTTATCACGCATGAGTGAAATAAACTCGCCTAACTCTTTTTCATTTCCTCTAAAGTGTTGATATCGTATTGCTGATAACTGATTAAGTGCATCAGCCCGGTTTCCCATCGCTATTTCAGCAAAGCGAAATGCTTCTGTATTTGCCATGCTTCCCCCGTATAAGAATGCAGGAAAGTTTTATTTCAGTAAGAAGATAATCGCCGACGCAACATACAACATGACGAGCGGATATAATAATCCGTCAGTCAGTTTGGGTGCGCGAAAATCTTCGCCAGTTAATTTATATTTATGAGCCATCTTTTCGAGTGAGTTCATTAGAATTCCCCCCTATTTATCTTAATTAACGCTTCTAAGTGTTGCTGAGCGGCATCTTCCGTTAAATGAATAAGCCCTTGCTTTAAGAAATTGCTAAACATCGGCGAACCGTTATGCCAAGTAATACGGTGAATATTAATATTACTGCGTATAGCAACAACATAACATAAAGTGTCGAGCGCAGGAGCTTCACTTATTGGCTTTGGAAAACTCACAGAACCGACAGTGATTATTTCGGGTTTATGACGATATTTAAATTCTGGGTTCCATCCCGGATTGTGTGGACATTGTTCCCAGCCGATTGCTTTAGTGTAAAGCCGTTCCCACATCAGCCAGGGCTCGTCGGTTTTCAGAGCGTCTTGTGCATATTGCATCATTAATTCAGCGTGCACGTGTTTTTTATTTTGTGACATCGTTTAATCCTCTATTTAATAATCTCAGTTCATAATTTTCACCGGTGCTAATCTTCATGAATGATTCAAAGATTGCTATCACGTCTGAAAGAGACAACGGAGTTTCGTCTCCCGCATATTGCAGGACATCTGTTATTCGGCGCACGATTGTTAAATGAAAATCAGCACGCTCAATTGGGGATAATAATTTTAAATTTGGTAATCCAGAATCAGTTGCTAGACGTTGCATGTTCTCGGCTCCTATATAATTGTCTGACTTGGCCCATTGCCTGTTCTTTTGAGTCAAACTTGCCGTAAGAGTACTCACCATCACTGACTTGATAGCGAGTCGTTGTATTGATTTTGTTTTTCGGCAATCGGCGAATTGCAAAAGCACCGTAACTCTCTGTATGATTGCTAACATGTTTTAAAACGAGATTTGTGTGATTCATCATTAATCACCTCAGCTATTTTTAAAACTTCATGCGGAGTGCTTCTTGAGCTTCTTCATAAGCTTCAAGGAATTCATAAACCATATTTACTTCACGTTCTCTGCCTTTCTTTTTCTTTGTCAGTATCAATTTTTGCTCATTGGCTTGTTGTTGGACGGTTCTGACCGTTTGACCTGTAACCTCTGCATATGCTGAAAGCGTTAGCTTTGGGTATGGCAGACAGAAAACAACAGGGCAATCGGGCATTTTTATCACGAGAGGCTTAGGTCTTTTAACTGACATAGTTTATTCTTCCCAAATCTTTATCTGAGTTTCGTTCGGATTTAGCCGGACTTCGCCGTACTTCAAAGGTCTCCTATGGGAGGCCGCAATATGAGGATAGTCTCCACATGGGAACCTTGTCAAGCAGTTATGCAGAAAAACTTAAACTCATTAGAAAAGCCGAGGGGCTAACGCAAGTCGCATTTGCAAAAGAATTGGGATTGGGCTTGAGTACTGTAAAAAATTATGAAACGGGACATAAAGATCCTGGTTTATCAACTATTGGTAAAGTCACTAATCATCCCAGATTTGAAAAATACACGATGTGGCTAATGAGTAATAAAACTTTAGAAATGGCGGGGCAGATATCCCCCGCTCTCTCCCCTGATGGGCGAGACGACGACACATACAACAACCAAAGCGGCCAGAAGGCTGGTTAACTATATATAACATATACATACGTTGGGGGCGTGGTGGGATTTGCGCTGAACGTTTCCCTTAGCTTATAAATTAAGTAACTCATTAATGAAAATATTTTTGATGGTGATTATCAATCAATGGATCAAGTGGGAACTTTGTCAAGCAGCTATGCAGAAAAACTTAAACTAATCAGAAAAGCAGAGGGACTAACACAAGTCGCATTTGCAAAAGAATTAGGATTAGGTTTGAGTACTGTAAGAAATTATGAAACGGGGCATAGAGAGGCTGGCTTATCAATTATTGATAAAGTCACTCATCACCCCAGATTTGAAAGATACGCGTTATGGCTAATGACAGATAAGACGTCAAAAGCGGCGGGGCAGATATCCCCTATTCTCTCCTCTGATGGGCGAGACGACGGCATATCCGACAACCAAAGCGACCAGAAAGTTGGTTAACCGTATATAAAATATACACGCATTGAGGGCACGCCATATAAACTTAGCCGCGCCCTCATTAGTTGGTACTGATTATGAGTGTATCAAAATTAGATAGCGGGCAGTACCTTGTTGACGTTCGTCCGCAAGGACGTAAGGGCAAACGTATTCGCAAGCGTTTTAGTACAAAGTCCGAAGCGCAACAATATGAGCGATGGGTGATTGCTACCCAACACGATAAAGGTTGGTTAAATAAGGCAGCGGATCGCCGGACTCTCATTGAGTTAATTGAGCTGTGGTGGATGCACAAAGGGCAATCATTAAAAACAGGTGAAGAATCTAAACAGAATTTGCTGAATATGGCACATGATATGGGAAACCCCCCAGTACTGAAAATGACGAAAAGCACATTTGCAGACTACAGGTCAGAGAAGCTACTGGCGGGTATAAAGCCAGCAACGATCAACAAAAAGCAAATGTTGCTCAGTGGGGTTTTCACGACGTTAATCAAATTGGACAAATATCATGGTATCCATCCATTAAAAGGAATTGAACAGCTAAAGAAAAGCCAAGCTGAGATGGCTTTTCTCAGCCGGGAACAGATTGAGGCTTTTCTGTCCGCGCTCGATGGTGACAACTTAAAGGTTGCAAGATTGTGCTTAGCTACCGGGGCACGGTGGAATGAAGCAGCACGCCTGACTAGGGAAGCGGTAATAAAGCACAAAGTTACTTTCATAGACACAAAGAATGGGAAAAACAGAACAGTTCCCATCTCTAAATCACTTTATGATGAAATTCTGCAACATAAAAACCGACAATTATTTCCCGACGTCAATTATACATATGTACGACTATTACTTAAATCAATGATTCCAAATCTACCGCGGGGGCAGGCAACACACGTGCTACGACACACATTCGCAAGCCATTTTATGATGAATGGGGGCAACATATTAACTCTGCAAAAAATTCTAGGGCACGCTTCAATTGTGCAAACCATGATTTACGCTCATTTTTCACCTGATTATTTGAATGATGCAGTTCGCCTGAATCCATTAGAAAACCAATTTAACTAGCAGCAAAGTGATCCACATTTTGCCCAAAATACTCGGATTTATTAAGATTATTAAGGATCTGTATTTCGTGTTTACTTTAGCTAGCCCGCGGCAGGTCTGACGAGGAACCGCGGGCTATATTCCATTACAGAACAAGTAATTCCATAAATTCGAGCTTTACCGCGTAAACCGTCCCCGGCATATCTGCATCAGTCACCAATCTATATTGATTGCCAGAAACAGATGTCAGTAAGCGGTAACCATGTGGAGTAACAAATCCAGGCAAAGAAAAGTCTTTCACTCCGCGTTCAATGAAAGCCTGAGTGTGTTCTGCATTTTTCTCTGTCATGTTAAGTTTGATATCGAAATCTACTTCAGGAATTAACTTTAGCATTGCTTCATCACTAGTTGCCAATATTTACTGTATCCAAACACTCACTCTTATTCCATAAGTGAAAAATCTCGCTGCAACGCCCTATATAATTTGACATTTTCACGCTATGTACACTACCTAGGTACAATACAAACGAAGATCACATTCTATCCCTATTCCTTAAACTATTCTTGATTAATATGCGAACAAAATCGCAACATATTTAACATAAATTGCTAGTCTTAATAAAAAGTGAAAGCTTTCACCAACCACTTATCTCATAAGAAACGGTATAACAAACTGGAGACTTAGCAATGAAAAAAATCCTATTGTGTTGCGCGGCCGGTATGTCCACCAGCATGTTGGTACAACGTATGCAAGCAGAAGTGATAAAACGGGCATTGGACATTGAGATCAAAGCTGCCCCCACGGCTGAATTAGAACACCAGATAGCCGATGCTGACGTTGTTTTACTCGGCCCACAGGTGAGATATCAATTAACCCATCTTTCCGCTATCGCCAAACCACTCGGTAAGCCAATCGACGTTATTGACATGATGGATTATGGCTCTCTTCGTGGTGATAAGGTTCTCGATAAAGCATTAAGCCTATTGGAATAAGCAATTTCACCACCACTCGGAGTCCTCCCATGAGTCTCTATACCTCTTTTACGCGCGTCTTAGAAAGCTATATTATCCCGATTGCCGGGCGAATCGGTAACCAACGGCATATCATTGCAATACGTGACGGCTTTATCTCAGCCATGCCATTTTTGATCATCGGCAGCATGATGTTAATTGTGGCAAACCCACCCTTCGATTTACAGACTGCATCCTCATTCGGCCAAGCTTGGTTGTCCTTTGCCAAAACTCACTGGGGCACCATCACTATGCCTTACTTTATGACTATGGGATTAATGAGTGTCTTTGTTTCGGTCGGCACCGCCTACAGTTTATCTAAATCCTACGGTCTGGACGGACTAACTTCTGCTTTACTGTCACTAATGGCGTTTTTGCTAGCAGCAGCACCACAGATAGAAAACAAAATAGCTCTCGATTTCCTCGGTGGCACGGGTGTATTTACCGCATTAATTTGCGCTATCTGGTCAGTTGAACTAACACGTTTACTAAAAAAATATAACATCACCATCCGAATGCCAACACAAGTGCCGCCAGCAATTGCCCGTTCTTTTGAACTTCTGTACCCAGTCATAGGTATCTTGTTGACAGTTTATCCTGCCAGCTTGCTATTACAGAGTGAATTCAATCTACTTATTCCCGCAGCAATAATGCAGATGTTCCATCCACTCATTTCCATCGGTGATACTCTGCCCGCCATTATATTGGCGCTACTCATTGCTAACCTACTGTGGTTTGCCGGTATTCATGGCGCCAACATTGTCACTGGCTTGATGGCCCCTATTTTTATGGCAAATATTGCTGCCAATGCAACATTAATGGCTCAAGGTACTGCTACAACACAAATTTTTACTGACCCTTACTGGTCGTTTTATATCTGTATTGGCGGCTCTGGCTCTACGCTGGTTCTGGCGTTCCTTTATCTGCGCAGCCGTTCTATACATTTGCGTACTATCGGAAAACTGAGCGTGGTTCCGTCCATATTCAATATTAACGAACCACTGTTATTTGGCTCACCGATTGTGATGAATCCAACCTTATTCATTCCACTACTGGTTGTGCCATTGGTCAATGCAGTATTGTCCTACAGCACTCTGCATCTTGGCCTAGTGCATAAAATGGTCGCCCTTTCCCCCTGGACTACGCCAGCGCCATTCGGCGCAATGATTTCCGCTGCCTGGGATTATCGTGCGGCAGTGCTCGTGTTCATACTAATGATAATCGACCTCTTTATCTGGTATCCCTTCTTCAAAATTTATGAAAAACAGTTGGTCAACGAAGAAAATAAACAGCGAGAAAACACAGCATCCACCGGTGTAGAAACTCGATCCCAACCCTAATTTTCGGAGGATTTACACATGGATTTAGAACAATTTGTTGATTTAGAAAAAATTATTGTAGAGCTATTGGTTCATGCCGGAAGTGCGCGCAGTCACGCCCTAATGGCATTACAACATGCCAGAAACAGTGACTTTCAGACAGCACAAATACTGATGGCTGAATCCCAACAGGCAATTAAAGAAGCACACACGATTCAAACCACCCTCATCGGATTGGATGAAGGCTGCGGTAAATTACCTGTCAATCTCATCACTGTCCATGCGCAAGATCATTTAATGAACGCAATGGTTATTCAAGATCTTGCCAGCGATATGATTGAACTCTATCGCCGAATACCATCATAAGAGGAAAAGGTATGAAACGAATCAAAATAGCCGTTATTGGCGGCGGTAGCAGCTACACACCTGAATTAGTCGAAGGGCTTATTCAACACCAAAAAAACATTCCACTATCTGAACTGGCATTAGTTGACATTGACAGTGGAAAACAGAAAGTAGAAATTATCGCCGCGCTTACTCGCCGTATGTTAGCTCGTCATGGCATGGAACACGTTATTGTCAGCGTCCATTTCACACCAGATAACGCCATTCGCGGGGCTAATTTTATTTTAACTCAATTACGTGTCGGCCAGCTTCCGGCTCGCGCTGCGGACGAACGTCTGGGGCTAAAATATGGCTTGATCGGTCAGGAAACTACCGGCGTAGGCGGCTTTGCCAAAGCATTACGCACCATCCCCATTTTGCTGGATATTGCCCATAAAGTTGAACAACTTGCACCGGACGCATGGATTATTAACTTCACCAATCCAGCCGGGATTGTCACCGAAGCAATTTCCCGCTATAGCAAAGCAAAAATTATCGGCCTATGTAATGTCCCAGTCACAATGCATCACATGATAGCTAATATGCTACAACGCCCTTATCAAGATGTGCAGTTACACTTTGCCGGGCTGAATCATATGGTCTGGGTACATCAAGTACTGGTTGCAGGTCAGGATAAAACTCAACAGGTACTTGATATGCTATGCAATGGTGCAGTCTTAACCATGAATAATATTCAAGAGGCCCCCTGGCCTCCGCCACTACTTAAAGCACTAGGCGCAATCCCTTGCCCTTATCACCGCTACTTCTACCAAACCCGCAATATGTTACAGGAAGAGCACGAAGCCGCTGTCGCACAAGGCACTCGGGCAGAACAGGTCATGAAAGTAGAACAGGAACTATTTGAACTGTATGCTGATCCAGAACTTGATCACAAGCCAGAGCAACTCAGTTTCCGCGGTGGCGCATTCTATTCTGAGGTTGCACTGGATCTGATTTGCGCCATTCATAACAATCTCGATAGCCAATTGGTGGTCAATACCACAAACCACGGCGCTATTCGGGGTTTACCGGACGATGCCGTCATCGAAACCAATTGTATTATTAATGCAGAAGGCGCCCACCCGCTAACATTCGGCCGCCTGCCTGACAGTATGTATCCTTTGACGCAACAGATAAAAACCTATGAACGCTTAACGATCAAAGCAGCAGTTCATGGCGACCGCCACGCCGCACTATTGGCACTGATCACCAACCCACTGGTTGCCGATGTAGACATTGCTTCACCACTGTTGAATGACGTATTAACAATAAACCGTGATTATCTACCGCAATTTCAATGAATAAACATAAAGTTAAAACGATATCTGTTACTTCTGACTAACAGATATCGCTAACTGACTTTGTAACCTCTTTTTTTGCGGCGCCGCACGCATTTATCTTTCACGTTAAGTTTGAACAAGAGATTCTGTATTATACTGTGCTGAAATCAATTGATTGAAGAATATTGGAATATAAAGTTTCAATACGTTGAAATTTTAGGAAAATCTATGCCATTTAAAATAGAAAACTTGGGATATGGTGAAGCACATATCTCAGATTTTGAGGTGTCTGGCGTGGAATATACCCTGATTATAATGGAGATTATTTCAAAGGGAGATTCTTCTGTCTTTTTACCTGAAAATTACAGCTTCGATTTAAACAATTTTTTCGAAGTCTCATTTGATGCAAAAAACAATTTAGATAACAACACGCTATTTGAGAGGTGTCCTACAAATAACCATAATCAGATGATAGGGATTATGTACGCAGTTGAAAGGCTGATTAATGAGCACTATAATGCGGTCAGCCCTAGTGGATACATTTTACTAGCCGCAGATGAGCGACTAAACAGGGTCTATAAGCGGTATATATATCGATTTGTGACACAAAACGGCTTTACCATAATAGATAAGTTAGATCCAAACGGGAGGGGTTATGTCATACATATATAACGAACAAGCTGAAAAAGAAAAGCTTGAACTCGAAAAAGCGGTAGCTAAAAAAGCGGAACGTATGAGAGCTGCTTACAGCGCCCTAAAAAAATCCGAAAGAGAGGGTACTGTTCAGTATCTCAATGAAAAACCAAACTGGTACGTAGTCCGATAAACACTTGAAGGGAGCTTTTCGCTCCTTTTTTACTCCACACTAAACAAATCTGATACCCTAGATAATGGCTTTCTTTTGTATCTACTTAGTAGATACTCATACGGTTATAATGTATACTTACTAGACATGAAGAAACATTTATGGAGGCATAGATATGCGCACTCAAGCAGTTTTGCAAAAATGGGGAAACAGTATTGCTCTACGATTATCGGGAAATCTGAAAACGATACCTAATCTTGAAGCGGGTGATATCGTAAACATTAACATCAGTGAAGAAGGATTAGTTATTCAAAAAGCCGTCAAGAAACGGTTAACCGAGTCTGATTTATTAAATGGCTTATCCGCTTACACTGCGCATGCTGATGAACTGGCAGCTCCGAATCACAAGGAACTCAATTACTGATGTTTGTTCCTAAACGTGGAGATATTTGCTGGCTTGATTTCGAACCAACAAAAGGCAAAGAAATTGGCAAATATCGCCCAACACTCATATTATCGCATGAAACCTATAACCGACTAACTGGATTAGTTATCTGTTGTCCTATTAGCACCAGTATCAGAGGAGCACCTACAGAAGTACCTGTTACTAATCTGGAACAACCTTGCATAGTAGCAACAACTTTGATCCAAACTCTAGATTGGCGGCAACGCAAAGTAAAATTCATCACTGCGTCAGAACCTGGACTCCACGATGAAGTTCTGTTAAAACTCATTCCTCTCATTGGTGGCGAACATTTGCTTTCCTGCCTCCCTTACGAATAAAATAATGACCATCATCCCCGCCTCTTAATAATGAAAACTACCCAAAGCGGGGAAATCAGCCCAAGTTTATTGCTCTGTTATTTACCGTGCTTAACAGATTCAACGGAAGATTCAATATATCGTTCTTCGGGACGGAAAATAGCGACCAGTCGGAAAACCAAACTCATCCCGATACCAACAATCGTTGCCAGCGCCATGCCTTTTAGTTCAGCGACACCGATATTAATTTTCGCCCCACTGACGCCAATGATAAGAATGATAGAAGTTAGGATAAGATTTTGTGCTTTATTATAATCCACTTTGGAATCAATCAGCACCCGAATACCTGACGCGCCAATAACCCCATAAAGCAACAGCGATACACCGCCCATGACTGGAACCGGCACGGCCTGAATTGCCGCCGCCAATTTACCGACGCAGGAGAGCAAAATCGCCAGTATCGCAGCACCGCCAATAACCCAGGTACTGTAAACTTTGGTAATTGCCATGACACCAATATTCTCGCCATAAGTCGTATTCGGCGTTGAACCAAAGAAACCGGAAATCACAGTTGATAAACCATTTGCGAACATAGAACGATGCAAGCCCGGCTCTTTTAACAAATCTTTCTTCACAATATTCGCCGTCACAACTAAGTGACCAACATGCTCAGCGATAACAACCAACGCCGCAGGCAAGATCGTCATAATAGCGAACCATTCAAAACGTGGGGTATAAAAAGTTGGCAATGCAAACCACGGCGCTTCACGTATTGGCGTCAGGTCAACTACCCCCATCAGAAACGCCAACGCATAACCTACCAATACGCCAATGAGAATCGGGATAATGGCCAGAAACCCACGGAACATCACTGAACCCAGCACAGTTACCGCCAGCGTTACCAGAGAAATTGTCAACGTTGTCGGATCAATACTGGCACCTTCCGCCGGACGCAAACCCGCCATATCAGCCGCAACACCCGCAAGTTCCAGACCGATAACAGCCACAATCGCCCCCATTGCCGCAGGCGGAAACAGCGCATTAATCCAACTTCTCCCTGCCACCTTGACAATCAGTGAAACCAGACAAAATAACACACCGCATAGAATAAACCCGCCCAGAGCCAACTCATATCCCAGAGGCAACAACAATAAGACCGGTGAAATAAAAGCAAAACTCGATCCCAAATATGCCGGAACCTTTCCCTTACAAATCACCAAATACAACAATGTACCGATACCGTTAAACAGCAAAATTGTCGCTGGGTTGACTTTAAACAAAATCGGCACCAATACCGTCGCACCAAACATAGCAAAAAGATGTTGGAAGCTGAGTGGAATGGTCTGTAAAAAAGGAGGCCGCTCATCTATTCCAATCGTACGACGGGTCATCTTAATTTATCCTCTTAATATTCTTGCGTTAGAACCAAAAAAAAGCCGACTCAAAAGTCGGCTAACTTATTATTTCGTACCAAATATCTTATCGCCTGCATCCCCCAAGCCAGGCACAATGTATCCCTGTTCATTGAGTCTCTCATCAATAGAGGCTGTATACAGTTCCACATCAGGATGGGCCTTTTCCAACGCGGCAATACCTTCAGGCGCGGCCACCAAAACCAGAACTTTAATCGACTGGCAGCCGGCTTTTTTCAGTAAATCGATAGTTGCAATCATAGAGCCGCCGGTTGCCAACATAGGGTCAACCACCAGAGCCATACGTTCATCAATATTGGAGGCCAGTTTCTGGAAATAAGGGACAGGTTCTAAGGTTTCTTCATTACGATAAACCCCTACGACGCTGATCCGGGCACTGGGAACATTCTCCAATACACCATCCATCATCCCCAACCCCGCACGCAGAATAGGTACGACAGTTATTTTTTTACCTTTAATCTGCTCAACTGCCACCGGACCACACCAGCCATCAATAGTGACTTTTTCAGTTTCTAAATCAGCAGTTGCTTCATAAGTCAGAAGGCTTCCAACTTCTGCGGCCAGTTCACGAAAGCGTTTGGTGCTGATATCATTCGCTCGCATCAGGCCGAGTTTATGTTTAACAAGTGGGTGATTCACCTCAACGATCTTCATGGACATCTCCTACTGTATGTCATGTCGCCAGCAGACAAAAAAACCGCGAGATTATACCCTCTTTTAACCATAACACCACTACCAATCCGTTGGTTTTCATCAAACATAGCCCTACTTGCGAGAATTCCGATCCTAAACAAGAGTCTCGCAAACGTTTGCTTAGACTGTTAGAATTGTTACTATTCTGTCTTAATTTATCAAACGCAACCGCCTTGGGGGCTTCGAGTGACCAACAAAACCTCTCTCAGTTATAAAGACGCCGGTGTCGATATCGACGCTGGTAATGCCTTAGTCAACCGTATTAAAGGTGTTGTAAAACAGACCCGTCGCCCAGAAGTTATGGGCGGTTTAGGCGGGTTTGGCGCTTTATGCGCGTTACCACAAAAATACCGCGAACCCATTCTGGTTTCTGGTACTGATGGCGTCGGCACCAAATTACGTCTGGCAATGGATCTCAAACGCCATGACACTATCGGCATTGACTTAGTTGCAATGTGCGTTAATGACCTGGTTGTTCAAGGCGCAGAACCCCTATTTTTCCTCGATTACTATGCAACCGGGAAACTGGACGTTGATACTGCCGCCAGCGTTATCACCGGTATCGCGGAAGGCTGTCAATTATCCGGCTGTGCTCTGGTCGGTGGAGAAACCGCAGAAATGCCGGGGATGTACCACGGCGAAGATTATGATGTTGCTGGCTTCTGCGTTGGCGTGGTTGAAAAATCAGAAATCATTGATGGCAGTAAGGTTCAAGCAGGTGATGCCTTGATTGCCCTTGCCGCCAGCGGCCCTCACTCAAACGGCTATTCTCTGATACGCAAAATTCTGGCCGTCAGCAACACAGATCCAGAAGCAACCGAGCTTGAAGGTAAATCACTGGCAGATCACCTGCTCGCCCCGACAAAAATTTATGTGAAATCCCTTTTATCCTTGATTGAACACGTTGATGTTCACGCTATTGCTCATCTAACCGGTGGCGGTTTCTGGGAAAATATTCCACGTGTTCTACCTGAAAATACCCAGGCACAGATTAACGAATCCAGTTGGCAATGGCCGGCCATATTTAATTGGTTGCAACAGACAGGTAATGTTAGCCGTCATGAAATGTACCGTACATTCAACTGTGGTGTCGGGATGATAATTGCATTACCACCAACAGCCGTTGAACACGCTATTGAATTACTCACTGCCGCCGGTGAGAAAGCCTGGCATATCGGCTCTATCGCGACACTGCAAGAGGGTGAACAACAGGTTGTTATTAAATGAAAAGTATCGTTGTACTCATCTCTGGCAGCGGAAGCAATCTCCAGGCGGTGATTGATGCCTGCCAGCAGAACAGAATCAATGGTCAGGTTTGCGCGGTATTTAGCAATACAGCAAATGCTTACGGTCTGTTACGCGCTAAACAGGCGGATATTCCCGCTCATGTTATTAGCCCGAAAGACTATGCAGATCGTCAGGCTTATGATGAAGCGTTGAAACATGCCATTGATCAGTATCAACCAGATTTGGTGGTCCTCGCGGGTTATATGCGTATTCTGACGCCAGATTTTGTTCAGCACTATCTTGGCCGCTTGCTAAACATTCACCCGTCTCTGTTGCCAAAATATCCTGGCCTGCATACTCACCGCAAAGCGATAGAAAATGGTGATACAGAGCACGGTACTTCCGTCCATTTTGTAACAGAAGAACTGGATGGCGGTCCGGTGATCCTGCAAGCTAAAGTTCCTATTTTTGCCGGTGATCAGGAAAATGAGGTTGTTAAACGAGTTCAGACTCAGGAACACGACATCTATCCGTTAGTTATCAACTGGTTTATCGAAGGGCGCCTAAGTATGGTTAATGGCAAAGCGTATCTGGATGGAAAGATTCTCCCTCCAGAAGGCTATGCCGCAGAATAATTTACTTATACCCTAATGGGTATATTAACGGCTAATTACAGTGCTGTGGTAACATACCCGGCACTGCGAACTATTATTAATTATGTTCCTTACTAAAAACACTGAGGTGCCAAATGTCTGGTGGTTCTCATACCCCACCTGTTAGGTTACGTCCCCTTGAACGGGAAGATCTCCCTTTTGTCCATCAATTAGATAACAACGCCAGCGTTATGCGTTACTGGTTCGAAGAACCTTATGAAGCTTTCGTTGAACTATGCGATCTCTATGATAAACATATTCACGACCAGAGCGAGCGCCGGTTTATTATCGAAGGTTCTGACGCCAAAGTGGGTTTAGTTGAATTAGTCGAAATCGACTATATCCACCGCCGGTCAGAATTTCAGATTATTATCGATCCTGCACATCAGGGCCAAGGTCATGCAACCAAAGCGGCAAAACTGGCAATGGAATATGCATTTTCCGTCCTTAATCTGTATAAACTCTACCTGATTGTTGATAAAGAGAACGTCAAGGCCATTCACATCTATAACAAGTTAGGTTTCTATACTGAAGGCGAGTTAATAGACGAATTCTTTATTAATGGTAGTTACCACACAGCCATTCGCATGTGCGTTTTCCAACATCAATATTTTACATCCAAGAAAGATGAAAAAGTGAGTCAGCAATTACAGACAAAAATATAGCGACAAACGACGCCCTGTCGTATTCAAAGTTTTAATACTTTTACCTTAACACCTGGAGTAACAATGTCCCAAGACAGGCTCTATACCGAGAAAGAACTTAGTTGGTTATCATTCAACGAACGTGTGCTTCAAGAAGCAGCGGATAAGAGCAATCCATTAATAGAACGGATGCGGTTCCTTGGTATTTACTCCAATAATCTGGATGAATTTTACAAAGTCCGTTTTGCTGATGTGAAACGGCGAATATTAATTAATGAAGAACGGGGATCGGCCACCAGCGCTCGAAATGTACTGAAAAAAATTCAGGCTAAAGTGGCTAAAACCGATCAAGAATTTGATGTGCTCTATAATGAATTGCTATTAGAAATCGCTCGTAATCAAATTTTTCTAATCAATGAACGACAAATTTCACCCAATCAACAAATCTGGTTACGTCAATATTTTCGTCAACATCTGCGGCCACATACTACGCCAATATTAATCAATCCAGAAACCAACCTGGTTGAATTTCTGAAAGATGACTACACTTATCTGGCAGTTGAAATTGTCCACGGCCAGAATATTCAATATGCGCTATTGGAAATTCCGTCAGATAAGGTGCCACGTTTTGTTAACTTGCCACCTGAAATGCCGCACCGCCGCAAATCGATGATCCTGCTAGACAATATTATGCGTTATTGTCTTGATGAAATTTTCAAAGGCTTTTTCGATTATGATTCCCTGAACGCCTACTCAATGAAAATGACCCGTGATTCTGAATATGATCTAGCCACAGAGATGGAATCAAGCTTGCTCGAACTGATGTCATCCACGCTGAAACAACGGCTGACAGCGGAACCGGTAAGATTCGTTTACCAGCGAGAAATGCCAGACGAAATGGTGGAATTACTGCGTAGCAAACTTGGTTTGTCAAACGATGACTCAGTGATTGCTGGCGGACGCTATCACAATTTTAAAGATTTCATTAAATTCCCCAATGAGGGGAAGAGAAATCTACTCAATAAACCCTTGCCGAGATTACGACACACCTGGTTTGATAATTTCCGCAACGGTTTTGATGCGATTCGTGAACAAGATGTGCTGCTCTATTATCCCTATCACACCTTTGAACATGTATTGGAATTATTACGTCAGGCTTCTTTCGACCCAAGTGTACTTTCCATCAAGATCAATATTTATCGGGTAGCAAAAGACTCCCGCATTATTGATTCCATGATCCATGCTGCCCATAACGGTAAAAAAGTGACCGTCGTGGTTGAATTACAGGCACGATTTGATGAAGAAGCCAATATTCATTGGGCCAAACGACTAACCGAAGCGGGTGTACATGTTATTTTCTCAGCACCGGGACTAAAAATTCACGCAAAGCTGTTCCTTATTTCCCGTCTGGAAGGTGAAGAAATTGTTCGCTATGCCCATATTGGTACGGGTAATTTTAATGAAAAAACAGCTCGCCTCTATACCGACTACTCCTTGCTGACAGCCAATCCACAAATTACTAACGAAGTGCGCCGGGTATTCAACTTCATTGAAAATCCCTACCGTCCGGTTAAATTTGAAAACCTGATGGTTTCGCCGCAAAATTCCCGCGCGATGCTCAACCAGCTTATTTCACAGGAAATCGCCAACGCCAAAGCAAATAAGCCCGCAGGCATTACGTTAAAGATTAATAATCTGGTTGATAAAGAGCTGGTGGACCGCTTATACGACGCTTCAGAAGCGGGGGTAAAAATACGTCTGCTGATACGCGGTATGTGTTCACTGGTGCCCAATCAGCCCGGGTTTAGCGAAAATATTCAGATCATCAGTATCGTTGACCGTTTCCTCGAACATGATCGGGTTTACGTATTCACTAATGACGGAGATGAAAAAGTCTTTCTTTCGTCTGCCGATTGGATGACCCGTAATATCGACTACCGAATTGAAGTTGCGGTTTGCCTACTTGATCCACAATTAAAACAACGGGTATTGGATATTCTCGAATTACAATTCAATGATACGGTCAAAGCCCGTTACGTTGATAAAGAACTGAGCAATAGTTATGTGCCACGAGGAAATAAGCGGAAAATCCGGGCACAACTGGCTATTTATGACTATATAAAAGCCCTCGAACAACCTGAACCAAGAGCTTAATCTATGCCGCTAACACACGACAAGCCAACACCCAGACCAATAGAAATCGCGGCTATTGATCTGGGCTCAAACAGTTTTCATATGATTATCGCACGAATTGTTAACGGTGCATTTCAGATCCTGGGCCGCTTAAAACAACGCGTCCATCTTGCCGACGGCCTTGACCACAACAATCGACTAAGCGAAGAAGCGATGGAGCGCGGTCTTGCTTGTCTGGCTCTATTCGCAGAACGATTACAAAGCTTTCCTGCTGATAATGTTTGTCTGGTGGGCACTCATAGCTTACGTGAAGCCAGTAATGCAAAAGAATTTATCAAACGCGCTAAAGACGTTATCCCCTACCCGATTGAAATTATTTCCGGCCATGAAGAAGCCCGTCTAATCTATATGGGCGTGGAACATACGCAACCAGAAAAAGACCGTAAACTGGTGATTGATATTGGCGGCGGCTCCACAGAACTGGTGATTGGTGAGAATTTTGAACCATTATTAGTAGAAAGCCGCCGAATGGGATGCATTAGTTTCGCCCACCAATTTTTTCCCGATGACGAAATTAGCGCAGAAAAATTCCGCAGAGCGCGGCTCGAAGCTGCGCAAAAACTGGAAAATCTCTCATGGCAGTACCGCATCACCGGCTGGAACTCAGCACTTGGCGCATCAGGGACAATTAAAGCCGTATATGAAGTACTGGTCGCAATGGGAGAAAAAGACGGATTAATCACTCCTGAACGATTGGAGATGTTAGTCAAAGAAATACTCAAATTCAAAAAGTTAAAAACCTTTGACCTAGCTGGATTATCAGACGATCGCAAACATTTTTTTATTCCTGGTCTGGCTATCTTATGCGGTATATTCGATGCTCTGCACATAAAAACGCTACAACTCTCAGACGGCGCACTACGTGAAGGTGTTTTGTATGAAATGGAAGGCCGCTTCCGTCATCAAGATATTCGCCAAAGAACCGCCAAAAGTTTAGCTGAACACTATAATATCGACAGAGAACAGGCCAAGCGCGTACTTAATACGACTGAAACACTTTACCAACAGTGGGCAATGCAGAATCCCAAACTGGTACAACCTCAACTCGAAGCAATTTTACACTGGGCGGCAATGCTACATGAAGTTGGATTAAGTATTAACTTAAGCGGATTACAACGACATTCTGCCTATATTCTGCAAAACACCAACTTGCCGGGCTTTAATCAGGAGCAACAATTACTGTTGGCAACCCTGGTTCGCTGTCATCGCAAAACAATAAAACTGGATGATTTACCAAGATTCAATTTATTCAAGAAAAAACAGTATCTGCCATTAATTCAAATCCTACGTCTGGCAACGTTACTCAATAATCAACGTCAATCCACAACCACCCCTGAATCACTCAGACTTGTTACTGATGATAGTCATTGGGCGCTCTACCTGCCTTATAATTATTTATCAGAAAACACACTGATGCAGCTCGATCTGGAAAAAGAGCAAGGTTACTGGCATAACGTTACGGGTTGGCAATTAGAAATAGCCGAGGAATCAATATAGCGATTTTAAACTATGAAAAAAAAGAAACGATCTCAGATAATTAAATTGGTTTTACTTATCAGCTTTCTGATGTTATTTGGCCGTTTCATTTACTCATCCATAGCGGCATTAGAGCATCATCAGCAAAATAAAAAGGTCATAATAGAGAAAAGTGAAAATCATCAAATGAAATAATCAAGCTAGCGTCTAAATCAATGTAATTATTTCACTGTTTCCCCGAAGAATTCGGGGAAACAAACTATCATAAACGTCATAATTTCAAAAGAATAACACCCACTATTATTATCACAATGCCCATCCACTGAATTTGGCTCAACCGTTCTCCGCGAATAAAAAAACCTAATAATGCGGTGACGCCACTTGCCAATGAACTCAAAACGGTAACAACTGCAACATGTCCCGTAACAGAGCCGTAAGCTAATGAAGCAAACCCTATCAAACTAAAGAAACTAATTGAAAAAACCAGAGCGATAATTGAAATCGGCGGTAATGATAAATTCCCTTTTTGTAACAACGTGAGGAACAAAAGAACCACAGCGGTTAAATAGTAAACCCATAATGCATTGATAACACCCAGATCTTTAACAGCAAATTCCCCTTGCAGCCAGAAGCCCAAACCAAACATAAATGAAGATAAAAGCGCGAAGAAAATTGAACCAGATGATTCTCGTTGTCCATCTTTTGATTTCGGTATACTGGTTAGACAGGCGCCAACAACACAAATAAATAGACTAAACAAAACCAAAGCGGTCATTGGTTTCCCATTTATCAGTGACAAAATCGTGGTAACGGCCCCATAAAGCGAAACAATCGGCGCGACAATAGAGGCTTTGCCGATCGATAACGCTTTAAGCAGAAACACCATTGCCATTAAATTGCAAACCGAAGCAACAACACATATAGTCAGTTGCAAGAAGCTTGCATTAACAAAAGACATCTCAAAATAAAAAAACAGCAGCAACGATAAAACAAAAAAACCAAATAGCTGACTGTAGAATAAAGATTTAGCAACGCCGACTTTTCTTGCCACTTGTCCTGCCAAAAAATCAGTACTTCCCCAACACAATGCTGAAATCAACCCCATTAAAATAGCCATAATGATGATCTCTTATTAATTTGTTTTTAACTGTACGCTGCTAGCAATACGTGTCGCATTTTCCATCGCTTCCTCACAACTATTACCATAAGCCAGAACATAACCGACAATAGAACCAAAGTTTTTATTTTTTGATGAATTTTTACTTTTCGATGAACTTTCACTTTTAAATGAAATAGTAAAAGGTGTTTTTTTAAATCCTGCGGAGATGAAATAAGGAATATCAGCATCTATCCTGATATCATTTACCATCCCTTCACCACGATAAAAAACAAATGCATCAGCGACAAATGGATAAACTCTTTCCGATTCTGGTGATATAGAACTCTCGATACCACAAACAAAATCGACCAAGTATTTAACCATATTAATCCCAGAGGTCATGAAGATCTGTTGAGCCGCTCTAGCGCCCGCTATACGTAAATTAATTTCAACCAATACTGGCCCGCGTGAGGTATAAATAAATTCTACATTTATTGCGCCACCTCGTAATCCCAAAACAGTTACCCACTCTTTAATAAGCTTACAAACCATTGTAAACTCAAATTCAGGCAGCTCAGCAGGATGAGATAAACCTATCATACACAGGTCATCGTCAGGAGAAACAAAAATTCTATTGATACCAATTACATGCCATTCATCATGACTATAAATTAATTCCGCGCCATAAAAATTTCCTTGCAGGAACTCTTCTATCAAGAACTCCTCATTGACTTTTCCAAGCATCGACATTGTGCCATTAGATGAAATTTCTGAAATTACATGGCGGTAATCATCTAGAGATTTACAAAGTGATACTCCATAAGCCCCCGCATCACGAAGTGGCTTAATAACAAACGGAAAAGGAACTTTAGGATTTTCTGGCATATTATTATAAGGAAAAACCTCGTAGGTCGGTTGTTCATAACCATGTTGCGCCAGAATATCCCTAACATTCTTCTTACTAAATGCGTTCCTCAAACCATTGATATCCGAGTGAGGCAAACCGAATTCTAACGCCACTTCAGACGCTATAATCATAAAATCATCATAACAGCCCAAGATCGCTACAACAGGAATGTTGTTATCTTTAATTAAATTAATGATATCCGCACTACTTCTCGTATTTAAATAATAAATATTATCGAATAATTCCTTCTTCAAATCATCATATAATCCTTTATTCATCGATTCCATTGACGTAAACAAAACAGGAGAAAACCCTAAATTTCTAATATAATCAATCGCTGAACATTCAACCGGTCTTACTTCAATAAAAATAAAAACGCCCATATCCACCCCATCATCAGTTAACAATTATTATTTTATACCCATCTTATTCACTCTTTAAATTATCCATTTTTATTAACAAATAAAATTTTCATCAAAATTAAGACAACCTAATCATCATGTATAGTTCCAACTAAGGTGACTTTCAAATACAAAATAGTCGAAATACAACCAGATTCATCTCTTTAATATATAACCAATTCAATAATAATAGAAATTTTTCCATAAAAAACAATTTTATTGTCAAGATAAAATATTTATTCATTTTTTTAATAAGGAAATAAACAATTATTCCATTTTAATAATTAATTTTATTTGACATATCAGACTTTGTATACTTTTATTAATACTACATTGATTTACGGATATCTTTTAGTTAATGGAATAAATTGTTTAAATTAATTTATTATTCCCAAATCTTCTTCTTATATATTTTCATTTATAGGAGTATTTATGTCATCTCATGAAGTTAGAAAAACAGTATTCAGCCCTTCCCCGTGGGAAAATAAAATGGGATATTCAAGAGGAAAAAGAGTTGGCAATCAAATCTTTATTGCAGGATGTGTCGCCTCAGATGGTGATGGAAATGTTATGGGAGAAAATGCTTACGAACAAACTCTATTTATCATAGAAAAAATTGAGAAATATTTAAAAGAACTTGGTGCAGAACTGACTGATGTTGTCAGCACAGTAACACATTTAACAGATTTCCAACATTTTGATGATTATTGTCGAGCATTTAATGAGAAATTTGGCGATATACGGCCGGTCAATACCACCATTGCCGTTAAATCGATGGTGAAGCCAGAACATTATGTTGAAATTACAACTATTGCCATCGACAGCAAATAGTTAAATTAAAGAATAATACCAATGGTAATTGATCTACCTGGAGGCTTGGCATGAATAAAATTAGCGTGCTCCCCGGCTCTACTCTTAATGGGGAAATAGTCATACCATCATCTAAGCCTCATATCCAAAGAGCGCTACTATTAGCATTGTTGAATGAAGAAACAACTACCGTAAATAATATATCGTGGTGTACCGAAACAGAAGATCTCCTTATTGCTTTACAACAATTTGGGCTGCAAATTCTGGACAGAGGTAAAAATCGCATCATATTGAAAGGAGCACGTCCAATATATCATTGCAATGGGATTATTAATGCTAATGGCTCTGGTATGTTATTTAGAATCAGTGTCGCTTTGGCCTCACTGACGGAAAAAGAAGTTTATATAAAATGCAATGATTCATTGTTTAACAGAGAAAGTCTGTATGATGAATCATTTTTTTCATATCTAAATGTATTTGCAGAAAAGCAAAAAGAAAATATCGTCACGGTTTCCAGGAGAATATATCCATCACAGTCACCATTAAACTTCAATAAAAGCACTCAATTCCTATCATTCTCTCTTCTTGTTTCACCATTTATTAAAGGGAAAAGTCTTATCATTAACAACAACGGTGAAATTAAGAATGGATATGTCGATATAACAATTAACATGATGGCGTTACTGGGGAGCAAAATCACCCGCATAGGCAGTACATTTATTTCAACTGAATATCAATCAAAGGATATTACTATCAATATCCCTTCGGATTTCACATCACTAAGCTACATTGCTTCATCAATATTAAGTATTAACCGACCAAGCAAAGTCACCATAAAAAGTTATTATCTAGGGAATACCATTAACGAAAGAGTACTATTTGACATATATAGAAAACTTGGTATGAATTTAAACTATAATCCAATTAAGAATGAACTTAATATCAGACTGGAGGGGGAATATAACGCCATTACAGATGAAATCTATTTAAATGAACTCCCTTCCGTTGCGACTAATATCATCGCGGCGGCGATTAATGGTAATGGAGATATTACATTTTCCGGTCTTAATGCTATAAATAATCATAAATGCCAACGGGCATTTATTATCAACGAAAACATACGCATGATGGGAGGCAAAAGTTATTTAATTTTTAATGACACTGGGGCTTTCAACAAAATAAGGATTAACGGTAACGGGCCATTAAACGGAGGCGTTGAAATATTCAGCTACTATGATCATCGGATTTGCGCATCCAATATTATTGCATCACTAGGGGCAAGAGAACGAACAACCGTTAATCATATACATAAATTAGATGATGGTTTTCCTGGATTTATCCAATCCTTAAATTCTCTCGGGGCTAGAATAAGTTAGCTAACAGTATAATAAGCGAGATAAAAATATGAAGTATTATGGTAATAATCATCCGCCATTTATCGAAATAAATAAAACTAAATCACTAAATGGTTCAATAACTTTACCTGCCTCAAAAAGTTCTTCAACTCGCGCCATTCTGACTGCATCATTAACGGAAGGTACAAGTAAAATAAATAACATGGCATCAGGGAACAATACAACAGCAATGAAATTAAACTGTTCCCGTTTAGGAGCATCATTTAATAGTGATATTACAGGGACAATCGTAGAAGGTATAGATATCAGAAAGATTGATAAAAAAATCATCTTTAACCCAGGTAATTCTGGCGTTGTATTACGATTATTAATGGGTGTATCCGGTTATTTACCTGATACTGAATTTATTACAGAATACCGTCACTCCCTGGGTACACGTTCACAATCAGAAATGGTCAATGCACTCAAATTACTCAATATTCAGTGTACCGCCGTTGGGCCAGATTCACTTTTACCAATAAGCATGAAATCAAATAGAAACATCGGTAATTACACTGAGATTTCATGCAGAAAAAGCTCTCAATTCCTGAGTGGACTACTTTACTTAGGCGCTATCAGTGAACGAGATCTACAAATAAAAGTCACCGACACAATTACCGCGCCATCGATGGTTCACACGACAATTAATAATTTGCGCAAAGCCGGCATCAATATTGAATATGACGATAAATTCCGCAATTTCTTTACCACAGGAAAAAGTCGATTTATCCCATCAGAATTTAGCGTCGGCGCTGATCCCGCCAGCACGGCAGCGATCCTTGCACTTTGCGCCTCACTGAATTCTGACGTCACCCTAAACGGTTTCTTTGAGGAAGAATTAGGTAACGGCGCGGTAGTGGATTATTTAATTAACAGTGGAACGAAAATCAGCTTTATCAGAGAAGATTGTCTCAATATTCGCTCTGGCGGCCCCCTGAAAGCACAGGATTTCGATGGTTCACTGGCGCCAGATGCGGTACCTGCACTTGCTGCATTAGCTGCGTTTGCCGATGGTAAAAGCGTTTTCTATAACATTGAGCATATCCGCTATAAAGAATCAGATAGAATTTCCGATTTTCGGCGAGAATTAGACAAAATAGGAATTAGATCAGAAGAAAAGCTAGATCAATTAATTATTTATGGTAATCCATATGGATATAAAGGCGGTGTTATTGTCGATGGCCATTATGATCATGGATTAATCATGGCGCTCACCACAATAGGTTTACATTGTGATGAGCCACTCATTATTAGTGAGCCATATCATGTTGGTCAAACTTATCCAGAATACTTCGCCGAAATATCCACATTAGGCGCTAACGTGAATGAATTAAAATATTCTGGCCCTATACCAGAAGACATCTAAACATCATTGATAACTCTTAACCAAAGGAATTCACTATGTGTGGAATTGGTGGTATTTTTAATACAGAAAACAGGCTTATTGATGATATTGAGAATAAGCTACATACTATAATGTCAAAAATAGCACATCGAGGTGATTCATCTCGGTTTAATGAGAAAGTTGTCAGAAATAACTTTGCAATCGCAACCAACAGACTGGCGATTGTCGAACGTGATTCAGCCTATCAACCCATATCAAATCAGGAACATGATCTTCATCTTGTGCTGAATGGTCAAATTTATAATTATAAATCTCTTCGAAATGAGTTAATTAAACAAGGTTACCAATTCAAAAATGGCGGCGATGCTGAAGTTGCCCTAATCGCCTACATTTGCTATGGCAAGTCATTTATTAAAAAATTAGATGGAATGTTCAGTTTTATTCTATTTGATAATAAGAATAATAAATTCTTATTAGGAAGAGATCACGTCGGAATAAAGCCACTCTATTACACCCAAAAAGAGGGTAACTGGTATGTAGCATCAGAAATAAAATCATTGATCGAGTTTAATTCAGAAATTAAACCCGTTGAACCCGGTTCAATTTTCGACGGCTTTACCAGTGAAAAATATATTAGCTACGACACAAATATTTCCGCAAGCAACGATAACTTCGAACAGGCAAAAGAAAAAGTCTATTCACTTTTAGATAATGCCGTCAAAAAGAGGGTTGATACAGATCTACCTATATCAATCATGTTTAGCGGCGGTATAGACAGTACCATTGTGCTCTATCTTGCACACAAATATCACCACGATGTTACAGCAATTTCATTTGGATTACCCGGTTCAAAAGATATTGAAATTGCCCAAAGATATTGTTCTGAGAATAAGATAAAACACATCATCTATACCTTTACTCAGGAAGAATTAATTAATAACATCCAAGATGCTATCTATTATGGTGAATTTTTCGAACAAATTGATGCAATTGATTCGAATATTGCTCACTTTGGTTATTATATCGCTAACCGCCTCGGCTTTAAAATCGCTCTATGTGGAGAAGGCAGTGATGAAATTTTTGCTGGCTACGATCTATTTAAGACATATCCCGATCCCCATTATCTCTCCCTATATCGATTAAATAATCTTCATAGAACTGATTTACAAAGAGTCGATCGGGCAAGCATGAGAAATACGGTTGAAGCACGAGTTCCCTTTATGGATTCAGCATTGGTTCCTTATGTTTTAAGTCTGGATTTTTCTTACAAACTCAATAACGGAGTAGAAAAACATATTTTACGTGAAGCATTCAGAGGAAAAATACCCGAATATATCATTGACAGACCAAAAATAAGAATGCCAGATGGTAGCGGGGTAAAAAATACTATCATAGATTACGTTAAAGATATTAAATGCGATCTACCAAAGAGCGTTGTTGACAACCTTAATACTATCGGCTTAACCAGCCAAAGCGCTCTCTATTTCGCTGAAAAATATCTCTCTTTAGGCTATCCACTACCAAAGGAGCGTTTCAAAGAATCTGGTAAAGATTTCTCAGAATCTGGTTACTTTAATTTCATATCATAATTTCAACATTGTGTGAGACTGTAATTTAAATTATGTTGATTGCTGCATTGTTTATCCTACTAACAATGCAGCTATTTGGGAAAATAGAATTTCTTATTTACATCACTTAACATCTAACTGGAACTCAATATCCTTTTTTAAAAAATCATAATCAATAATTTCAACTCTCTTATTTTTTGACATAATGATTCCTTTCTCATTCAAACTCTTAATAGCCCTATTTAATTGCCTAACTGAAACACCTAAAATAGATGCTAAGTCTTCCCTTCTCTCTAATATCTGTACAAATCCATTTCTTTTCGAATTATAATAAAGAAATCGCTTTAATTTATCCTCAACAGTCAAAAATACTCCCGACCGAAACAAAAATGACTCGAAAAGCTTATTACTGAGTTGTTTACAAACAAATTCAAGAAATCCAGGAGCCGTTAAGCCAAACGTTTTCACCGTCTCTAACGGTATTGATAGAAGTACTGACTGCTCCTGAGCAAAAATAGTATTAATTATGTTATTCTCTTGGGAATGAAAAAGTTCTAAATCTCCAATAAGAAAAAGAGGAGTAGCAAAGGCAAAAACAAAGAATTTGCCATTAACATTATAAAATTCAACCTTAAGTTTCCCCTCAACCAAAATATAGAGATGAGTAAAATTCGATGACTGATGCGTAAGATAAGCATTTTTCTTAACATCAACCACCTCCAATTTTTGCATAAATTCTAATGGAAAAATGCTATCAAGATGATATTTATCAATATAATTTTTCAGCTTTCTCTGTTTACCCAGACACATATTTAATCCACTATATCTTAAATCACATCATAACTAAGTATATTTAAATATTTCCGATCTTTCCATTTATTCTCCATAAATTTCCCCACTAAGATATTTACAGATTACAGATTACAGATTACAGATTACAGATTACAGATTTAATATAAACTTTTTCAATTGTACATAAAGATGAATAAAATAAAATTTTTCACTACGATAATCTCGTTATTTCCTTTTCTAATCGATTTTTCAATTCATTACTAGAAAAGGAAGCCTGTAATGCATTCAAATTTGTTTCAATAAAATCACTATATTGCCAACCAAAATATCGATTAATCCTCAAATATTCTTCACATAAAGTTATATTTGCAACTGTCCGGGCATCCGTATTAATCCCAATATTGACACCAATCTCTTTTAAGAGATTAACTGGATGGTTTTCATAGATATCATAAATATCGCAAACAATATTACATGTCGGACATATTTCTAAATGTATATTTCTTTCTATAATAAGATCAATAACATCTCGATCTTCAATGCTTCTGACACCATGTCCTATACGAGAGATATTTAATTTATTAATAGTCTCACGCACACTCTCAGCCCCTTTCGCTTCGCCTGCATGTGCAATAACATTTCCACCATTTTCCAACACCATTCTAAACGCCCTCAAATGCGCATTGAGTGGATATCTTGCCTCATCGGCAGCAAGATCAAGAGCAACAACACCATATTTAACATATTCATTGACTAGATATGCGGTTCTCAAACTTTGATCTTCTGAAAAATGCCGCAATGTACACAATATTAAACCGGCTGCTATACCATATTTAATTGAAGAACTTTTCATTGCCTCCAAAACAGTTTCCACAATATCGCGGTCATTTAATCCTAAACGAAGATGCAGTAAAGGGGCAAATCTAATCTCAGCATAGACTACGTTATCGCTTTTTAGTTGTATGAAAAGATCCTCAACAGCATCAACTATTACCTCCCTTTTTTGCAGTAAATCCAATGAAGGAGTAATCTTATTTAAAAAATCACCTAAATCATGACATTTTTCAGAGGCAATATATTTTTCACAAAACGACTTCTGGGTAATATCAGGAATAAGTTTTTTAACGAAATGATAACTCAACCCAGTATCAAGATGTGTATGTAACTCCACCTTTCTCAGTAAATCAGGATTAAAATTCATCTTTTATCCGCCTATATGATTAAAATTATGACAATAATGCAAATAGTTTATTCTTAAATACTCTCCCCTTGATCTTAGTCACCACAGTCATATTATGGGGATGATTGAGAAGATCGGTTGAGTCAATAACTAAATGCCCATATGAACGTACACTTTGATATTCAACATAACCATACGCCTCTAACTTATCCTCTATCATTTCATTCGAATATAAAGCAATAGCCATTGTTATAGGATCAGGCAGATCAAACCCTTTTCTATTCGTCCTTCCCGCATTAAATTCAACCAATGTTCTATTACAGTTCACTGCAAACTGACCAAGATCACCTAAAGAATTTAATTTATCCATATCGAATTCATCAATAAAAGCCTCTTCCATACCTAGCTCCCATCCACAAAATATAAGAGGTAATCCAGAATTCAATACTATATGTGCTGATTCAGCATCAACATAAATATTAAATTCAGCTAACGGCGTAATATTACCTGGCTTCATCCCTGACCCACCCATAATATAAATCATTTTGACAAATTTATATAAATCTGGCTCTTTCAAGACAGCCATTGCAATATTTGTCAACGGCCCCAAAGTGATTATTTCTATCTCCCCGGGGAATTTTTTTACGATATCAATAATTGCATCTACTGCATGCTTATCTTCTGCTATTAGTGAGGGCTCTGGTAAATTCATATTACCCATACCATCTTTCCCATGAATATGATATGAAGCATAGTGTTCTCTAAATAACGGCTTGCTCATTCCTTCATATACCGGAGGAATATATGTTCCTGCTTTCTCAATACTAACTAACGCATTTTTCCTACATTGAGCAACAGCACAATTACCGGCAACAATGGTGATACCCTCAATAAAAACTGATGGCTCACGAAGCGCCATCAGTAATGCAACCGCATCATCGGAAGCCGTATCTGTATCAATAATGAAATGTCTCATAGACTACCTCCCTTTATTATGTTCCTTACATTAAGTTATAAGTTCCGCCCAAAAAAAGTCACATGACCTTTTTTCAAAATCAAGAAACAATGTGCATAGAGATATATAACGAGTATGTGATCTATTTCACAATATATCCGTCATCTTTCAAGTTGCCTCTTTGTTGGCTACACTCACTCACCCCGGTCACATAGTTTTCTATGCTCCCTTGCCGTCGCGATCCATCTTGAAATCCATTGGGTATATACCGTCAATAAATCATTTGAAGTTATGGGTTATAAATAATACATACATGCAAAATATAAAGAAAAAATAGCTGCCTAAGATAGACAATTAACGTCTTTCATTAAGTTTATCTATTTAAAATTATACTCAAATATGAACGAGAAAAAGGAAAAGAAGGTAACAAAGGCAACATCATTTGCATAATTTCTGGAGCCGTCTCGAAAAAACTGACAAAAAACGCCTAAATTTACCTTAAAAAGCGCTTCCTTGACATATTTTCCACATTTTCTCCATTTTTTAGCCTATCCTCACTGTCTAAACTAATAGATGTGATTAAACCGATATTTCAATCGGACATAATCAAGCAATACCTTGACCTTGCGTTTGAGAGAATGTCGAAGAAATGAATCAAAATAATAAACGCCGTACCCTTATTTTCCGTGCAACATTAGCCGCCATTGCCATCGCTGCGGCCATATTTTTTTGGTACCAATTTAAAACCCCTCAACAATCTAGCACATCGGATCAACCTTCCGGTTTAAAGCATCCCCCGTTACCCCCGGTTCAAATTGCCACGGCAAAAGAGCAGGCGGTCCCTCGCTTTCTGACCGGGCTTGGCACCATTCAAGCCGCCAATACCGCCACAGTAACCAGCCGGGTTGAAGGTCAGCTTATCGCTTTGCACTTTCAGGAAGGGCAACAAATTAAACAAGGGGATTTACTGGCGGAAATTGATCCACGCCCTTTTCAGGTTCAGTTAGCACAAGCCAAAGGCCAACTTGCTAAAGATGAAGCAATATTGGCGAATGCCCGTCAGGATCTCAATCGCTACCAGAAATTGGCAAACACTCACCTGATTTCCCAACAAGAAATGGATAATCAACGTGCACTTGTCCGCCAACACGAAGCCAGTCTAAAGGTTGATCAAGCAGCAATTGATAGCGCAAAACTTCAACTCACTTACAGCCGTATTACGGCGCCTATTTCCGGTAAAGTGGGCTTGAAGCAGATCGATGTAGGAAATTTTATCTCCAGTGGCAACAACTCTCCTATTGTGGTGATTACTCAAACCGATCCGGTAGATGTGCTGTTTTCACTCCCTGAAAACGATATCAATGCTGTTTTACAAGCTCAGAAAGCGAATCACAACGTCGTTGTTAGCGCCTGGGATCGCAATAACCAGCAACAACTTGCCGAAGGAAAACTGTTGAGCATTGATAATCAAATTGATGCCGCTACCGGCACAATTAAGCTGAAAGCCCGTTTTTCCAATCAAGATAGCGTTTTATTCCCAAATCAGTTCGTTAATGTCCGTATTAAAGTCGATACACTGGAAAACGCAGTGGTGATCCCAAATGCTGCTTTGCAAATGGGTAATGAAGGGAATTTTGTCTGGATGTTAGGCAAAGAGAATAAAGTCAGCAAGCATCTGGTCACGGTCAAATTGCAGGATACAAAACGCGTTGTTATCAGTACCGGCTTGGCAGCAGGTGATAAAGTGGTCACTGATGGCATCGATCGCCTGACAGATGGCGCTAAAGTGGATATTGTCACACCGATAGTAAATAACCCTCAGCCGCAAAAACACGACAAAGCGGAGAATTCCTGATGCAGGTAAGCTCCCTAATCCCAGGAGGCGGACCATCACGCCTGTTCATCTTGCGACCCGTTGCCACCACGCTGTTTATGGCAGCAATTCTACTGGCAGGTATTATCGGCTATCGCATGCTGCCGGTGTCTGCATTACCGGAAGTGGACTACCCCACCATTCAGGTTGTCACACTCTACCCCGGCGCAAGCCCCGATGTGATGACTTCGGCAGTCACCGCACCACTGGAACGTCAACTCGGGCAAATGTCCGGTCTTAAACAGATGGCATCCCAAAGTTCCGGCGGAGCTTCCGTTATCACATTGCAATTCCAACTGACTTTGCCGTTAGATGTCGCCGAGCAGGAAGTGCAGGCAGCCATTAACGCAGCCAGTAATTTACTGCCGAATGACCTTCCTTACCCTCCTATTTACAGCAAGGTTAACCCCGCTGATCCGCCTATTTTAATGCTGGCAGTCACCTCCGATGCAATGCCAATGACACAAATTCAAGATATGGTGGAAACCCGTATTGCACAGAAAATTTCCCAGGTCAACGGTGTGGGGTTGGTGACACTCGCCGGCGGCCAGCGACCAGCCGTCAGAGTGAAACTCAACGCTCAAGCAGTCGCGGCACAGGGATTGGATAGCGAAACGATCCGCACCGCTATCAACAATGCCAACGTTAACTCCGCCAAAGGCAGCCTTGATGGTCCGACCCGTTCCGTCACGCTTTCAGCTAACGATCAAATGAAATCAGTCAATGATTACCGTAACTTGATCGTTGCCTATAAAAACGGATCGCCGGTACGGTTACAAGATGTCGCAACCATTGAACAAGGCGCAGAAAACACCAAACTCGGTGCATGGTCAAATAACAAACAAGCCATTGTGATTAATGTTCAGCGCCAGCCCGGCGCCAATGTCATTGAAACCACAGATAACATTCGTCAGATGTTGCCGGAACTTATCAGCAGCTTGCCTAAATCCGTCGAGATGAAAATCCTGACTGACCGCACGACAACCATTCGTGCTTCTGTGAAAGATGTTCAGTTTGAACTGTTACTAGCAATTGCACTGGTTGTTATGGTGATTTACCTGTTTTTACGTAACGGTATTGCAACACTCATTCCCAGTATCGCCGTTCCTCTTTCACTGATTGGTACATTCGCAGTGATGTATTTCTGCGGTTTCTCCGTCAATAACCTGACGCTAATGGCGCTCACCATTGCCACCGGTTTTGTCGTAGACGATGCCATTGTGGTGATTGAAAATATCTCTCGTTATATAGAACAAGGCGAGAAACCGATGACAGCAGCATTGAAAGGTGCGGGTGAAATCGGTTTTACCATTATCTCCCTGACTTTCTCTTTGATTGCGGTGCTAATCCCGCTGCTTTTTATGGGCGATATCGTTGGGCGCCTGTTTCGTGAGTTTGCGATTACCCTAGCCGTGGCAATTCTGATTTCAGCCATTGTCTCGCTGACATTAACCCCCATGATGTGCGCTCGAATACTGAAACCGGAATCACAGATAAAACACAATCGTTTTGAACAAGCCAGTGAACGCTTTTTTGAACAAATGATCGCCAGTTATGCCGTATGGCTAAAAAGAGCGCTGAACCATCCGTGGATCACATTCGGCATCGCCCTAAGCACATTGGCGCTAACTGTCCTGCTCTATCTGGTGATTCCAAAAGGATTTTTTCCATCGCAAGACAATGGGCTGATTCAGGGAACACTTGAAGCGCCGCAATCCATTTCCTTTGCTGCAATGGTAGATAAACAGCAGCAAGTTTCATCTTTATTACTGCAAGACCCGGCAGTAGAAAATATCGCCACCTTTGTCGGTATTGATGGCAGTAACCCAACATTGAATAACGGGAGACTGCAAATCACACTAAAACCACTGAATCAGCGTGATGACAGAATCGTTGACATTATTCCGCGTTTGCAGGAAAAAGTTGCCGCTATACCCGGCATAAAGCTCTATCTGCAACCGATACAAGATTTGACGATTGACACTCAGGTTACCCGTACCCAATACCAATTCACTTTGCAGGCAACCTCTCTGGATGAACTGAGTATCTGGGTGCCAAAATTATTGGCTGAATTAAAACAGAGAACAGAACTGGTTGATATCAGCAGCGACTGGCAAGATCAGGGGCTTACCGCTCACGTTAAAGTAGACCGAGACACTGCCAGCCGATTGGGTATCTCAATGGCCGCTATAGATAACGCACTCTACAACGCATTCGGCCAGCGGCTAATTTCAACCATTTATACCCAGGCTAATCAATATCGGATCATCTTGGAACATGATGTAACATCGACTCCAGGGCTAGCAGCATTTGATAACATCCGCCTTAACGGAACTGACGGCCATGTCGTGCCTCTCAGGGCTATTGCGACTATTGAACAACGATTTGGCCCACTGGCAATCAATCATCTCGCTCAATTTCCCTCAGCGACATTTTCTTTTAACGTTGCCGAGGATGCTTCTCTCGAACAGGCGGTTAACGCTGTTCGTGATGCAGCACAATTGATCAAAATGCCCAAAGATATTTCCACCCAATTTCAGGGAACAACGCTGGCATTTGAAAGCGCACTGGGCAATACATTGTGGCTAATCGCGGCTGCCATTATCGCTATGTATATCGTGCTAGGCATATTGTATGAAAGCTTCATCCACCCGGTAACAATCCTTTCCACGTTGCCGACAGCGGGAGTGGGTGCACTATTAGCGCTGATGATGGCAGGTCAGGAATTGGATGTCATTGCGATCATCGGCATTATCTTGTTGATAGGTATTGTGAAGAAAAATGCCATCATGATGATCGATTTCGCGCTGGCGGCAGAACGCGAACAGGGATTATCGCCTTACGAAGCCATCTATCAAGCGTGTTTATTACGTTTCCGCCCGATTCTGATGACCACAATGGCAGCGTTGCTTGGAGCACTCCCCTTAATGCTCAGCACCGGTGTAGGCGCTGAATTACGTCGGCCTCTGGGTATCTGTATGGTAGGTGGACTGATTATGAGCCAGATCCTGACGTTGTTTACTACGCCGGTGATCTATTTGCTGTTTGACCGGTTGGCACACTATCGCCGCAATCGCCAGCTATCAACCCCAGGCACTTCATCTATTGATCATCAGGAGCCGCGGTGAAATTTTTTGCCTTATTTATCCAACGTCCTGTTGCCACCACGCTATTGAGTTTAGCCATAACCCTATGTGGAGTATTAGGATTTACCTTGTTGCCGGTTTCTCCTTTACCACAAGTGGACTTTCCGGTGATCTCCGTTTACGCCTCATTACCGGGCGCCTCACCGGAGACAATGGCCTCATCTGTCGCTACTCCGTTGGAGCATGCCTTAGGCCGAATTGCCGGAGTTAATGAAATGACGTCGAGCAGCTCCCTTGGCAATACCGATATCACACTTGAATTTGACCTTAATCGTGATATTAACAGCGCAGCAAGGGATGTACAGGCAGCACTGAATGCCGCTCAAAGTCTGTTGCCTTCCGGTATGCCGAGCAGACCGCATTATTACAAAGTCAATCCGTCTGACGCCCCGATTATGATCCTCACATTGACTTCTGATACCTATAATCAAGGGCAGCTTTATGATTTTGCCTCTACTCAACTGGCTCAGAAAATCGCCCAAGTTGAAGGTGTCAGTGAAGTCTCTGTTGGCGGAAGCTCATTACCGGCAGTCAGAGTTGAATTAAATCCTGGCGCTCTGTTTCATCAGGGAGTTTCGCTAGACGCGGTACGCAAAGCTATCAGCAATGCCAATGTTCGCCGTCCACAAGGATATGTGGATTCCTATCAGCAACACTGGCAAGTTCAAACGAATGACGAGTTAAAAACAGCCGAAAGCTATCGCCCAATCATCGTTCACTATAACAACGGTTCACCAGTGCGATTGCAGGATGTAGCAAATGTAAAAAATTCTGTTCAGAATGTCAGAGCAGCCGGAATGTCTGGCGGTGAACCAGCTATTTTGTTGATTATTCGCCGTGAAGCTGGCGCGAATATTATTGCCACAGTAAACCGTATCCGGGAACAATTACCTACATTACGTGAATCTATTCCTGCCAGTATTCAACTGAAAGTTACTCAAGATCGCACACCAACGATTCGTGCTTCATTAGCAGAAGTAGAACGTGCATTGGTGATTGCTATCGGGCTAGTCATTCTGGTGGTATTCCTGTTTTTGCGTTCCGGTCGCGCAACATTGATCCCGGCCATCGCGGTACCCGTTTCACTCATTGGCACCTTTACCGCCATGTATCTGTGCGGTTTCAGTTTGAACAATCTTTCTTTAATGGCGCTGACGGTTGCCACAGGATTTGTGGTGGATGATGCGATTGTGGTGCTGGAGAATATTTCCCGCCACCTTGAAGCAGGCATAAAACCTCTGCAAGCGGCACTACGTGGTGTCCGGGAGGTGGGTTTTACGGTCCTTTCGATGAGTATTTCACTGGTAGCCGTCTTTATCCCACTCCTACTCATGGATGGATTGGTTGGTCGGCTGTTCCGTGAATTTGCCATTACCTTAACCACCTCAATCGGCATCTCATTATTGGTTTCTCTAACACTAACGCCAATGATGTGCGCTCATTTACTAAAATCTCAGCTTCCCAAAGCACAGAAGAAAATACGGGGATTCGGTAAAGTTCTGCTGAAAATTCAGCAAATTTACGGACGCTCCCTGATGTGGGTTCTTAATCATAGCCGTTGGGTATTGTTAATTTTGGCTGGCATCATTGCTCTAAATGTTTGGCTCTACATCCATATCCCCAAAACTTTTTTCCCGGAACAGGATACCGGTCGGTTACTAGGGTTTGTTCGGGCAGACCAAAGTATCTCTTTCCAATCTATGCGTGAAAAAATGAAAAACTTCATGCAGACAATTAATGCAGATTCTACGGTAGACAACGTTATCGGTTTTACCGGTGGTGGAAGGGTAAATAATGGCTTTATGTTTATCTCTCTGAAACCATTAAAAGAGCGTTCAGAAAGCGCTGAACAGGTTATTTCACGCCTGAGAATTAAACTTGCCAATGAACCGGGGGCAAATCTGTTTCTCATTCCGGTACAGGATATTAAGGCTGGCGGTCGCCAGGCTAATGCTAGCTATCAATTTACATTGCTGGCAGATGATCTAAACGATCTTCGCAAATGGGAACCTGTTATCCGTAAGGCATTAGGGCAATTGCCCCAACTGACCGACGTGAATTCGGATAAAGAGGATAAAGGGGCTGAAATGGCAATAACCTATGACCGCGATACCATGTCTCGTCTGGGAATCAATGTCAGTGAAGCCAATAGTCTACTGAATAATGCTTTTGGTCAGCGACAAATATCCACTATTTATCAACCACTTAATCAGTACAAGGTTGTGATGGAAGTTGCACCAGAATATACACAGGATGTCAGCGCACTGGAAAAAATGTTTGTGATTAACAATCAAGGAAAAGCTATTCCACTCTCCTATTTTGCCCATTGGCAACCGGCTAACGCTCCGCTAAGTGTCAATCATCAAGGGCTTTCTGCTGCTTCAACCATTGCTTTCAATGTACCAGAAGGCTATACCCTCTCTGATGCTGTCAATGCAATTGAAAGAACCATGACTGAACTCAGTGTACCCTCGACAGTTCGCGGCACTTTTGCTGGTACCGCCCAGATTTTCCAGGAAACCCAGAAATCCCAATTATTCTTGATTCTGGCCGCCATTATTACCGTCTACCTGGTGCTAGGGATACTGTATGAAAGTTATATCCATCCATTGACTATTCTCTCTACCCTGCCTTCTGCCGGCATTGGCGCCCTGCTGGCATTGGAACTGTTTGACACACCATTCAGCCTGATAGCATTAATAGGCATCATGTTATTGATTGGTATCGTAAAAAAGAACGCCATTATTATGGTGGATTTTGCTATTGAAGCTCAGCGTAACGGTAATATTCGCGCCCGTGATGCGATATTCCAAGCCAGCCTGTTACGTTTCCGTCCAATTCTGATGACCACGCTGGCCGCCTTGTTTGGTGCTCTGCCACTGGTTTTAAGTAGTGGCGATGGTGCGGAATTACGCCAACCCTTAGGAATAACCATTGTGGGTGGTTTGGTCATGAGCCAGCTTTTAACGCTATATACCACACCGGTTGTCTATCTCTGTTTTGATCGACTAAGGGAAAAGTGGCAACAACGGCGTTCCACCAGACAAATTATGGAGCCATTATGAAACTAGGCATCAGTGGTAAACTGTTTATGGCCATCTTCGCCACTTGTATGCTAGTGCTTATCACCATGCACTGGGGAGTAAGAAGCAGCTTCCAGCATGGTTTTATTGGTTATATCAAACAAAATATCCAGTTACGTACCGCTATGTTAGCCGAAGCACTGGCTGAACAATATCAACAATATGGTAGCTGGAAATTTTTAAAGAGGAATGATCGAGCAATTTTTCAAATCATTCGCTCCATTGAACAAACCAGTGAAAGCTACCAAGGTCCACCACCTCGCGGTTGGCGAACCCAATTTTGGGTGGTGGATAGTGACATGAAACTACTGGTTGGTCATGACGGTAGAATTCCGTCAGAAACCTATCGCAAACCGATCCTCTATCATCATCAAGTCGTTGGCTGGGTCATTGTCAGCACATCAGATAAAATTACCCGTCAAGCTGACATCAGTTTTGATCGCCAACAGCAACTGACAAGCTGGATCATCGCCGGTTTATCTACCTTGCTGGCAATCATAGCCACGCTATTATTGTCCCGCGGTATGTTAAAACCCGTTAAACGTTTGGTTGAAGGGACGCATAAACTGGCCGCCGGCGATTTCAGCGCCCGAGTCACACCATCAAGTAAAGATGAAATTGGTCAGCTTGCCCACAATTTTAACCAGCTCGCCAGTACCCTGGAAAAAAACGAGCAGATGCGTCGCGATTATATGGCCGATATTTCTCATGAACTGCGCACCCCCCTTTCTATATTGCGCGGTGAATTGGAAGCGTTACAGGATGGTGTTCACAAACCCACCCCAGAAACGCTCAATTCGTTATTGGCTGAAATTACCACATTGACCAAACTGGTTGATGATCTACACCAACTCTCTTTATCCGATCGCGGAGCGCTGGCATACCGGAAAGAATTTATCAATATCAGTGAGTTAATTCAGGCTGCTATTGCATCTTATCGTGGACGTTTCCTTGATAAACAAATCCAAATAGATGTTAAACTTCCTGAAACTATTATGGTGTTTGCTGACCCAAGCAGATTGACTCAGCTATTTCACAACTTACTGGAAAACAGTCTTCGCTATACCGCTGATAATGGAAAATTAATCATTAAAGGTTGCTCTAACGAGCACCACTTCATTCTGAATTGGGAGGACAGTAAGCCCGGTTTGTCACCAGAGCAATGCCAACGGGTTTTTGAACGGTTCTACCGTAGTGAATCCTCACGAAACCGTGCCAGTGGTGGATCAGGGCTTGGGTTAGCTATTTGCTATAACATTGTTGAAGCACATGGCGGTACAATCCATGCTAAACCCTCACCTTTAGGTGGTTTGAGAATTATCGTAGAATTGCCGCTAACTAAATCCCTCGACGGCGAAATGTTATGAGTACAGAGTTTGAACAATATACTGTTTTGATTGTTGAAGATGAGCCAAAGCTTGGTCAGTTGCTGGTTGATTACCTGCGGGCGGCTGATTACAAAACCCAGTGGCTACTACGGGGTGATGAAGCTGTCTCCCATGTACAACAACATATTCCAGATATTATTTTGCTGGATCTGATGCTTCCAGGCTGTGATGGCATATCTATCTGTCGGGACATTCGCCGCTTCTCTGACGTACCGATTATCATGGTCACCGCCAAAACGGAAGAAATTGACCGTTTACTTGGATTGGAAATCGGGGCAGATGATTATATTTGTAAACCTTATAGTCCACGTGAAATTGTTGCGCGAGTTAAAACGATTCTTCGTCGTTGTTATCGACCACAAGATATTGTCAAACAAAGTGATTTGCAAATTGACGAGGACTGTTTCCAAGCGCGTTACCGCGATAAAATATTGGATTTAACCCCGGTTGAATTCCGGTTATTAAAAACGATGGCAAGTCGCCCAGGACAAGTATTTTCCCGCGATAAATTACTGAATAATCTGTATGACGATCACCGAATCGTGACAGACCGTACTATTGATAGCCACATTAAAAATTTACGCCGTAAACTGGAACAATTGGACAACAGTAAAACATTCATTCGTTCTATTTATGGACTTGGTTACCGATGGGAAGCGGATATATGCCGTTTGTTATAACTGTCACATTTTAACTGAATTAAATTTCTCTCAACCTTTCACCGGTCAGAAATTCAGCTATATTAAAAATACTTACTTTAATTGGAGGAATTTCTTATGGCTATAGGTCATTATGATCTTAAGAGAACAAAAAACAAGCAGTATTACTTCAATTTAAAAGCATCGAACGGTGAAGTTATCCTTACCAGTGAAATGTACACCACCAAGGCAGCAGCGAATAAAGGAATTCGTTCTGTCCAAGCAAATTCACCGGCAGAAAAAAACTTCGAAATCAGAGAAAACAAATCTGGCAAGTCCTATTTCGTGCTGAAAGCGAGAAACTATCAAGTTATCGGCATCAGTGAATCTCACGATAATGAAGTCGCGGCCAAAAAAGGCATTCAATCTGCGATTAAACATGGCTCGAGCACCAATGTCCGAGATTTAACAAAGTCAGAATGACATTTTTTCATGATAAACCGCACCTTATCAGTTGAAAGTTACTATCAATTGATAAGGCGCCCTTCATCGATCAATAGAATCGAACGATTCATGCCAATAAATTTGTGTCCCTAACAAATTAAGCGTTAGAATCCCCATCTTATCCTTACTTTTTATAGTGAAAACTAATCTCAACTCAAATCGAGAATTTTTTAACCATGTTTACTCCAGAATTACTTTCCCCTGCCGGTTCGCTGAAAAATATGCGCTATGCTTTTGCCTATGGCGCAGACGCTGTATATGCCGGTCAACCACGTTACAGCCTGCGCGTCCGCAATAATGAATTTAATCACGAAAATCTGGCACTCGGCATTAAAGAAGCTCATGAACTTGGTAAACGCTTTTATGTTGTGGTCAATATTGCACCTCACAATGCCAAACTGAAAACTTTTATCCGTGATCTAAAACCTGTCATTGATATGGGACCAGATGCTCTCATTATGTCCGATCCCGGACTGATCATGATGGTTCGTGAAGCTTTTCCTGCAATGGAAATTCATCTTTCCGTTCAAGCTAACGCAGTTAATTGGGCAACAGTAAAATTCTGGCAACAAATGGGGCTGACGCGGGTCATTCTTTCCCGAGAACTTTCTCTCGATGAAATTAACGAGATTCGCCAGCAGGTTCCCGGTATGGAACTGGAAGTTTTCGTACATGGCGCATTGTGTATGGCCTATTCCGGTCGTTGCCTGTTGTCCGGCTACATTAATAAACGAGATCCCAATCAGGGAACCTGCACTAATGCCTGCCGTTGGGAATATCATGTCCAAGAAGGCAAAGAGGATGATATCGGTAATATTGTGCATATGCATGAACCTATACCGACAAAAAATATCGAGCCAACATTGGGAAAGGGCGCACCAACAGATAAAGTATTTACGTTCGAAGAAGCAAAACGCCCTGGTGAATATATGTCAGCTTTCGAAGATGAGCATGGTACTTATATCATGAATTCTAAAGATTTACGTGCTGTTGAGCATGTTGAGCGATTAACTAAAATGGGCGTTCACTCTTTGAAAATCGAAGGACGGACAAAATCCTTCTATTACTGCGCTCGCACAGCACAAGTTTACCGCCGAGCCATTGATGATGCCGTCGCAGGGAAACCTTTTGATCCAACTCTGCTAACAACGTTAGAAGGACTCGCTCATCGCGGCTATACCGAAGGATTTTTACGCCGTCATACCCATGATGCCTATCAGACTTATGAATATGGCTATTCGATATCCGATACACAACAATTTGTTGGTGAATTTACGGGTAAACGAGTCAACGGATTAGCTGAAGTTGCTGTCAAGAATAAATTCATGATCGGAGATCGTCTCGAATTAATGACACCATCAGGCAATATCCAGTTTACATTGGAAGCAATGCAGGATAAAAAAGGCCAACCAATGGAAGTTGCGCCTGGGGATGGGTATATTGTCTATTTGCCAATGCCGGAACAAATCGATATTAATTATGCCTTATTAATACGTAATCTAAATGGTATTAATTCTCAATCTGCTCAAACGAACTGAGACTCAGACAAATAATCATCAATATCCCCTCTTTATGAGGATATATTTCTTTTTTTAGAAACAGATCACATCAATACTATTTTATTTACCGTAGTATTGCTGGCGAAAAATAAAAAATTAAAAAAGTTTTACAGTAAGACTAGGAACCACCTCCTTGGCCGGCTCAATCTCCCTTGAGCTGGCCTTTTCTTTTTTCCTCCGAGAAATAAAATCAACAAGTTACAGAATTCATTTACATGATTAATTAAATAGAGAAATTTAACTATTAAAGCCATGAATATTTATATCAATGTGTTCCTTATACCTATATATTAATAAGAAAATATTTCTACTTATTGAAATATCACACTATCTAAAGAAATGTAATTAAAATTTTCCACTGTTCAATAATTCAGGAAATCCATCATATTTAGACCAAATATTATACAATTTGATAGAATTAATCAGGTGAAAATTATGAAAACAGATAATTACAATTTACTTATTGTTAAAACTATTAGTTCAACATTTAGCTGACTATACCGACTTAACAACCCAAAATGGATTTTGTTTTATATATATCCATAGTATAAACAGGGGTAAAATAGCCAAATCACCCCAAAGCTGATAAACAGCAGCACAGTACATGTTACTCTCTTGTAAAGATGAAATTTAATCCCACAATAGGAGCTGCTCAGTAAACCAAAAAACTATAGAAACCCATTTTTACACCGAACCAGCATGAAAAATATCACCTAACAATAACATCAGGAAAAATTAGCTTAGCGAGTAACAGCAATAGACATTCAACCTTTATCTATCAAACTCTTAACCTATATCAATAGAGCCAATAACTTTATAAAACATCGTTTGCAAACAAATTACTAAAGAAGAAATGTAATAAGAAATCACTCTTGGCAAATGAAAGAAACCTAAATGTCACTATTGGTAATAAAAACATGAGAAATTTTCTACCTGTGACAAAATCAAATTATATTGATGTATTTTTCAATTAGTTAATTAATGGATAAATACAAGTTAAAACTAAGAATTTAGTATAATTATTATTTTATATTATTATCACTTTTAAGAAAGAATAAATAACCATATTGACTGTTGCTTACAGAATTATGTGGATTTAAAAACATTGATGCCAAAAATGGTTATTTATCATGTACAATATTGAAACATGGTTATAACTCAATTGACAAAATAAAAAATTATTAACACGAACAATTAAAACCAATTAAATTTATATCAATAGCTGTAAATAAAATATGAACACCTAACCTTGTAAAACTCATTTAAATAATAGAAAAACATATTGTATCTTTATAAAAGACTCATGTAATAAAACATTAAGTTTAGCGATATAAATAGTAAAATATAAAGAATAACTTTATTTATCGGTTAATTAAATCACGCAAACAATGAAACAATTTAATATTAATCAATGAGTTATTTATTGAGAATGATAAATTAACATTAGTTTTTACTCCAAAATCACCTAACAATCTTATCAATTCTATCCAACAACATTGTAATATTATAAATCAATAAAGAACAATAACTAAAGGATTAATTCTTTCATAAATAAAAAGGCACTAATAGATAGAGATTTACGATAATAAATTTATTTCCTTTTTTTGATATTGATAAAGAGAAATAGTTAAATTTATAATATATAATCTGCATAGATAAAAACCTAAAATAAATAAAATATAAATTATTTTTCCCGAAACTTTATAGAAACAATAATATATATCCAATCTATAATGAAAACATTTCATTGTTGAATAATAAAAGCAAAGGAAATATTAACAATATCAACAAAGACGATCAGTTTAACTATATTGATATTGCAATTTATCAAAACCCAATCAATATCAATGTCATAAATACAATGAATAATTTATTCTTTATCAGTATTAAATCTCATACATCTCTTTATCTTATCCAAGAAAATTGTCTGCTAGCAAGCAATAAGAATTACAAAAATATATAACCCAACACATAAAGAGCTTACGCTTTCGCCCCTATATCCCCTAAAGAATGGTCATGTCACTCTTGCGCTAAATAGCCGCTTTCCAAGTAATAAAATTCTCTTTATCCCCCCCACCTGAAGCGATCCACTACCACTTCCCTCCCAATACAACTTGTTATCCTAAAAAGGATAAATGACAATCAATGATATCTTTTCATAACTGGAGTAAAACATGACTGATATCGCTAAGTTGTTAGGCAAAGATGCGGACAGTTTATTGCAACATCGTTGTAATACCATCCCAAGTGAAAATCTCTATCTGCCAGGCTCCGATTTTGTTGACCGAGTAATGATCGACAATAACCGACCCAATACAGTTTTGCGCTCCATGCAAACATTGTTAAATCATGGTCGTCTTGGAGGCACTGGTTATTTATCTATTTTGCCGGTGGACCAAGGAGTAGAACATTCTGCTGCCGCTTCTTTTGCAGCAAATCCTCTCTATTTCGATCCCAAAAATATCGTTGAACTGGCTATCGAAGCCGGCTGTAACTGTGTTGCCTCTACTTATGGCGTGTTATCCTCTGTTTCTCGTCGTTATGCTCATAAGATCCCATTTTTGGTTAAACTGAACCACAATGAAGCACTGAGCTATCCCGCCCAATATGATCAAACTTTATATGCCAGTGTTGAACAAGCATTTGAGATGGGTGCCGTTGCCGTTGGCGCAACGATTTACTTTGGCTCTATTGAATCACGGCGTCAAATTGAGGAAATTTCAGCCGCCTTTAAACGGGCGCATGAATTGGGCATGGTAACGGTATTGTGGGCCTACCTGCGTAATTCTGCCTTCAAAAAAGAGGGGGTAGATTATCACTCCAGTGCGGACTTAACAGGCCAGGCTAACCATTTGGCCGTCACTATCGGCGCTGATATCGTTAAGCAGAAAATGGCCGAAAATAATGGCGGCTATACTGCAATTGGTTTTGGTCATACCGATAAACGTGTTTACACTAATTTGACTAGCGACCATCCTATCGATCTGGTCCGTTATCAGATAGCTAACTGCTACATGGGACGCGCCGGTATGATCAACTCAGGTGGTGCATCCGGTAATAATGATTTGAGTGACTCCGTTCGTACCGCCGTCATTAATAAACGCGCAGGCGGCATGGGGCTAATCCTCGGTCGTAAGGCGTTCAAAAAATCCATGAAAGAAGGTATTGAACTGATTAATGCGGTTCAAGATGTCTATCTGGATAAGCAAGTGACTATCGCGTAAATCAAGCTGTCAAGCTTGTCGCCGGTGATAATGAGTAGATAGTAAGTCGCTACCAATGTTGAGTTATACTGCTCTCACAGCATAAATACCTTACTCTTCTTATTCATTATCACTTTCTCACCCAATCCCGAAAACGCCTGTCAGTTATTCTCACCACCACTGATGAAAATGGTGCACAGGCCCAATGCCTTTTCCTACCTCTAACGAGTCCGCCTGTTCTAATGCCGCCTGGAGGTATGATTTGGCAACAGGCAGGGTTGTCTGCCAATTCGAGTAACGTGGACGCAAAGCAGCTAGCGCAGCGGAGAGCGTACACCCTGTACCATGTGTATGGCGCGTATTGATTCTGGGCGCAGTAAAACGCCATTCACCCTCAACAGTAAACAGCCAATCAGGGCTTTCATGCTCTGTAAGGTGCCCGCCTTTCAGTAAAACGGCTTCGCATCCTAGCGATAATAATTCACGCCCCTGTTTTTGCATGTCCGTTTCGGTTTTTGCTACAGAGCACTTTAATATCGCTGCGGCTTCCGGCAAATTTGGGGTAATCAACGAAACCTTCGGTAATAATCGTTCAACAACCTCGGAAACCGCTTCCGGCGCCAGCAACGGATCGCCACTTTTCGCAATCATTACCGTATCCAATACAACATAAGGAACGGAATAACGACTTATTGCATCAGCAACAACGACAACGTTGGCTGCATTAGATAACATGCCTATCTTAGCGCTATCAATTCTGATATCTGACAGCACAGATTCAAGCTGTGCCGCAACAAAAGTAGGATCGATATCATAAATGGATTGCACACCACAGGTATTTTGCGCAACAAGCGCTGTCATTACTGTTGTGCCATAAGCACCAAGTGCAGAGAAAGTTTTTAGGTCAGCTTGAATGCCGGCACCGCCGCTAGGATCAGTACCGGCAATTGTCAGTGAATTGATTCTCATCATAAGCACCTCTTCCAACCAGCAAAAGAAAAGCAAGTATCAGGAAAAGACACCATGACTTCCCTACGCTGGCATTATCCAGATCAGGTATTACGGGTTCATCTCAGCTCAATAAAGAGCGCCCCGAGCCAAAACAAAAACACCCTATCAGATAACCAACAGGGTGATATCGGTATGTCATTGTTGCCAGTAAAAAACCAATCAGACAACAAATTTACTTCGTCAATCCAAAATGATCGACAAAAAGAAGTTATGCTGTAGTGACGTTTGCCGCAGAAGGACCTTTCTGACCGTCCTGAATTTCAAACTCAACTTTTTGGCCTTCCGCCAGAGTTTTAAAACCCTCGCTCTGAATAGCGCTAAAATGTACAAACACATCTTTGCTACCATCAGCAGGAGTAATAAAGCCAAAACCTTTTGATTCGTTGAACCACTTTACAGTACCAGTGATTTTTGCCATTTTAAGAATTTCCTTTGGATCACTTAATTCTAATTCGCCGTTTCGGCGCAACATAAAAACTAGAGCAAGTTGCTGCTATTAACAGAACTGTATAACAGAACCGTACCTCGTTTACCCGAACGATTTATCACATATTCTTAATATGATGGCAAGCCATTTTTTATCAGCTATGGAGCTAACGCACATATTTAAAATTCTTAACAACAATTATTGTTTAACATAACTGCAAAAATTTGAAAATCCAAGGTTATCCTAATTAGCTTACAGTTTATCCACTCAACAAAACCCCAGATAACATAAAAAATTCTAATTTATTTTGCCTATCTTATTATTAGATTTTTTATATCTATTAGTATGTTCACAGAGGCCAATCTCTACTGTTTGGGTGAAAGAAAAAATCAACACACTCCCAATATTAGTCGACTAAAATATCAGTATTAAATATACCCAGTTAATACCTATCACATCTTAATATTAATTTTTCGTTTAACTTTTATTGAAAATAGCAAGAGTAGAATTCCTGAATTTAGATGTTTGTCATATTTTACGTGATGCGCAGGATCTTCCCAATTTATGTCGTCGGGAAATTTGGAGCAATAAATAATGAAGTTTGATTTAACCACAGCCTGTACCCTATCAGCCACTCTTTTAGTCTCATCTGGGACAGTGTTGGCAGCAACAGCAAATACTGCTAATAAATCATTAGCAACGACTCAATCACACACACCGCTCGGTTATAGCAACAATTCAGGTAGTTTATGGGAAAAATTCAACAATAATGTCGCTCTCACCTGGAATGCACCCGACAATGAACTTTATCTGCCGGTAATTACTTGGCATAACAGGCATACCTACGATAAAGAGAAAATCGATAGATATAATGAGCGGCCCTGGGGTTTCGGCTATGGTAAATATCGTTACGACCAAGACAATGATTGGCATTCCCTTTATGCAATGGCTTTTATGGATTCTCATAACCGTTTGGAACCCATCGTTGGCTATGGATTTCAGAAAATGTGGATACCCGGTGATTTAGATGGTTTCCGAATGGGAATCGGTTTCACTTTAAGCGTTACAGCTCGTCATGATTATTATTATGTCCCTATTCCACTGCCACTACCGTTATTCTCCATAGAATATGATCGGTTATCGCTGCAAGGGACATATATTCCCGGCACATATAATAACGGTAACGTCCTCTTCGCTTGGTTACGTTGGCAATGGTAACTGGATAAAAAATACCAGGCTGTGTAATATCAGCCTGGTATCTTCATAGAGATAATCCAAATATATGTTATCCCTGCTCCTGTGCTCTCATTTTATCACGGCGGGAACGAGACATTAAAAACCCAATCCATAACACACCCACCCAGAATGGCATCAGAATGACTGAAATACGGATGCTGTCCATCATCAAAATAATGACGAGTATAAAGGCAAGGAAAGCCAGACACAGATAATTACCGAATGGATACCAGAATGCCTTAAATGATGGCTCTATTCCCTGTTTAACTTTTTCCGCCCGGAATTTTAAATGCGCCGTACAGATCATGACCCAATTAATCACTAACGTTGTTACCACCAACGCCATCAATAATTCAAATGCTTTGCCCGGCATTACATAATTAATCAATACACCAACGGACGTTGCCAAAGCAGACACGACAATGGCTCTGATAGGAACACCACTCTCATTAACTTTTGTCAGCATCCCAGGAGCATTGCCTTGTTTTGCTAAACCGTACAGCATCCGGCTGTTACAATACACTCCGCTGTTATAAACGGATAATGCGGCAGTTAGGACAACAATATTCAGAACGTTAGCCACCCAGAAACTATCCAGGTTGTGAAAAATCATAACAAATGGGCTTTCACCTTCAACGACATTGCCCCACGGATAAAGCGACAATAACACGGTCAGAGAACCAATATAGAAAATCAATATTCTGTATACTACCTGATTGGTGGCCTTAGGAATGCTGATACGTGGATTTTCCGCTTCTGCTGCGGTAATACCTACCAGTTCCAATCCACCAAAAGAGAACATGATCACAGCCATTGCCATGATTAGGCTGGTGATGCCATTAGGCATAAAGCCGCCATGTTGCCAAAGGTTAGTAATACTGGCCTGAGGTCCGCCATTTCCGCTAACTAACAAGTAAGCGCCAAATACAATCATACAGATAATGGCGGTCACTTTAATGATGGAAAACCAAAATTCTGTTTCACCATATAATCGGACATTAATTAAATTTACTGTATTGATTAAGACAAAGAAGACGGTTGCAGAAACCCAGGTTGGAATATCAGGCCACCAGTAGTGGATATACATTCCCACAGCCGTTAATTCAGCCATGCCAACCAGAGTAAACATCGCCCAGTAATTCCAACCTGATAAAAATCCGGGAAAATCCCCCCAATATTTATACGCGAAATGACTAAACGACCCCGCTACAGGCTCCTCGACCACCATCTCTCCTAGCTGACGCATAATCAGAAATGCAATAAAGCCTGCGATAGCGTATCCTAAAATTACGGAGGGACCTGCCATTTTTATGGTTTGTGCAATACCGAGAAACAACCCAGTCCCGACAGCCCCCCCCAAAGCAATAAGTTGAATATGCCGGTTTTTTAAACCGCGTTTAAGTGTTGACCGCTGCGATTGTCCTGCCATCTTGTCCTCTTGATGCAACTTCTATCTTGTTATTAGTGGGAAAACAACCGCTTCCCCTTATCTGCTTTATTCAAAGCAAACAAAACACTAGCTTTAAAGGGTGGATATTGAAGATATATGTTAGCACAGATATATGACGGGAAAATGGCTGATGAGTATCAGCAACTAATCAGAAAGGCAGATATCGAGTCACAGAACAAATACCTGAATCAAACTTTCCCCCCTGATCACAATAGCTATCCAAAGCTAACAGATACAAGAACAGACATATTCCAAGTAATACTAAGATTGCAATGGTTTTTTTTATGTCCAATTCTATTTCCTTCAAGTTCGGTCAGAACGCAATACGTTAAGAATAAAGTTGGAAAATGATATTTTACAACAATGAAACAAGAAAAATATTCATCCTGTGCTTTCATTGCGAAAAAATCGTACCGGCAACAATATGTATGCTAACAACATATCAGAACACGTTTAAACAAATACTAACCATGTGGATTTTATTCACTATGACAAAAAAATCAATTGTCACATTCAGTTACAATCTAAATCGTGATGTCAAGGCTTTGTCATCTTTAGAAAAAGTTGTGTATACTTCCTTTCATTTTCAACCAGAACAAAATTGTTAATGCCACAGGATAATCACTTAGCACTTGTATGTGCTCTCAGCAAATGGATTGAGAATCACCTTGGCCGGGTAATCCACCTGGAAGAACTGGCAGCTTACTCCGGTTACTCGCTTTGGCACATGCAGAAAATATTCAAGGAAGTCACCGGCATTTCGCTTGGTAAATATATCCGCCAGCGACGCCTGGCCGGCGCTGTGCATCTTTTAAGAAACAGCTCTTTGCCTATTTTTGATATCGCTTTAGATTTCGGCTTCGGCTCTCAGTCTCATTTCACTTACATGTTCCGCAAAGAGTATGGCATAACGCCCTATGATTTCCGGCAGAATCCAGATATTGAGCTCGAAGTTAAATTACCTCTACATTTTGCTGCCAACCGTTCGTGACACGATAGTCAGAGAACATTGAAACAGGCAAGTATTACGCCTCAATCCTCTGCAATGACGGCATGAAAGCGCCAGTAAAGCCCTCTTTGGTAGCCCGTGTCACCGGGCTGGATATGGGGTTGTCTCACTATGCGATCACATCCAGTGGGGATAAGATTGCGAATCCACGCCACCTTATCAACGCCAGCCGCAACCTGCGGCGTAAACAGAAAGCGTTATCCCGTAAGACCAGGGGAGTGCCAATCGTCGCAAAGCGCGTATACAGCTTGCATGTGTACACGAACGGGTCGCCAATGCCCGTGCCGATTTTCAACACAAACTGTCTCGTTCAATTGTTGACGAAAACCAAGCGATCATTGTGGAGACACTGAAATCGGCCAACCTGATGAAAAATCCCAAGCTGGCTCGTGCTATCGGTGATGCAGGCTGGCATGGATTCATCACGAAGCTGGAATACAAAGCGGAAGCGGCAGGCATCCATCTGGTGAAACTGGATCAATGGTTCGCCAGTTCGAAAACGTGTCACTGCTGCCGCCATAAAGTGCCGGAAATGCCGCTGAACAAGCGGATCTGGCCATGTCCTTGCTGTGGTGTCGAACATGATCGTGACATCAACGCAGCGATCAACATCCAGCGCAAGGGCATACAGGAATTACAGGCGGCGGGACTCGTCGTTTCTGCCCACGGAGGCCAGCGTAAATCCGTTGCATCAACGGTTGCGGCCTGAGAAGTGGGAAGCCTTGCCGTTTACGGCGGGGAGCAGTCACCAAAGCCTAATGCAAGTGATAAACAGATTTCATAACTGACAAATAATAGACTGCCAAGCCACAAGTAGACTCTGGGAAAAGCACTGACTTTTGGGAAGCCCATTAGCAGAATCAGAAAAATTGATCCAACAGTATAAATCAGCGCCGCGCCGCCTACAGGCCCAAAATCTTCACTCACACTTCTTATCAATCCAACGATTGTACTCCACAACATAATCGCCAATATTCCGTACAGAGTTGCTTTGTGTTGTTCGATCCTTGTTCTCACACCTATTCCCATATTTATTCTAGTTCTCTGTCATACTGAATCAAATAAATCAGTACCAGAATGATAGTGACAAAAAAACGGAAAGCACTCGACACGCCGTTCCACTGTGTGGACATCCACATTCCAAACCATTCACCACCAATTGACATAAACGCCACCTGCCAAGTCAAGAATCCCAAGGTCAGACCAACTATCGCAATAGTCTTCTTTTTATTAAAAACAGCAGCATTGGATTTTAAATTCGCCAGTAAATGAATACCACCAATCCAACATAACACTGCCGTTAAAGTTTCTAAAGAAATAATGGCAATATAACCAATGTGGTGTAGCACTGGTGAATGAATTGCACGATAGGTAATAGTTGTATCTGGGAAGATGGTATCCATCATTAATACATGTTGTACAAATGCAAAATTAGTAGCATAGTCTGTGATATTGCCAAAAGCAGCTAATGTAGCAAACAAAGCTACTGCAAAAATCATCAAAATTTTAGATAACCGAATAATCATTTGCCAACTCCTCACACAATGGCTTAAACACCAAAAAGATCATAAAGGATAAAAACTATCATATAATTTAACAATCATCACCTTATTTACACATATTTAATCATAAAATTACTTTTAAAATATTCTCATCTAATATCTGATTTATATTTTTCTGTTCATACTATCATTAGATCAGTTATTATCTGCCACATTGTTATTTACCTGACTGCTATTTATGAACGATTCTCTAGTTAGTGCAATAAAAAATTATTTCAGCCAAAAATTGAGTAGAAAAGATTATATTATTAGCTTTATTAAAATAGCCATTATTTTAGGAATATTGATCTTTCTCTCAGGTTATCTAGCAGAAAACAATTATGCGACTCACATGCAATATGAGTTATCAGTGTGGTTATATATAATCTCTATTGGCCTATGGGCAATGTGTTCCTTCGCTACGGTTTACTATTTAATCATGAAAACAGCCTACAGATTTAATGATGTGGGGCTGTATGGTTGGCCAGTCTCTATTTTTATCTATCTGTGCAGTGTGTTACCAAACTATTTTCCCGACAAAAACAAAATAATAATATATTCACCCTTTATCAGTCTAATTGGAATTATCCTGGCATTGATTCTGCCAAAAAGGAAAAATAATAATAAAAATTAATATTTTCTCCATATTGCAAAAATTTCATTTAATCTGACTATTACTTAAGACAGTAATAGTCACTATAAAATAAAGCGACGATTATTTATATACACTGAATATTTTATTACTTAGCCATAATCTTAGTTCTTTCTCTATAGAAATAATAATGAAAGCCGCCTGATGTTAAAACAGTGATAACAGGAAAGATGTGATCAACAACTGCCGAGGTAAGACTGTCATTGCAGGTTAAAACAAAGTGAAGAAAGGCTCGAAGAATAGATCATGAAAATCTATAGAGTTAATGAGAAGAATCATGCCATAAAGGTCACTCTGATGAAGTTGTTTTTATGGCACGATCACAATGAAATATTACAAATCAAAACTACTTTTTATATTTCTCAACCAGAGCCAGAGCTATCGATTCAGTTTGTGCATCAGGATTACCACTGATGTCATCTGGCCTGAAATGCATCTGGAACGCACTGATTGTTTTACGGGTATCCTCATCAAGCACACCAGTTTGTGGAATGGTGTAGCCATATTTAGCCAATGTCTTCTGAATTAACTCAACAGAAGCACCATCATTCCACTTTCTACCCGCCATATACTTTCCAACGGTTGCATCATCAGGCCATGCACCGATACCTTGTTCAGCCAAACTCTTCCAAGGGAAAAGTTTACCTGGATCATACTTTCTCAAAGGTGCAATATCACTGTGACCAACGACATTAATAGGTTCAATGCCATAACGTTGAATAATATCTTTCGCCAAACGCGTTAATAGATCGATCTGCTGCTCATTAAACGGATACCACTCTTTCTCAAGTAGCATTTCCGTAAATCCTTTATTAACAATTTCAATGCCAATCGAAGTGTCATTCAAGTCTTTCCGACCATTCCATCCACTAACACCAGCATGCCACGCCCTCTTATCTTCAGGAACCAGTTGCAAAATAACAGGCTTGCCTCTCACATAATTCGGTAACGATGGGAGCAAATAATGAGCACTAACACCGCCCTGAGTGAGTATACGTAAAGAATCTTCATCATTGACAGCGGTATAGTGGAATACCAAAAACCTTACTCTGTCATTTTGACCTTGTGAAGGAAAAGAGCTATCAACTTTATAAGTGCCCCGATCTTCCAGGCTGGAACACCCCGCCAATAGCATAAATAAGCCAACTAATATGATCTTCTTCATCATTTCCCTGTCCTACCTATTAATTGAAAGCAAGATAATAACACAAAGAAATCAAATGAATACAAAATAAAATTTATGTTTTACATGATTTTTTTATAAAACTACCGGTTTTGCTCTTGACATAGACCACAAGTAAAAATGCCTTATTCCCATAAGTTAGATGGAAATAAGGCAAGAATAACAGATGAAACGTGAAAGGCTATCAGTCGCTATGTTGTTAAAGAGTATTAACGATACTGTGTGCTAGCATTTCACTTGCGGTCAACCGCTTGGTTAGATTGGGCAAGAGTTGCCGTTTCTTCCCAAATACCAACTTCAACTTTTTTCTGAATCTCAGGATACTGATTGATATCAAATGTCGGTAATTTACCAACACGTCTCTGTTGGTTGTAATCTTTTGCGAGCTTAAATGCGACGCCAGAAAGCAACAAAATAGCGGTCAGGTTAGTAATTGCCATCAATGCCATAGACAAATCAGCCATTTTCCAAACTAAAGGCAATTCAGCCAACGAACCAAACATCACCATACCCAACGCCGCCAGACGTAAGATCACTAAACCAGCAGTATGATTACGTTCAAGGAATACGATATTGCTTTCAGCATAAGCATAATTTGCAATAATTGATGTGAATGCGAAAAAGAAGATAGCCAGTGCAATAAATTCAGATCCCCAATCACCAACAGCGGAAGACAGTGCTCGCTGAGTCAATTCTATTCCACTTATCCCTGAAATATTGCCATCAAGCACACCCGATGACAGGATGATAACGGCAGTAGCACTACAGATAACCAGAGTATCCATAAAGACCCCTAGCATCTGCACATAACCCTGAGATGCAGGATGAGGAGGATATGGAGAAGCAGAAGCCGCAGCATTGGGTGCCGAACCCATCCCTGCTTCATTTGAAAACAGCCCGCGCTGAACACCTTGTGTCATCGCCTGTGCAACACCATAACCAACGGTGCCTGCAACAGCTTCCTGTAAACCGAATGCGCTTTTGAAAATTAATGCAAACACTTCTGGCATGCGTTCAAAGTTATGACCGACGACCCAGAATGCCAGAATCAGATAAGCTATCGCCATAAAAGGGACAACCAACTCTGCAACCCGAGCAATAGAGCGCAAGCCACCAAAAATAATGATCCCGCTAAGAATCACCAAACCGATGCCGACATATAAAGGATTGAAATCGAATGCGAAAGCAGCAGCCTGAACGATGGAATTTGCCTGGACAGCATTAAATACCAGACCAAAAGCAATAATGAGGAATATGGAGAACAGAATGCCCATCCAGCGTACTCCAAGCCCTTTTTCCATATAGTAGGCCGGACCACCGCGGTAATTCCCCTTATCGTCTTTTGTCTTGTACAGCTGGGCAAGTGTACTCTCAATAAAAGAGGTTGCCATTCCAATCAGAGCGACCATCCACATCCAAAAAATGGCGCCAGGCCCACCAGCCGTTAAGGCGATTGCCACACCAGTAAGGTTACCGGTGCCAACCCGTGCTGCTAAGCTGGTACACAGAGCCTGGAATGATGAAATACCTGCACTGTCAGATTTTTTACTGTTTTTCAATACTGAAAACATGTGCCCAAAATGGCGAATCTGTATAAAACCTGTACGTATCGTGAAGTAAATACCGGCGCCAAGAAGAAGATAAATCAGCACGGAGCCCCAAAGGATACTGTTAAGGCTGTTAAGAAAGCTAATTAGTTCCGTCAAGATATTTTTCCCCTTAAATTAGTAAACCCAGTCTGACCATAAAATCGTATCCGGCAGAATTCATTGCGCTTAATATGCCTTTATAATTAACAAGTAACACAATGCTGTATAAAAAAACACAGAGATACCGGTCAGAAAAACACTATGAATGTAACACAAGTTTGAAATTAATGTGTAATGTTTACTGACCTTTTTACATTATCCATCAGATTAAATGAATGTTTGGTGTACTGTTTTTGACTGATAGTTAATAGATATGGCATTCAATCGACTATCGCCCGTCAGTCATTTCATACACTTTTTTGGCGATGCCTCCTACCTATGATTCACAATAAGCTACATATATGAAATCCATTACTATTATGAAGCCTACGACGATAGTCCTCATGCAAGTAAAAAAGTTCTACCAATGAGCCTCTTGTTAATTAAATCAACAACCAATTAATATCAAGAAAAAAAATTCAAAAATAAGATATTGTGATTAGTTTTGTGAGCAGATTATCAGCTTTAACAAAAAAATCATCATTAATTTAGAAAATTTCGCATAGTGACATCCATCACATAAAACATTAAAAATCAAAAAGATAAAAAACTCACTTATCAGATCACAATGAAATACCAACACATACACTCAATGTAGGAAATATCATCCCAACAAATAACATAACATGCAAAAAACTAATAAAAACCTTAACCTATATCTGGTATTTATCTGTAAGCATCCTAAATCACAAGAAAAAATGATATTTTTCTCCTAGCTACTTGTGTTAAGTATCATTAGCATTAAAAAGATTTTAACGAATGTTCCCCACTTCTTCATCTGATTCTAACGAACACATTTCTGCTTATTTTTCTATTCTGCAAATATCTTCAAAATATATATCTAATGCCTCCTATTACTCTATTTTCCACAAGATGATTGTCCAATATTTCCGCAAGTGAATTAAAATGAAATGACCATAAAATCGGCATAATAAAATCCTTTTTTATAAAAAATCAAGGGGTACTCTGATTGCCTTTTGGAAGCAAATAACGTTTATTCAGCAAGTTTTCCAGCCGCATCAGGACAAATTTGATCGACTGCCAGATAGACTGAATATTTAATAAAGCTTGTAGAAAATTTACCGCATGAGCAATAGAATTTAAGTAAAATAGAATACACTGCAAAATAAAGTTATCACAATGATATCACCACGTTGAGTTTCCCTAAGGCTGGATACTACGAGTAGAGGTATCTTAGGTAAATCACAAAAATACCAAGACTCAACTTGGCAATCCATCGTGATAGCTAGTTAGAGATAGTTTGACCAAAATTACACCCACCATTTTGTTACAACAATTCGTTGAATACCTATATACCCTATGGATTTCAAGATGCATCGCGACGGCAAGGGAGCGAATCCCCGGGAGCATAGATAACTATGTGACCGGGGTGAATGAATGCAGCCAACAAAGAGGCAACTTTAAAGATGACGGGTATAAGCATCAAAATTCTCCCAAACAGTCAGTTATATGTTAGTCACCACTTCATTCGGCTATAAAAACAGCAGATTTAACCCAACCATGCATAGTTAAAATCAACTTTTATTTTACATTTATCAAACATTGTGTTTTAATTTCCATAAAATATTATTTCATTTTGAAATTATTTTATAAAAAATGTGAAAAAACTTCTCTTATATGCAACATAAAACTGGATCTTTTATTATCTACTGCTAATATTTTCATTTGTTATCTTTTACAAAAAAAATATGTTTATGAAGTTAATATTGTATAAATATCTCACTTTTATTCTAAATGCATAATTTAAACAATATACGTTGAGGTTATGAATGATGTTAAGAAGAAAAAGGAAGAATCCCACTGATAACAATTTACCTATAAGAGTCTATCGTGGGAGATCTAAATATGAATATCACCCTCCATCAGGGGGTTCAATATCCATTTGTTGTTTAAGTTCACCATTGTCTGTCGTTTGGGAGGAATATGAAAAAATTCTTAATAAGGAAAAACAATAACTAAATAATAACACTTCAAATATTATACAGTAAGTACTCTATTTACAGTTATAAAACCAGCGGGAGAACAAACTCCCGTTAGCGGTTTTTGCCTAAACACACACGCAATAAAGATTTTTACATGCTATTAAATTAACTATCCAGTTTTAACTTCTTACATCTACTTGTCACTCATCAAACCAAGCTGATCATTCCATTCTTTCTCAAGATAGGTATCTTAAGTCCTCGACTCCGATTGATATGAAAACTTTCATCAGGCATTGGAAAAAAATGGTCAAATATTTGCCAGAAATTCGCAGTTCTCTATCAATTTAGATACTTAGATGATTGCGAATTGCACTTTAATCAGCACTAGCAGAACTCCAAAAGGCTCTTTCCCCTAATAAGATCAACAAACACTGGTGTACAAATTTCCAACTCTTTCTTCAAACCGGGCAAGTTCTTCTGTTAACGGGGCATCAAGCCTAAGCATATATGTCACCAGTTTAGGAATATCACCAGCGAATGGTCTTATGGCGACGTCGCCATGCCGAGCCAGGTTGATCTGTGACTCTCCCGCCACCCCAATCCCATATCCAGCGGCCACTAAAGTTAGCAAAAGGTCAAAACTGGCAACCTTTTCGGATATAGATGGCGCTAACTTTGCATTTTGTAATATAGACAGCACCGGCTCCAAATATCCCTCATACGCCTCCTGACCACAGATGATCAGTGGATAGTATAAAAGTTCATCTAACGGCACTTCTTTATACACTAAAAGCGGGTGCCTGATAGGAATAGCCGCCACCAACGAATCATACCAAGCCGGCATGGCAATGATGCCATCGCCTACTGTCATAGATTGAGCAAATCCCACATCAAAAAGGTTGTCACGTAATCCATTCATGTGTTGAGCTAGAGGTATCTCATGTAAGCGAATGTCCATCCCTGGTTCGTCCTCACGGCATTTTGCTAACAATTCGGCTAACTTGGGTGGTGTAACACCATCGGATAATGCAATACGAAGCTGGCTATGAAATCCAGCCGAAACTGCTTTCACACTATCACGAACCTGACCAAGTACGGAAAAGATGCGAGGAGCCTGCTCCAGTAAAATTTCCCCCGCACGTGTGAGCCGGATATTCCTTGTGGTGCGCACGAATAACATCGTACCAAGATCAGCTTCCAAGTTTTTAATTATCCTTGATAGCGGTGATTGTTCTATATGCAGGCGCTGCGCAGCTCTCGCGAAATGTAATTCTTCTGCTACCGCCACAAAACACCGTAAATGTCGCAATTTCATATATATGCAACCTCCATCTTTCGCTAAACAGACTTATGCCTATTCTTTCTGAACACATCTTTATTTGTCCTTTCAGATCATCTAAAAGTGTTCAGGTTTAAGTTGGTGTTGTCCCGTAGGTTAGATCAGGGCCCATATTATCAATTCCGAATTACATAAAACCTCCTTTAGTAAATATGTTATAACCGATCACTGAGCAAGATTTGCCTAACCTTGTTAAAAAACAGTATCTGATAGTTGTGAAACCGCTCTCTATCTGGATGCCATTCATACAATTAATTAATTTATTTAATGAATAAGCCCCAAACTGTACGTCAATACATTTACAATAACAATAAATAAGACTCATTATTTTCTCTGGAAAGATAAGTATTAAATATTCATATCAAGAAATTAAAACAAGCAGAAATAATGGCATAACATATCTAACTTAATGCACAATTTCACAACGTGACTAAGTGAGCGGGAAAACACGAATCCCAATATCAGTTCACCCAATTAAGACTTAAAAGGTCTTAAGAATGACTGCAAAGGACATGATACCCACCACTATTTTATCTAGCATTCAGATAGTAAGGGACTAAATACTGGTGGTCCGTTAAACAAAAATATGCATTTTTCTAAACGGATCATAATGAACCATTTAGTGACAATAACGAGGTACCTACTGTGGAACCAGGAGATTTAGAAATTTCTACACATGGATTTGCAGATGGAATATCCATGCAATTAGCAAAAAAACGCGCATTACACGGACCCAATGAGACTCTGACCAAAACAGAACTTAACCTTATCATAGATAAAGCTGCTATATCATTCGGAGAATTCCTGACCGCTCTTGGCGTAGACTGGCAAAATGATCCTAATTCGAAAGACACGCCGAGACGTGTTGCGAAAGCTTATGTACTTGACCTATGGAAAGGTCGATACAAACCAATGGGACCTATCACTACATTTCCGGCAGATAACTACGATGGCATTGTATTCGACGGCTGGATCGCTCTCGACTCCATGTGCTCTCACCATCATCAAGCAATCAGAGGCTATGTTCACGTTGCCTACATACCAAGTCAACATGGCCGTGTTCTTGGCCTGTCAAAGTTAAATCGGATCGTCGAACATTTTGGCAGACGTGGGCTTATACAAGAACGATTAACAGCAATAATCCATAATGCAGTAAACCAAGTATGTGAAAGAAATCAGGGTGTCGCAGTATTGATAGATGCATCACATAACTGTGTAAGTTGCAGAGGTGTACGCCACCAGAAAAGCCGGATGAAGACACAAATGTTCTCAGGTGTATTCGCCGATACTAATTCACCTGCCAAGCAAGACTTCTATGAATTGATTAGAGGTACCGCATGACAATTCAATATATTACACGCAAAGGTTCTTTTGACTCCGCTCATCGAGTCATGAACGAGAGGGTGAAATGCTTCAATATCCACGGACACACTTATCTGTATGAACTCACTTTCTCATTTGAACAGATGCAGCCAATTGGATACGCAATAGATTTTAAAGAGATAAAGCGTATCGGCGCAGCATGGATTGATGAGTATCTGGATCACGCCTCGATTCTTAATCCCAAGGATGCAGATTTTATATCCGCTGTCCATGCTACGCGCAGTAAATTTAGACTCATGAGCTTAAATCGTAGTGGCGAGTACTGCAATCCAACCGTTGAAAATATTGCAAAAGAGATATTCCTCACTATGGAAGTTCTTTTTAGTGAATGGGATAGCCTCAAAATTCACCGCGTCAGACTCTATGAAACCCCCAATTGTTTTACAGATTGCAATGCCGATTCGATTCATGAAGAGGAACGTAACGCATTTCTCAGCCAACGGTTCGAGGAGCTGAAAGCTTATTCACAAGCAATGGGCCGGTTTGAATATGACTCAAGAAATATTGTTACACCAGATTCCACTTATAGGCGCTTATAAAGCAATAAACCACGGTGAATAGGTGTAACGAGGACTTACCAATATAAACAGCGATATCTTACGGCCAACAACCTTGTTATCAATGCCCTTCAATTTTCGATGAACTGGAAGATACTGTAGCCAAAAAGCAATGAAACAGAGAAAAAATAAAAGATGAAAGAATAAGTTAGGCAGTAACTTGCAATAAGGTTGCAAGTTACTGGATAACAGCCGCCGCTTTAAAAATATATTCTTTGAATAGCAATGCCAGCGCCGCCGCAACAATAAACCATTGAAGTCGATCAAATTTACCTTCAAGTTTATCAAAACGTTTATCTATAGATTCAAAACGCTTATCCATAACATCGAAACGTTTATCTATAGATTCGAAGCGTCTATCTATTAATTCGAATCGCTTATCAACAGATTCAAAGCGTTTATCAATAGATTCGAAACGCTTATCAAGTGACGCAAAGTTAGCCTCAGTCTCACGGCGCAGATTATCCACGCTTTCCTGAGTTGCAAGATGTTGCATATTCTGACCGCGATGCAAGAGAGCATTTAACACATCGCTCGTACTAAACTCTATTTTTTTATCATCTGAGCCACTCATCTTTTACTCCCCTCTTCCTATCAGACAGAACGAATATTAACCTCAGTATACACTCTGTCATATGTGACTTGCAAAATTTCATGCCTAATAAAACAACAATATATACCTTTTAAGTGATTGAGATTTTCCAATTAAGGCTATAGGGCATAAAAAGGTAAAAACGACAGATAACTATCTGAAAAAAATAAAATTGAAGAATATAACGCAAAAAAACACGTTTATTTCCACTATTTTTGAGAATTTTACAGCAAAAATCCCTGTAAATTCAGAAAACCCCACGGAAGCATTAGCTACCGTGAAGTTTTCACAATGATGACGGATTACATATGTTGAATAATCGCGTCACCAAATTCGCTACATTTCAGCAGTTTAGCGCCTTCCATCAGACGTTCGAAATCATAAGTCACGGTCTTCGCGGCAATCGCGCCTTCCATGCCCTTAACAATCAGATCTGCGGCTTCTGTCCACCCCATATGGCGCAACATCATCTCAGCGGAAAGAATCACAGAACCTGGATTCACCTTATCCTGACCGGCATATTTAGGTGCTGTACCATGAGTCGCTTCAAACAAGGCACATTCATCACCGATGTTTGCTCCCGGAGCAATGCCAATACCACCAACCTGAGCAGCCAGTGCATCAGAGATGTAGTCACCATTCAGGTTCATACAGGCGATAACATCATATTCAGCAGGGCGCAACAGAATCTGTTGTAGAAACGCATCCGCGATGACATCTTTGACAATGATCTCTTTGCCGTTTTTCGGATTCTTAATTTTCACCCAAGGGCCGCCATCCAACAGTTCACCGCCGAACTCTTCACGAGCAAGCTGATAACCCCAGTCTTTGAAAGCACCTTCGGTAAACTTCATAATGTTGCCTTTGTGAACCAGAGTGACAGATTCACGGTCATTATCAATTGCGTATTCAATGGCAGCACGGACTAAGCGTTTAGTGCCCTCTTCAGAACAGGGTTTCACACCGATACCACATTGTTGTGGGAAACGGATTTTATTTACGCCCATCTCTTCTTGCAGGAATTTGATCACTTTATCCGCTTCGACAGACCCCGCTTTCCATTCAATACCGGCGTAAATATCTTCCGCGTTTTCACGGAAAATAACCATGTCGGTCAATTCAGGTCGTTTGACCGGACTTGGCGTACCCTGGTAGTAACGAACAGGACGGAGACAAACATACAGATCTAATTGCTGACGCAATGCTACGTTCAGAGAACGAATGCCGCCGCCAACCGGCGTCGTCAGAGGACCTTTAATGGCTACGCGATATTCACGGATCAGATCCAACGTTTCATCCGGCAACCAAACATCTTTACCGTATACATGAGTAGATTTTTCACCGGTGTAGATTTCCATCCAGGAAATTTTACGCTCACCCTGATAGGCTTTCTGAACCGCTGCATCGACCACTTTCAACATTGCAGGGGTAACATCGACACCAATCCCATCCCCTTCGATATAAGGGATGACCGGGTTATTCGGAACAACCAGTTTACCTTTAGCGTCGACTGTTATTTTTTTACCTTCCGCCGGAATAACTACTTTGCTTTCCATTAACCTCTCCTTCAAGTAAGCGTAATACCTTGTTAATTTTTTGTAAGGGACGTGTCAATACTACTTGAATATTCTGCGAACGCCAATTGATAGCAGACTAATGTATAATACCCCTTCCATTTTATGCAGTGATCTATAATGACAAATTTCTCCATTAAAAAACACAGACTTAACCGATTCAGCCAAAGAAAAATATCACATTCTGTCAAAAAACCAACAGAACCTCGTCGAGTGTTGATATTTAACAAACCTTACGATGTTTTACCCCAATTCACCGATGAAATGGGCAGAACAACACTAAAAGACTTTATCCCGTTGCCAAATGTGTATGCTGCCGGGCGTTTAGATCGCGACAGTGAAGGATTATTAATTCTGACCAATGACGGCAAACTTCAAGCACAGCTAACCCAACCGAATAAAAAAACAGCCAAAGTTTATTATGCGCAAGTTGAAGGCATTCCAGATGAAGCTTCTCTCGATAAGTTACGCAATGGCGTCATATTAAAAGATGGGCCTACCCTACCCGCAGGCGCTGAGTTAGTTCATGAACCATCATGGCTTTGGCGTCGCCAGCCACCGATTCGTGAACGTAAAAATATTCCGGTAAGCTGGTTAAAAATAACACTTTATGAAGGCCGAAATCGTCAAGTGCGCAGAATGACAGCACATATCGGTTTCCCCACACTTCGGCTAATTCGTTTTAGTATGGGAAGCTTGCAATTAGGCAAGATGAAACCCGGTGAATGGAAGGAGATCAATTTTGTTTAACCCCCACGTCACAGTTGCCTGTATTGTCCATGCCCAGAATAAATTTCTGGTCGTTGAAGAGACAATTAATGGCAAAGCATTATGGAATCAGCCCGCTGGTCATCTTGAGGCTGATGAAACATTGTTACAAGCGGCGGAACGCGAATTATGGGAAGAGGCCGGTATTCAGGCTAAACCACAAGCACTGCTGAAAGTTCATCAGTGGGTTGCGCCAGACGGCACGCCCTTTATCCGTTTTCTGTTTCTGGTTGAAATGGAACAACAAACCTTAGCCGATCCACAAGACCGTGATATTGACTGTTGCCATTGGGTTACAGCCGAACAAATATTCAATAGCCATTGTCTTCGTTCTCCTCTCGTCGCAGAAAGTATCCGCTGCTACCTGAAAAACGAAAAATATCCTCTCGCCCTATTGGATAGTTATGTTTCTCCGTTTATTTAATAACAAAACAGTAATACGTTTGATGCACCCCTGTCTGCAACGTGTTAAAGTACGACGCTCGTTTTTTTCTCCAGTGAGATTCCCATGTCAGATAACAGCCAGAAAAAAGTCATTGTCGGCATGTCCGGCGGTGTAGATTCCTCCGTCTCCGCCTATTTGCTACAACAGCAAGGTTATCAAGTGGCTGGCTTGTTCATGAAGAATTGGGAAGAGGACGATGATGAAGAGTACTGTTCAGCCGCGACTGATCTGGCTGATGCCCAATCCGTTTGCGATAAGTTGAGCATCGAACTTCATACCGTCAATTTTGCCGCCGAGTATTGGGACAATGTTTTCGAACATTTTCTTTCTGAATATCGAGCGGGCAGAACACCTAATCCAGATATTCTATGTAACAAAGAAATTAAGTTTAAAGCATTTCTGGAATTCGCTGCTGAGGATTTAGGCGCGGATTACATCGCAACAGGTCATTATGTCCGTCGCAAAGATATTAACGGTAAAAGCCAATTATTACGCGGGCTGGATAACAATAAAGACCAAAGTTATTTCTTATACACTCTGAGCCACCAGCAAATTGCTCAAAGCCTATTTCCTGTCGGTGAACTGGAAAAACCGGAGGTTCGTCGTATCGCGGAAGAAATCGGTCTGGCGACGGCAAAGAAAAAAGATTCCACCGGTATCTGTTTTATCGGCGAGCGCAAATTCCGTGATTTCCTTGGCCGTTATTTACCTGCCAAACCTGGCCCCATTATGACTGTAGATGGAGAAACCGTCGGTGAACATCAGGGGCTGATGTACCATACGTTGGGCCAACGTAAAGGTTTAGGCATCGGTGGAACGAAAGAAGGCAGCGAAGAGCCGTGGTATGTCATAGATAAAGACGTTCAAAACAATATCCTGATCGTGGCGCAGGGGCATGAACACCCTCGTTTAATGTCTACCGGCCTTATCGCTCAGCAACTTCATTGGGTTGATAGAGAGACATTAACTAAAGAAATCCATTGCGTCGTCAAAACACGTTATCGTCAGCAGGATATTCCTTGCACTGTCACCCCCATAAACGAAGATAAAATTGAAGTCCGTTTTGCTAACCCTGTCGCCGCAGTCACCCCCGGCCAATCAGCCGTCTTTTATCAGGGTGAAGTTTGTCTTGGCGGTGGCGTGATTGAACAACGTTTGCAGGAGTAATCGTGGCAAAGAATTATTACAATATCACACTGGCATTGGCGGGAATTTGCCAGTCAGGTCGTCTGGTACAGCAACTTGCTCATGAAAACCAGTGTGATACCGATGCTGTCGCCACTATGGTTAATAGCATCCTGAACACTAACCCGACATCTGTTTTAGATGTGTTCGGCAATCATGAACGCAATCTGCGCACTGGGCTAAACGCATTGCTAGGGATGTTTAATAGCGCTAACAACAATGGTATTTCCGCCGATCTCACCCGCTATATCTTGAGTCTAGTCGCACTGGAGCGCCGACTAAATAAAAATCAGGCCGCTTTCGATGCACTGGGTAATCGTATCAGTTTGTTAGAGCGCCAACAGGCGCATTTTGAACCCATGTCAGAAGGGATGTTCAATGCGTTGGCCGGTATTTATGTCGATGTTATCAGCCCAATAGGCCCACGTATCCAAGTGACAGGTTCCCCGGATGTTCTGCGCAATCCACTTGTACAAGCGAAAGTCCGGGCTATTCTACTGGCTGGCGTCCGTTGCGCGGTCTTATGGCAACAAGTTGGCGGCGGTCGCCTGCAATTAATGTTTTCTCGTCAACGCCTGATCCAACAGGCGAAAGATATTCTTTCTCATTGTTAAATAAAATCCGGGAGTTGCTACCAATGGAATTGTCCTCACTAACTGCTGTTTCTCCGATCGATGGCCGTTACGGCGATAAAGTCAGCGCATTACGTACCATTTTTAGTGAGTTTGGCTTACTGAAATTCCGAGTGCAGGTTGAAGTACGTTGGCTGCAAAAACTGGCAGAATGTGCTGAAATTAAAGAAGTTCCCGCTTTTGATACAGACGCAAACGCTTACCTGAATGAAATTATCACAAATTTCAATGAACAGGATGCAATGCGCATTAAAATTATCGAACGCACCACTAACCACGATGTCAAAGCAGTGGAATATTTTCTGAAAGAGAAAGTTGCACATGTTCCTGCACTACACAAGGTTTCTGAGTTTATTCACTTTGCCTGTACTTCTGAAGATATTAACAATCTGGCTTATGCACTGATGCTACAAACAGCTCGTGAAGAAGTACTTTTACCACAATGGCATCAGATGATTGATACCATCAAAAAAATGGCGAGTGAATATCGAGATTTACCACTGTTATCTCGCACTCACGGCCAACCGGCCACACCTTCCACCGTTGGTAAAGAGTTTGCCAATGTTGCTCACCGGATGGAACGCCAGTATCGCCAACTGGAACAAGTCGAAATACTCGGTAAAATTAATGGCGCCGTGGGTAACTATAATGCCCATATAGCCGCTTACCCACAGGTTGATTGGCATCAGTTTAGTGAAACTTTTGTGACTTCACTCGGCATCAAATGGAATCCATACACGACTCAAATCGAACCCCATGATTATATTGCTGAATTGTTCGATGTCATCGCTCGCTTCAATACGATTCTTATCGATTTTGACCGCGACATTTGGGGTTACATCGCACTTAACCATTTCAAACAGAAAACGGTTGCCGGTGAAATCGGTTCTTCCACTATGCCACACAAAGTCAATCCAATTGATTTTGAAAACTCGGAAGGCAATTTGGGGCTGGCAAATGCAGTATTTGGTCATCTGGCAAGCAAGTTACCGATTTCCCGCTGGCAACGCGATCTGACTGATTCAACTGTATTACGTAACCTTGGTGTTGGCTTGGGATATGCTCTGATCGCTTATCAATCTACGATGAAAGGCTTAAATAAGTTGGAAGTCAATGAGCAGCATCTGCTGGATGAGCTAGATCAAAACTGGGAAGTGCTTGCTGAACCTATCCAAACAGTGATGCGTCGCTATGGTATCGAAAAGCCTTATGAAAAACTCAAAGAACTTACCCGCGGTAAACGCGTCAATGCTGAGGGGATGAAAATCTTTATCGATGGACTGGATTTACCGGAAGAAGAGAAAACTCGCCTGAAAGCCATGACACCGGCAAATTATATTGGCCGTGCAATTACACTGGTTGATGAATTGAAGTAATTGATATTCAACAGACGGATAAAACACCCGTCTGTTGCTATCCTTATATAAACCAATCCCAAACACACTTTAAAGTTATATTCTCTATTTCTACTTAACGTCTTGCTGTTACAGATCCATGTATCTAACATGTTCAGCCAGAACCATTGCATTGAATTTTTTACTGGCAGTTTTGTCTATATAACAGTCCGAATGAATTGATTATTACAATACTGCCTGCTGGAGTTGAGAAGGATTATTCCATGCGGATATTGATCGTTGAAGACAACATGTTACTGCGTCACCATTTAACGGTACAGCTTCGTGATACCGGTCATCTAGTTGATGCCGCGGCAAATGCCAAAGAAGCCGATTACTATCTGGTCGAGAGCGAACCCGATATTGCCATTGTTGATCTTGGTTTGCCCGGAGAAGATGGTTTGAGTTTGATCCGTCGCTGGCGCCAAAAAGATGAAAAACTCCCCATTCTTGTTCTGACCGCCCGCGAAAGCTGGCAAGAAAAAGTCACGGTTCTTGATGCAGGAGCGGATGACTATGTTACCAAGCCTTTTCATCTTGAAGAAATTATTGCTCGTATGCAGGCACTCTTACGCCGTAATAATGGGCTAGTTTCTCAGATCATTGAATTCCCGCCTTTCAAAATTGATCTGTCACGCAAGGAGTTAACAGTTTACGGAGAGAGCGTCAAACTAACGGCGTTTGAATACCGAATCATTGAAATACTGATGTGTAATAGCGACAAAGTTGTCACTAAAGAGTCATTAATGCGCCAATTATATCCCGATGCTGAACTGCGCGAAGGCCACTCCATCGATGTCTTAATAGGTCGGCTAAGGAAGAAAATATTGGATATCTGGCCCTATGAAGCTATCGTAACTGTTCGTGGCCAAGGCTATCGCTTTGATGTGTAAGACTTTCATAGGTAAAAAAGTGCTTAAGCACAAAAAGCAGCCTTTCTCACTCCGTACCCGGTTTTTAATGGCAACTGCGGCGGTTATTCTTGCTCTTACCATGTCTTACGGTATTGTCGCCATTGTCGGTTATCTGGTTAGTTTTGATAAAACTGCTTATACACTGCTACGCAGTCAGAGTAACCTATTTTTCAGCCTTGCACAGTGGAATAATAATAAGCTGGATATTTCAGTACCACCTAATTTCACACTGAATAACCCATCATTGGTTCTGATTTATAACAACAAAGGCACCATCCTCTGGCGTCAACGCCATATCCCAAAAGTCGAAAACTCTATTCCCAGTGAATGGTTAAAAGAAGACGGTTTATATGAACTGGATACTGATCTAAAAAGCAGCCGCGACTTACTAAAAAATTCGGCTAACACACAAGGGCAATTAGGTAAACTTGACGCACTTGACGAAAATGAAGATAACGAGCTAACCCACTCCGTTTCCGTCAACAGATATAGCGCGACAGCTCATTTGCCAGCATTAACTATTGTAGTCATCGATACCATTCCACAGGATTTACAAAAAGCGGTTCTGGTGTGGGAGTGGTTCGGTTATGTATTGATTGCCAATCTTATTCTGGTTATCCCATTAATCTGGCTGGCGGCACACTGGAGTTTACGGCCAATTAAATCGCTTATTCATCAGATCAGTTCGTTAGAAAAAGGTGAACGGGAAAAACTGGATGAGAATCCCCCGACAGAGCTGCGGGGGCTAGTGCGTAATCTTAATGTGTTGCTCAATAATGAACGCAACCGCTATACAAAATACCGGACAACGCTCGCTGATCTGACACACAGCTTGAAAACGCCACTGGCTGTTTTACAATCAACTCTCCGTTCTTTACGCGACAGCAAACAAATGACTATTCAACAGGCAGAACCTATCATGCTAGAGCAAATTGGCCGTATTTCTCAGCAGATAGGCTATTATCTACATCGAGCCAGTATGCGCAGTGAACATAGCGCCATTATGCGGAAAGTTTCTTCTGTTCCTGCTTTACTGGATAGCCTGTGCAGCGCTTTAACAAAAGTCTATCAGCGTAAAGGCGTCAGTCTCACGTTAGATGTCTCACCGGAGATCACCTGGCTTGGTGAGAAAAACGACTTTATGGAAGTCATGGGTAATGTGTTGGAAAACGCCTGTAAATATTGCCTTAAATTTGTTGAGATCTCTGTGGCGATCGATCACGATTCGGTAATGATTATTGTCGATGACGATGGTCCAGGGGTGCCGCCTGAAAAACGGGCAATGATTTTCCAGCGAGGCCAACGTGTTGATACTTTAAAGCCCGGTCAAGGGCTAGGATTGTCAATTGCTTCTGAAATTATCGAACAATATAAAGGTGATATCAGTATCAGTGACAGCCCGCTTGGTGGCGCCAGAATTTGCGTTATATTCCGATGCCAGCAAATTAATGATGACGATTAGTTAAATATGCCAGTACAGTCTGATACTGGATTTAACTATTGGTTATAATACCCTGAAATTCACTTCACACTCAGGATGTCACTATGGATTATCAGTTGAACCTGGACTGGCAGGCATTTTTGCATAATCATTGGCAAAAACGGCCTTTACTGATTAAACAAGGCTTCCGTCAATTCATTGATCCCCTTACTCCCGATGAACTCGCGGGTCTGGCTATGGAAAATGAAGTTGACTGCCGCCTAGTCAGCCAGAAAAATGGCCGTTGGGATGTCTCTCATGGTCCATTTGAAAGTTACGATCATTTAGGTGAAAAAGAGTGGTCACTGCTGGTACAAGCGGTTAATCATTGGCACCATCCTTCCGCCGCATTAATGCAACCATTCCGCATATTATCTGACTGGCGGATAGACGATCTGATGGTCTCCTTCTCTGTTCCCGGAGGTGGTGTTGGTCCGCATCTAGACCAATACGATGTATTTATCATTCAAGGAATGGGTCGCCGTCGCTGGCGCATCGGGGAAAAGCTACCAATGGAACAGCGCTGCCCTCACCCCGATCTATTACAGGTTGATCCCTTTAATGCCATTATTGACGAAGAGATGGAGCCAGGCGATATTCTCTATATCCCACCTGGATTTCCGCATGAAGGTTATGCCATCGAAGAGTCACTAAATTATTCAGTTGGTTTCCGCGCCCCCAATTCCCGTGAGCTTTTCAGTAGCTTCGCCGATTATGTGCTGGCTAATGATTTAGGCAGCTATCGTTATAACGATCCTGATCTGACTTTCCGTGAAAATCCAGCACTGGTCCAGCCGCATGAATTATCAAAGCTACATGCCATGATGAACGAGTTATTGGCACAACCTGACACTTTCCAGCAATGGTTTGGTGAATTCATCTCTCAGTCACGGCATGAACTTGATATTGCTCCACCAGAACCACCTTATGAAAGTGATGAAATTTATGAATTAATGAAACAAGGTGAAAATCTCCACCGCCTTAATGGACTACGAGTTATAAGGATTGGTGATCAGTGCTTTGTTAACGGTGAATTAATAGATACGCCTCATATTAAAGCGGCTGATGTTCTTTGTCACTATTATGAAATTAATGCCGAAATGCTTGGTGAAGCGATAGATGATGTTCGTTTTATCAGGCTGCTCACTGCATTGGTTAATAGTGGTTACTGGTACTTTAATGATTGATACCTCACCTCAAAAGGTTAATTTCAATAGAGTTATCAAAGATCATTAATTCTGTTTAGCGCCTAATTTAGTTATTAACTCGCTGCCTTTGAATCAGATCCTCTGATTCAAAGGCAATTTTGGGATTTGTATATTAAAGGAAAGCACAAATGAATCATGCTGTTTCTATCACTCACAAACAGAAAGCAAGACCTATTAATTTATTGCATATATCGAAAAACAACACAGCAAATTATCGACTTAGTTAATGCTGCACAACGACGGACTTATTTCCGATTTTTTAGACAACAATGCGGTTAATTCAGCAATACGCATGACAACATTGACAGCCTGTTCCATGCCTTCCAACGAAACAAATTCATGTTTACCATGATAATTATACCCTCCCATGAATATATTCGGGCAAGGTAGACCACGGAATGACAATTGCGCGCCATGAGTACCACCACGAATAGGTTTAATAACGGGTTCAATATTACAATCCAGCATTGCTTGTTTGGCAATCTCAATAACATGCGGATATTTGATAACTTCATCATGCATATTGTAATAATTGTCATCGATAGTCAGTTCGATATAACAACCAGAATGCAACCCTTCACCGGCTTTTTCAGCAATTTTAATCATCTTCTTTTTACGCTCTTCGAAGTTATTCCGATCAAAATCACGAATGATATAGTGCATTTCAGCACGCTCAACCGTGCCTTTAATACGTTGCAAATGATAAAAGCCTTCATATCCATCGGTATGTTCCGGTGTTTCTTCTGATGGCAATGCCTGATGGATATGGATCGCCAGCGATAATGCATTGATCATGATATTTTTAGCATTACCAGAGTCGATATTATTGCCAACAATCTTAACGGTTACTACTGCCGCATTGAAATTCTCAAACGCCAATTCACCTACACCACCACCATCTACAGTGTATGCCCATTCAGCATCAAATGAATTAATATCAAAATAGCTTGCTCCCTTACCTATCTCCTCATCAGGTGTAAACGCAATCCGAATATCACCATGTAAGATATTGCTATTTTTCAGACGAACCATTGCAGTAATGATTTCCGCAATACCCGCCTTATCATCGGCGCCAAGCAGCGTTTTACCATCGGTGGTAATCAATGTTTTCCCTAACATGTTATGCAAGATAGGAAACATAACCGGCGATAACACTTCATTACCCGCTCCCAGAGCAATCTCGCCGCCTCGATAATTTTCCAACATTTGTGGACTGACATTTTTTCCAGAGAAATCAGGTGAAGTGTCAAGGTGAGCAATAAAACCGATAGCAGGTACAGGCCAAGATGTATTGGCAGGTAATGTCGCCATCACACAACCATGAGCATCCTGTACCACATTGGAAAAACCTAATTCGATCAGTTCCTGCTTCAGCGCGTTAGCAAGTTCGAGCTGTCCATGACTACTGGGAATAGTCTTCGCTGACGGCTTTGACTGAGTATCAAAGGATATGTATTTAAAAAAACGTTCTAGTAATCTGTCCATTATTCTCTTCCCCCAGGGATTTTGTTACCCATTATGAGGAAGAGAAACACAATAATTATTGCGTCAAATCAGCTTTAAATTCTTTAATACTATCAATTAACCTTCTGGCATACTCATCTACTATCTTACTAGCCGGCCCATAATGCTTTTCATCAAATAAACTTTCCACCTGACTCGGTTCTAAGTTCAACTCTACCGTGTGCGCCCCTGCCAGTTTAGCTTCATGTACAAACCCAGCCGCAGGATAAACATGGCCTGAGGTGCCGATAGCGATAAAAATATCTGCCTGAGCCAGTGCGGAATAGATCTGTTCCATCTCCAAAGGCATTTCACCAAACCAAACAACATGTGGACGCAATGGCGAGGGGAACTGACAACAATGGCAGCGTTCATCTGTCGTCAAATCGCCTGTCCACTCAAACACTTGTCCAGATTGGCAACAACGAATTTTGAGCAATTCACCATGCATATGCACCGTACGATAGCTGCCCGCCCGCTCATGAAGATTATCGATATTCTGAGTAATCAATAAAAAATTATCGCCAAGCTCACGCTCCAGCGCGGCTAAAGCATAATGCGCTGCATTCGGTTTTATTTCTGATTGCTGAAGTTGATGACGACGAGCATTATAAAATGCCTGCACCAATTCTGGATCTTTCTGAAATCCCTCAGGTGTGGCAACATCTTCCACCCGGTGCTCTTCCCACAACCCATCAGAAGAGCGGAAAGTCCGAATACCCGATTCGGCCGAAATACCGGCCCCCGTCAACACCACGATGTAAGGTTTTTTCATATTAAGCGCCAATCGATTATCCCTATAAAAAATCCGGCTACGAAATCTCTGTTGTCTCAAACGTTTAACCTTACGAAGTCGGCCAAGCCGACTAAGCCGACGACGAACTCGCATACTGACTTCCTTTAAGATTTCTTAAATGCTGCTTAGGTTTCTGTTTTTTACACCATAACGTTTTGATCAGCTCATGCCAATAATAGATTAATTATTTTCCACTTAAAATTCGGGCCGGATCAAGTCTACTTGCTCGTCGCGCCGGATACCAACTGGCCAATAAACTCAGAATCAGAGCCGTCGCCAGAACATACAGAACATCCATGCCATGTAACTCAGATGGCAGGAAATCAATGAAGTAAACATCGCCAGAAAGAAATTGATGCCCGATCAACTTTTCCAACCCATGAATCAGCGCTGTCAGATTCAGTGATGTCAACACACCGGCTACAACACCGGCAATACTGCCCGTCATACCCGTCAGTAACCCATACCAGAGAAAAACTGCTCTAATTTGCCTATCTTTAGCGCCAAGAGTTCGCAGGATAGCAATATCACTACTTTTATCTTTTACCGCCATAATCAAGGTAGAAACGATATTAAAACACGCTACGCCAATCACCAGAATCATCGCCAGATACATAATGCTACGTACCATCTGAATATCATGGTACATATAGCCATAACTTCTCATCCAACTGCTGATATAGACATACTCTTGTGATGCTTCCCCGGCAGACCTTACCCGCTGATCAGCGGCAAATACATCATCGACCTTGAGCGCAATGCCCGTGATTCCCTGTCCATAATCCAAATATTGTTGCGCGTCAGCCAAAGGAATCAGAGCCAGACTATGATCAAGCAAGCCGCTCAATTGAAAAATCCCGCTAACCTGCAAACGAATTCGTTTCGGTTGCAACAATTTCATCTCAGGATCATTGTTCGGGATCATAACAGTCAGCCAGTCACCCTGTTTAACCTTCAAGGCATTAGCAACCCCCTGCCCCAGAATGACCTGTTGATGACCTGCCTGAAAATCTTGCCAGGCATTATCTTGTACAAATTGCGGTAATGAGCTGACCTGAGATTCAGTGGCTAAATCAACGCCTCTCACCTGAACCGCATGTAAGCTGGCGCCTTTTTCCATCAAGCCAGTGAAAGTAATATAAGGTGAAGCAGCAACCACGCCAGTTGTGTTTTTTACCCGTTCCAATGCAGGTTGCCACTGTTCAAAAGGCTGATGAACCGTATAGATTTCACCATGAGGAACAACAGAGAGGATGCGGTTTCTCAATTCTCGTTCAAAACCATTCATGGCACTCAGACCAATAATCAGAACAGCGACACCAAGCATAATCCCTAGCGTAGAAATCACAGAAATCAGAGATACCATACCGCCACGGCGACGCCCGCGACTAAATCGCAAAGCAGTGACCAAAGAGAGAGGCAAATTCGCCATTACAACGCCCCCGCCAGGGTCAATTTATCCTGTAAATAACCATCACGCATTTCCACCTGACGATTTAATCTGCCGGCGAGATTCAAATCATGGGTGACGACCAGAAATGCCGTGCCTTGCTGCTGGTTGAGCTCGCCCAGTAATGCAAAAATGCTATCTGCATTACGTAAATCGAGGTTGCCGGTAGGTTCATCCGCTAAAACTAAAGAGGGTTCATTCACCAACGCTCTGGCAATTGCCACACGCTGGCGTTCACCTCCCGATAATTCTGATGGGCGGTGATGGGCTCGCTTCTCCAGACCAACAGCCGCCAGCATTTCTAATGCTTTCCTCTGCGCCTGATTACGATTTTTACCGCCGATCAACAGCGGCATAGCGACATTCTCTATCGCATTAAAATCTGGCAACAGATGGTGAAATTGATAAATAAAGCCCAATTCATGATTACGCAGTTCCGCCCTGGCACTGGAAGACATTTTATTCAACGAGCGCCCTTTAAACAGGACTTCACCAGAAGTCGGCGTATCCAATCCACCAAGCAAATGCAGAAGCGTACTCTTACCTGAACCTGAACTTCCCACAACCGCCATCATTTCACTCTGATTGATAGCAAAAGTGACATTTTTCAGCACCTCGGTCAGTACTTGTCCTTCCTGATATTTTTTACACAGATTATTACACAACAATAGTGGTTGATTATTCATAACGCAAAGCCTCAGCAGGTTGGACGGCAGCCGCACGCCAGGAAGGATATAACGTAGATAATAGGGCAATCGCCATCGCTGAAATTGCGATTGTAACAACCTGTAGCGGTTCAATGGCAACAGGCAGTTCAACCCCTGAGGTCAACAAGCCAATAAGCGGCATTAAGTTATTAAGCTGACTGGAAAGCAGAACACCAAGCCCAGTTCCCAGTAAAGTGCCGATGATCCCGGCTCCCGCGCCTTGGATCATAAAAATCGCCATCACCTGACGCCGTACCAGCCCCTGTGTTTGCAAAATCGCCACTTCACCCTGTTTTTCCATTACCAGTAAACCAAGCGAAGTAATGATATTGAATGCAGCCACAGCAATAATCAGGCTTAACAATAAGCCCATCATGTTTTTTTCCATCCTGACCGCTTGGAAAAACTCACCTTTACGTTCGCGCCAATCTTTCCACAACAATCCCTCAGGCAAGTTTTGTAAGCTCAAACTATCTACAGCCAATGGTTCTGAGAGATAGAGACGCCAGCCAGTAATGTGACCTGGCGGATAGCGCATCAGACGAGCCGCATCTTGCTGGTTAACCAGAATCTGTGTGCCATCGACTTCGCTATTAGATGCAAAAGTACCAATAACAGTAAATAGACGCTGACTAGGAATACGTCCCATTGGCGTCAACTGACTTGCACCTGGCACCATCAGGCGAATGCGATCACCACGTTTTACGCCAAGCTCCCCGGCTACTCTTTCGCCCAAAATAACATTGTAGCTACCGGGTTCAAGTTGATGACGATAAGCACCGTTTAAATATTCAGCCAGCGGCTCATATTCATCAGAAGTGATGCCCAACATCACACCGACACCGACATTCCGGGCGCTTTGCAATACCACATCCCCCGTCACCAATGGGGTAACCCTGTTAATCTGCTTTAGATCCGCAAGTTCACTAACAGGATGCGCTTTTGGGTCTAGCGAGCCGTTTACCGACGTCACAATCGCCTGTGGCATAAAGCCGAGAATGCTAGTTTCCAATGAACGCTCAAAACCGTTCATCACAGACAATACTGTAATTAATGCAGCAACACCGAGAGTAATGCCAATTGCTGATAGCCATGAGACAAACCGACCAAATTTGTCAGCCGCCCGGCCACGCATATACCGTAAACCTATAAATAATGAGACAGATTGAAACATGAAATCTGTTACGCCCCTGTTGCCAAAGCAAAGTGTTCGGGGATAATAAAGGGTAGTTATATTTTATGGAACCACCAACACCCAGATTCTGTGGTTTTTTTATTTTCTCTCAACCAGCCTGCGTGTTTACTTGAAGACCATATATGCGTCGAAAGCCCGTTGGGAATGGACTGAATCATAGAGAACACATTTACGCTTATGTCCTCAAAATATCGTTATGAACTTCCTGAGCGCCGCGGTGATAACCGTCAATTAGGTCGACTTATTGGCGCCGCTTGCGCTGTAGAGTGTGCTGAAATTATCGAGCGCCATCAAGGGCCTGTCGTACTGATAACCAAAGACATGCAAAACGCTTTGCGTCTGCATGATGAAATCCATCAGTTTACCGACTGCCCGGTTGATCTTCTTTCCGATTGGGAAACACTGCCGTATGACAGCTTTTCTCCCCATCAGGAAATCATTTCCAACCGCCTGTCTACACTTTACCGTCTGCCGACGATGACCAAAGGTGTTTTAATCCTGCCGATAAATACCTTAATGCAACGGGTTTGCCCTCATGAGTACCTTAACGGACATGCATTGGTTATGCATAAAGGTCAGAGACTCTCGCGGGACAAACTTCGTGCTGAATTAGAACAGGCCGGCTACCGTAGTGTCGAACAAGTTCTTGAGCATGGCGAATTTGCTACTCGTGGCGCACTACTTGATCTCTTTCCAATGGGAAGCGAGCATCCTTATCGTATTGATTTTTTCGATGATGAAATCGATAGCTTACGCATTTTCGATGTCGACAGCCAACGCACGCTAACTGAGGTTAAGCAAATCAACCTACTGCCTGCTCATGAATTCCCAACAGATAAAGAGACGATTGAACTGTTTCGCAGCCAATGGCGGGAACGTTTCGAAGTCCGTCGTGACAGTGAGCATATTTATCAGCAAGTCAGCAAAGGTACGCTACCGGCAGGGATAGAATACTGGCAACCATTGTTTTTCAGCCAACCTCTGCCTGCATTGTTTGATTACCTGCCTGATAACACCCTGATTCTTAGCCAAGAAATCAATAATGCCGCTGAACGTTTCTGGCAAGATATTCAACAGCGCTTCGAGAGCCGTAAAATTGATCCAATGCGCCCTCTCCTCCCCCCAGAAGAGCTTTGGCTTCCGGCGGATAAATTATTTTCAGCGCTAAAAAACTGGCCCCGCATTCAACTTAAAGCGGAAGAATTGAGTAAAAAAACGAGCCACGTAAACCTTGATTATCAATTACTGCCCGATCTTTCCGTTGTTGCACAAAATAAGGCGCCGCTGGATAAACTTCGCCGTTTCCTGGAACAATTCAGTGGCCGCGTAATTTTCTCCGTCGAAAGCGAAGGACGAAAAGAAGCATTACAGGAATTATTGTCACGAATAAAGATTAAACCAATTAAAATCAATAGATTAAATCAGGCGCAACAACCCGGCCACTTTTTGATGATTGGTGCCGCTGAACATGGTTTTATCGATACAAAGAATGAATTTGCTCTAATCTGTGAAAGTGACATGCTCGGTGAGCGTATTGTTCGCCGCCGTCAAGATACCCGCCGCACGATTAATACCGATACCCTGATCCGTAACCTTGCAGAATTACACCCCAATCAGCCGGTGGTCCATTTGGAGCATGGCGTTGGCCGCTACCAGGGGTTAACTACGCTGGAAGCAGGTGGTATCCAAGCTGAATATCTGATCCTAAGTTATGCCAGCGACGACAAACTCTATGTTCCGGTATCTTCCCTGCATCTAATCAGCCGCTACGCAGGTGGTGCTGATGAAAATGCCCCATTACACAAATTGGGCGGAGAAGCATGGAACAAAGCCCGCCAGAAAGCAGCCGAAAAAGTGCGCGATGTGGCCGCGGAACTGCTTGATATTTATGCTCACCGCGCCGTAAAACCCGGATTTGCTTTTAAACATGATTGGGAACAATACCAACTGTTCTGTCAGAGCTTTCCATTCGAAACGACCCCAGATCAGGAACAAGCGATTAACGCCGTTCTGAATGATATGTGTCAACCCGTAGCGATGGATCGCTTAATTTGCGGTGATGTAGGATTTGGCAAAACCGAAGTTGCAATGCGCTCCGCATTTCTGGCAGTCCATAATGACAAACAAGTAGCGGTCCTGGTTCCGACAACCCTACTGGCTCAACAACATTTTGATAATTTCCGCGACCGTTTTGCAAATTGGCCCGTACGTATTGAGATGATATCCCGCTTCCGCAGCGCCAAAGAACAGCAGCAAGTCGTTGAAATGGCAGCCGAAGGTAAAGTCGATATTATTATTGGCACGCATAAACTGCTACAAAGCGACCTGCGTTGGAAAGACCTTGGCTTGTTAATTGTCGATGAAGAACATCGGTTTGGTGTTCGCCACAAAGAGCAGATCAAAGCCATGCGTGCCGACGTCGATATTCTGACCCTTACCGCAACCCCAATTCCCCGGACGCTCAATATGGCAATGAGTAGTATGCGGGATCTCTCAATTATTTCGACCCCGCCCGCCCGTCGTCTGGCAGTTAAAACCTTCGTGCGCGAGTATGACAGTCTGGTTGTGCGAGAAGCCATACTGCGTGAAGTTTTGCGCGGTGGGCAGGTCTACTACCTCTATAACGATGTTGAAAATATTGAGAAAGCGAAACTGCGTCTCGAAGAGTTAGTACCAGAAGCACGGTTCGCAATTGGTCATGGGCAGATGCGTGAACGGGATTTGGAACGGGTGATGACTGATTTCCATCATCAACGATTTAATGTTCTGATTTGCACCACCATTATTGAGACAGGCATCGATATTCCAAGCGCCAATACCATCATTATTGAACGTGCTGACCATTTCGGCCTGGCCCAATTGCATCAATTGCGTGGACGCGTCGGACGCTCCCACCATCAGGCTTATGCTTACCTACTGACACCACATCCGAAAGCAATGACAACCGACGCACACAAACGTCTGGAAGCCATCGCCTCCCTTGAAGATTTAGGCGCAGGTTTTGCATTGGCAACTCACGACCTTGAAATCCGTGGAGCCGGCGAACTCTTGGGCGAAGAACAGAGTGGTCAGATGACAACCATCGGCTTCACTCTCTACATGGAGATGTTGGAAAGTGCTGTCGATGCACTAAAAGCAGGCCGCAAACCTTCACTTGAAGACTTGAGCAATAGCCAAACTGACGTTGAATTGCGGATGCCTATTTTGTTACCCGATGATTATATTCCCGATGTCAATATGCGTTTGTCTTTTTATAAACGTATTGCCAGCGCCAAGGAAGAATCAGAATTAACAGAATTGAAGGTTGAATTGATAGACCGGTTCGGCACATTACCTAATCCGGGGCGCCATTTATTACAATCAGCAGCCATTCGCTTGTCAGCTCAGAAGTTAGGTATTAAACGAATAGAAGCCCATGAAAAAGGAGGGTTCATCGAGTTTAGTGAGAAACATAAAGTCGATCCAACTTATCTCATCGGCCTGTTACAGAAACAGCCCGAAATCTACCGGTTGGATGGCCCCGCTAAACTGAAATTCATCACCGATCTGAACGAAAGAATGACACGTCTGGAATTCATTCAGCAATTACTTGATACTTTTGAACATCATCAAATCCATTCTTAAACCACTGTTAACTTCCCCTATGATTGATTACCAATCTGTGGGGAAGTAAATAAGATTCCAAAATAGCGCTACACCTTATACCACTCATAATTCCATATATAACAACGGGTTGGATAAGGCTATGTGTAGCAGAATTATGAAACGCTATTTACTGCAATTTAATTCACATTTCATAACTCCTTTTTTCTACGTAATCCCGCCAAAATCGAGGCCAATATTCATTTGTACTATTGAATAATTATGCTGTGATCTATTCATCAATATTTATTCTAAGATAACAATCCTATGACAATATGCATATAAAATGAAGATTACTAATCTGATTGGATTATGGGAAAATTTTATTTACGAAAGATAATAACTAGATATAGTCATAATAATGGTCTTTATGATCAACCTCATGCAGTAATTTACTTTAATGATATCTTCCCCCATTAAACTCATAATTTTTCCTTATGCAAAAATCACATCATATAATTATTAACAATATATTAATAGCAAAAAAATGCCTTATTTACCTTATTCAGAATCAATTTCAGCAAAAAACGACTAATATAAAATTAGCCTCAATCTCATTGCACATCGCTCATTTAACTTTAACTAGTGTCTAATTGAAGTGATCGTACCAGTTAACGAATGTTTTAATAACCCTATTAAACGGTGCCTTAATGTAACAATCAATCAAATATATTGACTAATTATATAAATCATATTCAAACATATTGTTTATTATTAAATAAATTATTAGATATTCTTAAATATTATATTATCTTTTAATTGCATTATCTTACACTTCGCCTATACCAATTAGTTGAACCGCTATTTATCTATTTTGAAAATAGATATACTTGCAACAAATATATGAGAAATCGTAATTATGCAAATTACCACCGCTAATAATATTACTTCCGAGAATGTTTCCACTAATAATATTTCTATGCAGATTCTGCGTGAGTTGTTGCAATATCGCAGACGCCTTACTGACGCAGGGAGGGATTCGGCTAAAGAAGAAGAGATTGTTAAAACTGTACAATTGCCCAGAATTGAACAATTTATCAAGAACAAAAAACCTATCGAATTTATTTTACCAGCATTCCCAACAAAATCACCAAACAGAAATAAAGTGCTTGGTACTGCTCCTGATATGGCAGAACGTCTATCTTTAATTTTTCTTAATTCTCTTTGCCAGCGTATCCAGCTTTATTATCCGCCTGGCGCCCGCATTATTATTTGCTCTGATGGGCATGTTTTCGGTGATCTCATCCACGTCAATGATACAGTTATCAGCCAATATCATGAAGATATTAAACAATTACTTCATGAAGTGGGTGCTATCAATTTAAGTACATTTAACCTTAATGACGATAAGGAACTTTGCGAACATAGTGATGATTTCAATTTACAGAGACATCTGTTAGTCAAACATTATGCCCGCCCGGAAGAGTCTATCAAAGACGAACTGTTGCAAAATAGTGATGGGTTACAATTATACCGTGCGGTCACCCGCTTCTTATATGAAGACAGCTTGTTACCCGGCTATACCGGATCAAACAATGCCCTACAAAAAGATGCCAAACAAAGGGCCGTCGGTGTTATTCAACGAAGTTGGGCATGGGGAAGTTTATTAGATACTCATTTTCCAAACGCCATACGTTTATCTATTCATCCTCAGCCAGCAAGTAGTATTAAACTTGGTATTCATATGATGCCAACCCGGGATGATTGGTTAACCCCTTGGCACGGTGTCGCAGCCAATGTAAATGGACAATTCATACTTATGAAACACAAAGAAGTCCAGATGATGGGTGGAAAGCTAGTTAATATTCATGGAAAACCCAGTCACTATGTAATTTAACGTAAAATGGTAATTTAACGTAATATGGTGATTTAAAGAGAAATTATAATTTAAAGGAAAATATCGATGACAGAATTAAATAACTTCCAGACAGAAGAGATAACCCCATTTGGTTTAAAAATTACTCCTCAATATTCCGATCAACATATTGATACATTATCAGTGGAACAACTGAAAGAACTGACTAGAAAACACAATCTGCTTATATTACGTGGTTTCAAATCTGACTTATCTGACCACAAAAAATATGAAGAATATGCCCATAATTGGGGAGAAATAATGATGTGGCCGTTTGGTGCTATTTTGGATGTTCGTGAACATCAAGATGCTACCGATCACGTTTTTGATAACAGCTATATGCCATTGCACTGGGACGGCATGTATAAACCGACCATTCCTGAATTTATTATGTTCCATTGCGCCCACGCACCTGAAAGTGACCAAGGGGGCAGAACAACCTTTGTCAATACTCGTCGTGTTGTTACTAATGCTACTCAACAGCAACTAGAACAATGGAAAAATATATCTATTACTTATCGCATTAATAAGGTCACTCATTATGGTGGAGAGGTTCATTCTCCTCTACTGGAAGAACATCCTGACGGAAACGGATACGTTATCAGATATAATGAACCAGCAATAGATGGAGAAAAATTCCTGAATAAGCATGCTATTGAATACCATAACATCAGCCCTGATCAAGTAGCGGAATTTCAGCAAGATTTCATCAAAACACTCTATGATAAACGCCATTTATATGCTCATACATGGAAAAAAGGCGATCTGGTGATTGTGGATAACTTCTCTCTGCTACATGGACGTGAAGGATTTACCTCCAAATCAGAACGGCATTTACAGAGAATTCATATTCAATCCAATCCAGTATTTAATAACCAAGCGTTAAGATCATAGTATTCTTATACGATAAAGAACTAGAAAGATTATTTGATTCCCATTGTAATTTATTGGGAGTCAAATGATCTATCTTTATGAAAAATTGCATTTATTAGTCGAACCCACCGTTTTCTTGAGCAAAATTAAAATCTGTTGAATTATCTCCTTCGCCAGCCTTGATAATCTCAGTATAACATTGACACGTTTATTTTGATTGTAAAAAAACAATTATCAACCAAAATCATTTTGCCATTATAGTCGTTATTAATAGCTGAAATATAAATTCTCTTGACCATAACACTGTTACCCTTTTTCGCCGCACGCTTACGCATCAAGTATAAATTAAATGGTCTGAGTCCAGTAAAATACAGGACTCGGACCTTAATGAAAGCGTGATTTGAATTTTCTGATTTTGGGGAGCAATTCACAAGGCCGAGGTAGTTTTGGCTGTCATATTTTTCAAACAAATATTAATTATAAAAAATTAACCTACTCCCACTGAATATTGTTTATAAAATAGTTTAATTTTAACCATTATTTAATAAATGTCCTTTTAACTCGAATAGATATAATAAAGTAAGGCACCCATACACATGCATAAAACACAGTTCTAAAAAGCAAGAAAAGATGATTATAATCCAGTTTTATTTCATATCCATAATGAGCCAACGCTAAATCGGTGATGACAAATAATGAGGTAAAAACTAACAGGATAATATAAAACAAAGGTGTTTTCTTCTTTTTTCTAAAGAAGAGAATAGATGTATAAAGTGCAATTCCAAAAATAATTGTAAAACAGAAAAACTCAAATCCTATAAGGATACGTAATTCACCCAGAGAATCATAACTAGAGTTTAAGATTGTCATTGTTTTATATGAACTAAATAAAGAGCCAAATATTGCAAAGATAAGATTTATTGCAGGTAAATAGAGAAACCCGCCAATGCCACTTAATTCTTTCTCTTCACATACTGCACAAAAGTCTGATTCATGTAATGCTGGACTTTCACATTTAATACACTTCATAAAATTTCTCCAAATAGTAATTTTAATCCAAAGATTGATTGTTAATTCACGTTAAATCATACAGGTGATAGTATATAAACTAATAACTTGTCAGTCCGATAAATACTCCTATTTTTAATGTAGTTATTTACATCTCCAAGTGAAAAAAAATATTTCACCTTGGCTTTTCCCTGAATTTTTCCTATTAACGCGCTGTAATCACTTTGTAATACCCGCAGTTCTTTGGCAACGGCAACACATTGCTCTGCACCAGTACAGCTTGTTATTCATGCCTGAACCTTGTCATACTCCTGCCGATATTTATCCCGGACAACAGAACAGCGGTTGATATCACCCTAACAATTAACCAGTTTCTCACTGCGCGATTGATTCTTCTCCACACTTAGGTGGTTATTGTCCACTATAATTTAGTGGACAATAAAGTAAAAATCCTAACTCAAGACTGGGATTCTGTATTAACTTTAAGACTGTTATAAAAATCTATAATGCTATTCAGATCAGTATTCCATTCAGATATTTTCATTCCGTCTTCATTGTACGTAGTACGCGACTCTATGAAGTTATTTATCTTCTCTGGAGTAAAACCTGGACACTCATCTAAAAAGAGGATGCTATTTTGCAAGAAAACTTCCTCACCTGAGAAATATATGACCCAAACAAAGATAAAATTTGTATAATCAGGTTCATACATTGATACAGCTAGCGCCACAGGTTTTTTACTGTGTATACCCTCCTCAAGAGAAGCTCGCCAACTCCGCTTGTAATCCTCAAAGCTCCAATAAGATAAAGGTATGTGAACTGCTTCTGTAAATGTATCAATAATAATTGTTGCAGGCAGAACTAGCTCATTGTTTTCTCTGATAGGTGCATCACCGGGAAATATACCAAACATCAATTAGTCCTTAACTCTGTTCAGATCACTATCGTAAGTCCCCATTCGCTTACCTCTACGGTCAAACATTTTCCAGCCATTAGTAACATTATGGCTATCAACATCGGGAGTAATATAGGTTTTACCATCAAAAAATACAGGTTGCCCATGTGAGTTAAATGATGCTTTAGGAGGAGCTATCCTCCGATCAAAGCCTAATTTCCCTGCTGCTTCTTGGGCTTCTTTTCCTTTCAGAGCCAGATAAGCTAAGTCGTCTTTATTCGGCTCTTCCGGAATCGGCGTAATTGTGGTACTTCCGCTAGTATCCGACTTACTTTCTGTGTTGCCGGTATGATTTGGTGCAACACCAGACCGATTTTCCTCGGTGCGATTCGATGCCTGGCCCACAACGCCCTGACGCGATTTTTTAGCCTGATAAGCCACTTTTCCCGGATGTAGTGAATTGCCCCTTTTAAATGCCGGATGATTATCTAACATTTGGGGGCAGTTCAGATTAACCGGGATTGATGCTATTTACTAAGTAGATAATTGTAACATTCTGGAAATTGGTAATTCTCTGGGATGTCCGGCCACTCTGAAGCCTTTAACAAAGAGTCGGCATCTTCTTTAAAAGAATCAAAAAAGCTTGACAGTCCCATTGCATACACTCTGATATAAACTAACGCCGCCTGCATTGCGATTTTGTCATCATTTAACTTAGCTTGTTTTAGTAATTCCTTTGCATTTTTTAGTGACTCGAAATTTCGTTCAAATAAAGCATCTTGTTTATCCTCATAGTCAATCAATAGATCTCCTTGATCTATTGGACATTCTGATATCTCTTTTGAAAGATAAAGATAAATATTTTTTAATTCATCGAAATAGTTTTCACTAATCATTTTAGTAATTTCCTCCCTTCAGCTTCCGCAGCCCTTGTTTTGACCAGATTAATGGAGCCATCCATATTTAACACAACTCTAAAGTTTCCTTTGTTATCAAAAACTTCAAGATGATTTTTATGTTTATTATCCAGATAGAACTGGTCACCTTTACGGATATTATCATTAATGTTCTTTGATGCTTTATAAACCGTTTGACCCTGATATATTTTACTGGTTTTTTGTGAACCTGCTTTCGCTTCGTTCCCAAACCCTGGCTGCTTGAAGAACTCTCCCATATTACCAACAGCCCCCTGATTCGGTTGATACGGTTGTTTACCTTTTCCAACATTTCCGCCGCCTTTTGCTCCAGCCTTACTGATCCCTCCGGCCACCCCCGCAGACGCCGCAATTCCCGTCTGCCCCATAATCTTCACGATTTCCTGGGTCGTTTCTTCTGAACCGCCGGTGACTTGGGCACGATGGAGCACCAAATTCCGTGATGCGTCAATATTTGACATGGCACCCCGTAAATCTGCCCATTCCCGCACTTCTGCCGGCGTGAGGGAATCCAGCCCCTGCATTCTGGCTTTTTCCTGAATTTCGCCTATTCGTGCGCTGTAATCACCTTGCAATGCCCGCAGTTCTTTGGCAACGGCAACGCACTGGTCAGCGCCTGAACACGTTGCTATCCGCTCCTGAACCTTGTCATATTCCTGCCGATATTTATCCCTGACAGTCGCACGACAACTGGTATCACCCTGACAATTAACCAGTTCCTCACTGCGTGATTGATTCTTCTCCACACTGAGGTGGTTATTGTCCACAACAACGCATTCCATTGCGAAGTTGACCGCCGGATACCAATTACCTCAATGTACTCAGTCGGTTACAAACGATTTTTCCCTGTGCAGCTTGATACCCAGCCTATAATGCCCCGACGCGCTTTTTCAGCCAGATAGTCCACTTTCCCCAGATGCGGTTAGAGAACAACAGCCTGCTCAGTAAGCAACCGTTTAACTTTACTACCGCCATTGTGATGTTGACGGAGTAGGCTAAAAAAACAGTCCCGGCTTTTACAAACCGGGGGGGTAAATATTTAGATAATATTTTTTTCTACTTGCTCTACAAGAGCACGGAATTCTCTAAAGTCAAAGTTCCATATTCCTCCATTCGGACAAGAAAAGATCTCTATTCTCATGCCATGCTCAGGTTCATTCGAGACTTCTGCTACTTGATCTGTACCCCAAAAGATCTCGTAAACAACATTCTCTCGATCTGGCAAGCTCGCTATTTGTGCTGTTAATTTATTTGTCATTTCGGTGGTTCCAAAAATCCTATAAGCCTACCTTGAGCATCATAACGTAATCCACGCCCATTAGAAGATATAACATCAGTAACTTGACCGTATCGTCCTGTATTACTTTGAATCACCTTTTTGTTCGGGTCATTCAATATACTATCTACAATTTTTTGGCCTTGTTCATTTATCGCAGATGGGTTTCCTTTAGCCTCTGGAAAAATGCTACCTGGCCGACTACCATGTTTTTGTAGAGCGCGACCAGCAAGTGTCAAATCGCCTTTTTTTGAGGCCGGATCTGTATATTTTGCTCCATTTGACAATTCATCAACTGACCATTTGCCAATATGATTGTTATTTCTGGCATTCTGCTCATCTTCTGGATCATGTCCTCCCGGTGTTCCTGTTCCTGAACCACCAAGTTCGGCTTTCTCTGAATCTGTCAGATCCTTTGATATATTGGGTTGATTCTCACCATCTACATAATCTGACGAACATACCCGGCCAAAGGAACATTGAGTCGCCTTATCTATAGATTCTCCCATTTCCTTCAATTTTTTGTCCACAGCTGAAGCTATCGTCTGATTTGCTTCATTTACGGCTTCACCCGTGTTTGAACCCGCTATCGGTGGTGGTGGCATTGGTACAGCTAGAGCATTATTATCCGCAACAACCCATTCCATTGCGAAGTTGGCCGCCGGACACCAATTTTCCTAATGCCCTCAGTCAGTTACCACCCGGTTTTTCCCGTGCTGCTTTGTCGCCGACCCCAAAACCCCCTGACGCGCTTTTCGCCCCCGAAGGCCGGTTTTTCCCGCCGTGCCATTGTCAGTGTCGCGCCTTTTTCGGCAACGGGCGAACG
>NZ_RCWE01000003.1 GCF_018448925.1 Photorhabdus akhurstii | reverse complement strand
GCCTGACCAAAACCCCGCCATTGTCCCCCCAGACTGGCGGCTATCAGGCGGCCGTAGCCCTGTGTATCGGTCAAATCGGCGCTTTTCCCTTCAAAGACCGTCTTAGCCAACGCATTCGCCATTGCCGGCGGGTCATCACTGTTGTTCATCTGTTGCAGTTTCAGCCGTACTTCGGTTACTCGCGTGAGAAAAGTTTGCAAATTCAGGGTGCTGTCAGTCTTGATTCCCCCGGCCGCCCGGTTTTCTCCCATCAGTGCCAGCAACGGCCCAAAGGTTTCATCCATCGGCCCGCGTACGCCAGCCACCGGTCGGTTCATCATTCGCAGCGTCTTTTTATTCAACAATGTCTTGGCGGATTTCACCAACGAGTCCGATAAACTCGGCCCCTGTTGCCCGGCCTCCCCCTGATAGGCCAGCGTGTTCATCAACGCAATCAGCGGAGACTGACGCCTGTCCGCCATCAGGGTTAGCTGGTCGATAACATCCGACAAATTCCGGGTTTTATGCCAGCGCAAACTGTTCAGAAAATCCTGCCACACGCCGGCAAAATCGGTGAAGTAACGGGCGGTCAAGCGGGCTTTCAGCTCTTCGGGTGATACCGCAGCCGGGACTGTCTGACGGTTATCACTCAGTACCCAGTCAATCGCTTCCTTACGTGACGCCACCGCTTCCGCTATCGCTTTTTGTATCCCGCCTTCCCACGCCTGACGGGTAAACATCCCCGGTATCACGCGAGAGGTGGTAAACAGCCGTTCAGCATCGGTGTCGCCGGTCATTTGGTTGAGTGTCAGGTCCGCGTAATTTTTCTCCACCGATTGCAGCATCTGCTGGTAGAGCGCCGCTTCGGCATTGTGCCTACCGAGCTGGAGCAGCAAAAGCTGACGCGCCTGTTTAACCAGCGCTTTATCCGGGGTTATCCGCCATTCGGGATGCGCGGGCAGATTCTCCGCATAAAACTTCCACAAATCCAACGACGCGTCCAGCCAGACGCCGGGGGCAATGCCGGCCCGCTCAGGTTCATTTTTATTCAGTATTCGGGTTAAAAATGCGGCATCCGCTTTTTCCGGCTGCGCCATCATCAGATAAGCTTTCAACTGGTCGTGACCGGCTTGCGCCCATTTGGCCCGCAAAGGGCTGCCCGGCGGTAAATTCACCAATGCGCTCAGTTTCGCATGCAGCACCGCCGCCGCTTTGTCCCGTATCAGGCGGTTATTGACCTGCGCATAATAGGGCAGCACCGTCGTCAACAGTTTCTGATTCTGACTCAAGCTAAAACGCTCATACCACGGCACGCCATGTTCAGCCCGGTATTGCAGCCGTCCCACCTCGTTACGCAGCTCCTTTAAGGCCAGCAACTGAGCGCCAGAATTTTCCGGACGCGCTTTCAGGTCATCCACTGCCGCCTGCACCTCGACTATCTGGTCACGGTTGGTGAAAAAGGAGAGCACCATGCCGGCACCCCACAATAAGCCCAGCACTATCAGGCCACGACAGATGGTCTGTGTGCGGAGCATGCCAACCCGCTGGCCGTGGAAACGACGACTGCCTTCCAACACCCCCTGCCAGGCCGAGTCGGGCAGCCAGCCCTGCGGGACTCTGGTCGCCTGCGCTTTGAGCGGTAAGCTGAACATCAGACCGCGCAGCGATACCACATCGCCATACTCCGCTAACCACGGCGTCAGGACCTGTTTCCAGTGAGCAATCCCCTGTTGCTTCAAGTTCGCGGACAGACGACAGAGAAAATCGTGGGCCGTCTTCTCCAGCAGTTGCTGCATGCCGCGCCGACGCAGCGGGTCAACCAATTCTTGTAACTGGGTCGCCACGATATCCGGGGTACACCGTTCAGGAAAAAAGCAGCCGACGGCCTGAGTGATGCGCTCTTCCTGAGACCAGACGCTGTGACACACCTGCCACAGGTAGACCGGAGCCTGCCAGCGCAACTGTTGAGCCTGTTTTTGCAACATCCTCAAAGCTTTATCCATCCACGCCGGCTGCGCGCTTTGGTCTTCGGTCAGCGCCCAGACAATGCCATTGAGCGGCCGGTAACGGCGCAGGCGACGCAGCGCCATCAACTGAGCGGTATTCGGTTCAGCCTGCAAACTGCCGCCCCAGAGCAACAGCACGCGATAACCCTCCAGCCAGTACGCAGTGGTCAGCCCCGGCGCGATTGCTTCCACCTGCTCCACTTCGCCCACCACCAGTAAAATCCGCACTTTATACCACCAGAACCGCCCGTAACGGAGGCGCATGCGATCAGGCAAGTCTTTTATAGCGGAGACTGATTCAGGGAGTTCTGTCGCTACAGAAATTTTTTCGTTATTGCCATTGCCTTCGGCATCAAACTTACCCCACTTCAACCGTGCATTTCCCTTGCCACTGGCGGTCAGCCACATATTTATCAGCCAACCCACCATGACACACAATGCAGTTAGAAAACCACAAGCCATCAACATCGTGTGACAAAACAGAGGGTCCCAGCCAAACCACTGAGCAACCTGCTCCGGAAGCATCAATAATGCTCCTCCGAACCAAAGTAAGATGCCAAGAATGATCGTAAGAATAGAGACAAATAGAGAATGAAGTTTCATGAAAGATCCTGTTTATCTGAAAGTAAGGGCGTAGTGACACCCACCCAAAGTTGATCAGCGCTGGTTTTATGCGCATACAATTGTGCGGTCTGTTCTTGTCTGGCTTGCTCACTGGCACAAATCAAAGCTAACCAAGGCGCCGCGCATCCTGTATAGCCAAAGGATTTCTCCAGCAACCAACAGGTCTCCCCATCCTTAAGTAAAAGCCCTTGTTGTTCTATTGCCGCACTCCACACACTGTCAGTCGATGTTCCCCAACCGGTTAACCAACTATTACCAATGTTATCTGTCCCCTGTTTTGCCCAGAGCAATGCCCGTTCTATCGCTACAGAAGTCCGCACAACCGGCTCACAGTGTGGCCTGTGGATTATCGTCAACTCAGTTGAGATTTCCTCCGGGATGGGGTGATTAGCAAAAATCAGTGCCACAACAGCTTCTCCAGCAATATTTAGAGGGATATCCTGTACTTCTGCGGCGATAACGATCAAAACCGAAGGTGAAGCTGGTTTCATATCTAGCCAGTTATCCAAAACTGCCAGCCCTTGTCCCGGACAAGTCAATGTATTTGGGAGAAATATCTCCGGCATCATGACATCGGATTCACTCACATTGAGCTGGATAGAACAGTAGCGGTGCCAGCGGGAAGGCAGCGCTTCTAAGAACGGGAGCACATCGGCTAAAAGCAGCTCTCGCGCCGTCATGAAACGTTTGGCAGCAAGTAATTCGTCAGAAAGCCGGGCATATTGGATCACCGCGTCTTGATCTTTTGATATTACCGGTGACATCAACACCTTTTTCTTTTGCAACGTACCCGGAAGTTTCGTGGCATCGTTGCCCGCAGGAGCAGACGCGTGAGTAAAAATCAATCGGGCACCGCGCTGTCCTCTACGAATTTCCTGCTCACGAATGGCCTGACATTCCCTGTCCCAACCATCGGCCCACACTTGTTGACATTTATAGCCAAGTCGTCGTATGCCAAAACAAAGCAACCAGAATGAAAACGGGAAAACGAAAAAGCAGTACCAGAACACACTGCCTGAACGTGTATCTTGCCAAAACCATAATGTCGTGATTGCGCCTGTCACCAGGCAAACGATCAAAAATATTAACCAGCGCAAGGTGACTGGACGTACCGGACGTGGAGCTTTATCCGGAATAGCATCAAGATTGATGGACATATTAATCTACCGTCCCCACTGAAAATGAACTGATTAACGTACAACCACAGGCGCAACAGTGCCCATTCAAAGCAACTTCCCGGTCATCATCAAGATAATCAGGACAGCCCTCAGCGATTGTCGTTTCACCATGTTTAGGACAAGAAACCTTATCGCCTTTTCGGGCAACAGGAATATTATCAAACTCAATTAAGTTAGATCCCTCTAAAACAGTTCCTCCGGATGAAGTTTTATCACCCTTGCGAATAAATGCCGGCATAAATGCCCTCCAAATTTAAAGTGATTAATCGATAAAAGATCGTTGAAAAGAAATATCTCTTTTCAATGCTATATTTACTTGGCTCGGATATTTTCTTATTAATACATATCCATAAACAAAAATAAAACCTGATATATATTGATAATAAAAACAATACAAAGTCTGATTTGCTCCATTGCAACAAATAATATATCAGTGATAATTTTAGTCCGGATAAGACTTTGTTATTACTTTGGTACCATTTTTGTTGATAATATTAGCTCCGTTGTAATTACATTCCGTATCTTCTCCATAAGAAAATGATTGAAAAAATAACAAAGTAAATAAAAAAAATAAAATTCATATTAAGTTTATTCTTCATATCTACTCTCCTCATCATTAGTGATTAGAATCGTATATTTAATGCGTAAAATTCATTCTGTTTTAACCTAACGTTATTCCATTAACCCCACCAAACCAATGAAGTAGGGTTACTAACTCCTTTAATCATTAAAAATTTTATTTACTTTTTATAAATATCATCTTTCCCTACCAACTAAACCATTCTCACTCTTGGCAATATTATTTTTATTAATTCAAATTCGGCATTTCTTGTAATTTCCTATCTGTTTTACACGCCAATAAAGTAAGGTTTTTTGACTTCAATATATTGGTTATCATCATTTTTTTCTTGTTGGTTTCTACAGTCAAACAAGAACAACCATAACCATAATTTATACCTGTCTTGATATATTGGCTTGCAGGAAAATCTTTAAGCTTATCCAATCCCTCCGAACTATAACCTCCCTGAATTGATATGATCCATTCACCCTCGCTGTCCAATAACCAGATATTGGATGGTGATGGATTAGCTAACCAACCACACCTTAATTCACTGGCACCAACATCAAGCACGAAAAACACACTTAAAATAAAAAATAATTTATTCACAATAATTCTCCATTATTCAACTTAGCTAGATAATTTTCAGAAACTCTTTAATTCATTTGGCATGATCTGTTCTACCTGGTATTTGATAAAAAGAATCAATCTACTCACTCCAATGCTCTCCATACATCACTTGCTGTTTTGTATTTAAAATGACTGATCTCACCATTGCTGATTCCTTCTATACCTTATTCAAAATATGAAGTTAGCTTTTCGTCTTTTTTAATTAAATTATTCTGACTGGGAGAAAAATAGGCATTCACCATGTAATACTGTCCGTAGGACTGTGCTCCTCCAGCATTAACATTCCATTTAATTATAGTAAAGAATCTGTCCGTATACTTTCCTTTCCCCCAGAAAACAGAAATAACTTCTGCAATTCCGGCATTATATCCATAAGAGTCGAAAAGAACACCATTGTTAATATTACAACGATCGGGTAAGAAAAGCGCTTTAACATCCGGGTAATCTTCATTTTTATTACTATAAAAGAATAGTAATGCACTATTATTAACCATCCTATCAGAATTAATAGTTTGTTGATAATGTCGATCAGGGAAATTCCGATTCAGTATATCTATATTAACTTTTTCACATGCCAAAGAATAAATTGGGAACAAAAAAGATAGAATAAACACCATTAATTTTGCCATTCAGAGCACCTAACCTACAATCTTAAATAGATTTAATCTAATCTAAAATAAACATCACAGCGTGTACAACACACCACCAAATATAGAAAATAATTATTTATTTTTAATTTTCCAAATCAACAAACTTTTCCTTCAATAAGGATTGACTAGCATTTTCATTTATCCCTGAACTGATTTCACATTTTTGATGGCTAATTAAATTTCCATCTTTCATTATACTGACCCCTGACTCAAAATTAGGATATCTCCCTATATAATCCTCTGATCTTATTATTCTATCATATATTATATAATGATAATTATTGTTCTCAAATCTAATATGACTTTCTCCACCACCACTATACCCTGTATAGCTAAAATAAAAATCTCCTTTGCCATTTATTTTTGGATAAGTAAAGTCTACTTTATTATTTTTCTCATGTTTATAATAAATATAGTCGTTTCTTTTACACACAGAAAATTTGCTCTCTTTCATAGTACAATGAAAAACAACGATCTCATTATTTTTACATAAAGTTGTAGCCGATAAAGGGGCATTCAAAAAAAACACACCTAATAGTAAATATTTCTTCATATTATATCCTCATCAAATTTTTCAAATTACTTAATCTTTCAGTTCTATCAGCTAAACCATTTTCACCTCCATTTACCAGTTTTGTTACTCTTTTGATATCATCATTGTCAGCAGCAATATTTATATTCTTACTTATCCAAAAGGCGAATGCTGTTTCTAATCCTATAGTTATATCCATTATAATTAAACCCAAATTATCGACAAGGTTAGCACTACCATTAACATTATATGCTTTCCTGTTAATTGTATAATTCCACGCTCCCTATTTAGAATAAAATATTTTTATTTATATTTTTCCTTTATATACTTTCTTATAGAATCCGAATCTTTATAATCAAATATTAGACCAGATGAACCACAACCATCATATCCTGATAAATTTTCATCATTCGTCAGTCTTCTGTTCATTACCAATTCACCTCTATCATATCTGTAGAAAAAAACTTTATAACGAATTGCACTGATATTTTCCTCATTCCATGATACAAGAACAGCAGCATTCTTAACTTTATCAACAAAGATAAAGAAAACAGTTTTAATTTCAGGGACACCATCATAAACATTATAATTATCAATCACCTTTCTATTTTTACCATATTTTTCCACAAGTGAAATGGATTTATTTCTTTCCTTAACAAAAGAAATAGTTATATTCTTACCTAGCGAAAAAGGCCCTTGTACAATATTATCTTGTGCCTGACATATAAAAGACACAAAAAAAAGAAAAAATAATATAATGCGTTTCATAATTTCAATCACTCTCTTTCAATTTCAAGCCCAAGAAGAAGTGCCACTTTGTTATATCTTTTTAGTCTATCTGCGTATCCATTTTGCCCTCCATTTACGACTTGAGTAACTTCTCTGACCGAAGATAGCTTAGCAAGATTTTTCAAATAAATACCATACGTATCTGTTTTTCTTGTCCAAAATCGATTAAATCATCATCCTTGAAAAACTCGTGGTGGGAAAACACCGAATGAATTATTTAAGGGAATACTAACATATTTATTTCCGGATTAACGATGTTGCACTTATTATGTAAATCTACCAAACTATTTTATCTATCAACAGGAGATATCAATGAATAAACTACTTTTTCTAATCATTCCATTCACTTTTTCATTGCAGGGAGTGACTTTCGCTGCTGCGGTACAAAGCTATGTTCATCCAATTATTAACATAAATACAATTATGGGAAAAAGCCAGTTAGTGTTTTATGAAGCATCCAACAATGAAGGCCCTGAATATTGTGGTGGAGAAGGAACAGGTATTATCGCTAAAGTTATAATTCCTAAAAAAGAGATTATAATCGACTGTTATGACCTCTATAAAAAAATGCCTAAAGTTCTTACTGTCGTATTAAAAAAGACTTCTAATAGCAAATACCCACAAATATTTGTACTTACATCAACATTTGACTCAAATGCGGCTATTGATGGTACATTATATCAAGTTCATTCTTATGACACTTCAAAGAAAAGCATACCAGAAATCAAGTTAAGTAGTAAATTTTCATGTATAGATGGATATTCATACGAAGAAAAGAGAAAACTTACATGCGATTTGAAAAATGCAAACGCCATTAAGAAACTATTTTAACGTTCAAACAATGCGGGTTATAAGATAACCCGCGCTTTATTTTCACCTCGTTCTATATATGAAAGATACAGGATTCACTTAGGCTGTACACTATCAAATAGACTCTTTAAGTTATTAACTTTTTCTTTAACTAACTCCATTCTTTTTTCTGCACCTAAGTTTCCCCACATAGTTCCATCTCTGGTATAAAAATCTTGCAGAAAAGAATAATAATTATCACGATATTCTAACCAAGATTTTTGGGCCTTAACTAATGCCTTTCTTTGATTATTATCGAGAATACTTAAGAGTTTTTTATACTCAATATTAAGCTCTTTATCCCATTCATCAGTAGCATTGCTGTAACATAAACTTATCTCAGGAGTTGAAAATGATTTATCTAAACAAGCATCTAAGGAATCATCTATCTGACCTGCATAAGACATTGAACTAAAAAAAATCATAATGGGAAATAATCTCTTCATAAATCTTACCTCAATTCCACAAAATACGTTCATAATGGGCCAAAACCAAGGCATGGTCTATCCGCAGGTCCTATTTTGCCACCGCCAGTAAATGGCGTAATAGGATTTTCACGCATTCCTCTGCCATTTACTTGTTGAAATCCGTAGTCGTCTCCTCTTCCAACAAACGAAATCCCAGTTTATTCAGGTCATGTTGATCTACCTCCGCCGTAAATTCCCCATTTTGTTTTACCCAGCCGGTCTGCATCACTTTGTACCAGTTCACCCGTTTTTATCGTTAACCAGAATGGTCAACGCTTTTTCCATTGACAAGAACCATCATTCATAGCATCAAATACCTGTGTGAAATCGTACCGTTTTTTCGACTTTGTGTTTATATATACAAAAGAAGAGAAAATAGCGCCTTGTCTTACAGTTATGTATTTACCTTCAGGTTTACCATTGATAATTTCTATCCAGGTTGTAGTATATTCATACGGCCTTCCTTCAGTAAATTCCTCTGCACTTTCTTTAATCGGAACAACAGTTATAGGGTAATTAGATTTCTCATATTTTACATATCCACCTAACCATTTATCTCTCCCTCCATCATTTATAGTAACAAACTTTAAATTAATCCCTTTCTGATCATTGGAAGTAAAACAGTTAATATAAGAATTCACACTGGCATTAGAAAAAAAAGGGAAAAAACAAAAGATAATGAAAATTATTTTTCTAAACATACCAACCACCTTAATTTTTTGAAAGATCAGAAATCCGATCATTAGAATAAATTAATACATCCTTTCCAAGTACTCCATAGTATTTACTGTTATATTACAGCCTCTTATATTTTCTCAACACCCCAACGCATTATCCTTATCACACGCTAAAAACGTAATGAGATTTCTAAGATTGTTTTTTTTCACTGTCTTACACATCAGCAGAAACTCTTTTTTATTATCATTATTTACAACACTTACCCCACTAGATTTTTCATTATTTTCATAATTATCAAATACTGTATATCTATAATTTTCATTGACAAAAGAAACATAAACATACTCCGTTTGATATCTCGTATAATGATTATATAAAAAACCAGAATAGTTATCTCCAAAAGAATTAAATATAAAACTGTTTATTCCCTCTTTTGACAAAGAGTATGATAACGTGCCATCTTTTATTTCCAATTTTACATTACCTTTCTTTGTATTACATGAAAAATAAATATCTGAATTATTTTCACTCTTAGCATAAGAGTTGTGAAAAGAAAGTAAAGAAAGCAAAAGTACTAAACTACCTGTGAGATATAATCGCATCATAATTCCTACTCATTTTTACATCATATCCATTCTGACGGGGACCGTTGTATATTCGAGAAAAAAACTGTCAGTCCTTCGCTCTTAGGGCCTTAATCAATTCAATATAAAGTTAATAAAATAGTCATTGAAAATTTATTTACTCCGTATAAATATTATTTTTCTTTTCACATTCATATTAGCATCATCAAATGGTTTTGAATCTTCAATAACCCATATAAGTTTATTCTTTTCTTTTGTTATTCTCGCGGTTCCACTACCACCAAAAGTACTCATAAAATAAACATCAGCAACATTACCATTTATATGACCTTTTATATTTAACACATCATTATCCTCACAATCTATCCTATTGCCATTATTTGTTATAAAACAATACCTGCCTACTATTACATTTTTATTCTCCTTTAAATAAAGCTTATAAGTGTCATTATTATACTGTGAAATCCAATAGCCAGAAAAAGCAAATGCTTGGGAACAAAAAAACAATAATAGAAACAAAATCTTTTTCATATAATCACCTTTAAACAATCATTAACTCTATCTAATCATCCTGCAAGATATTTCACTTAATTATTACAACTATCATTTATATATGTTAATGATTCAAAATATCCCTTTCTGACATTCACAAAAAACTATCTTGATCTTCATAAGGATAATTAATGTTCCATATGACAATCTAATCTTAAATTTTAGATCATCCAGAATCACTCGGAAGTATTCATTGACATTAATTGCTCTATGCGAATTTTCATTATTTTAGTTAAACATCTTTCATCACTACCACATTTGTTTCTGTTTTTTAACCATTCCACTTGCTCCGCGTGTAAATTTCTTAAATTATCTCGATCTCCTATAGATTGCTGTAACTCTTTCGTTAATATCCAAGTCTTATTAACACTATTATCCCATGCTGCCAAATCAAAATTTTGACAGATAGCTCTTTCTGTTTTACTTTGAGCATTCTTACAGTTAAATGACGCAACTGGAGTGGGTTTTTGAGGCAGTCGGTTCATTTTGATAATAGTCAAATCAAACCAATTAGTTAATAAAGTATCTCTATCTATAATAAAAAACCATGTTCTATTATCATCATTACCAACACCAGGGCCAAAATAACCTGATTTACAAGAGAACTTCTCCACGGGATATATTCTATTACCATCAATACTCAATTCGTAATCTTTAGCTGTTGTATTTTTATCCCCCGCTGATATTTTCGATATTAAACTATTTATTGTTTCCGCTCCTGATGAGACTGATAAAGATAAGCATGTCCCATCCTCAGGAAAATTAGAAGATAGTCTATTAGCACTAATATCTAACACCCTACCAACTAATCTAGGATCATTGAATTGATAATTAAGCCGCCTAGTTGAATTATTATTTATTTCAACCTGTCTAATTTGCCAGTTTCCATATAAGGAAACTGGGGTCAATGACTCAGAAAACGAACTAAAACTCGCATTGAAAAGTAAACCACCCAAAATTACTCTTTTAATCAATTCTCTATACATACTCATTATCGGTAATCTCCTTTTGTATAAAGATTAACTTCATATTTCCTTCTGTTAACTAATCCATTAACAACCACTCCCCCCGATGTCACAGCTTTTTTCATTTCCTCCATTGCATTCTTTACCTCACCATTGTTGATAAATCTAGTCACGTTATTAAATCTCCCCCCTAGGTTATAGGCAAAACTCACTAATGCATCAAATTGATTTTGCCTTAATGGAACTTTTATTTTTCTTCTCACTAAATCTTCATAAGCAGGTAAATAACGTTTCATAATTCTGCTACACATGACCTTCTTCAACCCATTGTTATACATAGAATTATGAGTAGTATAAGATGTAGCGCTATTTTGGAATCTTATTTACTATATACTTGAGTAGCTTGCTCTCCTGTTCAGCAGTTAATGAGACAAGATTACGGTTATCTCTTGCAAAATTACTTGCGTCATTATTAGTAAGTCCTGCTCCCTTATTAATTTTCTCTGCTATATCAGAATCTAATCCAATATTACGCATAGTTTCTTTTATGGAAGACTGAGAACGCTCTTTCATATCCTAGACCTATTACTCCACCTAACCATCCCACAAGATATGTTCCTCCGGATGAAATCTCATCACCTTTAAGAATAAATGCCAGCATAAGTACCCCCTTGTTAAAGTGACTAATTAATAAAAAATCATTGAAAAGCAATATCTCTCTTCAATATTGTATTTACTTATATCTGATATGTATTGAAAATAAAAAGACACAAAGACCAATTTGTTCCATTGTAACAAATGAGATAATAGTAATAATCCAAATAATTCAATCTGGATAAGACTTTGTTATCACTTTTGTGCCATTTATGTTCTCATTAAAATAGAATTCTGTTGTGCCGCCAGAAAACTCGATAATAATTTTCAGTTTATTTTTATTTATCCATATGTATTTAACCTCCATACAATCCTTATCACATTTAACTGTTATATTTTTCATCACATTCAGTTTTTCAGAAAGATAAAATCCGTCACTTCCTTCAATAGAACTATTTCTGAATATTGCATATGCTTCTACAATATTAACACCATTGTAGAAACATTCCGTTATATCTCCATTCTCATAAACTGATTCTATAGATTGTTCTGTATGTTTACAAAAATTATTTTTTTTAGCATTGGATAATGATTTGGAGCTATCCATTCTGGAGTAAAATATAGCGTATCCGTCATAAATAAAAACCATCTTATTATCTATATAAATGAAATCAGAGAATGGATATTCACATGTTTCATCAGGATTAACTGGAGAAACATTATAAATATAATCATTTAATTTGACATTATATTTAGAAAAAAAATTCTTATATAATTCGACTGTCTTGTTGCTATACCAATAGCTGATAGGCGTTTTTTTCTCAGCGATATACTCATAAGAACACAACCCAGTAACATTAAGGATATTATTATTAAAACTCAGCTTTCTCATCTTAAATATATTTTCAATAACCTTCTTATTCACTTCATCAGATACGGATACAATAGGCCCTGACACATAAGAATATCCCCATTCAGAATTATTTAACTCTCTCTTAACAGTATTTGCAGCAACCTCCTTACCCCCACCATAAGAAAGTGACTGAAAAAACAATAAGACAAATAAAAAAACAAAAACCACACTAAGTTTACTTTTCATGCTTATTCCTCACCATTAGTGATTAAAATTGTATTTTTTAATCAGAAAAATATCATATTCGGCACGCCTTCTATTCACCAACCCACTTATTCCACCATTAGTAATATCCAAAAACTCTTCAGCTGCTTCAACATAGTCTCTATTATTAAGTAATTTCACTAGATTAGGTGCTCTTTTTTGGACAAAGAAATTCTCACCGCAATTAAATAACAAACTGACCAGCGCATCGAACTCATTTTGATACAAATTAACGAAAATAGCCTGTTTGACTGCATTCTCAAAACGTAGCAAATCATTACTAAATATTTCATCAGCTTTTTGTTTTGTTATTTTTCCTTGTAAATCAACTGGCAAATTAATATCCTCACAATTTTTTTTCTGGATTAAATGTCCATAACCAATAGTACAAAACCCTTTAACATCATTATACGCTTCCAATTCTAGTGATTCCCACGATTTTATAAAATTCTTACCTTTTTCAGAGGTAAATAATCCATTAACATTCAGTCTGTTGTCACTACAGTTATTATTTTGAAAAGTACTCCTGTAACCTTCATCTAAAATATTTAATGGATCTGATAAATCACGTCGGCGTATGAATGGTGGATTATCACGATCAGTTAATGAGTGGTTTATATTGAGTCCATCATCTCCCGTATAATACTCAAAATGAAGCATGAATACAGTGTTACCGTTTAATTTAAGTACAGGAGAACCATCTTTATGAAGAAGTCTACCAGTACTCCCAATATGTTGATTTTGTTTTATTCTTTCATTAATTCCAACTTTTATACTATTAGGATCTAGTTCACCATAGCGAATAATAAAATTCCTACCATCTTTTGTTGTATGTTTAACTGTTACCTGATAAGTCCCACTATAAAAACTATGAACATCCAGAACTATACCATCACATATTGCGACAACTTTCTCATGAGGATTTGTATATAGATCTCGCGCAGCGTGCTTTCTTTTTCCTCCAGAACGATTTGTTCCAAAAGCAGCCATATTCCTTTGATGAATATCTCTCCAATCGTAATGAGACCATTTATGTCCCGGATCATTTTCAGGTTTCACTGTTAGTGGGAAAATTATTTGTTTTTCTTCTTCACATTTCAGGGCATCCAAAAACACCACAGGATGCATATGCCACACTGGCTTCCCGCTACTGAATGGTTCCACTTCCTTCATCCATACCTGATCATCCAAATACTGCCGCCAGAACTTATTCGCCGTGCGGTTTTTTACCACATTCGTAAAAAAGTTCTCCCACGGTCCCCCTTGACTGTCTTCATACCATTCACTGCTGTGCTTCACGATAAACCTCGTCACCACGTTAATCATTTCCGGGTTATACAACCCAAGGCGCACTTCCTGCGCATTCAACTGTCCATCGCCGTCTTTATCCAGCTCCCGTAAAATACGTTCATAACGGACCGGAACCAAAGCATGATCTATCCGCCTGTCCTGTTTTGCCACCGCCAGTAAATGACGCAATAAGACTTTCACACATTCTTCTGCCGTTAACTTGCTGAAATCCGTGGTCGCCTCCTCTTCCAACAAACGAAATCCCAGTTTATTCAGGTCATGTTGATCTACCTCCGTTACAAGTTCCCCATTCTGTTTTACCCAGCCGGTCTGCGTCACTTTGTACCAGTTTACCCCGTTTTTATCCTTAACCGGGCTGGTCAGCGCTTTCGCCAGAACGATTTCCTGCTGCGTTCTGACTTTCAAGGGGGTAAAAGTTTTGTGTGTCGCGTCATAACTGTGCAACATCTGATCAAGACCGCAGATAACATATTTCCGGCCATCCGCCAGGTGTTTTGTGTTATTGACAAAATCCGGCAAGTTATCGTCAGCACTCAACACTTCAATATGCGTAAAATAGTAAGACATTCGGTCAGGCAACCGGGCCGCAGGCGATTCAAATAACCCCAGATGCCCTATCGGGTCTCCGGCGTTTATGCGGATAACCGCATCACCCGTCAAAGTTTGTACACTATCGAACGCCCCTTTTTTAACTGCCGTTTGCATCCAAACCGGCATCTGGGGACAGGCTTCACCTGTCTGCTCAACAAACTGAGGATCTAATTCCACCCAAAATTTTTTTTTATCTTTTACTACGCCTCCCTCTAGTTTCTGCGCCAGACCAAAGCGTACTTTGTCATAACGGGTCGAGATGATGGTGGTCATAAAGAAATCCGCGGTCTGATAGACCAAAAATTCATCACCGTGTTTCAGTGTGCCATGTTTCGGCGGAATATCATAATCACGACGTTCACCCCGTTCCGTCACATCGGATGGTATACCGTATTGCTCCTCATTATTTGCGGTAAACCGGTGGGTATTCAGTGTGTGTTGCACAATCGCTCTATAACGTGGGTATGCCGGGTAGTCGCTCACCGGCGCCAGATGCATATACAGGCTGTAGAATGTCAGCAGTGTTTCATCCTGTGCCTTGTACTCTGACTTCACCAACGCAAAAGTACTGGAGTATTTCAGTTGTTCATCACGAAAATAAGGGGCTTGTAAATACGCTTTATTCAGCCGGTAAGCCACTACTTCCCCCTCAGTCATACAGCGCAGCGGCATCACTTTGTTCTGTTGCAATAGATCCGGCGTCAGTTTGGAATACGGCGCACTGGCCCGGTCACTGAGATGCACGCCGCCGTGCCACAGGCCATTCGCCCCAACCAGCCAAGCGCCATTAGGCTCAGAACGCAGTTTCGCCAGCATGGCTTGCAGGCTTTTATCATCGGTGGCCTGATAAGGCTGGCCATCATTTTCTCGGCTGACAGGAAAACAAATTTTCATTGGTGCAGGCTCCTTATCCTGAAATTGAACCCGTGTGATCGGGAGTCGTTTCTTTTAATTCTGTTTTGGGAAAGGCAGATACTTTTGTGTCGATTGAAGCCCCACCTTGCTTTACGTTGTAACTCTGGCATTTCACTTGATAGCCTCCCAATGTCCCAAACTCGATACCACTGCCATCCATCTTGAGATAGGTTCCCCCCGCGTTCAGCGTCAGTGTTTTGGGTGTGGTAATCGTGATGTTGTTATCACTACTGGAGAGCGTGATTTCCTGTTGCGCCATCAATTCCATCTCATCATGCTGGGCCTGTACCAGTACTTTGCCCTGATTGGCAATCAGCTTGATGCCTAATTTTTGGACAAATAAACCAAACGCTTCTCCTACGCCGATAAACAAACGTTTCATCACCCCGATATCCGCGTGTTTGCCGACATTGACCATCAGGTTTTCTTTAGCGGCCATTTGCATATGTTCACCACTGACCAAAGAAATACCCGCCGGTGAGCTGGCTAACAGTACTGCTGTCTGCAATTGCGTAACCCGCTCTTGGACATAACTCAGTTGGGTTTGTACGTCGGCGGCAAGAGACGCGGCCTGTGTCGCTGCTTCACTGAGTGTTTGCATCTGTTGGTTGGCTTGTGCCAGTGCCGATAACGCTTCCTGCATCTCCAGCGTTTTGCCCTGTGCTTTCAACTGTTCATCGGTACTGATAAACAACCCCTTACCGGCCCGAATCGCGCCCCAGTCGTCGGTGCGTAGCTCAAAGCCTTCACCCCGTTTATCCGGGTGTGGGCGCTGGCTATCGACGAGATGGCCGAGATTCAACTGGCTTTTACCGCCGTATTCGGTACTCAGTTTGATATGTTCCCGACCGCGCTCGTCATCCATCCGCAGTTTGTTATTCGCCGGGGTGCGCAGGACGTTGCGTTTGTAGTTGTAGAGATTGACGTGATCCGGGTGCTCCGAGTCATGCAGGGCATAGGCGATGTAGGGCCGGTCCGGGTCGCCCCCTTCAAAGGCGATCGCCACTTCGGTGCCTTCCAGCAACGGCCAGTGAAAGCCATACTTCTCTCCGGCATAGGGACGCGCCAGACGCACCCACAGGCTTTCTTCCCCTTGCGGCCATTTCTCCCGGTCAAAGTTAAACGCCACCCGATACAAGCCGTTTTTGTCGATGTCGCCGTAGGTATCATTCACTTTCGTGCTGCTCACCCGCGCGGGTATCGTGCCCGCCATCACCGGTTTCGGCACTCGTTCCGGGCGAAAACAGACGGTTTCAGAGTAGGGAATGGCGGTGAACGCCATTTCAAAACTGCTGTCCCGGCGAGCGCTGTTGGTGATCTGGGTGATTATCGCTCCTTTGCGAAACGCTTCCGGGGCGTCTCCTTTCACTTTCAGTTCCTGCCCCGGCACCAGCGTGGCGGAGGTGGTCATTCCCCGCAGGCGAATGCGTTGATTCAGGTAACGCTCGTGATGCAGGCGGGCATAAAATACTCCGCTTTCCGCCTCCGGTTGATAGGCGTAACGGTCGCCGGATATCCGGTAGTGATCGCGGTAATGGTACGCTTCGCCATAAGTGGTGCGGTCGCCCCGTGTCACATCCGCCTCGGTGTTCAAGCCGGGATACGGCCGGGCATCGTGGTAGTCATAATTGCGGGTCGCGACTTTTCCCTCCACCACCTGATACGCGGTTTCCATGCCCCAGACCACCGCGTCCTCCTCGCCGTGCATGCCTGACGGATTGCGGGCAGGCAGGTAGACGTTGAACTGGTAGTCACGCTGGTCGTCGTAAAACTCCACCACATCGATATTTAATCGGTCATCGGCGGTCACTTTGTACCAGATACCCACTTCCGCCAGCAGGCGCTGGATAAAGCGCAGGTCATCTTCGCCATACTGCATCACCTGTTCCCGCCTCGGGTAGTTGTACGCCAGACTGAACAGGAAGTCCTGCCCGCGAAATCCGTGACGATCCCGCAGGATTTTTTCCACAATCTCCGGCACCGACAGTTTTTGGTAGATGGCGTATTGATGGCTTCTCGCCAGCAGCGCCAGTCGCGGCTCGAGCGTCACTTCGTAACGGCTTTCGTCCCGCGAGGTGGAGAGCAGTTTAAAACCGCTGATCACCCCGTAAACCGAGCGCAATGGCGCCGGGGGTTCGATCGGCCAGCCCCGGATACCCGGATTGATTTCAGGCGAAGTCAGGGTAAATGCAGCCTGCTGCATCAGCATCTGTGCCGGTTCAATCCCTTTCTCCGCACTGGTGAATTCAATGGCATAGTGAAACGGCTGGCTTAAGGCTTCCTGCCCGCTAAAGGCCAGCACGTCCAGCGGGGCTTTATTGCCCCACACTTTTAGTCTGTAGCGGCTGTGATCAAAGATGATCATCGGTGTTGGATTTGTCATATTTTCTTCCGATTATTCCTCAGTCGTTTGGGTACGCTACCGCCCATAGCCGTATACCGAGGCCCATAAGGTTATGATTTATCTGGTTTTAAGTTTTTTATCGCGGGGCCTCCCGCCCCCCGCGATTACACAAAAAATGAAAAAACAGCAGACGGATTAAACCGTCTGCCGCACTTGCTACGCCGTCGCGCGTTCATTCCACGCATCAGCGTGAATGATGTTGCCGTCTTTGTAGGTCCAGGTGATTTTTTCGTAACGAAGCTCTATGCGTTCCAGATGGTTGTGCTTCTCTTTGGCAGGGTCTTTGATGTCGTGCATCAGCGGCGCCACTTTCACCACCTTCACGTTGTCCAGTTGGGTAATGAAGTACTCTTTCTCCTGACCTGCGTCATCAATGCTGTACCACTTGATTTCAGCGGATTTCAGGGTCTGGCCGGTGGTGACCGCTTTATACAAATAGGGACTTGATGCATCCACATCTTTGGTGAATACCAGCGGAGCATGCACACGGGTACCCGTCAGTTTGCCGGTGTTGTTGTCCGTCGGAATGTGCAACATATGTTCCAACGCCACAATCTCAATGCTGCCCTCCCGGCCCTGTACATCGACAGAACCCTTGATGTCAGCGCCGCCGTCATCTTTTAGCCATAAATAAGCGGGAATCGCCATAATGATTACTCCTAATTGTTACTTAAGTGATGTCGCCTGTAGCGGCGACGTTGCTGATGTGTCCGGTACTTTCTGCGGTCGCGCACAGGCGGCCGCATGCGGTATCAGACGGATTTCAACCCTGCGGTTGGCTGCTCGCCCCGCAGCGGTTGCGTTAGTCGCGATCGGACTCGTTGCTCCCTTGCCTTGTACAGTGAAGCAAGCCGGCGATAGGTCGCTGGTTTGTAATAGCCAATCGCGAACTGCTTCGGCGCGTGCCAGTGACAGCGCCTGATTTTTCGTGGCATCACCGGTAGCATCCGTATAGCCGGTGATGAGGATCATCCAGCCCGGTTTGGCTCGGATGTTTATTAGCGCGTTGATTAACACTTTGGTTGAATCCGCTTTCAGTTTCGCCTGTCCCACATCAAACAACGCCAGGCTGTTAAGGCTGATGGTCTGTGGTTCCACCGGCGTTACCGGCGTTTTCTCCCTCGGTTTAGCTTGATAATCGGCAATGGCCGCCTGTAATGGCGGGCGTAATCGCGCCCCTTGATATAGCCCCAATCCCAGACGCCACGGCACGCCGTCTCGGTAATAGCTCTCAAGCCGATCAGCGTCACGACTCAGTACTGCCGCCGCCTGTGCCTTGCGGCTATCATCCGTCATGGCAATGGACTGGTAATGCAGCAGGTCACTCTCCACCTGACGTAATAACTGCCAGTTATGCCAAGCCGAGCAACCTAGCGCAGTGACGCCCGCCAGCAGAAACAGCCCCAGTGCGATACCTATCGCCCGTCGAACGGGTGCTTGTGCCGTAGCCGTAGGCAGCAGGCGTAATACGCTGTCCGGGAATGGCAATGTCGCGGCAGCATCACCGGCGCCCGATGTGACTATCGGATCGCCCGCCCGGTTCAGCGCTGTTTTGGTTTGTAGCCACTGTTGCCAGACATGGCCGGTTAACCAATGCGGTAACGTCGGTACAAACTTCAATACCATCGCCAGCGGCGGACAAGGAGATAAGCCATTTTCCGGGGTCAGGCAGACGGGCAGTACATGCGCTTTCATCCAATCAGCCCAGCCAGTCAACTCAACCCCACGCGGAAAACGCGCCATCTGTTGCGCCAATGTGCCCTGTTCCAACCAATCCGCGAGTGGTTGAAAAGAGGCGCCTTCGCGCCAGGCCGTTACGGTGGTCCGTCCTGATTGCCACTCAAACCACGGTGAATCATCAGGTTGTCGGGATGGTCCGGCTAAGTAGCCCGCTAGCAGTAAAGGCAGCGAGATAGCGTGTTGTCGACGCACTTGGGATAGCTGCCAACGTAGTTCTCGCACCCAACCCGCTAACACGGCGGCGTCACGGTATTGCTGCGGGTTTATCACCGCCATCACACTTAACTGGCCGCCCCAAGAGGGCCGGGCAGCCAGCAAGCTTGCTACCCCGTCAGACAGAGAAGTCCCTGACGGTAAGCACAACCAGTAACCTTGTGGCGTTTGACGCAGCAGTTCATCACCAAACAGGCTGTCCTGGATGTCGCTATATACCAACACTACCGGGAGGCGATCACTTTCAGGCGGCAGCACCGCTGACAGGCTGTTACGGCGCTCCCGCTGTCGAGAACGCTCGCTATAAAACAGCCCCACCAGCGTGCAGAACAGGATAATGACTATCCCTACCCACCGGCTCACAGGCGATAAGGGCAACCAGACCAGACAGAGCAGCAATGCCAGCCCGGCTCCCCATCCCCATAACACCCGCTGCAACATGACACTCATCTCGCCAACCCCGGAAATAGCGTTGCCAGATAGTGACCTATCCCCCACCGGACACCGAACAATACGATGATCACCACGGAGGCCATCACGACCAATTGGCTGACTGTGGAACGCAGCCAGCAACGGGACGATGACGCATTGGTTAACGCCGGTGATTGTTGAGCCGTGCCGAAAGGGACAACCTGTTGACGTAAGCGGTCTACCAGTTGTTCACGTATCAGTGCGGTATCCTCCTGACACTTTCCCTGAAATCCCAACAGCAATACGCGGTGAAAACAGGTCAATACTGTCCGATCGGGGGCCGGTTCATGCAGTACCGTGCGCATCCGTTCATACAACTGGTCACCGGCCTCGGCGGTATTAAAGAAATGCTCCTGTAATGATGTTGTCCGCCAGGCGGCATGCCCCTGTTCCGGCGCCCGTTCCAGCACGGTTTCATCCAGCAAGGCGCAATGGGCGTAGCTGATATGATTAATCGCGGATTCGCTGACATCCGCATCACGCAGCGCTTGCCGTGTCTGTTCTATCTCGCGGGTGCAGTGCTGCCACACCACATCCGCCTGTTCCACCGGTGCGTTCTGACAAAGCTCTGCCACCAACAGGTAGCTGTTCTGTAACAAGGCATCGATATCCGGTGGCGATGTTTTAGTTGATAAAGGTGATTTATTCATGTCCTCAATACCGCAAACAGTTCAAGCTGAATATCGCCCAATACTCCGGGCACGTAGAAAGCACAGCTCCCCGCCGCCAGCATCGCTTTGCCCGCCGGATGGGTGAGATCAAGGGCAAAGTACTGGTTCTCCAGCCGCAGCGGGACCGCGGCCGGGACATGGCTAAGCGCGACTAAGGGGATGCCGGTTAATGCCCGGCTAATCATCCGGTCAACCTCGTCCGGCGCCCCGGCTTTACATAACAGCGGGAATCGGGTGTATAACTGGTGCGCCGGTATGGAAGAGCGGACAGAGAGATAAAAATCCGCCGCTTCACATAAGCGAGCATCGTGAAGAGTGGCTATCCACTGCTGTTCTGATGGTTTCTTCAACTCAATCGTCACCATCCGCGACGGCAAGCTGATCTCCAGCAATTGACTCAGCAAGTCAAATAGCGGCGGGAGTACCGCCGTCAAATTATCGTGCTGATAACGCGGGATCACCCCGGCGTTATGGTCCAGTGAAAAGGTCAACAGACTACCCGCCAGCCTTACCGCTTCACGGTAGAACAGCTCTGGATGCAAATTTGGGTGAGTCTTAAAATCACTCAATATCGGTTCATAACTGTTAAGCGCGTTAAGCAGCCAGAACAACGACACATCCGCCACCGCGAAATCCGCCATCCGTTCGTTACTCTCTCGGCGCATTGTCATCAATCGAGCCTGTTTAGCGTGTAACTGCGTCAACAATCGATCGAGCCGAGTTATCGAATCGGCATGCGCGTTAAGGCTCAGTAATGGCGGCACAAATTGCTCATCAAGGGTCCATTTCCCTTGAGCGTCACGCAACAGACGCGCCACCGGGCAGGTGAGATACTGACCGTTGTCCATGCTGTCAAAACGCAGCGATATCGCATAACGGGCAACCGCCATAGATTCAACGCGATCACTGAATTCATCCTGTACCGGCACCCACTCTTGCTGATAACGCACCGGACGATCAGCGCGTTCATCCGGTTTAAGGCAGTTACCGCCATTGGCATAGGTGTGCGGCAATGCCAGCAAGACCGTGACCTGCTGCGCGTCTGTCGGCAAAACGGCAGCCAATTCCAGCACCGGCGGTAAACGATCCGCCCGATCGGTGTCAATCAGCGATCCATCGGCAAAACGCACACACAGGTGATCCGCTTTCAATTGCCCCAACGCTAAGGTGTCTTGATCAAACACCGCAGTCAGCACGCCCCAAGGATGCGTCAGTCCCAGACGAGCAATAGATTCATTGGCATATGCCTCCCAACGAGCCTGCTGCTGAAACTGTTGGGGAGACAAGATGGTTCCTGTCATCCATAGCGGACGATCAATTTTCATGATGTTCCCCCTATGGTTAACCTTTAGTCTTCGGCATCTGAGAAACCAAAGAGAGATTGACGTCGAGTCCCTCTACCTGAAAATGCGGCACCGCATACAACTTGACCCGGAAGAAACCTGGGTTGTCGTCAATATCTTCAACAATGACGCGCGCTTCACGCAGCGGATGAGAAGCCTGCAAATCATCGGAAGGATCAGTCATCTCAGTCACCAAACTGTTGATCCAGTTGTTCAACTCAATTTCGAGCAGACGTCGATCTTTGGTGGTGCCGATGTTTTCTCGTTGAATCAGTTTCAAATAATGGGAAATGCGCGACAGCAGGAAAATATAGGGCAGACGCGCATTGATACGGCTGTTAGCCGTCGCTTCATCGGTGTCATACAACTCCGGTTTTTGCGCCGAGTTGGCGGAAAAGAAGCAGGCGTAATCCCGGTTTTTGTAGTAAGAGAGCGGAATAAAGCCCAGATTCGCGAATTCAAACTCGCGGGTTTCTGGAATCATCACTTCGGATGGAATTTTGACCTGATTACCGGTTCCCAGATCGTAGAGATGGATCGGCAAATCCGTCACCGCTCCCCCCGCATTTGGACCACGGATCTGGACGCACCAGCCATTACTGACAAAGCTCTTGACCATGTTTGCGGCAAAAGCAAAGGCGGCGTTGGTCCATAAATATTTATTGTGATCCGGACCGGAAACCTCTTCAACATAGTTAAAAGTCCGCACCGGTACGGTGTCCGGTCCATAGGGCAAACGCCCTAGCACCCGGGGGAAAGTCAGGCCGATATAGCGAGCGTCATCACTTTCGCGGAAGGCTTGCCACTTGATGTATTCGGCGCGGTCAAAGTAGTTACCGATATCTTTAATCGCGGCCACTTCATTCATCGTTTGTTTGCCAAAAAAGGCCGGGCCGATAGCCGCAATGAATGGCATATGCGCCGCCGCTGAGACTTTGGCAATATTACGCAGCAGGGCAATATCCTGCGTGCCGGCATCAAATTCATAATTGGCAATTACCGATCCGATAGGTTCGCCGCCCGGCGTATCGTATTCTTGAATGTAAGCGTGATGATAGAAACCGCTTTGAACAATTTCCGGCGCATCGTCAAAATCTTGCCGTAAATCCTCTTTGGCGACATCCAGCACTTCAATTCTGACGTTCTGACGAAAATCAGTACGATCAACCAAGAATTTCAGGCCACGCCAGGCAGATTCCACCTGCTGGAACTCAGGGTGATGCATGACCACATCCAATTGACGGCTGATTTGTTCGTCCAACTCGCGGATATGGTTATCCAATAATGCTTTATCCAGCCGTTTAACCTTTTGCGCCGAGGCTTTCAGCACAGAAAGAAAAACGCTAACCGCCGCCGTGACTCGCTCGTCCGCCGTCACATCAGCCAGCGCATCACTGCTCTGAAAGCATTCAATATCGCTTAACTGCTCTACCGGCTGTAAATTGATTTTCTTAAATAACGATTGATAAACACTACCTTCGGCGTGAGTTGTCGTTACTGCCGCCGCAGTGGTTTGTTCTTGTATAGTCATTAATCCTATCTCCTGATTTAAATACCTAATAATCAAATAGTTTTTGGCGCCAGCGCAGCCAGTTCAGCCCGTAGTTCATCGCTTAGTGCTTGATCCTGGAGGATATGTTCCAGCTCCCGGCGAAAGGTGGCGTTGTCAAGCAGGTTGGATCTCAAATCGCGCAATAGATGGCGCATCGAAAGCAAGGCCCGCAGTTGCGGGATTTGGCGAGCGATTTGTTCAGGCTCGAAGTCTTTTATTTGCCGAAAAGTAAGAGCGATATTCTCCTCGCTGCCATCTCCAGCCAGCGTATTTTCAACCGTCAAATTAACCGAGGGGCTAAATTCAGCCAGTACGCTATCAAAGTTATTTTTGTTGATAGCCACCTTTTTTCTTTCCGCGAGAGAGCGCTGTTCCTGCCCGTTGCTGTAATCTCCCATTACCAATAATTTCAGCGGCAGCTCAACTTTTTTCTGCGCGCCTCCTGTATGCAAATCCAATTTGATATTAATACGCGATTTAGGGATCTCGTTTTGAAAACTATGTGTCATAAGTGACTCCTCAACAATAAAATAGAATGAGTGGCATGATGTTCATGCCACAACGCATTTCAGAAACAAAACCGGATTCAGATATTTCAAAGCAGGAACTAACCAAGCGGAAAATAAGAGAAAACCGACAACCCCCGCCTCAATAGATAAATGGATTTATCAGGCAGGCCATTTTCTGGGTAAGGGGATTTTGTAAACAGATTTATATAAAATCAAGTCATTTTTTATCGTAAAGCATTTTTTGCTTCATCACCGCCAGATATAAAACATCTTAATCAAGAGATTAAAAAAACAATATATCAACGAAATCTAAACGAAATTGAATTAATTTTCATAAAAATTGAACTTATTTTAATAATATTAATCGCCAGGTCGGTTATATTATCTACATAGGTCAAACAAATGATTAAAAAATTAAATTATATTTAATTTTCAACTAGTTAAATAAAAATACAGAAACAGAGATAATTTTCACTCCCACGGCACAACAGGTAGAACATTTAGTGGAAAAAGTAAAAAAAGCATGATCGTCGGCTTAAGTTAATGCGAATGAGAATAAATTCAGTCACGCAGACCAGAATAGTCTGGCACGATAGATTAATAAGAACTGATATTATCCACACTTTCACAGAGCATCTCTACTTTATAAGGATAGAAACATGCTACTTTATTTCCAAACTAATAAGATTATAAATATGAAAATGATAGCAAATAATCCCCATTATATTCGATATTGAAGTGGCAAGAGTGATTAAGGCATTTAATGGTGTAAGAATTGTTTACATGCATCGGCAATGCTGAAAAATAGGATTTCTCCGCCAGCGTCAGGTATAGGATTTCATAAAAAAAATAAGGCACCGAAGTGATCAACATTCGGTGCCTATATTCAGCAAGGTTGTCCGGCTATTATGAAAACCTTTAACCGGACAAGTTATTTACTAATTACAACTTTTCATCACACAATATCACCGGCATTACAACGCCTCCGCCTCACAATTCATGGCCAACGCCATGCTTAAGGTCTTAGCCAAAACAGTTTTATTTTCACTATCTTCCATCAGACTAAAATGATCCCCCGGAACCGAGGTTAATTGTAGCGAAGAGTCAGGAACTATCTGTTCCCAACCTAACGACGGCTCCATCGTTACGGACTGTAGCGCAACATCGGTAACAAACGGGATCTGCGGATAAGATTCCATCGCATAGAATTGATGCAGCGTTATCGCCAGAGCTTTCGGCTGATAATCCTTGACCATTTGGACATAATTTCCCATCTGTACCCAACGTTTGGCAATTAAGTCAGGGTGCAGATTTGATGGGTATAATTCCAGCTCCTGCGCGGCCGCAATAAATTGCACTAAATTCAGTTCATCCATTTTCTGATGCAATGCTTCAATCTCTTGAGGATGCTCATCCACTGACTGCCTTGCCAATTCAGCAAGGAACTGGAGTTTAGGTTGATCGACTCGTGTCTTGAAACAGTGAGGAGCAGGCGTATCAATTAGCCCCAAGAAATTCACTGTCTCTCCGGCATGCAACAGTTGCTGAGCAATGGCATAAGCCAGTATGCCGCCGGAAGAGTAGCCGTATATTCGATACGGGCCTTCTGGTCGCACCGCCTTCATATAGGTGATCATTCTGGTCGCCAGCGCTTCAATGGTTGACACCATTTCCTCATTGATAGATGGCCAAGGTAGCGCATAAATCGGGTAATCCGCCTGAATATGCTGCGCCAGCCCGAAAACATATGAATAATCATCCATGCCGCTTGGTACGAAGAAGAGCGGCGGCTCGGTGCCATCCGGTCGTACCGGTATGGCGCTGATTTGCCACTGAGACAGCGGATCTGAGGTGATCTCCGCCACCAGTTCCGCCAACACCGGGAATTGGAACAGATTATTTAGCGAGCAAATTAATCCCCGTTCTGCGGCCAGATTGATCATCCGCATGGCGAGCAGCGAGTGTCCACCGAGGGTAAAGAAATTGTCATGCCGACCAATCCGCTCAACCCCCAATAATTCACGCCAGATGGCCGCCAAGGCGATCTCCGTTTCTCCTTGCGGCGCTTCATAGATCTGACGAGCAAACGCATTCTGATCAGGCGCCGGCAATGCCCGGTGATCCAACTTGCCGTTCGGAGTCAACGGAAAGGCGTCCAGACGCACAAACGCCGCCGGTACCATATAGTCAGGCAATAAAGTTCTTAAATGACGATGCAATTGGCTAGCCAGCCCGTTATCCTCTGGCGCCGCCACATAAGCCACCAGACGTTTATCCTGACCGTCACCTAGTGCTAATACTATCGCTTCGCGCACCGCAGGATACTCCGTCAACCGCGCTTCGATTTCACCCGGTTCAATACGGAAGCCACGAATTTTAATCTGCTGATCGTTACGCCCTACAAACACCAGATTGCCATCTGGCAAATAACGGGCCAAATCCCCGGTGCGGTACATGCGATCATCCGGTTCATCACTGAATGGATCTGCCAGAAAGCGTTCAGCCGTTAAATCAGGCCGGTTGAGATAGCCACGGGCGACACCAGCGCCACCAATGTACAATTCTCCCACTGCCCCAAACGGCACTGGCTGGCCGTGATTATCCAAGAGATAAATACGACTATTCGCTGTCGGGCGCCCGATAGGGATCAGCACATCCGTATAGTCTGGAGGGCAACGCCAACAGGTTGCACAGACGGTAATTTCTGTCGGGCCATAAGCGTTAAACAGCGTTGCCCGACCATGCAGCGCTTGCAACAACGCCGCACTGGGTGCTTCTCCGCCCAGTATCAAGGTGGGTTTTATCGTTATCGCCGGTAAATCGGCCCCATCCCGTAGCAGAGCCGGAGTTAAACAGGCGTGTGTTACCCGCTGTTCTTCCAGATAACGCCACAAGCGCAGCGGGTCCTGACGAACCGTATCAACCGGAATGTCCAGCGTCGCTCCCCCACACAGCGCCATCATGATTTCCCAGACACTGGCATCGAAACCAAATGAGGCAAATTGCAAGAGCCGACTATCCGCGTGAATGTCAAATTGGGTGATTTTCTCCCCAATCAGGTTGACCAAGCCACAGTGTTCCACCATCACCCCTTTCGGCGTGCCGGTGGAACCGGATGTGTAAATCACATACGCCAGATGCCGTGAAGTGAGTTCAGGAACTTGCGGGTTGTTATCCGGTTGATCAGACAGGATCGTTGGATCAAGCGCCGTTAATCCAGCAAGCGCCTGTTCGCCTAGCGCGGTGCGGCCCGCATTATCCGCCAGCACCACTGACGGCGCCGCATCCGTGAGCATATAAGCCAGCCGATCACCCGGATAAGATGGGTCCAAAGGAACATAAGCCCCACCCGCTTTCAATACCGCCAGTAGCGCGACCACTCTTGCCGGTGAACGCGTGACACAAATCGCCACCCGCTGATCAGGCTCCACCCCGAGTTCAATTAATTGATGAGCCAGTCGGTTAGCTCGCGCGTTCAGTGCCGCATAGCTGAGGGTTTGCTCTTCGTATATCAGCGCCGCCGCATCAGGATTTTTCGCCACTTGTTGTTCAAACAGATGATGAATACACAACGGGGCGGAATACGCCGTTTGCAAGCCATTGCCGATTTTCAGCAGCAGTTTCCTTTCGTCTGTCGGTAATACTTCCAACTGCCGAACCGGAGTTTCCGGGGCATGTTCAAGCGCGTCGACCAAACTTTCCAGCGCCTGTTGCATATAGCCACACACCCGCTCGGCATCAAACGGCTGGACGATTTGCGCAGTCAGCCCCAATGCCTCACCAAAATCTTCCACCGACAGTGTAAACGGATAGTTAGTCCGCTCTTGCGCACCAAGAAATTCGACGCCGCTCATGATTTCATTCGATGTCGACGACGACACGTTGTGTCGATAGTTCAACAAGGTACTAAACAGCGGCGTTCCCCCTTGCACCCCGCTACAACGTTGAGCCAGCGCCAGTGATGCATATTCATGTTCCAATAATCCCGCCAGCCGGTGATGTGCTACCTGTACACTGTCTCGCACCGGGGTATCATCCATATCCAAGCGGAGCGGCAAAGTATTGATAAACAGTCCCATGCCATTTTCAGCCCCTTCACCCGCCGCCATGCGTCCAAACAACACGGTGCCAAATACCACTCGCTGCTGTCCGCTGGTACGCGACAACACCTGTGCCCAAGCCAAGTGACACAGCGCCGCCAGACTAACACTCAACCGCCGAGCTTGACCACGCAAGCGCTCATTTAACTCGGTAGTCAACATCCGATGTGATTCGGTCATCTGAGAACCATCATGGCGGACTTCCGCCAATCCAAACGGTAGTGTCGGTTCATCCACCTCAGCCAACATTTCAGTAAAGAAACGGGTATGTTCCGCCTGACTCATCCCTAACCGGGACTGCGCCACTAGATTGCGGAATGGCGCCGGGGCAGGTAAGTCGCTTTCCTGCCCGTCAAGGTATGTCTGAACTTCGTGACTCATCACATCCAACGCGGTATGGTCGCCAATCAAATGGTGCATCAGTTGCAACACAATCCAGCGGCCATCACTCTCCTGTGCCACCACAAAGCGCAACAGCGGCGCCTGTCCCAAATCGAGGCGATATTGGCGTGGATTAAAACGTTGCGCAAATTGTTCGCTGATCGGCCCGTCAGCCGGATCTAATATCAGTTCCGTCACCGACAATCGCACCTGACGGCAGACAACCTGTGCCGGCACGGATAATCCTTGCCAGATAAAGGCAGTCCGCAAGATGTCATGACGATTAATCACCTGCTGAACCGCCGCCAGATAACGATCTAACAGCTTCCGATCAGCAAAGGCCATTTGACCGGCCAACAGATAAGGATCGCCTTCGTCTGCCAGCAAATGGTGGAACAAGATCCCATCCTGTAACGGCGATAACGCATAGATATCCTGAATATTAGCTATCCCGCCCGGTACCTGCTCAATGATGTAATCAATTTCAGATTGAGTGAGTTCAATCAGCGGTAACATTGCCGGTGTTAATACCGTAGTGGCCGGTGTAATGACGTTAGCCGGTACGCTTTCCGCCTGATTCAACTTCAATGTTTGCGCCAGTTCAGCCAATATCGGCGATTGGAACAGATCTCGTACTGCCAGGGTTAAACCCGCATTACGCAGACGCTCAACCATCCGTACCGCGAGCAACGAATGGCCGCCCAAAGCAAAGAAGCTGTCGTACCGGCTGATCTGCTCAATGCCCAATAATTCACGCCAGATATCAGCCAGTACGGTTTCGGTTTCTCCCTGTGGCGCGGCGTAAATCTGGCGGGCAAAGGCTTCCTCCCCCGGCGCAGGTAACGCCCGGCGATCCAGCTTGCCGTTAGGCGTCAACGGAAAAGCCTCCAATCGCACAAAGGCCGCCGGTACCATGTAGTCAGGCAACAATCCGCTCAGATATTCGCGCAGGCAGTTAACCAACCCGTCATCCTCTGCCGCCGCCACATAAGCCACCAGCCGTTTGTCCTGACCATCACCCAAGGCCAGTACCAGTGCTTCACGGACTGCGGGGTGCTCTGTCAGTCGAGTTTCGATTTCCCCCGGCTCAATTCGGAAACCACGGATCTTAATCTGTTGGTCATTACGGCCAACAAACACCAGATTGCCATCCGGCAGATAGCGTACCAAATCGCCGGTTCGATACATTCGGGCATCAGCAATTTCACTGAATGGGTCTGCAAGGAAACGTTCATCAGTCAATTCAGAACGATTGAGATAGCCACGCGCTACACCGACGCCACCAATATAGAGTTCACCTACGCCTCCCAACGGCACCAGCTGGCCGAGAGCATCCAACAGATAGATACGAGTGTTGGCTGTCGGGCGCCCAATAGGAATGAGTTCATCCCCACAGTTTGAGTAACTTGAATAGTTTGATGGGCAACGCCAGCTCGTGGCGCAAACGGTGATTTCTGTCGGGCCATAAGCATTGAATACCGTTGCCTTGCCGCCCAGCGCCCTAAGCAACGCCGCACTGGGCGCTTCACCTCCCAATATTAATGTGGGTTTTATCGTTATCGCAGGCAAATCAGCTCCATCCCGCAACAGGGCCGGAGTCAGGCAGGCATGCGTTACCGAGTGCGCTTCCAGATAATGCCAGAGAAGATTGGGGTCCTGACGGATAGTGTCGACAGGAATATCCAAAGTAGCGCCACTGCATAGCGTCATCATGATTTCCCAGACACTCGCATCAAAACCAAATGAGGCAAACTGTAACATTCGGCTAGCAGGTAAAATGCCGAATCGGGCGATTTTATCCCGGATAAGGTTAACCAACCCACGATGTTCAACCATCACCCCTTTTGGCGTGCCGGTCGAGCCGGAAGTGTAAATCACATACGCCAGATGGCGGGCGGTCAATGTAGGCAGTTGTGGGTTGTTATCCGGTTGATCAGGTAATGAATTCGGATCAAGTAGAATCTGCCCCGTAAGCATTTGCTCGCCTAAGGCTGAACGTCCAACACTATCGGCCAATAAAATAATCGGTTCAGCATCAGCCAAAATATGGACCAGACGCTCTCCCGGATAGGCAGGGTCCAGCGGCACATAAGCGCCTCCCGCTTTTAACACCGCCAACAACGCCACTATCCGCGCCGGTGAACTTGCTACGCAAATCGCCACTCGCTGATCCGGCGTCACACCCAGTGCAATAAGTTGGCGCGCCAATCGGTTAGCATCAGTATTCAATTCCGCATAACTAAGGGATCGCTCTTCACACACCAGTGCCGTGGCATCCGGGGTTTTCTCCACCTGCTGCTCAAACAGTTGATGAATGCACAACTGCTCAGGATAGGCTGTTTCAGTGGCGTTCCAAGTTTTTAACAACAATGTGCGTTCGGTTGCCGGCAGAATTTCTAACTGCTGTACCGGCATGTCGGGCGTCTGCTCAAGGGCATCCGCCAAACTTTCCAATGCCTGTTGCATATAGCCGCATATCTGTTCTGGATCGAACGGTTGCACTACTTGAACTGTCAGCCCTAAATCAGAACCCCCATCCTCTACCGACAAGACAAACGGATAGTTGGTCCGCTCCTGTGCGCCAAGGAATTCGACGCCGTTCATGATCTCATTCGGTGTTACCGGCTGAGTATTATGGCGATAGTTCAACAGCGCATTGAAAAGCGGCGTTCCACTGGCTACGCTACTGCAACGTTGCGCCAGCGCCAGTGAAGCGTGTTCATGTTCCAGCAATCCCGCCAATCGGCTATGTGCTATACGTACACTGTCCCGCACCGGGGTGTGATCGATATCCAACCGCAACGGCAAGGTGTTAATAAATAGCCCCATGCCACTATCAAATCCTTCACCCGCCTGCATACGTCCAAACAACACGGTACCGAACACCACTTGTTGCTGACCACTGGTACGCGACAATACCTGCGCCCAAGCCAAATGACACAACGCCGCCACACTGACGCCCAACCGCCGCGCCTGACCACGTAAGCGATCGTTTAGTCCTGTCGGCAACATTCGGTGAGATTCCGTCACCTGTGAGCCATCATGATGTGCTTCCGCCAACCCAAATGGCAACGTAGGCTCCTCCACCTCAGCCAGCATGTCGGTAAAGAAGCGAGTATGCTCTGTCTGACTGATTCCCTGCCGAGCCTGTGCCACTAAATGGCGGAACGGGACCGGCTCAGGCAAGCTGTCCATTCGTCCCGAGAGGCACGCTTGTACTTCGCTGTTCATCACCTCCAACGTGGTATGGTCGCCAATGAGATGATGCAACAATTGCAATACAATCCAACGGCCATCACTCTCCTGTGCCACAACGAAACGTAATAACGGAGCCTGATTCAGGTCAATACGATGCCGGCGCGGGTCAAAACGTTGAGCCAGTTGGTCACTTATCGGCCCATCCGCCGGATCGAGCGTCAATTCCGTTACTGACAAAGGCGCCTGACGGCAAACTACCTGAGCCGGCGCAGATAATCCTTCCCAAATAAAAGCGGTACGTAAGATATCATGGCGGTCAACCACCTGTTGAACCGCCGCCAGATAACGGTCAAGTAAGGGCCGATCGGCAAAAGCCTGTTGAGTGATCAGTAGATAGGGATCACCCTCATTTGCCAATAAATGGTGGAATAAAATGCCATCCTGTAACGGTGACAAGGCATAGATATCCTGAATATTGGCAATTCCACCCGGTACTTGCTCAACAATGCGATCAATTTCAGCTTGAGTCAGATCAATCAGCGGCAACATGGCTGGCGTCAGCACCGTCGTATCCGCGGTAATACGGTTATCAGGCACGCTAATTTCACGATGCTGCGCCAAAGATTGGGCCAATACACTTAATGTCGGATGCTGGAATAGCGTTTGTACCGATAGCCCTAAACCAATACGTCGTAAACGTTCAATCATCCTGACAGCCAACAGCGAGTGACCGCCCAAGGCAAAGAAACTGTCATGTCGACCAATCTGCTCAAGATTCAGTAATTCGCGCCAGATAGCCGCTAACGCTATCTCAATTTCCCCTTGTGGCGCTTGGTAAGCTTGGCGGGCAAAAGCGCCCTCCCCCGGTGCGGGCAGTCCTCGGCGATCCAGCTTACCGTTAGGGGTCAACGGAAAAGCATCCAAACGCACAAAAGCCGCCGGCACCATATAGTCAGGCAAAATATCACTCAGATGTTCACGCAGTTTGGTTGCCAGCTCGTCATCCACTTGCGCCACCACATAAGCCACCAGACGCTTATCCTGTCCATCACCTAACGCCAATACCAGCGCTTCACTTACCGCAGGGTGTTCAATCAGTCGTGCTTCAATTTCTCCCGGCTCAATGCGGAAACCACGGATTTTAACCTGTTGGTCATTACGGCCAATAAACACCAGATTGCCATCCGGCAGGTAACGGGCTAAATCTCCGGTCCGGTACATTCGGGCATCCGTCTCATTACTAAACGGATCATTCAGGAAACGTTCAGCGGTCAATTCAGGGCGATTGAGATAACCACGCGCTACCCCAACGCCGCCAATATACAATTCTCCCACTGTGCCCAATGGGACCGGCTGGCCGTGTTCATCCAGCAGATAGAGACGTTTGTTGGCGGTCGGGCTGCCGATAGGAATGAGTCCCCCGGTATAATCTGGCGGGCAATCCCAAGTGGTCGCGCACACAGTGGTTTCCGTCGGCCCATAAGCGTTAAACACATCGGCCCGGCTGCACAGTGCCTGAAATAACGCGGGACTCGGCGCTTCTCCTGCAAATATTAATGTTGGTTTTATCGCTATCGCCGGTAAATCGGCGCCATCGTGAAACATAGCCGGTGTCAAACAGGCATGGGTCACCGCCTGTTCTTCCAGGTAATGCCAAAGGCGCTGTGGATCTTGACGCACTGTTTCGGTAGGAATAACCAGCATGGCCCCACAACTCAGCGCCATCATAATTTCCCAGACACTGGCATCGAAACCAAATGAAGCAAACTGCAACATTCGGCTGGCAGAGCAAAAATCAAACTGGGTAATTTGTGTCAGCGTCAAATTAACCACGCTACGATGTTCAATCATCACGCCTTTTGGCCTGCCGGTTGAACCAGAAGTGTAAATCACATAAGCCAGATGCTGTGGAGTCAATCCAAAGACTTGCGGGTTATTATCCGGCTGCTCCGGCAAGGTATTCGGATCGAGCACCGTCAGCATCGCCAGAATGTCCTCACTTAGCGCAGCCCGCCCAACATTATCCGCCAGTAAAATAACCGGTGCGGCATCAGTGAGCATATAAGACAGACGTTCACCGGGATAGGCGGGATCTAACGGCACATAGGCTCCGCCCGCTTTCAGCACCGCTAACAACCCAATTATTCTCGCAAGTGAGCGTGTCACACAAATCGCCACCCGCTGATCCGGCGTTACGCCTAAAGCGATAAGCTGATGGGCTAACCGATTGGCGCGGACATTCAGTTCCGCATAGCTGAGCGTCTGGTTTTCATAGATTACCGCTATGGCGTCCGGGGTCTTTTCTGCCTGTTGTTCAAATAGCTGATGAACACATACCTGAGTAGGATACGGTTCTTCGGTCGCATTCAAATTCTCCAGCAATAACTCCCGTTCCGCAGATGACAAAATATCGATAGCCGTGACCGGTTGCTGAGGCTGGTTCACCATTGCCCGCAATATGGCCTGCAAATAACCCACCTGCCTTTCGATGGTTTCATGGTCGAACAGGGCGGAAGAGTAGTTCAGTTCTCCGACAATTTCTCCCGACTTCTCCGTTAATTCCAGTTGCAGATCGAATTTCGCTATATCATATTCCAGCTCGAATGGTGTTACCGCCAATTCCGGTAATTGCCATTCCTCTGTTTCATTCTCCTGCCAGGCAAACATTACCTGGAACAGTGGCGTATGCTCCGGTCTGCGCGGCGGTTGAACAATTTCCACTACCTGTTCGAAAGGCAGATCTTGATGCTCCTGCGCTCCCAGTGTCGTCTGCCGCACACGACGCAGTAGTGTGTCCACATCCGGCATGTCGGATAAATCGATACGCAACGCCAATGTGTTAACAAAGAAGCCAAGCAGTGGTTCAATTTCCCGCAGATTGCGGTTAGCGCTTGGTATACCAATGACGACATCATCCTGCCCAGACAAGCGCGATAGCAATGCAGCCCAAGCGGTCAACAGTGTCATAAACAGTGTGGCGCCATGCTGTTGTCCCAGATGTTTTAGCGCCTGTACCAACGGAGCATCAATGTGCACCGCTACCCGGCCACCGGTAAATGATTGTTGGAAGGGTCGAGGTCTGTCTATCGGCAATTCAAGCAATACCGGTGCGTCTGCCAACGTCCGGCGCCAGTAATCACTCTGTGCCTGTACTCCTTCACCAGAAAATACCTGCCGCTGCCAGGCCGCATAATCAGGATATTGAATGGTCAATAACGGCAACGGATCAGGCTGTTGATTTAGACCAGCAGCGTAAAGCGCCACCAGTTCTGATTCAAGTATCTTTAAAGACCAAGCATCGGAGATAATATGATGCTGAGTCAGTAAGAATATATGCTCTTCATCGGCCAGTTGGATCAATGCGCAACGCATGAGGGGGCCACGAGCAAGATCAAACGGCGTTTTGGCTTCCTGTACACACAAGCGCTTAAATTGTTCGTCCACGTTAGATGCTTTACGCAAATCGTATTTTTTCACCGGTAGACCAAATTCCGCCGGTAACAGTTCAACCTGAGGCTGACCATCAACTGTGATAAAAACAGAACGAAGCGCCTCGTGGCGAGCAAACAGGCGATTCAGGGCCTGCTGCCAGGCAGAGAGGTTAAGTTGGCCACGTAAACGCAAGGCTGTCGGAACATGGTAGGTATCACTCACCCCCTCAAATTGCGCCAGAAACCACAGACGCTGTTGACCAAACGATAAGGGCAAGACACTATCACGAGATATTGGCCTAATTGCAGGCAATTTATCACTGCCCGCATGACGTTGTGCGCAGATCTTCTCGGTAAACGCAGACAGTGACGGAAACATAAACAACGAAGCCAACGGCAGGTCGACGCCGAAAACAGCTATGCGGTTCATCATCCGTACCGCCAACAAGGAATGTCCGCCTATGGCAAAGAAATTATCATGTCGGCCGATCTGCTCAATGCCCAGTAATTCACGCCAGATAGCCGCCACTGCAATTTCCATTTCCCCTTGTGGCGCGACATAAATTTGATGGGCGAAGGCATCCTCCCCCGGTGCCGGTAATGCCTGACGATCCAACTTACCATTTGGGGTCAGCGGGAAGGCATCTAAACGCACAAAGGCCGCCGGTACCATATAATCAGGCAACATAGCGCTCAAATGAGTGTGCAAACTGGCCGCCAGTCCGCTATCCGCTTCGGCTACAATATAGGCGACTAAACGCTTATCCTGCCCATCCCCCAAAGCTACGACCCACGCTTCGCGCACCATAGGATGTTCCGCCAATCGGGCTTCAATTTCACCCGGCTCAATACGGAAACCGCGGATTTTAATCTGCTGGTCGTTACGGCCAACAAACACCAGATTGCTGTCCGGCAAGTAGCGCACCAAATCGCCGGTACGATACATCCGAGCATCAGCAACATCACTAAATGGGTCAGGCAGAAAGCGCTCGTCAGTCAGATCAGGACGATTGAGATAGCCACGAGCGACACCATCCCCGCCAATATAGAGTTCCCCCACCGCGCCTAATGGGACTGGCTGGCCGTGGTTATCCAATAGATAAATACGCGTATTCGCCGTCGGGCGCCCAATAGGAACCAACACCTCGGTATAGTTTGGCGGACAACGCCAACTAGCGGCACAGACGGTAATTTCTGTCGGGCCATAGGCATTAAATAGCGTTGCCTGACGACTTAGCGCCCGCAGTAGCACGGGGCTAGGCGCTTCACCGCCCAATATCAATGTCGGTTTTATTGTTATCGTTGGCAAATCGCCCCCTTCTCGCAACAAAGCAGGGGTCAAACAAGCATGCGTCACCGATTGTTCTTCCAGATAATGCCAGAGGCGACGCGGGTCTTGACGAACAGTTTCGGCAGGAATCATCAGGCTGGCTCCACTGCCTAATGCCATCATGATTTCCCAGACACCGGCATCAAAGCCAAATGAAGCAAACTGTAACATCCGGCTAGCGGGGCGAATGTCGAATCGGCTGATTTTATCCCGAATAAGATTAACCAGCCCACGATGTTCACTCATCACCCCTTTGGGAGTCCCGGTTGAGCCGGAAGTGTAAATCACGTAGGCCAGATGGCGGGAGGTCAATGCAGGAACCTGCGGGTTACCGTCCGGCTGGTCAGGCAAGATATGCGGGTCTAGTACCGTCAGCTCCGCAAGCGTTTGCTCACCCAATGCAGTCTGCCCGGTACTGTCCACCAGCGCTATTGTTTTTAACCCCCTAGCCGGAGCTACATCGGTCAAGATATGCGACAATCGTTCTCCCGGATAAGCCGGGTCCAACGGCACATAGGCCCCGCCCGCTTTCAGCACCGCCAGCACCGCTATCACCCGCGCCGGTGAACTTGTCATGCAAATCACCACCGGTTGATCTGGCACGACGCCCAAGGCAAGCAGTTGATGGGCAAGCCGGTTAGCGCAGGCATTCAGTTGTCCATAGCTGAGTGTCTGATCTTCAGACATCAATGCAGTGGCTTCTGGCGTTTTCTCTACCTGTTGTTCAATCAACTGATGGATACAGAGTTGTTCAGGATAGGGGGTTTCTGTCGCGTTCCAGGTTTCCAGTAATAATGTACGTTCCGATTCCGGCAAAATGTTTAGCGCCCGTACCGGCGTTTCCGGCGCCAGTTCAAGGGCATCCACCAGACTTTCCAGCGCCTGTTGCATATAACCGCATACCCGTTCTGAATCAAACGGTTGTACCACCTGTGCTGTCAACCCCAGTGTGGCGCCGCCATCCTCCACTGACAGGACAAACGGGTAGTTGGTCCGTTCCTGTTCACCCAGAAATTCGATTCCCGGCATTGCCTCATGCGGGATCATCGGTTGCTCATTATGCCGGTAATTCAATAAGGCACTAAAAAGCGGGGTGCCTCCCTGTACTCCGCTGCAACGTTGAGCTAACGCCAATGAAGCATGTTCATAATCCAGCAATCCAGCTAATCGGGTATGCGCCACCCTGACGCTATCCTGTACCGGAGTATCATCGATATCCAACCGTAATGGTAAGGTATTGATAAACAGCCCCATGCCGCTGTCAGCCCCTTCCCCCGCCGCCATACGTCCAAACAGCACAGTGCCGAACACCACTTTCTCTTGTCCACTGGTGCCCGACAACACCTGCGCCCAAGCCAGATGACACAGGGTCGCCAGACTGACGCCCAGACGTCTTGCCTGCGCACGCAGACGATCATTCAACGTGGGAGACAGCATCCGGTGCGCCTGTACGACCTGAGAACCATCACGATGTACCTCGGTCAGCCCAAACGGTAACGTCGGTTCATCCACTTCTGCCAACATGTCGGTAAAGAATCGGTGATGTTCTGTCTGGTCAACCCCTTGCCGAGCCTGAGCCACCAGATTGCGGAACGGTACCGATGCCGGTAGATTATCGCCCTGTCCGTCAAGGCAGGCCCGAACCTCGCGGTTCATCACTTCCAGCGTGGTATGGTCGCCAATCAGGTGATGTTGTAATTGCAATACGTACCAGCGACCATCGGTTTCCTGTGCTATCACAAAGCGCAACAACGGGGCCTGATTTAGATCGAAACGGTGTTGCCGCGGATCAAAACGTTGCGCCAGTTGGTCACTGACCGGCCCATCAGTCGGGTTTAACTTCAGTTCAGTCACTGACAACGGCGCCTGACGCCAAACCACCTGCGCCGGAACGGATAATCCTTGCCAGATAAACGCGGTACGCAAAATATCATGGCGGTCAACCACCTGTTGTACCGCAAATAAATAGCGGTCTAACAAACCACGCTCAGCAAAGATCATTGGATAGGCCAGCAAGTAAGGATCACCCTCTTTCGCCAGCAGATGGTGAAACAAGATACCGTCCTGCAACGGCGACAGCGCATAAATATCCTGAATATTGACCACCCCGCCCGGTACCTGCTCGACGATGTGATCAATCTCAGGCTGAGTCAAATCAATCAGTGGCAACATCGCTGGCGTCAATGCAGTGGTCGCCGGGGTAATGACATTCAGCGGCACTGCCACAATCTGATGTTGCTCCAATGTTTGAGCCAACTCCGCCAATATTGGCGCTTGAAACAGATCGCGGGCAGCCAATGTCAGCCCTAAATGGCGTAGCTGTTCAATCATACGTACGCCGAGTAGTGAATGACCACCCAAGGCAAAGAAGCTATCATGTCGACTTATCTGATCAATACCCAGTAACTCGCGCCAGATAGTCGCCAATGCAATTTCCCTTTCCCCTTGCGGTGCGGCGTAAACCTGACGGGCAAAGGCGTCTTCGCACGGTGCCGGCAACGCCCGGCGATCCAGTTTGCCATTGGGAGTTAGCGGGAATTCATCCAGACGCACAAAGGCCACCGGCACCATATAATCAGGCAACCGCGCACTTAAATGTTCACGCAAACGAGTAGGCAATTCGTTATCCGACTCCGCCAGCACATAAGCAACTAACTGCTTGTTCTGCCCTGTGCCTAACGCCAATACCACCGCTTCCCGTACTGTCGGATACTCTACCAGGCAGGCTTCAATTTCCCCCGGTTCAATCCGAAAACCCCGGATTTTCACTTGCTGATCGTTGCGGCCAAGGAATTCTAGATTGCCATCCGGCAGATAACGGGCCAAATCGCCGGTCCGGTACATCTGCGCATTCGGTGCATCACTAAATGGATCAACCAAAAAGCGTTCAGCGGTCAATTCAGGACGATTGAGATAACCACAGGCTACCCCGTCGCCTCCAACATAAATCTCGCCCACCCTTCCTAATGGCGTCGGTTGGCCTTGCTCGTCCAGTAAGTAAACCCGCGTGTTGGCAATGGGTCGACCAATAGGGATATTGGTTGTTCCTGTGGCTAAAGCTTCAATCCGGTATGTGGTGGTAAAGGTAGTGCCTTCGGTCGGTCCATAGGCATTCAATAACTGCTGAGGCGGGTTGTTACGTAAAACTTGGGCAATCACATGGGGATCAAGGACATCGCCGCCGACAATGAGGATTTTCATCTGTGGAAGGACTGGAGACAACTCCGCCGCCAGCCGGTTAAACAGGCCGACGCTTAACCATAAGATATTAATTTGATAACGGTCTAATGCCTGTACAAACTCCTGTGGCGTCAACAAAGTCGTGTGGTCAATAACGACTAGTGCCCCACCATTGAGCAAAGGGGCCCAGACTTCAAAGGTGCTGGCATCGAATGCGGGATTAGCCGCAAAGGCAACTCGGTCATTGGGTTCAATTTCAACATAGCTATTATTAATAACCAGTCGAACCACAGCGCGGTGAGGCACAATCACCCCTTTAGGGATGCCGGTCGAGCCGGAGGTGTACATAATATACGCTGGCGCGGTACTGGCACAAAGTAAGTCAGGATTAAAACTTTCTTCCTCCTTGCTCACGTCTGTCTCATCAGAGAGACGAATTAGCGGAACATCCAGATTAGCCGGGATATCCACCTCTGCACTGGTGAGCAACAATTTGGCTAAACAATCGCTTATCAGCCAATTCTTTCTCTCGTTCGGCGCTCCGGGATCGATAGGGACATAAACCGCGCCCGCCTTGAGAATAGCCAATTGAGCCACCACCAATTCGATAGATCGCTCTAACAGAATTGCCACAGGGTCATTCGGGCCAACCCCTTGTTTAATCAGTTGATGAGTCAGTCGGTTAGCGCGAGCATTCAATTCCGCATAACTCAGGGTCTTATCCATTGCTATTAACGCTGTGGCTGTCGGGGTTTTCTCCACTTGCCGTTCAAACAACTGATGAATGCCTAACTGGTCAGGATAGACGGTTTCAGTGGCGTTCCAGGTTTTCAACAGCAGTGTGCGTTCAGCTTCTGACAACAAATTAAGTTTCTGAACAGATATGTCATCACCAACCTTTTCTGACGGTACTTGTTCTAATCCAACGTCAAAGATAATTTCCTTTTTAGCCATGCTATCTTTCATCTACTTACTACCTCAACGAATCTGTTAGTTATTTGAAAACTGTCATTCTCAACAGTCATCACAAATGTTTTGCCCTTATTTCTTTCCTCAAAGAAATAAAAACGGGCACGCACCAGGCATCAATTAAGATCCTCAGACAGCACATTCTTTTGGACGCTAGAGGTAATAGCCCGGTTGATAACCGCATAATTAACAATTCTGCGACAATTATTTTCCTGATAACGGAATAAACGATTCACCCAGTGAACCGGCAAAAGATATTCCATTTTTGTTCCTATTTTTTTAATAAGCGCCTTTGATTTTGTGCGATTTTTTATTGGCCGACGCTGAATTCCATAACTAAATAAAAATGGATTTATTGAATATATTTACTGGCATGAGTGTTAAATCCCTGTTGTATTTTGTCCATTTTGAATTAATATCACATGTAAATTATTTCATAAAAAATCACGTAATTATAAAGACAAATTAAACCTCCTGATCCCCAATTAACACCGAATTTACCTTGATAATTCTCTGTAAGATTAACCTCCCCGTATTTCGACGGGAAACAGATTGCACCATAAAAAGCATGATTTATCATTTGGTTATATTAATTAATGTATATTTATACACGTAAAAATTATCAACCTGCCTGATTACATATTATTTTATAATAATCAAATTATACAACTAATGTAAACGTTAATTACATTTAACACCCACATGAAACAATTTCAAACTAAAACTAACTTCCCTATATATGTTTTTTTATCATGAAATAATACGACCAATGTATATATTAATTATGTTTAATATCAACAATAAATAATTTTAATTTAAAAATAAATTATTTTGCGATTGTTTTTAAATCCAAATATCACATCATTCATTACTTATCCAAATATACTTGACTACTTATATTATAGAAAAATGGTAGATTAGGAACTCCAACCACATGGACAGGAAACAGGAAACAGAAGACGGAAGACAGGAAACGGAAGACAGGAAACGGAAGACAGGAAACGGAAGACAGAAGACAGCAAAATTATACGTCCAGACGCTCAAAGTGACTAAACGAATAACCGCATCCAGTCAGATGCGGTTGTGTTGTTGTATTATTGTATTGTTGTGTTATGCAAGGATGAAATCGGCCTCTGTCAGCGGCTCTCCAACGATCTTCACTCCAAAACCATCGTGGGATAATTCTCCCCCCATATTAATCACGAAATCATTTACCTTATTAACGCTATCATAGCTGATCACCGCTTCCCCAATAGCGCCCGTGAATTCTTCGACAAACTTAATAGTGCCTTTTCCTGCTTCACCCAGATCGAACAATGACACATCAATCTTGTCTTCACCGGAAACAAAGTCATGAATCCAATCACGCTCAAGAAAAGGTGATTCCTTGGCGTTCAGGTAAACAAATGTATCTTTGCCTTCCCCACCCCAAAGATTATCTGCTCCCAGTCCACCGTAGATAATGTCATCACCGGCACCACCCTTTAAAGTATTGGCGGCGTCATTCCCTATCAGAATGTCATTACCACTGCCGCCAATCGCATTTTCAATCGTGATGCCACGGGCAATAGAGATGTTTCCTTTCAGGCCGCCAACATCCGAGAAAGAAGCTTCATTCAAGTTAATACGTTGATCTTGGGTAAAACCAGAGAAATCAAAGGTATCATTCCCACCCGCATCCCAAGCAGTAAATACGAGTTTGCTCTTGGCATCTTTTGCCGTAAAGAAATCGCGATCTGTGTTGGAATTAAAACCATATACCGTGTCATCGGTACGGGTAGTATTATTCGCGCCATACAACGACTGAATGGCTGAAATATCGTTAAGTAATGGCGCAGAAGAATCAATACCTTTAAAGTCCTGCCCGGTATTTTTTTCACTGAAATAACCCATGACGGTATAAGCACCGCTATCTTCAAAATAGGTAGCTTTGTTCTTATAAGTCGGTATTACATCATCAGACGCATCATAATCAGCCGGATGATCCAACCCCAATGTATGGCCGATCTCATGGGTAAATGTATGACGGCCATAACCATTCAATTCAATATCATTTTTTAAGAAAGTACGGCTTGCCGCATTATACCAAGTTCCGACTTGTTTCAAACCTGGATTCGGCATCTCAGCAAACGCATAATCCCCTGTTAAACTAAAATCAAAGAAACCAAAAGTGATATTCGCCTTACTCGCATCAGAGGTTTCCGTGAATTTAATATTCGCGACATCAGTCCAAGATTGAATTGACAGTTTTGCAGCGGCTTTTTGCTCTTCATTAAATGCTGAAAATCCATAAATACTCCACGGCATGTCATCCGGTTCACTCTCCAGGAAATTATACGTTAATTGGAAAGTTTCAGATTTGTCATTACTCTGATGCCCCCAACGGTAATCACTTCGGATTAACTCTTTCGCCGCATCTTTACTAGGCTCATGCCCAACGACAATATTAGGATCTTTGCCTGGAATATAAGCCTGTAGCCAGGTCAATACCTCATTTGCCTTTGCTGAACCACTAACTTCTTCCAAATATGAAATTTTCCTCTTTAAAGACATATAGTTCTCCATAAGTTCAAAACTTAGATATAAAACCCTGTTTATTTAATTAAACACCTGTCAATAAAACCTAGAAGTGATGAGCTATCCCGGCTACGCAATTTAAAATCCCTGCCCATAAAAGTAACACTAAAGTTAATTACGTAAAAAACAATTAACATATTTTTTTAATATAAACGTGATAAAAATAGCATAAAACAAATAAATAATTGTTTTATATAACATAGCTATTTAAGGCAAAAAATATTGCTAATTTTTTATCAGCATTTTATTTTAAAATTATTTCTCATTTAATTATCAATATAGTAAACTTAAAAAACCTTATAAAACCACTATTAATAATTTTATAAAGCAACTATTTAAACAGTCCAAAAAAAATAAGGGCAATATGTATTACCAGATAATACTTCATCTATTATATAAAGTTTTTTCCTGACAGAATTAAATTGGATTGCCATGAAAAAATGGCAGTGTCAATTATAAATGATTTCATTTATTTAGAAAATGAGAGTTAATATATAATGGAATAATTTAATCATTTACAGATTATTATGAATTGAATTTATTTTTTCGTCATTATCTTTGGCATTAAATTTTGCTATTATTTTATCGGTTTTTTAATTTATTAATTTAAATCTCCGATTTAATATCATCCTATTATATATAAAATAAAACTGGATTATAATCATCTCTTTCTGATTTTTAGTTTATTCATTATAGTTAAAGGATAGCCTATTGATGAATAGACTATCCCAGTTTTTTAGCTAAGATTACTATTTATAGTTTATATCTTTTAAGCTACAGTACTCTAACTTCTGATAGTTGGTTAAAAGGGGTAGGAAAATTGGATAAATCTGTAAAAAACAAGAGTGCTATTGAACACCTTAGCCCAGAATTGAATGAGGACAGGAAAACTCAAGATGTTCGCTTGTTACTGGAAACTGCAAGACAGGTTGCCGAAGCTCATGGTGGATTATCCTTTATTGCTAAAGAGACTGGTTTATCTAGAGAATCTCTCTATAGAGCGCTCTCAGCAACTGGGAATCCGACCATAAGAACTCAAAGAAAGGTTTATCTACGAAAGACGATCCACCAACTCCCAGGATACCCTATAGTCAGAAAAACCAAATTAACAACATGAGTAGCGAATATGCCGAAATACTAAGAAGGAGATATTTGAAAGAGACAGCTCAGATTAAAGCTTTCCTGGCTGCACCGGAAAATGCAGAAATTATGCAGCTTTATGAAAATGTAGTTGAAGAGTTTCAACTTAAAATAATTGTAAAAAGAAAGGAATATCAAAACTTTGATAGCGTAATGAATTACCTTTTCGATCTTCTTTTTGGAAGGGACCCTGTTCTAAAAAAGCATAGACGACTTACTAAAATAATGCTTTTTTACATGTATTGGAATTGCGACATCGGTAGTGAAGAAGAATATGCTGCGACCAACTAAACATTCTCATCCAGACAGGACAGTAATCAATGTAGCTTTGATTATTCTTTCACGTCTTAAGGGATTGAGAATCGAGAGTTATAGCGACCTGTTGAGCTATACAAAGAAAGCAGTTTCCGGTGGTGATGTATTGTTTCTCCCAGCTCTAAACTTTTTATTTATTATGGGTATCATTGAATATCGTCCTAAAACTGATGCCATTGAATATGTAGCTAATAACAATGAAACTATCTAAGATTTACTCAAACAAGCCATCTCTTTTTAAGCCCGTTACTTTTTACGAAGGGCTTAATGTTATATATGGTGAAATTCGGCTCCCAGAAAACAAAGAAAAAGACACACATAATCTAGGGAAAAGCACATTGGGTCATGTGATAGACTTCGCTCTATTATCCAAGCGAAATCCAAACTTTTTCCTATTTAAACACCCTGACATATTTAATCAGTTTGTCTTTTTTCTTGAGATAGAACTAAAAGATTCAAGTTTCTTGACTATCCGTAAGGATGTTGCCCAAGCCGCAAAAATACGCTTTAAGAAACATCAAGAAAAAAATCAAGATTACTCTCTTTTGCCTACAGGGCAATGGGATCATGAAGATGTTTCCTTTGATAAAGCCAAAGAGCTGCTAGATAGTTTACTTGATCTTAGCGTGATAAAACCTTGGGATTATCGCAATAGTCTTGGATACCTTATTCGATCTCAGGATGATTATAGCGATGTCTTCCAATTGAGAAAGTTTCGTTCCAAAGATGCATCATGGAAGCCCTATCTCTCTCATATACTCGGGTTTAATGCAGAGCTTATAAAAGAACACTATGAAAAAGAAAAAGCTCTGGAAGAGAAACAGACAACTGAAAAAGCGGTAAAGAAAGAATTGGGAGAGTCGTTCGAAAACATCAGCAAAGTTGAAGGTATTTTGCTATTAAAGAAGAAAGATGCGGAGAAGAAACAAGAACTTCTTGATGCGTTTGATTTCCGACAACAAGATAAAGAGAAAACAAAAGTTCTTGTTGAAGAGATAGATGAAGAGATTGCTAGTCTTAATCAGGAAAGATATTCATTAAATCAGAATAGAAAGAAAATCCTAAAATCCTTAGCAAAAACCGCCGTAAACCCTTGTCCAGTGCGGGCGGGGATATCAGGCGAAAAGCCCAGAGGGCTTTAGGGCTGGCGACTCCGACGTCTCCTGACTGAATGGATATCTGCTGGTAAAACAGGCTAAAATGAATCCACTTTTTTTCAATGAGCGCTGAATATGTTAAGAGCGACCAAAGTCCGCATCTACCCCACACCCGAACAGGCCGAGTATCTTAACGGCCAGTTCGGGGCGGTCCGTTTTGCGTACAACAAGGCGCTGCACATCAAAAAGCATGCCTACAAACGTCACGGCGTGAATTTAAATCCGCGCAAAGACCTCAAACCGTTACTGGCGGTCGCGAAGCAATCCCGCAAGTATGCCTGGCTCAGGGCATATGACTCCATTGCATTACAGCAGGCGGTGATCAATCTGAATACCGCGTTTGATAATTTTTTCAATCCGAAGTTGCAAGCCAAATTTCCCACGTTCAAGCGTAAACAGGGCAAGCAATCCAGCTATCACTGTGTTGGGGTGAAAGTGCTGGAGGGCGCGGTGAAAATCCCGAAATTGTCACCGATAAAGGCCCGCATACACAGAAAAATTGAAGGGAAAGTGAAGAGCATTACTCTTTCTCGCACCGCCACGGGAAAATATTTCGCCGCTATCCTGTGTGACGATGGCAAAGAGGCGCCGGAAAAGCCGGGCGTTATCACCCGCGTGACCGGGTGTGATATGGGGTTATCCTATTATCTTGTTCAGTCGACCGGGGAGAAGGTCAATAACCCGCGTCACCTTATCAACGCCGCCCGTAACCTGCGTCGTAAGCAGAAATCGCTCTCCCGCAAACAACAGGGCAGCGCTAACCGCGGCAAGGCCCGCTTACGTCTGGCGGCCGTCCATGAGCGGGTAGCCCATGCCCGCGCCGATTTTCAACACAAACTCTCTCGAACAATGGTTGACGAAAACCAAGCGGTCATTGTTGAGACGCTGAAATCGGCCAACATGATGAAGAATCACCACCTTGCCCGCGCTATCGGGGATGCGGGCTGGCATGGCTTCATCAAGAAACTGGAATACAAAGCCACAGCGGCGGGCGTTCATTTGGTCAAACTGGATCAGTGGTTCGCCAGTTCGAAGACCTGTCATTGCTGCGGTCACAAAATGCCGGAAATGCCGCTGTGTAAGCGGATCTGGCCATGCCCTTGCTGTCGAGTCGAACATGACCGCGATATCAATGCGGCGATCAACATCCAGCACAAGGGCATAACAGAATTACAGGCGGCGGGACTCGTCGTCTCTGCCCACGGAGGCCAGCGTCAATCCGTCATAAAGACGGTGGCGGCCTGAGAAGTGGGAAGCCTCGCCGTTTTTTACGGCGGGGAGCAGTCACAAGAGGATAAAATTTTATTCAATACTGAAAGCTGAAAAGCTTTTCAATGAGGCAGGGGTGCTTTTTAGCGGTCAGATAAAAAAGGATTTCGAACAACTGTTAGGATTCAATAAAGCTATAACTGAAGAGCGATTTGGATATCTGACCGAAGAAAAATCAGAAATTGAAGCCAAATTGAGAAGTATAAACACTAGACTAAACGAACTAGGAAAATGTCGCTCAAAAAACTTGTCATTCTTAAGTGACACCGAGGTTTTTTCCAAATATAAAATTCTCTCAAGAGAGCTAGTTTCCCTACGTGCGGATATTGAGACTCTAGAAAGACAAAAGGCACATCTACACAAGTTGCAAGAGCTTAGAACTGAAATTCGAGCACTTTCCGAAGAGTGTAGTCATTTACAATCCAAAATTGAGGATAATGTTGAGTCTCAAAACTCAGATCAATCTAGCGTTTTCTCTCAAATTCGGCTCTACTTTAGTGAAATTGTCGATGCTGTCATTAGCCGTAAAGCATTACTCAGTGTGTCTCCGAATCGAAAGGGGCACTTGCAATTTAAAGCGGAAATCCTTGATGAATCAGGCAACGCAACAAGTGCAGACTTAGGGCATACTTATAGAAAGCTGCTATGTATCGCTTTTGATTTAGCTGTACTAAGAACTCATAAAGATGAGAAATTTCCTCATTTTGCCTTTCACGATGGAGTATTCGAGTCTTTGGATAATAGAAAGAAAGAGAATTTATTGGCTATTTTACGTGATTACGTTGAACTAGGTATTCAGTCTGTTATCACACTAATAGATTCAGATCTTCCTACTCGATCTCCTAAAGAACTGCCGGTATTTGACAGTACGGAAATTGTTCTTCAACTGCATGACGAAGGAGAGTCTGGTCGGCTTTTCAAGTTAAAAACCTGGTAAAAGTTATTGAGCTTTACTACCAGATACAGATAAGGCGGCTAGTTGCTTAGAGTGCTAAATGGCTTTCAACCGATATAGATCTCCAGTAATTTTTACCTAAGTTTCAGTAAGAATTATAGAGTTTAAAATATGATGCCCAAAATTATCCTAGCCCTGTGAATTATCCCTAAAAATTGAACAAGTTAAATTACTGGGCTACCAAGGTCTGAGTCCTGTATTTTACTGGGCTCAGACGCTTTAATTTTTACTTGATCCGGTAATGGTTGTGGTAATAAACAGGAGATTTCAATTCTACCGACAACTATAGTATCACCCGTTAAATAGTCACTTATTCATCACCGGAATGCTTCCACGTAGCCAACTACCTAATTTACGCTGGTAAAATGGTTGCGTATGTTGAATCAAATAATGGCTAATACCACCCTCTTTTTCATCAACTAAACAGAAGTCAATCGGCTCCTCTTCGGAGGTGTATTCACAAGCAATAGTGCCTGCTTCGTGGATTAATTGATCAATTTCGTCTGCCGCGCCACTTATTTCCAGTCCAATTAATAAATTGGGGTTTTCATCCACATTTTTATCATGCGCTTGAATGATAAAAGCACGGCGAACAGGTTTACGTTGGCTAAATAAACTGACCAAAGCTTCAATGAGCTGCGAAGGATATTCTTCCGGTTGGCTAAGCGTTATTTTACTACCACTTGGAACATCAACCTCAACCGAAATTAATTCACTTAATGAACCCATAAAAATCTCCAATCAGTTTTTTAGATAAAATAAATTTATTTCGCCTTCGCCAACAGCAAATTAGCAATCGAACGAACCCCATAACCTGTTGCGCCAGCGGACCAATGTTCTACCGCAGATTTACGATAAGTTGCCGAGCAATCAATGTGAATCCAACCTTTTTGGTATTCTTCCACAAAGTGAGACAGGAAAGCTGCCGCGGTACTGGCACCCGCAGTATGCGATGACCCAGCAATGTTATTCAAGTCAGCAAAATTCGATGGCAGTTGGCTACGATGGAATTCAGCTAGCGGCAGGCGCCAGAACAGTTCATTCTCGGATGCAGCCGCAGCCAATAGATCAGCCGCCAGTTTGTCATCGAAGCTGAATATAGAGTGGTAGTCATTCCCCACCGCCGTTTTCGCCGCACCAGTCAAGGTTGCCGCATCAATGATTAATTTCGCTTTCTCTCTGCTGGCGTCAATTAGACCATCAGCCAAAACCAGACGACCTTCCGCATCCGTATTCATCACTTCAACAGATTTGCCATTACGGTAATGAATAACATCACCCAGTTTAAAGGCGTTACCACTGACCATGTTATCCGCTATGCAGAGGAACAATTTAATTCGATGTTTCAAGCCACGACTGATTGCCAGCGCCAATGCGCCTGCCAGGGTTGCGGCTCCACCCATATCCGATTTCATGGAATCCATAAAGGAAGATTGTTTCAGGCTGTAGCCGCCAGTATCAAATGTGATGCCTTTCCCTACCAGACAGGCAAACACCGGCGCTTGCGGGTCGTTAGTTGGGTTGTAATCCAACGCCAACAGAATCGGATCACGAGAAGAGCCACGGCCAACGGTGTGAATGCCAGCATAACCCTGTTCACGTAAATCTTCGCCTTTAATAATACGATAACTTACTGACTCACCAGCCATACCACACATCAGGTCAATCGCCCGCTTCGCCAATTGTTCCGGCCCAAGCTCTTCCGCTGACATATTGATGGTGTCACGCACCCAATCAATAATTTTAATTCTGCTTTCCAATTCCTGTTTTTCAGCCGCAGGCAATTGAGGCCATTCAATCGAACGATTACCTTTTGGCGCACGGAATCCTTGCCAGAAAGCCCAACTTTTCTCTAAATCCCAACCTTCGCCAACCAGAGCCACATGACGAATTCCCTGTCCGTCAATTTTACGCCCGGCACGTTGCACTGCCCCTAATTTACCTTTACCAACCAGATGAATCATTACCCCTTGATCACTGGAACTAATCAGCGCTTTTTCACCCCAGCAAGCTGCTGCTGGTTCATAAGACAGTGTTATCGGCATGATTTGTTTATTCATTCTTTTTTCACCTCTTATTATTACCACTCAATGGCAGTGAGGAGCTTATTCAAGCTTCTACCGATATAATTCTTCGTCTGCCAGAGATTCATCCTATAAAAAAACCGGCCAGAGCCAGTTTTTCATTGAAGTTCAGCCTACATCAAAATTATGACGGATAAATAACAAATTAATGCGATTTGCTATTCAAACTCATCCAACCAAACAAGCAAGATCGCCTCCAAAATCTTTTCATTGGATTTTTCAGGCGCATCATCAAAATCCTCCAGCTCACAAATCCACTGGTGCATATCAGTAAAGCGAACCGTTTTTGGGTCTACCTCAGGAAATTTGTCATATAGCGCTTCACCGATTTCACGGCTATTGGACCATTTCAGGCTCATTTATTTTTCTCCTGCCAATCAGTGCTCACGGGCATGGTTAATGGTGTATTTGGGAATTTCTACCACTAAATCTTCGTCGGAGACTCTAGCCTGACAACTCAGACGACTTTCCGGTTCCAGCCCCCAAGCTTTATCCAGCATGTCATCTTCCAGTTCAGAACTCTCTTCCAGTGAATCGAAACCTTCACGAACGATACAATGGCAAGTTGTACAAGCACAGGATTTTTCACAAGCATGCTCAATTTCAATCCCATTGCGCAATGCAACATTCAGAATGGATTCCCCTTCTTCGGCTTCCAGAACTGCGCCATCAGGGCAAAGATCGTTATGAGGTAAAAAGACAATTTTCGGCATAATTAAATCTCGTCCACAGAATGGCCCGCCAACGCCCGGCGAACAGATGAATCCATCCGACGCGCAGCGAATTCCTGCGTTTGCTTATCCAGTTGTTTAATCGCGTTTTCAATAATTTCAGGATCATTGCCCTGAACGCTTGTTATAAGTATTTCCACGGCCGCATCAATTGCCGCCTGTTCTTGTTTATTCAGTAGATCAGCGTCTTTTTCTAACGCACTGGTGACACTTTCCAGTACTCGCGCCGCTTCAACTTTTTGTTCTGCCAGTTTACGCGCACTGAGATCTTCCTGAGCATTCGCCATAGAGTCTTTTATCATGCGAGCAATCTCTTCATCAGATAAGCCATAGGAAGGCTTCACCTGAATAGAAGCTTCGACGCCAGTGGATTTCTCCAACGCACTGACACTCAACAAGCCATCAGCATCGACCTGGAAAGTAACCCGGATATGGGCCCCACCAGCGGGTAATGGCGGAATACCACGTAGGGTAAAACGGGCCAGTGAACGGCAATCACTTACCAATTCTCTTTCCCCTTGCACTACATGAATGCTCATTGCACTCTGGCCGTCTTTGAAGGTAGTGAATTCCTGCGCTTTGGCAACCGGAATGGTCGTGTTACGTGGGATAATTTTTTCAACCAAGCCTCCCATCGTTTCCAGCCCAAGTGAAAGCGGAATCACATCCAACAACAGCATGTCGCTATCTGGCTTGTTACCCACCAAAATATCCGCCTGAATTGAAGCCCCCACCGCAACCACTTTATCAGGATCAATGGAAGTCAGCGGTTCGCGGCCAAAAAACTCGCCAACCCTATGACGAACCAGCGGTACACGGGTAGAACCACCCACCATAACCACCTGTAAAACTTCGTCCGCAGAGACTTCTGCATCTTTCAATGCCCGGCGACTTGCCAGTAAAGTCCGTTTTATCAATGGTGTTATCAGAGCTTCAAATTCGCAACGGGTGATTTTACCCTGCCAACCGGCAATGTTTATCTCTGCAATATCAGCATCACTCAAGGCGATTTTTACCTGAGTAGCCGTATCCAATAGCCGGCGTTGCAGACTATGGTCATTTCGGTCGCCAATATCCGCCTGTTCACGAATCCAATCAGCCAGTATCAAATCGAAATCATCGCCACCCAGCGCGGTGTCGCCGCCAGTTGCCAGCACTTCAAAGACACCACGGCTTAGCCGAAGAATAGAAACGTCAAATGTACCGCCGCCTAAGTCATAAACCGCAATCACACCTTCTTGGCCGGAGTCCAGTCCGTAGGCAATCGCAGCAGCAGTCGGTTCATTAAGCAAGCGCAGAACGTGCAATCCGGCTAAACGCGCCGCATCTTTTGTTCCCTGACGCTGTGCATCATCAAAGTAAGCAGGAACCGTGATCACAACACCGTCAAGCTTACCATCCAGTGTTTCTTCTGCACGCTGCGCCAGCGATTTAAGAATCTCAGAAGAAACCTGAATAGGATCGACCAAACCCACTACGGTGTTGATTAACGGCAACCCGTTTTCACTCGCTTGAAATTGATATGGAAGATTTGGATAACGTTGCTGAATGTCAGCCAGAGAGCGCCCCATCATACGTTTTACTGAACTGATAGTATTAGCGGGATCATGTACCGCCTGTTGACGGGCCTGCCAACCAATTTCAAGCCCCTTTTCATGGTAGCGAACAACTGAGGGAAGCAGGTAACGATTTTCACTATCCATCAATGTTTCCGCTTGCCCACTGCGAACAGTGGCAACTAATGAATGTGTCGTACCTAAATCAATACCGGCAGCTAAACGACGTTGATGTGGTACAGCGGATAACCCCGGCTCGCTAATTTGTAATAAAGCCATATACGCTTTCCTTAAAAGTCGTCCAGTAAACGTTCTTCCAGTTGCTCAACCTGCTGTTGCAATTTATCCAGAAAACGCAATTTACGCACCGTATCGGCTGCTGGTTCCCACTGCTGTTCATCCAATTGCCGCACCATTTGCTGACTGCGGGTTTTAGTCATCCCACTCAGACGAGTCGAAAAATCAGCCAATGCCACTTCTGGATCAGCTTTGCTGGCAATACATTCCAACTCTTCCCGCAACATAAGCTGTTCCATCAGGAAAGCGTTGTCACTCATCGTGTGCTGTTCATTGGCTAAATCAAAACCATGCAGAGAGAGCATATATTCAGCGCGTTTCAGTGGATGTTTGAGCGTTTGATAACCGTCATTGATAGTCGCGGCTTGCTGCAACGCCAGCGTTTTTTCACGCTCTGGCTGACTAGCAAAGCGATCTGGATGAAACTGACGTTGCAATTCTTGATAACAGCTTGCCAGTTGTTCACGATCAACAGCATAACGAGCCGGCAGCCCAAATAAAGTGAAATAGTCCATAATCTAAACTTACTCTGGATTTGGCCGAAAAACGGAATTAAACGTTAAAACTCTCTCCACAACCACATTCACTGGAAACATTTGGGTTGTTGAATTTAAAGCCTTCGTTAAGGCCCTCTTTAACAAAATCCAGCTCTGTACCGTCGAGATAGACCATGCTCTTGCCATCTACGATAACTTTGACACCCTTATCTTCAAACACTGTGTCGTCTTCGTTAATCATATCAGCAAATTCAAGCAGGTAAGCCATACCTGAACAGCCTGATGTTCTGACGCCCAGACGCAAACCAACACCTTTTCCACGGTTACTCAGGAATGACGAAACGCGTTGTGCAGCACTTTCTGTAAGGGAAATTGACATACAACAACCTCACTTATTAAAACCAGCAAAGGCGGATACCGGATGGTATGTAGCAGCCAGTATCCACCAAATTTCTTCTTATTATTAAGGGCCGTTATCTGCCCTGACGTTTACTTTTGTAATCCGCAATCGCTGCTTTAATCGCATCTTCTGCCAGAATGGAACAGTGGATTTTCACCGGCGGCAGTTCTAATTCATCTGCGATTTCAGTATTTTTAATCGCTTCTGCCTGTTCCAGAGATTTGCCCTTCATCCATTCAGTCACTAAAGAGCTGGAAGCAATCGCAGAACCGCAACCGTAAGTTTTGAAACGCGCATCTTCAATAATGCCTTCATCATTGACTTTGATTTGCAGTTTCATCACGTCGCCACACGCAGGGGCGCCGACCATGCCGCTGCCAACCGTTGGATCTTCATTATCGAAAGAGCCGACGTTACGTGGATTTTCATAGTGATCAATTACTTTTTCGCTGTAAGCCATGTTGTTACTCCTGAAACCGTCTGATTAATGATGAGACCATTCGATACTGTTTAGATCCACACCTTGTTTAAACATTTCCCACAGTGGAGAAAGTTCACGCAGGCGGCCAATAGATTTATGAATCAGTTCAATGGCGTAGTCGATCTCTTCTTCTGTCGTAAAACGCCCTAAAGAGAAGCGTATAGAGCTATGAGCCAGTTCGTCATTCATCCCCAACGCACGCAGTACGTAGGAGGGCTCCAGGCTGGCAGAAGTACATGCAGAACCCGAAGAAACCGCCAGATCTTTTAATGACATCATCAGTGATTCACCTTCAACATAGTTGAAGCTGACATTCAGAATATGCGGCGCGCCGTGTTCCAAATCTCCGTTAAGGAAGACCTCTTCGATATCTTTGATACCGTGCCACAGACGCAACCGCAGGCCACGCAGACGCTGGGATTCACTCTCCATTTCCTGCCTGGCAATACGATAAGCTTCACCCATACCCACAATCTGATGAACAGGCAAAGTACCAGAGCGCATACCACGTTCATGGCCGCCGCCATGTTGCTGTGCTTCAATACGAATACGTGGTTTACGGCGAACGTACAGTGCGCCAATTCCCATCGGCCCGTAAATTTTATGGGCGGAGAAAGACATCAGATCGACTTTCAGTTTGGTTAAGTCAATTGGCAGTTTGCCTACGCTCTGAGTGGCATCAACATGGAAAATGATACCGCGGCTGCGACACATTTCACCGATGGCGGCAATATCCTGCACCACGCCAATTTCATTGTTAACATGCATGATAGAAATCAGAATGGTGTCATCACGCACCGCGGCTTCCAGATCGTTTAAATCAATCAACCCGTTGCTCTGAGGCGCCAAATAAGTGACTTCAAACCCTTCACGTTCCAATTGACGGCAAGTATCCAGAACCGCTTTATGTTCGGTTTTGCTGGTGACGATGTGCTTGCCCTTTTTCTGGTAAAAATTAGCCGCGCCTTTGATGGCAAGATTGTCAGACTCCGTTGCGCCAGAAGTAAAAACAATTTCTCGCGGGTCCGCACCCACCAAATCAGCAATCTGATTACGGGCAATATCAACCGCTTCTTCAGCCTGCCAGCCAAAACGGTGTGAACGAGAAGCGGGGTTACCAAATATCCCGTCCCTGGTCAGATAGCTCATCATTTTTTCAGCAACACGCGGATCAACCGGCGTCGTTGCTGAGTAATCTAAATAAATTGGTAATTTCATTGCTCACATGCTCCCTACTTCTAATACTTCAATTCATCACAAGCTCTGCTTATGGGCGCAGATTGACATTAATTGTTTCTTGTGCTCTACCGTTAGGCGCACGGCGTTTATCGTTATCCTGGCGACCAGCAACGTCCAATACTTCTTGGTTATTGACTAATTCTTCTAGACTGATACTGCTCAGGAAACCGGTAATACGATCACTTAAATCGCGCCATAAAGCATGAGTCAGGCAGCGATCACCCCCCTGACACCCTTCTCTACCCTGACAACGGGTAGCATCTACCGATTCATCAACTGCGAAAATCACTTCGGCAACAACAATTTCACTGGCATCTTTGCCCAATAAGTAACCACCACCCGGACCACGGACACTTGAAACCAGACCATTTTTGCGCAAGCGAGAAAATAACTGTTCAAGATAGGAGAGGGAAATACCCTGACGTTCAGAAATGTCGGCCAGTGGTACCGGGCCTTCTTGTGAGTGCAACGCCACATCAAGCATGGCAGTTACTGCATAACGCCCTTTAGATGTCAATCTCATAAATGAATTACCCCGTGGTGAAATATGAGCGAAATTGTGTCATTCCTGAGTATTTTAGTCAACTATTTAACCTAGTAATTTACTCAACTATTTCTTCGCCCATTTTTCAACAGAGGACAAGATGCCACGCAGAATATTCAGTTCCTGCATCTCAGGCCGGGCACGGGTAAAAAGCCGCCTTAATCTATTCATTATCTGGCCGGGGTGCGCTTTTCTGATAAAACCAGAATCATTTAACACACATTCAAGATGATGATAAAAGCGTTCCATATCATCAGCTAATGGATATTCCACTTCATCGGTTTTCTGCTCATTTTTATCCTGACGCGCTAAATAAGCCATACGGATTTCATAACTGACAAGTTGAACCGCCATCGCCAGATTTAACGAACCGTAATCAGGATTAGTTGGGATATTCAGATGATAATGGCACTTCTGCAATTCTTCATTGGTCAACCCTACCCGCTCACGGCCAAAAACAATGGCAACCGACGCATGTTCAGCCTCTTGAACACTACGTTCACCACATTCACGAGGTTCGACCATCGGCCATGATAACGTTCTTGAACGGGCGCTGGTGCCAATCACCAATCCACAACCCACCAGCGCTTTATCCAAACTATCGACCATTGTCGCATTACCAATAACATCGCTGGCGCCAGCAGAAAGTGCAATCGCGTGAGAATCTGGCTGAACCAGTGGATTAACCAAATAAAGATTAGTTAATCCCATTGTTTTCATTGCCCGGGCGGTTGACCCCATATTCCCGGTGTGGGAAGTTTCAACCAGGATAATGCGGATATTTTCTAACATGGCAACTTCTGAATAGTCTGGATGGTTATAAGAACCAAATATCTTAACACAACATTAGTATTTTTCCGAATTACTGCTATACTATGCGCCGATTAATTACCCGTTCTTTAACATCCTGGTGGAAGATATCCCATGCATCCGATGCTGACCATCGCCATACGCGCTGCGCGTAAAGCCGGCAACCTAATTGCCAAAAATTATGAAACTCCCGATGCGGTTGAAGCGAGCCAAAAAGGCAGTAACGACTTTGTTACCAATGTTGACAAAGCCGCAGAAGCGCTCATTATCGACGTTATTCGCAAATCTTATCCCAAACACTCGATTATTACCGAAGAGAGTGGCGAGCTGCTAGGCGAAGAGGCTGATATTCAATGGGTAATCGATCCACTGGATGGCACGACCAACTTTATCAAACGCCTCCCTCACTTTGCTGTTTCTATTGCGGTACGCATTAAAGGCCGTACTGAAGTTGCGGTTGTTTATGACCCAATGCGTAATGAGCTTTTCACCTCAACCCGCGGTCAAGGGGCACAGTTGAATGGCTACCGTTTGCGTGGCACCAATGCTCGCGATCTGGATGGCACTATTCTGGCAACAGGTTTCCCATTCAAAGCAAAGTATCATTCCACTGTTTTTATTAATACTTTGGGTAAATTATTTGTTCGTTGTGCTGATTTCCGTCGTACAGGCTCCGCTGCTCTGGACCTGGCTTATGTTGCGGCTGGTCGGGTGGATGGTTACTTTGAAATTGGCCTAAAACCGTGGGATTTTATGGGCGGCGAGCTGTTAGTTCGTGAATCTGGCGGTATCGTAACTGATTTCGTTGGCGGTCATAATTACATTCATTCCGGCAACCTTGTCGCAGGTAATCCACGCGTTGTTAAAGACATTCTGGCCGAAATGCGTGATGAATTATCAGAAGCATTGAAACGTTAATTCAAGTGAATTCTAAATAGAATTGCAAGACGGTATTTTAGGTAGACCGCAAAAAATGCGGTCTACTCTGCGATTGATTTAACTAGCAATAAAGACCGTTGTTACTCCGCCAACCAATAAACAGCTTCATAAGGCTGTAGCTGCATATTTTCTACAGGTAACTGGTTTTCAGGATAGTTCCCCATCAATTTCACCCATGAACAGTGGGATAAAGAAGCATCCAGCGACCACCCTTGCACTTCTGCGCTGAGGTTAGCAATAACCAACAACGTTTGGTTTTCCCAACGGCGAACATAACACCATAGCCAAGGGTGAGACGGCAACAAATCTTCATAGCTGCCATAAGTCAATACCGGATACGTTTTACGCAGTTTTATCAAGCGGGCATAACAATGGAAAACTGAATCCTCATCCTGGATAGCATTTTCAGCGTTCACAGCCTGGTAATCACTATTCAACGCTATCCACGGCTCCCCTTGAGTAAACCCGGCATTGGCAGTCGCATCCCATTGCATCGGCGTTCGCCCATTATCACGAGATTTCTTCGCTAAGACCGATAAGATTTGCTGTTTATCACTGCCCTGCTCAATCTTCTCTTGATAAATATTTAAACTTTCTATATCCCGGTACTCTTCAATATGCGAAAAATGAGGGTTAGTCATTCCCAGTTCTTCCCCTTGATAGATATAAGGGGTTCCCTGCATGCCATGCAGTACCATTGCCAACATTTTGGCGGACGGCACCCGCCAAACACCTTCACCGCCAAAGCGTGAAACAATACGCGGCTGATCGTGATTACACCAGAAAAGCGCATTCCATGCCCGTTCGTGCATGCCTTGCTGCCACTTGGCAAAAATTTTCTTCAATTCAATAAAATCAGGCGGTGCCGCAACCCATTTTTCACCATTAGGGTAATCGACTTTTAAGTGATGGAAAGCAAAAACCATCGACAATTCTTCACCATCCAATGAAGAGTAGCGTTGGCAATGTTCCAGTGAGGTAGAAGACATCTCCCCAACCGTCATCACTCCGGCTGGCTGGAATACTTCTCTGTTCATTTCTTGCAGAAATTCATGAATACGCGGGCCATCAGTGTAGAACTGACGCCCATCTCCCTGAGTTGATTCAGGGAAGTCTTGCTGCTTAGAAACCAAATTAATGACATCCAGACGGAAGCCATCAACACCAAGGCCAGCCCAGAATTCGCAAATCTTTTTCAGTTCAGCCCGTACAGGTTCATGCTCCCAGTTTAGATCGGCCTGCTCAACAGCAAACAAGTGCAAATAATACTGTTGGCTTGCTTCATGCCACGCCCAAGCATTGCCGCCAAATTTTGACGCCCAATTATTGGGCGGCGTCCCAGGTTCCCCATCCCGCCAAATGTAATATTGCCGATAAGGGCTATCAATATCCTGTGCTTGTTTAAACCAAGGGTGTTGAGTCGATGTATGGTTGAAAACAATATCTACGATGACACGGATATCACGTTGATGCGCCTCATCAACCAAACGCTTAAAATCATCCATTGAGCCGTAAGCCGGATCAATCGCACAATAATCAGCGACATCATAACCGTTATCTACCTGTGGCGAGCGGTAAAAAGGCGTCACCCAAATAGCGTCTACGCCCAGTTTCTTCAAATAATCAAGCCGATAAGTAATGCCGTTAAGATCGCCCGTTCCGCTACCCGTAGTATCCTGGAAACTCTTAGGATATATCTGATAGATGACACCTTGTAACCACCACGGAATGATTTTGTCCATCAAAAACACCTTATCAATATATTTCCTGAATTGAATAACCACATGGTTATACCCGTCATCTTTCAAGTTGCCTCTTTGTTGGCTGCACTCACTCACCCCGGTCACATAGTTATCTATGCTCCCGGGGATTCGCTCCCTTGCCGTCGCGATCCATCTTGAAATCCATAGGGTATATTTTTATATCTGTTATTTGTGAAGATTTAACCGCATTATTCGACAGCTAACATACCGGTCATATTCTTCTTCCGATACACAACAGTAGTGAGAATCAACGGAACAATAATGGCGACAAGCATAGCTAATGCGTAAATTAGCCAAAATTGCGGTTTGATCGAAAGAATACCTGGCAAGCCACCCACACCAATACCGTTTGCCAATACACCACCCAACCCACAAATCAACCCGGCTAAACTAGAACCAATCATGGCACAGAGCATAGGGAATCGATATTTGATATTAATACCGTACATTGCCGGCTCAGTGACGCCCAGATAGGCGGAAATAGCCGCAGGTACGGATACTTCACGTTCATTACGCTTTTTACTGATTAAAATAATACCAACAACTGCGGAGCCCTGAGCAATATTGGATAATGCAATAATAGGCCATATCGGTGTTCCTCCTATACTCTGCACCATCTGCATATCTATGGCTAATGTGGTTTGATGGATACCTGTAATCACCAACGGCGCGTAAAAGAATCCAAATAAAGCTGCACCAATAGGCGCAAAACTTCCCGTCATCAATGCCTTAACAACCCAAGCAACTCCATCACCCATTAACCGACCAAATGGCCCAATAAGGCTATGTGCTAAAAAAGTCGCCAATATTAACGAAACTACCGGAACAATGACTAAATAGAGATAACTAGGAACCACCCGTTTTAACTGAACTTCAATCCACCCCAAAGTAACGCCCGCCAAAAGTGACGGAATAACCTGCGCCTGATAACCCACTTTTCCAATCGTGAACAGGCCAAAATTCCATATATCAGGGATTTGTTGCCCTAAATGATAAGCATTCATTAATTGCGGCGAGACCAGTGTTACTCCCAATATAATGCCTAATATTGGTGTTCCACCCATCATCCTAACCGCCGACCAACAAATACCCACTGGCAGATAGAAGAATATTGCCTCTCCTAGCAGCCACAGAAAATCATATATTGTTTTCCAAATAGGATATGTTTGAGCTAAAGTTTTACCTTCACTAAAAGGAATATCACCAATAATGTTACGGAAACCTAGAATGAGTCCGCCACTAATTAATGCTGGTAAGAGAGGAAAAAATATCTCCGCAAACTTAGAAATGAAGCGCTCTTGCCATTTCATATTTTTCTTCTCAACCTGTTGTTTATCTTTTTTGTTCAATTCAGATTGACCAAGATAACTATTTAAAACCTTATAATAATCGCCAACATTAGTGCCTATCACTACCTGGAATTGCCCTGCATTGGTAAAACAGCCCTTAACCATCGGTAAATTTTTTATCTCATCCGGCTTGGCTTTAACTGGTTCAACTAATACAAACCTCAATCGGGTAATACAATGACTTACACTGGCTATATTTTCACAACCACCGATTAATGTAATTAGTTTTTCTATATCTTTAGAATTTATTTTGTTTTTCATAACAGCCAGTCATCATAAGTGAATATCAATTACTAATTAGCATGCTTAGTAAACTAATTTCATCCTAATATCATTTGGTTATGCTTGTCATGGGAACGTTCCCAAAAATGGGTTGAAGATCACATTGAAACGGCAATATTTCTTATTTTTAAGCCAACTTACTCGGAATGATTACTTGTTGTTTAGGGTATTGCTGGTTTATCTGAGCAATTAATTGACCAGCCGCATATTTACCTGCCTCACTATAACCCAGATCAATAGAAAGCGTGTTAGGGTATAAAAAGTTCAACAAAGGTGTATTACCAATGCTACCTATTTGTATATCTTCCCGATTATTTTGCTGCAAATATTTATATGCACCTAAAGCCAAACTATCGGTTGCACAGATTAAAGCTGTTGTTTTCTCTCTCAATACCTTATTAACATGCTGAAATCCACTCTGATAGCTTAAATCACATTGGGCGGAAAGTGGGCGCAGATCTTTCTGTTCACAACAAGCTAGATAAGATTGATGGCGAAGCAAACCTGTCGTGGTATCACAATCATCTACGCCGAGAAAACTGATATTTCTGTGTCCCCGCCGATAGAATTCATTCATCAATAAACGCACAGCACCAATATCGTCATAACATACAGAAGAAAAATCCGTATATTCGCGGGCAAGTACCACTATTTTGTCACGCCAAGGGCAGAGGAGCTCTTCTGACAATCCAGTGAAACCGAATAAAATAATGCCATCTGCATGACGCAATGCCAATTGACGTAGATGTTCCTGTAAAAGCTGTAGATCAAAATTACTTTCCATAATAATCGGATCGTAACCACGCTGGTAAAACAGAGGTAACATGGTACTTATCGATAAATTCTCTGAAAAAGATCCCAGACGCGACACAATTAAAGCAATGATTTTGTCACTTTTCACTCTCATCGCTCTTGCTGATTTAGATGGAACAAAATTATTTTGTTGGATAATCGCCTCAACTCTTTCACGTACTTGTGGACTTACACTATTTTCATTGTTTAATACCCGCGAAACTGTTGATTTGCCGACATTAGCCAAACGAGCGATATCTTTTATTGTTAATTTATTCGACATGATATCTCATAAAAACATTATTAAGAGGCAGTTAGTGTCTTGCAAAAATATTGCAAGACACTAAATTTATAGTGTTAATAATTATAAGCTTTAACCTGCGGCCGCAGAAAGATAGCAGGAAAAGCAATTAAGGCCATCATCCAGAAAATCCCACCGTGCAGATAATCATACATAAATCCGGCAATTACCGTCATGACAGCGATACCGCCTCCCATTGCCAACGCGGAATAAGCCGCTTGCAAACGCACAATTTCCCCTTCTTTTCTCGCACTGATAAAACGCATCGCCGCCAAATGGCAGACAGTGAATGTGCCACAATGCAAGATTTGAATGATAATCAACACCGGTAATGCGATGAATGTTCCCATTAATCCCCAGCGAATGACACCACATATACCAGAAAGCAACAGAAGATTACGGGCACTCCAGCGCCGAAATAATTTATTACTCAGAGTAAAAATAATCACTTCAGCCACTACGCCCAATGACCAGAGATAACCGACTACCGAGGCAGAATAACCCGCATTTTTCCAGTAAATTGCACTGAAGCTGTAATATCCCGCATGGGCGCCCTGTAATAAAGCCACACATAACAAGAATCGACGTACTGATTTTTCAGACAACAACTGTTTAAATGACACAACATCCACTTTGGCAGATTTAGTTTCCCCAACCGGCATGATAGAGGGCCTAAGTAATGTCACCAATAAGGTAGAGAAGACGCTAAACAATATCGTGATGAGGATGGCATGATGTCCCCAGACAGAAATTAATTCCCCAGTTAATGCTGAACTGATAATAAAGGCAATTGAACCCCAAACCCGTATTTTGCCGTAATCAAAAGGAAATTGTTTTTGCCATGTTCCTGCCAGCGCATCACTCAATGGCATCATCGGCGCAAAAAATAGGTTGAAGCCAACCATGACAAACAGGAGCCATGCCCAATGATTTCCTAATGTAAAGCCAATAATGAAAATAAAAGTTATCAATGCCGATATACGCAGCGCAAAAATAAGTTTTGCGGGATCTTTAACTGTAGGCGCGATTAATAAACTGCCCAAAAAACGGGAAATCAAGCCTGCACCTAATATAACCCCTATCATATCGTACTCTATACCTTCACCCTGGAGCCAGGTTGCCCAGAAAGGTAAAAATATCCCGTAAGAAAAGAAATATGTGAAGTAATCTAACGCCAACCAGCGCGTCGATCGAATAACCATTAATCCCCCTGGTAAAAAATGCAAAAAACCCACCCCTAACTTAGTTAACTCAAGAAACTAGATATTGAGAGTTATCTTGGAGTGGATATTCCCGGGGGAAAATCCACACATCACACCTCAATATCTTATTTAAGCAAACAATGTTAGCCGGAGCAGGTTTTGTAATGATTTATTGAAATTTTAATTTATGCGTAAACCGGATATTTCGCGCAAATAGCCAGAACTTTCTGCTTAGTTGCTTCAATGGTCGCTTCATCATTGATGTTGTCCAATACATCACACATCCAGCCAGCCAATTCACGCGCTTCTGCTTGTTTAAAACCACGACGGGTAATCGCAGGCGTACCAATACGCACACCAGAAGTCACAAATGGACTCTTCGGATCATTAGGCACGCTATTTTTGTTTACCGTGATATTTGCACGGCCCAACGCAGCATCGGCATCTTTACCAGTGATGTTTTTATCAACCAGATCCAGCAGGAACAAGTGGTTTTCTGTACCGCCAGAAACCACTTTGTAACCACGTGCCAAAAACACTTCAACCATAGCTTTTGCGTTATCTGCAACCTGATGTTGATACGCTTTGAACTCTGGTTCCATTGCCTCTTTCAATGCCACCGCTTTACCTGCAATAACATGCATCAGAGGCCCACCCTGACAACCAGGGAATACAGAAGAGTTCAGTTTTTTATATAACTCTTCATCGCCACCTTTCGCCAGGATCAAACCACCACGTGGACCAGCCAGTGTTTTATGCGTCGTGGTAGTGACGATATGAGCATGAGGAACCGGGTTAGGATATACTCCTGCGGCGATTAGGCCAGCAACATGCGCCATATCAACGAACAGATAAGCACCAATGCTGTCTGCAATTTCACGCATCTTTGCCCAGTCAACCACACCGGAGTAAGCGGAGAAACCACCGATAATCATTTTTGGCTGATGTTTTTGAGCTTGTGCCGCGATATCGTCATAATCGATTTTACCGCTCTCATCGATGCCATAAGGCACAACGTTATATAACTTACCAGAGAAGTTAACCGGAGAGCCGTGAGTCAAATGACCGCCATGCGCTAAATTCATCCCCAGAACCGTATCGCCCGGTTGTAGCAAAGCCATATAAACTGCCGCGTTCGCTTGAGAACCAGAGTGTGGCTGAACGTTGGCATAATCAGCACCAAACAGCGCCTTAGCACGATCGATAGCTAATTGTTCAACAACATCTACATATTCACAGCCGCCGTAGTAGCGTTTACCCGGATAACCTTCAGCATATTTGTTAGTGAGTTGAGAGCCCTGTGCCTGCATAACTCTTGGGCTGGTATAGTTTTCAGAAGCAATTAACTCGATATGCTCTTCCTGACGAACAACTTCCTGCTCCATCGCCTGCCATAGTTCGGGATCATAACTAGCAATATTCATTTCACGCTTTAACATTGGGTTCTCCTGACTCAGCTAACTTCTCTTCAAACAACACCCTAAAGGGCCGAATGGCACACAGTGTAAACCCTTTTCACCGAATGAGATAGTCTTGACAAAATATTTTACGCAAACGATTGCATGCCTGTCACAAGCAAGATATCTATTTTAAATAGAAGAATGAAAATTACACTGCATTTTTCCTCTTTGGTTGGAATTTATGACCTAAAGTAGTCCTTTCCTTAGTGCAAATATCTTTTACGAATATTTTTTTCACCATAAAGACCACATTCTATATTTACAAAATCCCCAAAAGGGTATAAGTTGCATTTAAAATACATGTTATGACTTTCATTATCACTTGAAAGAAATTCAGGAGTTTCACCATGCTGGATAGCCAAACTATTGCAACTGTCAAATCAACTATTCCATTACTTTCTGCTACCGGACCAAGACTGACAGCCCACTTCTATGAGCGGATGTTTAAACATAATCCTGAGTTAAAAAACATTTTTAATATGAGCCATCAACTTAACGGCGATCAGCGTGAAGCCCTGTTCAATGCGATCTGTGCCTACGCAGCCAACATTGATAACTTAGAGGTACTACTACCGGCAGTGGAAAAAATCGCGCATAAACACGCTAGTCTGAATATTCAACCAGAACATTATCAGATAGTCGGTACTCACCTGTTGGCAACGTTGGATGAAATGTTCCAGCCGGGAAATGAAATTCTGAACGCCTGGGGGAAAGCTTATGGCGTGCTGGCTGATGTTTTTATCAATCGTGAAGAGCAAATCTATCATAGCGGTGAATCAACAGATGGCGGCTGGCGTGGTTTGCGTCCATTCCGTATCAGCCGGAAAGAGGTAAAAAGTGAAGTGATTTGCAGCTTTGAATTTGTGCCTCAAGATGGCGGGAAAGTGATGGATTACAAACCTGGCCAGTATCTGAGTATTTATCTGGCAGATGATAGTTTTGACAACCGAGAAATTCGCCAGTATTCACTGACGGCAGCACCAAATGGTTCCAGCTATCGGATTGCAATCAAACGTGAGCCACAAGGAATCGTTTCCAACCATATGCACGATAAGATGCAAGAAGGCGATACCGTCTGGCTGGCCGCCCCACGCGGTGATTTTTTCCTTGATATTAAACCAGAAACACCGGTTACTTTGATTTCTGCGGGCGTTGGCCTGACACCCATGATGAGTATGTTGCATCACCTCCACCAGCAAAATCACAACAGCCAGATTAATTGGTTACATGCGGCTGAACACGGCGGCCATCACGCATTTAGCAATGAAGTCGCAACAATGGCGCAGGCGATGCCAAATTTTGCTAGCACAATTTGGTACCGTGAACCAAGGGATGAAGATCAACAAGGTATTCATTATCAACACAAAGGCTTTATGGATCTGGCAGTTTTGAATGAGGCGTTGAAAACAGAGGGAATGCATTTCTATTTCTGTGGTCCTGTCCCCTTTATGCAATATGTAGCGAAGCAGTTATTGGATATAGGAATTGATAAACAATTTATTCACTATGAATGTTTTGGCCCACATAAGGTGATTTAAATTTTCAGCTTAATATTACGGTGATAATAGCCAATCAAGTGAAGTGAACAGAAACCACCTTTAATTTATAGGCTCTGATATTCAATATTCATGTATATTGAATATGCTTAATGTGACTGAAAAACCAATTCATCACTATCTTAGAGACTTTATAGAGTTTGTTTATCATGGAGCCCGCCTTATCGGACGTCAGCTCCATTGATTTCAAGAGTCATGGGTAAATTTAGCGCCTATCCCAATAGGCGTAATTGTTGCAGACCGTTCTTATAAATGAACAGTGAACAATACCCTGTGAAGATAGCTGGGCTATGAGTTTTCTTCTGAGTGATCTTCCAGACATTGCACAAAACCAAAACGTTTGGTCGGGACATTAGCCATGAATGATTTTCCGGCGATGATTTCAAAATGGTGTTTTCTGTCGTCCCGGTTTCTGACGTATCCATTTCACTGAGCTTGGCATTTTTATCTACCCTTGTTATAGCGCTGAATCATACTATCTATGCAATGCTTTTATCCGTTTTTTTACTCGGCTGTGGTATGGGTTTTTGGGATTGTATTGCTGTAACTTACAGACAGAAATTAATACCGGAGGGTATATTTTCGAGGACTAATGCTGTTTACAGACTTTTCTCTTGGGGTGCGTTATGCTTGGGAGGTCTTATGGGAGGCGCTATTTATCAAGTGATTGGCTACGGTTATCTCTTCCATATAACATTAGCATTTACGCTTTTTCTTACAATTTCTTTCTACTTCATACCATTGAAGGATGATTTTTGATGAAATTACCAACGTCACTTCTGCCATTCAAAATCAGCAGAATACATACTGAACTAGGTGTATTCAAAGCTAACGGGTATACCTCATCAACTCCCACGGATGAGATGACCATAATTCTCTCAACGGTTTTTATACTGTCCACTGATGGCTGGGAAGAACTTACTATAGCCCAATCTAATAGTAATCTATTGGAACAATTAACCCCTTATTTAAAACATCATTTAATGTCGAAGCATAAAACGCAATCATAGTGAGAGCATGAATGCAGAATGTAATACGTGAGGATGACTCGCTTCGCTCACCCTACGGGCCGCACTAAAAGTGCGTTCAAAAGCTCATGCTTTTGTCTGAGCACTACCTAGGTTCGCTCTTTATGGCAAAGAAGGGCAAATAAAATAGCCCTATTGGAATAGGCCGTTACTCTGACTGGCAATCAAGTTTACCTCACAAGCTGTTTGCATTCCTTCAAGCGCAATAGGTTTTCCTTTATATTTTAGAGAGCTAGCACCCTGAATAATAGGAAAAACACCTTTATGCACTTATTATGTGAATTTACCCTCCATTTTCCTTAAATACATCTCATCAACTACTTGCGCTACTATATCTTGATAGCGCTTTAAGCCAAAGGTATCGGGTGAAAAATAACGCCCCTAATGCATACATAAAAGCCATAGCCAACGTGCCAAAATTAAGCATTCCCAAAGCAGCTTGCGCAGGCACATTACTTACGAAAACAATTGGTAATATAAAACTCAAAACAAATCGCATAGCACCAGGATAAGCACTGACAGGAAACCGTCCCATATCCATGAGAGAATAGCAAATAATCCATACATCAGAAACTTTAGTGAACCAAAAAGCGATGAGATTTGAACACATAAACAGAGAATAGAAAATGCACGCACCCAATAATAGTGTCAAATTAAACTGCATGAAGTTTGAAAATATCAAAGCATCTTGTTGATACATAGCAACCAGAACAACTATATATCCAACGACGAAATTTGCACCATCCCACACATTAAAACGATGAAATGTGATAAAAAACTGAGGGTCGACGGGGCGAATAAGGATAAAATCCAAGTCACCTCGCCTGATGTATTCAGATAAAGAGTGGATACTCGGAAATAACCAGCTATCGATTAATGATTCCACAATGAGAGTCACGCCAAGTAAAGCAACCATTTGATTGAAACTCCACCCTCCTACTTGGGATACTTGACCGAAGAACCCCGTTAAAACAAGCAAAGCCAGCAGGCAAGCAAGGGAGGAATTAATCAAGTTGACTAAAGCATTGAGCCGAAATTCAAGCTCTAAGACGAAAGAATTCCTTATTAACACCAATAATAATAAACCGTACCGCATTTAGCTAGGCTCCTGAAGCCGTATATTTTTTTAATCCTACCGACCATAGCAAAGCACGAATTAACATGAGCGCTATAACCCAGAATAACTGCATCAAAAAACTGGTCAATAATTCTCCACGATCTAATTTTCCTAATATTATTTGCACTGGAGAATCGATTGCCGATGCAAAAGGTAAAACTTTCAATAATCCTGCGATACCAGACGGATATAAATCAAGAGGAATGAGGGATCCCCCAAGTATCGTATAAAGCGCCCAAAGCAATGGGTCAAATGCCATTGCGTTATTAATCCAAAAAGCCAACAAGCCTAGACAATAATAAAGATGGAAAATGATAATCCAAGCAAGCATAAGTGAAGGTAAAAAAAACAAAAAGCTCCAGATATCCAAGCGTTGCAAATTACCAGTTAAAACGATACCAGAAATAAAAACCACTAATATAATCGGTCCTCTAACAATCATCTGTCCCACATGATCCGCAATATAGCAATAAAGAGGAGACACAGGACGCAGCAATAACATAGAGAGTTCCCCTCGGCGAATATCACGATCCAAGCGTTGCATTACCCAAATGGACGTTAATTGACGCACCAAGTAAATGGAAAGAAAGTAAACCGCAAAATCGCTGGGCGTATAACCGCCAATAGCCCCTCCATCTGCCAAACTAAGCCAAACTAACATCACAGCAATGGGCATTACACCACCTATCATCCAAACCATCGACTGCGCTCGATATGCAATAGCCTGAGAGAAAGATTGACCAATGAGCACCCTCCATAACTGTAGGGTCCGCTTAAAAGATTTGCACATTAAACTCACCATTCGAGGATAAATACCCCTCCAGCACACGATCTATCGGTTCATCATGGATAGAGATATCAAAAACGACTCGTTCCGACATCAACCTTGTCATTGCAGAAGATAATGTGTCACGCTCCACCATCAATTCAATATCGTGACCATCATAGAATAGCAAGCCGGGTAATGAACTCAGCTCTGGACTAATCGGACCTGAAAGACTAGCCTTTATAATCTTTTTGGGTGAACGTTTTTCAATTAAATGCGAGAGCTGCCCATCGTAGACAATCTCTCCCGAATTGATAATGACAACACGTCGCGCAAGTGCTTCTACATCCGCCATATAGTGAGAAGTCAAGAGAATTGTTGCTTTATACGTCTGATTATAATGCAGAATGAATTCTCGGACGATGCGCTGCATGTTAACATCTAACCCAATAGTGGGTTCATCCAGGAACAAAACCTTTGGCTTATGTAGCAATGATAAAGCTAATTCGCATTTCATACGCTCACCGAGAGACAAATTACGAACCGGTCTGTTAATCACTGAACGAATAGAAAGCAGTTCAACCAGTTCGTCACGACATCTGAAAAATTCATTATCTTCGAGATCATAGATAACCTTATTGAGTATGAAGGAATCATTAGGCGTAAGATCCCAAGCAAGTTGCTGTTTCTGTCCAGCTACAAATGATATTGACTTTAAATATTCGTTCCTACGCTCATAAGGTGTATGTCCCAAAACTTTAACATCACCAGAAGAGGGTAGAATGATACCAGCCAACATCTTCATAGTAGTCGTTTTTCCCGCCCCATTCGCCCCGAGAAAACCCACAATTTCTCCTTCTTCGATGGAGAAATTGATCGCCTTTACCGCTTGTACGACTGAATAGTCTCTTTTAATGAACGACTTTAAACTGCCCAACAGACCAGGGTTTTTTGAGTAAATACTGTAGGATTTACTCAAATCTCTTACTCGAATAATGCTCATAGAAATCCGCTAATTAAATTATTAGACTAACTTTCAACCACTCGCACCAATCGTCTATTCGTCTCTTGTTCTATCCTGAGTCCATAGAGTCCGAGTGCGTTGTTACAAAAAACGTCTTCCCAAGCTTCCTCAGGTAGACCTCTACTAAATGCATTAATATGCCTCTTCCCTTGGAGAAAAACTTGAGATCAGCCCATATGATATGCCTTATTGGAACAACATCAACTGGGCCTGAGAACTGAATCGGTCAAGGCTGTTTTCAGTAAAATAGAAGCCGTTCACCTTCAGCTTGGCCACCACCATTAAAGACTCTCCAAAACAACACCCTGGACAACCAGTCAGCGACTCTAGAGGAATGTGTATCTATGAAGGTCTGGCCCTGCTATTTGAAAGACAAGTTGGTCATTCCAACGCCTATTTAGGATATTTGGCTACGCAGCTAGAAAGTAAATTTGGCTATGTTGATTATTTCAACAAAAAGAGATTATGTGAATATTTCAACACAATCTATACGGGTGGTATCCGTGTCACAGCTGATGACTTCACCTACCCCGCGCATATTTTTATACGCTATAAAATAGAAAAAGAATTGCTCTCCGGAGAACTTCCTATAAAACAACTCAAAGGAAGATGGCAAGAATTATTCGAACAGTACCTTGGCATAAGCCCATTACCTCATGAAGGCCCCTGGCAAGATATTCACTGGGCCGTGGGTTATTTTGGGTATTTTCCATGCTATCTCATGGGCGCAATTATTTCAGCCCAACTATTCAACAAAGCACGAGAAAACCCTTTGATCGAAATGGAACTCTCTAGAGGAAAATTCAACCGCTTAATCCAGTGGTTAGATGAAAAAATCTACAAACAGGGTTGTTACTACGAATTCAAGGAACTGATAATAGCCGCCTGTGGAGTTGGGCTTAATGCAAACGATTTCATCGAAAATTTAGAGAAACGATTAAAATAGCCAAATATACTTTAATAGAGTCGGGGCTACACGCCCCGTAACAATTATAGTTGCAATAATTATGTATATTCTGAATATTTATTAAATGCAATCAACAAAATAATATTTTACCCTCTCAACCAAGGCAAGATCGTGAATATTTTGTTAAAAAATCAGATTTGATCTCTGAGAATAGTTATGATCTGATACTCTCTTTTTGAGAGCAAATACCATATCCCTTGACAGCTTTACCGAATACTTCTCAGACATCCAAGATCCACGCCAGAGTGCCAAAGTCACTTATCCCTCTATTCGATATTTTGTTTGCCTCATTATGTGGGGGTATGAAGGGCTGGAGTGAGATTCAAGAGCACATCGAAGGGCATCATCAGTGGTTTCTTGGATAAGATATATTCAAAGAAAGGACTCCCGTCGATGACATCATTATTGCCCGTATCAATCCAAAACAATTTAACCTCTGTTTTATCAATTGGATGCGTTTAATTCACACCATCGCTCAAGATGAATTAATCACCATATTTTTGGAACGAGTGCTACAGGCAGGCTTTTCCCGTTTGGATAATATTCAATCACTCAAGCGGTCGCTCTGATTTTACCCTGCTTTTACTTTAAACAATACCATTCAATTCAGGACACAGCGTATAGTGAACACTAATATTTTTATAAATATAATATACCTGTTGAAAATAAAGCCGAATGCCGGGATGTTCTTTCTGGTAATTAACCAATTTTTCGCTCAAATGTCATAATTACCCCCGGATAACGGTTATTACTTCTTCAAACTCAGCTTTCATCAAACAACTGAGACAAATTTCTTTGAGTGGTTCTTGAGAAACAGGAGTGGATATTTCAGCACTGACCTGTTCCAATTTATCCAGCATATCCGGCAGTTTTCCTCCCCACCCCGAACCTATAGAACCTATACCCGGTGTTCCACTGGCAAAATTGATCCCGGCACTACTGCTGATGCCGCCGACGTCAATTTTAATAAAATGCTCCGCAGCCTGTAAGGCAGGGTAAGATCTCACATTTTCAATGAGGTTATTTTGGTTAAATAAAAATCAGAATATGACTTTTTATAGGCATTTCTCTCATTAAAACGTTAAGATCTCTCTCTTCCATAAAAAAGCGATCCTAATAATGAGTATTTTTAATTTTATCAACAAGATAGAAGACACTCGCTCTGACATCAATAAAAAACATGAATTAATGGATGTGATTTTTTTAGCCTTCTCCGCTGTATTATGCGGCGCTTCTGGCTGGAAATCGATTCAGGAATTTGGTGAGTTACAGTGCGAGTGGCTTAAACAATACACGCATTTTACTCACGGTATTCCTCGTCGTCACTGTATTGCTAATATTATCAAAATGATAGAGCAAGATGCACTGGTTGAAGCCTTTTATGCCTGGATCAACCAGCGTCGGGTCAGGGCAGGAAAAAGTCTTATCGCCATTGATGGAAAAACCCTGAGAGGAACCTGTAAGGGGACATTATTTGAAGCCCTGCATGTGGTCAGTGCTTATGATGTTGAATCCGGTGTAGCCCTATACCATCAGGCAGCCGAAAGCAAAGGTCAGGAAGGTCCGGTTGCCAGACAATTGATTGAATTACTGGCGCTTGATGGCACGATTGTCACTATGGATGCCTTGCATTGCCAGAAAGAAACCCTTGCGTTAATTACTCAGCGCGGCGGTGATTTTATTGTGGGTCTCAAAGGCAATCAAAAGACCCTCTATGAATGGGTCAAATCGTATTTTGCTTCGCATTATGAGAGTGATGAGCTTGTTGAATTTACGCAGAAAAATAGTGGTCATGGACGGACAGAATTTCGGCATGTCATGCAAATTCGTGCCGTATTGCCGGAGGCCCTTCAGCGGCAATGGCCTTCAATACAAAGTGTTATTGAAGTCGTCAGTGAACGAAGCGTAAAAGGCCAGCCTCCCCATCGTGATTCACGCTGGTATGTCAGCTCGCTACCGTTGGAGGCGGAAATCGTGGCTAAGGCAATAAGAAGGCACTGGTCGGTAGAAAACGAGCTGCATTGGGTATTAGATGTCACTTTTCGAGAAGATGCTATCTCACTCAAAGATCCTGATGGGGCTGCACAAATGGCGCTTTTTAACCGAATTGCATTAAGCGTGATTAAACAGAATACCAGTATAAAAGACAGTCAGGCGGCTAAACGTCGAAGAGCCATTTGGTCAGAGGAATTCCGTAGTCAACTTATCTTTGATTAAATTAAATACAAAGTGGAACCCCGCCCTGGACGGTACTCCGACAAAAGACGCTACAGTTTGGCCTGAATACGACGGTGTGGCTCCACATTTTTGTTGCTGATATTCCAGATAGCGCAGGGCCACGAACAAATCGTTCTCAAATCCAGAAACGAAGTCGTTCATTTGCTTGTTGGAGATCGTGTCCTACCCACAACACAATGCCATCAGGCCTGACTATTACAGCTTGTCCATCATTAAGAATGTTTTTTGGCGCATCAAGCGTCGCGACAACTATTTCATGATAATGATGTCGTAATTCTACCGCTAGCTTTTCTGCACCACGATGGATTAAAACAAACTTTCCTTGCCGAAGCAGTTCTGTCAGGCTTAGACGTTCTTGGCTCTGTGCTTTGAGACACACAATAATATAGGGTAACCGACCTCCGACAAGTTTATGATCACCTTTTCGCCGCAAGCAATGGTAATAGGCGCTTTCTCCTGCAAGTAAGCTGACAACCTTTTTTTCCACATAGGGTATTTTGGTGGTTTGTGTGCCGAGCCAATGTATCATGCGTCCCAAAAAACCCGATGCAGTATTAAACTTGAAAAGTAAATCCGTGTTTTTCAGTGCGGCGGCGGCTATAGGCCTGCGCTCATTTTCATAAGAGTCGAGAATCTCCGGTAACAGTTGTCCTTTAATGACGCCCGCAAGTTTCCAGCCAAGATTAGCTGCATCTCCCAACCCCATTTGAAGGCCTTGCCCGCCAGCAGGGACATGTGTATGGGCTGCATCTCCAAGCAGGAATATATTGCCTTTTCTGTACTGGTCCGCTAATCGTTGTTTGCTTCTGTAACGTGCGCCCCAGAGTATTTTTCCGAGTCCAAAATCATTTCCCAGAATAGCTTGCATACCGTTACGTATTTCTTCTGGCGTAACCGGTTGTTCAACGGGAATCGTCATGCGTTTATTATCTTCAAGACTGATGCGAAATGTGCCATCTGGTAATGGAAAGAGAGCAACAAGTCCCCTTGATACAGAACGAGCATGGACGGTCGGTGAAGGAGGATTGTGAAGGATAACATCGGCGACAACCAAAGAATGCTTATAATCCCGACCGGTAAAAGGGATATCCATCTGTTGACGTACCGCACTATTCACACCATCTGCACCTAAAACCCAGTCATATGTCTTGGATATTAATTTATCTGATTTTTTTTCTTGTATTTTTACTTCTATCTTTTGGCCTGTGGGTTGTAATGTTTTGAGTTTACAATTCCGCTGGATATCGATACCCATTTTTTCTGCCCATGCAGTCAGAATGGCTTCTGTATAGGATTGGGGAATGATAACCATGTAAGGAAACTCAAGGGCCAGCGTGGAAAAGGAAAGTGTTCTTCCTTTTTTATCGCCTACAGGCGCGCTCGACCAAACGATTCCTTGGCGTATCATTTCATCTGCAATACCCCATGCGTTCAGCAATTCTAGGGTGACAGGTTCTAGGCCGAATGCACGAGAATGTGGAGATGCTGCAGCACGTTTGTCGATGATATCGACAGCAATGCCTTGAGACGCGAGCGCAGAGGCAACAGCCAGTCCTATCGGCCCAGCTCCGACTACTAATACACGTTGTGTCAGGTTATTTTTAATATCCATGTTGTAAGCCGCCTTCAATGGGAAACTTGAAATGTGGATACGATGAAATTGCGATCTGTGGTGTATGCATGAACATTGTGTAAACCGACTGATTCCGCAAGGCGTATGACTTCCTCTTTAGGAACATAATCAGCGAGACTGCGTAGTAACCGGTTGATTATGTATGTTAGTCCCCACCCCGGAGGGGAATTTTCCACCAGACAAAACAGCCCTTCAGGATGGAGGATACGTTTTACCTCTTTCAATCCTGCGGATTTGTCATACCAGTGCCCAAACGACATCGAACAGACGACGAGATTGATGTTTGCAGATTCGAGGGGCAAGGCTTCGGCATTTCCCCTTAAAAATGAAGCAAATGGCCTGCGTCTGGCTGCTTCATCTACCATCCCCTCGGCAGGATCAACACCGATACATCGGGCTTGGGGCCATAATTGATGGAGACGTTCCAGCAGAGCACCTGTGCCGCATCCGATATCGAGTATGCATTGCGGTGAAACTGACCAAGTGTGTTGTTTTAAGACTTCCAGACATTCATTATGTGCCAAGCTCAATTTATCACCGTATTTTTTCTCATAGGTCGGGGCTATGCGGCTGAACGTTCGTATGAAGCCTGGACTTTTTTTCAATTTGTCTGAATTAAACATCTTTTATTTGCTCCCTGAGATCCACATCTAAAAAATATTAATATCTTGATTATTATTGTTGACATTTTAATCATAATGTCAAATCTATATATTATATTTATTAATTATTTAACAGTTTTTTAGTGAGCAGCAAGTAACTTGAGGTTACCTGTGTAATGTTGCTTAAAGTGTCTTCATGTAGCTATTTGGTAACGCGACATTATGTGATGTTAATTATTTTTCTTCTTGATTTAATATAAGGATTTCTAATTAATAATGAGCAATAGAAAGCGTGCTACTTTGCGACAGGAAGCGTTATGTCTCCAACAAGCAATGGATCCTTATTTGCCAGGATTAGTGCTTGAAATCGCTTTTCGAGTTGATGGTTTCATTTCTGCCCAACAGTTGAAATCACGTATTGATGATATTGTCAGGCAACACATTGCGCTCCGGCAGCGTTTCGAATTTCAAGATGGAAAGTATTGGGTCATGGTTTCTCCTGAAACCACCGGGTATTGCCGTATTCGCACCATTGATGAATCGGGTGTGACCACACTATCGGAAGCTCTGTTACCAGCTTCGCGTCAACCTATCGAAATAGAGTCAGAACGGCTGTTTCAAGCTGAGATTGTTGAAGCGAAAGATAACCTTTTGTACTTAGTTGTACGCGTACATCATGCGATTGCTGATTTATGGTCTATCGGATTGCTGGTTGCCAATTTGGATGAAACCTGCATTGAAAAAATTGTTGGGCGGGAGACGAAGATAAAGCATCCCAATGTATGCATTGACGAGGATTTTTGGGTAAAAACTCTATCACAAGAGAGTTCGTTATCTTTGCCCATTGCGACTAGAGGGTTAAGTGAACAGCGAAAGATGGTAGCGTATCCTTTCGTTCTTGGGCCACTGGAGACGGCCGGTATAACCCAACTCGCCAAAGATTGTACTGTTACTCCCTATTCAGTTTTGCTTGCCGCTCAGGCTCTGACACTGTCTAAACTGGGCATGAGTCAAAGAGTACCTGTTGCTATCACAATACATGGGCGGAATAAAAACAATTACCGGCATGTAGGCTATTTTGCCAATACCATTGCGTTGCCCATCGACATTGCTGACTTCACAGTCGGTGAATATGTAAAACATACAGGGACCCAACTGCGCCATGCCATGCAGGCAACGGTTGGCGCGGGATATCCCGAGCTATCAATGTTAATGGCTAAGGAGATGCTACAGGCTCCAGTCCCTAATGCAGCTTTAGTGTTTCAACAGGATACACCTGGAATGCCGAAGGGGCTGGCAGCTGCTTTACTCGGGCATGGTCAGGTACGTTTGGGTGAGTTAACTTTATCAGCTTTGATAGCTCCCCCTTGCATCGGTCCATTCAGCAATACGATATTGCTGACCCAACACGATAATATGTTATTCGGTCGTGCTGAGGTGGATCCTGCTCAACATCCGGCATGGTTAGCGCAAGCAATGGCTGAACAGTTTGAGCTCACGATTCAGGCTATGACACGTCATCCTCAATGTGCGTTGTCAATTTTACCGCAAACTAACGCCAGGCAAGATCAGCAACTCGCAATATGGGAAAACGGTCCGCAACCGAGCAATAATCCCGAAACTTTAATTGCTTCTATCTTCAAGCATATTGCGCTATGCCCAGACCAACCTGCAATACGAAGTGCCACTGAATCCATTAACTATGCTGAATTGGGGTATCGGGTAGCAAGCATCGCGGGTGAGTTGCGAGCGCGTGGGCTTGAGAAAGGACATTCGGTCGGCATCCTTTTATCACGTAACGTGAATCTTATTCCCACATTGTTGGCGGTAATGGCGAGTGGGGGGAATTATGTTCCCTTGAGTGCTGAAAACCCACTTGCACTTAACCAGTCAATAGTGCGCAAGGCAGGATGCCGGGCGATCATAACGGATCTTTCTGTCGATCAGGCCTTGTTTGATATGACCGAGTGTTGGTTACTCGGTGAGCTTTTGGTGGAGAAAAGGCGGCAACTTGAAGATCTCTCTGATCTAAAAGCAACTGCGTATGTTTTGTTCACCAGTGGTTCGACTGGGCAGCCTAAAGGCGTTGTCATTAGCCATGAAAACACGGCGAATTTGATGTTCTGGGCCACATATGTTTATGGCCGCGAGCAGTTACAGTGTACATTGGCGGTAACGCCGATTACCTTTGACCTTTCGGTTTTTGAGATGTTTTCTCCTTTGGTTTCAGGTGCTTGCGTCATGCTTGTTCATTCGGTTATCGATATCATCGACCACCCTTCGCTGATGAACGGCGTAACATTACTGAACACCGTGCCATCAGCCGTTGAGGCGCTGTTGCATCATAATGCGCTCAACCGTGATCTGCGGGTGGTGAATCTCGCTGGTGAGCCTTTGTCCCCTCATCTTTACTATCGTTTGCGCCATGTGTTACCTGATTCACGCATTGTGAATTTGTATGGCCCAACAGAAACAACGACCTATTCCACTGGTGTCGAATTGACTCAGCCTCATTACAACACGATTTCCATCGGTCACCCCCTAACAGGGACACGTTTGCGTATTGTTGATGAAAACCTGAAAAGTGTTGGTATTGGCGTGCTTGGTGAGTTGGTAATTTATGGGCGGGGTGTTGCACAAGGCTATATTAATGATCCTGAACGCAGCGCGGCGTCATTTTTATTGGCACCTGACGGACAACGTTTTTATCGCACCGGTGATCTGGCCCGTTGGCTCCCTGATGGAAACGTGGATTTTGTCGGTCGCAAAGATGATCAGGTGAAGATCCGTGGATTCCGAGTGGAGCTTGGGGCTATTCAGACGGCATTGCTGGCTATCGAAAATGTCGAGGAATCGGCTGTTCTGGTGAGAGGAGAAGGGCAACAGCAGCAGATCGTGGCGTTTATTTCTCTGAGCACACAGGAACAGAATCATGCTGCCCATATTAACAACATTAAACAGACGTTGGCCCGCCAATTGCCGCCATATGCTATTCCGGCAGCGTTTCATGTTTTGGCCCGGTTACCGAGAAATAGGCATGGCAAAGTCGATAGAAACTTACTGTTACAAGAGAATAAAAATCAGAAACAACAAAAGCAATATGACCGGGAGATGACTGTCATTGAAAAACGAGTCGCTGCATGTTGGAAGCAAATTATTGGCGCAGACGTGGGGCTGGACGATAATTTTCTTGAAATTGGTGGGCATTCCCTGACGTTGACGAGATTAACTGGGTTATTGAGGCGAGAGTTTAATATTCATATCCCTATCTATGATCTCTGGACCAAACCAACCATTGAACAACAGGCTGATTTTATTCATAGCCTTCTTGATTCTACCGCAATAAAGTCGGCACCTACAGTCATCCCAAGACTTAACCGGAACAACACGGATAATTAGTCAGGAGAATCGCATGAGTGTTAATTCACATCAGATAATGGTATTTCCTGCCTCGTTTGGTCAGGAACAACTTTGGTTTCTTAACGCACTGAACCAGAAATCGCAATTAGCCTATACCATGGCAGTTTGTGTCACCATTACTGGAGATCTGGATATTCTCCGCTTGCAACACGCCATTAACTCTATTGTGGCATCACAGGAAATACTGCGCACTTCATTCTCCTATACGCATGGAGAATTAAATCAGGTCGTTTCCCGTTCGACGACATTGCCTATTCATATCATTGATTATCTAAACGACCAGAAAGAAATACAGCGTTTAATCAATGCGGAAATAAAACGCGAGTGGTCTTTAGAACAAGCTCCGCTTTACCGATTATTATTGGTGAAAACGGGTAAAAAAAACTATGAATTCATTGTCAGTGCACATCACATTGTCTGTGACGGCATATCGCTTCAATTGCTGCTAAAACGTGTATTTTCTGCATATGAGACTCGCGCTTATGAATCTGTCGTGGCAGACGATAGTGAATTGCAGTTTGCCGATTATGCAGCCTGGAACAAGCGTAGCCATCATAGTGATATTGCCTATCAACTTGATTATTGGAAATTAAAACTGGCCGGGGCGCGAACGGTGCTGGAAATCGCGCCTCTAGCGCAACGGTATAGCCAACAATCTTTTAACGGTGCCCGTATACCGCTCGTTTTTGACCATAGCGAATGGCAAGATATGCGCCAAACTTGCTCCCAAATCGGGGTTTCGACAGCTGCTGTATTTTTGGCAGCCTATTGCGTAATATTGCACCGCATGGCCGAACAAGAAGATATTTTGATTGGAGTCCCGACGTCAAACCGCATGCGGCCAGAGTTAAGCAATGTTATTGGATACCTTTCCAATATTTGTGCTTTTCGCAGTCAATACTATGAAGAACAAAGCATTGCTACATACCTACAGCACGTACAGCAGACACTTTCCAACCTTATTGAACATGGTGAAGCGTCACTGACCGAAGTGCTACGCTGTGTGGAGCATGTCCGTCTTCCTGGCGTCAACCCGTTGTTTCAGGTTCTATTCGGGTATGAGCAGGATACCCAACGTTCTCATGATGTTGACTCATTGCATCTTGAATTCTCTGACATAGATACGGGCGCTGCCCGCCTCGATCTTTCCTTATTCTTGTTTGAGGATCAGGAACAAAACGTTTCCGGTTTCCTTGAATACGCAACAGATATCTTGGATGCTGCAACAGCAAAACAGATAGCATTGATGCTGGAAATTGTGTTGCGTCAATTCACTGCATCTCCTTCTTTGTCGCTCGGTGAACTACAGTTTGGTGGTCGAGAATCGGTAGCAGTAGCGGATTCTCTGAAACCCGAGTTCGACAGTATTCCGACCAGACTTGGCGAATTAGCCGAACGCCAGCCTGATGCCATTGCGTTGTGTGATGAGCGAATGGAGCTGACTTTCTGCTCATTACAACAACATATCTTGAACACAGCAGGTGTTTTACACTCTCATGGCATTAAACCCGGATCGTTTGTCGCCGTGATGGGTGGACGAGGTGTGCCTTGGGTTGTGACCATGCTTGCCATCTGGCATGTGGGGGCGATCTACATTCCACTTGATATTGATATGCCTGAACAACGATTGAGAGACATTTTATCAGGGCTACATGGTGTAATGTTGGTTGCTGACGATAGAGTGCCTGAGACCTTCAGAGATTCGGGCACGATAGACCTGAAAACTCTTCTGGTTCCAACAGGCCAGCAGGCGGTAATACCTGCCGCTGACAGCGCCACTGCTGGATATATTATGTTTACCTCGGGTTCGACCGGACGCCCCAAAGCGGTACAAATAGGACAGGATAACCTTATTGCTGCTCTTTGTGCGTTTGGGAAGTTGCTAAACATTGATTCTGATGATCGTATGTTAGCGCTGACAACATTCTCTTTCGATATCTCCCTGCTTGAACTCCTTATGACATTGGTGCACGGCGGCAGCGTTTATATTGCTTCGGTTGAGACACAGCGTGACGGTCGTAAACTTGCAGCTTGCCTTAGCGATGGAAAGGTCACTTTCGCGCAAGCTACGCCAGTATCGTGGTCGATGGCGTTGCAGGCTGGTTGGTCTCCTCGGCCATCTTTGACCATGTTTTGCGGTGGTGAATTGTTACCACAGGATTTGGCCGATCAACTATGTCAGTCAGGCAGTACACTTTGGAATTTGTACGGGCCAACGGAAACCACAATTTGGTCTACGGCATATTGCGTGCAGCAAGGTGGGAAAGTTCGTCTCGGCGAGCCAATTCCCGGAACTCAGGTTGCTGTTGTTGATAAAAACTTTCATCCAGTCCCCAGAGGGTTTACTGGCGAGCTGGTGATTGCGGGGATGGGAGTCAGTAAAGGTTATTACGGCAATGCAGCAGAAACAGCGAAAAAGTTCCTGCCGGATTTATTCTCGGAAGGCTCACGCGCTTATCTGACCGGAGATATGGTTCGCATGTTGCCTGATGGACTGTTGGATTATATCGGTCGCAGTGATGACCAGATCAAACTCCACGGGCATCGTATTGAATTAGGAGAAATAGAGGTTGCTCTAAGAACGCTTAGCGGGGTGGAAGATGCCGCTGCTCGTTTGTTCGTCCAGGGTGATTCAGCTTGTCTACAGGCTTTCATCGTTCTTACGGCGGATGTCGATGATGAAAAAATATGGATGACGCACACGTTTGAATCACTTAAACAGAGCCTGCCGGAGGCTTACCTGCCGACAGAATATTACCGTATTCCGGAAATACCACTTACAAGCAATGGAAAGCGAGATAAGAAACGCCTTGGTTTCCATGCGGCACGCATTGCTGCTGCTCGCGATAGCACTCCACCAAGAAATGAGACAGAAGCCAAAGTCTATGAAATTTGGTGTCGATTGCTCGGTATTGAACATTTTGGCATCACGGACGATTTCTTCCAAATAGGCGGCCATTCGATTCTTGTGGCGCGAATGGTTGAAAGTATTGAAGCCACTTTCGGACAACATGTGCCCATTGCGGATATCTATGTTGCTCCGACCATCGCGCGCATAGCAGCAACCTTGGATTCTATGAAATTTGATGCAGGTGCGGACAGCCAAACTGTGAAAGGCGATTGGGAATTCAAACCCATCAGCTTTATTGCCGTCACTCAACGTTCATCCCATTCTCAGGAGAAGTAAACCGTGCGGAATCACAATACTCTCGCGTTTGAAGAAACGCTTCGTCTGTACACGCTTGAGCATGGAGCTCTTGGTGCTTATCCACTTTCTGCGGCGCAAAGACGTCTCTGGCTGCTGGAGCAACTGTCCGACGCTGTGACAATGCCAGTAACCGCGCGTTATCAGGTGACTGGACAGCTCGATATTGCTGTTGTGCAGCTCAATTTAAGCCGCCTGATAGCCGGAACAGAGACGCTGCGCAGCTTGTTTACTGAGGTGGAAGGAAAACCGGTAAGACTATTGATGCCTGCGGGACAAGTGCAGCTTGAGTTTTTTGATACAGAGGAGGGATGCGATGTTGACAGTGGATTGGTGTCTGCATCAATAGCTCAAAGCATTCTTAAAGTGTTTGATTTAAAAAAAGGGCCCTTGCTGCGGGTCTTCATTGCCAAAATTTCAGATGATGAATATGAACTCGTGTTGGCCGGACATCCTATTGTCTTAGATGAACATTCTCTGAACCTCATCGCAGAATCCTTGTTGTTTTCTCCGTCAAATTATCGCGAAGACGTCGGGCGATCTGAGCAGAGCGGTGATTTGACGGAGATCTTCCAGATTGAGCAGGCACGTATGGGAAATGACGCCGTGAAAACGGCGATGCGTCACTGGGGGCAAACTTTGCAGGCACCTGCTGCGACGGAAATTCCCTCTGAGTTTCCACGCCCAGCAGTGAAAGGTACGCGGCGGAAAGTGCATAAAACCCAATTGCTTCCGACATCAACGGCTCAAACGTTGGAGAATTTCGTTTCAAGCTGGCTGGCTGTGTTGATGCGCTGGCAAGGATCTCAATCTGCGGTTTGTGGGGTGAAAACGCGAGCAGCATCGCACTCCCAAGTGATAGGTCCTCTGCAAACTTTTCTGCCCGTTCGCGTGGATATGGCAGATGACAGCACATTGGATGATATTGCCCACCAGCTTGTTGCCCAGCTTACCTCTGAGGACAAGATCTCATTTTCCGGGCTGCTGGAAATTTGCCCACCGAAAAGGGATGTAAGCCGTACACCTTACTTCCAGACGGGGTTGAGGTACATCGATACTACAGTTCCGCTCGACACGAAGAATGGCATTGTGTTGGTTGAACGCCCGGTATTGTTGGCATCAAGTGATCTTGATTTGTACATTACCTGTTGGGTTGGAGAACAAGGTATTACGTTGGTTCTGGATTATGACCGGGATGTGCTGAGTGACACGGTAGTCGATACGTTGGCGGAAGCGTTAAGTACGGTCATGTTAGCCGCACGTAACCAATCTATTCCGACTGTAGGGTTAATGTCACTGCAAACGCGAGAAAAGATCCTTTCGTTGTCCAGAGGACCGACAGAGCAGTGGGAACCGACTACGCTCGTAGATTTTGTTGCAGCCACAATGCAGTCTGTGCCGGAGAATATCGCGGTCACCAACAGCGAACAATGTCTGACCTACACTGAATTGTGGGAGCGGTCTGCCCGGGTAGCGGCGAATATTCAAAAGCAGGTTGCAGGACGAGACAATATTATTTCCGTCGTATTGCCGAGATGCGTAGATTTTGTTGCCACAGTACTAGGCGTATTGCGTTCGGGAAATGCCTTTTTGCCGATAGACCCCCGCCTTCCTGCGGAACGTATCCGATTTTTAATCAATAATAGTGCGAGCTCGCTAGTCATCACTTCCCATGCTGCGACCATAGACGAATGGCCAGATGTGCCTCGGTTATTCATGGAACAATTTGATTCTTCTGTTGAGTTCCATGTTCCTAGGATGCTTTCCGAAGATAACGCGGCCTATGTTATCTATACTTCAGGTAGCACCGGCCAGCCTAAAGGTGTGGTTGTTGAACATAAACAGGTGGTCAACAACTTGATGTGGCGCCAGAAAACTTGGCCGCTAACGTCGAAAGATCATGTTTTACATAATCACTCTTTCAGTTTCGACCCTAGCATTTGGGCTTTGTTCTGGCCATTGATGAGCGGTAGCACCATAGTATTGGCTGATGTGCCGACGATGGAGAACTCAAATGTGCTAGTTCGGTTAATGGCCGAACAGAATGTCAGCGTATTTGGTGCAGTGCCTAGTTTACTCGGGGCGCTGGTGGATCATCCGTTGGCGAGTCATTGCCAGTCTGTCAGGCTGGTTTTGAGCGGGGGAGAAGTTCTCAGTGCCGAATTGGCCCATAAAATTCGTTCGGTATGGCAAGCTGAAGTCGCCAACCTGTATGGTCCGACTGAAGCTACCATTGATGCCCTTTATTATCCTGTTCCGCATGATGTCAGTACTTCTGTCCCCATTGGTTATCCTCTATTAAACGTTGATGCGTTTGTGGTTGATCCGGATTTGAATCTCGTTCCTTGTGGTGTGCCAGGCGAAATCATGATTGCAGGAAGAAACCTAGCGCGCGGTTATTTGGGCAAACCGCAGGAGACTGCTCTTCGTTTCTTGCCTAACCCGTTCGGCGCTGGTCGCTTGTATGACACGGGCGATCTTGGGCGGAGATGGGTATCAGGAGCGATCAGTTATCTGGGGCGCCGGGATCATCAGGTGAAAATTCGAGGATATCGCATTGAGCTCAATGAAGTCGCACATATGATTCGCCAAGTGCTAGACATCAGTGAGGCTATTATTTTTGCGCTTGATGTGGGGACTGAACATGCGCGGCTTGTTGCGGCAATGAAACGGGGGCCTCGTCTGAATGTCGATGACATACACCACCAACTTGCTCAACGTTTACCAAGTTATCTGGTGCCGTCTCAATTCCTGTTGTTGGATGAACTGCCACGCACACCAACCGGGAAGATTGATACGTTGAAACTAAGTGCTTTGGCAGTGCCAGAAAGACCAGCCATGCATCCAGAGACAGAGTGTGCTCCCAGTTCAGAATTGGAAAAGTCGGTCATGGGTGATTTCGCACAAGTGTTGGGGTTACCAGCTGTCACACCAGATACGGATTTCTTCATTCAAGGGGGGACATCGATTCTGCTGACCCGGTTGGCGAGTAAATTGGCTGTCCGCTATCAGGTTGAAATTCCGTTACATGAATTCTTTAGAGTACCTACGCCAGCGGCGGTAGCTGAAACGATAGAAATTTATCGCCGTGAGGGGCTGACATCACTGTTGGCGCGTCAGCATGCTCAGACGTTGGAAAAAGATGTCTGTCTGGATGAAAAAGTTCATCCGGCGGGTTTGCCCAATGCCAATTGGTACAATCCTTCGGCTGTCTTCCTTACTGGCGCTACAGGGTATTTGGGGTTGCATCTGATCGAACAGTTGCTGAAGAGAACATTGGCTAAAGTGATCTGTTTATGCCGGGCAAAAGATCAAGAACATGCCCAAACAAGAATTCTGGAGGGATTACAAACTTACCGTATTGACATTGCAAACCATTGGGATCGGGTAGTCTGCCTAGTTGGCGATTTGAGCTTGCCGCACTTTGGGTTAACAGAGCAGGAGTGGTTCTCATTGACCAATGAGGTGGATGTGATTTATCACAATGGAGCGTTGGTTAACTTTGTTTATCCTTACAGTGCTCTGAAAGCAACCAACGTTGGCAGTACCCAGACCATTTTGGAATTGGCCTGTACTATGCGCTTAAAGAGCGTCCACTATGTTTCTACTGTTGATACATTGCTGGCAACACACAGTCCACGGCCATTTATCGAAGATGATAGCCCATTGCGTTCTGCTGTTGGTGTTCCGGCGGGTTATACCGGAAGTAAATGGGTAGCGGAAGGCGTAGCTAACCTTGCTCGTCTGCGTGGTATACCAGTCAGTATCTTCCGACCGGGTCTGATTTTGGGGCATACGCAAACAGGTGCTTCACAGATCATCGATTATCTTTTGGTCGCGTTGCGTGGATTCCTCCCGATGGGCATCATCCCGGACTATCCGCGTATTTTTGATATTGTCCCGGTGGACTATGTTGCCGCTGCTATTGTTCATATTTCACAGCAACCGAAGAGTAAGGGAAAATTTTTCCATCTGTTCAATCCGGCACCTGTATCTATCCGTCAGTTTTGCGAGTGGATTCGTGATTTTGGCTATGAATTCAATATCGTTCCTTTTGAAGAAGGTAGACGAAGGGCTCTAACGGTTCCCCCGGGTCACGCGCTCTACCCGTTGGTCCCGCTTATCCTTGATGCCGATCCAGAACCACACCGCGCCCTTGATCCTAACTATATGCATGAGGTGAACCCTGAGCTGGAAGGACGGCAAACATTTGCATTTTTAGCTTCTTCAGATATCGCGCTTCCACAAACCATGAAGGAGTATGCGCACAAAATTCTACGTTATCTGATTGATATCGATTTCCTTGCTGCACCAGATATTCAGCACACTCATAACAAGCAGGAGTCATGATATGGAAGAATTATCTTTTCCAGTTGCCCGAACCCCTTTCATTCTAGGATGTCCGGAAGATTTACCCGTTAGCGAAGAAGGGCTGAAAAAAATGCTGCCGTTGGCTAACCACGTATTAGCGCAGCTTGATGCTGCACAAGTGTGGCAAGATACGGCAACTTTAATACAAGTTTTGGATCAGTTGCTCCAGCAATTGCCCTCCGCTTCCTGTGGCATTATGACAGACGATCCGCGAGAAAATCAGGAAAACAAGGATAATGACGAGGCATTTAACATTGAAAGGCATCATGGAGAGTGCCTGGCGCTGCTGATTAGTGCCACTCTTGAAGCCACTGTGCAGGTATGTGAATTAACCGAAAAATGGGGTACTTCATTGACTCAGAAGGAGTGGATCGCCGTTACTTCAACGGTAAAAGCTATCTTGCATATCATTGTTGATCCGCGTGCCTTGCCTCAACAGCATGATGACCTCCCACTTCCGGCTGGTTTCCTACCGGAAGATGCTGCCGATCCTTTGCGGCGCTGGGTTCGCGGCCATTTGTTATTTATGGTGCTTTGTCAGGGAATGAGCCTTTCTTTGAATCTGATGATCACTGCGGCAAAAGATAATGATAGAGAACTCGCTGTTGCTCAGGCAAACAAGACGATTGAGCTGATGAATATTGCTCAAATCACGCTCAAATTTGCTACGGATCTCAGTAAAGAACAGTACTTAGAACAAATCCGGCCTACGTTAATGCCGCCCATTGCGCCACCCAAAATGAGTGGTATCAACTGGCGTGACCACGTCGTGATGATTCGGATCATGCGTCAGTCCACTGACACCTGGAGTTTTATTGAGCAAACGCATCCAGAAACGGTTCAACGTATGCGTTCGGCATTATCCGACATCTATACCGCTCACCGCGGGGTGTGCGAAATGTTTGTTGGTGAGAGTACCACCAGCTTGCTTGCTAGAAAAAACGCTACCGTATCTGCCGGGCAGGTTTTGGAAGGGCTAAAACAATCGCGTTTAAAGTCCTTAAACACAATGGCGCACGAAAAAATCAAATGAAACCAATGTGAATGTCTGCATCACTCGTCTTATGGCGAGTGATGTAAGAACCAATAAGGAGGTCAGTATGGCTACGTTCCTCGGTGAGGACGACTCAGTTCAGTGCATTGTAGTTATCAACGCAAAAGGGCAGTACTCAATCTGGCCTTCCGGGCGCGAGCTACCGCCTGGATGGTCCAACGAAGGGTTTTATGGGTCACGCAGTAGTTGTTTAAAACATATCTCTGATGCTTGGGCCACTCCAACAGCATCGACATGAAGCGACAGCAATAAATCGCCAGATAAGCTAAATATTAATCAATTAATTCACAATTTAAGGAAGGTAATATGATATTCACCCACCGTACTACTGGTAATGCAAAACCAGCCATACTCGATATGCAGGGGGTAGCTAGTATTCTTTTCGGCCATGCTGCTTTTCAGTACCTTCAGGCAGCATGTGAATTGAATTTGTTTGAAACTGTAAACGTTCTTGGAGAAGCAACTAAAGCAGAAATTAGAACAGAGATGAACTTGGAAGAACGGGCGACAGACATTCTGCTGCTAGGTGTGACTTCTCTCGGTATGTTGGTGAAAGAAAATGGGATTTACCGGAATGCGGACGTCGTGTGCGAATTAATGACTACAGGCGATTGGCAACGCTTTAAGGACACCGTAGCGTTTGAACATTACATTGTGTACGAAAGCCAGCTCGATTTTACTGAGTCAATACAGAAAAATACCAACGTTGGGCTTAGACGTTTCCCAGGAGAAGGGCGCGATCTCTACCATCGTTTGCATCAAAATCCTAAATTGGAAAAAGTCTTCTATCGTTACATGCGTTCTTGGTCTGAACTGGCTAATAAAGATTTGGTTCGCAACCTTGACCTTTCCAAAACGAGCCGCCTGCTGGACGCAGGGGGTGGGGATGCGGTTAATGCTTTGGCCTTAGCCCGAGCTAACCCTGAATTACGAGTGACTGTACTGGATATTGCGCATGCATTACCGGTGACACAGGCCAAAATCGATGAATCGGAGATGAGCGACCGGGTTGAAGCAAAAGCGCTAGATATCCTGCATGAACCGTTCCCTGACGGTTACGATTGCATTCTTTTTGCTCATCAATTGGTTATCTGGACTTTGGAAGAGAATACCAACATGTTGCGTAAGGCTTATGGTGCGTTGCCGGAAGGTGGCCGAGTTGTGATTTTCAACTCAATGTCAAATGATGAAGGTGACGGCCCGCTAGTCGCTGCCCTTGACAGTGTGTATTTCGCCTGCTTACCATCAGAAGGCGGCATGATCTACTCTTGGCAGCAATACGAGGATTGCTTAGCGGAAGTGGGCTTCAAAGACTCACAACGTATTAGTGTTTCAAACTGGACACCGCATGGCATTATCATTGCTCATAAATAATTATGTATCCATCTGGCTCGGCGTTATGTGGAGCCGGATGACTCATGCCCTTTTTAGGAAGGATATGGATATGGGGACTTATCATACAGGCATGTATACCATGCCACTGGAAGCCAGAAAGCTCTTATATAGTCAGTTGATATCACAATCCATTCAGACATTTATTGTGCTAGGTTTACCAGATGTAATGGATATTGAAGCCTATGACGTTGCAACATTGGCGGAAAAAACGAATACGCATCCAGCAGCCCTGCTACGATTATTGCGGGCGCTGGCTCAATTTGGCGTCGTCGTGTCTGAATCGGGTGGGCAATTCACGTTGACCCCTTTAGGGCAAAGCATGACGAATAAAGTACAGGCATCTGTTCAACCTACAGCATTGCTAATCAACGGAGAAATGGGGCAATCTTGGCGCGGTTTGACCGAAACAATACGTAGTGGAATATCCGGCTTTGAGACGCAGTACAACGCCACCTTGTTCGATTATTTTGAGGCAAACCCGGAAAGAAGGGCTATTTTTGATCGTTCGCAGGATATGGGGTTGGATTTGGAAGTTCCAGAATTGCTGGAATATCTCGACATTCAAGATGGCGCAACCATTGTGGATATTGGTGGAGGTTCAGGCCATTTATTGATGCATATGTTGGAAAAATGGCCGAAAAGTCAGGGGGTTTTATTTGATCTGCCTGTCGCGACCGAAATAGCGCAACAACGGCTCCGTGAATTAGGGAAAATGGGATGTTACGAAATCGTTTCCGGTGATTTTTTTAAAGCACTACCTGAAAACGGTAGCGTATATGTTTTATCTCATGTGCTACATGATTGGAGTGACGAAGATTGCCGAAAAATTTTAGCAACGTGTCGTCGAAGTATGCCGGACAATGCTGTACTGATTATTATCGATCTCATTGCCGGTGACGAAGTACACAGCAGTCAGAATAGCGTTGCAGCCATTATGGATTTATATATGTTATCTCTTTTCGGCGTTTCTGGCGGTAGGGAACGTTCGGAAGAAGATTTCCGAACATTAAGCGCAGATGCTGGATTTGTTGTGGAAAAAGTCATGTGTCTACCAAGTGGTAATGGAATTATTTATGCCTATCCGTAACGTGGTAAGCCACAGAGAATATCAAATGATGTGAATAAACCAATGTGTTAATGTATATTCACTGGGAATAAATTCCTCAGAAAATATGCGTTATCTTTTTATGGAAGCTTGAAAGGATTCTGACTGTCGTAAAACCGAGCGCATAGCGTTTTAATATCGTGTTTGATAGGAAGGAATAATGCCTAAACTAATTTATTACGTCGCTGCGACAATAGATGGTTATATTGCTAATAATAACCACGGCCTGGATTGGTTGGATGAGTTTGCGCTTGGTGATGACGCAACGCCTTATGATGATTTTTATCAAAGCATTGGTGCTGTGATTATGGGGGCGGAAACATACGAATGGATAATGGCAAACTCATCGGATGATTGGCCATACAAAAATATTCCTGCATTTGTTCTTTCTCATCGGGCGTTGCCAATGCCTGAAGGGGTGAATATCACCATAACCAATGAAACAGCGGGTAATATTGCCGCTGTGGCGAAGAAGGTGGCTAATGGTAAAAATGTCTGGTTAGTGGGAGGTGGTAAAGCCGCTGAGTATTTTGCCGAAGCCGGTGAATTACAGCAAATATTCTTAACCATGATCCCGGTATTTTTAGGCACTGGCATTGAAATTCTTCCCGTGAGTGAAAAAGTACGTGTCACACCTAAAAATCAACGTCTTTTGCGTAGTGGTGCCATTGAAATCTTGTTGGATGTAAATACCGATTAAGTCACCATCCGGTAATAAGGAGCTGCCGTTGACATACAAGTAATGATAGTTAGGAGAATCCAATGAAACATCTTACTTTGAGCCTGTGTTTGATGGCGGCTCTTTTCGTGGCAATTATTCAGGGGGTGGGCATGGTACGCCCCGACTCGGTTCCGGCTGCATCTGTTGAGGAACCGGGATATCAGAATGTACAGCATGCATTACGTGTTATCGCTGCTGAACCTCATCCTACAGCAGCACCAAGGCAGGCGTTTGTCCGACGCTATTTGCTTAGTGAAATAAGTACTATGGGATATCGTGCTATTGAGCAACCTTTCCTTTTTACCATTGCTGAAATAGTGTCACATCAGGAAAAGATTTATTCGCAGCTGAATAGCCACCAACGCTTAGCGTTTGATGCTGAATTAGCCCGCGTCGGTGCCCACAATTTTGAGGAAGAAGTGCGCATCCGCTCCGGACTAAAACAGGGCGATTCTGCGTACGGAACCAATATTATTGCTCGACTTGATTCCCCTTCAGCTAAAGGGACATTACTGATCATGGCGCATTACGATAGTGTCGGGACTGCGCCGGGGGCCGGTGATGACGGAATGGCTGTTGCGTCGATATTGCAGTTAATGAGAGATGTTGCTGGTAGGGCAGATTTAAAAAACAATATTATTTTTTTGCTAACAGATGGGGAAGAATTGGGGCTGTTTGGTGCGCACTATTTTATTAAAATGCTCAACGAAACCGAACTCCAGTCAATCAATCTTGCACTCAATTTTGAAGCTAGGGGAAATGATGGTATTCCTCTTCTTTTCGAAACTTCAGAAAAAAACTTTGACCTTATTTCTAAGGTAAGTAAAGCCCCTAAGAAAGTTATAGCATTTTCGTTTACGCCACTGATATACCGAATGATGCAAAATGATACAGATTTTACAGTATTCAAAAATAAAGGGTTAGCGGGATTAAATTTTGCTGTAGTGCAAGGGTTTGAACATTATCATAGCATGAGTGATTCTGTTGAAAATATTCCTCTGGCGACATTGTTTGAATATCAGAAAACAGTACGTGAAATTGGACGCTATTTTGCGGAAGATGTAGATATTGTTACATTGGGCCAGCAAACAAGAGCGGTTTATTTCCCTGTTCCGGGGTGGGGATTAGTCATTATGCCATTATTTTTAGCGTTTACGCTTGGTGGAGGAGTTTTTATTCTTTGTTTATTATGGATAAAAAATGGTGCCGATCATCGCCCAATACTGATGTTCATACCTTTCTTGCGTTCGACAGCAATTTTCTTGCTTGGTCTTTTTTCTATGACTTTAGCTATAAAACTACCTGAGATATCTTACCTTTTGACTCTACCACTGCTCTTCTTTTTATTAAGCCATATTATCTTGGTTAAATATCATAATTATTTTATTTCTTTAGCAATAGCTGTTCTGGGGGTTTATATATCAGGCATACTCTATGTACCAGTTGTGTTTCTGATAGCCAGTGGATTACAGGCTCTGTGGCTTAGTGTGATAATTGCCTTGATACCTATCGTTATTTGGATGGGAAAAAGCATTGATTTATGGCGAGAAGCAAATAAGAAAGTATGAAATCCTTTTATCAGCTTAAAAATCCACTTTATGTTTCAGCGCTAAATAAATTTTCAAAATAATAGATCACTGGAAGGGAACTCAGTCCGATTTTTGCGATCTGATCAATTGCCAAAAATCCCAAACCTCAACACGGACTGAGTGATGCCTATCATAGCACCCATACCTCAAAATGAATGCCTGAAAATGAGAAAACTTATCCATAAAACCCGCGATAAGAACTATTCCCGTCGATTGACGGCGTTATTGATGCTCAATGAGGGATTGACGGTGACTTATGTCGCCAAAACCCTTCATGCCGCACGCTCTTCCATCAATCGTTGGGTTGAATGGTTTACATTATATGGACTCGAAGGACTCAACAGTTTACCGGCTGGCCGACCTGCTGTCTGGGATCTCACCCCTTTCTATAGCCTGTTGCTTTTCTTATTACAGCAATCTCCCCAAGAATTCGGCTATCTTCGCTCTCGCTGGAGCCTTGAGCTTATGACTCATACTCTTAATGAATGACTCAACCTCTCCCTGACACAAAGTGTCCTCTATCGTTATTTTGCTCAGGTGGGGATTGTCTGGCGCAGAGCGGCACCTACGGTAAAACAACCTGATCCTGAACATGAGGAGAAAATGGCAAAGATCGCAGAAGCCAAAGCGAATATTTCGGAAAAACATCCCGTTTTCTATGAAGATGAGGTGGATATTGATTTCAACCCGAAAATCGGCGCAGACTGGTGTTTCAAAGGACAACAAAAACGGGTTACCACCCCGGGAAAAAATGAAAAACATTACCTTGCGGGCTGCCTCAATGCCCAGACAGGGCAAGTCACCTATGTTAAAGGAATAAAAAAGAACTCTGATTTATTTATCAAAATGTTAGATGAACTGAATCATCAATATCCCCATGCGGAAACCCTCACATTAATCTTAGATAACTACGGTATTCATAAAAGTCAGAAGGTAAAGGAGTGGCTGGCACGACATCCCAAATTTACCCTGTTGTTTTTACCGGTCTATTCACCGTGGCTAAATAAAATAGAACGGTTATGGCAATCGCTCCATGAGACAATAACGCGAAATCACTGTTGTCAATTTATGTGGCAGTTGCTTAATTATGTTGATGCCTTTTTGGCATCGTTTTCATCACAGCAAAAGCCAGGAAGACAAAAAATGAGTGTAGCACTATTATGAAATCTTATTTAGTAATATCATTATGCCACCTAATTCTGACTGACTTCCTCTGTCATATGCGTCAACAACGTTCATTGCCCAAGCGTCTTACCTTTTTCACTTTACTATCAGTCTCTTTGGTTGTCATTGACAGGGCTAAATTATAAGGATTTTAAAATAGGTTTTCCTTTATATTTTAAAGATCCAGCCCCCTGGATAATAGGAAAAACACCTTTACATTGGGGACACGCGACCAAATCTTCTTTACCTGCTATAGGAATATCATTGTGAATATATTCATCAATAGCGGTAATAACTTTACCGCCATGATCTGTCGTATCACCTAACAGAATAACTGCTTTTAACATGAAAGTTCTCCATCGTTTTTCAAGTGGTAAATAATATCATCACCCATTAAACTTCGGTAATTAATGGCAGTAATCCCAGATCTACCAACTGAATTTCAACATCATTGGATTTATCAATATCATCCTGATTCCTTCCATCAAAGATGCTTTTTTGGTAATAATCAGGGTGCCGATTTGCTGATTATTTTGATACACAGGAAGCACATCCTCCGCCATAAGTAAGTAAGATTTGTCAATAATGCGGGGCTGGTAAAGCATCCAGCCAACACTGAGGCGATCAGGAAAAACTTGTTTGCCTTTTACGGTATAACCATTATTTTCGACTTGAATATAAGGAAAATCACGGCTAGCCGCTAAATATTTGACAAAATCAATTAATCGAGAAACATCAAACTGATGACTGTCAATCCTTAGGTTCATTTCCAGCCAGACCCAATTAGGGCGATCAATTAACATTTTTCTATAACTCATGCCACTGGATAATTCATCCTTTTCACCATCCCATATTCCATTAATAAGAGCAGGAAAATTTTTCTTATAATCTTTTTCGAAACTTTTTATGGCAACCTCCGTTGGCCCCTGTTCATCAAACACAAGATGTTTTAGGGCCTCATTTCGGGAGTAGCCAGTAAGGTGAGCTCACTTCCAGCATCAATGACTATCTTCGCCCCGGAACTGAGGTGAATTTCATTTCCACTTTGTACCAACAACGCATCGTCAGCTTTAATATGAAGTTTTTGTCCGGTTGAAACGGAAATATCATGCTGCGCCAGAACACGATATTCATTATCAACACGTAAATGGGCGTCATGTCTAATATGATGAGTCTGATTATGTGCAATATTGACCATTTCATCGTTTAAAATCTCCGTTTTCATGTTCTTCTGAGCATGAATATAGATTTCCTCATCGCCTTTAATTACCTATATTGAATCGTCAGCTCACAATATATCCCTAAACGAAATGATCACAAAAGAAGCAGTTATGATGTTTTTTAATCAATCATGCAATGAGTTCATAAGAAAATATGATGAAATAGCAGAAGGCAGAGGACAGAAGTAATGATAAACAATTTATTCACTATGAATGTTTGGCCCACATAAGGTGATTTAAATTTTCAACTTAATATTACGGTGATAATAACCAATAAAGTGAAGTGAACAGAAACAGTATTTAATTTATAGTAATGATGTTTATGATGACCTGTCCAGAAAGCCAAGGCAAAAATGATCCAACATATTTTCAGCAGGCAAGAGGTTTTCCCGCAATTCTTATTTACCACTATTTACGGTTTGAGAAGATTTAACTAGTTTCAAACCGTAATAAATCATCCGATAGTTTAAATTAAAAACTGTTTTGATAATTTATTCTAAACATTAATTATAGTGATCAGTTATTTTATGAAATAAAAACGATAAAGAATGTTAAATTAGATAAGAATTCCTCATCTATACTTAATGTTGTTAGTCCAAAACAACATCCTAATAAGTCTAATCTTAATAAAATCAGATTGAAATAGTGAGGGGTTGTAATATGGGCATTATTCACGTTACCAACAATATGAAAAATGATACGATTGAAGTTGCGATTAACTACTGGAGTACTGATTACGCAAGATTCACAGTGTCCGACGATTATTTTAATATCAGTCCTGGATATTTTAGGGCTTCCTGGTTTGTTGACGATTGGCGCGGTTATATCATGTCAGTCAAAAGGCTAGGAATTACATTTTCATATTTCATTTTACCTGACACCAAGATTATTGTCGGAGAAAATCGAGTTACAGAAAATGAGTATGTGATAAAACCTTTATTTGTAAGCTAGTTCATTTATATTTAATGTTGTTAGTCCGAAACGGCATCCTAATAAAGTCCAATCTTAATGAAATCAGATTGAAATAGTAAGGGAGTTGTAATATGGGCATGATTCACGTTACCAACAATACGAAATGTGACACGATTGAAGTTGCAATTAACTACTGGAGCACTGATCAAGCACAATTCAAAGTGTCCGACGATTATTTTACTATAGTTTCTGGAGGTTATAGAGATTCTTGGGTTGTCGACGATTGGCGTGGTTATATTATGTCAGTCAGAAGACTTAAAATCATATATTCATATTTCATTTTACCTGACACTAAGATTATTGTCGGAGAAAATCGAGTTACAGAAAATGGGTATGTGATAGAACCTTTACTTGTAAGGTAGTTCATCGCCTTGATTGAGTATATAAGATTATAAATGAATGTATCTATTATCGATGACCGTCTAAACGGTCATCGAAGAATTCCGGCTACTTTTATTGAGAGTGGTGCCTTATATCTACCTGTCACCACCCCCTAAAAATCTAAATTAAGTTAAATCGCCTCTTCGTCCTGCTCGCCGGTACGGATACGCACAACACGCGCCACGTCGAATACAAATATTTTACCATCACCGATTTTCCCGGTCTGTGCCGTCTGCATAATGGTTTCAACACAGGTATCGACAATATCATCTGGCACGACAATTTCTATTTTCACTTTTGGCAGAAAATCCACCATATATTCCGCACCGCGATACAGCTCAGTGTGTCCTTTCTGACGTCCAAAACCTTTCACCTCGGTTACCGTCATTCCGGTGATACCCACTTCTGCCAGAGCTTCACGCACATCATCCAGCTTGAAAGGTTTGATAATTGCATCAATCTTTTTCATGAAGTTTTCCTGTTGTTACCAGTTTTTACGGCCGAAACCAGAGGTAATCGGGTAGCGTCTGTCTTTACCAAAATTGCGTGGTGTAATACGTGGCCCCACCGGCGCCTGACGACGTTTATATTCGTTGATATCAACCAAACGAACAACTTTACGCACAATCTGTTCATCAAACCCCGCAGCCACCAGCTCATCAACCGACTTATCCTGTTCCACATAACTTTCCAGAATATCATCCAAAATGTCATAAGGCGGTAAACTGTCCTGATCAAGCTGCCCAGGCGCCAATTCTGCCGATGGCGGACGATCAATCACTCTTTGAGGTATCGCCGGCGAAACGGTATTACGATATTTTGCTAATTCAAATACCAATGTTTTCGGTACATCTTTCAGCGCATTAAAACCACCCGCCATATCACCATATAATGTGGAATATCCCACCGCTGATTCACTCTTATTACTGGTCGTCAGCACGAGACGATGGCGTTTATTAGACATCGCCATCAGAATAACGGCACGGCAACGCGCCTGTAAATTCTCTTCGGTGGTATCTTTGGCCGTACCCGCAAACAGAGGTTCAAATTGTGCCATAAATGCATCAAACATCGGTTCGATCGACACCACATTAAACTCAACACCCAATATCTCAGCTTGTTCTTTAGCATCTTCTATACTCATTTCAGATGTATAGCGGAATGGCATCATAACAGCCTGAACATGATCTTTACCCAATGCATCAACAGCGATTGCCAGCGTTAAACCAGAGTCAATTCCCCCAGATAAGCCTAATAACACGCCTTGAAAGCCATTTTTGCGAACGTAATCATGCACTGAAAGGACTAATGCCTGATATACCTGCTGCAATGGCGGTAATTCAGGCGCCGGATTAACCATAGGTTCAATCGTTAATTCATTAAAGCGGCATTGCTGGATCTGTTCATTAAATGCGGCTAACCGATGAGTCACTTCACCATTTGCATTAAAAACTTTAGAACAGCCATCGAAAATCAGCTCATCCTGACCACCAACTTGATTAAGATAAATCATGGGTAGATCTGTACGTTGGCAATGTTCTCTAATCAGTTCATAACGAATATAAGGTTTTTCACGATTATATGGAGAAGCGTTGATAGAAAGAATTAAGTTTGCACCGGCCTGTTTCAAGGCATCAATCGGTTCATCAAACCATAAATCTTCACAAATCAATAAGCCGAGATTGTAGCCCTTAAATGGCACAACACAGCTTTGATCGCCCGCGTTAAAATAGCGTTTTTCATCAAAAACACCATAATTTGGTAACCGTTGTTTGAAATAACGGGCCAAAACTTTCCCTTGCCAGAATAAGGAAAGTGCGTTGTAAATCTCTCCGTCCTGTTCCCAAGGATGACCAACTAAAATAGCAGTTTGGCAACTGGCAGCTTGTAAACGTGCCAATTGCTCACGGCAACGCTGATGAAAATCAGCCCGGAATAATAGATCTTCTGGAGAATAACCGGATATCGCCAGTTCAGAAAACATTACCAAATCAGCACTTTGTTGCTGTTGTTCCTGTACTGTCTGCAACATACGTTCACAGTTGCCTTCAATGTCGCCAATCATCCAATTAAGCTGTGCAAGGGCAATATTAAGAGTACGGCTCATATAATTTGGCTCTCCCAAGCCACCAATATTTATATCAGTGTAAAAACTTCCTGAGCAGCAGAAAAGTTATTCTTTAAAATCATTCGCATCCAATTCATGGCGCGCCAGTAATTTGTAGAATTCAGTCCGGTTACGCCCCGCCATACGCGCCGCATGAGTCACATTCCCTTTGGTCATTTGCAGCAATTTACGCAGATAATTCAGTTCAAACTGATTTCTGGCTTCTACAAAAGTGGGCAACGCTGTATTTTCCCCTTCCAGCGCCTGCATAACTAAGGCTTCACTAATAACCGGCGCAGTAGTTAGCGCAACACACTGTTCGATCACATTAACAAGCTGACGCACATTGCCAGGCCAACTTGCCGCCATCAGACATTTCATTGCATCAACGGAGAAACTACGAACAAAAGGTTTATGCCGTTTCGCTGATTCACGCAACAGATGATTCGCCAATAAAGGAATATCTTCAACCCGACCATTCAAAGCTGGAATTTTCAAGTTCACAACATTTAGGCGGTAATAGAGATCTTCGCGAAATTCATTTTTTGCCATTGCCTTCGGTAAATCACGGTGCGTCGCGGAGATAATCCGTACATCAATATCCAGATCACGATTACTTCCGAGCGGGCGTATCTTACGTTCCTGCAATACCCGCAATAATTTAACCTGCAAAGCCAGCGGCATATCACCGATTTCATCAAGAAACAGTGTTCCTCCCTGCGCAGTAAGGAATAGCCCTTCACGGCTACTGACCGCACCGGTAAATGCGCCTTTAGCATGACCAAACAGTTCTGACTCAAGGAGTTGTTCTGGCAAAGCGCCACAATTAATCGCGATAAATGGTTTTTTCGCTCGCGGACTGGCGCGGTGAATTGCCAGGGCTAACACTTCCTTCCCGGTGCCACTCTGACCGTTTATCAGTACACTGACATCGGATTGAGCGACCATTCGCGCCTGCTCCAACAAGCGCAACATAACAGGACTGCGGGTAACTATCTGCTCCCGCCACTGCTCATCACTAGCGGGCGTGGACAACGCCAATGCGCCATCAATCGCTTTATAAAGCGCATCCCGATCAACCGGTTTAGTCAGAAAACTGAAGACCCCCTGTTGAGTGGCCGCCACTGCCTCTGGAATTGAACCATGAGCTGTCAGAATAATAACCGGCATGCCCGGTTGTTGCTTCTGGATTTCAGCGAACAGTGCCATACCATCCATTTCATCCATACGCAGATCACTGATCACCAAATCAACTTTTTCTTTAGTTAACAGTCTCAACGCTTCACCGCCACTTTCTGCGGTTGTGACACGAAAGCCTTCACTGGTAAGACGCATTCCCAACAATTTCAACAAACCAGGATCGTCATCAACCAGAAGAAGATGGGCTGGCTTACGCGCTGTCATGGTGCGGCTCCTTTATCTGATTCAGAGGTATTGTTTGGCGTACTGTTTTTGCTAGGTAATGTCGTCGCTGGCGTTTCAGCATGTTTATCCGAATTACCTGATCCAGCACTCCCCTGATTTTGCTTACGGGAAGAGAGCTGACGCTCAATATCTGTCAGGTTTTCCAGTTTACGAGAAGTTTCTTGTAGCTCAAATTCCAACCGTGCGCGACTTTCTCGCAGACGATCAAGTTTATTATCCGTATCGGCCTGTAATTTTTGGAATCTTGCCCGCTCCTCAGCCACTGCAATTTGCTGAACCTGCTGTTCGCGCCATAACTGTAATAACGGTCGCAACGAGTCTGGGAATTTCAACCTGTATTTGTTGAAATTTTCAACCATTTTCCGACGTTCAGACAACGTAGGCCCGGCACTATTAAGTAAAATACTTTGTTTAAAAGCCATATCCCAAGTGACCGGAAGAGTGTATTTCGCCATATTACGCGCTTTAGCTGATGTCAGGCGATCTGAACAGCCCATCAATCTCAGCCAGTAAAGCACATTCTCAATCGATGGCGGCGTCTCTAAATCCCACATTAACTCACATTCTACAATACGGTAATCCGTTACCCGTTGCTCTGGTATTACCATTTGCGTCACTGCCGTTAAATTATTATTAACCGGATTTTTGACGCAACCCGCCAATAAAAAAACGATGAAGATCAGCAAAATCATGCTAAAACCCCAAATTGAAACTCGTGGTAATAACAATCTGGCAACCAACACGTTTTTCCCAGGTTGTACCGCAATATTCTGCCGATCCGTCTTTTGTACAAAACGGTAAGTAGACCTGTTATGCATTATTTATTCATTCTCAGCAGTTAATGGCAATTTAATACGAAAACAGACGTCAGCAAATTCGCTCTGAATCAATATCAGTTCGCCCCCCATACGCTTAATACAATCCTGAGCAATACTTAACCCAAGACCGCTGCCTTTCACTGCACCTTTGCGCTGGAGCGTTCCCTGATAGAACGGTTCAAAAATCATACTACGTTCTGATTCAGGAATGGGCGTGCCGGTATTAGCAACATTAATTTGAACATATTTGCCAATCTGACGACTTGAAACCCAGATGTTACCGGATTCGGCGCCATAGTGCACCGCATTAGAGTAGAGATTATCAATAACCCGCATTAATAGCGTAGGCTCTGCCCATAAAATATCAGCATCAAGCTGAATTTCCGTCTGAATATTCTTCGATCTCGCGGGTAAACTGTGTGATAAAACCACTTCATTAACAATTTCCCGCAGAGAAACCTGCTGTTGCTCCGTCGGGCCATCTGCCAGCTTACGGTTATAATCCAGTAATTGCTCGATCAATTGTTGTAAATGTTTACTACTATTATCAAGAATAGCAACCACTTCTTGCTGATCAGCCGTTAATGGCCCTGCCACTTCATCAGCCAGTAGTTCTGTCCCTTCCCGCATACTTGCCAGCGGGGTTTTCAGTTCATGAGAAATATGACGTAAAAACTCATGGCGTTGTGATTCTAACCAAGCCAGGCGTTCACTGAGCCAGACAATCCGTTGTGCCAGAGAACGGAGTTCTCGCGGCCCCTGAAAAGAATCTATGCGAACGCCTAATGATTGCCCTTCTCCCAATCGGTTAATCATGCGTTCAATCCCTTTAACCGGCCCGATAATCATGCGAGTAAATAACGCGACCAATAACGCACTCAGTAGAAATAAAATAAGACTCTGCCAGCCAAAAAATTGTCCTTTTTCAGCAATATCTCTCTGTAGCTGTTCTCCTCGGCTGAAAATAATATCACGGGTAGTCTGTACCATTTGACTATTAGCATTGGAGAATTGCTCAAGTAATTGAGCGGCAGGTTGGGTAGGTTCGCTATTGAAGCAACTGATTTTTGTCAATTGCGATAATAAGCTGTTAAGCGTCTTAATATGCTGTTGATCATCAAGTATCGCCATCTGATCTTTCAGCATCTTAAAGTATTGCTGATATTGCCTTTGGTAGAGGTTTTCCAGCGTCTTATCCCCTAACACACAATATTGGCGATAACTGCGCTCCATCTCCAATGCAATACCTGTCATAGCCTCACTGCGGCGGGCATCCGCTAGCGTGGTACGATTTATATCAGCCGCTTGCTCACTGAGTTGATCAAGACTCTGGTAAGCCTGATAAGCCAGAACCAACAACGGCAATAACACCAGCCAGAAGGCCATGACAACTAATTGGCGCAATGAGCGCGGAAATAAACGCCATTTTTTCAAGGAAATCATCTCGTAACCTGTCAGTACACCAATGCTAACCGACAAAGGGCGAATAGAAAAACCCATCGGCTGATAAATTCTGCTGTGACTGAAAATCAGTGTAAGACGCAAACAGTACAAAGGGGCAGGTAAACACCTGAGCGATGACGGCGGGATAATAGTTTTCGCTACTATCCCGCCAGTGAGGATAACGCATGCCCGCTGTTTATCTGCAACAGTCAGACATAGGTTGGTGCCTCACTCCACGTGTCGCCCGATGTTTGATAAGGCCCGAAAGCGATATCACTGAGTTGGACGGTAGGCACCTTACTTTGGCATCATTCGATGGTTTATGTGGCATCTCTCCACCTAATGTGGGCCGACATAAGAAGTTGAATGAGCAACTGTGCCAGCTTAATGCAGATTCCATGCCAACATTAAAAAAATAATCATAACCAACTGTTTTTACTTTAGAAAAAATTAAATGTTACGTTTCAGCAACTAAACAGCTTCTTTTCCGATATGAGCAAAATTTATTTTCTGTCGCCAATTAAAGACACTCAAAATCATGCAAATAAAAATAGATTAAAATCAAATAATTAAATGTCTCCTTTTTGAGACATTCATAACGCATGTTTGTCGGGTAATTGAGACAATAGAACAATTGGGCATCTAAACGCCTAGGAATTCACCGATACAAAGCTTTCACATTTGAATTACCAGCATTGCTATCATGTCAATGGCCGATATTATTTGCTTCATATCTGGCCTTTATCAGCCAATGATGTACCATCGTAGATAGAAATAAAAAAATTTCTATTCGGGGGAAAATATGTACCAAACCCAAAACAGGGAACCGCCATATATGGTTCAAGATCCCACTCAATTTGAGATATTGCATTATACTAACCAACTAGGTTAATATCCGCTCATATGGAAAAACGGACCCCACATTGTAAGTTATCAGTGGTCAAAACCTTGATTAAAGCTGGAAAGGTACGTACCACACATGCTGCGCGAGTCGGTGCGAATGAGTTGGGGCTGGAGTTCTCCGATATGTTAGCCGTAGTGATGGCGCTCACTCCAGCAGACTTCTACAAGAGTATGACTACTTACTCTGATCATTCTGTCTGGCAAGATGTGTACCGACCAAGTATACAGGTAGGCGACGTGTACCTGAAACTGACGGTCATTGATGACGTGCTGATCGTGTCCTTCAAAGAGTTATGAATAGGAGCTATGAACATGAAATGCCCTGTTTGCGGTGCAGCGGAACTTATCCATGACACCCGCGATCTGCCCTATACTTACAAGGGCGAAACCACCATCATTTCTGCGGTAACAGGCGACTTTTGCCCTGCCTGCGCCGAATCTATTTTGGATGCTGCGGAATCGGAACGCGTCATGTGCGAAATGCGGACATTCTCGAAGCAAGTCAACGCGGCCATAGTCGATCCTAAGTTCATTGCCAGAGTACGTAAGAAGCTCGCGCTTGATCAGCGGGAAGCTTCTGAAATCTTCGGCGGTGGTATCAATGCTTTCTCGCGCTATGAAAACGGTAAGACCAAGCCATCTCTAGCTTTGGTGAAGTTGCTTAAAGTGTTGGATCGTCACCCCGATTTACTCTCTGAGGTCAGGATGATGTGATTCTTCCCTTTCGCTCTATTAAACTCCAACCCCTTATTAATTAATAGGTCTATCCTCAAGCAACACGACTGGAATCGAAATCGATTTATCTATCAACTTCGCATTCGGCAAAACCAGCACATTTCCATACGCTCAATATAATGAGTCTAGAAAATTTATATAATTATGTTAACCACAGAGTGAAAGACCTTTCTATCTAGATTCATTACCAAATCATCCAAACATAGCCGTTTATACCTCTGGATGGAATGCGAAAACAAATAAAAAATGGCTTCAACTGTGATCTCACGTCAGTTACGAAACAAAGAATCACAATGAAGCCAATCAACACTATCAGCCGGAAAAACCGGTTGACACAATTCACTTACACCGTGGTACTTACCTTAACTACCTACGAGCATTACGGAAAATGCACATCCACGGACTATCTTCGCTCCACTTTATTTGGACACCATGAATCTCTGACAGTATGTTTTTGATATCTCGTAAAAAATATATTCAAACTTAAATTATTAAGAAAAAATACCCCAAAAGAGTCTTAAAAAGACTCAATTTGAGCTTATTTTGTACAAATCCACCCCGCACTGTTGTTTGATTCAACTATTGGAGTTGTAAATTTCATTTTATGCTCTAGCATTATTAGAGACTTCCACTTATGTCGAGTTAAAAGTAATATTCATTATGCAACGATGTAGTCGAGAAAATTTTATTAATTAGGAAAGGGTAAACAGAAATGAAAGTTATTGTTATTGGAGCAAGCGGTACAATAGGAAAAGCAATCTCGGAAGAATTAGAAAAAAATCACGAAGTCATTCGTGCCGGAAGAAATGGCTTAGACGTTGTAGTTGATATCACTTCCGTTGATAGTATTAAAAGCATGTATGAGAGAATTGGCAAAGTTGATGCTGTAGTCAGTGCAACAGGTAGCGCACATTTTGGATCAGTTTCAAAATTAACTCCAGAGTTAAACGAAATAGCAATAAACAGTAAACTCAAAGGCCAAATTAACTTAGTACTGTTGGGGATGGACTATATTAACGATGGCGGAAGTTTTACTTTAACAACTGGAATTATAATGGACGACCCTATCCTACAAGGGGCATCAGCAGCGATGGCAAATGGTGGTGTTAAGGCATTTGTAAAATGTGCAGCAATTGAAATGCCAAGGGGAATTCGTATAAACAGCGTTAGCCCTAATGTCTTACAGGAATCATTGGATAAATACAGTGAGTTTTTCCCAGGTTTTAATGCTGTTCCTGCTAGCCGTGTAGCACTTGCTTTTAGAAAAAGTGTCGACGGAGCTCAAACCGGACAAAACTACGAAGTTTATTAATTTAGAAAAAAATATTAATATATAATCCTAAAAGACTTGTATATTTATATTAGTTAGCTATCAAACAGCTAAATTAAGTTAGTTCGTATTCAAACTGCCTGTACCAGTTATTCCCATCAGGATAGGCAGTAAATATTCTATATTTTACAAAGTATACACTACAATAAAGGTACGTTTATGGCTAAAATATATGAGTTAATCGTTATTGGTGGTGGATTGATTGGCCTTTCCACAGCATATAATGCAACATCCTTTTTTGGGGGACACACTACATTAAACGGAAAAGATGTTCTCGTCCTAGAGCAATCTTCCTTCTTTAATCAATTATCTAGTAGCGCGGAAGCTTCCCGTCAGTTCCGCTTTCAATACGATGATGACTTTATGACCCAAATGGTTATTGATTCTACCCCAGAATGGAAAAGGCTGCAAAAACAAACAGTAACTGAACTTATTTCATATGTTGGCAGCCTTTGGTTTGGAGATCCAACAATCCCAACAACCGAAGGCGGAATTAATTCTACCATTAATACAATGAAAAGAATGGGGATTCCTTATCAATATTTAACCGCAAAAGAAATTGAAGCTTGGTATCAATTTAAAAATATACCCGATAATTATATAGGCTTTTTCCAAGCCAACGGTGGTATTATTAATCTACCTGCAACTTTAAGAACCCTCTATAATGTTTCTCACAATAATGGAGTACATTTTAAAGAATACAATTTAGTAACAAAAATTGAATCAGATGGCTGTAATGAAGTAATTGTAACGACAAATAAAGAAATATATCACGGCAAAAAAATCGTCATGGCCGTTGGTCCATATACCAATAAATTAATCTCGCCTTTGGGTACTATTCTTAATTTAGAAATCTGGGATATGGTTTCTGCATATTTTCGTAAAAAAAATCCAAAAATAAATTATCCAACATGGTTTGCATTCCAGAAACCTAATGCTAAAAATAGTAATTTATATTATGGGTTCCCTGAGGCGCCTTGGAAAAACCCAGGCTACATTAAAGTAGCGCCAGATTATCCATTCAAAATTTATGACAGTCCAGAGCAACGGACACCGCCAACAAAAAGTGATTTTGAAGGTACAAACCAGTGGGTTAAGAACCATATGGAATATCTTGACCCAGAACCCAAATTTACATCTACATGCATGTTAGCAATGCCAAAGGATGACAAACCTTTCTACTTAGATTCGTTACCAGGTCATTCAAATATTGTCGTTTATACTTCTGGATGGGGTGCTAAATTCACGCCATTACTTGGCAAGATATGTGCCCAATTAGCTATTAATGGCCATACATTCTATGACGTAACTCCATTTAAAATCTGATATTAATACGCAAAAAGGAAACCAACATGACTAACTATCGAAAGAAAAAATTGAAAAAATATTTGTGCCAAATAATAAAGCTTCTAAAAACTCAATTGATGAAGCTATGAGCCAAGTTGAAGAACTACATGGAATAAAAATTCCACCCCCTTATATTGCACGAATTAAAGATTGGTCTCAAGATCCTTATGGCGGCGGCTATCATGCCTGGCATGCAGGAATTTATGTTAATGAGGTAATGCCTTATATGCGCCGCCCTATATGCGATGAATCAATTCATATCATTGGTGAAGCTTATTCAAGTCAACAAGGGTGGACAGAAGGGGCATTTTGTGTAACAGAAAATCTTTTACAAGAATGGTTTCATTTAAACAGACCATGCTGGTTAGCTGATGATTATTATTTAGGATGGTAAATACAATGTTTAAAATAGACTGAGTTTCATTTCTTACAGCCTATTTTTACACATATAACCTTAGATATGTTTAAAAACAATCAATTCAGAAGCATGTAAACTCAGATTCGGTTTTTGAGTTAGAAAATGTAGGCAATCAATCCGGTTATCACTTCCAGTAGAAAACTTATTTAGACTATGATGCCTCGTATGTTCCATTTAATGAATATTTTTTGACTAATCAAATACCGTTTCAAAATGAATTGAAATAAATAGATAAATGGCTTCAATTGTGATCTCACGTCAGTTACGAAACAAAGAATCACAATGAAGCCAATGAACACTATCAGCCGGAAAAACCGGCTGACACAATTTACTTACACCGCGGTACTTATCCTAACTGCTTACGAGCATTACGGAAAAGTCGCATCCACGGGCCATCTTCGCTCCACTCATTCGGATGCCAGGAGTTATTTACCGTGCGGGATACCCTTTCTGGATGCGGCATCATCACAGTTGCCCGACCATCAAGGCTGGTAACTGCGGTAATGCCATTCACTGAACCATTTGGGTTAGCCGGATAGTTTTCCGTAACCTGACCATAGTTATTCACATAACGCAAAGCCACTAACCGGTTGCTTTCAAGCATCTCAAGATGCTGTCTATCACGGAATTCCACTTGCCCTTCCCCATGAGAAACCGCAATCGGCATACGAGAACCTGCCATATCTTGCAAAAACAGTGACGGGCTGTCAGCCACTTCCACTAAACTGAATCGCGCTTCAAAGCGCTCTGAACGGTTACGTACAAAACGCGGCCAATGTTCAGCGCCTGGGATTAACTCCCGCAAGTTAGACATCATCTGGCAACCATTACAAACACCCAACGACAACGTATCAGACCGTGCAAAGAAAGCGGCAAATTCATCACGAACAAACTCATTGAACAGAATTGATTTCGCCCAGCCTTCACCTGCCCCCAATACGTCACCATATGAGAAACCGCCACAAGCAACCAGTGTCTGGAATTGGCTCAATCCAATACGTCCAGACAACAAATCACTCATATGAACATCAATCGCCTCAAAGCCTGCTCGGTGGAACGCCGCGGCCATTTCAACATGGGAGTTAACGCCCTGTTCACGCAGTACAGCCACTTTCGGCCTTACCTGCTGCAAAATGTAAGGCGCTGCAATATCTTCTGAAATATCAAAGGTCAGTTTTACATTCAGTCCAGGGTCTTGATTATCCTGTTTAGCCTGATGTTCCTGATCTGCACACTCCGGGTTATCGCGCAGACGCTGCATTTGCCATGTGGTTTCTGCCCACCATAAGCGCAAGGTACTGCGATTCTGGCGATATACTTCAGTGTTGCCACTAAAGATAACAAAATCATCACCTGCTTTGGCTTTCCCCAGATAATGTACGCAATCGGCCAGACCCTGTTCTGCCAAAACGTTTTCAACAAATCCTCTATCCGATGCTCGAATCTGAACTACAGCGCCCAACTCTTCTGTAAAGAGCGCAGCCAGAATATCTTCATCAAACACACTGATATCAGCTTCAATACCACAATGCCCGGCAAAAGCCATTTCAGCCAACGTGACCAATAAACCACCATCAGAGCGATCGTGATAAGCCAGTAATTTTTGTTCCGCAATCAGTTGCTGAATCGCATTGAAGAAACCAGCCAATTGCTCAGCACTACGTACATCCGCGGTTTTATTACCCAGTTGACGGTAAACTTGTGCTAATGCGGTACCGCCCAGTGTGTTTTTTCCTTGCCCCAGATCGATTAGTAACAATGCATTATCTTCATCGGTGGAAAGCTCCGGCGTTACTGTACGACGTACATCTTCCACTCTGGCAAAAGCGGTAATCACCAGCGACAAAGGCGCCGTTATCTCACGCTCTTCATCTTGTTCATGCCAGCGGGTTTTCATCGACATGGAATCTTTACCCACCGGAATAGTCAGCCCTAGCGCAGGGCACAACTCCTCACCCACCGCTTTAACCGCCGCATACAAACCGGCATCCTCACCAGGATGACCCGCAGCAGACATCCAGTTCGCTGAAAGTTTAATGCGCTTTAAATCCTGAACATAAGCAGAAGCGATATTGGTCAAAGCTTCACCGACAGCCATACGGGCAGAAGCAGCAAAATCCAACAAAGCGACCGGCGCACGTTCCCCCATAGACATCGCTTCGCCATAGTAGCTATCAAGGCTGGCAGTGGTGACAGCGCAGTCCGCAACCGGGATCTGCCACGGACCCACCATTTGATCACGGGAAACCATGCCAGTGACAGAGCGATCGCCTATCGTTATCAGGAAGGTTTTTTCTGCCACCGCCGGCAAATGCATAATGCGCTTAACGGCTTCTGCCAGATCGATATCCCGGCGTTCAAGGCTTTCACCTCCGGCTTTTAATGTACTGACATTACGCAACATTTTTGGCGTTTTACCTAGCAGTACATCCAGAGGCATATCGATTGGCTGATTATCAAAGTGTTCATCATTAAGCAGTAAATGACGTTCTTCTGTTGCCTCGCCGATAATGGCATAAGGCGCACGCTCACGCCGACAAATCTCTTCAAACAGCGGAAGTTGTTCCGGCGCAACCGCCAGTACGTAACGCTCTTGTGATTCGTTACACCAGACTTCCAGCGGACTCATCCCTGGCTCATCATTAAGAATTTTGCGCAGCTCAAACCGTCCACCGCGACCACCGTCACTGACCAGCTCAGGCATGGCATTGGAAAGCCCACCTGCACCAACATCATGAATGAACAGAATCGGGTTGTTTTCACCTAACTGCCAACAGCGATCGATCACTTCCTGACAACGGCGCTCCATTTCCGGGTTATCCCGTTGAACAGAAGCAAAATCCAGATCAGCATCGGATTGCCCCGACGCCATAGAAGATGCAGCCCCACCACCCAATCCAATGTTCATGGACGGGCCACCGAGCACAATCAGTTTTGCGCCAACAGAAATTTCACCCTTTTTGACATGTTCATCTCGGATATTACCGATCCCGCCTGCCAGCATGATGGGCTTGTGATAACCACGTAATTCGCTGCCGTTATGGCTGTTGACTTTTTCTTCATAGGTACGGAAATAACCCAACAACGCCGGACGACCAAATTCATTATTAAATGCCGCGCCCCCTAAAGGGCCTTCCATCATGATATCCAAGGCGCTAACAATGCGTTCCGGTTTACCGAAATCCTCTTCCCACGGCTGTTCAAAACCCGGTATCCGCAGATTAGATACTGAAAATCCCACCAGACCCGCTTTTGGCTTAGCGCCACGGCCGGTCGCCCCTTCGTCGCGAATTTCACCACCAGAACCTGTCGATGCGCCCGGCCAAGGAGAAATCGCAGTCGGGTGATTATGCGTCTCCACTTTCATCAGAATATGGGCCTGCTCCTGATGGTAATCATATGAACCGTTTTCTGCACTGGCAAAGAAACGGCCAACAGAAGATCCCTCCATCACAGCAGCGTTATCTTTATAGGCTGACAGAACATAATCAGGTGTCTGCTCATAGGTGTTTTTAATCATTTTGAACAATGATTTTGGCTGCTCCTGACCATCAATAATCCAGTCAGCATTAAAGATTTTATGGCGGCAATGTTCAGAGTTAGCCTGAGCAAACATATAAAGTTCAACATCTGTTGGATTGCGCCCTAATTTCTGGAAAGCCTCCATCAGATAATCAATTTCATCCGGGGCCAATGCCAATCCAAGCTCCGTATTGGCTTGCTCCAACGCGCTGCGTCCTGCTTGCAGAATATCAATGCGTCTTAACGGAACGGGTTGTTGACGAGAAAACAATTTTTCCGCCTGTTCCAATTGAGTAAAGACCGTTTCCATCATCCGATCATGCAACAGTGATGACAATATTTGCCACTGTGCATCACTCATTTCACCACTTTGGATGTAATAAGCCAAGCCACGCTCCAGACGCACGACCTGGGACAGACCACAATTGTGAGCAATATCGGTTGCTTTGGAAGACCACGGGGAAATCGTTCCTGGACGAGGCGTCACTAACAGTAACGTACCTTGGGGTTCATGTTCAGCCAGCGAAGGTCCATATTTCAGTAACTGTTGTAACTTTGCTGAATCAACATCACTCAAAGGTGCATTAATCTCTGCAAAATGAACATATTCCGCATAAATATCATTGACCGGAAGTTGCTGTTCTTGGCACACAGAAAGGAGTTTAGTGATACGAAATGCAGATAAAGCAGGTGAACCACGTAGAATTTTCATAGTAATCAATTCTCTCATCTTAGAAGCAAAGCTTAATAGATGCCTAAGGGGAAATGAGTGCATTATAGAGGATTGTCACCCATGACGAAACCGTTTGCGTGACGATTATTACCGCCAATTGTCCTTTGTCCAAGTCATGTAAATAGTATCAATTAGGTTGCACAGCCGGTTTTTGTTCCGCAAAATGCTCAGTCACTGGAAATTTAACCATAATAAAATAGCGCGTTTCCGCATAGCACCACACCGCGTTACACCGAGATAACATATTGAATAATATAAAAATAAATTATTTCGTTATCATTGTTATCGCTCTTTTTTCTGCCGCCATCATCAGTCTGAACATCAGTTGGCCGAATAAACAGCAGGAGCAGATTAACAGGATCATGACCAGAGGAGAGCTACGGATCAGCACCATTAGCTCACCTCTGATCCACCTTACCAGTAAGAAAGAACCAAATGGATTCGATTACGAACTGGCACAACGCTTTGCTGATTATCTTGGCGTCAAATTGGAAATCAAATTCAGAAAAAATATCAATCAGTTATTCGACGACCTAGAAAATGGCGACGCTGATTTTCTGGCCGCCGGCTTGACCTATCATCAAGAAAGGCTGGCTCAAACCCGCGCAGGTCCGGCTTACTATTCTGTATCCCAACAACTGATTTATCGCAAAGGAACTCCACGCCCTCGCTCTTTTAAAGAGTTAAAAGGTAAACTGCTGGTCGCTTCCGGTTCTGCTCATGCCAGCACATTGAAAAAGCTAAAGACAGATAATTTCCCTGAGCTTGAATGGGAGGAAACACAACAATATAACACTCGCGAACTACTGGAACAGGTATCAGAAGGTAAACTGGATTATACGTTAGGTGACTCGATTAATGTCGCGTTACAACAACGTACTCACCCTAATCTGGCCGTCGCTTTTGATGTGAGCGAAGATAACCCGCTGACATGGTATTTAAAACGCATTGACGACTACAGCCTTTACGCTGCCATGCTGGATTTTTTTAGCCAGCTAACGGAAAAAAATGTCATGCCCCGATTGGAGGAGAAATATTTTGGTCACGTCCACTCATTTGACTATTTCGATACACTCTCTTTTCTCAGCGCCATTGATAATATCCTGCCCATCTATCGGCCACTATTTGAAAAATATTCCGGTGATATCAGTTGGCAATTACTCGCTGCCATTGCCTGGCAAGAGTCACATTGGGACCCACTGGCAACCTCACCCACGGGTGTGCGTGGCCTGATGATGTTAACCAGCCAGACCGCTAAAGGGTTAGGCGTCGTTGATCGCCTTGATCCAGAGGAGAGTATTAAGGGCGGCGCAATCTATCTGCAAAATCTAATGAAACGATTACCTGAAAATATTCCTAAAGATGAGCGTATCTGGTTTGCACTGGCTGCTTACAATATGGGTTATGGACATATGTTAGATGCCCGTAAACTGACGGCATCACAAAAAGGAAATCCTGATAGCTGGCTTGATGTCAAAAAACGGCTCCCGCTATTAAGTCAGAAAAAATATTATACAAATACCGCCTATGGTTATGCCCGTGGACATGAAGCATATCGCTATATTGAAAATATTCGCCGTTATCAGCTTAGTTTAGTCGGATATTTACAAGCCAAAGAAAATCGAAAAAAACTAATTTCCCAAGAAAACCAACCAAAATAAAAGTAAACAAATATAAGGCCCTAAGCAGTCAATTACAGCCATTATATATCCTCAGTTATATTATGTTTGACAACTAATCCAACTAACCATACTAAATTCGTCAAGACACTATCTCTCCCAAAGGATAAATCATGATTAATTTAGATATTAACGAACAAAACAAAATTATGGTTGTCAGCAGCCATGTATTTAGTCCGACGACTGCGAATGGTCGTGCTTTTACAGAGTTAATCGAAGCATTAAAAAAGAACAATTTCGCTGTTATCCTGGCTGCTACATTCCAAGATGGCATAGCCACAGTTTCTTCTGATTCTTCACTATGCTGTATTTTTGTTGATTGGACTTCAGGAGATAATAACTACGAATCTCATAAACAAGTCTTAGAATTACTGAAAGAAATACGCAAACACAATACAACCATTCCGGTATTGTTGACCGCGGAATATTCCAGCATCGACACGCTGACACTTGAAGTCATGGGATTGGCAGATGAATTTGTCTGGATGCTTGAAGATACGGCTGGATTTATCGCTTCTCGCGCCGGTTCGCTAATTAAGAAATATCACGCTCAATTATTACCTCCTTTCACTCGTGCATTACTGCAATATACCCAAGAATCACCAGAATATTCCTGGACTGCCCCCGGACATCAAGGCGGTGTCGCACTGACTAAGACGGCGGCAGGAAGAGAATTAATTAATTTCTTTGGGGAAAATCTATTCCGAAGTGATATTGGAATAGAAAGAAAAATACTTGGCTCACTGCTAGATCATACCGGTGCTATTAAAGAGTCAGAAGAATATGCCGCAACGATTTTTGGCGCCCATCAAAGCTATTGCGTTCTTAACGGTACTTCGGGTTCTAACCGTATTATCATGGGCGCCATTATTGGTGAGAAAGAGATTGTTATATGCGATCGCAATTGCCATAAATCTATTGGACAAGGTTTAATCATGACCGGAGCTTTGCCCGTATATCTTATTCCCCAACGCAACCGCTATGGTATTATTGGTCCCATTCCCAGAGATCAATTTCAACCAGAATATATCCAACAACTCATTAATAAACACCCACTAAAAGAGTGCGCAGTAGACAATAAGCCTGTTTATGCGGTCATCACCAACTGTACTTACGATGGAATATGTTATCACGCAGAACAAGCACAAGATTTACTCGCAAAAAGTGTTGATCAAATTCACTTTGATGAAGCTTGGTTTGCTTATGCTCGTTTTAATCCTATGTATAAACATCGTTACTCAATGCGTGATGACCCAAATGATTTTGACAATAATAGCCCGACAATATTTGCCACTCAATCCACGCATAAGATGTTGGCGGCGCTATCACAATCATCGTATATCCATATCCGCAATGGTAAAAAACCCGTTGAACATTCCCGTTTCAACGAGTCTTATATGATGCACGCCACAACTTCACCGCTATATTCGCTTATCGCCACTAATGAAATTGCAGCGGCCATGATGGATGGTCCGCAGGGGCAAAGATTGATACAAAACGCTATCAATGAAGCCGTAGACTTCCGTCTGACATTAGCAAAAATCCATCATCAATTTAAACAAAAAGATGATTGGTTCTTCTTACCCTGGAATGCCAGAGAAATTATCAACGCAGACAGCGGTAAATTAATTCCCTTCCATGAAGCAAACAGAGAACAATTGGCAACGGACCCTTCTTGTTGGGTATTAAAAGAGGGAGAAAAATGGCATGGGTTTACCAATCTATCAGAAGAATGGTGCCTGCTAGATCCAACGAAAGTTGGTATTTTATGCCCAGGAATGAATGACAATGATGAATTGCTGGAAAATGGCATTCCAGCCGAAATTCTTTCCGCTTATCTCAGTCAGCATGATATTGTGCCAGCACGTACCACCGATTTTATTGTTCTTTGCCTGTTCTCTATCGGAGTTACCAAAGGTAAATGGGGAACATTGATCAATGTATTATTGAATTTCAAGAAACACTATGACGCAAATACTTCACTGAAACAATGTTTACCAAAACTCGCGAAGCAATACCCTGAATATTATGAAAATATGGGGCTAAAAGATATTTCGGATAAAATATTTGGGTATATAAAAAAATATGAAATGGATATTGAGCAAAAGAAATCATTTAGCCAACTACCTGAGATAGTTAAACTCCCCCGACAAGCACACCTTGATCATATGGGAGGCCGTACTGAACATTTACCACTTAATGAACTGGCAGGGCGCATATCGGCTGTTAGTGTCATTCCTTATCCACCAGGTATACCAATCATCCTACCGGGAGAACGTTTCGGTGATGAACATGCCCCCCGGTTACAATATATTCGCCAGATAGGTGAATGGAATAACAAGTTCCCAGGCTTTGAAAAAATTCTGGAAGGCGCAGAGATGATAAACGGCGAGTACCATATATGGGTACTAAAAGAGTGAATCAAGAATGCCTATTGATTGTCTTCCTGCTGTTTCCTGGCGGCTTTTAATGCTTTATGTTGTTGCCGACGTTGTTTGAAAAAAGCGCTCAACATCGTCGAACATTCCTCAGCAAGCACGCCGCTGGTAATATCAATTTGATGATTCATGCCAGGATGGCGCAATATATCAACCAAAGAACCTACGGCGCCAGTTTTCATATCACTGGCGCCATAAACCAACCGCTGTATTCGGCTATGTATCATAGCGCCGGCGCACATAATGCAAGGCTCAAGCGTGACGTATAAGGTGGTATTTATTAAACGATAATTGTGTAACTGTTCTCCCCCTTTGCGTAACGCAATAATTTCAGCATGAGCGGTGGGATCATGCGCGATAATAGACTGATTCCAACCTTCCGAGATGATTTTATTATCAGCAACCAATATAGCGCCAACAGGTATTTCCCCCTGTTCCCACGCCTTTATTGCCCGTTCGATGGCCTGCTGCATCCAATATTCATCACTATATATTTCAATCACTGCGGTATCTCATTTGATTACATCAGGGACAATTATAACGATTTATTTTACCTGTTTTCCAGATATATTTTCTTATTAATCCATTGGGAATATATACCCGAGATTGTTTTATATATTTATTGCTGATAAAACACCCAGAAATTAATAACCGAATATATAATACAACCCTATTCTATGACATTCATTACATTTCCTTTAAATGAATAATAATCCGAAAAAAGTTCGGCTTATTATTCATTTTAAAATATAAATTAAAAACCGATTGCAAGATATTGTCCAACTACATAGGCATCAGCAGATAATTTGATTTCATTTCCAAGATAATCGACAGCTTTACCAGCTACCCAAGTCTTAAAACTATTCAATGTTCCGTTGGGTAATGCAGCCATTGGAAGTGCCCACCCACCACCATCTGTCATAAAAACCCTCAAGCAACTATAACAGCAATGAAAAATATAATTAAAGCGAAATCATAAGAATCAGAGATAAAAATCATACATATAAATTTTTTATTTTTCCTGCCACACCTTTTATCTCAACCTCCAATATAAATCTTTCCATATATAAACCATCAAAGATAGTTAGTAGAAACAAAACATTAATACCTTAGGTATATTTTCGATTAAAAATATTGACTATTTATTACTACCAATTACATATAAATAATTAACATCTTAAATTATAAATTAACGGACACTATCTTTACAACAACTCAAGGTATGGTCTATAAATACATAACCTAATTTGAGGAAAGTATATGAGTCTCAAAAATGATTTTAAGGATTTTTCTACTAGCAATAATGCTAATGTAGTAAATCAAGAAAAATACGAAAAAATCCTGAGTTTGTATTCCGGGTTTCTACCAGATAATGTCCCCACTTATTTATTAAATAAGCTATTACGTCGATCGTCAACAATAGTCTCTGTTTTGGCTAATTTCATCACGACACAATCTGGTGATCGTGTTCTCGATAATGGCGATATCACTAAACTCAACACTCAATTAAATAGAGAGTTAAAACAAAAAATCATAACTAAAATTCCCAATTACGCATTGGAAAAATCAAAAAATATTGCAGATATTCCTAATAAAAATGTACTTGTGAAAAACCGAAGCTTATTGGAAAAGTTAATTCCGGTAGGTGTATCACCGCCTTAGTCTACTGGCATACCACAGAATGGTGAGTGAAATATAATGGAGCGATCTTCGACAAAACTTTATATCCAAAATTAGCGGAAGTTTATCTTAGTGGCGGATGACCGATATAGGGGCATCAAAGCCACATAACCTAGCGTTTAACTATATGATGAGGGCAGCATAATGAGCACGTTGGTACTTGACGAAATCCCGGTAGGAATACCACTTCCTTGGCCGACTGACATACCACCAAGTGGGTGGGTGAAATGCAATGGAGCAATCTTTGATCAAACTTTATATCCAAAATTAGCGCAAGCTTATCCTACCGGTAGATTACCCGATTTACGGGGTGAATTTATCCGGGGCTGGGATGATGGGCGTGGAGTGGATATTGGTCGATATCTATTATCCTGGCAACTAGCAGATATTGCTCCACATAGTCACAGGGTTGTTCGGATGTGGTCCAACTCAAATGGTGGAACCGACGGAGTGGGTGCAGCAGGCCGTATTCTCAATAGTATCTACCAGAACGTTAACTACGGCATTGATCCTCGTGGAATAGGCATCGCTATCGGAATGGGATCTGGTGGTTACGGTTATATGGATAATGCGATTGCCGCTTCAACGGGAATAGAAACACGTCCACGAAACGTGGCATTTAATTACATTGTGAGGATTGCATGATGAATAAGGCTGTACTGGATAAAAATAATATTGCCATCAGTGCCGGAAGTATCGTTGTATTTAATTACGATGCGATTACGCTGGAATATTTAAACAGTTCTGATGAGTATCTTCCCGTTGGTATCGGCCTTCCCGCCAACTCTTGCACAGACGCGCCACCTGAAACCCAAGAGGGATATATCGCCTGTCGTTTACCTGATTTAACCGGCTGGCAAATGGTGCCAGATTATCGAGGGAAAATAGCTTACAACACCCAAACAGGGGAACAAAAGGAAATCATTGAACCGGGTGAATTACCAAAAACACTGACATTCAAACAACCAAGCACCGATTTTGATAAGTGGGATGGCGAAAAATGGGCAACAGATATTGAAGCTCAAAAAGCCAATCAGATGAAACAAGCAGAACAACAACGTGTCATTCTTCGCCAACAAGCTAATGAAGCTATCATTTTATTACAATATGCTATTGAGACTGAGATGGCCTCAGACGCAGAGAAGGCATTATTACTTGCCTGGAAGAAGTATGTGGTATTACTGAGCCGTGTTGATACCTCAATGGTTTCAGATATTGAGTGGCCACAAATACCAGAATAATACAATTATCAAGACTGGGCATTATTCTATCCCCAATCTTTTTTTCAGTAATAATAATGACTATTTTGACCGGTCGATTTCCTATGCTTTTGGCGTCTCAATCCGGTCAAATATGATTTATAATTAGAATTATGGGCTGCATGGCAGCCCTTTTTTTATTTTATTTTTCAGGAGATAACATCTATATCTATGGAAAAAACATAGAAAAATATAATAACCTAACCAATAGATAAAATAATAATACTTTCGTAGCTGCTATTTTTACACCCTGTATTTTAATAAAACTTGTGAAAACCATTATTAAAATCACCGGAAGAAATAAGATAAAATAATCTTCAGGTATAAAACATAAACATCTTGAATATGCTTTCGATTACAATATGTTAAACAATTTATTGTCATCAGTCATACATAAATAATCAATCGCTTAAGTTATAATATAATCTTATTATCCTCTTTTTGGAGTAGACTATAATTGAAATCAATCTCAAAAAATTACCTATACTATAACTCAACATGCTAATTATAACAGAACATTATTTTATTTAAGGAAAGTGTATATGAGTCCCAAGAATGATTTTAAAGCTTTTTCTATTAATAATAATGCCAACATAGTGAGTCAACAAGAATATGAAAAAAGTCAGAATTTACAAACCGGGTTTCCACCAGAAGATATTACTACTCATGTGTTAAATAAAGCATTACGTCAATCATCAACAATAGCCTCAGCCGTGGCTGATTTTATCGCGACACAATCTGGCGATGATGTTCTGGATGATGGAGATATTGTTAAACTCATCACACAATTAAATAGAGCGTTAGAACAAAAAATTATCACTAAAATTTCCAGCTCCGCCTTAGAGAAAGCAAAAAATGGCGCAGATATTCCTAATAAAAATGCATTTATGAAAAACTTAGGTTTACATGAAGCTGCAAAACGGGAAATAGGAACTGGCGTTAATCAGGTGCCAGATATGTCGTTTTTCAACGCAAATCTAAGTTCTACCGGCTGGCAAAAATTACCTTCGGGTTTAATTGAAATGTGGGGGTTTGTACTAGTTCACGGCTATGGTTCTATGGAGGCCGGGTATTTAAATAATTTCCCAATACCATTTCCGAACGCATGTTTAAATATTGTGTTAGCTAACGGTGGTTATAATCCTCAAGATTCTGGAATATGTTCAGTACACGTAGTAGATCGGAGTCAATTCCGATGTTATAGAAGCCCTACTAATCATCCTACGCCTGTTGGCGCGTATTTTAGGGCGATAGGATATTAATTTAATAAAAATCAACTTGCCATGATCATTTAATTAATATGGCAAAAAATCATGACCGATAAAACCATGCATTCAGCGCATTAAATAAGGAATCACTTTTACAATAATTCAATATATTATCTATAAAGTTTATTACTTAATTTAAGGAGTATACTATGAGTCCTAAAAATGATTTTAAGGCTTTCTCTATTAGTCATAACGCCAATGTAGCAAGCCAAGAAAAATATGAAGAGAGTCAAAATTTGAAGACTGGGTTTGAACCCGATGGTATTACCACCCATATATTAAATAAAGCATTACGTCAATCATCCACGATATCCTCTGTAGTCGCTAATTTTATCGCGACACAATCTGGCAATGATGTTCTGGATGACGGAAATATAGAGAAACTCAACGCTCAATTAAATAATGCTCTGGAACAGAAAATGGCACCAAAGGTTCCCGATGCCTCATTAACTCAAAAAGGTATTGTTCAGCTTACCGATGTGGTTGGTAATAGTAATTCACTCGCTGCAACTCAGAAGCTTGTTTCTGATGTAAATGATAATGCTAACAATAAATTAGCCAAAAACCAAAATGGGGCAGATATTCCCAATAAAAACGAGTTTGTGAAAAATCTCGATTTGTTGGAAACCGTCAATTTGGCGAAAAACGCTGTACCGAATAGCAGGAAAATTAATGGTAAGGTGTTGACTGGAGATATCAATTTAGGGGCTGGTGATGTAGGGGCATTTAGGCTTGGATTAACAGGAAAATATTCTGTTGATAACCAGGTCCCGTGGAACGTAGATTCAGGGTCATATGACTTACTGAATTCGAAATTTAGTGATCATGTTGTTCACTTCTATAATGGAGTTGGGAGTTGTCCGGCTTTTCAGTTGAAAGTGCATTACAAAAACGGGGGGATTGCTTATCGCTCGGCGCGCGATAATTATGGATTTGAAGAAGATTGGACTAATATTTATACAACAAAAAACAAACCTACCGTAAATGAACTTGGTTTATCAGACACCGTAACATTGGCAAGAAACGCGGTTCCTAATAGCAGGAGAATTAACGGCAAAGCGCTAACTGAAGACATCAATCTGGTAGCCGGAGATGTGGGGGCGTTTTCACGTGCGGAAGTTGACGAGCGATATCAAAAGAAAGGCCCTAATCAGTGGTGGCGGAAAATAGGAGCCGGTGGAGACAAAGGAAGTAGCATATCACTGAGTCAGGATATACGAGGACGATGTATATATTTACGTACTGTTAGCCAAGGTATATTTTTACCTTTACAAATGCCTCCGATCGATAATATTTTGGTTGGTACAGGGTATGGTTCAAAAGGATGGCTCGTTGTGCATTCGTCAGATGCAGGGCTGAGGTTATCTATAGTAAACCAAGAGGATTGTCCTGATATTACAGAAATTTATATTGCTGATTAAAATTATGGGCTGCATAGCAGCCCTTTTCCCATTTTATTTTTTAGCAAAAAACTTATTCCTCTATTTGATAGAAATATTTATCTAACAAACAAAAAAAATATAATAATTCAATCAACAGACAAAACAATACTATTTTCGTAACCACTATTCTGACACCATCTATTTTAATAAAACTTGTTAAAACCGTTTGAAAATTGACAAAATAGACAAGATAAAATAATTTACAAATGTAAAATAAAAAAACTTTGAATATGCTTTCTATTACAAGACGTTAAACGATTTATTACCGTCAGCCACATACAAACAATCAATCGATTGATTAATAATGTAATCTTATTATCCTCTTTTTGGCGTAGACTATAATTGAAATCAATCTCGATAAATTACCTGTACTATAACTCAATATGTTAATTATAAAAGAATATTATTTACTTAAGGAATATATGTATGAGTCCTAAGAATGATTTTAAAGCGTTTTCTACTAGCAATAATGCTAATGTAGCCAGTCAAGAAATATACGAAAAAAGTCCGAATTTACAAACTGGATTTCCTCCAGAAAATATTACCTCTCATATATTAAATAAAACATTACGCCAGTCGTCCACAATAGCCTCTGTTGTCGCTGATTTTATTGCGACAGAATCTGGCAGTGATGTCTTAGATGATGGTAATATAGCCAAACTCACTACACAATTAAATAAAGCGTTAGAAAAAAAAATTACAACAAAAATTCCCGACGCCTCATTAACACAGAAAGGTATTATTCAGCTTACAAATGTGGTTGGCAATAGCAATACACTGGCTGCAACTCAGAAGCTTGTTTCCGATGTAAATGATAACGCCAATAAAAGACTAGAAAAAACGCAAAACGGCGCGGATATTCCAAATAAAAATGCGTTTGTGAAAAACTTAGGTTTAAATGAAGCGGCAAAACGGGAAGTGGGAACCGGAGTTAATCAAATTCCAGATATGTCATTTTTCACCTCAAACTTGGTTCAGAATGGTTGGCAAAAATTACCCTCAGGTTTAATTGAAATGTGGGGAATAGCAATAGTTTCTCTCGGTGGAAATCCTAATGGCGGATATATTAATAACTTTCCAATACCATTCCCAAATAAATGTTTTAGCATCACGTTAACTCACAATGATTGGGACCCCGGATCAGCAGGAATATTCGGGGCATCCGTATTAAATCAAAGTCAGTTCAAATGTTATAGAAGTTCTACCCCTTATGCACTTGATGTTTATACCTATTTTAGGGCGATAGGATATTAATTAAAAACAATTAATTCATTATGATGATTATTTAATTAAAATTGGCAGAATTTATGAACGATAAAAACTATGTATTCAGTGCATTAAATAGAGCATTTTATCCACTATTATTACAACAGAATTATATTGAAGCTGGCTCATGGCCAAATGACCCTTTACCTGTAACTGATGATATATTCAATGAGTTTTCAGGAATCCCACCCATAGGAAAAATACTTTCCTCTGGTGAAGATGGTCTTCCTTGCTGGGAAAATATCCCACCACCAACAAAAGAGGAATTGATATTTATAGCGGAAAGCCAAAAAACACAATTTATATCTCTTGCAAATGAAAAAATAACTCCACTTTCTGATGCAGTAGAACTTGATATAGCAACAGACGAAGAGATGCTATTACTCAAAGAATGGAAAAAATACCGCGTGATGCTTAACCGGGTTGACACTTCAAACGCACCAGAAATTGACTGGCCAATTAAGCCATTATCGTAATTAACAAAAAGACCGGGATTCAAACAGAATCCGGTCTTAATTATTTTATTATTGCTAATACTACAATGGTAAATATTCAGTCATCATACAATCCATTTCCCGTCAATATTTGTTAACTCATGCGATATTAGTTACATTACCCATCATCGAGATTTAATTTCCATAACAAACCTTCCAATATGGAAATTATTTAAGATGATTTACATAAAATAAAATTTAATTATTCCGATGCGTTTTCAATTGAAATATATTAAATTATTTATCACTTAAAATATACGAAAAACAATTAACCCTATAATCCATAAAGATATTTAATTATTTCTCTTTATCTCTACACTATGAGCGTTGAGAAATTATCTCCACAATAATTTAAGATATTATCTATAAAACTCACCATTGAACCTCAGGAAAATATATATGAATCCAAAAAATGATTTTAAAGCGTTTTCTATTGGTAATAACGCTAATGTAGTTAGCCAAACAATATATGAAGGAGAGCAAAGTTTAAAAACTGGGTTTCCAGAAAGTGATAGAATTTCCCGTCATGTATTAAATAAAGCATTACGTCAGTCGTCAACTATATCCTCTGTTGTAGCTGATTTTATCGCGACAGAATCTGGCAGTGATGTTTTGGATGATGGTAATATAGCCAAACTAACTGCACAATTAAATAAAGCGTTAGAACAAAAAATTATAACTAAAATTCCCGATTTCGCATTGGAAAAAACAAAAAATGGGGCAGATATTCCTAATAAAAATGAGTTTGTGAAAAATCTCGGTTTATTGGAATTATTATTAGCAGGTACTCCTCTGTTTACACAAGGGGGTAATTTCATGACTTTTAAAATTCCATTTTTCATCGGTTCAGAGAGAAAATATATCTTATTCCAATCTGTATATGCAAAGGCTCCTAGTTTAGGTAACGAGGGAACATTCACTATCACATATCCAATTGCATACTCTTATGAACCTCATGCTATACTTTCCAGCATGGGAGGATATATCAGTGGAGGTAACTATGGTGAAGGAGCTGAGATATTAAAAATCAATAAAGAAAACCTAGTAATAATATCACACTGGCAGTCTCGCGATACAACCTTTCCTCCTGTACGCATATTTGTAGTAGGGATATCTAATAACTAACTTTCAACGCTAATAATTGTTATCTATCTTAAATTTTATAATTATTTTGATAAAGCCCTAAAAATTAACTGGCCAGTTGTGCCATTATCGTAATTAATAAAAAGGCCGAGATTCAGGCAGAATCCGGCCTTAATTATTGTATTATTGCTAATCCTACAATGATAAATATTCTGTCATCATACAATCCATTCTCCGTCAATATTTTTTAACTCATGCAACATTAGTTACATTACCAATCATCGAAATTTACTTTCTAGAACAAACTTTTCAATATGGAAATTATTTAAAATAATTCCCGCAAGGAAAAATTAATTATTTCAATATATTCTCAATTGAAATATGTTGAATTATTTATCACTTAAAATATACGAAAAATAATTAACCCCATAAGATATAAAGATATTTAATTATTTTTTATCATCTCTAAACTATGAGCGTTGAGAAATTATCCCTACAATAATTCAAGATGTTATCCATAAAACTCACCATTGAATTTTAGGAAAATATATATGAATCCCAAAAATGATTTTAAAGCGTTTTCTATTGAAAATAACGCTAATGTAGTGAGCCAAGCAGTATATGAAGGAGAGCAAAGTTTAAAAACTGGGTTTCCAGAAAACGATAGAATTTCCCGTCATGTGTTAAATAAAGCATTACGTCAGTCATCAACTATATCCTCTGTCGTAGCTGATTTTATCGCGACAGAATCTGGCAGTGATGTTTTGGATGATGGTGATACCGCAAAACTTACTACTCAATTAAATAGAGCATTAGAACAAAAAATTATAACTAAAATTTCTGACTCCGCATTAGAAAAAGCACAAAACGGCGCAGATATTTATGATAAAAATGCGTTTGTGAAAAATTTAGGTTTAAATGAAGCTGCAAAACGGGAAGTGGGAACTAGAATTAATCAGATTCCAGATATGTCGTTTTTCACCGCAAACTTAGCTCAAGCTGGCTGGCAAAAATTACCTTCAGGTTTAATTGAAATGTGGGGAATTGCACTAGTTAACGGTAGTTTATCTACTAACGCCGGGTATTTAAATTATTTTCCAATACCATTCCCGAATAAATGTTTAAATATCACATTAACTCACTCTGGCCATACTCCTGAAGCAGCCGGGATATTCTCAGTAATGATAGAAAATCAGAGCCAGTTTCGATGTTTTAGAAGTCCTACCGGTTTAGATGCTGATGTTATAGCATTTTTTAGAGCAATAGGGTATTAATTTTATAAAGCATGACCGATTAACCCATTATCGTAATTAATAAAAGGCCGGCATTAAGACAAAACCCGGCCTCAATCATTTTATGAATGAAACAACCTGAGACTCATTGCATCGAATGTAACAGAGTGGCTATCATCGCCGATGTGAAAAACAAAAGATGCTATTATGTAGTGCTAGACTTATATCGTGCTAGACTTCGTTTTTCCATGTAATTTATACTGTGTAGCAATATAACCAGTGTGTAATAGAACGGAATAAGAACCGGCGATAACACACTGAATATAAAGTAAAGAAAAAGTTAATTTATTGAAATGTCGTTATTAATCAAAAAAAGCTGTATCAATTGTGATATGTGTGAACCCGAATGTCCCAATCAGGCTATATCGATGGGAGATGAAATTTATGAGATTGATGCCGACCGTTGCACCGAATGCATCGGTCATTACGATGCTCCAACCTGTCAATCAGTCTGTCCGATAAATAATACTATTATTACCGATCCAGACCGACAAGAAACAGAAGAACAACTGTGGGATAAATTTGTATTACTTCATCATGCAGATAAAATCTGAAATCAACGCTCAAGAATAACGGTCGCACAGGCATAGCGGCGCTCATCAGCTAATGTCACATGCAAAGAGGTCGCCCCCAATTGCTGAGCCAACGCTGCGGCCGCGCCATAGAGCCGCAAAATCGGTTTTCCCAGTGCATCATTGACCACTTCAAACTGATTAAATGCCAGCCCATTACGGATACCCGTTCCTAATGCCTTTGCTGCGGCTTCTTTTACCGCAAAGCGTTTAGCCAAAAAACGAACCGGTTTTTCATGTTGCTGATATTGTTCCCATTCTAATTCACTGAGAATGCGTTTTGCCAAGCGCTCGCCTGAGCGCTCGACAACCCTTTCAATACGGGCAATTTCAACAATATCTGTACCTAACCCAATAATAGCCATTAACGGCGAGCTTTCCGCATTTGGGTTTTCATATCTGCCACAGCAGCGGTCAAACCACTGAATACCGCACGTCCAATAATGGCATGACCAATATTCAACTCATAAATTTCTGGCAGTGCAGCAATACGTTGTACATTATGATATGTCAGCCCATGACCCGCATTCACCGTTAGACCTTTACTCGCTGCATAAGTCGCCGCTTCTTTAATACGATGAAACTCTTTTTCCTGTTCTACTTCATTTTCCGCATCGGCATAAGCACCAGTATGAATTTCAATGAAAGGTGCGCCAACTTCACTAGCCGCATCAATTTGTCGATGTTCCGCATCAATAAATAACGAGACAAGAATACCCGCATCAGATAGACGCTTAACCGCCGCAGCAACCTTATCTTTCTGACCAATAACATCTAAGCCCCCTTCTGTTGTCACTTCCTGCCGCTTTTCAGGCACCAAACAGCAAAATTCAGGTTTAATACGACAGGCAATATCCACCATTTCATCTGTCACGGCCATTTCAAGGTTCATCCGAGTCTGGATGGTTTTCTTCAACAATTCTACATCCCGATCGGTAATATGACGGCGATCTTCACGCAAATGAATGGTAATACCATCGGCTCCCGCTTGTTCCGCAACAAAAGCCGCTTGAACCGGATCAGGATAATTGGTACCGCGGGCATTGCGCACCGTCGCAATATGATCGATATTAACGCCTAATAATACTTCAGCCATATTTATCTCCTGTAGTCATATTAGAATATGACAAGTTTACACTTTCCATCTTGAAGAGAAACAAATTCATTAATTTTCTTTCTTTTCTGGCTTCTGATGTACAAACTGCCGAAATAATTCACGACTTTTTAAAGGTTTGCCACCCAGATAAGGTTTTAATGCAATACGTGTGAAACGCTTTGCTGCCTTTAATGTCGCAGAATCAGGGAATTCACGAGTCGCCAGTGATTTTAATTCGCGTCCGGTAAAACTGTAATGATCAACAACCAAACTAGCGATAAATCCTTTTTCTTCTCTATAACGGTAGGTCATCGTGTCGGCGACAGGTTCACCACTGCCCGCACAATGAAGATAATCAACGCCATAACCAAGATTTGCCAGCAACGCTAGTTCAAACCGACGTAATGCATATTCCGGTGTATATTCACTGGCGGCAAGAATCTGCAAACATTGCAGATAATCAAAGAATAAGGCGGGATAAGCCGTTCCCTGTTCAAGCACTCTTGACAACAATTCATTGATATATAAGCCGCTGTACAACACACTGCCGGTAAGAGGAAGGGCCAGAGAGATAGGATCTGCATCGCGCAGCGTTTTAATTGCCCCCCGCCCACTCCAACGAACCAGCAATGGGGTAAAGGGCTGCAAGCAGCCTTTTAAATTGGAACGACGGCTACGCGCACCTTTTGCCAACACGCTAATTCGCCCTTCATTTTCAGTGAATAGATCCAGTAACAGACTCGTTTCACTGTAAGGACGCCCATGAAGAACAAAAACACGTTGCCAACCGTCCACAGGGATGCCTTATTTCAAATCATCGACGTAACCCAAGCTACGTAACGCTCGCTCATCATCAGCCCAACCCGCTTTAACTTTAACCCACAGTTCTAAGTGGATTTTTACATCAAACAGCCTTTCCATATCCTGACGGGCCTCAATACCAATGGTCTTGATTTTACTGCCTTTATTACCAATAACCATTTTCTTCTGGCCTTCACGCTCAACCAAAATTAAGCCGTGGATATTGTAACCACCGCGTTCATTCGCCACGAACTGCTCAATTTCAACCGTGACAGAATATGGCAATTCATCACCAAGAAAACGCATAAGCTTTTCTCGAATGATTTCAGAAGCCATAAACCGCTGAGAACGGTCAGTAATATAATCTTCCGGGAAATGGTGAGTCGCTTTCGGTATATATCCGCGCACAATTTTGGCAATCGTATCAACATTCATGCCTTTTTCAGCGCTCATCGGGACAACATCAAGAAAACTCATCTGTTTACTGATAAAACCAATATGTGGCAACAAACTGGTTTTATCCGTTACGTTATCCACTTTATTGATAGCCAGTAAAACCGGACAACGCAGATTACGCAGTTTGTTCAGTACCATTTCGTCATCCGGGGTCCAATGAGTCCCTTCGACAACAAAAATAACCAACTCCACATCACCGATAGAACTGCTGGCCGCCCGGTTCATCAACCGGTTAATCGCCCGTTTTTCTTCAATATGTAATCCCGGCGTATCCACATAAATAGTCTGATAAGCCCCTTCCGTATGGATACCCATAATACGGTGACGGGTCGTTTGCGGCTTACGGGAAGTGATAGACACTTTTTGACCTAAAAGCTGATTCAGCAACGTGGATTTCCCCACATTAGGCCGTCCAACTATTGCAACAAATCCGCAATAGGTTTCTTGTTCGCTCATTCAAGCTCCAGTTGTTTTAATGCTTGCTCAGCCGCTGCCTGTTCCGCTTTGCGACGGCTAGAGCCTGTTCCTTTAACTGGCAGTTCGATACCACTCACTTGACAGTGAATAGTAAATTCTTGGTCGTGAGCTTCACCACGAACCATAACAACCAGATATGACGGCAGAGGCAGATGATGCCCCTGCAAATATTCCTGTAAACGGGTTTTCGGATCTTTCTGTTTGTCGCCAGGACTGATTTCATTCAAGCGGGTTTCGTACCATCTCAGGATAATTCTTTCAATAGTCTGGATATCACTATCAAGGAAAATCGCACCAATCAATGCTTCGACGGTATCAGCCAGTATTGATTCACGACGGTAGCCGCCGCTTTTCAGTTCCCCCGGCCCTAAACGAAGGCATTCACCTAATTCAAATTCCCTTGCTAATTCAGCCAGTGTATTACCACGCACCAATGTGGCGCGCATGCGGCTCATATCCCCCTCATCAACACGAGGAAAACGATGATACAACGCATTGGCAATAACAAAACTCAGGATTGAGTCACCAAGAAATTCCAGCCGCTCATTATGTTTACTGCTGGCACTACGATGAGTTAACGCTTGTATCAGCAGATCATGCTGCTCAAAAGTGTACCCCAGCTTACGCTGCAATCTGTTAATTACGATGGGATTCATGTGCTACCAATATCGGTCAGAATTCGTCAAATAAAAACGCACACGCAACAGACCTGTTACAGAAACCCCTGACAAAACTGTTGCGTTTGCACTGGCCCCTTATAGGAGCCAGTCATTAAGTTTGAAAGGACATTCTACACTGTGAGTAAAATTAATGCTTCGCTAATATAAAAATATTAATTAATTCCACCAATACGGCTGAAGCGAACTCCGGTAGGCCATTCCCCTTCCTGTTTTTCAAAACTCATCCAGATGGCGGAAGCTCGACCAACTAGATTCTTCTCAGGGACAAAACCCCATACACGGCTATCAGCGCTATTATCACGGTTATCACCCATCATAAAATAGTGGCCTTCGGGCACAATCCACATTCCCTCTGGCAAGCCAGGTTGACGGAAATTAGGTACCGATAGTACACCTGGAATCTCCAAAATATGGTGAGTTGCCGCGCCCAAATTTTCAATCCGTTCACCCTGCCGCATACTGTAAGGCGGCAACGTTTCTTCAACGGGGATTTGGAAAACACCTACCTTCTTCAGACTTTCACCCTTGGAATCGACACCATACTGCTGCATTGTCCACTCACTTGGGAATAGTGAACCGTAAGAAACCGGTAATTCTTCCTGACAATTCCCTGTTTTGCTGCAATTAGAAAAAATACGCAGCTCTTTCTTTGCCGGATCATAAATAATTTTATCGCCCGGTAAACCAATCACCCGTTTGATGTAGTCAAAACTGGGGTCCAACGGGTATTTAAATACAGCAACATCACCACGCTTTGGTTCGCCGGTCTTAATCAATGTTGTTTGAGTGATAGGATCTTTCAGTCCGTATGAATATTTTTCCACCAGAATGAAATCACCAATCAATAAAGTTGGCATCATGGAACCCGATGGAATCTGAAAAGGCTCATAAACAAAAGAGCGCAGGATCAGAACCACGGCTAACACAGGAAAAATAGATGAACAAGTATCTACCCATGTTGGCTTGTTAATAGTTTCAGCTAGATGCTCCTGATCCATTGTACCTTCTGTCAACTCTTGCAATCTGGCAAGTTTTTTCTTGCGCGCTGGTGCCCATTTGAAACGATCAATACACCAAATAATGCCGGTGACTAACGTTGCCAACGTTAGGATCAGGGCAAAAGTGTTAGCCATTTAGACTCCTTACAAGCTTATTAATTGTCTTTACCAACATGAAGAATGGCTAAGAAAGCTTCCTGTGGTAACTCAACGTTACCCACTTGTTTCATACGCTTCTTACCCTCTTTCTGTTTCTGCAATAGCTTTTTCTTACGGCTGACGTCACCACCATAACACTTCGCCAAGACGTTTTTACGCAATTGCTTCACTGTTGAGCGAGCAATAATATGATTACCAATCGCAGCCTGAATTGCGATATCGAACTGCTGACGAGGAATAAGTTCTTTCATCTTCTCCACCAGCTCCCGGCCACGGTACTGCGCATTACCACGGTGAGTAATCAACGCCAATGCATCAACTCGTTCACCGTTAATCAATACATCCACACGAACCATATCAGATGACTGGAAACGAGTGAAATTATAATCCAGTGAAGCATAACCGCGAGAGGTAGATTTCAATCGATCGAAGAAGTCCAAAACCACTTCTGCCATCGGTATTTCGTAAGTCAGTGCAACCTGTTTACCGTGGTAAACCATGTTGGTTTGCACCCCGCGTTTCTCAACACATAAGGTAATGACATTCCCCAAGTACTCCTGAGGCAACAACATATGGCACTCAGCAATTGGTTCACGCAGCTCTTCAATATTATTCAGCGGTGGTAGTTTAGAGGGGCTATCCACATAGACAATATCGCGGCTAGTTGTCTCCACTTCATACACAACCGTTGGCGCCGTGGTAATAAGGTCGAGATCATATTCACGTTCCAGACGTTCTTGAATAATCTCCATATGCAACAGACCAAGGAAACCGCAGCGGAAACCAAAACCCAATGCAGAAGAACTTTCTGGCTCATAAAATAGTGAAGCGTCATTCAGACTCAATTTACCTAGTGCATCACGGAACGCTTCATAGTCATCAGAACTAACAGGGAACAGCCCTGCATAAACTTGCGGCTTCACTTTTTTAAAGCCCGGAAGTGGTTTTTCCGCAGGTTGACGGGCCAATGTCAAAGTATCCCCGACAGGTGCGCCAAGAATGTCTTTAATTGCACAAACTAACCAGCCCACTTCGCCACAATCTAATACATCACGATCAACACGCTTAGGGGTGAAAATGCCAAGGCGATCGGCGTTATACACCTGACCGGTACTCATCACCTTGATTTTATCACCCTTACGTAAAGTGCCGTTTTTAATCCGCACCAGGGAGACAACACCAAGGTAATTATCAAACCATGAGTCAATGATAAGAGCCTGTAATGGCGCATCAGGATCGCCTTCCGGCGCAGGAATCTCTTTAACCAAGCGCTCAATGACATCTTGTACGCCGACACCCGTTTTGGCTGAACAACGCACTGCATCAGTAGCATCAATACCGACGATATCTTCGATCTCTTCCGCTACACGCTCAGGCTCTGCCGCCGGCAAATCGATTTTGTTCAGAACAGGAACAACTTCTAGATCCATATCCAACGCGGTATAACAGTTAGCCAACGTCTGGGCTTCCACTCCCTGTCCCGCGTCAACCACCAGCAACGCCCCTTCGCAGGCAGCTAGTGAGCGGGAAACTTCATATGAGAAATCAACATGCCCCGGCGTATCGATAAAGTTTAATTGATAGAGTTGCCCATCATTCGCCTTGTAATCCAAGGTAACACTTTGGGCCTTAATGGTGATACCACGCTCACGCTCAAGATCCATTGAATCCAGCACTTGTTCTGCCATCTCACGATCTGTTAAGCCGCCACAAATTTGAATAATACGGTCAGATAACGTCGACTTACCGTGGTCAATGTGAGCAATAATGGAGAAATTTCGTATTTGCTTCATTATAAATATTTTTCTGCCTTGATATTTCTGAGTCATTCGCCTAATGGACACACGAGGGACATAAAGCGACGGTTTATTAGGTCGGCCACCGGCCTGAAAGGCTGTATTCTACATGCCAAATCCACGAAAACCTAGTCATGCCTGCGGCTTTAGAGTATGAGTTGTTAAACGTTTTGGATGATTAAAATAGATTTATTCCCGATGCTAAATGTGAATGGCATCAGGAGGCAAGCCGATTTGTAAAACGACAGGTTGATATTCCAGCCGATTATCCCAGTAAGTGGCGATTCTGCGGGCAAAGAAGAATCCTAACGCGCCTCCTAAAACACCGCCACAAAACACCCACAATTGATTGGTTACCCATAACTGAAAAAGTACCCCACCAAGGAATAACCCAATAAGCGGAGTCAGATAAACCAGCAACGCCGAACGCAGCAAGCTCCCTTCAGGGATACCAACTTCCACTTTTTGCCCCGGTTGCAATGGCTGTGAAATCTCCAGTTCAAGCTGATGTATGCCATCAGACCCTAATTTATTGAGTAAATAAGAACCACACGTCGCTCGCGCCTGACAACTGCCACAGCCAGAAGAGGAACCATAACGTAATAATGCCCGCCCCTGTTGCCAGTGAATCACTGTTGCCCACTCTTTAACCATCAGTCAGCTCCTATAAATGCGACGCCAGCGGCGACACGCTTGGCGGTTGCCAATGGTAGTTCACCAATAATTGTCACCTCATTTGCTCCACGTATCACACTATAAATCGTTCGAGGCCCACCACGGAAAGGATATTCCAACTTACCGGTTTTATTAGCGTTAGTCACATTCACAGAAAAGCTAAATAAGCCATCGCTAAACATAATGGATTCAAGTGAGTCACTATTTGACAATTTACGACGATTACGTGAAACCTCAACGAAACCAGCCGGCAATTTACCCACTTTCCAATTGAATACAACCTTCTCTGACGGTGGAATGACCAGCATTGGCGGCATATTTAAGCGAGTAATCACACTCATTGCATCATTGATGCCCCCACCGATGGTAGAAGAAACCACCCTAAATTGTTCAAGTGCCTCACTATCACGATCAAGTAAATCAATACGTAATGGTAAATGAGTCTCTTCGTCGATTAGTAAAATATAATTATAACGCACTTCATCTTTAGAGGTGATGCGTACAACCCTACAGGGCCTATCACCGATATGGGTACGACCAGCATCAATAAAATTGTAGTATTTTTTCAACTGATTAAAGTCAGCAAAAATGACGGCCGGTAAATAATCAATAATATGATTACCGCTAAGACTGAAAGCATCCAATCCGGGTTCAAAATAACTGATCTCATTACCACGCTGGACAATCTCCCGACGAGAACCATCCATCTGCATAATCTGAGCAATTGGAATATCATCGATAACGGCATGGCGATAACGAACTGAGACGATAGACTGCTGGTTGAGATTAATAAAAGCAAGCTCGTAAGTCAGAGACTGAGTAGCATTACCCATCTCCTGCAACAAAACCTCAGCGCTGCTAAGCTGCGCCGAAGCTTGTAAAGGAGCAAACAAGCAGCCTGCCAGCAAACAGACAGAAAACCAAATACGTTTCATTACCGCTATTGTGTTCCTAAAGATTGCGTTCCGGGAACCGGAATAGCAACCTGTGGTGAAATTCCCCGTTCGTCATTTTGCTTAAAATGCACACGGCGATCGAGTTCATATTGTTGCAGCATGATGTTAATACGCTTATTACGTTCCTGCATTTGAATGCGCTGATCATTGCCAAACAGATCATCACCGGAAGGCACTCCCAAACTCACCGGAGAAGCCGATCCCATCATTGGCAAAGTGTTAAATGCGGGCGTATCAGATTGATATTCAAGATCCTCAACACTATGGCTGTTGTACTGCTGTACACCAACCAATACTGCCAGCGAAACACAGGCTGCAACACTCACTTGAACCATTTGACTCACCCAAGGGCGAAGCTTTTGCCAGAACGGCATTTTTTGCCAGCTCTCTGGTTCAGGTTGGGATTCAGGAATAGCCCCAGCAATGGAATGAACTGGCTCTTTTTCAAGCGCCAATGCAACCCGACTAGCAATATCCAGATGCAATACTTCTGTCACATCACCGCGCAATGTGTCACGGATCAAGTGGTAATTTTCCCAGCGTTTCTGCATTACAGAATCTTTAGACAAAATACTAACGACTTCACTATCAAGAGTTTCGCCATCCATCAATGCGGAAAGTTTTTCTCTTTGCATGTCAAAGTACCCTTCAGTATTGTTCCACTATTTTTAATTTTAAATCAGTGGTTGAATGTTATCATCAATGGCTTCCCTTGCACGGAAGATACGAGAACGAACCGTACCTACCGGACAATTCATAATGGTAGCTATTTCTTCATAGCTTAACCCATCTAATTCCCTCAGCGTTATTGCTATTCGCAAATCTTCGGGAAGAGATTCAATGGTGCGGAAAACCACCTGCCTCAATTCTTCTGACAACATTAAGTTCTCAGGGTTCGAAATTTCTTTTAATCCATTCGAAATTTCATAATTTTCCGCATCACTGGCATCCAAATCACTGGACGGAGGACGGCGCCCTTGAGCGGTCAGATAATTCTTCGCAGTATTTACTGCTATACGGTACAACCAAGTATAAAAAGCACTATCACCACGAAACGAAGCCAATGCCCGATAGGCTTTAATAAATGTTTCCTGAGCAACGTCAGGAACATCACCCTGCGGAATATAGCGGGATAAAAGACTCGCTACTTTATGCTGATATCTGACTACCAGTAGGTTAAACGCCTTTTGGTCACCTTTCTGCACTCGCTCAACCAGCATTTGATCCGTTAACTGCTCGCTCATCCGAGGTTAAATCTCCCGAAGCAAAGCTCCACATTGATATTTACTGAACTAACCATGATGTCCTATTCCCAAGCAAGCATGGCTTTGAGTAATAAAATTCTGCGAAGTTCAATTTCCGCCATCATTTTGTTGCAATCATCGCCTTTCTCATATCTGATAGGCTAACATGATTTTTACCCATCTTCTTCATACATCATCAATTATGCAATCATTATTCTCACAACATTACAGCGATGTACTTATTATCGGCAGCGGTGTCGCCGGCCTATCTCTGGCTTTACGGCTGGCCTCACAATATAAAGTCACTGTATTAAGTAAGAGTATTCTCAGCGAAGGGGCATCCTATTATGCACAGGGCGGTATCGCCGCTGTATTTGATAAAACAGACAGTATCGAATCTCATGTTGAAGATACCCTTATCGCCGGAGCTGGGCTTTGCGATAAAAGCGCTGTTGAGTTTATCACCAGCAATGCCCGTCCTTGCGTGCAATGGTTGGTTGATCAAGGTGTTATGTTTGATACAGAAACCAGCAAAGAGGGAGAAAAACAATATCATCTGACCCGTGAAGGTGGTCACAGCCATCGGCGTATTCTGCATCATGCTGATACAACGGGCAAAGAGGTAGAAACGACACTGGTTGATAAAGCGATTTCTCATCCGAATATCACGGTGAGAGAGCGCTGCAATGCGGTTGATTTAATTACTTCAAATAAAGCCCGGTTAGATGGTGAGAACCGAGTCGTCGGCGCTTATATCTGGAACCGTCAGCAAGAACAGGTGGAAACTTATCGCGCTAAGGTCGTGGTACTGGCAACAGGCGGTGCGGCTAAGGTCTATCAATATACGACAAATCCCGATATCTCATCCGGTGATGGCATTGCAATGGCATGGCGTGCGGGCTGCCGTATCGCCAATCTGGAATTTAACCAGTTTCACCCGACCTGCCTATTCCATCCTCAGGCACGCAATTTCTTGTTGACAGAAGCTCTGCGAGGTGAAGGCGCATATCTGAAACGACCGGATGGTAGTCGTTTTATGCCTGATTTTGATGAACGCGCTGAACTAGCCCCTCGCGACATCGTAGCGCGAGCAATTGACCATGAAATGAAACGCCTTGGTGCTGACTGTATGTTTCTGGATATCAGCCACAAACCAGCGGATTTCATTACCCAGCATTTTCCAATGATTTATGAAAAATTGCTGACACTGGGCTTTGATCTAACAAAAGAACCGATCCCAATCGTTCCTGCTGCGCATTACACCTGCGGCGGTATTGTTGTCGATCACCAGGGACGCTCTGACCTCAACAACTTATATGCTATCGGTGAAGTCAGCTATACGGGCCTACACGGTGCGAACCGTATGGCGTCTAATTCTCTGCTGGAGTGTCTGGTGTATGGTTGGTCTGCTGCGGAGGATATCCAACAACAGATTGAAAAAATAGAAGAAATACCGCAACTCCCCTTCTGGGATGAGAGCCGTGTTGACAATTCAGATGAACAAGTCGTCATTCAGCACAACTGGCACGAATTACGTCTATTTATGTGGGATTACGTCGGTATTGTACGTACAACCAAACGCCTGGAACGAGCACTGCGCCGTATTAATATGCTGCAACAGGAAATTCACGATTATTATTCCAATTTCAGGATTTCTAACAATCTGCTGGAATTACGAAATCTGGTGCAAGTCGCCGAATTAATCGTGCGTTGTGCGTTAGAAAGGAAAGAGAGCCGAGGTCTGCATTTCACACTGGATTATCCCGATTTACTGCCAGAGTCAAAACCAACGATTTTGACACCCTGATCTTTGCTGGCAAAATCTCTGCATGACCACGCTCCGGCGTGGTTCTTTCAATAACTCAATAAATAATTCAATAATAGAGATAGAAATCCGTCACCAACTGCTGAAATTCTTGCGTATATGCACCATCTGGCTGACGAATAGTCAATTCACTGATCAAACCGGTTTTTTCCTTACGGGAAAATGCCAATAGCATCCGATGCAATGGCTTGCTTTGCCTGTCGCGGATATTGACCCGATGATGAGAAAACCAGCCCAGACGACATGCCATTGTTTCAAATTCCTCACCAATGGCATATGGCAATACCACACAAAACAGACCATCCGCTGTAATCAACTTCTCTGCATATTGCAATAATCGCCGGTGAGTCAGCGACCCCGTATAACGAGCCTGTTCCCTCGCCTCATTTCGACAAGCAACAGCCGGCTCAAAATAGGGAGGATTGCTGACAATTAAGTCATAACATTGCGAATACTGTTCAGCGAAATCACCAATATCCTGCTGATAAACATCTATTTTTCTCTGCCAGGGAGATTGTTCCGCATTATCTTGCGCCTGCAATGCAGCCGCTGTATCCAGCTCCACTGCGTCAATTTTGGTATTCTCATTCGTACGCTGTGCTAACATCAACGCAATCAGCCCACTGCCACAGCCGATATCTAAAATCGCTTTTTTGTCACTCACCGGAGCCCATGCTCCCAATAAAACGCCATCAGTCCCGACTTTCATCGCACACCGATCATGACCAACAAAAAACTGCTTGAAAGTAAATCCATCCCGGCGTAAAGGTCGTTTCTGTTTCAAATTAATAACCTATATCTATTTAGCACAATAAATTTCGCTATAGGATAAGGGTTATTATGTTTCGATAAAAGCTATCTACTCTTAACTGACCGCTTTAATAGATGAACAATACGTCCAACCTGTTTATAATCGGCGGCCTAAACAGAGGTATATAATGACTGCAACAAACTTTTCTGAACTTGAGCTTGATGAACGCCTGCTTGACGCCCTGAATGATAAAGGTTACTCCCGCCCGACAGCAATTCAGGCTGCGGCTATTCCAGCCGCAATGGACGGGCGTGATGTACTAGGATCGGCGCCTACCGGTACTGGTAAAACCGCAGCTTACCTGCTGCCAGCTATGCAACATTTATTGGATTTTCCACGTAAAAAATCTGGACCACCACGTATTCTGATCCTGACGCCCACCCGAGAGCTAGCCATGCAAGTGGCAGATCAAGCAAAAGAATTCGCTGCGCATACCAATTTGGATATCGCTACCATTACCGGTGGCGTAGCCTATATGAATCACGCAGAAATTTTCAGCGAAAATCAAGATATTGTCGTCGCCACTACAGGCCGTCTGCTGCAATATATCAAGGAAGAAAACTTTGATTGCCGGGCAGTTGAAACACTGATCCTTGATGAAGCCGATCGTATGCTGGATATGGGTTTTGCCAACGATATTGAAACCATCGCGGGTGAAACTCGTTGGCGTAAACAGACCATGCTGTTCTCTGCCACTCTGGAAGGGGAAGCCATTCGTGATTTTGCTGAGCGCTTACTGGAAGATCCAGTTGAGATTGATGCTGAACCATCACGCCGTGAACGCAAAAAAATCCAGCAATTTTACTACCGTGCAGACAATTTGGCACACAAAACAGCCCTGCTTTGCCATTTACTGAAACAACCCGATGTCACTAAATCCATTATCTTTGTTCGCAAACGTGAACGTGTACACGAACTTGTGGGTGAATTGCATCAAGCCGGCATTAAAGCCCGGTTCCTTGAAGGGGAAATGGTACAGGCTAAAAGGACGGAAGCGGTTAAGCTCCTGAATGATGGCAGCGTCACTGTTCTGGTTGCAACAGACGTTGCTGCCCGTGGATTGGATATTGATGATATCAGCCATGTTTTCAATTTCGATTTACCGCGTACCGCTGATGTTTATCTACACCGTATTGGCCGGACAGCTCGCGCAGGTCGCAAAGGCACTGCAATTACCTTAGTGGAAGCGCATGATCATTCTTTATTAGGCAAAATCAGTCGTTATCTGAATGAACCACTAAAGTCGCGGATGGTTGATGAACTTCGCCCAACAACCAAAGCACCAAGTGACAAAGCCCACAATAAGCCATCGAAAAAAGTATTGGCTAAACGCAAAGAGAAAAAGAAAGCGGAAGAATCGAAGAAAAAAGCTAAAATACGTCATCGAGATAGCAAAAATATCGGTAAACGCCGTAAACCTTCCGGTAATCCAAAACCGGAAGCGCCAACCAATAGCAATGCGTAAATCTTTAAACGGGCCAATTGGCCCGTTAATTATAATATGCAGTTTCGCGTAGCAAGATTATTCTGTGAGTAAATAGGGTCCTCAGCAAACGCTTCTTTATTTCTATAAATAATTCATCAGGTATTTTGCCATCCCGAGTTTTTGCAATCGATTATTTAATCGGTTTATGACAGGATTTATCTCCCGTCCCAATTAGAAACTTTATTAAAATCTGCCCCTTTTGGAAAGTATTGCCGAATTAGCCCATTTATATCCTCATTCACCCTTTTTTCCCAAAGGAATAAGGATTAGCTAAATGAATATCTGTATTTAATTTTTTGCTAATAATTTTGTAGGGCGAATGCTCTTTACACCTGTAACTCACACTACACTGACTGGCGATCCAAATGGTCTCCCCTCATCACAGATACAGCATGGCTGGGGAGAACAGAAAGTATTAGAGTTTCATAAACACTATTTGTAGACATTCTTGGTCCTATTTCTGTACCAAGGAATAAAAAGATTTAGCGTTCCGCCCCAGAAAATACCGTCAAGCACACCATTGCTAAAGCCAAAAAACAGATTGAAATGTAACGAATGCAACAACGCAGGGTGAATACTTAACATAGCCGTAATAATAAACTTAACGATAAATGTGATAACAATCAGCATCAGCGTTAACGAAGTGCCAGGACGGATGATTAAATCACTGCCTGCTTTTTCACGTAATCTTGGTTGAGAACGCCACAAACCCCATCCCACTATAATCCCGACGAGTAAGCCTGCTATCATCGTTATCAAGGCTAAATCTGAGAATATGGTTTCATAAATGACGCTATATACTCCCCAGACCAGGAATACTATTGGTAGTAAGAAAAGGCGATCAATTCGCATTTCACGATCGTACAAGGCACTAATCCCGCGCCTGATGAGAAAAGCAAAAAGAATCCAGACCCATATTGGGGTATCTTTAATAATGGTGGTCAGTGACATGTTATTCTCCTTTCATATTTTGCGAGTGATCGCAGCAAATGCGATGGCAGTGATTCCAATAGCACTAACGATCGCAGTCAATGTTAGCGTTTCAGAATATCCCACCATTGCACCGATGATTCCTGCTCCAAGATAAATGAATGGGTGCGCACCACTGGTAACAAAAGTATCTACCGCTACAACTTTTCCAAGGTCTTTTTCCGGAGAGAGGGTTTGCATAGCAGTGGCCCAACCAGTAAGCCAAGATGCCTCAACAATCCCAACAAACATTGCCCCCAGAATGACCATCCAAGCGAAGCCCCCCATACCCAATAAAAGCATTGCACTACAAAGAAATAAACCACAGATTACGGCAAGTCGTATTAGACGTTGGTGACCAGCAGTAAGTACTGTGATAACAGATCCAATACATGCACCAGCTCCCGAAGCTGCTAGACAAAACCCCCACATCGTATCGCTGAATCGATCACTGATTGCGTATGGAGCGATGACTAAGAAAATAGGGAAGCACAACACATTCAGGATCAATGTCGCGATAAACCCAAGTAACAATACAGAGTTACCAGTAATGACTGTAATACCATTCAATATCTCACGTATAGAGAATTTATCATCGGAACCACGAATCCCTATATCAGGTATCAGGGCAGTAAAAAAAGCTGCTGCGAAAAATGTAATACCATCAACCAGTATTCCCCATGCTGGTTCCCACAATATGATCATCACTCCTATTGTGGCCGGAAAGACTACTGCCACAAAGTTATCTACAAAATTCATGGCTCCATTTCCTGCCACTAAGGCTTGCTTGGGTAGCAAATTTACAAGCAGAACTTGAGCGCATGGGCGAGAAACGCCAATGCCAATGCCAAATATTAAATAGGCAAGTACTAATCCCCACCACGGAGCGTTTAACACAAGTAACATAGTTGCAGCAACTTGCGCCAACCCTCTGGCAGTATCTGTCGCAATGAGAATGTGTTTTGGTGACTTTCTGTCTGCTAGCAGACCTCCAGCGACAGCCCCAATGACCGTCCCTAATCCTACCGCAGCCATGACGACACCAAAAACCTCCCCGCTAAGTTTGGCATGAATCAACGCAACAGGAAGGGCAGCTAAACAGACCGCATCACCAATCATTGACAAGCCTTGACCAATAAGCAATTTCCGGAATGATGAGGAGCGTAATACCTCGGAATAAGGTGATGCTCGTTCAGTGAATGAAGTCATTTGTTTCTCCGCAAATATAGATACGTCCATCTGTTTTATGATTTTAGATGTGAAATTTTGCAGTTTTCGGCAGAATACCGTTCATGTTCATCTACGAATTGCGGCCCAGGTTTTTTTCGTTTCTCAACTCAGTATCTTGAAGAATTGCATACCCACCGAATTCCTCCAGAATGGAAACGCCATCAATAATCATCCAAGGAAGATAGACATTTTCACTCATTGTTTTCCAATTCTTGATCTCAGTTTGCAGAAATCTCAGGGAAGCATTAAATCTTAGTGAGTTTATTCTAGCAATCACACAAGTTTTTGATCATCTATAATAAATGGTCAGGCTTAAAGCGACCACAACTGTAGCTAATTGGCTTCACCTCTAACAGTTATTTCGAGAAAAATTACTTTCAAAACAACCACGCTACCGCCAATTTATATACGTGAATGCAATATAAATATAACACTTCTCACAAGCTTATTCTTCTACCTTTAATTTAAATTAAAGTCAAACTCAAATAAATATGAATTATTTTTTTGAGATAAAGATCAAAGAAAACTTAAATAAGTGAATATTATTTAATGTTAATTACGAGTTCTATTATTTATTTTTCATAAAAATATTCCACATTAGTAAATTAATTTAATTTTCTCCATACTAGCACAGAATAAAGAAATATCTTCTCTAAAAAAATAATTTAACATTTTACGCCAAAAAACTTACTATAACACTTATGTCTTTTTATTTTTCCAGACTAGGCAGCCAGATACTGGCTCCATAAATCTCTTAACTTTCCATAATCATTACTACATATAACAACAAAGGTAATTAAAATTAACGATTTCGCTTAATAAAACCAGATAAAAATATCATAGCAATGTAGATATCATTTATCGTGTAAGCCCACTATGGGAAACCGAAACATATTTAAGGGAATATATCTAGCAACACTGTGTTTTAGACATTGTTTATTAAGGAAAATAAATCAATATATAATATTCATAAAATGCGATAAAAACATGGTGATTTATGAGTTGATCCTAATGTTCCAATCCTCAATTACTGATTTAATTCATTGATCTTTAATGAAAAATAACGGGCCAAATAGCCCGTTTTTATTTTACTTCAAATAATACCGGCTGACTTGCCGAGCTTTCAGCCAGTGATTAACCTTATCATATTCAGCTTGCATCTCACGGCTCCGCGCTTTTAGCGGTGTGAGATTGAGATACATCTGGAACGTTGATTGTTGCTTGTTTCGCAATTTAGGATCAGCGCCTGACTTCAACAATATCAGCACCAGTTCCGGCGAATTAATTTTGGCTGCAATATGTAACGGAGTATCTCCAATCCGATTAGCCTGATTGGGATTAGCACCGGCGGCCAACAGTAATTCAATCTGCATTCTTCTTCCTACCTGAACCGCAACATGTAAAGGCGTTGCTAAGGTTATGGGATGTATAATATTCACATCCGGCACAACTGATAATAAAGATTTAAGATAATCAGGGTTGTTGATTTTTGCAGCCGTATGTAAAGCACTTTCTTGTTGCAATCCAGGTTGAGTAGGATCAGCCCCCTCTTTCAGCAAATTATTAACATCATCCATTCGCTGATTGAATATAGCCCATTGTAACGGAGTTATATTTTCTTCACTCCGCTGACAATCCAGTTCCAATTCAGGCTCAATTACTTCGCCAATTTTCATCGCGCCTCTCTTTAATTATGCGGAAACATTCAGCTCCGGTTCATCAAGCATGACTAGAGATTCTTTTTGCTGTTCATCATTTGAAGATGACCAAGGTTTGTATATTGTTAATAATTCCAACATCTTTTTAAGAGAATGTGCTTTGAATCCACGTATCAGATTATGAGGAAACCCTTGATCTGATTCTCCTGAATTATCATTATATTTCAGTAAGATTTTATGTCCTATCGGCTGAGATACAGGTAGTTTCTGTTGTAATACATCAAGCAAATCATGTTCCACAACATAATGACGTACCAATCCATTTTCAGCGATAGCCCTACCCTCTTGGGGTGAAAGACCCAAATTTTTCATCATATTGTCAGAAACACCGGCTGAATTAAATATTACCGCAGGCTTTCCAATTGATAATGCGGCTGTCGCGGCTAATCCGCCTCCCAAAGAGTGCCCGGTAAATAATAAGTTTTCGCCAAATGCCACTCTGGCGGCACGAGCTAAGTCAATGGCTTGATGATATTGAGCTTCATCAAATCCAAAACCTTGTCGTAAATTAGTTAATATATCCTTCAAATCATTAGTGCCCACAAAAGCAACTATATAGAGATCATCATTCCGATAAATACCGGCCTGAAAGCCTGTTGTTTCATCCCTTAAATTTGCCGGTTCTATTCCTGCCTTTAATAATTCATCATCAGAAAGACGAACATAATCACCTATTCCCATAGTGGTGCGTATGTAGACATCATCAGAAATTAAGGTCAACATATAATCAATTTCATGAGATTGCTTACCCCTAATTTGTTCAGACTTAATTCCTGTGATTGACTTTAAATTAATGTTAATACTCTGCTCATTAATTAATGATTGATAGACTCTATTACTTTGTTTAGTTGTTTCCGAGAGGGAAAAAACTTCTGTGGTCGCTTTTTCAATATTCTGGTCTGGAACAGAAGGCGGTGTAACAAGTTGAAGATTATTTAAAATGGGAAAACTTGAATCGACTGATAGATTCATTTCAATTGATAAACTCATAAAATTCCCCTAAGGATAGCTGAAAATAATCGACGATTTAATTAGTACAACTAATCTATCGGCAGGGAATGTCATTGAGTTAAATAAATGTTTAAATTATGTTAACAAAATTACTCAACTGCGACTCTTCTCTCTGATAACAGAGAAATTTCTACCTATTATTTGTCAATAAATAGCCAGAAAAGAGTCAAAGTGAACTGACTACTTACAACAAATCTGTTTTGGCTTTATACGATATTCAAACGATCCAGCTTATCCTTAACCACAATCTGGCCCTTCACGGTATTGAATACCCGTAATCACTTCTATCTATACATTCGCACAATAAACTAAATTATCAATGAGTTATCTTAGTTATTTAGTCAAAGCAATATGCCTCATTCCTATATATCTACACAAATGAGGATACTCATTGATTCAGAACAGTTAATTTCATATAGTTACTATAAAACATATTGCTACCTTATGTTTTAAATAAGTTTCTATAGCTAACCACAAAGCAATTCTTTGGATAAACTTTCAAAAATACTTTACAACATTGAAATAGTTATCAAGAATTTAGTTTTAGTGTGCATCAAAGGTTTTCCTCTGATTTTGTAATCGGTAAGCTAACATCCATTTGGTAATCTATAAAAAGGATTTACTATGTCCGCACCTCTCACATGGCACGACGTAATCGGTAACGAGAAAAAACAACCCTATTTTCTCGACACACTGACCTATGTCGCAAAAGAACGTCAGGCAGGTAAAACCATTTATCCGCCACAACAGGATGTATTTAATGCATTCCGCTACACCGAGTTGGCTGATATTAAGGTGGTGATACTTGGGCAAGACCCTTACCACGGCCCCAATCAGGCACATGGCCTCTCTTTTTCTGTACAACCGGGTATTCCCGCGCCACCTTCGTTGGTGAATATGTACAAAGAGCTGACATCCGATATACCTGACTTCCAGCATCCAAATCACGGTTGCCTAGTCAGTTGGGCTAAACAAGGGGTGTTACTACTCAATACCGTACTTACCGTAGAACGTGGTAATGCACACTCCCACGCGAATCTGGGGTGGGAAACTTTCACTGATAAAGTCATTGCCGCTATCAATGAGCACCGTTCAGGCGTCGTTTTTCTGCTTTGGGGTTCCCATGCTCAGAAAAAAGGCTACTTTATTGATGCTAATAAACACCACGTTCTCAAAGCACCCCATCCATCTCCACTATCTGCCCACCGAGGGTTCTTTGGCTGCAAACATTTTTCAAAGGCCAATGCATTACTAGAAAAACAAGGCATCGCGCCAATTAACTGGACACCTGAGTTGCCACAATAAAAAAATGCCGCCCCTGTTGGAGCGGCATTGATACTTATTACTAAACTAAAACCACTACTAAACTAAAATTACTTCGATACGGCTACCATTGCCGGGCGCAACAAACGGCCGTTTAAGGTATACCCTTTCTGCATGACCATCATGACATGATTTGGTTCATGCTGATCGGATTCCATCATGGTCATGGCCTGATGAATTTCAGGATTAAAAGGAACATTTGTGTCGCCAACAACTTCAATACCAAATTTACCCACAGCCCCAAGGAAAGACTTCAACGTCAGCTCGATGCCTTCAATCATAGGCGCTATTTCGGTATTAGTGCGATCTGCGGCCTCCAAAGCGCGCTCAAGATTGTCAATCACTGGTAACAGTTCATTGGCAAATCTTTCTAACGCAAACTTATGGGCTTTTTCTACATCTTGCTCAGTACGACGACGGATATTTTCAACTTCAGCCTTAGCACGCAAAATGGCATCACGTTCACGCTGTTGCGCCTGCTTGAGCTGTTCTTCCAGCTCTGCGACACGCGGATCAACAACGCTTTCAGTCTCTGATGCTTCTGCTTTATCCGCACTGTTTTGCTGTTCAGATACAACTTCCATATCTTCCGAGACTTGCTCGTCAGGCATTTTTTGTTCTTTACTACTCATGAATATCTCCGCGTATTTGGCATTAATCTCGCTACTTAGCCTATTATGGGGATCTAAACTGGGGATTCAAGGGAACCCGCCGTATTGTGAGGATAAAACCTCTTGCTAGAAGGAAATTACAACGATGAATAAAAAATTCAAATGCATAGGTATTGTTGGTCACCCTCGCCACCCAGAAGCACTTGCTACTCATGAGATGCTTTATCATTGGTTAAAATCCAAAGGTTACTCTGTCATTATTGATCGTCAAGTTGCCAAAGACATTGGTTTAAAAGATGCACGAACTGGCGGTTTGACCGAAATTGGTCAACAAGCTGATTTAGCTGTCGTTGTTGGTGGTGACGGCAATATGTTGGGCGCCGCCCGGGTCCTTTCCCGTTATGATATTAAAGTCATTGGCATTAACCGAGGCAATCTGGGTTTTCTGACAGACTTAGATCCTGATAATGCCCTACAGCAACTTTCTGAAGTATTAGATGGCGAATATCGGAACGAACATCGTTTCCTGCTAGAAGCCCAAGTCAGAAGAAACGGCCAAAAACCCCGTATCAGTACCGCAATCAACGAAATCGTACTCCACCCGGGGAAAGTAGCACATATGATTGAATTCGAAGTCTATATCGATGAACGTTTTGCCTTTTCCCAACGTTCTGACGGACTCATTATCGCAACACCAACGGGTTCCACAGCTTACTCGCTTTCCGCAGGTGGGCCGATTCTGACACCTAACCTAAACGCTATCGTCCTAGTACCGATGTTTCCACATACATTGTCTTCCCGGCCACTGGTTATTAGTAGCGAAAGCAATATAAGATTGAAATTTTCCCAAAATAGCAATGATTATGAAGTCAGTTGCGATAGCCAAATCGTTCTACCTATACAGGATGGAGAAGATGTGATTATTAGCCGCAGCGAACAGAAGCTCAATCTCATTCATCCTAAAGACTATAATTATTTCAATACATTAAGTACAAAACTAAGCTGGTCTAAAAAAATGTTCTAAAAAATTAGTTTTCACCACTTTACTGTATAAAAAACCAGTTTATACTGTATGAAGATACAGAGGTGTTTTTATACACAGGAGAAGTGTGATGCTCACCCAGTTAACCATTAGCAATTTTGCCATTGTTCGGGAGCTTGAAATTGACTTCCAGCCAGGTATGACAGCCATCACAGGTGAAACTGGCGCAGGTAAATCCATCGCAATTGATGCATTAGGTTTATGTCTGGGTAATCGTGGTGAAGCCAATATGGTGCGTAGCGGGGCTTCTCGTGCTGATATTTGCGCCCGGTTTTCTCTTTCTGATACGCCTTCTGCTCGTCAATGGTTAGAAGGACACCAACTTGATGACAGCAATGAATGCTTACTACGCCGCACAATAACGTCAGATGGCCGTTCCAGAGGCTTTATCAATGGCACTGCCGTACCGCTTTCCCAATTACGTGAACTAGGTACCCATCTTATTCAAATTCATGGTCAACACGCTCACCAATTACTATTGAATAATGGTCACCAAAAACGTCTGCTTGATACTTACGCTAATCAATCCAATCTACAAAATGAAATGAAACAGGCATATCAGCAATGGCACCAAAGTTGTCAGGATCTTGCTCGATTCCAACAACAGGCGCTTGAGCGCCAATCTCGTCAGCAGTTGCTGGAATATCACTTAAAAGAACTTAATGAGTTGGCACCGCAACCAGGTGAATATCAGGAACAAGATAATGAATATAAACGGCTAGCAAACCGAGGTCAGTTACTCTCTGTCAGCCAAACCGCACTCCAGCTACTCAGTGATAACGATGAACAAAATATTATCAGCCTACTGAATTACGCTAAACACGAGCTGGCAGAACTCATCACTATGGATGATAAATTCAACCAGTTACTCACTATGCTGGAAGAAGCATCCATTCAAATTAATGAAGTCAGCGATGAACTCCGCCACTACGGTGATCAACTGGATATGGACCCAAATCGTCTCTTTGAACTGGAACAAAAAATTTCACAACAAATTAGGGTGGCCCGTAAACATCACGTTGTCCCAGAAGAGCTTCCTTCGCTACATCAACAATTATTGGAAGAGCAGCAATCACTGGCGCAACAAGAAGATGACTGTACCCACCTTAGTGAACAGGTTAATAAACATCATAAGCAGGCATTGGAAGTCGCAGAAAGATTGCACCGAGTTCGCCAGCAATATGCCAAAGAATTAAGTGAGCTCATTACTCGCAGCATGCATCAACTCGCTATGCCTCATGGCCGCTTTACTATCGATGTCTCTTTTGCACCTGAACATCTGAATGCTGATGGTTCAGATAAAGTTGAATTTAATGTCACCACTAACCCTGGTCAGCCACACCAATCTCTGGCAAAAGTCGCTTCCGGTGGTGAGCTTTCCCGTATTGCGCTGGCAATTCAGGTTATAACAGCTAAGAAAATGGAAACATCCGCCTTGATTTTCGATGAAGTGGATGTCGGTATCAGCGGCCCGACAGCCGCAATCGTCGGCCGTCTGTTACGCGAATTAGGCGAATCTACACAGGTTATGTGCGTCACTCACCTGCCCCAAGTAGCCGGTTGTGGACACCAACATTTTTATGTCAGTAAACAGACTGACGGTGAAGAAACTGAAACTCAAATGCAATTGCTGGATAAAAAAGCCAGATTACAAGAGCTGGCGCGGCTTCTCGCAGGCAGTGAAGTGACAAAAAATACCCTGGCGAATGCCAAAGAGCTGTTAGCAGCATAATTTGACACAACTTTTGCGTATATTTAAGGTCATAGTAAAGCTTGTATACCCTATGGATTTCAAGATGCATCACGACGGCAAGGGAACTAATCCCCGGAAGCATAGGTAACTATGTGACCGGGGTGAGTGAGCGCAGCCAACAAAGAGGCAACTTGAAAGATAACGGGTATAAAGGTTTTCAATCTCGTCAAGGTTTATTATTATCAACACCCTGACTCCTAAAGGAATGTAATTACCATGCGCTGTAAAATGTTGACTGCCGCTGCTGTATCATTTGTCATGCTGACCGCGGGTTGCTCTACGTTGGAACGGGCTGTTTACCGCCCTGACATTAATCAGGGGAACTACCTAACACCGACTAGTGTATCAAAAATTCACAAGGGAATGACCCAGCAACAGGTAGCTTACACATTAGGAACACCAATGTTACAAGACCCGTTTGGAACTCAAACGTGGTTTTATGTATTTCGTCAGCAACCTGGGCACGAAAAAGTGACTCAGCAAACTCTGACACTGACATTTGACAGTAATGGTGTACTGACTGACATTAAAAACGAAAATTCACTTACCGAAGATCTTCAATAACCAAAGAAATATAGACAGTCAGTCAAAAAAATAGATGACTGACTGTCTATAATAATCATTGAGCATTATTTTTAGCCCGTTCAGCACGCTTACGACGCATTTCTTTTGGATCAGCCAATAATGGGCGGTAAATTTCCACCCTATCACCCTCTTCCAAAATATCCGTCAACTTAACAGGACGGCTATAAACTCCAATCTTATTCTTTTGCAGATCAATATCATTACGCAAAGTCAGCAAACCTGATGCAACTATTGCCTGCTCAACAGTTGCGCCTTGAGCCAATTTCACCGTACGCAGATATTGGCGATCAGGCAATGCATACACAACTTCGACATTGATATCAGACACGATAAACCTCGCGTGCACGCAGAGTAAAAGCCTGCACCATACTCCCGGCCAATTCCTTAAAAATCTTACCGAAAGCCAATTCAATCAGCTTATTAGTGAATTCGAAATCAAGTTGTAACTCAACTTTACAGGCATCTTCACTCAGAGGGATGAACCGCCAACCTCCCATTAACTTACGAAAAGGCCCGTCGACCAGTTGCATATTAATGCTTTGGTTATCGGCCAGAATATTCCGGGTAACAAAAGTCTTACTTATACCCGCTTTCGAAACATCGACTGATGCAGTCATTTCGTTATTGCTAACACTCAGTACCCGACTGCCGACACACCCCGGCAAAAAATCCGGGTAAGAACCGATATCATTGACCAATTTGTACATTTGTTCCACGCTGTATGGTACTAACGCAGAGCGACTAATCTGTGGCATATAATTTCCTGTAAGGCTTAATTGTAGCGAATAATATCACCTATACGTGATCAAAGAAAAAAAAGAAAAATCTGTCAGCGTATAATGCAATAAACACTCATTAATCAGCAAATATGTGCGGGAAAAGATTTCTTTCACCAAAGCATTCAGTATAATGCATACACTATGACAAAGAAAAAAGCACACAAACCCGGTTCGGCAACCATTGCCATGAATAGACGAGCTCGTCACGAATACTTCATTGAAGAAGAATTTGAAGCGGGTCTCTCGTTACAAGGATGGGAAGTCAAATCACTGCGCGCTGGTAAAGCCAACATCAGCGACAGTTACGTTTTGCTCAAAGATGGAGACGCTTATCTTTTTGGCGCCACCATCACCCCGTTAAATGTAGCTTCTTCCCATGTCGTCTGTGATCCAATGCGTTCACGCAAACTCTTACTTAATCAGCGCGAACTTGACTCATTATATGGTCGAGTCAATCGTGATGGTTATACCGTTGTTGCCTTATCTCTTTATTGGAAAAACGCCTGGTGCAAAATCAAGATTGGTGTAGCAAAAGGCAAAAAGGCGCACGACAAACGTTCGGACATTAAAGAACGTGAATGGAAATTAGACAAAGCGCGTATTATGAAGAATGCTGGGCGATAAATTCTGGCATTATAGTTTAGTATTCTGATATACTTGCTTTTAAGACACTTGGGGCTGATTCTGGATTCGACGGGATTCGCGAAACCCAAGGTGCATGCCGAGGGGCGGTTGGCCTCGTAAAAAGCCGCAAAAAAATAGTCGCAAACGACGAAAAATACGCACTGGCAGCTTAATAACCTGCGCAGAGCCCTCTCTCCCTAGCCTCCGCTCTTAGGACGGGGATCAAGAGAGGTCAAACCCAAAAGAGATCGCGTGGATGCCTTGCCTGGGGTTGAAGCGTTAAATCTAATCAGGCTAGTTTGTGAGTGGCGTGTCTGTCCGCAGCTGGCAAGCGAATGTAAAGATTAGACTAAGCATGTAGTACCAAGGATGTAGGAATTTCGGACGCGGGTTCAACTCCCGCCAGCTCCACCAAATAAATCAAGGGGTTACACTAAAGTGTAGCCCTTTTTGTTTGTCCAATGTCCACTTTACGTCCATCTATTTTATTTTTATGGGCATCAATGGACACTACCTGCACCGCCGCATTCCTTCTAGTTCATCACTGAAACTACTTAAGATGCTTGAACGTAACCCTTCGCTTATTAATGAATTAAGCTCACTTTAATACTTTCACTTTCTCCTTGTCATAATGCAAAAGGAGAAAATAATTTCAGTTCTGTATATCCAGTAAAACCGGCCTTATCTAATTTCTATGATAAAGCACCGCTTTCCTCCGTGATTTTATTTTCCACGCAAAATATAATTTTTCCTTTAATATCATTGCATTGAAATTTTATCCGTGATCACCTTTTGATCCAAAAACTGAAATTTCCTGAAAATCTTTTCAATCATTTCAGTTTACGGCTTCTCTCGCTCCGCTAGTGTTGTCGCAGTCTGGCTGTTTGCCTTGTAGGATTTTAAAACTGAAAAATTTTTTTGATCCAAAACGTGCAGGCGGGTGCGGTGTAGTGCCGTTTTCGCCATAAGTTCACTTATTTCGTCATAAGCGCAGCGAAACAAACCGTCACTAAGGTATTTATTTGATTCTTGAGTCAGATAATACAATCGGTTAAAGCAGTGTTGTCATTGGCAAAATCCAGTGACCAAGGTTTTGCAGCCTTGCGTTCATGGACGCTGGTAAGAAGTTTTTACCAGTGCGCCTGCTATCGCCCCTCTATGGCGGTTCAGGCAGGGGAGGTTAACACCTCGCCGGAAATGAACGCCGGTCTGCAAACCCTGTTTGAATCGCCACCACCAAAGAGGTAAGCAGGAATATGAAAAAAGACTGGCATACCGCCGATATTATCGCTGCGATACGCAAGAAGAATAAAACGCTGGCATCATTATCCAGAGAGCACGGCTTAAGCTCTTCAACATTAGCAAATGCTTTAACGCGTCCCTAGCCTAAAGGGGAATTACTGATTGCTCAGGAAATTGGTGTCACCCCTGCTGAGATATGGCCCAGCCGGTATTTTGACGAAAATAAGCAGCCTATCAAACGAATCATCCGAAATGATTTACCAAACAATTCTGATATCACATAAGTTATTTCTATATCCGAAAAAGTAACGACAACCTTTAAACCACTAAGCTAATATAACACGCTGAATTATCAGTTTTTTATTACACTCACTGCCCATTCTTTTAATATCAGAATTGTATTCATAGCTCTATGAAGATGTAAAACAGCCCGCATATTTTGCGGGCGAGATAATTAATCAATAATGTGTTTCAGACCATCAGAACACGACCCCGTCGCGTTGATTGATACCGCATTTAAAAAGGCGTCCCAATGTGATTATGTGTATGACTCGCGGTAAACTACACTAATCTGTTGGCTATCCTCCCATACTACTGGAGCAATAACCACTTGAACACGGGTTCAAGTCCAGTCGGGATTACCAAATTTAAGCTGTTAGATTAGTATATTGGGCCACCTAAACAAGAGTGGCTTGCTTGATCAAAGGCGGTAAATGTTAAAGGCCACCGGGAGGTTCCCCCGATGGCCTTAGCTACGTTTCCGTTATCTATTTCAGAAATGCACGGATCAGCTCTAAAAGCGCGATTAACGCTTTAAGAACGATGATAGCAGTGTCAATAAATGCTTTCACCCGGTTTGCTCCTGTTAGGAGCACGACTTAACCAGCCATTGCCTTTACGCTGCCTGTCCGGCTGGCTTCCATCAAGTCAGTTAAGGAATATCGCGCTCTGACCGAGGCACTGAAGCAGCACCACCTGTTCTTCAGCCAGGACTTACGAAAACTTGCGTCAGAGATACACAGGCCAGAACGCTACCCAAAACTAACAGCCGTTGATTATAGGTTTATTTTCAGATGATTCAATCAATTAAAATGATGAGTAGATAAAAATAAAAAACCAACTGGTGAGGTTGGTTTTTTACTTTTACCCTTGGATAGGGCGGTTTGTCTTTGCGCTATACGAGATTGGTAGCCTCGGTTCCAGCGCGACATTCTCCTGCTAACACAATCAGTCTACACCTTAAAAAAGGTGTTATCAACCTATGCCATAGCGTAAAAAACCTCACATAAATGGAATGATATTCACCCAATCACAGGAGAATACTTCTGTTTCAGCTCATCCGATTTATAAGCCGTGTTCCTTATCGCGCTGGCGTTCTCCGGCGTGCCTGTGTTGTGGTGCGTATGCGCGGCAGCCAGTTCTGCCAGTGCCTTAACCACATCCAGCGTCTCTAACATCAATTGCATAACGTTGATTTGCTGGCTGCCCACCCAAACCACGGGCGCGACGATTTCTTGCCTGGCTCCGGCGATGCTCTGCTTAAGCAGGCCAATTTTCTCTATCAGCTTTTGCCCGACTTCAACATTGGCCTCTTTCCCTACACTGGCAACGAAATTTGATGAGGTCGCCATACTATAGTCACCGTCTGCGATTTGCTGGACAGCGCCCGCCAATAGCATAGACGTGCCCAAAACCGTGGTTTTATCCGTGGCCTGTATCGTGGTTTCCCGTGCGACTATGGTACGTGTTTCCGTGTCTGCCCTGACTTCACGGTGCATGGACGATTCATGAATGGTCTGGTCAGTCTGACGAATCCAGTGCCCTTCCTGAGTCACCCTCTGCGAGACTTCCGCCCGCTGCTGCAATTGCTCGCCTGGCTTGATATCGGGCAAAGTATTGCCCTGGCTTAATGTCTGCCGGATAAAGGGCTTATCCGGCCTGCCTCAAAGGCGATTTCAACTACCGTTCCAACTGGCGGATATTGAAACATACCGGATTCACTGCCCGCCATCGGCAAAGGCAGCGGTACAGCGTGGTAAACAGGAGCGGCAGCATCGTTACCATCATCAGCCAATAATTGCACATCAACCGCATAGCGTGGCCGGAATGGATCGGAAATATCACCGCTAGCCGTGCTTTCGGTGTGTGCCTCAATGCGGGCAAATTTGGGTAAATGCAGCCCTGCCGATAATTCGGGGTAGGCGGCATCAATCTGACGCTGCATTGGCGTTCTGGTCTGCGACTGACCGGTCAGTTTGTTGACGGCTTCCCATGTAATGACCATGTTTGCATTGCTCAGATTGACTTTGTTCAGCCGGTACTGGTTGATCACCACGCCAGGGCGCAACGATGGGATCATGGGAATGGTCATCGCATTGCCTGCGGACTGGCGCTGGCTAAATTCATTGGGGATCTCTACCGGTTTCCCCGCAAACATCGAATGCGCCCCGCTGCCCACATAAACCGAACCATCCGGCAACTGATGCCAGAGATAATCCTCAATCGAAAAAACCCGCCCAAGATTAGCCAGCAACTGATAGCCGGTACCATGATGGGTAAAATGCGGGATGGGTGTCTCTGTATAAGGGGCATCCGGCAATGTGAAGGTCAGTCCACTGTGCTCCTGCAACCAGTCCACAATCTGGCTCAGTGTTGGATGCTGAAATGAACACGGCCATAATCGGTCAAACACGCCGACCAGCTCACGCACAAACAAACGCTGATAACCGTTTTGGGCTGGCTGTGAGCGTGCCACATAGCCCGTAAACCAGCGTAATACCAAATCCGTGTAACCCACGTCCAGCCGCACCAGTTTTCCGGTGTAATCGGATGTCGTTTCCGCCGTGATAAAGCCACGTCCACAGGATGCCAGTTCCAGCATAATATTGGCGTCAACCAGGTGAATTTCATCACCGGAAAGATAGAGCCGGTTAATCGGTGTCATTATTTAGCGGGGCCTATTTTGTCATTAATCGGTTTCAATACTTTGCTTTCAAACCTGCTTAATTTTTCCGGCGCTTCTTTTGCTGCGGCTGCCCCCTGACCTGTTTGCTTTCTGGCCTGAATATTATCGGCAGCACGGGCATCACGTTTCTCAGCAACAGATAAATGTTCACGTAAAGTAAATGTGACCTGCCATGCCTGTTTACCGTCGATCTTACTGGCATCAATGGTATGGGTGAATGTCCCGATGCGAAAGTTGATAGCACCTGCGGTCAGGTTAGCGACACGATAACGTTTCAGATTTCCCTTATCTTTGGCCTCCGCCAGTGCAAACAGGCGTGACAGCGTTTTTTGCTCAGTAAACGGAATGATCCCCGTAACACGTAACTCCTTGGGCTTAATGCCTTGCTCCGCTACGACGGTACTGGATGACTGGCCGCTTTGGTCTGTGTCCTGAAACATCACCGATGGGGTTACGGTCAGACTTTTTAATGGTATAGCCTCGCCATCAAGGGCCAGTGTGATAATTTGGCTCATTGTGTAGCATCCTTTCTAATGCGCGAATATCGTCCCCGGCAAATAATGTCGCCAGCGTGTAAACGGCGTCCTGTTCAGGGATATCCTGACGCAGTTTTTCGGCCAATAATGCGCCATTCCCTTTCCCTGAGAATGCCCAGACACGGGCCGATTTGTTCCTGACGCCATTCAGAGCGACTGTAACTTGTTGTAAGGCGTTCTGTCTTACCGTGGTGAAGTTTGTTAATTGTGATTTCAATTCCGCAATGCTGATGCCGGCGCTAACCTGTGTTTTAGCCTGCTCAATCAATTGTGCATTCACGGCCATGCGGCTGGCTGATGTTGAAAATGGTTGCAACGGAGGCAAACCGCTGCCCGGTTTCCCAGGCAATTGCATTTTAGTACTCGCCAGACGTTCCGCTGTCTTTGCCATACGGGTAACCTGAGAAAATACCGGCAACGGCAGCACCGCTGAAAATTGGGTTAAATGCTGGATAAATTCATTCTGCGTCTTCGCGCAGATCATGAGTACCACGGCGCTCATGTTTCCCGTTCCCCGGATTTTATTTGCCAGATAATTGATGGCGTTTGCCGGACTCAGGTAGTGACCGCTGTCCGCTTTCTGCCCGATACCGTATACGAACGGATGAACGGACAACATCGAGCAATGCATCCCCGTCATATTCGGGGAGATGCGCATCAATTTCCGTTGCCAATTCATCACGCAGGTTACTCAGGCCAGTTGATATCGGGGGCAGTTGAAAGATCTACTCTGTTCACCCGCACACGATATTTTTTCCATTCCACGAGCGCTGATTTTTCGGCATCCGTGGCGATATCCAGATCAATGGCATCCTGTAAAGGTTTAATTGCCGCATCGGCCTGCTGCTGTAGAGCGATTTTTTGCTGTTCAGCCTGTTCAATTTGATGAGATTTTAGGGCTGATTTATCTGTGACCCATTGCTTATTCTCCCACTTATCAAAGGGGGTTTGGGGTGATTGCAGGGTGAGATTATCTGGCAACACGCCGATAGCGGTAATATTGATCGGCTGGCCTGTATCGGTTGCATACGCCGTTTTACCCCGATAGTCAGGCACATGTCGCCAGGATTTTTCATCTACACGACGGCAAATCGCAACGTCATGCGTGTCAGGTAATTCGGGCGCGTCCAGATATGCATTAGCCGCAACAGAAAATCCCCGTGGCACCAAATCCATATCGGCCCCAATATATTCCCGTGTTTCAGGATGACAACGATAAACCGCAACCCATCCGCTAACAATGGCTAACCCATCCTCATCAAACTGGGCTATTTGAATATCTGCACTATATTTAGTCATTACTTTACCCTCGTAATATAAATCACTGATTTGTTGACAGGTCGGTTTTCATTTGCGGTCGGGACCACTCTCGACGCGTCAAATGTCCATGAAATCACCCCACCACCGGCACCGGCTGCCCGACCACCAGCCTTATACTGATAACTGAATGCACCAGAGGCGTTGCTCCCGCTCTCAATAGTGGGCTTACCTAATGATCCCGTGATATTTCTGATAGCATCCCCTTGAACACTCCCTAGCGAACGACCCGAATCTAAACCACGTCCTCTATCCAGACCACGCTTAAATAATCCTCTGTCATCGGGTAATTTCAGGTCGGGAAAAATTTTGGCGAGTTCAGGGTAATCTGCCGCACGGAATGCGCGTCCCTCATTGGGTTCATATCCGGCGGGTATCGGCGCAGCCGAATGCCATTCGATAGTGGCGCCAATAGGGACACCAACCGTAATTTTTTGCTCTACAGCACCGTTAGCATTGAGAAATCTGGTGTGCAACTGTGCATCGGCATCAATCCAAATTTGCCCCGTATCACCCCCTACACCAATACTCACCCCTTTGGCCCATCCATTTTCCCGACCACAAGAAAATGGCCCTGAATAATGCCTGCCGGGTAGCTCAGTCATATAGGTAGTCTGGTGATAGGCACCAACATCACCCGCCATCAAACTGATATCAGACGATAGCGATTTCCCGTTAATTCTCCTGTCATTCGGTACAGCATTCATTGCCCGTTCGACGGTTTCCACTAAGCCGATGTTTTTGACAAATTCATTTTTATTGGGAATATCTGCGCCGTTCTGGTTTTTAGCCAAGCGACTATCGGCGTTTTCACTAACAACGGTTAATGCTGCATGAGTGGCATAGTCCCCTTTCGGCTGTTTCCCATGCAGGCCGCTTTCCAATGCCTGCTGAGTCACATATTCCCGTTTCACGCTATCAATCTCTTGATGAATGGCGGAAATATCACGGTCATTTAATGACCCCTTAATGCGCAAATCCATCACATCACCGTGACCATCAACCCCCGCAACCGCAAAGACATAATGCGGATACCCTGCCGCATCGATGTAGTTTTTAAGATCATTGACGGCGACGATATGAACGACGGTTTTCCACTGATTCACCAAATTGCCTTGATAGCTAAAATCCGCATAAACGCGGGTATCGCGCAGGCGGTTAAGTGTTTGGTCAAACGCCAACTCACCCCGCAACCCGCCGATATAAGCCAGCCCCTTTTTGATCGTGTACCGGTCATCACGACGAACCACGGAAAACCCATCACCGAAAAAAGCCGCCTCACCGTAACTGTCAGTATTCATCAGGCGCTGCATTTCATCGATGCCAGATAAACGGGCGGTAAAATCAATCTGCCAGGTTTCCGCCGTCGTCGTAATAGCGGTCTCTTTGGCTGCCCCTTCAAACTCCAGTAAAAAAGAGCGAGTCAGTACATTTCCCTGTAGTCCGTTCGCGGTCTTAATTTTTTTCTGCGTTGGGGCATGGGTAATCATGCCAATAATGCCAGAAGCCTTATTTATCAGGCCAATCCAGTTAAAATCAAAATGACCGACTTCCGTTCCCAATGTGACACTGTAGGCTACCGCATTTTCGCTAGCTAACCCTGTTTTGTTCACAGCCTGGCGATGCACAATATAACTTTCTGCGGGTAATTTCTCATCGCGATTAATGGCAAGAGCGGGATCTAAATCCGGCACATAAGCAAAAACAAACTCATCCAAAACCACGAGCTTTCCCGCCGCGGCCTGCTGCGCTTTCCATTTTTCAAAGTCTACTGTAATTACTGATGCCATATTATTTCCTTATAATGACGCACCGTAGGTCATATTAGGTGCGGTAATCTCCTTTAAACTGGCGCTATCAAAAACGGACTCACCCGACATGTAACCCACTTTTAATAGCAGGGGCGGCGAGAACATGGCCGCGTAATAACAGCAATATTCCACGCCTAAACTGCCCACACGCATAAACAGTTTGTTATTCGTCATCACTTCAAAACGGTAGCGGCGGCAAGTGCGGCCATACTGACGAATGATGCTCATCAGCAAATCAGGGTTTTCAGCGACTTGCCCGTCACTGACACGCAAAATAATCACATCCCAATCTATTGCCGGTTGTCGTTCCCGTACTTCAACATGGCCGACACCTAAACGTTCAAAGATAGCGATAAATCCCGCGACACTGCCCGCCTCTCTGGTATTAATAAACGCGTATTTCACCCGTTTGCGAAATAATGTCAGTGGTTCACCGTTAAAGCGCTGGATGTCCCGCTGATAGGCCAATATCGGCAGTAATTCCGCCGAACAAGTTTCTGCGTCCAATTGGGCTAACGGCCATGTCAACCAGCGATAAATCATTAACCAGAACTCACGCGCGGCCCAAAGCAGTTTGGCGGGTTCTCCCTTATCCATCCATGACGGCAAGGCCAGCTGCCTGAGTCGTTCCCTGAATTCAGACATTCTTCACCTCAATTATCAGTGATTGCAGCCTGGGCACACTTAAATCACTCAGAATGTCACCCAATGAAAAGGTCAGTGATTCAATCTCGGCAAATTCACGGTGTATTTCTTGTCCCAGGTTGGAAAAGGAAAATCGGGCATACGGCCAGGTTTTTTTCACGTGATATTCCCTATTTTCCCGAAAGGCGCAGCGGATCAGGTTCTCAACATCCGTTTTTAATGTTGTTGCCTGTTCCTGGCTGTAGTTCGCCAAATTTGCCACAAACAGCGTGACCGATAATTCATGATGCGTTTCGGGCATCGGCAGACACTGCATATCATCCCCATGCCCATGATGCCCCTGATGGGTGATGTAATCGTTCACCGCCTCAATAAAGGGCTGGCTGATGACCCCGGAATCCAGCAACAAATAGGCGTTTGCGGTGCCGGCGCCACGAGGCGCATCATGCAGGAAAAAAATGCGATCAATGCTCAAACCTGCCACAGCGGCAATCATACCGCGGTAAACTGCATCTGTATGATAGTTGCCCACCCAGTTATATTGGTTCCGACAACGGTCACGCAAATCATCATCGGATTCGGCATCTGAACCGGGCGTCAATAGCTAACCCTCTTCATTCTGTACTCGCTCAATGCCCGACACTGCCACGGGCAGGAGACGAAAATAACCGGGGGCAAGGTTGAAAGCACCGCCTGCGGCTTCTGCTTTGACAGGCAATAAGGCACTGGACACATTGTCGGCCATCACTACGCTTTCCGTGGTGCTGACGCGATAGATTTCGCCATTAATGCGTTCAGTCTGGATCACCGTTCCGGCGGGCACGGTCACTGTTGATGCACCTGCGGTTTTATAGAAGCGGAGCACACCCTGCGCAGCGGATGCGGGTTTACGTTTCAGGTTGACGCCCCACGCAAACATATCCAACCATGTGCCGGATGCAGTCGCCAAATACATATTTTTTAAGGTGACATTGATTAACGCCGCTTTCAGCCATAGCACAGGGCGCGTTACTATGGTGTTAATCAGCCGCCAAAACGGGGACATCCGCGAGGTATTGGTCACCAACCCGGCTTCATCGACCACTTTAGCGAATGCCATGCTGATGTCGGTTTCCGTGGTTGGCATCCCGCTATCACGTAAGACCTTTTCATAATCAATCGTCGGTTTCGTTTCCACTGCTCACACTCACGTTAATACGGCCAAAATCATAAGTTTCAGCAGTTATCCATAACTTAATGGGTGATTCTTCATTAATGATGACGGTTCCCGGAATAATCCGCTCATCGTCTTCGACCAGTATGCCTATCTGTGTGTGAATGTCTGCCCGTAGTGTTGGGCTGCGTTCGGCGATAAGTTTCGTTGCCAAGCCACTTTCAAGAATGGCATGTACACAATCCTGACCGATGGAAATACGGTTATGACAGAAACGTGGCTCATTCCCTAAATTGAGTGTGAAATTGCGCTCACTAATGAATAAATCAATATATTTCGGCTCATCCATATGCCACTTGTTCCCATTCCGTTAATTGCTCCGGTGTCATGCCGTTGGAAATATTCAACGTCACAGTTTCAATTCGACGACTGTTATCATTGATGGTCTGTGAATGGGTTGTTATTTCCTTGAGCAGACCATTTTTAGTCATGCCCTGTTTTCTCCCCCCTGTTAATATCTCCTGCGTTTCAGGGGGGTTAACCCATTTACTTGGCGAAATCCTTTGAGGCAGTCTCTGTAATATCTCACTGGGTTGAGAAATAATTTTCGGGTTATTTCCATCAATACCCATTTCAGGGATCTTCACTTTTCCCACAGGTTCGATGACGGTTTTCTCAATAGCCTGGGTTTCAATATTGATACCGGGAATATTATTTAATTTATCGATAATCCAATGGTAGCTGTCGGAAAAGGAGTTCATCAGCCAATCCCATAAGCCGCCGAAAATATTACCGATACTCTCCACAATGCCCGCAAAGGTATCCGCTAATGAAAAGCGGCTAAACCCGTTACACAGGTTATTCCAGCCCTCGGCGATCCCGCCCCAAACCGCACTGAATATCCCGCCAACCCATTTCACATACGCCGCCACCATCCTAAAGGCAGTTGTGTTCATCAGGGCCGCTTTGATGGCATCCCAATGCCTGATAAGCAGATAAATGCCAACAGCCAGCAATGCGATAACGGTAATAATCAGCAAGATCGGCCAGGTCATGAAGCTGAATGAAATACCCGCTAAAAAGGCTGCAATCCTGACAGCCCGCAATACCCCGTGTAACACGCGTAATGTGGTGTTCCATGCAATAATAGCCGCGTTATAGAGCCACACCACCGCCGCTCCCAGTTTCATAACGAACGTACAGGCCGCCCAAATCCCCTTAAGGCCAATCCAGATAAATTTAGATACTCCCATGACGAGATTGGCGGCAGCCCCCGCAGCGGCAAAACTCAGAATACTGAGAGTGATATAACCGACCCAGCGGGCGATATTAGGAAACAGTTTCAGCCAGCGCACCAATAATTGACCGGCATTGGCAAGCCTATTGACCAGTAAAGAGATAACCGGGAGCAATGTTGAACCTACGGCAATGCGGATATTCTGCCAAATAGCGTGTAACCGCGCCCACGGGTTCGCCATCCGCTCGGCCATTTCGCGAGCACGTTTCAGGCCATCATTGGCCCCTAACGCCGAAATATTCTTACGCAGCATATCCACATTGCTTCACAGTCACATGCAAAAAAGCTAATCCCCATGATTAAGGATAAACCTACCCCAAAAAAAACCGATATAGAATTTTACGAGGAGATTTGGCGAGAGAGGATTTTAATACCACAAAAAACTCTTGACGCAATGGAATTTAAAATAACGTTAACAAAAACGAAATGAGCAAACTTGAAAAAGAAGAAATCAAAGAGAAACTTGAAAATGTAATTAACGGTAGAGATATCCACAATGCAATTTACATATATACAGACAGAAAAGTGAACAACATAAGAAGGCTAGCAGCCGGTATCGGCGTAATACTACTTCTAAGAAAAACAGTTCATGATGATGCTTTTTTTGACATTAAAAAAGCTATCCTAGTTCCAGTAATTCAATTGATTTCATACAGAATGGATACCGTACTGAAGGATCATGCTGTAAATACTACTTTCTCGCATATTTGCTGGATTCCGATCTGCTACATAAATAGTAAAGCAGTAATGATACCTGTGATTAGGAAATGCGATATTTCATTAATGAATAAGGCAGAAGGAGAAATCGTTATAATCAACCCATTTAGCGATTGAATTAATAAAAAAGAATATTAGTAAACAGATAATACACAGGTCGGCATGATGTTATACGACTGAATAGTTGAAGTGAGGTTTAACGTTGATAAGTAAGCCTGCAGTCTGAAGAAGGTAGCAATAATTAATAACTGACACTGGAGTTATGTAGTATGACCCATTTTCTTTATCATCAATGCAAGGATTCAAGAGAAGCCGAGGAATTCAGAGACAAAGCTGAGGTTACAGAAATCCGCAGGACTTTATTGATAAGTTCTGGAAAAACAATTATCGATAGTCAGCTATCCCCTGATACTTCAGATGTTTTGAAGCAACTGATCAATCGAGACATGAGCAAAGGGGATGACCTAGTTATTTTAGATCTTAACAGTTTGGGAAGGAACTCAGGAATGATTCAGGAGAACATAATCCGTTGTGCGAAGAAGTCCATATGCATACACTGTTACTTTCCTCAAAAGAAGCTAACACCGACGGCTGATGGATATATTTTTACGTTACCACTTCCTAAGATTCAAAATGAATGCAGAAGGATGAACCTGGCTGCTTTGAAGACAAGGAATATCACTAACCCCTTAGGAAGGAAAGAGGGTAGTAAATACCGAATAAAAATCGAGGCAGCTAAGCGCAGTGGGCTAACTCAATCGCAAACAGCCAAAAAACTGGAGATCAGTTTATCGACAGTTAAACGTCACTGGAGCAACGGAATTATCGGTTAACATTTCATGTCCAAGTACAACCTGTAATTACTGCCATCCCAGATGGCTATATAATCCACCCAGAATAAGGATAACTTCAGAGTAATTTTATTAAATATCAATAAGGTCAAATAAAACGCCAATACAAGGTATATTGTACCTTCTACTCGAATTATTGATGCACGGTCGTTACCTCATGCCCCGGTATATGTAATATATATTACAGTTCCATTGAGGGTGTGTCTCAGTAAAACACTGAATGCGGGTGCATCTTGTCATGCGGGTAGCGATTGCGCTACCCATTACCAGACAGTAAAGATAAAAATATAGCTAATGGTATATTATGAAATCACCTTATGAATTAACCGAGAAAGAATTTGAATTACGACTAAAAACAGCAGAGAGGAAATACGATTCACCTATAGAGCGTTATATTCTCCGTAAATCTCTTTCTGTGGTATATAACATCCTTGAACACCATAATCGTATATTTGCTTTCCGTGCAGACCTAAGGTTTGCTGAGGATCACGTACCTGACGACCCTGACTCTCCTATTTGTTGGCAGCAGGTAGATCCGCAGGCAATAACTCGCTGCATCGAGTCGCTGAAAAGCCAGTTACGGGAGTATCACAGACGTTCGGGCAGGCCGCGGGAAAGCCTGTGTCACCAGCCTATGTCTGGGCCAGAGAGCGCGATACAAGCAAAAATCCCCACTATCACTTAATGCTGTTGTTCAACCGGAACGTTTACGGATATCTAGGAAATTATACTAATCGCAATGCAGATAATATGGCAACGAGGATGCAGAAAGCTTGGTGTAGCGCCGTGGGCCTTGATTATCCAGACGACGCGTCTTTAGCACATTTCCCAAAGAATCAGTCGTTTAAGTTTTACAGGTGCGATGCTCTGACTCGCTCCCCAGTTTATGAGGACTTCCTGTTGCGCCTGGCTTATCTGGCTAAAGAAAAAACAAAAGATGTCCACCAAGGCTACCGTAACTTTGGCACGAGCCAGTTAAAGTAGGTTACGGTGAGTATGGTGTAGGTTGTTCCGTGCAACTTGACTGTGGCCTTCTCTGCGTGGGAAGGCTCAGCCAGAACATATAAACTTTCTTTTTCAACATGCTAACCAGATCGAATTTTATACCGATTATTTGTTTTAGGGAAGTGAGTTTATCTAAATATTTAATAACTACACAATCTCCTAAAATTATCAGAAAGCTGAGCTTTAACATCCATCGAGCTCATACCCCATAATGTGGCTAACTGTGCCTCTGCAATCTCACCGTCCCATGGCATTAGTGGATCATTACGAAACTTACCAAATGGCCCATCGGTTTCTGTAAGAATGCGTGATTTGGGAATTTTCAAAGCTAAGGCCTTCCCCTTTATTGTATCAAGCATAGCAGGCCCCACGGAGAACCAACACCCTAAATCGATTGCTCTTTCAAGCTGCTTAGGGGTCCCAGTGAACCAATGTAATATTGCTACCCCATCAATATTTTCGATCTCATAAAGGGTAGCTGACGCACTTCCCCGGCTATGAATAGTCATAATCTTGCCTCCAGCACGATTCACGCTATTGAGTATGTGTCGAAATACCTTCAGCTGAACGTCCCAATGCTCTTTAAATCCCTTACCACCATCAAGCCCTATTTCGCCAACATACCTAGTTTCCGAAAGCAGTGAATCAAACAGCTCTAACTCATGCGATCTTTGATGTGCAATTTGGGGATGGAGCCCAAGAGCAGTTCGGATTCGTCGGCTTCCTTTAGCTAGTAAAGAGGTCCCATGCCATGCTCTGGGTGTCGTTGTTACCGACAGTATATAAGTCCCTCGACACCTGCATTCCTCAGCCACTTGTTCTGGCTGAGGATATAAGTCAAGATGACAGTGCATGTCGATGCTCACACAATGCCCTCACTCAGTAAGTAGTTTTCGACCTCATTTAGGCCATCCATAAACACCTGCTTAAAATTATTGAATGCTGCTACAGGCAAGGGACCGCTCTTGGCGACCCATGTTCCTATTTTCACAGTCGATTTCTGTGCGATTGCAATCCTAAGAGCGATAAGATCATCCCTGCGATCAATTTCATTCATTACTTTAGCCAGAGACTGGAAAGTGTAATCAGCGTCTCTATTAATTCCCCCTGCATGAAGCGATGCCCGTCGAATGATGCACGGTACACATACCCCACACTGCTGATCCGTTCGTTTCCAATGACTGCAAGATACCGTACTTTCCACAACTTCAGATAGGAGTTGCTTATTCAAGCATTGATAAGCCATTTGCCCCTTTGTTTTGAACTGATATGGGTTGATTATTTGGCAAGGAATTCCGACCGCATCAAATAGCTGTTGTATGCTGGCAATAAAATGTGGATGTGTTGTTCGTGTACTCAGCGTACCTATCCGGCGTGGGGTTAGTGGCGCATTTAACGAGATAAACCCATTTTCAGGTACAAATAGATCGATCTTTTTTTGTTGAGATATTTCTTGTACAGCACAAGCGCCTACAGCCGCAAAAGCAAGAAAATTGAGGCTCCGCGTTCGCATCGTAATGTCAGTCGCACCTTGATATAGATGCGGATCAGCATTAATTTCAAACCGCGAGTATCGACCATTCAATCTTTCAGCAATTTGATCTTGGCGTGACTTATCTCCTTTATAAGCATGACTAACCAAAAGCGGAGCACGCCCTAGTGTCAAAAGATCTATTGCGCCAATAGCCGAATCCAATCCGCCCGAAAATAAGCTGACGCAATCAAGCTCTTTGAGCTTAATCAGATGAAACCTTGAATGTTGACTATACGGTTCTGGCGGTGCATAACCACCGTTACAAAATTCGAAATCCCAGATGTCTCCACTAAGGAAATGCAAAGCGCTTTCAAGCTCCTTCTTTAGAGCAATCCATCGAGATGGCTCATGAAGGGGAAGTCGTAGCGAGAATTGACGAGTCCAACCATCCTCAGAGCTTTCACGCTGAATAAAGGTATCGGCAGCTGTTACCGCTAGTGCGATGCTTAGAAAATCCATGACCTGAGCTGGAATTTGGATACCCAAACGCTTAATTCGATCAATCGCAGGATTCCCGATAATAGATATATCACCCCGTCCCTGCCCGCTTAATCCATAAAGCTGTACGGGCAACACGTTATCACCTGCAGGCGGTAAGAGACGATGATCATGATGGAAAACTAATTGTGTCATTGGTAGGCCTCCCATTCTTGCCAAGCCTCAATGATTGCCTGACGCTCAATTTGAACCATTTGATTTTTCGAAAAAGTTCTGATGTTATTGACAAGTTTTGGGGCCATATGCTTATCAACAACAACTTTGATCAATTCTCGAAGTTCAGTTTCTGCATGGATGGCTTTTGAAGGAGTGTCTGCTTTATTCCATGCCTTGTTAGAATCCATGACCATTTGAAGAAAAATGCTTTCAGCTAAATAACCAATCATTGTATCAACGATCACACCATCAGTTATTTTTTGGGGATCGAAAATTGCTACACCATCGAGAGCTTCCACTAAGGCATGATTCATGGCTGCACAAATCTTCTCTGAGTCACCATCCTGTGATGTTAAAGCTTGAGCAATAGCTGATATTGCTATTTCGCATGGAAGGCCAGCTAAACTACCCAAATCGATGCTTGGTTCTCCGGGTGCCGCAGGCATTCCCGCCAAAGCCCCAAATAATCCGCCCCCTGCTTGTGTGACACTCCCTAATCGTCGAGCTGCACTACTGCTTCCCCCAGAGGCTTTTCGCGCGTAGTGCCCTATAGCCTTCCTGAAATCTGCTCTATTACCGTTTGAAACCGCATTTCCCAAAGATTCTCGGAATGGTGCAAACCTTCTGTCTTGTGGCGAGGGTAACGGTTGCTGTGGCTGGTCATCAGCCCAAGGTGGAACGAGTGGAGAACCACCTCCTGGACCTGTACTTGATTGTGAAGTTCCCATTAAGCGTCCTTATTCCATTGCTCATCTTTTAGTGCTGCAGTCATCCACGCTGGCCGTTTCATCCCCAGCTGCAACTCCTGCAAATAACGAATTAATATACTGGCCACATCTGCCGAGTGGCGGGCTAAGAGGCATGCACCGGAAAACCCTTTAGGTTTACGAGCCCAATCTGACACTTGCCTTAACTGGCTAATTAAACCTTCCATTACAGGCACTTGCTCTTCACGAGGAAGCGTTTTCAAAAGGTCTTCTGCTGTAGGAGAACTGGTGTTTTTCAATTCAATAAGTGCATTTAGTGCTTCCCGTCCAGATGGCGATAAACCAACCACATATGCGCCTATTGGCATAGTCTCTCGGGACAGATATATGGCGGCTCTCAAGTCGATTCCGCCAAGGCGAGGATCAAGTTGAGCCCATTGGCTGATGAAAGCTTTGGTCGTTGGATTATCAGTCCATGTCTTTGGCGCTTCCGAAGGTATTTGACCGTTAGCATCCTCAAGCTGGTTTAGTAGCTGGGGCATACCTTGTTCAATATCTACGAGGTGATATAAATCAGCAGTACCATCTACTCCGACACATCGTTCAAAGATTACTAACTTAGTGATAATTGCTTCATCCAAAGGCATCGCTCGTCGCTTCGCAATTTGAGAACGCATTTTCACAACATTCAACAAGCGCTTAACGATCCTAGGATTACCATGGATAATCGGAGAGTTGGCTAATACAGGAGCAATACGGTCCGCACGTGCAAATGCCAAAGCGAGATTACTATCCTCAGATTCACCAGTCATTTTCAGGGCGTCCTGGCGTGCGATTGGTTCATCTTTCCAGGAATGCTGTAATGCCCTTTCTAAACCATCACGGAGCGTGGTAAGTTTTTCGCCTTTTAAGCCATGCTCAATAGCATAAAGCATGAACAGATATGAACGAATCTCACGCACCCCAGCTTTTGGCACCCGAATAGGAACTTGGATGAGCTTATCGAGATAGTCTATTTGATGACGCTGTGATGCCCCCTTGAAGTAATCAGACACAGAAGAACGAATCATGTCCTCATCTGCTGCAATGATAAAGGCAGTATTAGTTAAGAAAAGGAATAACCTGATAGCTTCAAGCGTATGAATGGCATTGGCAGGTAGGCAGCGATCAAGGTTATCTATTACCACTATCAGTGGCTTACCAAGCTCTTCTAAAATTTCCCCATATTCCTTACGAAAAGCGTCAATCTGCTGAGGAGGGCTTTTTTTGGCCCCTGGTTTAATCAAACCGCCAGCCGTTTCTTTACCTTCTTTAGCCAGATTGCCCAAAGCCTCATACTCTTCTTGGCTCTGTATGCCATCAATAGCATTTCTTAATGCACCAATGCTTCTGGAAAGCAAGCCGCCAGTAGGAACTCCTGCAAATAAAGCTGCACCTTCAGCCAGTAGGCCCATGGATCTAAACCCATCAACCCGGCTTAGGAGTTTCTTCGTTTTTGAGATAAGGGTAGCATTTCCTTCTGCAGCTTTTGTCAACGCTGTAGCGATGACTTCAAGAAGCGCAGCTCGAGCGTCGTCATAACCCTGATAGAGCCAGGAGTCAAAGTTGATAACAATCCAATCTTTGTTATCTTGCTCAAGTTTTTGCTCTATCAATTTCAAAAGTGAAGATTTGCCAGCCCCCCAATTACCAAAAATTCCTATTGATACTGGTAACATGCCTTCGGTGGTGAGCACATCTACCGCTAGCTGAGATACTTCCCCAAAATTCAGATAATCTTCTGATGATTCCTTGTCTGACCACATCTGCTTATCCTTTATTTCTCTCGACTGATGGATGTTCCAAATCATCCAAGGCAAGGTCTATTCAAGATATCTGTTACGGTTCTCAGTTTGTTAAGATTTACGGTTCAATTCATTGATTTTATTTTCAATTGCCGGGTAAGAAACATGTCCAATGATTGCACAAATCAGCCGGTAGTCGGTAACGTAGAAGATCTCATGGTCATCGGTACTTTGCTCACCGATAAAGAAAACCTGAGCTCTGTCTTTTAGCTTTTTCTTCCCCGCATCCTTCGCTTCTTCCTGAGCGGCGTCCAGCTCGTTTCGAAGCGCTGTGCGTTTAGCCTGGGACCAGTTGGCCCATTCCACGTGGAGTTTGTAACTCCGAGAGGGTTTAAGTTTCCCAGATTCATCTTTAGCCCATTCTCCCGACAGCGGAATGATAATCCGATTCTCGTCTTGCTCAAATTTCTGCCACAACAACTGTGAGTAGAAAACTCGCCGATCTGGATAGGACTGAATCGGATCTTTAAGTTTTTTAAAGACGGTCATGTAAGTATCGGCATCAATACCCGGTATGTTTAGTGACATACCACGATCATAAGGGAAGTGAATAAACGCTCTACAAATCTGGCGAATAGCGCTAACCGGACGGCGCGATTGCCGTGTTGGGGCATTGCCTTCACTAGATGTTGACGATGCAGAATACGTAGAGCTGGAATTGTTTTCACCGCCAGTTGCGTCAGGATCAACAACTGGGCGTTTTTCAATCAACTTTAACCCTGCAGGCATCAAACCTAGTGCGCTGTCCAACAGATGGCGGACGCTTTTCTTCTGGCCCTGTTTAACGACAGTGCTTTCAGCATCAGCATCGCAGTTAATGTGTTCTTTTCCAGGCATTTTATTAAACGAAGGTCTTTTCTTACTGCCTTTTTGCCAGGCGGAAGGATACATTTCGATTCCGCATCCCCAGCAGACATAACCGCTGGTATCAACGATATCCAGCAACCAGAGTTCTTCAGCATCGACTTTTTTTCCGGTGCGTTTATCACGAGCAGATTCCATACTTTTCTCCTTAAATGAATAGCCTTCGAGTTTTCTTAAGTGAGAGCCCCGCAGCCCTGCTTTATCAGTCGGCACAATTCTATTAGGTGATCTGCATCTCAGATGCCGTCACCCCTTCAGGTGTTGGGACGAGTGACCACAGCCGCGCATGAATGCCGTCATTTTGCAATTTACGCATGAAATAACGGGCCTGTAGGGCATCATGCGTCGCAATTACAACCTGGAAGCCATGATCAACTATGTAATCACGTAGTAAATCGAATACGGAAGCAGCGTGAACCAAGTCATGGTGCTGTGTCGGATCATCCAGAAGCAGGCAGCGCCATGAGGACCACTGATGTTCCAATGCCATGGAGAGCAAGAAGGTAAGCTGTAAATCAGTCAGCTGAGCTTCGCTCGCTATCGCCGGAACCGGCACTGACGCCCCATGTAACGACACAGATACTTCAGCATGTTCCTTTCTATAAATACTGCGAAAACCCAGACTGGTGCCAGTAAAGCGTGGTTCTCTGACTACGCGTTTGAGCAGAGCCTGCCACCTTGGAACGACAGAAAGCACATGTTTTTGTACATTCGAGATTTCTGCAGACAGGCGACGATTGAGTGTCTTCATCGCTTCAGATAATTGCTGCAACTGTATCTGACCTGATATTTCGCTATCAATTCGCTGGCTAAGACTGGCAGCGAATTCCTCCTCCGTTGATGTTCCTCGGCGACGATCTATAAGCCCTTGTGCCAGACGAGTCTGTTCCAGCTTGCTCCAGGCCCCAATCTCAATTTTGAGTGTTTGTAACTGTTCTGAATTTCGGGTTAGGTCAGCAACGGATGACTGCAGTTGAATCTCTTTACTGCTCGCCACTTCGGCTGCGGGATCACCGGAGAAGGACAGTTGTCTCCATGAATATCGGATTGAGGCCAACTGAGCCTGAGCGTCAGTGATCTGCTTTTCGAGGCCACTTACCTTATTATTAGCTTCAGTTAAAAGGATATTTTGTCTATCCAGCGCAGACTGCTCAGCCTCAATTTTCGATTTTAATTCAGATAGTTGAATCGTATTTTTATTTTGCTCAGTAGATAAATCAGCCAGCGTTTTTGAAGGGAGTGCATCTGCTGTTATTGCGGCTAGTACAGCAGTTGTTTGCTCAAAACTTGCCAGGGCTCCGGTCCGATTCTGCCGCGCAGCGTCCAGTTCGCGGGTCGCCGTTTGGTACGCGTTTTTAGACGCTTCCAGTATTTCAGGTGTCGGTAAAGGGGCAAGGTTAAGCTGTTTTTCGTCAAGCAGCTGCTTCGCTGAAGCATTTGATTCTTCACGACGTTGGATAGATGCTTTCGCAAGTTGTACCGTATCACCTTCAAGAAGGATGTTTGTTTTCAGTTGATTGATATCAGCTACCGAGCGAACATGATCGCCTTGTAGTTCAACGATTTTACTCTGGCACGCTTTCAAATCTGTTTCGGCATGCATCACTGCTTCTATGCATTTACGTAAGTGATCGGATGCTGCTTTGACACGTTGTTCGACTTCAATAACTTTGGGATCAATAGTCTCTAATGATTTGGCAATTCGTTCATGTAGGACAGCAGCGCCGTGTTCCACTCCACATAAGGGACAGTCCCCGCGATCGTCTGGCAAATGCGCGGCAATAGAGGCTAAGGATTGCCTTATTGAGTCAGAAGTAGAGGTGAGCGTCTCATGAAGCTGCTTCATTGACAACTCATCTGCTTCAGCAGATGCCTTTAACGAGTTCGCGGAATGAAGACGCTCCCGAAGGACATGCTCCTGAATTTCCTCATTGCTAATCGACTCGGTAATGGTCGCAATATGTTGAAGAATCTCTTCCCAACGCTTTATAAGTTGATGTGAGGTAAGAAGCTCACTATCGACAAGCTGCAGAGCCTTGCGCTGTTTACTGATAAGTTCGTGTTCCATGCGGAGCTGTTCGTTCCCCTCATGTACGCGCCGGAAGGTTGATAACAAAGACTCAGCGTCGGTCAACGTTTTGTCAGCTGACGCCAGGTCATGCTTGCGTTGTTCGAGAGTTTCTTTGGTTCGCACCTCACTATTAAGCCGGTTAAGCTGCTGCGTAATTACATCACGCTCGGCTTCAGCTGTGACGAGCTCCTTCTGGAGTTTATCTTTTTTATCAGCAATCTGAGATCGTTCCTGCTGTTTTTGTGTCAGCTCGCCTTTGGCAGTTATAAGCGTATTGCCAAGCTGCTCAGAACGAGCTTGCTCAGAAACGAACCGGCCAATCAGTCCATCCACTTCCACAAGCGCTGCAATCTGTTCGCGAAGCCCGTTCAGCTTGGCTTGTACTGTCTGCTCTAATGCATCGTGCATTGTTTCCAGACTGCTGATACCCACTGGCGGTACAAGTAAACCTGCTGGCAATTGTTCTACGCTCTGAGTATTACGAGCAATGTCTGAGATTGATTTTGCGATGTTTTCTTTGCTGCGTAGGGCACCCTGAGATTGTGACGCGGCCAGATCCCGCTCAAGAATCAGGCTTTGCCATTCCCTAAACTCGGCTTCAAGCGCCTCAAGGGCTCCCCCCGCTTGCTTCAGCTTCTCAGTGAGGACCCGGCGAATGCTGCCAAGTGCATTACTGACCAGGGCTCCATCTTTGCCGATTGGCAAGCGGGCCAGCTGAGCGCCCGCGACTTTGGCATCCGCTTTTACCAGCCATTCTCCCTCGCGCTGATCCAATAAGTGGGTAAGTCTCAGCAAAAAAGGGATGTCCTCGGAATTCGTGTCTGGAAAAAGAGAGCTTAAATCCCCCGTCCTTTCGACGTCACCTCCATTGCTCACCTGTGCAGAGGCATGTACATCACCGAAATCCAGGATCACTTTAGCCACTGTCTGACTGTCCCGAATAATGGGTGAGAGATTCTCGCCGAGACGCGAAATATTACCCGTGAGACTGAATTCGATCGCTTCGAAGAAGGCCGTTTTCCCGGTACCATTAGGGGCTAGTAGAATTGTTGCACCGTCACTGAGCTCAATTTTGGTGTCGGCACCATATCGACGGATGTTTGAGAGCGTAATAGATTTAAGTTGTTTCATTGGAAATCCTTCTCTCCAAACGTCATATCCTTCAGGAGGTTAACAATTTCATCGCCAGATTTTTCAGAGAGTAGTAATTCACGCCATGTTTCAAGGTGAGGTTCTACCCAAGTATGCGCTTGACACATCGAGCTCAGAGACGCTAGCAGAGGATCGCTGATATCATTACCTCCTCTCGCGGGTGTTAAAGACGCCAGAAAACTCCGATCAAGGAAGGAGTCGATATCTTCCTGCTCTCTGAGTACCACCTTCCTGCAGAATCGATCGTCCGTTTCGAAACGGGCGGCATCTTCTGACTCAATTCCGTCGATGAGCATGAACATGTAAAGGTCTGCCGTCTGAGGCTCTGCAAGTTGATCCCGAATATCAGCGGCCCACCTGAAAGCACTCTGGATATTATCCAAGTTACTTGGGAAGGCCGTGATCAACACTGTCCGCCATCCGGCATTTTCCCGATTAATACGTTTGAGCTGTATTGCAGTAATGCCGATATCAATTGAAGGTGAAACCATTTCGTCCGCATTTGGCAAATGAACTTCGTAGCGGCCTTCTGCACGCTTAGTTATAGCGGTAACGAGTTCTTGGATTGTCGGCATTTCAGGCTCCTTTCGTATTCTTCTCAATGGCCGATTCACGAGCGAGCTTCCGATCTTGCCATTGCTTAGTGAAGTATTGGCGTACGGAGTCAAGCGTCCCATTTTTTAGATGACGAAACATACCTGACCGAGTGACGAGCAGGTGCGGTTGACGCTCCGCTGCCATACTGGTCACAGTCTCGGCGTCGTCAGCCATTCCTATATTTAATAATTCTGATGGGGATGCTCTCACACCCGACAAGATAACGATGGGGTCCGGATCAGGGCCGATAACGGCTATTAACGGATCGTCAGAAAGCGCACGTACTCCTGAAAAACCACCGGCAGGGCCAGACCAGTACTGAAGAGCAATACTCAACACTGGGCCGCCTTCCTCAAAAGATTCCCAGTTATTGCTGCCTTCTGGGAAAGCCACTGCAACCAGTAATAAGGTTTCAACAGCAGTAACGAGAAGATTTAAAGTACGAAGACCTAGGCGAAGCGCATGCTTTTCATTTTTTCTCTCAGTTTTCGGATACAGAAGCTGAACCATGAATTTTCGGCGGCTTTCAGGTGCAGCAGCGAACCCGATCAGCCATGACTGCCAGACAGTTTCCATCGCATCCGCTAGTGCCGAATCTGAGATTGAGCATAGCTTTGATGAAACCTCCTGAAGAAGGCGTTGCCACAGTACATCGTCCATAGCTTCAGCCAGCGCTTCCGCCTCTCCTCTAACTGCACTTAGCGTCTTAAATTCATGATCCTGTGTGCACGCTAGGCGTTCGGAATTTTCAAGCCAGGGCAGGTTACTAAAGTCATGTTCTGCACAGCCAAGCGTGTGGCCGATTTCATGACCAACGCTACTGCGCCATACTGGTTCGCCTAACATCAGCCCCTGACTGCCCAGAGGTAAATGCAAAGCCATACGCACAATGGCCGAGGCAAGAGTCAGATTATCCCCCGTTGGGGGGGAGTAATTGGCATACACTCTGAGCTTTCGGTTGCCGGGCTCATTACTCCACATGTGCTCAACGACTCCTTTTGCGGACCTAGACGTTGGACTGGCAAGATCAAGCGTTCCGGCTAATGACCACGATTTTCTGGCCACTGTCGAACCGTCGCTTAACTGATACTGTGCCCAGGTTTCAACATCAGGGCGCAGTTCACTTCGCAGTTCCTGGACGACGTCATAGCATCCCAAGGCTGATACGTCAGATGTCTCTGTCGCGATGTAGGTAATTAAGCGGTCCAATGTACGTTTCGGATCACTGAAGTAGCGGCCAAGAGATTGAATTGTTAGATCTTTTAATGTCGCATCGTTACCGATACAAATGATATGAACCCGGCGAAGAACATTTCGTATCTGGTTCCAGTCTTCGAATCCACACCAAGTCGTTAACCATAAATAAGCCCTCGTGGTTGGGCCATCCTGACGCCTGGCTAATTCCTCTATGCTGAGTCCTTTTTGGCGGCAAAGATCACATACTTCTTCTAAATGATTGACTGAAAAATTATCTTTTATTAGCAGATGCAGTCCCACGAGAGTGAGTTTGAACTCACGGTCGGGAGATTCGTCAAGTTTTCCCGCTTTCGCGGTTCTGGCAAGACTGGAAAATGCCGAGTCTAAAACGGAATTAGCCGGGGAGGTAGTTGAGGTACCCTTTCTGGGTTTTTTAGCGAGTTGTATGGCTTTATCAGGATCTTTGGTACAAAAGTCAGTTGACTGGCGCTTAATCTGTAAATGCTCATAGTGGTCTGTTGTGTGCATGATTACCACATCGTCCCACTCGTCAATGCCACCTTGTTCAGCACCAATCGCCAGAGGTGCCAGCCTTCCGCTTAAGAATTTCTCAAGCATGTCTGCCAGACGCTGAGCAATCACCAGCTTTTCATAATCAGACTTCCGCTCTAACCGGAACCTTCTAAGCATTCAGATTTTCCTTATTGCATTTCTGTTCTGAACAAACTTCAGCCATGCTAACTGAATTGCTAGTATTTTTATAGTGAGTTTGACTCCAATCCTGAAGTAGGAAACAAACGTTTTATTCTAAATCTTTGTGGCCTACCGCTCTGATAAGTGCTGCATATCTGCATAGTTATGCAATTGAGTTAATATCGACGTGCCTAGGATAGATGTCAGGACTAGATGCCGCCGTAGCTTCGTCTATTCTTGGCACAAAATAGAACACCGAGACCCCGGTGAGACATAACTTATTCAAATTATATTCAACAGCGATGCGCCACATTTTATCCAAAATCGAACATCCCACCGACCTCACTTATCGTACATTCCAAATAAATTTAGATAGATATCATCTCAGTGAGTCCCCCCGCATCCTCACCGGATTGCGGGGATTTTTATTTTCACGCTGAGATCTCTGTATGACCAAATCTGACGGCCTTCAGGCCATTGAGAAGCCGCTGGCTTCACTTCCTGCCACTGTTCGAAATCTTATCCTCGACCGCTTTCACAAACTCACCAGATACGAACCCGTTATTGGCATCATGGGGAAAACGGGAGCGGGTAAAAGCTGTCTCTGTAACGCGCTATTTGCAGGAAAAGTTACACCGGTAAGTGATGTCACCGCCTGTACCCGAGAGGCGCTAAGTTTTCGTCTATATAGCGGCGAACACAGTCTGGTATTGGTCGATTTGCCCGGCGTTGGCGAGAGTAAAATACGCGATGAGGAGTACGAAGCTTTGTATCGCAATATTCTTCCTGAGCTGGATCTGATCCTGTGGGTCATCAAAGCTGATGATCGCGCTTTCTCTATTGATGAGCGTTTTTACCAGCGGGTTATGGCTAACTACCAACACCGGGTGCTATTTGTCGTCAATCAGGCCGATAAAATTGAACCCAGCCATGAATGGAATGCCACCAGCAATACGCCATCATCAAGTCAGTCGGCCAATATTGATGCCCGACAGGAATCTATTCGCCAATTATTCTCGCCATTTAACCCTGTTTGCAGCGTCTCCACCTGTACGGAATGGAACCTGCCGCTGCTGGTCGAAACCATGATGAGTTGTCTACCGGATCGAGCTACCAGCCCTCTGGTAACACAACTTCGAGGGAGTTTGTGCAGTGAATCGGTAAAAAAGCAGGCGCGTGAGGATTTCGGTCGCGCGACAGGCGAAGTGTTTGATTCAGCTACGACGTCCATACCCCAGTCATTTAAAGCAGTGATTAACAGCGTCCGGGATGCAGTGGTGACGATGGCGCGTGTCGTGTGGGACTGGATTTTCTTCTGACCAGACAATCAGCGCATTACAGCAGGCCATAACCTGTCCATTATTTACATTTGCATGCTGCTGAAGATTAGCCATTTTAACGTAATGGCTCGTTGTAGCTGATTTTCCCCCGAGTAAAAAATACGCCTTTTGGTGTCCACTCCCTGTCCCACCACCTTATTAAAATAATCGTTTTATTTTCAGCCAATTATTTAGCTGGAGTACCTGTCGCATGACTCAGGCTGAACGCCGACATGACCGCCTTGCCATTCGGCTGTCATTAATTATCAGCCGTCTCGTGGCTGGCGAAACGCTGGATATGAGAACGCTGGCCACTGAGTTTGGCGTGTCAGTTCGCACCCTGCGCCGGGATTTCCGTGAACGGTTGATGTATCTGGATCTGGAATATCGCAAAGGCCGTTGCCGTCTGCTATCAGGCAGTCGCCAGCGGGAACTGGCAGTAATGACTTTTGCCCGCCAGTCGGGCGTTGAAGCACTTTTCCCTGATATGGATAACCATCTGATCAGCACGTTGGTAAGCGGCTCCGGTGAATCCCCCTGCCTTATCTGGCAGGGCGCGAGAACGATGTCATTACCTGATTCGGGCATCTTTACCCGGCTGGTAAGTGCCATCTCAGAACACAGGAAAGTAACACTGCTGGGGCAGGGATATCGCTGTAATGAACTCTCTCCCTATCGTCTCGTGCTGCGAGAAGGAGAGTGGTATCTGACCGGAGAGCATCAGGCCCGGATTGCAGTCTTTCCACTGGTCGATATCAGAGCTGTCACTCTTCATAACGGCAGCTTTGCGCCAGATGCCACTGTTCGAGGCCTTCTCACACGTCCCGAGTTTCTGCAGGCATTACCTCACTTTCGCTTCATTCATGGCGTGATATCAACGTTCAATATCGAGCCGATTTAACCTCTAAAATCAATGGATTAATTATGAAATATGTTCATCGTGCAAGTATGCTTCTACCACACCGCAAATTTTCTATCACCAGTCTTATTGCAGTTGTAACAATACTGATCACCAGCTCTGCGCAGGCTGACATTACTAACGGCTGGTCCGGATCAATAAGTGGTGGAATTCCGGCGATTACCCGTGAATCAAGCACAGGAAAACTGTTCTGGTGCAATCAGCACATGGCGTTGAAGAAAGCCTGCAGAATAGTTGATATTTCACCCAGCAAACGTGTAGCTATCGTTAATCAGCCCAAACCTGACGCTAATTGCCCCAATGGACTGTGGGGGATCGTTGGTCGCGAATCGGGTATATCACGTACTGTCGTTCCTGACGATAATAATAAAGTTTCCTTTGAAGATTACTGCCGGGGAAATTTCAGACTGGGGTTTGTTAAAACGCAGAACCCGAATGTACTCGCTAAAGTCGTTGTCTATTTCAACAACAAAGCCGTGGACTCGCTGGAATATATTGCTAAGTAAACTCCCGATAAATGGAAAATAACACAAGGAAAAAATAATGCGATTACCTTTAAAAACATTACTGGTGCCAGTTCTGGCTCTCGCTACAACCGCTCAGGCAATCCCCAATATGTTGAGCAGTGGCTTTGGCCTGGGAGTCACCGAATATCTGATTACAAACCAGCAGAACGTCGTTTTCAGCCTCAATTGCACAACAAATCCAGATGCGCAGAACGTACTGCTGCACAGTGTTCTTATCGACCAGCCGGGCGGCAACCGTGTCGATTCTCGCGATGAGCAAACATCCATCACGGTGGTAATGGATGATCAGCCGCACCTGACAACAGGATTACACCACATGCAAAATTTACCTTTCCCCGAACCACGGGCGGCTCAGCTAGGCCCGTCACCAGTGCAGGTCTGGCAGTTGCTGCTCACACATCTGCTGGATAAACAATACGGCCTTACGCTCAACGACACGCCGTTTGGCGACGACAGCGTGATTCAGGCGCACATCAACGCCGGTATCTCCCTGTGCGACGCCGTCATGCCGACTATCAGTGAATCCAATATTCTCAGCACATTCGAACAGTTGCATCAGAGCAAAGCGGAAGTGTTTGAGCGGGGCATCATCAACGTGTTTAGAGGGCTATCCTGGGATTACAAAACTAATAGTCCCTGCTTCTTAGGTAAAAAGATCATCATCAACAATCTTGTGACACACAGCCGCTGGGGCTTCAGTCTGACGTGGGGATTTCGTCGCGATCAGTTAGTGGATCTGGAACGGATGCTGTTTTTACTGGATGGCAAATCGATACCTGATAATCGTGCTGATATTTCCATCAACCTGATGAATCACATCCGCGATAACCCTGGCAAGGATGTTTATGACGATACGTACTTCTCCATCCGCTACTTTCAGAAAGGCACTGCGCATCTCACGTTCAAGCGCCCTGAGTTAGTGGAGAAGATGAACGACATCATTGCTAAGCATTATCCAAACCAGCTTCTACTAACCAGCATTGTTAGATAAGGATACGCAAAGGAGCCGCGGAGCTTTTGGAAAAACCAACCATAATTAGGTTGGTTTTTTTATGTCTGTAGCACATAGCAACTACCTCTATTTTATAATTCATAGTACAAAATAAAATGCCTCACCAGATCTCTGCCTCATAGGGCATTATTCATAAATCCAGCACCTGATACCGTCAGTTTTTGACGCATGCATGTAACCCAACTTCATATAACAATCACCTTAGTGATAGGTATTTCTGGTATGGCATATCCTATGTTCATGGAGTTCGGTTTGTGCCACTTAAGCGGTCATTTTATTTACCAATGTCACCCTATCGGCGAAATGGCTATACTATGATGTGTCGATAAACAGTTTATATTTGTGGAGTAATTTTGAAACGTATACCACCAGAATTGTTTAAGTCTGAAATGAAACGAAAAGGCTGGACGCGCCGCGAACTGGCTATACGGTGGGGCAAATCAGAAACATGGATCAGCAAAATAGTGAATAATATAGAACGGGATCAACACTGGAATGACGCCCTCAATGGACTGCCTGAAAACAAAAAGCCCAGATAAACTATAGGTCACATTTTTATTGCAGAAAGGTGACCTATAGTTCATAATTCAACATTGAGAAACTATTTTCACTGACGCAGAGCTACCGGGCGGGCACCCGATAACCCTGCTTACCACAACTAACTATATAAGGTAGTTAATTATGGCTAAACGCGATAATAAAACAATTCACCGAATTTCCCAAGCTGAACGTTTTGGCAAGGTAGCTAAAAACGGCATTTCTTTAAAAGGAAAATGGTTACAGGAGGCGGGATTTACCTTCGGAATGCCACTAAAAATCCGGGTGATGCCGGACTGTATTGTTATTACAGCCCAGAACACCCAGGAACTCTGGCAATGCCTGGAAGGACTGAGCATTGAGCCATTTAACCCCAGTGCTGCTATTGATTGGATTAAGTATTATCCTGGTGGGTTGATGATTACCTAATAGACTAAAACATAAATGGACTACACCTTTAAATGTTGGATGGTTATCCAACATTTTGAGGACGATTCAGTCAGAGTAGTGCAAAAAAGCCATATTTGATTAGACTTATCTAAACGTTCAATTGGCCCTGATTCCATTATTCTAAGGGTTTTTCGGGCCAGTTAATATCTGACGCTGAATTAACATCAATGCGGTTCAATAATACTCTATATTTTTTTAACTCTGCTAACAGCGATTTTTCCTCATCACTCGACATCCCCAAATCTACAGCATCTTGTAACGGAGCGATCTGTTTACTTACAGTGAACATAAGTTGCTGTTTCTTATGTTCTGCTTGTTGTTGCTGTTCCCGTCTAAGCTTTATTTTATCACTTTCTGATATTATCCACTTTTCACTATCCCATTTGTGATAAACAGACGGTGCTTGCTTTGTAAGAATTGGATAACCCTCTTTATCACTGACGATAGCAAACCCGCGTGATTGACCGTCAAGCAATTCATTGTGTTTTTCTACTGTTATTTCAACACACACTTCATGAGCTTCATTATAAAAAACACATTCTTTTCTGGAGAAATAGACCATTTATACCCCCCAAAATAATATATGTACAACTTTGCCTGGATTCTCATCATTGTTGGGAGTACCTGCTTGATATTCAAATGTCGATAGTGTTGCAACGTACTAATGTGTGACCAGTTGATGTATTGATACTCGACATACTTGCAATATAGCCAAAAAACTTATTTTTAAAAGAAATTGGATAATTTACCTTTATCCATGATTGTTTACCTGATGTAACTTTAACCCATTGAATAATTACCCCCGAATCTCCACATTGCCACCAGCCATTTTCGGATTTTATGGCTGTATTTTGTAATGCAAGAGTACCACTTCTCTCTGGTGTTAATATATTGTAACGCCGCTGATTCTTGGGATCGTTAGAATAGATATGCAACAATTTCCCTTCAGAACCGTTAATTCCCAATATATATCCATCTTTCGATTTGAAATGCAATTTAGGAAAAGGAGTTTTACTGTCAATCAGTAAACTATCAACGGTTGCGGTTTTATTGCTAGAAATGCGTAAGAAAGTATTATCGCTCTCAGATTTAGCATAACTTCCCACATCTTCAGCATTCAAACTAATATCCCCGATCAACGGCTTCCCGTTAATTTTCCGGCTATTCGGCACCGTCCCTTTAGCCAACTCCACCATTTCCGATAAACCGATATTTTTTACAAATTCAGTTTTATTGAAGATGTCTGCTCCATTTTGATTTTTAGCGAGCTTATTATTGGCATTATCATTCACATCAGAAACAAGTTTCTGAGTTGCTGCAAGGGTATTACTGTTACCGGTCTTGTCTGTAAGTTGGGTGATGCCTTTTTCTATAAGTGTGGCGTCAGGAATCAAATCTTGAGTTGCAATCTCTCCCAGTCCTAAATTATTACGTGCTGCCGCTTTGTTATTAATATCAGATAAGTTATTAGCTTTCTGTAGAAATAACCCATTAGGATCTGCTAGTAGATTTTTCCAACCGGAAACTGATGTACTATCCGGATCTGTATTGTTATCTTCTACCCCATTCCACCAAATTTTACTTCCATCAGAACTGGCAACAATGGCCCCTTTAGGATAACCATCAATGGCAGCACTAAAGTCAGCATTATACGAATACAAGCCACCAGACATTGAATAACGTATTGCGGTAGTAATATCATTCAATATCCCGTTCATATCCTTGCCAGATGGAGGAATTCCACCAGCAGATATTGCTGTCATCGTTAACGGGGGGAAACCGCTCGGATACGTAGCTACTCCTTTTGCCAAGCTGCTTTCAGTTGATTTTGTTGCAATCTCGTTATAGTCTCCGGCGCTCGCAAACGGAACAGCAATAAGATTAGGTTTTTCAGTTGATTTCATTTGTTGGTATCCTTTGAACGATTGCGACACTGACACCAACCGGGTAAGGCAGTGCTCTCGATGTTTGAACAATTGCTAATTCTGCTGTTGATAGCTGAAATTCAAATACATAACTCATCTTCATATTTCCATCATCAGTGATATATGCACGTCCGCTATCGCTAAACATATAAACAAGCATTCTGTTGATGTTTGGTATAGTGCAGTCAGATATATTTGACATGGCTTTCATCATAATTAGCTTTCGGTACATCTGATCTGATAGCTCAATAGTTTTTGTTTTTGACTCCCCGGAATAAAATGGTGCTTGGTCAAATGGATTTGGATCTGTCGTTGTCGGAACATTCAGTAAAGCTTCACCAAAACCTATATATTTTACATTTTCATTAACAGTCAGCCGCCTGCTGACATTCACTATTTTTCCCCACACATCCAACCCGTAAGTGTTTGCTGTATCAATATTCCAAATCAGATCGTAAAATGTATTAATAAATTCAAAAGAGGAAACAGCGGCATTGAAACTTCGAATAAGTGAGTTGAGTTTTGGACTAGCGGCATACTGAGCAAGAATAGTTGCTCCCACATTTTCCATTTATGAACCTACTAATTTCACAGATATATTATCAACGTCAAGCGTTGGGATTTCATCAATACCAAAACTAATTGATGTTGAATAAGTAATACCGTCACGGCTAAGCGTAATATTGTAAATATCAACACTCGATGTATCTATGTTATAAACGCCTGAATAATATCTACCAGCAAATAATGTAGATGCTATTCTTGCTCGGGTTCCACCGTCTTCTCCGTTAAATGCTTGCGCTATAGCTGACTGAACCTGTGTTTCAATATCAGCAGGAAGGTAATCGCTATTAGCAAGTGAGACGTCAACATAGACACGAATGGGCGCTGGTATCACATATTTAATTTCATATTCGGGGTAAGGCTGAACATAGTTTTCATCATCCACAATTGTGTGAGTTGTATTTCCGTTCGTAGGAATACCTGGAGGCTTTTTCTTCCAGATTACTCTAGCGACATCCTCAGTCTTTCCCCCATACACAGCACTATAAATAGAGTTTGGCACCATTTTGTATTTTGATACCCCGACCGTTTTTACTACCGATGTATCATTTGAAATAACGTATGCGTCTGCCACACCATTTACTTCTAATACTGCGGCATAAATGGCATGTAATGAGTTTGTCGCATTTTTAGCAACAGATTGTTTACGACGATACTCAAAATTAGCGCGGGTTTCTTCATCAGTACCAGGTACGCCAGCACTCGCATTACTGATACCAGACCAGCCGGGCACCGAGCTATAAATCGTGTTCAAGTCATCAATTTGGCATGCTAACGGCCCTGATGTTGAGTTTTGGAAAACAACATCAACAGAGCCGCTGTCCGGGATCTTAACCTCTGTTATTGAATGATAAAGATACCCTTTTTTATCTTGAGCAATACTACCAATTGGAATAACTGTATTAACTAACCCAGTGCATGTTGCTGTTACCGTTGTTCCCGATGCTGGAATTCGATCTAAAAAATAAATTCGTCCGATAGCATCTTGAAAACGTCCGGTTGCATAATCCGGATTAATTTGATTGACGATAGCAAGTAACTGATCGTTCTTGTCAGCAATGATAGCCGCATCACTCATGGCTATTTGACCTTGCGGTGTTGTTAAGCTCGTACTCATTACACCACCCATTGCTGTAGCCAAATCATTTAGCCGCCCATTTAAAATATCAACCTCGTCGGGCACAGTTAGACCCGTCTTTGTAAAGGTTACACCTGGAACACTTGTTGTCAGTACTACAGAGTTAGTCATCAGAAATTTACCACCGTTGATTGATTGTTCGAGTCCGTTATTGTCATCATGCCCGCAATAGCTCTCTCCTTTCCATTTATAACTTTACAAGTGGCAGACTGAACATAAGGTAACTTCATTGCTTCTTGTTGCATTTTGCTGTTGATTAGCTGAGTTCCCGGCCAATATCCCAAAATTCGCTGGTAATAAGGAATACCCAATGCTGTGTCATACCAGCACTCACCCAGATATGTACTACAGGCACAAGCGACATCCTGCGCTACAGAATAGGGATTATCAGTAATGGCGATATTTCCAGAATCATCTAACGTTAAATCCCATGACTCGGTATCAAGAAGAAATGAACGAGTTTGCATTTTCGATTCCTATGGAAATAAAAAAACCGCAATTAAGCGGTGTAGATATGAAAAAACCCGCACTGTTGGCGGGTTTATTGACGACTACTCAAAAAATTTTAAGCAGCTTGACGATGATTCTTACGCTTTCCTTGAAGCTCAACTTTTGGCTTATGCTCAAACATTTTTGGGGCAGCTTTTATCAACAAGTCAATAGCTCCACCCACAGCAGTATACACCTGCTGCGTATCAAATTTTTTGATATCTTTAATGGCTGCTTTCTGCTTTGACATAATGACTCCTAAGAGATTTTCTCTCCAATAGCTTTGAGCCTGAGCCCATAAGGGGTGTTCACATTAACAAAGTTTTCTCTTGCACAAAAAACAAACTAATATTTGTTAGTTTTCGTATGCTATCACTATAAACTCTAGTGTCTAGTCTTTTTTTTATCAATCTTTGATTGTCTTGAATATTGTTTCAAACGTATCAATATCAGCCTCCATAATGTAACCACACTTCATCATGTTAAATCCATAAGATGAGTAATAGGAGATTACTTCTTCAACAGGCTCAATGATACGGATATATTTACCCTGTGCAGATTTACAAAACATGTAAGCAGCCATCAGAGTAAGTTGAAACATTTTCCCATTTAAAGGGTGTTTTGCGTCATCACGATAGAAGTTCTCTATCATATGAATTTCAAAACTTTCCTCATCAATGGAATATGTACATAAAGCTAGCCCAGAAGGAGGTCCTTGCACATTTCCACATTCTACCAGCTTTAAGCAAAATTCAAATTTATCTTCTCTGTTTCCTACCCTAGACAAACATTCATCCCAGTTTAGTTCGCCGTATCCGCGAGAAAGGATTCTGTAATCATCATTAGAGATATCCCCTACAGCAAGGTTAAGCTTAAGCTCATCAACAATAATCTGCATGCTATTTCTTACCACATGCCCGATCTGCTCAAGATTAAACATTCTTTATCTCTCATTTTTAATTGGTTGATATATCTTACAGCTTTTTGTGATTATTTCATATGCTATTTAACTTTTCTTGCCATTAAAACGTGCACTATTTAACAATGACAAGTGAGTTAACAATTAACCCCAAACCAAGGATGGCTATATCCACCAACGTGACTAAGGTTTATAACTTACCGTTCTCTATACTTTATTCTCTAAACTTCAGCTAAAATAAATAATGTTGACTTCAATGTGATTGACTTTATAGTACAGAACCATTGCTTCTATCTCTATATCAGTCAAAAGAAGCTCTTTTCCAAGTCGCACATACTCGTAACCTTTTCCAGTTTCACAGTTCAACTAATACTGTTACCAGTTAAAACAATGACCGAGAAAAATAAAAAATTTACCTGGGTTTCACAAAGATTTCTTAGTTTCTTCATTTCTACATATTTATCATCCTTATTTACAGCTTTAACTATCTTACGGTTCCATCGAATGTTGCATTTCCACCGTTACCCTCCACCACCTTGAATAATCGCACCATTTAATATAATAGATGGTGAGTTCATTGTGATTGAATTTGATGAAGTAATTTCCGTTGTCGGAGCGACTACGTTAATTTTATTCGGTGAAACAATATTTATCTGATTATCTACGAATTCAACATATTGTTGTGGTTCTGCGTTTAAAACTCCACCCAGATAAATTGCGTCTGAATAATTGTGTGTTCTTTTTGAGCCCGGCAACGCCGGCGCTTTTGTTGCTCTGACGCTGCTAATGTCACGATCACAGATAGCAATCAAACCAATATCACCAACCACAGGATTCATAATGACAGCACTGTTACCACGCTGGAGACTAAATACTGGAACAGTATAGATTATTCCATTCTCGATTTTTCTCCCTGCTCCCGTCATATTATGTACCATCGGCTTTACATCTACGGTTTTCCCGCTCGATTTAATAACAAGGCCCAAAGTGATAAAAACATGCTGACTAAGAAACTGCCTCATGACAAAATCAAAAGCATTCGCTTCAGTGTTTATGTCCGTTGGTTTTGTTGTCAGCTTTGCCATTGTTTTTATCCTCTGTTTTCACTGGAGTGCCACTAAAAGATGTATGCCACTGACCACCATCAAGCCAGGAGGTAAGGTAGTGTTCCGCCCCTGTTATCAGATAAGTGCCGCTAACGTTCGGCAAAGAGGTTTCTATTTTTACCTTACGACCTAAAATAATTTCATTACTGAAAAGGGTAGTTGCTGTTATTCCCACGCCAGTAAATATGGGATAGCCAATTAGCCCATATTCTGGAGACGTAAGTAGCAGTTTTTCAACTTTCGGTTGACCATGAGGCCAAATAGTCACTTTATCAATCCCGAAGTCAGTGTCTATATCTAGCGCATTTGCCACCTGTTGGATTTGATTAACAACATTTCCTGTATAATGAGGATTGGAGATAACACCTGTGGCACCATAATTTTCAACCGTCAGATCCGCTTTTTTAGCCATCGCAGTAATAATATCGATAATATCCACATCTCCCGATGCAGTGAACGGTTCAACTTCCTTTGCTCTTAGGCCAAGCATCATACTGGCCGTTATCGTCAGGGGAGTATCGGGTAACTGATTAAAATCTGCATAAGCATTACTGATAAAACCCTCAAATATAGCATTACCATCCACCCATACACGCATTAAGTTGAATTTCTCACTACCAATCCAGATCCCGCGATAACTCAACGTTGCCATTTGGCTGGTTGTTAAGCCCCAGATTTGTAATGTTATTTGTGTCCCTGATATGCCGCCCCACGCCGCCATGTTGACATAAGCGCGTGCGTTTTCGATAGTCAGTATATTGTTACCGCTATCATCAAATGTCTTGCCGTCAACTAGCTGAAATTCAACTGTGATATTGTGTTGTTTGTACGTCACTGAGTCACCTCTCCTGGAAAAAGGTAATATAATTTGTAGCGTTGCCCTAGCTCCTCCCAATGGGGATCAGATAAACCATCCAGATCAGCAAAAAACAATTCACCCTGGAACCGTAAATAACTGTAACGGACAATTTTATTGCAGTTGAGGCACACAACTCCCTGTAGCACAGGTTTATCATTGACGGTTAAATCCATATATAAACCTGTGCCACGTTGATTGAGGCGTATCATGCATGACTGCTCATTCAAGGTCACAGTGAACTCCTGAGCCTTAGCCGCCCTGATCGCTATTTCAATCACGTTAATTTCCTCGATAATTCTTCTACTGCATCATTAAGATGGTTGGTGGCACTCAATACAGAATCATTTAATGGACCAGTAATCGTCTCTGTTGCACGCTTGAAACCGGATGAAACTTTATCAGCAACTTGCGTTGCAGCACTGGAAACGGATTTTTTCAATCCGGTCAGAGCCTTTTTGACATCGGATAGTGTGGCATGTTTTGTTGAACCTGTTGATTGTTCGGTATTTTTACTTGGGCCTTTTGCTGTCTCATTCTTTGTTGTATTCGACTTGTTAGCAACATTGCTGCTCATTTTCACTTCGGCAATGTCTTGTACCGCCTGGAAAACTGCGGTCACAATCAGTAAGGTAACACCGTTATCCTGCCTTATTCGAAAATCGTACTTAATCAAATCATAACTTGTGTACGTAGTATCAGGTGTTTCAATGTCGTAAATTTCAGCACTGGATACCATCTTATCTAACGCTTCAAGAACATCAGAACGGGACGTCAGGGTGAGGTTTGTTAAGTTAGGCACGGAACCAGAAAAACCGGTCCATCCCTCAAACGAAAATGTCACATGGACTTCACCGGGCCGCTGCACTTTGTTGTATGATGTATAGCCGCCTTTCTCTATCGGCGCAGTAGTGATTGATGCCTCTCGTGTGACTTCTACTGCAATGAATGATGCGGGCGTAAACGGCTTATCACCCACTCTCTGCCCGAATGCATAATAAATACCATATCCAGGAGATATCATACTGTTAACAGCAGATAGCAGGTTGCCGCTACGGAACGCACTAAGTACCGTTGTTTGATTGAGAGAAAATGCCATTATCCAGTTACCCCCGTTGAATAGCTTGTTGCCAGCGTTGATCCACCTATTTTCTGCCGGGCATCGTCAACCACGCCTTTTACATTGTTAGCGTTAGAGCTGACTTGAATAGTTCCGATGTGGTAACTTTCAGAAACAGAAGAGGTACGGTTGTTATTTACCGTATTCGAATAACGCTGAGCGGCCACATGAGCCCCCGGTTGTGGCATATTCGCCAATACCTTTGGGATATAATTACGGGTTTCTTTTGGCACAGCGCCCAATCCTTTCCGCATGACATTTCCCTGTCCCCAGTTATAAGCCGCCAGTGCTTTACTTAAATCGCCGTCAAACATTCTCATTAGCTGAGATAAATATTTTGCCGCGGCTTCCGAAGATTTTACCGGATCAAAAACATCATCATCCATTAACCCAAAATGTTTGGCCGTACCTGGCATAAACTGGAATAAGCCTTTAGCATCCGCACTAGATACAGCATATTGATTGCCCCCCGATTCCGTAATAGCAACACTACGTAACAAACCCTCCGGTAACCCGAACTGCTGCTCAAGTTGTGCTAATTTTGGTGATAGCCAACCCAGTAATTTCATACCGGTAGTGTTCGGTGACATTTCAGCGGCTGCAACTTGAGGAACGAGCGAATCAATCAGTTTATTAATTGAATCGGTCAGCTTATCTAACGCAGTTTTTAACCAATTATTGCTGTATTCCAACCGCTGCTGTCGTTCATCCTCGGCCCGAATAATACGGTCGTTTTCACTGCGTTTTTCTTCCTCTTTGACCTCCTTGATTAAGGTCGTATCTGGCTGAGAGACTTTACCATCCAGTTTTGCCTGATAGGCTTCATATTCTTTTTTACTAAAAAAAGGCGTCCAGTCGCTTGCCAGATACAATCCATATGAATCCAGTGTATTTTTTGTCTCTTCTCCAACAATCGAAGTCGCGACTGACTCCACAGGATCATATAACGCATATGTGATAGAACCATATATTCCGGCCTTCCCAACAATCCCTTTTCCCGGTAATCCGCCACCTTTCCCCATTTTCAGCATGGACGAAGCCGCGCGATAAATTCCCCATAACCACCCCTCAAACTTCAACCCGATCAGACAAATGATGACATTACCCCAACCGCCTACCGCATCCGTGGCCTGATTAGCGACTGAAACAATAAAACTCATCTTATCGAGAAAACCGCTGACCGCTTTTTTAATCTCCTTTGGGTGCTTATTCATCCAATCAGCTAAATTTTTTAGCCAGATATTGAAATCATTGATATATGGTAAAAGGGCATTAAACAGAATGTAGCCTGTTTTCTCAAAACTCTGGCTTATCTCTGTCCACTGTTCACGAAAACGATGCGCGGCGGCAACAGATTTATCATCCACACCCGAACTGGCTGTAAATTTATCCACATCTTTGAGTGCGTGACCGGATGAGAACCACTGTTGCGCGGCGTACCCGAACCCAAATTCACCACCGTAAGCTTGCTGTTGATCTTTATTAAGCCTGGGAAAAACACCCGTCAGCTTACGGATGATGGATTCGGTGCTTTCTGAGGCAATATCAATATCCACACCCGCTTGTGATGCCGTTTTTAACAGCGTCTCAAGAGCCGGATCAAGCGCAACACCTGATTTTAGTCGGGCTTTAGCATCATTAATGCGTGAAAATGCCCTCACAATCTCATTTGCACTGACCCCGAATGCTTGACCTGCTTTTGTCCCGCCATCAAGCGCTCTAGCCGACATGCCGAACGCATTAGCAGCAGTACTTAACTGATTGAGATTGCCGGTAAAACTGGTCACAAAACTTTTCAGTCCACCGAGTGAGACCGTGACACCCGCCAAAGCCAAGATCTGGCTCTTTATGCTGGAAAAGAAAGAGGAAGCTTTCTTTCCTGCCGCCTCCATTTCTTTTGCCACTCTTTCGGTTTTCTTACCGGTTTTGTCTAATGATTTGCTGGTTTTCTTTTCACCATCATTAAACGAGTCAACCAGTTTTTGCATAACCTGAGCCAACCCACCGATCCCGGCAATCACAGCGGTTTCACCTGCGCTAAATTCAGCCGCATCAAGCCCCAGCGTTATAACAAGTTCATCTATAATGTTTGCCATCAGTTTTTACCCTGCTGTAAAACGTAAGCATTGTGATTATCGACCTGAATAATCTCTATTAACTGCCAAAGGTCCTCCACGCCATAAACTGTATCCAGTTCATAGAGCGTTGCTTTTCCTGATGAGATAACGGTCGCTATTGTACCTGGGACATTTGTATAACCGACGATACCGAATGGTCTTGAGATGCTGGAATAGCGCGGTGGGATTACGATTGGTTGGCGGTTTTGAAAAAATCCACGTGTAACTTAAGCACCTCTGCACGTAATTTCAGCCGGGTAACAATTTCTTCAATGTCACTGTCGATCAGTTCGCGTTTGATTTTTTTATCTGCCGGATTCGGAACCATCTGCACACAACCCATCAGTTCATCAAGTAGTGGCCTGGCTTCATCAGGAGCAATGCGAGAAATTGCTTTCAATCCAACCACCGCTAATGCAGCCATGCCTAAATCCCAAAAATTATTAGGGATATCCAACCCCTCTCTCCCCATTGCCATCAACGCACGAATAGCCCACCATTCAGCCTGCGAAGCGGGCATTTCCTGAATGTAAAAAAGCTTTCCTTTATCGCGATTATCATCATTCATAGCGATGAAGGTTTCTTTACGTGCCATTAGCTATATGCCTCACCTGTTATTGATTCCCACTCAATGACGGCCTGCGCCGCCTGTAAAACCTTTCCTGCGTCCGGCATGGTTTTCCATTGCTTCAGAACGCCGTTTACTAATGTGTATTTACGCCCGATAGCCGGAAGAATAACCGTTGCATTACATCTGAACACAGCGACGCTAGTACGTGATGTCGTCGCCCAGGTATCAAAAATAGTGCGACTTTCCGAATCAGGCATAATATGAATCGTCTGATTGATATTGCCGTAGATAAAACCCGCTGACAGTTTACCGTCCGCCCCACGTACCGTTTCAGCCAAATCCAACGCCTCAGTTTCGAAAATGTTGTCGGCGGCAAATCCCTGTAATTGCACACCAGACGGGTATAAATTGGTCACAGTCAGGGTAATTACCGCATCAGCAGAAGTGATTGTGTCTGACATTATTGAACCTCCGTAGATGCCATTTCGAATTTCTGAATACTGCCACCGTCGCAATACCACAGTGTACAGCTTGGGCTGGTGCGATTTGCACGCATAGAGGCAGACATTTCCCCAACATACAAGTAATAACCCTTCGCGATTATTGACGTTGAAACGTCAGATCCCACAGCGTTAATAATTTCCAGTTTTTGTGCAGCCGATAATGTTACGCCTGATCGGATACCGCCCCACAACTTAAACCGCTGGATAACATCACTCATTGAGGCTTCCACCAGCGCACGGCCAGCCGTGTTATAAGGGATAGTCTTGTTGGATTTGAACAAGGCAATAACCGCGCCTTGCAAGTTCGCATTCAGCCAGATTTGACCACAGAAGGAATCTAGCCACTTAAAATCACCGGTTATTGTGCCATCAGCCCAATAATTTTCGGTGATATTATTGGCGGCATAATTGCCATAGAAGTTATACCCATTAGCAATCAGCGCATCATAAACATCAGAATCGATCACATCAGGACTGAGGCCGTTCAATTCTCTGAATTTAAACGGAACACGCCCCTCAGTTCGCTCAAAATCCAGCACCGCCGCATAACCCAATACTGCTGCCGGTCTCATATTATCAGAGCAGAAAACAGGAACGACACCCCCGTAGCTGTGAATGACAATAATTTTATGGGCGATAGTTTCCTGACTGCCTTTCACTTTTGCCGTGCCGCTTGTTGTCCAAGCAACATAGAAATAGCGATATACCTGACTACTAGCCCATGCGGATAATGCAAGATGCTGTTCATCTGTACATTCAAATACCGTCGTAAAACCTGCCCATTGCTGAGACTGCGTTTTAATCACAGCGAATAGATCAGGAACCGCCGACACTGTAGCCCCCTGAGAAACCGTTGCCCCTAGTGCGCCAGTGAACTTAAGAGCCTCGGCCCCATCACCAGTACCATAGGTGATATTTGTATCTTCCGGTTTAATGCTGGCAGAGGCGACATTGATAATGAAAGCCTTACGGGTGGTATCGAACACAACCGTTACTGTCTTGCCAATCGCGGTTTCAATGCTCTTTGCTGCATCCGCAAAGGATTTAACCCCATCAAAATTGATTGCGGCATTTATTGCTGTGCCATTGATATTGAATTTCAACGCACCAGATATTTTTTGCAGATCGGTAATAGCTACTCCATTAAAAGAACCTGAGCGTAACCAGGCCGATACTGCCGCTTGATTAAATCGGGAAAACAGCAATTGACCGGGCGTCTTTGTACAATTGTTGTACCCTGAAAAATAAATAGCCGCCATGCTATATTCTTCGGATGCACCACCGAAATATGCCGCCACATCCTCTTTAGTCGAGAACGACAACACCGCACCAACAGGTGCATATATATTATCTGTCAGTAATAACCCATTGAGATCAACAGCATTACCCGCTGCCGACAGCACCCCCGGATTAATTCTCACGTCTTTACTGATTGGAATTGCCATGAATAGACTCCACTGTTTTAGTGTTCAGCGTAATGCTGTCGAAAAATAGTTGTTCTGTTGTCACAACGGGGTTGATTTGAGCAGTAAATTCAAATGTCCAACGCGACTCATACTGCTGTTCACCATTAATCATCGTTGTCTGAATCGGGTCGCTGGCATAGAGTGGTGCCATATCGATACCTGATCTCTTGAATAGCTCACTCGCATATTCAGTACGCACCATCGTTGCAATAATGTGAGCATCCTCATGAGCGAACTGACCGTAACAGTCAATTTGACATGTCCAGCGTGTCGTCCGAGTGATTAGATTCTCCCCCATACCTGCCGCTGTTGGTGCGTTATAGATCACTACACTTGTTGATAAACCAGCGCTGTTCAATGGTGTCATAACAATAAAATCGCTATCTGGCATCGGTGAGCGATTTATTTGAGACAAAATAACGCTACGCCTAGGTATTAAGGCCATTAAAAAACCGCGTAATGCGGTTGTTATATCGTCTTGCGTTACATTTATCGTTACCACTATTGTTCCCCTCGCTGCAATGTAACAGCGAATTTGCACCAGTCCGGCCACTCTTCCAAGATCTGCGCTATCAACCACTCTTCACCATTAATAATCAACAGATCACCCCCTTGCTGTCTGGGGCAGTTGACGGCATTAAAATTGCCATTCACATAAGCCGCTTTGAGCATGCCCTGAATATTCAAGCCATTCGTATGTTGTAGATCAGTAAAAGTCAGTGGCTGGATTTGTGCGGTAACGGGTGTTGTGATGTAGCGCGGGACTTGCTTACCACTGGGTGCAATATCATATCCCACACTTATCCGTATCTCTCCAGGTGAGTGCGGATTAACAATCCCGACAGCACCAGATACAATATTATGAAGATTCATTCACTCCCCCCATCAACCACATAATCAACACTGTTCAGCATGTGTTTGGTGTCACGCAACGGGGCGTCAAATCCCTTTTTAGCTATAGTTGATTCCGCATTGCCCGGTGAAGTGAAAGAACGAATAGATTGTTGAATTTGCCCCTTGATAACTTCCCCGGTCATCCGTAACGCTGCATCCCCATTCATTAGCATGTTCGTTGATAGTGTTACGAAAAAACGGACGGGGCGACCTATTACGCCTCGGATCGCCAATCTCGTTACTGATTGCCACCATTGCTACCGAAGTGCCATCGGGATAAGTCGCGTCTTTGAAAAAACCAAAACGTAATTTTTTGCCTTCACCTATCTTTTTGGCTAATTGCTTTAAATAGCGTTTTGCTGCATCACCGCCCTTGATACTATTCGACATTAGCGCCTCTATTGAGTCCGTGGATAGTAATATGACGGATAGTGAGAGGGAGAGCTGCCGGGGACGTAACGCATAGTTCTATATTGCTCTGTTGCCTGCCAGTACATAGCCCCGTATTTTGTCTGCAAAAACCAAGCAGCACGTTCACTCACAACGCCCATATCAGCCGAAACGGAAACAGATCCCTCGCTTGCGCTGCTAACTCGCCCCACGAGCGGATTGGCCGCTGTTCCGCTAACAGATAAACGATTAAGTTCGGCAATATGAGCAACAAGCATATTCAACAACAGTATTCGTTGTTCAAGATCACTAACTGGGCTTTGGGCCGTATTGTTAAGATAGAGTGTTGCTTCAATAAAATAGGTATCCAGCAGGACATCACTGACAGAAGAAAACTCCGGGTAACGAGTGCGAAATTTCACGACATCAAAAACGACAACAAAGCCCATTAGCTTAATCCTCTTCTTTTCGCTGCTCGATATTCTTACCCGGTTTTTGGGGATCGATAGGTTCTAACCCGTTCTTTAACCCGGCTTTTTCCTCAGCTTCCGTCCGAGCCTCTTTGAGTTTTTCCTGGGCAAAAATAAGCCCATTTTTGACTAATTCCGTATCTGCATAGAGTTCCAGATATTTGTCAAAAAACGCTTTATCAACATCATATGTCAGCCCATAACCACCAATAATTGTTGATGAATTTATCCCGTTTAGCGTCACGCTATTCCCATCAATTTCAATCGTTAACCCGTGAGGCAATTTACACCCCACAATGACTGTCACCATTTAAACCCCCAACATTTGTGCAATAGCGTGTGGATAACGAATAATCGCACCCCACGTACCGGCTGATTTCTTTTGTTTAAAACTGGATGAGCTCACAACAACCGCGTGTGCCCGCATTTTTTCAGTAAATGAGGCATAAGCCGTTTTTTCACCATCAAGCGTATCAGCAATCAATTGAACCAGTTCCCCCGCTTCCGTACTGTATTCAACCGCCGTTTCAATCGTCAGATTCGGAAAATTCTTTTTCAATTGATCGGTAACATTAACGTTGTACTGGTTAGTTTTTGTCAGATTGACTTCCGCTGTTGGCGACATGCAAAGTTTCAATGGCTCTGTTCGTTCCACCAACCCTTCTGTTTGTTTTGTAAGCTGTTTAAATAGGCGTTGGGAAATATCGTCATAAATTGCCTGCCCGTCTTTGGTTTCCCACGTTGTACCATTGGATTTTCCGTTTGCAGCCGGTACCACCGGTGCGCTTAATCCCGGATCATTCAACAGTCCATAGTTTTTAAGCCCCGCAATACCATAGAAATAAGACTTGTTCATAAACTTGTTTAGGGTTAATGCGCTTGCGGTGTTAAGTTGCGCTGCTCGATTGATACGGGCCATACCGTACATATCCAGCTCACGCTCCCCCCAGACAGTAAATGTTTGGAAATGATAGCTCTGGCGTTCCACCCAATTCACGTTAGCGTCTGACATGCCGTTATTGCTGTGATCACCGTATGAGCTCACTTCACCCGTTGATTCTTCAACCGGGAACTGGGTTGTCAGCGTTGTCCAGTCACCTTTTTTATTTTCACCGATAATTTCAGCCGCTCTCATCGGCGTGACCAACACACGAACCAACTCAGGATCGAGATAGTTAGTCAGATACGCAGGAACACCGGCGTTACTCACGGTCACCATAGCTGGCTGTGCATCCATAGCTAACGTATAGTTACGAGCATATTGGGGATTTAAGTAATCGACGGCCTGTGGTACTACAATGCCGTATTCCCCTTCAATATATTGAAAATCTGTGTGTCGTTTCTTAGCTCCAGGTCCACTTTACGTCCATCTATTTTATTTTTATGGGCATCAATGGACACTACCTGCACCGCCGCATTCCTTCTAGTTCATCACTGAAACTACTTAACCTGAAGCACACCGCAATCTGTACCTGATTTTGTTACGTGTAGATCCCTTTACGATCCGATGAGTAGGCGCTCATTCTTTAGATAATGTGACGTTCTTGCTTGTACTCCCACTACGAAACGGTATGATTCTGCTAAATGTCTTTCAATTTATGCTGACGCTTTTCCCCGATTAAAAAGCTACATGTGGAGGTGTCATCCGCGATGATGGGTGTAGGAATGGGCTTCTGGATATTTTTTATTACACTAGTTGTTATCTGTCTTTTGTGTTCCAAAAAGAAAAAATCAACTTCAACCAGATCGAACGGCAGAAACATCAGTAAATCAAATAACTCATCCCAGCAAAAATTTCCTAATAAACCAGCCAATAACGTGACAAACATGTCTTCTCGGTATCCACAGGCACCCGACGATGACGAACTGGCAACCTTCACTCTCGTTAATGGGATAACTGTTGAATACAGTACCAGTTGCGAGCAGCCGCGTGAAACCGCAGCCCGACGTAACACGACGCCAGCGCGGTGGATCAAACCGGGAGAAAGCATCACCATTCAAAATATCGTCATTAATAATGGTAACTTTTATTTTGGCGGACAGTTAAAAACATATTCATCAAGAGAATATGGATATTTTTATAATGATGGTTCAGATGCCTCTCTGGTCAACGATGCATTGCCCATCCAGTCCATAACAAGACATTACGAAGATGAGTCGCTGGGATACTGGCCTAGCTTTTCAACACTATCTCCACGCTGCCGCGGCGCTTATCTTGACTGGCTGGCAAGCGACCGAAGCGATGCGACCTGCCCCATAGGCTATGTTTTTATCTATTTTTACGGTCTTGAGCGTCGCATACTGGCTGACGGGATGCAGGAAGCCATTTCTGATAATGAATTCAGAGCGTTATTTGAAGAGGTATCGCGCCTGAGGGCCATATTTCAGTCGAATAACTCCTTCCGTCGTTATTCGACTCAATTAATAGAAACAATGTCGCTTCTCCGGCCTGATGTCATCTTCATACAGAATGAAAACGAATACTTTGCCTCGGGAAGCTCGCTGCTATTTCGGTTTCATCTGGCCACAACTGTTGCTCAGGGAGGGCCTATTTCAGCAGATCTAGCTCTGGCATGGGTAAAATATTATACCGAATATACGCTACGAACTCCGGCGCGCCGTTGTGCAGAAGAGTTTGCCGCCCTGTTTAAACAACGCTACGTCAAAAAATTTGGTGAGGGTCTTGTGGTTAAACCGAACAAGACCCGGTTGAAACTGGATTATGCCTCCGCAAACAGTACGCTCCGGGGGATTCGTATTGAGCTTCCTGATCTACCTGATCCCAGTGTATTAAGAGCTCCGGTAAAAAAACTGATACAAATTGCGGAATCCTGTACCAACGCTCTGGATGCCTACAGCCGCTATCTTGGTAAAAAGGACACCTCACGTAGCGATGTCGCCGCCATTATGCTCCTTCCCGATGAAATCCTTACTAAAGATGCAGAACAAATGTTCGCTGGTTTTAAAAGCTGGGCTAACGAAAGGATTCTGGAAAATTCAGGACTAACAACGGTTGCAAGCTTCTGGGCCCGTCTGGATATGTCAGTGCCAGACAAGATCAATAAAAAAGAAGCGGAGTTGATGCAGAATTTCGCTCAGCGGGCAGGTTACGGCATAGTACCAGATATGCGTTATCATTATGTCAAACCGGAACCAGACGGTAATATTGTTTTATTTGCAGAGGGACACGGTGAATTCTTCACACCTTCCACAGAATTCATGTCCGTTTCTGTGGCGCTCCGGTTAGGCGCAATGGTTGCGCAAATGGATAAGAATGTTGACGTCGCTGAGCAAGCTGCACTGGAAAAAGCGATTGAGCATAACAACACGTTGTCGCCAACAGAAAAACGCTCGCTGCACGCTTACCTGATCTGGCGACTTAATACTCCTGCCAGTATGGCGGGCCTAAAAGCCAGAATCGAGCAGCTTAACGATAAAGAGAAATCGGCTATCGGCAACGTTATTATCAACGTCGCCTGCGCCGACGGTAAAATTGATCCGGGAGAGATTAAACAGCTGGAAAAAATTTACTCCAGCCTTGGGCTGGACAGCAGTACCGTTACCAGTGATATCCATCGTCTGTCAACAGCAGAAAAAACATCGCAGGTCACGTCAAGTGTGAAAAGTTCATTTTCTCTCAATGAGAATATTCTTGCCCGCCATGAATCGGACACGACAGACGTTCGTCAGTTGCTGAGCACAATCTTTGTCGAAGATGATCCCGAAGAAGTACCACCAGTAGACATTCCGCCACACTCGACCACTGGCCTTGATGAAGCGCATAACCAACTGTACCAACGTTTGCTGGAAAAAGAACGCTGGGCGCGAAACGAAGTTGCTGAACTATGCCAGCAATTTAACCTGATGGTGGGCGGCGCAATTGAAGTCATTAATGACTGGTCATATGAACTGGTTGACGCCCCGGTTCTCGATGACGACGATGATATTTACGTTGACCTGGAAATCGTACAAGAACTCAAAGGATAATTTATGTCTGGCATTCGCATCCGTCTTAAAGAAAGAGACGCTATTATTCAGTCACTGAAGTCAGGTGTTACACCTAAAATAGGTATTCAGCATATTCAGGTTGGCCGGGTCAACGAGATAAAAGCGTTGTATCAGGATATCGAACGCATCGCCAATGGCAGTGCAGTATTCCGTCTGATTATCGGGGAATATGGTTCAGGTAAGACATTCTTTTTAAGCGTCGTTCGATCAATTGCTTTAGAAAAAAAGCTGGTGACGGTAAACGCCGACTTATCCCCGGATCGCCGTATCCATGCTTCAGGCGGGCAGGCGCGGAGCCTCTATTCTGAGCTGATGAAAAATTTATCCACCCGAAATAAACCGGATGGCAATGCTTTACTAAGCGTGGTTGAGCGCTTTATTACGGAAGCCCGAAAGAAAGCAGAAAGCACAAACACACCGGTTCCGGTCATTATTCATCAAAAACTCACCACACTGTCCGAAATGGTTGGCGGTTATGATTTCGCTAAAGTAATTGAGTGTTACTGGCAGGGTCATGAGCAGGATAATGAGGTTTTAAAATCGAATGCTATTCGCTGGCTGCGAGGCGAATATACCACAAAAACCGACGCACGGAACGATCTGGGCGTACGCGCCATTATTTCTGACGCCTCTTTCTACGATTCGTTAAAGCTGATGAGCCTGTTTGTCCGCCAAGCCGGGTATGCCGGTCTGCTGGTCAATCTGGATGAAATGGTGAATCTGTACAAGCTCAATAACAGACAGGCCCGGGTCGCTAATTATGAGCAAATACTGCGTATCCTGAATGATTGCCTTCAAGGAACGGCAGAGCATATTGGTTTTCTGCTTGGCGGCACACCGGAGTTCCTATTTGATCCGCGTAAAGGGTTATACAGCTACGAAGCTCTCCAGTCGCGGCTGGCGGAAAACAGCTTTGCTCAGCGAGCAGGAGTGATTGACTATTCATCCCCTTCTCTGCATTTAGCCAGCCTGACGCCGGAAGAACTCTACATTCTGTTGAAAAATCTTCGTCACGTTTATGCTAGCGGTGAAACGGATAACTATCTGGTTCCCGATGATGCGCTGACAGCATTTTTACACCATTGTAGTAATACCATCGGCGATGCCTATTTCCGCACACCGCGAAATACGATTAAAGCATTTCTAGATATGCTCGCCGTGCTGGAACAAAACCCGAACATTCACTGGTCGCAACTAATTACCAGCGTAGCTATCTCAGAAGAAAAACCCTGTGATATGGATGAAATATCTTCAGGAAATGATACCGACGAGGACGGTCTGGCCGATTTCAGATTATGATGAATGAATACCAGCGGCTGGATCCACGCATACAGAAGTGGATATATCGACAGGGATGGGTTGACCTCCGATCTCTGCAAAAAAAAGCGATCCCACCGATATTAGCGGGGGATCGGGATGTGCTGATCAGCGCCGCCACCGCTGCGGGTAAAACGGAAGCCTTTTTCCTGCCCGCTTGCTCTGCTATCGCGGATATTCAGGACGGTTTCGGTATTTTATACATTAGCCCGCTTAAAGCTTTAATTAACGATCAGCACCGGCGACTGGAAAGCCTAGGAGATGCACTGGAGATGTCTGTCACACCCTGGCACGGAGATGTGGCACAAAGTAAAAAACTAAAAGCAAAGAAAAATCCTTCCGGCATTCTGCTTATTACCCCGGAGTCGCTGGAAGCGATGCTGATCCGCAACACTGGCTGGTTAAAACAGGCTTTCGCGCCTCTTGCCTATATAGCCATTGATGAATTCCACTCCTTCATCGGCTCTGAGCGAGGTATGCAGCTCCTCTCTCTGCTGAACCGGATCGATCATTTACTGGGAAAAAAGGTGAACAATCCGACTCCCAGAGTAGCATTAAGCGCGACGCTGGGAGAGCTGGGAAAAGTACCATTATCCCTGCGGCCGAATCAGTGCCTGCCCTGCGATATCATCACCGACACTCAGAGCCATGCCACATTACAACTTCAAGTAAAAGGTTATCAAGAGCCGTTATCAACCACCGGGAAAGAACAGCTACTTCCGGCAGAGACACAAATCTGTCACGATATTTTTCGATTCTGCCGTGGTGATTCCCATCTGGTGTTCGCCAACAGCCGTAAGCGTACCGAAAGTATTGCCGCTACGCTCAGCGATCTCAGTGAAGCGAACATCGTTCCCAACGAGTTCTTTCCTCACCATAGCTCCCTGTCCAGAGATCTGCGCGAAACACTTGAGCAACGGCTTCAGAAAGGCAACCTGCCCACCACCGCCATCTGTACGATGACGCTGGAACTGGGCATCGACATCGGTAAAGTCAGTTCCGTAGTACAGGTCACTGCGCCACATTCTGTTGCCAGCCTGCGTCAGCGCATGGGGCGTTCTGGCAGGCGCGGCTCTGCCGCAGTGCTGAGAATGTTGATTCCCGAACATGAACTGACGCCGACGTCAGGCATTATTGATCAACTGAGGTTACAGCTAGTCCAATCGCTGGCAATGATACGTTTACTCATCGGCAACAAATGGTTTGAACCGGCCGATACCCGACAGATGCATTATTCCACACTGTTTCATCAGATTCTGGCAATCGTCGCGCAGTGGGGTGGCGTGCGCGTGGATCAGCTCTGGTCGCATCTCTGCCAGCACGGACCGTTTCAGAATATCAGTACTGATGATTTTAAAATGCTGTTGCGGCATATGGGGGAACACAATTTTTTAACACAACTCTCCAGCGGCGAGTTAGTACTAGGTCTTGAAGGCGAACAACAGGTTAATCAGTACACTTTCTATGCCGTATTCCGCACACCTGAAGAGTTTCGTATTGTCGCAGGCAATAAAACGTTAGGTTCGATTCCTGTGGATTCGCCATTAATACCTGAACAGCATATTATTTTCGGTGGACGACGCTGGAAAGTGACTGATATCGACAGCGATAAAAAGGTGATTTACGTCGAAGCAACGAAAGGAGGACAGCCGCCTCTATTTGGCGGTGAAGGCATGTCCATACATGATGTCGTCCGGCAGGAAATGCTCACCATCTATCGGGAGGGCGACTACAGGATTACAGTTGGTGAACGTAAAGCCGACTTTGCCGATACCGCTGCCAGAAATCTCTTTGAAGAAGGCCTGTATAGTTTCTGTAGCAATAACCTTGCATCAGAATGCCTTATTCAACAAGGGCAGAATGTTTGCATTTTCCCTTGGCTAGGAGATCGAATCGTAAACACGTTATCGGCATTGCTGATTCATCGTGGTTTCAAAGCTGGAGCGTTTTCTGGTGTTATTGAGGTTGAAAAGACCACTGTGGCGGAGGTTATACAAGCGTTAACCAGCATGCTTCGTGAAGGTCTGCCATCCGAAACCCGTCTTGCCGAAAGTGTTCCGGAGAAATACCTTGAGAAATATGACCAATATCTACCCGAAGCATTGCTCACTCAGGGATACGGATTAAGAGCTTTCGATGTTGAAGGGACTGCTCAGTGGATACAAAAACAAATCCAGAAGACTCTATGAAAGATTAGTTGCCTAAAGAGATTATATAACTCTCACACATCCGCTCGGGTCAACGAATCTGAACAAATTATCATCACATAGCTACTTTGCACCTCCAACACTCTTAACATTTAACATAATATCCCTTTACATTAACTAAACTTGGTCAAGCGCTGAGATTTAAAGGCTAGCATGATGCTAACAAGTTATTAGAAACGGTGAAAAATATATATATAGAGGTTGACATTAAGACTTTCGATAATAAATATCATTACGCAATAATAAATGGCGATGAAATTCAATCCCATAGATATTCAAACTATCTTGAAGGGTAATACACTATCTGACAGGTATTTTATTCGCCATCATCCCGCTAATTTTATCTAGCCAGAGCTGGTTTTATCAGCCCACACTAGCGACAGGATTGTTTGCTGGCTTGATAAGTTTGTTTGTCCCATTTCTGATTATGCAGCCGGCATTTGGATTCGGTCTGGCTGCGTCAAAAACCCCAGTCCCCATGAAATCACGAACGATGAGCCTATTAACTCACACTCTTATGGATTAGGGCTTTATCTCACAGCAAAAATTATAAACCTGGTAATATCATAACGACACCTGACGTTTTTATATTTTTCATGTATATAAAGGACGTTTCAATGAAAATCATAATAGAATAAATTATCAATCAGTTACCCCGTTAACGACCTAAAAAAGGATTAACGGGATCGGAAGGAAATTAATATTGTAAGCTAAAAATCTTATTGATAGGCAATGTTCTCAAACTTATCAACATCAACCATAGTAGCTTCATCTCTGGATACTTTGACCATTCGTCAATGACAATAATAATGTTATGGAATTGATACATAATTCAAATGCATCATCAATTGCTTTTTGCAATAATTATCCTTTAACTTTAGTTATATTTATATTTCAATGCTGTAATGAATCAAACTGGTCAAGATGAATCTGTTAATCTTGTATTTTCAATTTGAAATCGGGATGTTACTATTCAATATATTGACTCAATTATATTAGGAGTATTACCAATGCTAAAACCTATTGGAGTTGTCTTAATCTCAGCTATTTTAACAGGATGTGGAACTTTTGGCTCTCGTGTAACTCACGGCTATGAATGCAAAGTCTACCCAGCAACTCAATTTGATATACAAGGTATTAAGGAAGGCTACCCATTTTCAAGCCTGATAGACCTTCCATTCTCGATAATCACAGATACACTTATACTTCCGTGGGATACTCATCGTTTATATACTGATGAAATATGCAAAAAAACACACCTTTAAACTATGCTAAATTATATTAGCCAACACCCGATAAAATAAGCTAAACCGGATAATAACAGACAATGGTTAATTTAATTCCCAACGAACATTCTACAAAAACTGCTCCCGATGTATAGATTGATATCCAAGATTATGGAAGCAGTTCATTAAGTAGCTTTCAATATAATTTTTCTTCAACTCCAAGGCTAGAGTATATTAATTCCCCCCTGTAATAACGTATTAATTAATATCCTATTGCAAACCAATATGAGCCTAATTGGTCACGCCCAATTGTAGCATTGGTAGAATTAAATCCATAAACTACTGAATAGTTATCCGAAGGAACCCCATTGGCATAGACACTAACTTGCATAGATAAGCATACATTGGGAAAAGGTATTGGATATGTTACTGTAATTCTTCCAGCTCCCCCATTCGGATTATACCCCCACTGATAAATTATTCCGGTATCGCCACATTTCCACCAACCGTTTGCGGCTCTTAAGGCGGTGTTTTGAATGAGATTACTCATGGGTTCTCCTTAGTATTAATAATTAATCTTTTCTTCAAAAGAGATCTACCGACTAAATCATTTAATGCAATAGATTTAATTTCATAAATCATGCATTGATAATACACTTTAACTATAGTAGTTATTAAATGAAGTATGATGAATTATTTTTATCGCTAATAGTGATTAACCATTACGGAGTAATTAATATTAATAAATAATTTTGAAGACAAAAAATATACAAAGCTATTTATTAATAATATTAGGAAGCTACCTTCCCACTTCCTACCGTTTTCCCTGCGTGATGTCCCATGTACCTGTCACATAAATATGGACGCAGCAGTATAAAAAAGAAAAATTTATCATAATTCTCACAATATCAATATGAAATGAATGTATTGCCATGCAAAAAAATAATAAAAACAATATATTTAAATACAAAACATCAATAAATCGGCATTGAATTATTCATTATTATTAATAAATAACAATTATTTCCCCATCTTTTGCTACAAAACCACCAACACTACTTCAACAGATTTTCAACAAAACAATAAAAAATTATACAAAAAGGGAACTTATTACCTTTTATTGAACAATAATTAGTAACTCAGATAAATTATTTGACTCTAATAAACCCCTGATGAGGTACCAACGATGAAGAAGTTGTCAGCTTGCCTTTTAGCGTTAAGTATTACCACTTTCTCCTCCAATCCGGTGTTCGCAACTATCTGTTTGCAAAGCGATAAGCCACTGATCAAATGTACTCAAATATGCGGACCGATAGCTCTTTATAGTATTTTTTTCTCAATGGCTTGCTTTTAAATCAACCAATAGCAAGCAAAAGTGACAGGAATAATTTTATTCTTGTCACTTTATCATGTGGTTATTACTCTTATTCATAATGATATATCTTTACACAGTTCAATTATTCTAATCATCCAGCACACTAAATAAATCTAATCCAAATTAAGTGATTTGCACAATTATTAAATCGAATAAAATATAAAATTATCTATAGGGAACTATTTTAGATGAGAAAATTTCATTATAAGATATAATCTAATAGCAACTAACATAAGTCCATAATTAAAGCTATTTTTCTGCCTATTTAAGCTTATTACTTCTTAAAGCCATACCCATAAATAATCAATAAAATAGCAAGAAATATTAAATAGAAACACAATCTGCGAAAATCCTTATTAATGGCCGATAGTTACATTGATAAGCAGAAATATTAGCGTCAATCCATTGCTTAACATTTATAGATTCAAAAGAGATTTTATAGCCACAGTTTATAACAATATATTCAAATAACAGCCGCTGGGTTCGCCCATTTCCCTCTCTAAAAGGATGAATCACATTTAATTCTGCATAATATTCAGCAAGCTTTTTAATAAGCTCTTTATAGTTTAATCCCACAAGATAATTTTCATTCTCTAACATATTAAATATCCTATTCCCTTCTATCTCAATACATTTAGCATGACAGAAACGGGTATCCCCTTTAGATATATCAATTATCCTTAGCTGACCAGCCCAGTCATATAAATCAGAAAATATCTGTTTATGGAGTTGACGCCAAAAGAGCAAATCGTAAGGCGGTTCCTGGAATGAAATATTCAATATAGCAAGTTCAGTGAGTTCCCTTTCTGCCTGTTCAAGCACAACAGAATCACGAATACCTAATTTATTAATAAGTGTGTCGATACCCGGATATGTGTAGGGATCTTGCCCTGCTCCATATTTATCTACCATAATTACCTCAATTGTAAACTATACTTTCTAATGAGTTTATCTTTAAGATTTTTTTGCTCTTTCGACGTTTCAGGCAAACTATTCATAACAATATTCATTCCTTCAAGACGCATACTGTCTCTATAGTTTTTTAATTTTACATTGTCAAAATAATGTTTTTTTTCATTATAAGTTGTCATTATTGTTTTTCTATTCTTTTGGTTTCTAATACCTTTCTCTTGCTGACGGGAATATTTAAATTTAGCCAGGTCCAAATCGCTCAATTTACAGTTAATCGCCTGACCGCTTTCAAATATCCCCCAAGAAATAACTTCAAAATAACTGACCTTCCCATCCCTAATACGGTTAATTTTTACTTCTAAGTCTTGTTGCAATATTTGCAAGACCTGTTGTACCTTACGTTCAGATATCCCTGTCGCTTCTACAATTGAACGCGTGTTAGGATGATTTAACTTCGTCAAGGCCGCCATAACAGCTAATTCATATTTCATTTGAATTTCCAAGATACAATCTATGCAACGATAGTATAAAACATCAAAGTAACGAAAACCAGAAAAGAGAATCGCGCTATTATTGACGAATCCGGTAAAGCACATGTTCATGAAGCGGGTGCCCATCCGGTAATAAAGGATGTAAAAAAGTATTTTCATCTTTCACCATACCAAGCCGCTCCATAACTTTTTGAGATCGAAAATTAGAAATTGTCGTAAATGCAACTATTTCCTCAAGTTTTAATTGGGTGAAGGCAAAATCCAAAGCTTTACGTGCGGCTTCACTGGCATAACCTTTACCCCAAAATGGCTTATCAAGACGCCATCCAATTTCGACACAAGGTGAAAAAGGTAATTCCGCCACAGGAATATTCAAACCGACAAAACCAATAAAATCCCCGGTTTCTTTCGGCTCCACAGCCCATAATCCCCAACCTCCCTGTTGCTCAAATCTCTGGATAATCGTATCCACCATCGTATTACTCTGTTCAGCCGTCAAAGTGGCAGGAAAATATTCCATGACTTCTGCGTTATTATTCAAATGGCAAAATGGTAATCTGTCTTCTTCTCTCCATGCACGCATGATTAATCTATCTGTTTCCAACACCACAGTCATATTCTTCTCTTCCCAATATTAATTAATAAACAGGATACCTACCATGCGACAAACCACATACTTTAATCAGAGTAATTAAAACAGTTAAATAGGTAGATTGTTATAGTAAACAAAACTAAAGAGGAAATATACCCGTCACCTTTCAAGTTGCCTCTTTGTTGGCTGCACTCTCTCACCCCGGTCACATAGTTATCTATGCTCCCGGGGATTCGCTCCCTTGCCGTCGCGATCCATCTTGAAATCCATTGGGTATAGAACAACTCGTTAGAAACTAAAAGGAAAGGCCCGTGCCGGCAGGATCTGAATCAGATATCACACGGGCCTGTTTTATCAGGCACTTGTTTTTACCGTGGCCTTATCTTTAGATTTATCATTATTGGTATCTTTTATCATCGGTACAACACGTTCAGACGCAGTTTTGTTTTCAACCTGTTCCGATTGTCCAAAAAACAAGCCTCCACGCTTGATAGACATACTGCTGCAACGACTGATCCCACGCAGCTCACCATGTTCAAGAATATCCAACGTCGCTGCACAACAAGTCCCTTCAACATTACCATCAATAATGATTTCCGGCGCACTAAGTTCACCTTCAACCCGTCCAGCGTGCATAATACGGATCGCACCCTCTTTCACTCGGATATTGCCAATCACTTTGCCCCAGATCTGTATATCACCTTCTACATCAATATCACCCTTAAATACCGAGCTTTTAGCAACAATAGTACAACGGCGAGCTTCCGCACTGGCGTTCTTTTTATCATCAACAAATTGAGACATGGGTTCAACAGCCGCTGCCTCTGATTTTTTTCCAAACATAGTTTTTAATCTCGACCTCATGTGAATAAAGCAAAATATTAGCGCCAAAAAAGAGAGAATCGCTGTCACTGCACAGCCCAAAAGATTACCAGCCAGATAGAATCCCAGAGCAATGCTCCACATGATCCATATACAGCTCAAAAAAATGTTGTCCGAAAAACGATGTTTTGCCATGTTTGTTCACGTTTTTGTTATTTTTCATGCTTTTTTCGTTAGAAAATACAAAACCAAAATCACTATTTTAACAGAACAGATAACAATCAATACTAAAGGAAAGCAGGTATTTACAACGTTATTAAACGGTTAAAGCCTATATTCATTCTTCGATAACAATTAACAAGGAAAAATTAACATTAAAGTAGAAGCCTTATTTCTATAATTGTTAACATAAATCAACAATAAAGTCACTTTATTAATGTTTAATTTTATTTACAAATGACGTATTATAAGCATCTTTCTCAATTAATATCTCCTGATATTGATATAACAAACATATTACTTATTTATACAAAAAAATTAATTTATTGAAAATATCAATGTTATTGCACGAAAAAAACACAATATAATATCAGATAAATCAATTATTTTTATCAATAAATAATTCAATATTGGGAGATATAATAAAATAAGAATTATATAGTAGGGATCACTTAAGCATCAAAATTTTATTGAAAATAATCAGATTTCATCTGTCCCATAACCAAGAAATAGCCATTAAAAAGTAAAATTTATCATTAATCTAAATATATGAAGTTTCTTCCGCTGACACAATTTCGGAGATTTATCAGTCTTGTTAGTCACCCAAGGTAAAGCCAGCAATATTTTCAATGTTGCCCGGGATAATAACTGATGAACTACTGGCTGTAATCTGCAATTTACCAAACGGTTCTCAAGATTATTGTGAGTTGAAGCCCTCGCCTTTTTCAATATCACGTTGGAAACTCCCCCCGGGTTGATAGTTTTACCAAGAAGATCCTGATCAGTAAAATAAGGCACAGCAATAATAGCGCCATTAAAGGTCACTGTGATATAACTTCGATCGGCTTTATTTATAATAGACACAATACCCAATATTAATATGGTCGCTATTATAATTTTATTCAGTTTCATTTCCAATTATTACGATTATCTAATAACGATTAACATCAGCATAAAACAACAAAATATTTTAAATAAATAATTTCATTGTCAATCCTATTTTAACCTTATGAGGATTAGAAAAAATTTGACACAAGGAATAAATCATAAAAAATATTTACATATGAACAATGACCTTATCGACCTTTCAAGTATTACAGAATAATTCAATTAATAAAAACAAAAAATACAAATTCAAATAATTTCACAACAAAATACTTAGATAACATTTCAATACGATCATTTGCGATCTATAGTGTCGCAAATTATATCTATATAAGTATAAAATACTTTATAAAGTTTGTTTTTCAAATTAAAAGATCTAAAATTTTAATTTTTCGATATAATTGATCTGCATCGTACAAAAACCAACCTTGACAAAACAGGATATAGACTCGGAAATTCTTTATGTCTGAATAGAGGAGCGTTCAGATTGCCCTCATGTGTTGAAATTAATCGTTGGATTATCCGAATTGCTCAAGATATCCAACTGGGTTCAATAAAGCCTGGAGTTAATATGGAAAACCGGAAAGATTCGACTCAACCTTCCCAGACGGATCAAGTACTCAATGTCATATCCGAATTATGCACTATTCGGAAAATGCAAACGGCTCCCCCACCAGAATCATGGCCTAGCACGCGTGATGTAGCAGAACAATGCGATTTCACCATCTACAAGGCGCGTTATCTGTTATTGAAACTGGCTAACAAAGGATTAGTTATGGTCACTCCGTCTCCCATTAAGAATTCTCTCCGATGGTATATACCGGAAGACAAAATTAAGTCTGTCTAATGTCAAGCAAATATGAAGAAATGGATGTCTGTTCTGTACAGTAGGGCCTGTCTATATAGTCGAAAACTTGATAAGACAACATACGGCCCTATGGTGTTATTCATTCAAATCACTGTATTCTTCCCATTACAAAAGTCTCAACAACGCATTCAAGCGCAGAGATATCATAATCAATTATTATCATTTTATTTCAGAGGAAGTCAGAATGGAAAAATTGCATCGTTGGGAAAAGGATGGATATGTTGTCTCTACAGATAAGAATAAATTAGATATTACGATCATACAGCGGTTTCTGACGAAATCGATTTGGGCAGAAGGAATCGACAAGGAGACGGTTAAGTTGTCGATCGAAAATAGCTTGAACTTTGGTCTGTATAAAAATACTCAGCAAATAGGATTTGCTCGTATCGTGACTGACTTCACAACCTTTGGTTATCTTATTGATGTTTTTGTTTTGGATGATTATCGCGGATTGGGATTAGGACGTTGGCTAATGACATGTTGCCTGGAACATCCCCAAATAGCACAACTTCGTCATATTATGCTGGTCACTTCTATGGCGCCGTGGCTATATGAAAAAATGGGTTATTCCCCGGTAAACGAAGAAAACTTTGTTTGGCAACTTGTTCGACCAGATATTTATAAGCAATCTAAGAGATAAAGCAACCATATCAATTAGTCATGAAAAATGCCCGACAAGGTAGTCGGGCATTACTACGACAATAGCCACACTATTGCGATAAACAGGAAGCTACTGTTTTATCAACTTGTATCTTTTAACCAGAAATTAGAAACTGGCGTTAACACCTAAGCTGAAAGCATAAGTGTGATTCTGAACATCACCATCATTACGTGATATTGACGCAAAAGCGCCCCAATCTTTTGTCATAGCAGCATTCATACCGATAACATATTCACGCCAGTTGGTGTCCTGCTTTTGGCTTTTACTAACGAAAGATGTCTGAGTTGAGTTAATGGCACTACTAATCTGATAGCGCCTATCGCCAAATTGGTGGTTAAATCGAACCTCAGCATAGGGGTTAAAACGACCCAAATTGGTGTCCAGACGCCAGCCTAATGTTCCGACCTGAGAATCGTAACGTTGATCACCGAAATTCATAGCCGTGCTGCTATTACCCAATTCACGATAACCTTTAACATAACTCTTATCCCAAGCGTACTGGATAATCGGGCTGGTCATAACCGTAGATGTCAGCGGAATATCCCAACCTGCTGTAATGCGCCCTCCCCACTGATGACCGGTAGTCGAAGCATGCTCCTTGCGCAACCACTCATTGAGCACGATACCGCGCGTAATATCCTCATATTTCATGTCCAAATAGTGAAGATCGCCGCTAACCCAACCTTTATCGTAGTAACGCCATAAGCCATAAGTGGTGAATACATAACCACGACCATCAGCGCGGAAATGATTAACTGAGCGCTTATCCTGATAACGCGAGATCATTCCCCCTAACAGAATATTATCTGTGAGTTGATAGTCACTACCCAGTGTCAATGTGCTGTTGTGATTACCACTATAACCACCGAATACGCCTATTTTACCCTGCTCGTTACCTACGCTACGTAGCTGTTGCAAACGGTTATCAAGAGAGGCAAGCGCTCCTTTTACCGGCACATTGTTGGTATTCGTCAGTGACATAACCTGATGTGGGGCATTAAGGATTGAAATAGTCTGCTCACCAATCATACGCTGTGCGGCTGGAGTCGGATGAAAATCATCAGAGAACAAAAAGGATTTACTGGCATCAAAACCGGGATCATCAGAACTACAAGAATTAGCCTCCTTATCCCGAACACAAGCATAGCCTAAGGTATTGGAAAAACCGTAGCGTAAAGGATTATCAATGACTTCATGCAAAAGTGCATTAACATCAACCCGAACAATATTGCCGCCCTTCTTGCTAAGTGCGGTATCTTCTAATTTATTGTACTCGTTAACCAATCCAGAGGCTTTGCTGCTTGTTTCGTTATACTTATCAAGTAATTGTCGCTTATATTCTTCCGCTGTTTTAGCATCTCCCTTTGAAGCCTTGGCCGCAAGATTTTCAAAGATCCCTTGGATAATTTGAGAGCGAGTATCTTCATTTATCGTTGGATATGCATTAGTGCTCGCACGGATCATATCCTTTAATTCCTCAACCTGGTCAGGAGTGAGAGAAATCGGGAGCTTAGTGAGTGCCTGAGAAACGACGGCTTTCATAATCATTGGTGTTTTACCGATATCAGGAACAGTAGGTACAATAACGATCCCAGCTCCCGCATCAAGAAGTTTATGCACCTGTGCCGAGGCTTCCATCGCGCTACTTCCAACAATTCTCGGATCTCCCCCTAACATGACAGCTTTAAGATCATTACCGCCAATCCAGTGAACATACATGCCATTAGGATCAGCACGACCACCGTGGCTTGCCAAATAATTATCTACTTGATTTTGAGTATTGTTATCTTTGTTCAAATCAGGAACAGCAGTCGATCCACCCACGGCGTAATTAGTCCCACCTTCATCGAAAGGCACCAGTTTAGTCCCTAAATGTTGAGCAATAAGATCGTTATACAACTCATTGGTTTTACCATTTATCATGTATCGATGACCTTTTCTACCATCACTCAAGCTATCACCAAAAACATATAGATGGTCATAAGTGTGTGCATTCGAAATTGCACTTATCGAAAGTGCTAACATGCCTGGTGTAAATATAAATGCCCTTTTCATTAATATGATCCTCAAGAAGTTATTTTATATTTATCATTGAACTAGCCGTTCAACTGAAATGATCAATCCAAATAGAAACTACGTTAATGAGATATGACGCAATTCCTTTTTTGATTAGCCAATACCTCATTATAGTTAGTAACAGAGAGAATCCCGCATTATTTTTTTAGATTTTAAAGTGTAGTGCTGCTTGATTGTTCAATTAATCAAATCGGTTAAAATTCAACTATCTATAAGAAGTAATATTAGACCAAATAGATTGAATTCTCTCCTTTGTTTCATGAAATAGATCACAAAACAGACAGAAGAAGATTCTGATAAGAATAATGGCTAAATCTAATTAATATCTGAATCGATCCATCACAATAAACGTGATAGTGTTAATTCATCATCGGTTTAGCAAAGTAAAATATTAAGAAGAATGAATATGAGAATTCAGCAAGCAATAAAGGCCGATTTCAATAAGCTGATCGAAATCTGGGAAGCCTCGGTACGAGCAACACATGACTTTTTATCTGGCGAACAGATTAATGAATTGCGCCCATTAATTCTGCATACTTATTTACCAGCGCTGACTGTTTATAAAGCGATAAATGACAAACACGAAATTGAGGGTTTTATTAGTGTTGATCAGCATCGAGTTGAAATGCTATTCATATCCCCGGATTCCCGAGGTAAAGGCATCGGCAAAGCGTTGCTGAATTTTGCTATTAGCGAACTAGGTATCAATGAACTTGATGTTAATGAACAAAATATTCAAGGAGTGGGGTTCTATCAGCACTTGGGGTTTGAAGTTTTCAACCGCTCAGAAATTGACGGTCAAGGTAATCCATTTCCGTTATTACATATGCGAATTGAACGGCCGAACGCCGAAGCCACCTAACTCACACTTTCCCCACATAACGTTACTATTATCGAGGCAGCGACAATCTCTTCGCTGCCCAAACCTATATTTATTTCAAATTAAACTCTATCGCTAAAGTCAGCTCCCTTGGCAAACCGGCCGGTTTCAGCCCTACCGACCGAGCTTGTTGGATCGCCGTAAGGGCAGCCCGATCCAATTCATCAGCGCCTGAACTCTGCACTAATTGGTGATTCGCCAAATCGCCGCTATCCAGCAAGCTAAACCTGACCTGAACTATCCCTTGCTGCTTCATCTTCTTAGCCCGACGCGGATAGCGTTTATGTTTTTCAATTTCACGACGCAGGGCAGCCTGATAGCTTTGTAACTCATCAGCTCCCACGCCAGTCATTGGTTGACTGGTCGTCGCCTGACGGGCGCCAGCTTGTGAATCCGCAGCATCTCTCCCTGCTAATTGAGCGCTGCCTTCCGTTTGCTCTGGCTGATTTTGCTCTGCTCCCTGTTTACGCCCACGCTCTGCCAGTTTTGGTTGAGGATCTTCTACCGGTTCTTTCTGTGGCTGAGGCTTGCTCTTCGGTTTAGCATCCGTACGTTTTTCTGGGCGTTCCTGTTTCCGTGGCTTATCCGCTGGCTTATTGAGTACTATTTTTGCCTCATGTGGTGATTCCGCTACCACTATCTCTGGCGGTAACGGGGGCGGAATAGGTTCCGGTTCTACAGGTTGTTCCTGTCCGGCCGATGCTGCCGAAGCAACCATTTCTATTGACATACTGATTATTGGCGAATTCACTGATTGATTATTCGCACTGTCATCACGCAGTAAATGCCGCGCCATAAGCCCAACAATACCCACGTGTAACAGTAAGGAAGCAAACAAACCAATATAAAAACGATTTTTTATCATAACTTCAAGCCATCTTTCCGTTCGTTATCTGTGGAGATTGCCAGCGCTCTTAACGGCAACCGGCGAATCCCCCTTAAAGAGTCAGAACCGACTGGTGACACTAAGCTTAAACGTCCGTCCGGGCGCCGGCATCATGGAACGCGTTAATGGGTCCAGATAATAACGATCGGTTAAGTTAGTGCCGGATAATTCGACAACCACATCTGGCGTAACCTGATAATTAATATAAGCATCTACAGTCATTACTGAATTCCAGCGCATTGGATTATTATTTATTCCTTTATAAACGCCGGGCATTTTTTTCATTAACCATTTTTCATCCTTATTCTCCACACTGCTGTGGTATAATATTCTGCTACCGATTTCTAAATTTTCATCTAATAACCGGCCACCGATATTTAGATTAAGAGAATAACGAGGTGGAATAGTTGTCCTTAAAAAACCACCGGGAAAGCCGCCATCAATACATTCAGGAACACCAAACTGGTTTCTTGGATCTAACATCAGCGATGCGGTTTTATCACAAACTTTATTCTTAAGATTATAAGATAGGCCAAAATGGGTAAAGAAACTACCGTTATCATAACGTCCTTGTACTTCTAAACCGGATAATTTCTGTTTATCTAGCTGAGTAAATACAAAATTACTATCACGATCAAAAACATGCTCAATGATGGTATTGTAATAAGCGAATTTAATGTCCGCATTACGCTCCGCGCCCAATAACTGACTTAAATCATGCACATAACCTACCTCAACAGTTTTACTACGTTCAGGTTTAAAAGCACGTGTAGGTTTATCAGTTAAACCGGAAGAGAAACCAACAGTATCCTCAAAAATACTCGGCATACGTACCGCTTCGGCATAACGGGTATAAATACGTGCATTATCACTCACATAGGCCGTTGCGGAAAATACCGGCGCCCAAGCATGATCCTTACGTTTAGGTTGTTTAGACCAACGTTCCTGTTCACTTTTTGCTTTATAAATGCCACTACCACCAGTACTCAATATTTCTCCAGAATCATCAATATAACGGCTATTCTGTTGAGCAGCACTGTATTCATATTTATACACTTCTTTATTCGTCACAGGATCAATAAGACGCTCATTCATATCAAGTTCCCCATTGAAATAAGGGTTATCTTGCTTATATAACTTACCATCGCCATGATATTTCCAAAGCACCTCTACCGGTACCATAGGGCGGAGAATTGAATCTCGTTCTTTTGATGTTGTAAAATTCTTTGAGTTATATTCGTCAAATTCATCATCGGTTAGACACTCAAAACATTCATCAAACTTTTTATACAGTTCAGCTTCCCGGTCAGTAAGTGTTCTCAAATATCGTAACCCTTGGCCAACCAGCTTTTTATCCTTACTATAACCAATATCACGGGCAGCTAAACGTTCATTTAAAAAATCATCCTTAGACCAATAACTTACCCGTCTAGCACCGGCACTTAATGCCAGCCACGGAGTAGGACGCCAGTCAAAATTAAAGGCAATATTATTTTCCTGACGGCGCCCTTTTCTTGGTGGCGACCGAAAACTAGAAAAATTCTTCCCTTCATAATCATCATGGGAACCTAAACGTTCCTGTTGTAGGCTGGCTGACAAGGTTAAATCTAAATTTGAAGTCAATTCGAAAGCATTAGAGAGATCAACACCCCAACGATTATTATGAGCATTGGTAGAAGCAGTATCGACCAGACGACCATCTTTATTCGGATTTCTTTCCTGACTACCCACATCCCAAGCTTCATCCCGCTCTCGCGGTTCACGTGGATATCCCCCGGCAGTATTGGTATCGCTGATAGTACGGGTAATCCAAAACTTCATATCAAAATCAACCCATTTGTTCCCGTCAGGTTTCCACTTATAATCCAGATTAAATGCCTGCTGATGTACATTTGCCAGCGGCCACTGTGGTACAACATTATTTTCAGCCCGAACCCACCCCAGACGCGAAGGCATAATCTCCCCGTAAATCGTTTTAGTATCGCGAATACCAAACCCAATCGTCTGTTGATTAGCCAAGTACCAGTTATTTTTAAGCAACCAGGATTCCATTTCACTGGAAGTATTAGGTACCTCATTTCCAGGGCGATATATACGTGCGACAAAAGGCAGATAAGGATCATATGACCGGGTACCACCATCAAGGATCTCTATATCCTTTTTACTGATGGGATCATTATAGCGATGAGCACCGCCCTTACCGGCAAAATAGTTTCCTTTACTGCGATAACTATAAGCTGCCATTAAATCAAAATACTCCTGTCGGGCACCTATCGCTAAACGTATCGCATTATCTTTCAGACCCAATAATTTATTATCTTTTGAAGTTTTGGGGGTAATTTCTAACGCGGGATCAACATAATTAAACCCCTGATTAAAACCGGGAATATCTCGATAATCTTGTCCCAATTCCAAGTGCGGCACTCGTTCCTTAACGGCATTACTGCTGGTTTCCAATTTCAAGTTAATACCAAATCGCTCATCTATTGGTACCACATCATCGATCCCCAGAGTTTTGATCATTACCGCCCCACCGATCGAACCTTTTACTCCACGAGTCAATGATGGACCCTTTTCTATTTCAATACTACTGATCAGGTTAGGGTCAATATAGTTACGATTGTTCGCACCGTTATAACCACGCCAGGTGGTAATTGCCTGCTCAGTACCATCAATGGTAACAGGAACCCGTCCCTGCCCTTGGATGCCACGAATATTAGGATCTAATGCGCCACTGTTTCTCGAATCACCACTAAATACGCCGACTGCGCTTTTTAAAACATCCGCCGGTGAAGCACCCTTATAGCGTTCTACCAAATCCCTACCCAAGTAAATATTAGTAATATCTTTATCATAAACCGCATCATAACCTGCTTCATCTTTTTCACTGGTCGCTGAAACGTTAATTTTACCGAGGTCAGCCTTATTTTCAGCGGGCTGTTCAGATGATTGAGCCGAAGTTATTAATGTTTCTGCATCAGAACGATAAGGCATCATACTGTAGGCCAATGCCAGCATGAATGTTATTTTGCTATATTTATTATTTAATTTATACATAATCATTATCTGCCATAGTGTGGATTGAAATAACTTGTTACTTCAACCAGTATCAAAAATACTTTTCAAACTTGACTAACACTTCATTCTTATTATAGGAATAGAGCCAATCAACATTACTACTATTTTTTCTAAATCGATATGTGATTACCGGGGTTAAACCGAAAACTTCAAATTTAGGCATACTCACAATTGCCGCATAGAATTGTTCATTATCTTTACGACGTGCATTTAGAGGTACACTGTAATCACCAAATTGCCGCTGGCGTAATGCAGTAAATACTACTGCATTAATTCCCGGATATAATTGAGTGGAAATGCCTGCCCGCACACCTTTTTGCTGATAATCATCCGCTTTTTCAACACTGGTTTTATTAACCCAATCACCACCCGCAAAGGTAATGGTGTGATCAGTTAAATAATAAGATACGGTAGCATAAACAGAAGTCATATTACCGTCATTATGATTATAAAGTTTATGGTAACGAAACTGCTTATATTCACCTTCCAAATTCAATACCAGATTTTTAGATAGAATATTTATCCATTCTGATTTTATTCCCGTAGTACGATAACGGGAATGATTACCAACATAATTAAATTCAACAACTGGCCCCATTAGGAAATCATCTCTTTGGGCTTTATAGCTATAACCCAAATAAGCAGAAGTGGTATTTTCATCCTCCTCACTATGATGACGATAACTTTCTCCATAAGTCATCGAGCGTAAAAAAACACCGTGGTGACCATTTACCGGATATATCTTACGTAACGTAGCATCATAACTAATACCATTTGCCTTCTTTGCCATAGGCAACTTGCGTTCAGTTATACAACCAACACCTTTATAATATTCAGTGCAGGCAGGGGGCTTATCTGGCGACATATTCGTATTATCGTTAAAGATATATCCCACAGAAAAAGATCCACGCCAAGAATTGCGCAAATTAATCGCCTCCTGATAATTAGTTATATTCTTAATGACTGCTGGTGGTAATTTATTTTCATTATCGCGACTAACCGCTGAAATCTCATTAAATAGTAAGCTAGCTTCTCTATTTTTTTGATTCTCATAATAGACCCTAGCTAACTCTAACTTAGCCCGGGTAAAATCAGGTTGTTGCTGCAAGATGGCCTGATAATGTTGTTCTGCTGCTACCAAATCACCCTGAGAACGCGCCAGATTTGCCTGAGCAAAATGGACCAATTGGGTATCATGTCCAGGTAACTTCTGGTATATCAACAAAAAGCGCTCGACATCCTTCACTTGTTGATGATTAATGGCTAAATAGAGCGCCTGGCCGATATCATTTACATTATTCTCAACACTGAACGTTTGACCATTAAGTACTATCGATAAATGATCCGTTTTTTTATTTACAGTTTCATCCGTAACCAGCGCTTTTTCTTGATCCTGTAAATTTCGTTGTACGTTATGCCACAATCTTCTACCGGTATCTTCATCTGCCAGAACCAAAGAGGGATAAATAAACAAACAATTGATTAATATTGAAAAACGGATAATGGGTATATTTAACATCGGAATATCACTGCTTCATAATCGAGCCGATAAATAAACAAAATAAGACAAAGCCCATATGAACTTTGCCTTATTCAATCAATACAAACTCATACTATGGGTTCTTAGTTCCGCCAAAGGCGGTATCTTTGCTATGGTCCGAAGCAAACGTAGCCGTTCCTGCTAAAATAGCTGCGTTATCACCAAAGAAATGGCCGCTGTTTGTACCGACAACATTTCCAGCAGTTGCCCTACCCAAAAATGAACCATCTGTTCTAATTCTGGAATTAATATTAACGGTCAATGCACTATTCGCTATTGAACCAGTAAGCCTTTTCTGACCGAAATCAGCAGTAAATGTCCCATGTAGGGCATTACTACCACTATATTGGTTAATTCCCTTAACTGTATAAGTCGCTATGCCACCGGTAGGTAAATTAGTTGTTACATCTTTACCGGAATAATAGGCGGTATGGGTAGTATCATCTATATTGCCGGTTTGTGACCATTCACCAAAATAGACATCAGCATTCGCCACTTTACTAAAATTGAACACCCCCATCCCACTGTGGCTACCCGATCTAGGCATAGAAATTTTGTGAATTCCATTTGCATCCGCTGCGGCATAACTTACAAGATTTGAGAAGCTAGTAATCTTACCGCCCGCAATAGACTGAACCCCTATTCCCGGTTCTCCACCCGGAGTCGGATGACCGCCACCACGTGGATCAGTCACACCTACTCGAATACTTTGTTTCTGCTCATTAAAATCTTGAGTTTGCCCAAAACCCGGATCAGCTATTGCCTGTGTTACTAATCCACATGTACCTAATACTGCAATTAACACTTTAACTTTGTTCATAGCATATTCCTTATGTTAACTAATTAAATGTTAGAGTATTGCTTAATTACATAGTTTTAGTACCGTCCGAAGACTGGCGCGCATATTAACGTACTTTTAATAAAAAATGAAATGATAATCATTATCATAAAACAATTGTATCTATTTGTATAGAATGGCAATTAATTCAGCTAACTATTTAATTATTAAATAAATATTCACTATAACCTTAATATAATGATGGATATAATATTAGGTGAATCACCAATAATGAGCGTAAAAAAAATCAATACACACAGATAGATGAATAAGAAATTATTTCAATTGTAAATTAACATAAATATTATTATTACAATAGCAACTATTTGATATAAAATTAGCCATTCCGTATTAATTAAGAAACATTTAACAATGAGAAATGAAAATCAAAAATATATATTTCATCTAAATGATTTAAATAGAAAAATTATCCCTACAGATATAAATATATTTATTCCGAGAATGATCACTAATATATCAATTATTAAATTCACTAAAACAAAAATATTACCAACATGACTTAAATTATAACTAAATATCATTTCCCATTGATGAAAAAAAATAACCACAATTTTAGAGAGTAAATTTTCATTCACTGTAATTTTTTATAAAATAAATAATTAAATAAAAAAAATTGATACTCTTTTAGCTCCAAGATTAAAGAGTTGAATTAAGTTATTTAAATAAATTCAGAAAAATCCCCTACCTTTCGACAGGGAATTTATGTAGATACGATAGCTCTTCGATTAATATGAAATTAACCGAGAAATCATTCCTCTCTGTCTAACCTTTAATATGGCAAACAGCAAAATAGCATTCACAAAGAGACCCAAAACCAATCCATACCAAAACCCTATAATTCCCATACTCTCGGTTACCCAGTCTGTCAAAGCCAAAACAAACCCTAATGGCAAACCAACTAGCCAATAACCGAATAACGGCGCGTAAAATACCGATCGGGTATCATGAAAGCCCCGTAAAATACCGGATAAAGCCGCCTGACAAGAGTCAAAGAATTGGAACAGGCATAATAGGAAGATTATGTTAAGCGTAATTACTATGACGCCGTTGTCGTTAGTATAGAGTGAAATAAATGAACCGGCGAAATAGTAGATTAAAACGCCAATAACTGCGGAAATAGATAAAATCAAAGTAATTGAGATCTTTATAGTGCCTGTTAATACTGTTCTATCTCCCTTCCCAATATAGGAACCGACTTTTACAGTCACAGCGGCCGCAATCCCCCCAGTTATGGTATAGATGATAGAGGTAATATTAAGCATAATATTATGCGCAGCAATGACTTGAGCACCTAAAGGAGCAGCGGTTATCGCAATCACATCTAAAAAAACCATTTCAACAAAAAGAGCTAATCCACTTGGCATACCAATATAAAAAGTCCTAATCAAAGCATTATATTTCGGCAAACTAAAATCTGGCCTATATCGACGATATTCTTTCTTTAGCAAGAAATAGATAATCAAGAATACAGCAATTAGATTATTAATAATTGCAGTTGTAATACCCGCGCCAATGCCTCCCATTTCTGGCAGACCTAGTTTTCCATAAATAAATATGTAATTTAATGGTATATTCAATAATAAGGAACCCGCAGACAAATACATTGCGATTTTTGTATCTTCCAATCCTTGTAGAAATGAACGAAAAACATTAAATATCATAACACTAGGAACACCACACGCCAAAGCGATAACATAGCCCTGTGTAATGTCTAAAATATGCTCATCGATACCTATGAACGAAAGTAGCCAGCTCACTAACATTAATAAAAGAATTATTGGTATCGAAAGTATCACCGCCAGAAACAAGTAATTTTTAAGGCTGTCTTTAATCCCTTCGTCATCATGTTGAGCTTTCTGCTTTGCGACATCTGCCGCCAGCATGATAATCGTCCCATACCCTAATACAAATATAGGAAACCAAATACTACTTCCTAATGTTACTGCTGCTAAATCAGCCGTAGCATAGTGACCAGACATCACAATATCAACAAAACTCATTGCTGTACGTGCTATCTGACTAACAATGATAGGGAAAGAGAAAAATAAAAGTTGTTTTAACTCCCGCCGGTTTGAAAACTTAGCCATAAGAATCCCACTAATTTATTGGTTAGTTCCAATAATTGATCATACTAACAATAAATTACGACCAAAATCATTTAAAAAAGTCTGAAAAAATTAGAATTACGAGTATACCTTCTATTTTCGCTCAGGCAACAGCGAATAAATAAATTAAAGCAATCTAACGAAAACTAACTATTTCACAGAAATTTTTGTGATCTTTATAAAAGATTGAATATTTATTTAAGTATTTTGTTTCAATTTTATATTTTAATAGTTAATGTTACTTGGCTGAAATTATTGAAGTATTTTGTGATAACACTCACATTATTAAAAAATAAAGAGACCAGCATAGCTAAAGTAGATAATTAGTAACTTTTTCAAATCATTTCTTTAATTAATAAATAATTAACGGAAATATCATGTCTATACAGATATCTATTCTAAGTGCCTGTTCCAATTAGACGTAATTGTTGCAGGCAGTTTGAACACGGACAGCGCGGAAAAACCGGAGCGTACACGTAGTACGTGAGGATTTTGAGCACTGCCCAGGTTCAAAATGGCAAATAAAATAGCCCTATTGGGATAGGCAGTAATAGTTCATTAATCAAAAAGAGATATAAATCAAGTTTTTTGTGAGCAATTTTGAGCAATAGTAAGTAAAGCTATGGTTTTAACAACAGCCGCTTACACCTATTAATGAAAGATATATGTCATCTTACCGTAAAAAAAGAGATCGAAAATGAAACCAGAAACTCTTGCTATCCACGGCGGATATTCCCCTGATCCAACAACCAAAGCCGTTGCCGTTCCTATCTATCAAACGACATCCTATGCGTTTGACGATACCCAACACGGCGCCGACCTATTTGATTTAAAGGTTGAAGGCAATATCTATTCCCGCATTATGAACCCAACTAATGATGTATTAGAAAAACGGGTTGCTCTACTTGAAGGAGGCATCGCTGCTTTAGCGGTCGCATCTGGCATGGCGGCTGTCACCTGTGCGATTCAATCCATCGCCAGCGCTGGAGATAACATTATATCTGTTGCTAAGTTATATGGCGGCACTCATAACCTGCTAGCTCACACATTGCCGCGATTCGGGATTGAGACACGGTTTGCTGAACACGATGATATTACAGCACTGGAGTCACTGATTGATGATCGTACCAAGGCGGTATTTTGTGAATCTATTAGTAACCCGGCCGGTAATATTGTTGATCTGAAAAAATTTGCCGAAGTCGCTCATCGTCATGGCGTCCCTTTAATTGTTGATAATACCGTCGCCACGCCTGTGCTTTGTCGCCCCTTCGAGCATGGCGCTGATATCGTTATTCACTCTTTAACCAAGTATATGGGAGGGCATGGTAACTCTATTGGCGGTATCATTGTGGACTCCGGCAATTTCCCCTGGAAAAAATATAAGCAACGGTTTGCTGTATTGACTACCCCAGATCCCTCCTATCATAACGTCATTTATACCGAGCAATTCGGTAAAGCGGCATTTATCGGGCATTGCCGTGTGGTTCCGCTACGTAATATGGGCGCTGCATTGTCGCCTTTTAATGCTTTCCTTATCTTGCAAGGATTGGAAACACTGGCATTAAGAATGGAACGTCATACTGAAAATGCACTGAGAGTCGCCCATTATCTGCAAGATCATCCTCAAGTTAGTTGGGTGAAATATGCCGGGTTGCCAAACCATCCAGAACATGAACTGGCTCAACAGTATGTGAATGGGAAGCCATCAGCGCTCCTCTCTTTTGGTATTAAAGGCGGGCAACAATCCGGCGCGCGATTTATTGACGCACTAAAATTGATTGTGCGGCTGGTTAATATTGGCGACGCTAAATCACTCGCCTGTCATCCAGCGTCAACAACCCATAGCCAATTAAATGATGAGGAGTTAATTAAAGCTGGCATATCACAGGATATGATTCGCTTATCTATCGGCATTGAACATATCGACGATATTATTGCTGATCTTGCCCAAGCTCTGGATGCATCGAAATAATTTAAAGTTGTCATATACCCTATGGATTTCAAGATGCATCGCGACGGCAAGGGAGCGAATCCCCGGGAGCATAGAAAACTATGTGACCGGGGTGAGTGAGTGCAGCCAACAAAGAGGCAACTTGAAAGATGACGGGTATATACCCCGTTCTCACGAACGGGGTCTTATTCATCGATCCTCACTGTTTTTTTCTACCTATCTCAATTATTTTTTCCTAATCCATGTTGTCGACTTTAATTACCTTTCATTTTTATTAATCAATATTAAAACCATATTGAATGACTAAAACGAAAAGCATAGGGGTAATAAATTAAATCGGTAACTCCGTCGCCAATATTCGATAAAGTAACTCATATTTCCGTGACAAAAAGGGGAAATCAATAGCACTCATTTTTTAGCTTTATATCCATAAAACCCAAGAGCTCGAATAGAAATCGGTAATAGCTCTCGGATAAATAACGATTATTCACGTCAAATATACAAGGAAAATAGATGAAAACTCAGTTAGCCTATACGTTGTTATTAAGCACATTGTTCAGTGGATATGCTCTAGCACAAATCCCCAATGAATTCAGCCCTACACCGTCATTTGAAGATAATTTCGATGGCACAACGCTTAATACCCAAAAATGGGATTACCGTGGCTTGGGTGTCAGAAAAAATTGTATTAATACTCAATCAGCGGTTATCGTGCGAAATGGTCATTTAACCATAAAAACCTATTCCGATAGTTCTTCCGGCAAGCTACAGAATTATTGCGGCATGATTTCAACACAAAAAAGTTTCCTACAATCATATGGCTATTGGGAAGCCGCTGTCAGATTTAATCGTGCGGAAGGTAATCAAGTTGCATTCTGGGTTCAATCACCGACAATGGGCCTCGATTTAACAAATCCAGAAAAATCAGGTGTCGAAATTGATGTATTTGAACATTTAGCCGAAGCGACACAGGATCAATATGATCACGCTATTCACTGGAATGGTTATAGCAGCGCTCATAAGCAGTGGTCAAAGAGATCGTCTACCAGTAAACTTGCTGACGGTAAGTTCCATAAATTTGCTGTAGCATGGACACCAAAAGGTTACACATTTTATGTTGATAATATTCCTCAAAATCTGTCGGGGCTAGATCAAGTTCCAATTTCAATCGCCAACCAATATATTATTTTAAGCTCCGAAGTACCGCGCAGTTATCCAGCTCAAGGTTATGGCCCGATAAATACAACAACCGCAACATTCGATGTAGATTATGTAAAAGTTTATCCGTATATCGGTAATAAGAAATAATCATCGATCAGGAAAAAGGAAAGCAAATAATTGGCGCCCAATAATTGGACGCCATTTTTCCATTAGAATTTTATATCTACTTTCGCCCACACTGTCCGGCCGGGTTCATTCACTGAGGTATTCGCTGAATAACCAAAGGTGCTATTACCAGCAAGGTTGAGGTGTTCGCTGTATTCTTTATCCAAAATATTGTCGATACCCGCGCTCACTTTTATATTTTTATTAATCTTATAGGCAGCATTTGCAGAAAGTACGCCGAAACCTGAACTATCTTGGAAATCTTTACCGACAACATTACCCTGCCCCTCGGCAATCCGATGCTGGCTGCTAACCAATCGCCACAAACCGGTACTGCTCCAATCACCACGTTCATAGGTCAATCCGAAGCGGGCTTCCAGAGGCGGGATCTGAGGCATCGGTTTGCCATCCGTTCTGTTTTCTCCCCAAGCATAGGCAAGGCTGGCGTCCGTTTTCCAATGATCTGTCAATTGATAACCAAAGCCCATTTCCCCTCCCATAATATTGGCATTAACGTTATCAGCCTGGCTAATACGGGCGTTTGTCGGGCTATATCTAAATAAGATGAAATCATTTACACGCCCTATATAAGCGGATACCCAACCATTAAAACGTTCCCCGGTATATTGAGCGCCAATATCAAGCTGGGTGGTTTTCTCGCTTTTTACCCCATCAAAAGCACTGGCACTCCCCGCCGGACCATATTTAGGCGAAAACAGTTCCCAATAGTCAGGGAAACGCTCGGTGTAACCGATACCGGCATAAAACATCATTGGCATATCAGCCAGAGTATGCTCTAAGCGCATAAAACCACTCGGTAAAGTATCATTACGCTCTTTTTCACTATTACCAGCAAATTTCTTTACTCGGCTGCGATCAAGACGGGCGCCGGTTATTAATTCGCTCTGTTCTGTGGCATACCAAGTTAGCTCGCTAAACAGGCCATAGTTATAAAATTGAGCATCCTTTTGCCAGCCATTACCTGCTTTATTACGGTGGGTATTGGTTTGTGTATCTGCGCCGCTTTCCAATTTAACGTCTTGCCATAGCCAAGTGCCCATGACTCGCCCCCCGACAACGCGACGATCCAGTTGCATCGACATACCGTGGTTCATATTCATGTGCATACCACATCCATGCTTACAACCCGAAGAAGAGATCCCCATCGACATGGGACTATTCGGAGAACGCAAAGTGATATTGTCCATAATATGGTTGGTATAGTTGTAATAAACTTGGGCTTCAACCTTATCAAGCACTTCACTAAGGTGGGATTTCTCAAAACGTAAACCGAGACTTTCACGTTTGAATTGCGAGCCATCCATGCCACGTCCAGCATAACGGGCCTCGCCATCACCTTTTCCAACGGTCAACTCAAGCAATGTATCTTTATCCGGCGTCCATCCTAACGCAAGATCACTATTCCATTTATCCCAACGTGAAGGAACGCGATACCCATCGCCATCTTTGTAGTCATTTGAACGGGATTTATTTGCCATTAAACGTAAATATCCCAATTCACTGCCGATACTCGCATCAACATTGCCATCCCAACGGTCATTTGAACCCGTCAGTCCACTGGCATTGATTTTTGCTCCCGGCTCATCAAATCGCGGATGTTCACGTTCAAACCTTACGGTCCCAGCGGAAGCGCCGGGTCCCCACAATACAGTTTGAGGTCCTTTAATGACTGTCAGCAAATCATAACTTTCTGGCGAAATATAAGATGAAGGGGCATCCATTCTGCCGGGACAAGCCCCTAGCATTTCTGCGCCATCAGTCAGAAGTTTAATCCTTGAACCAAACATTCCGCGAAATACCGGGTCCCCATTGGTGCCACCGTTACGGATTTGAGAAAATCCCGGTATGGTTTTCAAATAATCAGAGCCGTCACTGGCCGGAACCGGCTGACGAGGCGTTTTTGGCGAGGTGACAATTGACAAAGGAGAATGCAGAGGTGCTGTTACCGTGATCACATCACCATCATTGGTTTTTAAACCGTGCACATGGTCGCGTGAATCAGGTGAAGTTTCAGCCGTATAGCCATTAAAAGCAGCTAACAGAAAAAGCGGCATTGCCGAATTAATACAACGGGACAGCGTATTTTTTTTATGAGAAATATTTTTTTCGAATATCATCATCTTGCCTTAAATGTAAATCCACCTTCCAAAGTGATATTTCTATCAAAAGCGGAATACGTTATAGAATCCAACCAAAGTGTTTTTGGTATGAACAAACTTTTCCTGACTCAATAATGAGCAGGACAAGACATTTCATTATGTTTAAATTAATGAGATGAGATCTGTTCAGGCGGAGCACGAGGCAACGAATCAGAAAAGATGAAATGCGGCAGGAAGGAAGCTACAGTTTGAATCGGTGGTGGCCGTGAAGTCAGCGAAGTTGACCAAAATAGCGGTATATTCGCCAAATCCAGCATAGGTACATGGATCAGAAAAACGCAGTATCCACAGGCAATATCCTCCAACATCGACATACCACCACCATGCATACCCATCTGCATGCCATCATGATGGTTAGCAACATATGATGCGGAAGAAACGTCAGAATGAGACATATTCCGAGGCATATCATCGTCAGATGACATCGCCACATGGCAATCGACCACTCTCGATGAATGAGCCTCACCAATGCGCACATGTTCCAGTGACCGGGAGATCACTGGCGCAATGAACAACATCAGTATCGCGAATATACCGAGCCAAGCTGGCAAGCGGCTTCGCGATGTATAAAATTGGATCAGTGACAAACTAAGCCTATTCTGTAGAGAACACATTCAGGGACGGGATTGTACGTATTTAACGACCAAATGTTAAAACACTTTATGCAGGAATGTCGCTTTAGCGGCAAAATTTATTATTTTTCTAAAACCAATGGAATTTTTTCATTAAATTCGACCAAAATTTCAGCTCGCCATATATATCCGGTAAAGCACAAGATACTATTTTACTTTAAAATGGTTAAAAAAATGCCAACCATGACTATCAAAGTACAAATCAGTCTTACCAGCCCTATCTTCTCTTTGAGAATCCATGCACTGAAAATAATGCCAAAAATCACACTTGTTTCCCTCAGTGCTGAAACTAACGCGGCAAGGCTTCGAGAAAGGGCCAACCTGCATGTTGAAATCCATAGGGTATATAATAATTGTTAATAAAGCAGTTTATGGAGGCAGTATCCCGCTTCTAGAAAATCAACAAGGAAAAATCAAAGCGCCGCAATATTATGAAAAGCTATTCACTGAAAAACAGCTTCTCGAATGACGTCTAATGAAGCAGGATTTTCAATCAGGGCAAGATCACCGGGTTCACGTCCTTCACATATTGCCTGCATGGTTCGACGCAACATTTTTCCTGAACGTGTTTTGGGAAGCTGAGAGACAAAATAGATCCGTGCCGGGCGGCCTACACTGCCAATTTGCTTATTGACCAAATCCATCAAAACTTTTTCCAAAACAGCAAAATGCTCAGCATTCTGGATCTCCTTCCCCTCCTTAAGGACAACAAAGGCAACCGCGGCTTGTCCCTTAATAACATCTTTAATGCCAATAACAGCCACTTCGGCAACATCTTCATGGCCGGCAATACACTCTTCTATCTCCCTTGTTCCCAGACGGTGCCCGGCCACGTTAATCACATCATCCGAACGCCCCAAAATAAAATAATAGCCATCACTATCACGGATACCCCAATCGAATGTGGAATAAACAGCATGATCAAAGTGTCGCCAATAGGTGTTGAGAAAACGTGTATCATCACCATAGATAGTTTGGATGCAACCTGGGGGCAAAGGTCCTTCAATAACGAGCATTCCTTTTTCGTTATCACCACACGCTTTGCCAGTCAGTTCATTGATGAGCTTGACATGAAAGCCATACATCGGGAAACCAGTACTGCCAAATCGACTCGGCCTGTCATCCAGCGGGCGGGCAATAGCCATAATCGGCCAACCGGTCTCGGTCTGCCAGTAATTATCAATGACCGGGACATTGATAGCCTCAGCAATCCAGCGGGCGGTATGCTCATCTAGCGGTTCTCCCGCCAAATACAATGTCTTAAGTGATGAAATATCGTATTTACCAATACATTCAACTGAATATTTTTTCAGCACACGAATCGCCGTCGGCGCTGAAAACATCCGTGTTACCTGATATTTTTCTACTATTTTCCACCAAATACCCGCATCTGGCCGTATCGGCAGCCCCTCATACATAATCGTCGCCATTCCAGCAATTAAAGGCGCATAGACAATATAAGAATGCCCAACGATCCAGCCGATATCTGAGGTGCTAAAAAACACCTCCCCCGCTTTACCACCAAAGATAATATCCATAGACGTTGCCAGTGCGACGGCATAACCGCCAACATCACGCTGTACTCCCTTTGGCGTACCCGTCGTGCCGGATGTATAGAGCACACAAGAGGTTTCATTTGATTCAAGCCAGGTTACAGGAACATCAGCATCAAAGTGCTCTTGCCGCAATGTAGCGAAATCGACATCTCTCCCCGGCACCCAAACCATTTCCGATAGTCCGCGGTTAACCATCAACACATGGCGGGGTTTGTGGTTTGCCAGTTCGATAGCCTCATCCAACAATGGCTTGTAAGGAATAACTTTGCCGCCGCGCGATCCTCCATCAGCAGACACCACCAACACTGGCTCAGCATTATCCAGCCGAGTAGCAAGGCTTTGAGAAGCAAAACCACCAAAGACAACAGAGTGAACAGCACCGATACGGGCACAAGCGAGCAAAACAAACAGCGCCTCGGCAACCATCGGCATATAAACCAGAACTCTGTCGCCTTTTTTAACCCCCAAAGAGAGCATCATAGCCGCCGTTCTATTCACTTCCTGATGTAATTCCCTGAAAGTAAATATTTTCTCACTATTGGTTTCTGTTGAAATCGTAATGAGCGCTTTAGCATCAGGCTGGCTTTCCAGCCAGCGATCCAACGCGTTGTAACATAAGTTAGTTTTTCCTCCGCAAAACCAACGAGCAAAGGGAGGATTGTTATAATCCAGCACTTGCTCAAACGGGTGTTGCCAGAAAATACGTTGCGCCTGTTCAGCCCAGAATGCATTGGGATCATCAATAGATTGCTGATAAAAAGCGTTGAATGACATAATCTCTCCTAGTGCTGCCGTAGATGATAGAGCGGCACTTGGGAGAGCGGCCGCTGATAGCATGACAAATTTAAATAACGTACAAATCGAGATATTCGTTTACCGGCATGTTTTCCAGTAACGAACAGTCAAGGGAAACAGACAGGATTTTTTTCTGTTGTGTCTCAGGGAACTGGCGTGCCAGGTTGGTGCTGAATTTTTTCAGCAATAATGGAATACCTTCCTTACGGCGGCGAGCATGGCCGATGGGGAATTCAACTTTAACTTCATCAAGCTGGCTGCCATCTGTAAACGTAACAGTTAATGCGTTAGCAATAGAGCGTTTTTCTGGATCGTGATAATCACGGGTAAAATCAAGATCTTCAACACACACTATTTTTTCCCGCAGCGCATCAATGCGGGGATCTGCCGCAACGCTATCTTCGTAATCCGCCGCAGTAAGGCGGCCAAAAATCAAAGGAATCGCCACCATATACTGAATACAGTGATCTCTGTCCGCAGGATTGTTTAACGGGCCTTGCTTATCGATAATCCGAATGCAAGCCTCATGGGTACGAATGGTGATTTTGGTAATGTCATTGATAGTCTTACCTGCATCTTTCAATTGTTGATGCAGGCTCATTGCCGCTTCCACTGCGGTCTGTGCATGAAATTCTGCCGGGAAAGCGATTTTGAACAGCACGTTTTCCATCACATAAGAGCCATAGGCACGCTGGAATTTAAAAGGCTGACCATTGAACAGAACATCATAGAATCCCCACGTTTTTGCGGTTAATACCGAGGGATATCCCATTTCACCCTTTTGCGCCATCAAAGCCAAACGCACCGCGCGGGATGTCGCATCGCCGGCAGCCCAAGATTTGCGTGAACCGGTATTGGGAGCATGACGGTAAGTTCGCAGCGACTGTCCATCAACCCAAGCCAGCGATACCGCGCTCAGGATCTCTTCCCGATTCAACCCCAACATTTCAGCAACAACAGCGGTCGAAGCCACTTTTACCAGCACGACATGATCTAAACCAACTTTATTAAATGCATTCTCTAGTGCAAGACATCCCTGAATTTCATGCGCTTTAACCATACCCGTCAAAACACCTTTGATCGTAAGAGGCTTTTTCCCACCAGCAACGGCATTTCTTGATAGCCAGTCAGCTATTGCCAAGATGCCACCGAGGTTATCGGATGGATGCCCCCATTCAGCGGCAAGCCATGTGTCATTGAAGTCTAGCCAGCGGATCATCGCACCAATGTTAAATGCCGCCTGTACCGGATCGAGTTGAAACTGCGTTCCCGGCACACGCACGCCATTAGGTACCACTGTCCCCGGCACAATCGGCCCTAGCAATTTCTTACAAGCCGGGTATTCCAGTGCCTCCAACCCGCAACCCAACGTATCCAGAAAACAGTAATAAGCCGTTTCATAGGCGATGGATGATGTGATGGCGTATTCCATAACATAATCCACAATATCCACAATCACCTGATCATATTCAGGGCAATTGCTTACAACAGAGGTAGACATAATAATTCCTTGTTAAAAAAACACGTATACAGGGATCTCTGCATTGAAAATAGCGTTACCCACGTTTACTAATTGGCATAAATACTTGATTTTCTGGCCCGGTATAGTTGGCTGCTGGGCGAATAATTTTGTTATCAATACGCTGTTCAATGATGTGAGCAGCCCATCCCGCAGTGCGAGCAATCACAAACAATGGTGTAAACATCGCAGTTGGCACACCCATCATGTGATAAGAAACCGCAGAGAACCAATCAAGGTTCGGGAACATTTTTTTATTAGCCCACATCACCGTTTCTATTCGATCCGCGATATCAAACATTTTGGTTGTTCCTGCCTGTTTGGAAAGTTGCAGAGCCACATTTTTAATCACTTTGTGACGGGGATCAGAGATGGTATAAACCGGATGACCAAAGCCGATAATGACCTCTTTTCTTTCTAATCGCGCCAGGATATCCCTCTCTGCTTCATCAGGATTTTCATAACGCTGTTGAATTTCAAAAGAGACTTCATTTGCTCCACCATGTTTTGGTCCTCTCAACGCACCAATCGCTCCGATAATGGCAGAGTAGATATCCGTACCAGTTCCTGCGATAACCCGGCTGGTAAATGTCGAAGCATTAAATTCGTGTTCCGCATAAAGAATTAGGGAGGTATGCATGGCTTTTTCCCACGATTCACTGGGTTTTTTACCATGCAGGAGGTGCAGAAAATGCCCGCCTATCGACTCATCATCCGTTTCCACCTCAATACGACGCCCATTGTGGCTATAGTGATACCAATAGAGCAACATGGAGCTGAAAGAGGCCAGTAATCTATCAGCGATATCACGCACTCCCGCAAGGTTGTGATCGTCTTTCTCAGGCAATGTACAACCAAGAACAGAGGCGCCTGTACGCATAACATCCATCGGATGGGCAGCTGCGGGCAATGTTTCCAGTGCTGCCTTTACGCTACTCGGCAGACCCCGTAATGCTTTTAATTTCGTTTTATAGGCAGCCAGTTCAGCGCAGGAAGGCAATTTTTCATGGATCAGTAGGTATGCAACTTCTTCAAATTCACACTGGGTCGCAAGATCAAGAATATCGTAACCACGGTAATGCAGATCATTACCGGTCTTTCCAACGGTACAAAGCGCTGTGTTACCCGCACTGACGCCAGAAAGGGCTACCGATTTTTTAGGCTTGAAAGTGGTTAACTCAGTCATCGTGTTCTGTTCGCTCATGGGTATCACCTCTACTGTTTTTATGCCATATAAAACGATGAAATTAGGTGGAACTGTCCATCATTGAGACTTTTTCTGGGAGAAAAGCACATCCAGCTTTTGTTCAAAATCATAGTAGTTGATGCTTTCGTATAACTCATTGCGAGTCTGCATCATGCTGATCACACTCTTCTGCGTCCCTTCGCGACGGAGTGTGGCATAAACCTGCTCGGCTGCTTTATTCATTGCTCGGAAAGCAGAAAGCGGGTATAGCACGATGGAAACATCCACACTTTTCAACTCCTCAGTCGTGAAAAGTGGAGTCGCACCAAATTCGGTGATGTTGGCTAGTATTGGAACCCCGGTTGTTGACGCAAATGCTTGATACATGTGTAATTCAGTGATCGCTTCAGGAAACAGCATATCTGCCCCGGCTTCGATATAGGCTTTTGCCCTGTCAAGAGCCGCAGCTAATCCTTCAACAGCCAAGGCATCAGTGCGGGCCATAATGACAAAATGCTTATCAGTACGAGCATCGACTGCGGCCTTAATGCGATCAACCATTTCCTCTTTGGATACAATCTCTTTATTCGGACGATGACCGCAGCGCTTCGCACCGACCTGATCTTCAATGTGCAACCCCGCCGCCCCTGCTTTGATCATTGAGCGCACTGTACGTGCCACATTAAAGGCAGAAGAGCCAAAACCGATATCAGCATCCACCAGCAATGGCAAATCACATACATCCGTAATACGACGGATATCTATTAACACATCATCCAGCGTTGAAATTCCCAGGTCAGGCATCCCCAATGAACCCGCCGATACACCACCACCAGAAAGATAGATGGCTTTATAGCCCGCCCGTTTAGCCAGCAACGCATGATTCGCATTAATGGCGCCAACGACCTGTAGTGGAGATTCGGCTTCTATAGCCTGACGCAATGCCAAACCAGCAGAGGAAAGCACCATGTTAGGACCTCGTTGTTATTATAATGAAACACACTTGTTACTTAGCAATATATGTACCAATAAAATAAAAAATGACTGGCGACTTTAAAAAACAAACACAAAATAAAGTTAATATTTTGTTTTTTAATTGAAAAATGGCGATAAAAATATTTATTAGTTTGTAGGAAAGTACCATTGATAGAAAAACACACCTGTTTCATAATGAATCAATTACGTTTCACGAAACACGAATGAAACAATTGCGAAACATTGAACTATTGTGGTGGAAAAAACGAAAGCAGCGTACAGATAGAGGAATAGCATGGCAGAAATACCGTCAACAGAACGTGATAAACCGGTCATTTGGACAGTATCTGTTTCCCGTCTTTTTGATCTCTTCCGTGATATCACACCAGAGTTCGATCATCAGGCCAATATCACGCCTATCCAACTCGGTTTTGAAAATGCGGTTCAGCATATTCGTCAACGGTTAACAACTGAATGTTGTGATGCTGTGCTCTGTGCCGGTTCTAATGGCGCCTATCTTAAAAGCCGTTTGTCAGTGCCCGTTATTATCGCCAAAGCCAGCGGATTTGATTTTATGCAGGCATTAGCCCGTGCACGACAAATCAGCTCTCGTATTGGTGTTATCACCTATCAGAACACGTTACCCGCGCTAGAAGAATTTCAGCAACGGTTCAACTTGCGAATTGAACAACGCAGTTACGTAACGGAAGAAGACGCACGGGCCCAAGTCAATGCACTAAAAGCCATCGGCATTAAAGTGATTGTCGGTGCCGGGTTGATTACCGATCTTGCCTATGAAGCTGAATTGGTGGGTGTTTTTGTCTACTCCGCTAATTCTATCCGCCAGGCATTCCGTGATGCTCTGGATATCGCCAGAATGACCAAACTCAACCAAGCCTCAATTTCTGCTTATCCAACCGAGAATAGTTTGCGTACCCGTCATACTCTCAATGATATCCGGGGAGATTCAGCGGTAATGGAACATGTGCGCAACACTATTATGCTATACGCCCGCTCGCCTGCCACAGTGCTAATACAAGGGGAAAGTGGTACAGGGAAGGAACTGGTGGCACAAGCCATTCACCATGAATATGCCCTGCGGTATGGTCAGATTGCAGGTAAACACCAACGCCCGTTTGTCGCCGTTAACTGCGGCGCCATTGCTGAATCCCTATTGGAAGCTGAATTGTTTGGTTATGAGGAAGGGGCTTTCACCGGTTCACGACGTGGAGGACGTGCGGGTCTTTTTGAAGTTGCTCATCGAGGCACGTTATTTCTGGATGAAATTGGTGAAATGCCACTGCCCCTTCAAACGCGGCTATTGCGGGTACTAGAAGAAAAATCCGTTGTCAGAGTAGGAGGGCACCGCCCCATTGCCGTTGATGTTCGGATCATTTGCGCCACACATTGCGATTTGGATACTTGGGTGCAAGAGGGGCGTTTTCGAACAGACCTGTTCTATCGTCTGAGTGTATTACGGATCAATATTCCAGCCCTCAGAGAAAGGGGCAACGATGTTGGTATATTGGCGCTGGAATATCTGCGACGAGCATTTGCTGCATTGAACTTGCCGGTATCACAATCAAGAGTGCAAGAGCTTGCTGCCTGTCAGGAAGCATTGCAAACCTATCATTGGCCCGGCAATGTCCGAGAATTACGTAATCTCATGGAACGGGTAACGTTATATCTCAGTGCTCATCCTGAGCATACCTTAGCACCAGAATTGATATTGGCCCTTTCACCGGAACGTAAATCTACACTCAAGCTGGCAGAAAAAAGTATAAAACCTTCGTTGACTGGGCAATCCTCACTTGCTGCGCCACTTTCAGCCCATGAAACCTTGAAACGGTTTTCTGGCGATCGCCAAGCCGCCGCGGAGTATCTGGGGATTAGCCGCACTACATTGTGGCGACGACTGAAACAAGAATTGGCCGGGAATGAAGGAACGAACGTTAACGAAAACGTGATTTAAAACGTCGTTTTGAAATGCTTACGATAATCCTGTGGAGTACTACCGTATGCCCGGAAGAAACTACGACGCAAAGTATCTTCACAGCCGAAACCACAACGGGAGGCTATGCACTTGAGCGATAGCGTAGATTCAACTAAAAGTTGACGCGCCGCTTCCAAGCGGAATCGCTCCACCGCCTTAGCTGACGTAATTCCTACATGTTGGCCATAGTGGCGCACAAAGCTGCGCTCACTCATATTGGCCCGGGCGGCCAAAGCGGCTACTGAGAGGTCTCCCGCCAAATTGTTGGTCATCCAAGCGTGCAAATCTGCAAATTTACTCGTACTGCTTTGTAATGCCAGTGGAGCACTAAACTGTTCCTGCCCACCGGGACGTTTGAGAAACATAACGAGTTCCCGTGCAACATCCAGCGCCAATTTATGACCGAAATCTTCCTCCAGCAATGCCAGAGCCAAATCGATTCCTGCGGTGACGCCAGCAGAAGTCCACACCGGGCCATCCTGAATAAAAATAGGATCACATTCTACCCGCAATTTACTGTAACGCCGGGCCAGCTCGGCACAACTACTCCAGTGTGTGACGACTCTGCGACCATCAAGCAACCCGCAAGCAGCCAGAATGAATGCCCCACTGCATATAGACACAATACGCCGGGCCAGCGATGCATGCCCCTTTAACCAATCACGTAATGGCAAATGGTTCGACGCTGATTCAACGCCAATGCCCCCGGCAACGATCAGAGTATCGGCGGGAGAATCCAACTTAGGTAAGGGTTCTGCCTGCACAGTTATTCCGGCTTGCGTCATTACCTGCCCGGACTCACAAGCCACGACTTTTATGGCATAAGGCCGCCTGTGACCAGCCTTCTCTGCCAGTTCATTAGCTGTGGTAAAGACCTGCAATGGCCCTGAAAGGTCCAGCAGATTTACGTTGGGGAAGATTAGAAAATAGAGAGTTTTAATGTCCATAGGGCGATTATGGCAGTTGGCGTAAATCGTCGCAATATTGGCATATACGCCAATTAGTTTACGGTTACAGTTGTTCCATCAATTTACTACCGGGAATACAGATATTCAGCGATCGCTAAAAATAGCGGCATATGAATTTCAGTTCTCTTTTCAATCTCGATAAGGAAAACTTCTCCATGAAAAATACATCTAAGGAACATCCTGCGGCATTATCTTCGTTAATGAAAACATCGTCTGGAGAAAAACCCACTCTCGCCTTTGTCATTTTCCCAGGCATGACGCCACTTGATATGATTGGTCCCGCAACAGTTCTTGAAGTAGGAGGATGGTTAAATATTGAATATGTTTGGCGCGATTTACTTCCGGTGCGTACTGAGCTGGAATATATATCATTCTCGCCGAGCACTACATTTGAGCAATTAGATAAAGTGGATATTTTATGTGTTCCCGGTACAGGAAATCCTTATGCTTTGCTTGCCGAATTAGACATGCTTGATTGGATGCATAAAGTGGGAAATAAAGCGTCTTGGGTAACAAGTGTATGTACAGGATCTATCCTATTAGGAGCCGCAGGCTTGCTAAAAGGGTATCAGGCGGCGACTCATTGGTCGATGATAGACGATCTCAACGAATTCGGTGCAATACCGGTTAATAAAAGAGTCGTTATTGATAGAAACCGGGTTACTGGAGGTGGAGTCACCGCAGGTATTGATTTCGGTTTAACATTACTTGCTAAAATCAAAGGGGAAGAATATGCACAAGCAGTCCAATTGGCAATGCAATATAGCCCAGAACCCCCGTTCAATAGCGGCATGCCAGAATTCGCCGGCAAAGAAATAACTCATGCCACGCTTCAAGCTATATTTTCCAATGTGGAAAAACAGACGCCTGATTACAAAGAAATCTTAATTAAAAGCGCCAAGAGAATATCAGATATCTACTGAATCTATTTTCGTATGATGGCTTAATTCAACCTGTTTCAGCATTCGATTATTTACCAATAACGGAAATATTTCCTATTCTAAGAACGTCTAACTCAGAGGTACATAGATTCAGATTTGTTTTTTAGATTAAACGGTATAGGCAACTAATCCGGTTGCCGCTTCCAAGAGAAAATTTATTGAATTACGATGTTTCAAATGTTTTATTTGAAGAGTGTTGTTTAATTATTCAAATACTATTTCAATTAAAAAGCTTAATACCCGACAGAAAAAGTATGATTTCAAACTTATCCAAATAATATACCGCTTCTATGTAAAGTTTTGTGCACTTATTATATTACACGAATTTTCATGCCAATAAGGTGTCAGCATAAGTTAATCGGCTATTTGTTCAATCTTACTCCGGCTCATCACAATGATTTTAATTATCGTTTCATGGTCTATACCATTGTCTATCATTGCATACACGATTTTCACAAGCGCCAGTTTTCCACCTATCTGTAATCCTTCTTGGTATGCCTCTTGGTATGCCTCTTGATATGCTTCTTGGTATGCTTCCTGAAATCCTTCTTGGAACGCTTTCTGCTCCAGTTTTTGCGCTATTGTCATCAATTACCTCCTCATATTTCTAGGGGACGGTCCCGTTACTCGCTGGACAAGCCCCTCTTCTAACACGAATCTTTAAATACCGATTACGGCTCTCAGCACGAATCAGTGATGTATTTGTTCAAGTTCGTTCTGGCTCAACCCTGTGCTTTTCATTATTGTTTCACGATCGATACCATTGTTCATCATTCTACAGGCGATTTCCAGAATCGCCTGTTTTTTACCTTTCTGCAATCCTTCTTGATGTGCTTCTTGGCATTTTTGAAGTCCTTCTTGAAGTCCTTTATGTTTCAATTTCTGCGCTATTGTCATCAGTACCTCCTCATACTTCGGGAACTGTTCTGCCAGTTGCCGGATAAAACCTTCTGGATCGGCGGTATCTCCCACCAGTAATATGTAGTTTAGCATGCTTTTTAGCAGCTCATCTGTATAGTAATCATACGCAAACAACATAGCCAGCTTTTGCCGTAACTCCGCCATATCACGTTGCCGGATATGTTTTTGTACTATTTCCAGTAGTGCGACCCGTTTGTGCGTCAAGATTTCATCATCCGGGATTACCGTCACATCTACCAGCGGAAACGCGCTGGAATAGATCTCTTCCGCCAGAGCCGAAGCATCGAAGCAGTCGAACCAGTTGGTACTCCACGGATACGGCCGCACTTTTCCGTGATAGAACAACACCGGAATAACCAGCGGCAATTTTTCATGTCCCTGTTCCAGATGCCATTGCATCGCTGAAATACTGTAACGCATCAGACGGAATGCCATCATCTTATCTGGGGAACTCTGGTGTTCAATCACGCAATACACATAACTCTCACCCTGCGTAGTTTTTAATGAATACAGGACGTCGGAATAATGTACTCGCAGATTGTCCTCAATAAATGATCCCGATTCCAGTCGCAGTGTATCAAGATCACAAACTGCCCGTAATGTCGCAGGTAAGTGTATCTCTAGAAAATCTCTGGCGGTATCAATATGACTTAAAAACTTTTTAAAAATCGCATCATGTGGCGTCGGTGTATTTTTTCTTTTCATAAGAGGATAGTAACATATTTTCTTTTATATTGAAGGAATATTAAATAAATACCGTTTGCGGCTTGAATGCCGAAACGGTATTTAAACTAACAATTAATGTATTTCAGTTAAATAATTCAATAATAGAACATCTTAAAAATCACATTTAATTAGTCTAATCAAGCCTAATTAATTATTCTACGGAACTAATTAACTATTCCCATCAATATGACCTTACAGCAGATTTTAATGCATTAATATCCGAAGCACAGAGATAAGGTTTTAAAGCATTAAATTTCTCTTCTGACCAATCATATATTTTTAACGCAAGTAGCTCATTGATAATGTGCGGCTCAAAGCGATATTTAACTAATTTCGCAGGCGTTCCAGCAACAATACTATATGGCTCAACATCTTTAGTGACAACGCTATTAGCAGCAACGATAGCGCCTTCTCCAATAGTAACGCCGGGCATAATCATTGAACGCATACCAAGCCACACGCCATCATGAATATGCGTGTCACCTTTGCCTACATATGCCTCTTCAATATATTCCATGAATGGATATAAACAGAACCAATCTGCTCTGTGTGTATTGTTTCCACCCATAAGAATGATAGTTTCAGCGCCGATGCAAACATAATCGCCAATATACAATTTATCAATTGGCCACTTAGACTCCCATTGAAGACTGATCTTATCACCATACAAATAGCGAACGACAGATTCTTCAAAACCGCCACTCCAGCAATCGCTATAATAGCTATGGGTTCCTTTGATGACAATACTTTGATTAGTTATAGCTTCATGTAAAAATTGGGTTTTCGACCAATGTTTTTCTTTCATGGTAAATAATCTCTATTAATTATTTATTTACCATAGAATGCTTTCTATGGTGATGTATTCGCACTCAAAATACATCACGCCCAGCTGATTCGAGGTTGATTTAATAACGGGATTCTTTTCATATTAAACGATGCGTTAATTATTAACTTATATTGATTATCATTCTTAAATTCTTTTGATTTAATTTACATCATATCAAAAGGTATATTTTCAATGCGACAGCATTTTCTAGAAAGAATACAGAACTGGAGCGAGCGAAGGGAATCGAACCCTCGTATAGAGCTTGGGAAGCTCTCGTTCTGCCATTGAACTACGCTCGCTTAAGGATAACATAAATTATTATAGCGACTTCGTTGGCATCAGCAAGCCATTATCTGTTTCAGTTGTCTATATTTAAGGCAGTTGAAAATAAAAACTCCCCTGGCAGTTATGCTACAGGGGAGTTGGAATTTAAAATTTAATTCAAGCTGTTATTTCTGCGGGCGCATTGCCGGGAATAGAATGACGTCACGGATGGTATGGCTATTTGTCAGCAACATAATCATACGGTCAATACCAATACCCAAGCCAGCTGTTGGCGGCATACCGTGTTCCAAAGCCGTTACATAATCTTCATCGTAGAACATGGCTTCGTCATCGCCTTCGTCTTTCTGGCGAACCTGTTCAGCAAAACGTTCCGCTTGATCTTCGGCATCATTCAACTCTGAGAAGCCGTTGCCAATCTCACGTCCACCAATAAAGAATTCAAAACGGTCAGTGATAAATGGATTTGCATCATTACGACGCGCTAGCGGAGAAACTTCTGCCGGATATTCAGTGATAAATGTTGGTTGAATCAGATGGCTTTCAGCCGTTTCTTCAAAGATTTCACACTGAACACGACCAAGACCCCAACCTTTTTCCACTTCAATGCCAAGAGATTCAGCGATAGCCACCGCTTTATCCATATCATCCAAATCAGCCATGTTGGTTTCAGGACGATATTTGCAGATGGCCTCTTTCATGGTCATTTGGGCAAATGGTTTACCGAAATCGAATTCCTGCTCGCCATATTTAACCAGAGTATTCCCCAAAATATTCTGCGTCAGCGTGCGGAACAGCTCTTCTATCAGGACGATCAGATCTTTGTAATCCGCATACGCCATGTAGAGTTCCATCATGGTGAACTCAGGGTTATGGCGCGGAGATACGCCTTCATTACGGAAGTTGCGGTTAATTTCAAACACACGCTCAAAACCACCAACAACCAGACGTTTCAGGTAAAGTTCCGGCGCAATACGCAGATACATATCAATATCCAGCGCATTGTGGTGAGTAATGAATGGACGTGCCGAGGCGCCGCCAGGAATAACCTGCATCATTGGCGTTTCCACTTCCATAAATCCTTTACTGACCATAAAGCTACGCAGGGCCGATAAGACCTGAGAGCGAATTTGGAAAGTTTTGCGCGATTCTTCGTTGGCGATCAGATCCAGATAACGCTGGCGGTAACGAGTTTCCTGATCAGCCAAACCGTGGAATTTATCCGGCAATGGGCGCAGCGCTTTTGTCAGCAAACGCAGTTCGGTACAGTGAATAGAAAGTTCACCGGTTTTAGTTTTAAACAGTTTGCCACGCGCACCCAGAATGTCTCCCAGATCCCATTTTTTAAACTGTTCGTTATAAATACCTTCAGGCAGATCGTCACGGGCAACATATAACTGAATACGACCGCCCATATCTTGTAGCGTTACAAAAGAAGCCTTACCCATGATGCGGCGAGTCATCATACGACCGCCAACCGTCACTTCAATATTCAGTGCTTCCAGCTCTTCCTGAGTTTTGTCGTCGTATTTGGCGTGCAAATCTTCTGAAATATTTTCACGACGGAAATCATTCGGGAACGCAATACCATTTTCCCGTAAAGTAGCCAGTTTTTCGCGGCGAGTTTGCAGTTCATTATTTAAATCGGGAGCCTGTTCAGCACCCTGTTGTTGTTGTGACATTTTAGTTCCTCATAAGCCAGCTTTAAGGCTTGCTTCAATGAATTTATCGAGATCGCCATCCAGCACCGCTTGTGTATTACGTGTTTCAACGCCGGTGCGCAAATCTTTGATGCGTGAGTCATCCAGAACATAAGAGCGAATCTGACTACCCCAACCAATATCGGATTTATTCTCTTCCATTTCCTGTTTATTGGCGTTCTTTTTCTGCATTTCCAGTTCATACAGCTTCGCTTTTAGCTGTTTCATCGCCTGGTCTTTGTTTTTATGCTGAGAACGATCATTCTGACACTGAGTCACAATGTTGGTTGGAATATGGGTAATACGCACCGCAGATTCTGTTTTGTTAACGTGCTGACCACCCGCGCCGGATGCGCGATAAACGTCGATACGTAAGTCCGCCGGGTTAATTTCAATATCGATATCATCATCCACTTCGGGATAGATGAAAGCAGAACTGAATGAAGTATGGCGACGACCGCCAGAATCAAATGGGCTTTTACGTACCAAACGGTGCACACCAGTTTCAGTACGCAACCAACCATAAGCATAATCACCCATGATCTTGATAGTCGCTGATTTCAAGCCAGCAACTTCACCATCTGATTCTTCAATGATTTCAGTTTTAAAACCTTTGGATTCAGCCCAACGCAGATACATACGCATCAGCATACTTGCCCAATCCTGAGCCTCGGTGCCGCCAGAGCCGGCCTGCAAGTCAAGATAACAGTCCGCACTGTCATACTCACCAGAAAACATACGGCGAAATTCTAACTCACCCAACTTGTCTTCAAGCTGTCCCAGCTCTACCACTGCTTCATTAAAAGTCTCTTCATCGTCAGCTTCTACTGCCAATTCCAGCAGGCCCTGTACATCTTCCAGACCTTGCTCAAGCTGATCGATAGTCTCAACAATCCCTTCCAGTGAAGAGCGCTCTTTACCCAAAGCCTGTGCTCGCTCCGGTTCATTCCAAACATCAGGCTGTTCCAATTCAGCATTAACTTCTTCTAAGCGTTCTTTCTTGGCATCATAGTCAAAGATACCCCCTCAGAACCGTTGTCCGTTCAGACAGGTCCTGAATGTGGTTTTTTACCGGATTAATTTCAAACATATTTTCGTGTCTTACGTTGTGTAGTCGTAGATAAATGGATAATTTTCGAACCGCATATTGTAGCGGATTCGACACAGGGTTTATAGCATTTCAACAGATTTGTCACGCATTCATACAAGCGTACATGACAATAACTGGCTACCTACTGATCACGCGGTTAATAAGGCCAGAGATGTTGGATCAAAAGCTGTACATTACGGTTGCCACGAAATTCATTAATATCCAGTTTATAGGCAAGTTCTACTTCACGGACACTGTTATCCGGCCAGCGGGTAGGATCGATATTGAACGCGATCCCGTCTAGCATCGGGCCACCGTTTAATGGCTCCACTATCACCTTTAAATGACGTTCTCCAACAATGCGCTGTTGCAGTAGTTTGAATTTTCCGTCAAAAACCGGCTCCGGGAATGCCTGCCCCCAAGGACCGCCATCACGCAACATCTCTGCAATGTCCAACGACAGTTCATTGATCGCTAGTTCACCATCACTCCAGATAACACCTTCAAGTTGCGAAATATCTAACCAATCCGCCATTAACGCAGAAAAGTGATGCTGAAATTGTTCAAATTTATCCTGCTCAAGTGACAAACCGGCAGCCATTGCGTGACCGCCAAACTTAAGTATCAACCCCGGATGCAACGTATCAAGCCGTTCAAGCGCATCACGCATATGCAACCCCTGCACTGAACGACCAGAACCTTTCAAAATACCGTCCCCTGCCGGTGCGAAAGCGATCACAGGCCGATGAAAACGTTCTTTAATGCGAGAAGCCAGAATGCCGACGACTCCCTGATGCCATTCTGGATGATAAAGCGCCAGCCCATAAGGCAGCTCAGTGCTGGTACGTTCAAGTTTGTCACAGATTTGCAGGGCTTCTTGCTGCATTCCCTGCTCTATTTCACGCCGGGTATGGTTAAGACTGTCCAGTTCGCAAGCTATCTGGCGCGCCTTTGCCATGTCGTCAGTTAGCAATAAAGTGACGCCAATGGACATATCATCGAGGCGACCGGCGGCATTCAGTCTTGGCCCCAGAAAAAAACCTAAGTCACTGGCTGCTAGCTTATAGGCATCACGTTTGGAAACTTCCAATAATGCCCGAATTCCCGCACAGCAACGCCCTGCACGAATGCGATTCAATCCCTGATAAACCAGAATCCGGTTATTGGCATCCAAAGGTACAACATCGGCAACCGTACCTAACGCAACCAAATCCAACATTTCTGCCAGATTCGGCAGAGCAATTCCTTGCTTTTCAAACCACTGATCTTTTCTCAATGCCGCCCTTAAAGCCGACATCAGATAAAACGTAACGCCAACCCCTGCCAAAGATTTAGATGGGAAAGAGCAATCGGATAAATTGGGATTAATAATGGCATCGGCAGCCGGCAAAATATCGCCCGGCAAGTGGTGATCCGTAACAATTACTTTCATACGGTGCTGATGAGCAGCCGCAACTCCTTCATGGGAAGAGATACCATTATCCACGGTAATAATTAGGTCAGCGCCTTTTTTGACGACCTCTTCCACCACCTGCGGGCTTAAACCATAACCATCGTCAAAACGATTTGGCACCAGATAATCCAGATGGCGATATCCCATCGAGCGTAACGATCGGATCGCCAATGCCGTGCTCGTTGCCCCATCAGCATCAAAATCACCGACAATAACAATACGCCAGTGTTCATGAAGTGCTGTCAACAAGAGCGCCACCGCCTGTTCCACGCCACTCAAATGCTGGTAATTCAATAAGCCTTGAACGCCACGTTCCAATTCATTCGCTTGCTGGATACCACGAATGGCATACAAACGACGCAGTAATGGATGAATCTGTTGTGGAAGATGACTGTCATCCACCACCGGGCGGCGGCGGAGTTGTGTTTCAATATTCACTAAACTTATTTACCACGTTGCGCCAATGCCGCTGCCAAAGCCTCTGGCGGCATATATCCACCTAACAGACTGCCATCCTTAAGGATAATCGCCGGCGTTCCCTGGACGCCAAACTGGAGACCCAATTTGTAATGGTTAGCAATATCCACTTTACAGCTCTTGATTGGCGAAACATCTCCATCTTTAAACGCAGCATCCAATGATTTCTGCGGTGTTGCGCTACACCAGATAGATTGCATATCTTTAGCAGATTGGTGCTGCATACCCTGACGGGGGAACGCCAGATAACGCACAGTAATACCCAGTTTATTGTACTCTTGCATGTTTTCATGCAATTTATGGCAGTAACCACAGGTAATATCCGTGAAAACGGTAACGACATGCTTCTCTTTTGGCGCTTTGTAGATAATCATTTGATCTGTCATTGCTTCCAGCTTTTTCATCAACAATTGATTACTGACATTCACAGGAGAGCTGCCACTGACATCATAAATTGGCCCTTGCAATAAATATTTCCCGTCATCAGAGAGATAAATGATCCCTTGCTCGGTCACTACCGTATTTAAACCAACAATAGGCGATGGCTGGATGTTTTCTGCTTTTATCCCTAGTTTCTGCATCGTTCTATGGACAGCATCATCATCAGCAAGCGCATTTCCGCTAAACCAGGCCAGTAACAGAGGGAAACATAACACGCTTTTTTTCATTTTCGGTTCCTTTAAATCCGTGCTCACCCACGCGGATGATGTTGTTGATGTAGCAATTTAAGCCGTTCTGTTGCTACATGAGTATATATTTGTGTTGTGGATAGATCACTATGCCCCAATAACATCTGCACAACTCGCAAATCAGCGCCATGATTAAGCAAATGTGTGGCAAATGCGTGACGCAAAACATGGGGAGATAACCGTTCAGTATCGATTCCAGCCAACAGCGCATAATGTTTAATACGATGCCAGAAAGTCTGCCGGGTCATTTGTCGCCCCCGTTTGCTAGGAAAAAGCACATCCAGCGTTGCGCCATTCAGTAACCCGGCTCTTCCATACTCCATATAATGCTCTAGCCAGTAAATCGCCTCTTCCCCTAAAGGTACTAACCGTTCTTTATTCCCTTTACCAATCACTCTCACCACGCCTTGACGCAAGCTGACATCGGAAAGGGTCAACCCTACTAGCTCAGATACTCGCAAACCACAGGCATAAAGCACTTCAAGCATCGCTTTATCCCTTAGCTCCACCGGTTGATCTGTACAGGGCGCATTAAGTAGATCCTCGACCTGCTTTTCACTCAAATCTTTAGGCAATCGCTTTGGTAATTTCGGTGCGGACAAAAGCGCTGTCGGATCATCTTCCCGCATTTTTTCCCGATAAAAATAGAGAAACAACTGGCGCATAGCACTGAGTAAACGCGCCGAGCTACTGGCTTTATACCCGCCATCCATGCGTTCCGCCAGAAAAGAGTGCAAATCTATCGTCTGGACAGATAATAAATTATGACCATGATGTATCAACCAGTTATCCAGTGCTTGTAAATCCAGCCGGTAAGAAGCAAGCGTATTTTCCGCGAGATCATGTTCCAACCAGATAGCATCAAGAAATTGTTCTATCAGTGGATTAGTCAACTGAGTTGGTTGTTTTGACACGAAATACTTCCCTTAAATCTGCACATCTCTGTCGGCTATTATGCCTGAAAAAGCAATTATTCTGTTACAATGCCAATCCAGATATTCAAAAACCATAATGATTAATGATGAAGATTGGTCTTTTTTACGGCTCCAGCACCTGCTACACCGAAATGGTAGCAGAGAAAATTCGCGATATCCTCGGTGAAGATTTAGTTGATCTCCACAATATCAAAGAGACAACACCTGAATTAATGGAAGAGTACGCTGTACTGATTCTTGGCATTCCGACATGGGATTTTGGCGAATTACAGGAAGATTGGTTGGATATTTGGGAGCAAATTCCTTCCCTCGATTTACAGGGGAAAATCGTCGCCATGTATGGTATGGGCGATCAAATTGATTATAGCGATTGGTTTCTTGACGCTCTCGGTATGCTATATCACCATTTACGCCCTTCAGGTGTCCATTTCATTGGCTTCTGGCCAACCGAAGGCTATGAATTTACCAGCCCGAAACCATTAACGGATAATGGCACACAATTTGTCGGGCTGGCATTAGATGACGTAAACCAGTATGAACAAACTGATGATCGTTTATCGCAATGGTGTATGCAAATCCTGCAAGAAATGGAGCCTCTACTTTAAATTCAGAAAAACTTCAGCTCAATCAGATATCAGGATATTGCAACAACAGTTGATTAATATGCCTCCATTCATCCTGTGACATACCATCGGATGCAACCCATAAACGGATTTTTTTCTGGTTATAAAAAGATTGAGCCGTAATTAATATGCCATAGCGACATAACCACGGGCGCCGGATAATTCGCCACTCGTGTTTCTTCCATTGCAACTTATTATCACTGAACAGAACTAAAAGCCCTTGTGATTTACGGATATTTTTCTGGCTACGCCCCCAACTGGCAATAATCAACAGGACTAAAGGAAGCCAGAAAATCCAGAAAATAGCGCCATCCGCAGGCCACGGGGCAAGTAGCACGATAAGCGCGATTACACCATGAACACAGGTGGAAATTAACTGGGTATGCCAAGATACCCTGAGATCACACCTCCACAGGACCACGATCTTTATTTCTATTCTGAATAAGTTTAATCATGCGAAATAGCTCTTCATCTGCCGGGCGTCCATGATTCATCAACCAGTTAAATAGATCAGGATCAGCACATTCAAGCAAACGAATAAAAAGTCGTTTATCATCATCACTGAGTGAGTCATATTCATACTCAAAAAACGGCATAATTGAAATATCCAGCTCACGCATTCCACGTCGACATGCCCAATGAATACGTGCTTTATTATCAATATCCATGTTCAGAAAATCCCCTTTTTAATTCTCATTGTTAGTTTTAACGCCATTAGCCATTAAGTTCGCCCGGCAAACTCATGCATCATGCCAGCTAATAGCAATAATAACTACTTGCATTGTGCCTCAGCTCTTTTACCATTGATGCATCATTGGCTCAAATATCTGACTGGCAGGATGTGTCATGGCTTATAAAACTCCGTTCTCTTCACAATCTCCATCGTCTTCATCAACCCTTCCCCTGACATTAATATCACTGGATGACTGGGGCCTGATAACCGCAACTGGACCGGATACAGAAAAATATCTACACAGTCAGGTTACAGCAGATATTTCCGCACTTGCAACGAATCAGCATGTACTTAGTGCGCATTGTGATGCAAAAGGCAAAATGTGGAGTAATCTGCGCCTCTTCCATCGTGGTGAAAGCCTTGCTTATATTGAACGTCGCAGTGTGTTGGAAAACCAGTTTACAGAACTGAAAAAATATGCCGTATTCTCTAAAATTACACTAGTTCAAGATGAAAACGCGGTATTGCTCGGTGTTGCAGGTAAAAACTGCCGCGAGGCGCTAAATAATATTTTCCCAACACTACCCGATGCCGATAATGCTGTCGTTGAACATGAAACTACGACTTTGCTCCATTTTACCTTGCCGTCTGAACGTTTCCTCTTGGTAACAAACACCGCAACCGCTGAACAATTAACAGAAAAACTTCAAGCTCAGCTTAATAACAGCGAACAGTGGTTAGCTCTGGATATTGAAGCTGGTTTCCCGGTCATTGATGCCGCAAATAGCGCGCAATTTATTCCTCAAGCAACTAACCTCCAGGCATTGGCAGGAAGTATCTGTTTTAAAAAAGGGTGTTATACCGGTCAGGAAATGGTGGCCCGCGCCAAATATCGCGGCGCCAATAAACGCGCTATGTACTGGCTGGCGGGCAGTGCTACCAAAACTCCTATGGCTGGAGATGATTTGGAATGGCAATTAGGAGATAAGTGGCGGAGAACCGGTACCGTTTTGGCTGCCGTTAAGCTGAATGATAATAGTGTCTGGGTACAAGTTGTCATGAATAATGATATGGAAAGCCACAGTGTATTCCGTGTCCGTGACGATGAAGGGCATTCACTCGCCATTCAGCCTCTGCCTTATTCTCTCGATGAAGAAAAATAATTGATGAGGTTTATATGTCGTTAGCAGTACCTACCGTTGATTTTGGCCCTTTTACGAATGTCATCGGTTTTTTGATGGAGCTGGATAAGCTGAAAAAGGTTCAGCGACGAACTAAGTTGCTGGATAACTATCGCCGGGAAAATTCAGCCGAGCATAGTTGGCATTTTGCTATCGCCGCAATGAGTTTTGCGCCCTATGTAAAAGGGGTGGATATCCAGCGGGTTATTCAAATGGCATTAATTCACGATATTGTAGAAATTGATGCGGGTGATGTGATGGTTTACGATTTAGCAGCCCGTGAGGCCATTCATGAACAGGAAGTCAAAGCCGCCCACCGTCTTTTTGGTTTACTCCCCGAACCACAGAAAAGTCATTTTATGTCACTTTGGCAAGAGTATGAAGCCAAAGAAAGCCAAGACGCCCGCTTTGCTCTTACACTGGATAGACTCATGCCGATGCTGATGAATCTGTATAATCAAGGGCAGAGTTGGGTAGAAGATGGTATTCGTTTTGAGCAAGTAATTAACCACAATAAATTTATTGCCGATGTCTATCCTGAATTATGGCAGTATCTGCTGCCGCAATTGGAAACCGCACAGAAGAAAGGTTGGTTGAAATAACTTTTCTCGAAAATTTGAGAGCGTTCAGAATTCAGTGCACACATTAACCATATGGTGCACTGAATTAACTACAAACTACGGTTGTTTTAATACTAGATAGGTAATCAACGATGCACGTTCCAACACTAACTTAACACTCTAACAACATCATCCAAATTATTCACCTCAATCACTGTATCTGCTGGTATAGATACCAAGTCTTCTGTCGTTGTGTTCAAATAAATTGGATTGCCTGGAACAAGATTGCTATTTATCGCCAGCTAAACCAAATCGTTGCACTATTACAAATCGTTGCACTATTAATAGTAGTCAATCTCACTCTATCCCTAATAAGCTAATGCGGTACAGGCGAAAACTCTAGCTCACTCATTTCCAAACAGTTTGTATTTAGGAAACGGAAACAAACTTTCTTTATCGCAATCAGTTTTGCAACTTGCCGTTAACATATATCCGTCCCGCATTTCCTGTTCGCTCTCCTGGCTCCCCCGACTTTCCATCAACACCCGCTTGACCGAACTTTCCGGTAATATTCGATGTTGTACCTCCATTCCCAGTATTAGTTAATGTAGAACCGCCATCACCGCCTTTCCCTCTCCATCCCGGCCTACCGCCCGCTCCCGCAAAACCTTGGAATGCCCCACAATTGATGCGCGGATCGCCTTCGGAATAGCTAAAATATATGTCCCCCCCATCCCCACTATGACCTCCATTACCCCCATCTCCGCCATCGCCTCCATTTCCTCCGTTCCCTCCAAGCCCAGACTGACACAGTGAGTTAGTAGTAATATGACGATGATTAGAGTCAATAACCTCAAAGAAACTGCCATAACCCCCATTTCCCCCCTTACCACCATCACCTCCATGACCGCCATCACCACCATTACCTCCATTACCTCCCGCCGACCACAAATTTACTGTTCCTCTCACATAAGGACATGCAATAGTTAGTTTATCCCCCGCCTTAGCAGATTCGCCATCCGCTCCCCGCACTCCCGAAGAACCATGAGTTCCATCAGAACCTGGTGAAGGGTTCGTTATACACTTATGTTTATCCTGAAGCCCAGGATTACCCTTAGCACCATCAGCGCCACTGTTTCCATTTGTACCAACAGCACCATCTTTTCCATCTTTCCCTCTACTGGTAAGGTCATATGAGCTACCTTGAATAACATTTGCTTCAATCCTGCCATTGGTGTAGCAAATCACTTTGCCTTCCGGTTCAATAGTTATCTTGTTGTACACTAAGACAACCGGTTCGCCACGGTTATCTTTATCTCTGATAATCAATGGATTATCTTTACTTATAGTAATTTCGTCGCCACTGTAGAACGCAACTTTCATCGGAAAACGCTTAGCATTGAGCATTTCTTCATAATCTTTGACCAAAGCAGAATCACCATAGATATAAGCACTAAAGGCCTTGCATAAATCAATATGATTAGCCGGGACGTTTACCAGCCGTTCAGCAGAAAACGGTTCAGGTAACGGATGATGGGATTCCATTTTTCCAGAGCTATACTGACTGTCAGGCACGCCGTTGAGTGCTTTCAGCTCTTGTATCGTTTGTACTGTAAAAAACGCAGGCGGCACAGTAGCCGTTTTCAGATCGTTAGAGAATATTACCGGCCCGTCAAAGTCAGAGGTCTTAAGTTGCTTTGGCTGTCGCTCCAAGCCAAACGGATGATGATATTGATGTAATATTGCCAACGTCTCAGCAACCGTTCTTATTTTATCCATGAGAACTCTCCTAAGTTTAAATTTATACGTTTAGAATAACTTCATATATTAATTATCCATCTGACCAAGTTGAAAAGTTCCTACTACTATCACTACCGGTTATGTCACTAATATTGCTAATAGTCAGAATTTCGCTCTGGCTAATCACCAAATTAGCCAAGGCAAAAACATCGATTTTTTTCTGGCAAAGAATATGGATACCTCAACAACAGGCAGGCCAGAAAAATAACTCCCATGAGAATTAATCAGGCAAGTATTTATTTACTTTACAGAAAACAATTAGATGCAATATTTAAATTACACAATTTTAAATATTAATATAAACCTCCACTTTTTTCATTAATTATGGAAAATATTTCTGTGATACATCACTACTTTTCAACAGATGCTAATTAAAAACTTCAACTCTATATTTTCCTCATTGTATTATTAGGAAATAATAATATTATTTTAATTTTAAAAAATCACAGCAAAATATAAACCTACAGATATTACTGAATAATGAAATTATGAATGTAATTTAAATTAAAGATAGAAAATAATTCTTCTTTACAAGAAAAAGATTCTTTCACCAATAAAATCCAATTTTTAAAAAACTCACTTTACAAAGAGACGCCTAAAATGACCAACAAAAAGGTCAATAAAATAGCCCTAGTGAAATAAACAGTAAATCAAAATAACTGAATCAACAATAGATTCGGAGCAATAATTATCCCGATACAGTGTAGCCATTGGAAATGGCTACACATCAGGTTGCTGATAAACCTATTTAAAAAACAGGGTATTTTCGCATCATCGAAAATTTCAGATAGCGTGTTGTTGGCCAATAAATTTTCTCTAAGTAAAACAAGTTTAAATATCACCATATCCAATAAACTAATGCGATACAGACGAAAAAACCCGAACTCACTCATTTCCAAACAGTTGATGTTTAGGAAACGGAAATAAACTTTCTTTATTGGCTATCTTGCAATTTACCGTTAACATAGATCCGCCCCACATTTCCTTTTTGCTCTCCTGGCTCTCCCCGCTTTCCATCAGTACCCGCTTGACCAAATTCTCCGGTAATACTCGACGTTGTACCTCCACCCCCAGAGTTAGTCAATGTAGAGCCACCATCACCACCTTTCCCTCTCATTCCCGGATGACCACCAGCTCCCGGAATACCTGGTGATGCTAAACATTTAATGAGCGGATTGCCTTCGGAATAGCTAAAATATATGTCCCCCCCATCCCCACTATGACCTCCATTCCCCCCATCCCCTCCATCGCCTCCATCTCCTCCTTTCCCTCCGTTCCCAGACTTACACAGAGAGGTAGTAGTATTATAATCATGATGATCACCAACAGCCTTATCAACACTACCATAACCCCCGTCTCCTCCCTTACCACCATTACCTCCATGACCGCCATCACCACCATTACCCCCATTACCTCCCGCCGACCACAAATTTACTGTACCTCTCACATAAGGGCATGCGATAGTTAGTTTCTCCCCCGCTTTACCAGGCTCACCATCTGCTCCCCGCGCTCCCGAAGAACCGTTAGTTCCATCAGAGCCTGGTGCTGCGTCCGTTGTACACTCATGTTTATTCTGAATACCAGGATTACCCTTAGCGCCATCAGCTCCACTGTTTCCATCTGTACCAGCAGCACCATCTTTTCCATAGTCCGCTGTATTGGTAAAGTGATACGAGTTCCCTTGAATGACATTCGCTTCAATCCTGCCATTGGTGTAGCAAATCACTTCACCTTCCGGTTCAATAGTTATCTTGTCATACACCAAGACAACCAGTTTGCCGCTGTGATCTTTATCTCTGATAATCAACGGATTATCTTTGCTTATCGTGATCTCGTCGCCACTGTAGAACGCAACTTTCATCGGAAAACGTTTAGCATTGAGCATTTCTTCATAATCTTTCACCAAAGCAGAATCACCATAGATATAAGCACTAAAGGCTTTGCACAAATCAATATGATTATCAGGGGCATTTGCCAGCCGTTCAGCAGAAAATGGTTCAGGTAACGGATGATGGGATTCCATTTTTCCAGAGCTATACTGATTATCAGGCACACCGTTGAGTGCTTTCAGCTCTTGTATCGTTTGCACTGTAAAAAATGCAGGCGGCACAGTGGCCGTTTCCAGATCGTTAGAAAATATTACCGGCCCGTCAAAGTCGGCGGTCTTAAGCTGCTTTAGCTGTCGTTCCAGACCAAACGGATGATGATATTGATGTAATATTGCCAACGTCTCAGCAACCGTTCTTATTTTTTCCATGAAAATTCTCCTAAGTTTAAATTTATACGTTTAGAATAACTTCATATATCAATTATCCATCTGACCAAGTTTCCAAATCTCTACTACTATCACTACCGGTTATGTCACTAAATAGCTAATAGTCAGAATTTTGCCCCTGACTAATCATCAGATTAGCCGGAGCAAAAACATCGATTTTTTCTGACAAAGGGTATAACCATTTCAACAACCGGCAGGCCAGAAAAATAATTGCGACGAGAATTAATTAGGTAAATATTTATTTACTTTACAGAAAGTCATTAGATACAATATTGGAATTTATCAATTTAAAATATTAATGTAAATTACCATTTCTTCCATTAATTATAGAAAATATTTCCGTGATATATCACTACCTTTTAATAGATGCCAATTGAAAATTTCGATTTTATATTTATCGTTTCCAAACAGTTTATGTTTAGAAAACGGAACGTTCAACATAATTTTCCTTCAACGTAATTTGCCATTGATATATATCCGCCCCCCCTTTCCTTGCATCCCTGGCCTCCCTGACTCTCCATTAATCCCCTTTTTACCAGGAATTCCAGAACAATTTAAGTTTCTAATTCTATCCTTCATATCACACCACGCAGAACCACCATCACCGCCTTTCCCTCCCCTTCCCGCTCTACCACCAGCCCCTGGCAAACCTGCTGTTGACCAATAACTCATGTTTGGATTACCAGTAGAATAGTTACACTCTATGTCACCCCCATCTCCACCATTCCCCCCATTACCTCCATTCCCGCCCGCCCCTCCATTTGCTCCATCCCCCCCATTCCCAGAAAAATAACGTGGGTCCGTAGTAACATAACTATGACCACCAGAACAATCCCCATCGGCACCATTATAACAAAAGCCTCCATCTCCACCGTTCCCCCCACCGCCACCATCACCGCCACCCCCTCCATTTCCCCCAGCCCCTCCTTCAGACACCAAATATACCTCTCCATCCAGATGAGCAGTTGTGACACTTAATTTCTCCGCTACTCCACCTGGTTCTCCATCCGATCCTTTCGTTCCCGGAGAACCTTCAGTTCCATCGGTACCCGGTGTAGGGGGAGTTACACAGGTATCTTTTTTCTTACGACCAGGTAAACCATCAATGCCATTCGTTCCGCTATTTCCAGCCGCGCCAGGAGCACCCATTTCTCCATCTCGCCCTTTATGGACAAAGTGCAGCGGCCCGCCTCCAAGCCCTTGAATGACATTCGCTTCAATCCTGCCATTGGTGTAGCAAATTACTTTGCCTTCCGGTTCAACGGTTATCTGGTCGTACACCAAGACAACCAGTTCGCCACATTGTTCTTTATCTTTAATAATCAATGGATTACTTGCAGAAACAGTGATCTCTTCACCATTGTAAAACGCAACTTTCATCGGAAAACGCTTAGCATTTAGCATTTCTTCATAATCTTTGACCAAAGCAGAATCACCATAGATATAGGCGCGAAAGGCTTTGCATAAATCAATATGATTAGCCGAGACGTTTGCCAGACGTTCAGCAGAAAACGGTTCAGGTAACGGATGATAGGGTTCCATTTTTCCAGGACCATACCGACTGTCAGGTACACCGCCAAGTGCTTTCAGCTCTTGTATCGTTTGTATTGTAAAAAATGCCGGCGGCACAGTAGCCGTTTCCGGATCGTTAGAAAATATTACCGGCCCGTCAAAGTCGGCGGTCTTAAGTTGCTTTGGCTGTCGTTCCAGACCAACCGGATGGTGATATTGATGTAATATTGCTAACGTTTCAGCAACCGTTCTTATTTTTTCCATGAAAATTCTCCTAAGTTTAAGTCTATACAGTTAGAATAACTTCGTATATCAATTACCCATCTGACCAAGTTCCCAAATCTCTACTACTATCACTACCGGTTATGTCACTAAATAGCGAATAGTCAGAATTTTTCCCCTGACTAATCACCATATTAGCCAGAGTGAAAACATCGATTTTTTCTGACAAAGGATATAGCCACTTCCAACAACATGCAGGCCAGAAAAATAATTACGACGAGAATTAATTAGGTAAATATTTATTCACTTACGGAAGTCAATTTAAATATGAAATTTAAATTACACAATTTAAAATATTAATATAATTCACCACTTTTTCCATTAATTATGACGAATATCTCCGTGATATATCACTACCCCTTAATAGATACTAATTAAAAATTTCAATTTTATATTTATCTCATGGGGTATTATTATAAAATACAAATAAAAACAATGAGCATAATTTTATTTTTCAAAAATCACAAAGAATCTGTAAATAACTCTGTCATGTAAAACCCGTTTTTCCTGATGTTTTCTCTTCTAATATCAGACTATTTTTCCAGATTTTAAAGCCACACTGACAGATAAAAAACGTCTCTTCTTATCTATTTTATCATTGGTAAAAACTCGGCAGTGATAGTCGAAGCTTTAAAAATCAACAACCTGAAAGCCCTATCGGGCTTTCAGAAAATACTTTGACTCAGGTTATTCCTACTTCGCAATTAACTTAACTTGCAATCGATACGTAATCAACGATGCAAGTTCCGACAGTGGCTTATTGTTCAACAACAATTCCAATGGAATATCCACGCGTAACTGTTTGTTAATTTTTTGCACCAACATCACCCCATTCAGCGAATCAATACCATTGTCAGTCAGTGGTTGATCCGGATGAAAAACCTCAGCTTTCGTCCCAACAATCTCACCGCAGAAAGCCTGTAATAAACTGATAACATCATCCAAGTTATTGGCCTCAAGCCCCCTGTCTGCTGGTAAAGCCTGAGCTACGCTTTCCTGCTGAATATCACGAAATAATGCCAGATGGCGCATTGGACCGGAGAGTAACACTGACCAATCAGCCAAGAACGGCACCAGTTGCGGCTCAATGCGGGCAAACAGACGCTCTAACGTGGCTAACCCCTCCTCTAAGCTAAATAGCGGCAGCCCATTGTCTTCGGACACCGGGAGCATGCGACTATCTCGTAAAGCAATACCTGCTTTCCACGGCCCCCAGTTAAGGCTCAACGCAGGTAAACCTTGCTGACGCCGCAAATAGGCCAAGCTGTCCAGCATGGCATTTGCGGCTGCATAAGATCCCATACCCGGCAAAGACAATAATGAGCTTATTGAGGAAAACATAACGAAATGCTCTAACGGCGCATCAGCTAATGCCTGATGCAGTGTCCAGGCAGAAAGTGCTTTAGCGGCAAAGACTCTATCGAAAGCCTGAGTACTCAGTTCACGATATCCTTGAGCTTCAACATGCGCGGCACAATGAATTACGCCTCGTAACGGCTGACTGGCCCGTTGCCGATACTGAGCCAGACAATTATTAGTCATTTTTACATCACCCAGATCAACCGGCAGATATTCTGCTTCAATCCCCTGTTGACGTAGCATTTCCAGTAACATCTGATCATCCGTCTCAAGCGTATGACAACGACCGATCAACAACAAATGACGAGCACCACGCTTCACCATCCAGGAAATCAACTGACGTCCCATTCCCCCGAAAGCGCCCGTCAGCAAATAGCTGCCGTCTGGACGAAAATGCGCCAACGGCAACAATGGCGGCATTTCTGGCAACGGCACAAGACGTAGCGCATAGCGTTGATCACGACGCAGAGCTAATTGATCCTCACCATCATCCGTTAATAATGCATTCCACCACTGGGCTGGCGCAGTAGTACTGTCAATATCCAACAACCCTCCCCAGAGTGAAGTCGCTTCCTGTTGACCGATAACCCGCATCATTCCCCATAATGCCGCAGCAAACGGATCAGGCAGATCTTGTTCAGTCACCTGATGAGCATATCGAGTTATGACCCACAGGCGTGGTTTCACCGCTCGTTCTGCCAATGCCGCACACAAATAGATCAAAGCATGATAGGTCTTGCGTGGATTATGTAACGGCCAGAGGATCAGTATCCTTTCAACCTCAGAAGGAAGAGTATCAACCAACTCCTGAACTTTCTGCTCACTGTCAGGCAGGCCGGAACGTAGATAGGCATATCCACCACGCCGTTGCAATTCACTCGCCAATTCCTCTGCCAACACAGTTTCATCGCCAAAAATAGCCCATCGTGCTAAACATGGTGCTAAAGGCGCTAGCAATGGGCAAGAAGGCACTTCACGCCACAGGGGTTGACCTATCACCAGATTGTGAGGTACTGGCAATAAATCGCTTTTCCTGTTACTGACAAGCTGAACGCAAAATCCTTTGATTTGGCAAATCAGTATGCCGCGGTCAGTGTATACATCGATATCACCAAGCCACTGTTGTTGTGTCTGCTCAGTCATTCGAGCATAGGCTCTCACTCGGCCGGATAGTTTACCGTTAATGCGTAGATGTCGAATAGTTACCGGAATACGGAAATCGCTAGCAGGGATTGGAGCATTAACGCCAACAGACTGAATCGCCAGCAATGACTGGAAAATGCCATCCAAAGCCGCCGGGTGGAAATTCATTCCCTCTGGCGTAGGTGGCAACTCAATATCACAGATTGTCTCCTTTTCACCGATAATCGCCTGACACAGAGTACGAAATACCCCGCTATAACTAAAATGCAGGTGTTGAAACGCCTGATACAATTCCTTCTGATATAATTCTTTCTGATACAATTCCCCCTGACACAACGCCTCCTGAGCCTCCTGATTCTGCGTACCAAGATAGCGATCATTTACAACTAATGATGGGATAACACAGGCAGTCGCGCCCGGTACAACAATGTTCACTTGTGCACTGGCTGCAAATTGGTATTGGGTATCTTCATCCAGATTATTGGCAGTGTATACTTGCACTTCCATTCGCTGACGATCCAAGCGGGTTTTTAGCCTGAACTCCATGCCGGGTTCCAGCAGTAAAGCCGATTGCAACACAATATTATTCAGCGCCAATCCAACACCCGGAAAGCAGATACGCGCCGCGGTTAACATGACTTCGATATAGCCGGCAGCAGGAAACATCGCATTTCCCATGACGACATGATCGAGTAGCCAAGGCGCCTGCTCAACAACCAATTCAGCCTGCCAACTCTCGCTACCTGGCTGTGCTTCGCCCAATAACACACCGCTCGACTTGCGCAGCCGGTGGCGGCGGCTGATTTTCGGTTCATGCCAATAAGATTGCTGATGCCAGGGATACGTTGGCAGATCGATTAAATGAGCCATAGGCGTTATAGTCCGCCAATCAGGCTCAATACCGGCTTCAAATAATTGGCCCAATAGCTGTGACCAGCTCTGCCCTGTTCGACAAGCAAACACCTGGCCGCGATAAGGTTTACTCCAATCCTGCAATCCACCGCTCAACAGGGATGTGGGTGAAATTTCAAGGAAATGGTGGAAACCTGCTTTCAGCATATTTTCCATCGCATCATCAAAACGAAAGGGTTCGATCATATTGTCAGCCCAATGCTCAGGACCCAACTTATCATTAATTTTCTTCCCTGTGACTGATGAGAACACAGGTAATAAGGGTTTTGAGGCCGGAATAGTCGCAGCATCGGCAATTAACCCTGCTCGGAGTGGTTCCAGCAATGGAGAATGGGCAGCAATACCATAGTTAATGTGGCTACTGGCGATACGATGATGTTTTAAACGATGGGAAATGGCAGTTAATCCGCTTACAGGACCCGATAACAGACAACTATTGGCGCTGTTTCTTCCAGCAATCACGACTGCGGGATCAACATCATGGGCAGACAAATAGGGCTGTATCTGTTCCACCGTAGCCGCTACCATCAACAATCCGCCCTTCTGATCCAACGCGCTTTGCAGATCACGATAGCGGTAATAACGATGATACAAAAGTGTCAATGCCTGAGTCAGATCATAAATTCCCGCCAGATAACAAGCCGCCATTTCACCGGTACTATGACCAAGCAATGCCGCTGGCCTAAATCCCCACTGCTGCAACTGAGCGACCATAGATATTTGTACCGCAAACTGCACCGGCGGCGCCATTAAATCGTCAGTAACCAGTAATGCAGCACGTAGAGACGGCGCAGAAAACTCAGCCCAAATAGCTTCGCAACGCCTGAATTGCTCGGCAAATGCAGGAAATAACTGAAACCAAGTTGCCACCTCCTGCCACCCTTCACCGCCAACACCAGGAAACACCCAAGCCAAGTGATCTACCTTTCTATTATTATGCTTCGGCGACAGACTCAGATGCGTTAACTGTTGTTGCAACTGTTTTCGATCACTAAATATTATGGCTTTACGCAGCGGGAAACGGTGACGAGTTATCGCTAAACTGTAACATAGATCATCAAGGGCAATCTCTGGCTGCTGCTGTAGTAAATCGGCAATACGCTGTGCTTGTTGTGTCAGGGAAAACTCAGATTGGGCAGATAATGGCAACATAAAAGCCTGCCCTTCGGTTTCGCGAAGTTGTACGCAAGGGGCCACATAATTACTCAATACCACATGGACATTCGTCCCGCCAAAACCAAAAGAATTCACTCCCGCGACAACTCTACCTTTAGGCAATGACGTTAACTGTCGTGGAACCTGCAATCCTAATTCCGCAAAACGGATATAGGGGTTAGGCGGATCGGCATGTAAATTGCCCGGCACTTGCCTTCGCTGTAAACATAATACCGCTTTAATCAATCCGGCAATGCCCGCCGCGGCTTCTGTATGACCAATCACGGATTTACACGCACCGATCAGTAATGGGCGATCTGTCGGTTCTGGACGACATACCAGCCCCAAAGCTTCTGCTTCTATCGGATCACCGACCGCCGTTCCAGTACCATGAGCTTCAATATAATCAATCTCTTCCGGCGAAATCCCCGCCTGAGCGCAAGCTGCTCGAATCACCCGCTGCTGTGCTGTGCCGCTTGGTTGGGTCATCGTGGCAGTACGGCCATCCTGATTTGCGGCCGAACCGTGGATCACTGCCAAGATGGGATCGCCATCCTGTAAAGCCGCACTCAAGGGTTTCAGCAAAACAGCGCCCACCCCCTCACTACGCACATAACCATCAGCGTTAGCTGAAAAGCTGTGACAACGATTGGTCAGTGACAGAAAACCAGTACGGCTTTCCACTATCGAAAAATCAGGGATCAGCATTAACTGACTGCCGCCTGCCAGCGCCAATTGTGACTCTCCCCGCCGTAAACTGTCACAAGCCAAATGTATCGCCAATAAGGACGATGAACAGGCGCTATCGATGGTCAAAGATGGCCCTTGAAAATCAAACGCATGGGAAATACGGTTTGACAACATGGTTCCCATTGTGCCAGTTGAGGTATAGCCCGTCATCTGACGCAAATCAGTAAATTGCAGGTGCAAATAATCATGAGTGAAAGCGCCAATATAGACACCAACCGCCTGACCCGCCAACGATTTTGGTGGTATTCTCGCTCGCTCCAGCGCTTCCCAAGTTACCTGCAACATCAGACGATGTTGTGGATCAATAAAAGGCGCTTCTGCGCTACTGATACTAAACGCCGCTGCATCAAAACCGGCTATATCAGTGATAAACCCTCCTTCTCGCGCCACCATTCGCCCTGGTAGATTGCGATCCCGAGAATAATAAACCTGAGTTGACCAACGTTCGGGGGGGACTGGGGTAATAGCGTCACTTGAACCACACAACAGTTGCCAAAATTCTTCTGGGGAGTTAACGCCCCTAGGAAAACGGCAACCCATACCGATAATGGCAATCGGCATATTGTCACTTCTCATCATATTGATATCCATAGTGGGATTCTTTACTCCGATCTGTTACTTACCCGATTATCGCGCTTACTCATTAACACCATTCAGTCGGACTAGGAATACATTTCGGCGGATGAGGTGGTAAGCCAAAGCTCTGACACCCTATCTCCCTTATTTATAGTCGTTTAGCCAGTCCAAAGCCCGATCATCACCATGCTTCTGTGCATGACCGTTAACATATACCTTGCCAGCGGTACCTGCATCGCCGGATTTTCCATCAGTACCAGCGTCACCAGATACTCCGTCATGACCCTCACTATTTAATTCACCACTACTTAATTCACCACTACTACCGCCACCTGACCCACCTATTCCGCCTGTTCCTCCCTTACCACCTATCCCTCCATTTCCGCCATAACCTTTATATGACAGCGCATTAATTACTGGCTGACCCTGAGTGAAATTGACATAGATGTTACCACTGTCCCCACCTTTACCCCCATTCCCCCCATCCCCTCCATTTCCGCCATCCCCTCCCCTGCCTCCATATCCAGCAATACATTTTTTTGTTGCATCTCCTCCATTTCCCCCATTCCCTCCATTCCCCCCATTACCGCCATATCCACCATTTCCCCCCTTACCGCCTATCGATGCCGCGTTGACTACTCCAGTAAAAAGTTCAACATCAATAATGACATCATTTGCACTTCCCCCCCTTTTGCCATCCATCCCTTGTGCTCCAGAAGAACCACCAGTTGCATCAGTACCTGGCGTGGATTTAACAGAGCAACCGTGTTTATCCTCTGAACCAATATAACCATTGCTGCCATTCACTCCATTACTTCCCTGTTCGCCCCCAAAACCATCGGCTCCATCAAGACCTTTACTGACAATGCTCTGCTTTTTATCATTGCCATTCCCTACAACAGTGTTAGCTTCGACCTTACCATTAGTGCGGTAAATAATTTGACCTCCCGGTTCAATGATTATCTGGTCATACACCAAGACAACGGGTTCGCCATAATCATCTTTATCTTCAACAATCAATGGCGCACCTGCGGTAACAGTAATTCTTTCGCCACTGTATAACGCAACCTTCATCGGGAAACGCTTAGCATTAAGAATTCTTTCATAATCTTTAACCAAAGCAGAATCACCATAAATATAGGCCCTAAAAGCTTTGCACAAATCGATATGATAACCGGTGACATTTGCTAGTCGTTCAGCAGAAAACGGTTCAGGTAACGGATGATGGGGCTCCATTCTGCCAGGGCCATACTCACTGTCAGAAATACCCCCGAGCGCTTTCAGCTCCTGTATGGTTTGTACCGTAAAAAACGCAGGCGGCACAGAAGCTGTCTCTGGATCGTTAGAGAATATTACCTTGCCGGCAAAATCCGAGGTCTTAAGTTGCTTTGGCTGCCGTTCTACACCAATCAGATTATAATCCTGACGTAATACCGCCAAGGTTTCAGCAACAGTTCTTCTTTTATCCACGGGAATTCTCCTGAGTTTATATGTTGTTTAAGATAACTTCATATATCCATTATCCATTTGGTCAATCTCCAGAATATATGCTGTTATTACTGCCGTTCGTGGTACTGAATGGCTGAATAGCCATAGCGAAAACATCGATTTTTTCTGGCAAAGGATATAAATTTTCAACAACGGGTATGCCAGAAAAATAATTTCCATGAGAATTAATTAGGTAAGCATTTATTCACTTTATATAAAGGGATTGGATATAACATTTAAATCACACAATTTGAAATGTTAATGTAATTATCCATTTTTTTCATTAATTAAAGATAATATTTCTGTGATACATCACTATCTTTTTATGTATGCTAGTCAAAAATTTCAATTTTATATTTATCTCACTGGTTATTATTAGGAAACAAAAACAATAAATATGATTGTATTTTTTCAAAAATCACAACAAGATAGAAATATATAGATATTATCGAACAATGAAATTATGAGTGTAATTTAAATAAAGGATAAAAAATAATGCTTATCCTTGGATTCACAAAGTAAATCAAAATAACTGAGTCAGACAACAAGGCAGATTAATATCATAGGGAGATTTCTCGGCTAATTCGATAAGCAAAACCAAGACCTGACCTCATCTCCCCCCTCATTTATACCCGTTATCTTTCAAGTTGCTTCTTTGTTAGCTGGTCACATAGTTCTCTATGCTCCCTGGGATTCGCTCCCTTGCCGTCGCGATCCATCTTGAAATCCATTAGGTATATGTATTAGCTCAGACCAGCCTGATTGCGGCACCACTAATGATCAGGTTTTTTTTCTTTACCGTTGATATATATCTTGCCAGTGGCGCCGTCATCGCCAAATTCTCCAACACGACCAGTTTTACCACTGAACCCATATTTTTCACTTTTTTTAGGAAAGTGTGGCATAGGGTTATCTCCAGGATAACCACCTATTCCGCCCAACCCCCCTCTCCCGCCTTCCCCGCCAAAACCACAATATGACTCAACCTCAAGTATTGGATCACCGTCAGAGTAATTAACATATATGTTGCCACTGTCGCCACCTTTACCCCCATTCCCTCCATTTCCGCCATCTCCTCCATTTGCCCCATTTCCCGAATCCGCACTAAGACACTTCCTGATTTCTCCATTTTTCAAAGGTCCCGAACTCCCCCCATTTCCCCCTTGCCCCCCGGCGCCGCCAAGCCCCCCGGTACCGCCATTTCCACCTCTGCCACCTAACGTTACCGCCCTTATTATTCCAGTAACATATTGAACATCAATAGTTAGGTCATTTGCTCCTCCACCCGGAGCGCCATCACCCCCAGGCGCTCCGGCAGAACCCGGCGCACCATCCATACCCGGCGTAGCGTCAATTAAGCAGCCATATTTATCCGATATACCATCACCACCATCGCTGCCGGTAGCTCCACGAGATCCCATTGCACCATCAACCCCATTGGCGCCATGAGTGCCTTTATTAATAATGCCTTGATGTATAGAACTTCCATTCCCTACAAGAGTGTTAGCTTCGATCCGACCATTAGTGCGGTAAATAATTTGACCTCCCGGTTCAATGATTATCTCGTCATATACCAAAACAACCGGTTCGCCATAGTCATCTTTATCCTCAACAATCAATGGATTATCGGCGGTGATAGTGATTTTTTCCCCACTGTATAATGCAACCGTCATCGGGAAACGCTTCGCATTAAGCATTTCTTCATAATCTTTGACTAAAGCAGAATCACCATAAATATAGGCCCTAAAAGCTTTGCACAAATCAATATGATACCCCATGACATCTGCCAGTCGTTCAGCAGAAAACGGCTCAGGTAACGGATGATGGGGCTCCATTTTGCCGGGGCCATATTCACTGTCAGGCACACCGCCGAGTTCCTTCATCTCTTGTATTGTCTGTACCGTGAGAAATGCAGGTGGCACAGTAGCTGTCTTTGGATCGTTAGAGAATATTACCTTGCCGTCAAAATCCGAGGTCTTAAGTTGCTTTGGCTGCCGTTCTATACCAACCAAATGATGATACTGATGTAATTTCGCCAAAGTTTCAGCAACAGTTTTTCTTTTGTCCACGGGAATTCTCCTGAGTTTATACGCTGTTTAAGATAACTTCACATATCCGTTGTTCATTTGACCAGGTTTTAAAGTATCTACTGTTATTACTACCGGTTGTGGTACTGAATGGCTAAATAGCCAGAATTTTGCCTTTGACTAGTTACCAGATTAGCCATAGCAAAAATATCGATTTTTTCTGGCAAAGGATATGGTCACTTCAACAATAGGTATGCCAGAAAAATAATCACTATGAGAATGAATTAGGTAAGTATTTATTCACTTTACAGAAAGCAATTAGATACGACATTACAATTACGCAATTTAAAATATTAATGTAAACCCCCATTTTTTCCATTAACTATAGAAAATATTTCTGTGATACATCACTCCCTTTTAATAGATATTAATTAAAAATTTCAATTTTATACTTATCTCATGAGGTATTATTAGAAAATACAAATAAAACAATAAGTACGATTCTATTTTTCAAAAATCACCATAAGATATAAATCCATAGACATTAATTATCATGATATAGTGCAGCTATCGGCAATAGCTGCACATCTTGTTGTAGTTCAATACGGGCAAATCGGCAATTTAATATGGTGACGGTTCCCCGGTTCTGTTGGACAAAGCTTCCAATTTCATAAACCATCAGACCCGCTGCCGATTCACATCGATATTTCTTACTTCGATTAATCATTTGCAAAAAAATTATTATATTTACTCATCAACGCCAAACCGTCAGCTCAATTACCGTCGTTCAAACCAGCCTGATTATTGCGCCCCTAAGGATTAGCCCTGTACATTACCGTTAACATATATCTTGCCAGCTACACCTACCCCTCCTGATTTTCCATCAATACCATCTTGACCAGATACTCCTGGCTGACTACTATCGCCAGTTCCACCTTTCCCGCCTTCTCCACCTTTCCCGCCTTTCCCTCCATTACCGCCATTACCTCCATATGACCGAGCATTAATTACCGGCTGACCTTCAGGAAAATAAATATATACGTTACCACTATCTCCACCTTTCCCTCCATTGCCCGCATGCCCTCCATCTCCACCATTACCCCCGTTCCCACCACTCCCTGCGCTACATTTGCCTACTTCATTACCTCCATTGCCTCCTGTCCCTCCATTGCCGCCATTTCCACCATTACCGCCATTCCCTCCATTGCCGCCTATAGACAACACATTTACTGGCCCAGTAATAAGTTGAACATCAATAACTATGTCATTTGCATTTCCACCACTTCCTCCCCCCATCCCTAATCCTCCGGAAGAGCCGTCAATTGCATCAGTACCGGCGGTGGATTCAACAGCGCAGCCGTATGCCTTATCTATGCCAGCAACACCATCTCTGCCATTAAGTCCATTACATCCTGATTCACCATCAAAACCATCAATTCCATTACTGCCTTTACTGATAAAATCAGGCTTCTGAGCACTTCCATGACCTACAATAGCATTAGCTTTAACCGTACCATTAGTGCAGTAAATAATTTCACCTCCTGGCTCAATGGTTATCTGGTCGTATACCAAGACAACAGGTTCGCCATAGCAATCTTTATCTGCAATAATCAATGGTTTATCTGCGGATATTGTGAGTTCTTCGCCACCGAAGAACGCAATTTTCATCGGAAAACGCTTAGCATTAAGCATTTCCTCATAATCTCTGACCAAAGCAGAATCACCATAGATATAGGCACGAAAGGCTTTGCATAAATCAATATGATTACCAGAGGCGTCTGCCAGTCGTTCAGCAGAAAACGGTTCAGGCAACGGATGATGGGGTTCCATTTTTCCAGAGCCATAATGACTGTCAGGCACCCCACCGAGTGCTTTCAGCTCTTGTATCGTTTGCACCGTAAAAAATGCAGGCGGCACAGTAGCCGTTTCCAGATCGTTAGAAAATACCACCGGCCCATCAAAGTCGGAGGTCTTAAGTTGCTTTGGCTGTCGTTCTATACCAAACAAATGGTGACGTTGACGTAATACTGCTAAAGCCTCAGAAAACGTTCTTATTTTATCCATGAGAATTCCTCTGAATTTAAGTTTATACATTTAGGATAACTTCATATATCCGTTGTCTATTTAGCCAAGTTCTAAAGTCTCTACTGCCATCACTACCGGTAATGTCACTATACCCGTCATCTTTCAAGTTGCCTCTTTGTTGGCTGCACTCGCTCACCCCAGTCACATAGTTACCTATGCTCCCGGGGATTCACTCCCTTGCCGTCGCGATACATCTTGAAATCCATAGGGTATAAACTGCTAATAGTCAAAATCTTGCTTTTGGCTAATGACCAGATTAGCCGTAGCGAAAACATCAGTTTTTTCTGGCAAAAGATATAAGCACTTCGATAGCGGGTATGCCAGAAAAATAATTACGATGAGAATTAATTAGGTAAATATTTATTCACTTTACAGAAAGTGATTGAATACAATATTTAAATTACACAATCTAAAATATTAATGTAATTCCCCACTTTTTTCATTAATTAAAGAGAGTATTTATGTGATATATCGCTACCTTCTAATGTGTGTTAATTGAAAATTTCAATTTTATATTTATCTCACGAGGTATTATTATAAAAAAAGAATAAAAACAACAAATAGATTGCATTTAAAAATCACAATAAAATAAAAACCTATAGATATTATTGAATATTGAAACTATGAATATGATTTAAATTAAAGATGGAAAGTAATTCCTTTTTAACAATAAGAATATTTTTTACAAACAAACTTCAACTTTTAAATAAACTCATTTTACAAATAAATATTTAAATGCAAAAAAACCAATGAAATGTCCCTGATAAAACAAGGAACAAATAGAAATAATTGAATCAACAATAGATCGGAGAAATAATTATTATAAATTTCAACTTATTACCATTCATTAATCATTCTATTTATCATATTCCTTTAGAATTTTAGAAATATAAATAATACTGTGAGATGAAATGTTATTTTCAGGATATTTAATAACTGCGGATAACCACTCAAAACATAGCCGCTCAAAACAATAGTGCAGCCATTTCTAATGGCTGCACGTCAAACTATCAGTACTCAAGCACTTGTTCTTTCTGCGGCGCTTTCAGCAAACGCCAGGCTAGCAATACCACCCCCGCGGTCAATGCCGCTGTCAACCAGCTCATCATATGAATAGCGCTGGTGAATGATTCCGCCGCCGCTGTCATCAGTTTCTGCCCTTCTGATTCAGCTAATGAGTTTGCTACAACGTAAGCTCCTGCCAGAGTCTCTAAAGCCAATCCAGCTTGTTCCTGAGAGACCTCATTCGGCAATTGTAATGTTATACGATAGAAGGCCGTGACCAATCCCCCCAGAATCGTCGTACCAAGTACCACCCCCACTTCATAAGCCGTTTCGCTTATTGATGATGCCGCTCCTGCTTTAGAGGAGGGTACTGACGAAAGCACCAAATCGTTAGATACCGAAGCAATTGCTCCCACACTAATATCCAATAATGCAAAAGCAACAATCAGAGTGACTAAATCACTGCCGATACTCGCGACCAGAAGAAATGAAATACCTGCAATACTCAGCAAAATTGGCACCAGATAATGAGCCGGCACCCGTTGAGCAATGGGCACTATCGCCATCCCCATAACAATCGCCATTATTTGTCCGGGAACCAGCGCCAGGCTAGCCATAATCGGCTCCATACCGAGTACGATTTGCAAGACTTGGGTGGCAAAAAAGACAAAACCAACCAGCAATGCCAAACTCAGTAAGTTAACAATAATCGAACCGGTAAACATACCGTTACGGAATAGGGAAAGATCCATCAATGGCACAGGCAGACGCTGTTGTCGGCGAACAAATAGCACGCCGGCAATAAGGCCAACCGACAGTTCGAGTATGACACTTATTTCAAATCCATCACTGGCAAGGTGTTTAATCGCGTAAACAATACCCCCCATAGCAATGATCGATAACAGAACGCTATACACATCGATAATGCCAGTCTGTTTTTTATCGGACTCTGGCAATAACATCGGTCCGAAAATCAGCAACGGTACTAATACCGGTACTGCCAATAGGAAAATTGCACTCCAATCGAAAAATTGTAATAGAACACCACCCACTACGGGACCTAAGGCTGAACCGATAGTTAATGTTGTCGCCCAAATAGCGACAGCCAACCGACGCTGTTCACGATCCTCAAAAAGAGTGCTTATCAAAGCCAAAGTAGAAGGCATCAGCATCGCACCAAAAAATCCAAGTACGGCTCGCCCGATAATCAATTGTTCAGGTGAAGTTGACAGTGCTGTGAACACCGAAATAACCGTGAATCCCAACGATCCAAATAACAGTAATGAACGATGGCCGACACGATCGCCAATACTCCCCATTGATACTAATAAACCAGCCAATACCAATGAATAAGCATCAATTATCCATAATTGCTGACTTGCACTAGGCCCCAGAGCTTCCGCAATTTTTGGTAAAGCAAAGCTTAAGATCGTATTGTCCACCGTCACCAATAATACTGGCAACATCAATATCAGTAATCCCAGCCAATTTCTGAGTCCTGCCCGCCCGTTAGCCTCAGCAACTCTATTTAACGACATCCCCTCAACTCCTTTCCTATATCATTCAAGCGTTGAAAAAATATGCTGGCAATCAGCAGCACTGATATCGAGCTGTTCCCCCAGTTGTTGCGCAATATCTCCGAGGTTATTGCCAAATTCAGTTTGATCGCCAGCCTGTACTATCGAATTTAACTGTTGTATGGCATGCAGCAACGCCTGACGCGGTTCGGCAGCCATCGGGTTTTCATATTGAACGTCCCAGTACACTTCTATTGGATTACGTAAGATCCTTGATAATAACGCCAACATTGTACGCATCGGCGGTGGCGCAATTGTTGCCAAAGTACGGATATCTAACGGACTTTTCGCCAGCACCAGGCCAAAAATCAGGATCGCGGCATGAGGCAAAGCCTGACAAAGCGCCATAACCCGATCATGTTCCTCCGGCGTCATCCTACTGATACGCATATCAGCCTGCGTCAATACCCACTCAATCCAATGTTCACTAACATGACAGTTATCGAGAATGACTGCAACTGGCCTTTTTTGCTCCGGCAAAGATGGCGAGAACATCGGGTTAACACCAATAAAAGGCTGCCCGGGGGCGGCAGCTCTTAACGCAGAATAGAAAGGGGCCTGAACTGAACAGGTTGACACGATCTGTACATCATCACCAACAGCAGACAACACCCAAGGCAACGCTTGTATGGCGACGGCTTCCGGTAAGGCAAAGACTACCGCCTTCGCCCCACTAAAAACCTCTCCCGCATCAGCCGCCGGGTTTAAGATATCAATCTGATAGTCATGAGAATAATAGTCATGAGAACGCATTCCCTGCGTTCGTTTGTCGACACTGTAGGCTATGTGACCACAACCAGTAAAAAGGCGACTCAATAAAGAACCAATAGCCCCTCGCCCACCAAGAATGACCACTTTATGGTTACTCACACGCTTCCTCCGCCATATGACTAAAACTGAAATAGGGCACACTCGCTTTGACCAATGTTTCTTCAAATTCGCCATAAGGATCGGAATGAGCGACAATTGCGCCTCCAATGCCAAATTCAGCACATTCTTGATGTAATACAGCCGTACGTATCACAATGCTCAATTCCACTTCACCACTGAAAGATAGCCATCCAAGCGCGCCGGAGTAAACACCGCGAGCCGATGACTCTAAAGCATCAATAATCTCCATTGTACGTTTCTTCGGCGCTCCGGTCATTGATCCTCCTGGAAAACATGCCCGGATAGCCTCCATTGATGACGTTTCTTCGCATAACTCACCGCGAATGGTCGAAACCAATTGATGTACAGAAGAGAAGCTCTCAACTTTAAATAATTCAGGTACATGCACACTGCCTGGACGGCATACCTGATTAAGATCATGGCGCACCAAGTCCACTATCATCAGATTTTCTGCCCTATCCTTAGTGGACTGACTCAATTCCATCTGCAAACGCTGATCATCTGCTGCCGTTTTTCCTCGTGGCCGGGTCCCCTTAATCGGTCTGGATTCAATATTTCTGGTCTCATCAATACGTAAAAACGTTTCTGGCGACGCACTGAGTACAGAAAAATCCCCACATGCCAGATAAGCGCCATAAGGTACAGGGCTGGCATAACGCATACGCCGATAAGCGTCCAATGGATGCCCGGAATAAGCCATCTTGGCCCTATTCGTCAGGCAGATTTCATAAGATTCACCATCTGTGATGTATTGAAGTGATTTATGGATTCCATCTATATACTTCTGAGCGCCATATTCCAGACAAATTTTATTCTGATCAACAGCGCCAGGAATAAAGTCAGGTATCACTTCACCGGTATTTTCTGCATTGGTAATTAAAAGTTCCGGCGGCCAATTTTGTGGCTGTCCTATTGGCGAGATAAGACACTCATAAAGCTTATTCTGTTGGTGATCAAATACAAAAAAATGCGGAGTAAATATTAAGCTGGCATCAGGATGTTCTGAACGGTATTTGTTGCTGCCGATTGTCAGCGCTTTTAATTCATATCCTAAATAACCGACAAAGCCGCCTTTAAATACAAATGGCATCGATTTTGGCGTCAGAATTTCCACAAAACCAAGCAATTCAGACATCAGTGAGAAAAAGTCTCCCTGAACACTCCTCTCGCCATCGGGACCGGTCAAACGCAAACTCTCTGTCTGTACACTGTATTCAAGCCTGACAGCGCCCTGTTCATTACCGCTTCCCATCATTGAGAAACGAGCATTAGGTCTGTCGGAATTTTCACTATCAAGCCAGAAAGCGTGTGTATCATTGCCGTAACGTTGAATAAACAAGGATTTAGGATCGACTATCTCCTTACATTCACGATAATTCAGGTTGAGATATTGTCTTCCACCTACCGCAAGATAAGCCTCATTGACATCAGTGCATATATTCTGAGCGGCAACCTCCTGTTTGTTATTCTCTTTATACATCTCCGCTATACGCACGAAATTACTGAGTAGCTCACGCCCATATTCAGAATCAATCGATTCAGGGTGAAATTGAACCCCCCAGATCGGCCTTTCGGTGTGCTCAATGGCCATGATTAAGCCATCATCAGTCCAGGCCGTACATTTTAGATTGTCAGGAAGCCGGGTACATACCAGCGAGTGATATCTGACCACTTCAAACTGTTCAGGCAAACCGAGGAATAATCCTTCTCCAGTGTTCCTGATGCGGCTGCGATAGCCATGTACCGGATTGGGGGCATGTTCCACACAGCCGCCAAATGCCAGGCTAATTCCCTGATGACCGAGACAAATACCTAACAGTGGAACTTTGGCACGTGCAATAACCTCAGCACAGACACCAAAATCACTGCTTTCAGCCGGATGTCCTGGCCCTGGAGAAAGGACTACCGCATCATATTCGTCTATTGTTAACTCTTCATAAGTCAAAGAATTGGTGACTACAGACGGCACACTGCCCGTCACTTCATACAGATATTGAGCAATGTTTTGCGTAAAGGAATCATAATTATCAATGAGCAGTATTTTCATTATTCTTTACTTTCTCGTGTAACAACTGATCAATCAGCTCTTCTTCTCGACGGCAAGTTTCTTCAATAACCAGTTGAAATATTGCTTCAGTATATTCAGGCCGTAACCCAAAATCTGTTGATTTATCCCGCAACATATCCAATAACGAGGTAATACGTTGTGGCTGCATCATCGGAATATCCTGTTCCGCCTTTACCTCGGCGATTTTCATGCAGACTTTCATTCGTTCAGAAAGCAGCGCCAGAATCTGTATATTAATATCATCCAGAGATTCCCTGTAAGGTTGTAATATACCCTGCTTATTTATTATTGATTGAGTCATATGTTTAATCTTCGTCACTGATTCATTTCAATTATCTTCTTTATTGATAAGCTGGCGTCGTTTATACCTGTGGAACTACAGCCTGTGGCTCAACCCAATTCAGCCCCTTTTCCCTTATTTCAAATAAGGTATTTACTAAATGTTTGATTTCGCCGGCCTTATGTTCACTAGAGAAGGCAAAACGCAGCATCGCATTGCCATCCGGGACCAGTGGATAAAATACCGGGAACAATAAGATGCCGTTGTCACGCAGCAAACGAGCCGCTTCAAGCCCTTCTGCTTCATTTTCGAATAAAGCGCCACGAACGGGAGATTGAACACCGGCATTCATCAAATGGTTCCCCATCAGAGAATCAAATAGATTGATGTTTTTCCATAACTGTTCCTGCCGGATTTCTATCTCAAGGCTAAGATGAAGTTTTGCTGAGGCAACGTTGGCTGCCAACATCGGCACCATGATCGAATGACCAAAAACCAGAGGGTTCGCTAGGGTACTGATCACTTCGACATCATCGGCACTTGCAACCACCACAAAACCCCCGGCGCCGCCAAATGCTTTGGATAACGAACCTGCAAGTATGAAGTTGGACGGCAAAATATGGTCAAGGGCAGCAAAGGCATAACCGGCGCCATGACGCCCCATAATGGAAATACCATGAGCATCGTCTACATAGACATAGCCTCCAGCCGCGGCCAATTGTCGAGTTAATTCCGCAACCGGAATTAAACCATTCATTGAACCAATACCATCAATCAGTAGGATAGGCGTCTGATGATTCTCCTGACAGTTCTGCAAAGCTTGCTGTACTGACTGTACATCTGCGCTATCAACCCGAGATACCGGTCCGAACTGTTCGAGAATACCGCGTAATACCTGCATAGATGCGTGAGCGGTTTTATCCATCAACCAATGTACAGGCCGGGAAAGAGGATAACTGGGTAAAGAACCACTCCCCAATAACGGTAATACACCAAGGTGAACATTGCTGGTGGAAGTAAACACAGCAACAGACCCCCCCTGATAAATCTCTTCCAACAGTTTCTCTAATTGCCCCAAATATTGTGGGCGCATCGCGCCACGGGACGATGACAAATGTATCCCTGTGCGAGACATTGCCTGATTTGCCGCTTCAATTAAAGCAGGATGATGTTCTAATCCCAAATAAGAGCAGGAAACAAATTCAGTAAAAACTTTTCCTTCCTCTGTAGTAACTTGCTTACCTTGACGCTCTACGACAGTGAAGCTGGTCAAACCTTCATCGATAGCCTGTGCTAAAGCGCCGGTTGTCCGTGACCGGCGAATTGTCATCCAATCCTGCTTGTGTTTTACATTCATTATTTAGATTCCAACTGGTTAAGTTCAAAGGAGCTTACAACCAACAGTGATTACCGAACTGCCCGTTGTGTCAGAAACATCTTCATCAATAATGGTTCGTACCAGAGAAAAACCAGCATCTGCAAATAATGCTCTGACGCTCTCTTCCTGGCTTTCACCATGTTCAATCACTAACCAACCCTCTGATTGCAGGAGCTGTTTAGCTTGTTTGATAATCAACCGCGTTAAGTCAAGCCCATCATCCCCCGAATACACCGACGCATAAGGATGATGCTCCTCCCATTCCGGCAATATTTCCTGCTGTTCCGGCACATAAGGTGGATTCGCCACAATCAACGCCACCGATTCGTTAAATTGAGAAAACGCTTGCCAATCCCGTAAATCTGCTTTTAATGCATCGGCTTTAATCGCCCAATTCGCCAACCGATGGATATTGCGCGTCAGATATTGAAAAGCCACATCATCATATTCGATACAAGTGACCTTTAAATCCGGGCGACGTTTAGCAATAGCTAAACCGATGGCGCCACTGCCGGAACATAAATCCAGAACCACTGCCCCGTGAGGCGCTTGATATTCATTCTCCAACCATTTATGAATAACCTGGCTATGAGGACGCGGAATAAATACCCCCGTCCCCACCGTCAGAGGCAATCCATCAAAATCCACAGTGCCGACAATATGCCCAAGTGGTATCCGGTTACAGCGTTCATGAACCGCAAGCATAAATTCATCACGGGCGCGGTCCTTACAACGCCTTTCCAGATAACGGTCAATCAGACATGTGAGATCAGTTTCCACATCCCAAACCCCTGCCTCTGACAGTAATTTCCTGGCGTTATCAATGACGACTTGATCTTTCAGCGAAAAACTCATGACCATGCCTCATAATAACTACGTAACCGTTCACGCATAGATTCATAAATATGAGAGAAAGCGACCAGCTCCGGCGGTGGCGTGAACTGCGGATGAAGAGACTCAATTACATTCTGATAATTGCGCATCATCCCTTCATTCAGCAGTGGCAGCCAGTAAGGTTTGATATCCCAACGATATTCATAACCGGTGGCAAACATTTGTTGGGCGGTCTCTTTAGCCATTACTTCACGGGAGAAACCCACCAGCGGCGGACGAACGGGCTTGAAATCATCAAGATTAATCAGTCTATTTTCTACTCCCGTCAAAGCGTTGGCGATGTAATCCGCCAATAATGGCGACTGATGTAAGCCATCGCGATAAGTACCGGTAGCCAGCCAAAGACCATTCACGCCACATTCACCAATCAACGGGAATCCATCAGCCGGGATTGGCCGGTTGCCAACCTGGATTGAAAGGATTTCAGCATCATGTAAGTTAATATCCAACTGATCTAACGCACAATCCAACAAGAACTGCACATCAGAAATCAGCGCCTGACTGCGTGGTTTTTCAGACAGAATATTGGTCGCGCCAAGATACAGCACACCATCACCGCGTGGCACACAATGCAGCCCACAGGCAAATGCCCGGTTCGGGGTACGGATGACTGAGGTCGGCAATTCTCTGCCTTTCGGCATCTTGACCAGAATGGATACCCCATAGCCGGCAAAGATTGGCGGAATCTGGCGAACAATAGAAGGTATATTTGATAACAGATCCAACGAGTGCGCACCGGCAGCCACAACGACTTTATCTGCCATTAAACGCTCGCCACTCAGCAATTCAACGCCGGTGGCTACACCCTCTTCGATTAGCACACATTTAATATTCTCTGCTTTCAGAACCCCACCCTCAGCCACAAATGCCGCATCCAGCTTTTCCAGCAATAAATGCGAGTTCAGCGCATGTTCATCAGGGATATACAGAGCACGCAGCGGACGCACTAAATCGTTGGGTTTCAACCACTCAATTTCACGTGGATCAACAGTTTCATAAGCAGCCGCATAATCGATCAGAGTTTGCTCGATAGCCTCATAATTGATAGTGTCAATCTCTTCCATCCCGGCAGTGTTGAGTATCACATGAGTGCCTTGAGCGGTGAACAACGATCGGGTATCACCGGAAGCGTCAGCTAACCGTTGCGCCCAAGCCGGCCAAAGCTCTTTGGCGATACAATCCATATTCAATTTCAACTTACCGTGTTCACTGGCTAATAAACCACTGGTAATTTCGCCAAAACAGCCATTCATTGCACCGGCGGCTTTGGAGGCGGCATTGGTTCGATCAGTCTCTCCAACCCTACAAACCGAGAAATTTCTGCTTGCCAGCTCATAAGCGATTGAACCTGCAATTGCCCCTGAACCAACGACAATAAAGTCGTATTTCACTTATTTACTCCTATATGGCCCGCGGCCAATCTATTTTAAATATTTTGTCAATAACGACGGAAAAATAATTGTCACCCTCTTATAGTGAGGATATTTTTACTGCTTTACATCAATTGTAAAAAAATAACCATGCATTCATCAGCAATTAAGATGACGAATCACGCTCAGATTTACACTAAATTTAAAAACAAATATGCAATAACGAACCATTACATTAGAAATAGTTTCAATTTATTATCAATCAAATACAATCACCCATATTAATTAATTTGTGAAAATAAAAATTTCCAATAAAAACAATAAATTGAATAGCATCACAAAATTCCATTCATATTTAAAAGAAATAATAACAAGAGATATTATTGTATTTTAAATAACACCTGCAAATCAGGGATGAACAATAATCATCAAATACAAAACTGTCAAACAAATTTAGTCTTATATTATAAACAAAAAAATCATATAAATACTTTCAGTATAAAATAAAAACAATTTATATTTAAATTGTTACGGGGAACAATATTCTAAATGTCTTTTTTTCTTCAATAAAAAAACAAAAATTCTCAAGAAAGGTGTTTTTTTAAATTTATATTTTCCATCAACTTTCACCAATATAGATAGATAAAACACTCAAGTTATTATATCTTTATTAACTATAATATTAGTGATTATTTACGATTAACGTGCACGCAGTGAACATGCACATTTCAGATTATTGACTTTTAACGTCTCGACTATCACTGCTGAGTTTTCCTCAGTAATAAAACGAGAAAATTTGTATTAGCAATCTGCATGGGAATGGTATTTTGTTACCATCGGAGGGATTTAACACTGTTTTTAATGCCTTTAATCTTTCAGTGTCGCGTTTTCTATTAACTCCAACGATCCAATTTGCTCAGGTTAAATCATATGGATTGCCATTTTTCATTCCATTTGAAAGCAAATGGTTATAGCAACTTTCACTCATTAAAATAATGATTAATCCCACCTTTATCCCAATGTGATAAAACAGGTGTTAAGAAAATCCGTTTTTATCTGTCAGTGTGGTTTTAAAATCAGGAAAAAAGAACAAGCACATTATGTTTTTAACATTATTCACTTTCTTGGCGATCGTAAACGCCTTTTTATCGGCAATGATTCAACTAAGGGTTAAAAAAATCAGTACATTATTAATGCCCTCTTTTAAAAGGTACAGCGTGATTTTAAAAAGCCTATTTATTGTCATATACCCTATGGATTTCAAGATGCATCGCGGCGGCAAGGGAGCGAATCCCCGGGAGCATAGAAAACTCTGTTACCGGGGTGAGTGAGTGCAGCCAACAAAGAGGCGACTTGAAAGATGACGGGTAAAAACTATTTATTCTTTGGAACGATATAAATATGATGGATTTTTCTAATTCTGGTTATCAGAAATGCGTAGAGTTCACCATGCCATCCATAGAGGATGTATTTGCTTGTATGCTGAATAGAGTCCATTTTATTATTCGAGGAGGCGCTGAACAGTGGGTAGCAAGAACAAAGTGGACATGGGACTATTTTCAGCAAAAATTTGGTCATCACCTGATAAAAGTATTTCGATCATCAAATAATAAAGATAATAAATATATGTCTCTTGGTGACTATATTGATTATATAAAAGATGTAGAAGAACCCGATCCTTATTACGTTTCTGCGTGGCCGTTTTCGCTCTATTTTAAAGAGTTAGTCAATGATTATGAGGTCCCTGACTATTTTTCTTGCTTAATTCGTCAGCGTGTTGCAGACGATATTTTGCATAATGAAGCAGCATTACTATTACTTCGCTGGATTTATATGGGGCCTAAAAACAGCGGCTCTCGTATGCATTTGGACATTGCTTCTACTCATGCCTGGAATGCGGTGATGAGTGGTCGAAAAGAGTGGATATTTTATGGGCCGGAAGAAGCAATGAAAATAGGTTATGGCAAAGTTGATGCTTTTAACCCTGATCGGGTCTTATATCCCGATTTCGTTCAGGCTCAGGGTATTCATTGTGTACAGAATCCTGGTGATATTGTTTTCACGCCTTGTACACACTATCATCAAGTTAAAAATTTGGAGGCAGGAATTTCAATCACTGAAAATTTTATTAATGACACGAACTTGGAGCTGGTTAAGCATTCCATAAACAACGACGATGATATATCACCGGAACAAGCAAATTTTATTCGGATGTTGATTCCTGAGTTAAGTTAACCGGAATTTTGTTTAAACCGTCACTCCCGAATGAAAAAATTCAGTGGCTGTTTCTTCTTATTTAAACAATACGCGGTTAATAAATCCCTCTTACCAGTACATGGTCGTGAACGTTCTAATATTGCGTCTACGACCATGATATAGTGTGTAAGACTCAGTATTATCAATAAATTGATGTATGTAACGATGATTTATTATTTCTGCTTATCTTTATTCCACTTACTGGCCATTTAGCGGAATTGAGAAGAAACGCGGCTGGTTGTCCTGTTGCACCAATAACGGGAGTGCCGACGTTTAATGAAACGCCATATGGAATGGCATGAAAAATTTCAGGTGTAATTTCAACGAAGTTCTTAGTTAAAAACTGAATTGATTGAGTGGAATCAGTTTGGAAACGCGTTGAAGTTGCCAAAATAAAATCCAATAAAGACAATATGTTGGAGGGTATTTTTGAGAGGTTTAATACTTAAGGTTCAGTGTATGATCGGTGATTACGAGTAATAGTTTCATGTAACGATAACCATGATCATTTGTATTTTGAATATTAACATTTTAATACAATAATGACTTGACAGCTAAAAAAAACCTACAATACTTATGTGTAATGAAAATTCCAATGTTGCATTACACATAAATAACAATGGAGGATGTATCTATGATCACTCAAGTAACAAACATAGAAATTCTCGAAGAAATTGCTTCTGATATGGATATTGAAACAGCTGTTGTTGAAGTAGATTATGAATCAATCGGGGGTAAGACGGCACCTGAATTTTAATTTTTTAGCCTTACTTCTTTTTATAAGTAGTAAGGCTACACTAAAGGCTTGAAAATATGTATTTGAAAGTTAAGGATGATATTATCTGTTTGGAAGACTTAGGTTTTTGTTTTTTCCATAACGGTGAATTAATGGTAAAACTAAAAAAAATATTGGTTATGAAAAGTTTTGAGGATAGTAATTTGGCTATTCGACTTTCTGAAAGATATCCACTTTTTTTCACATTATGCCAAGTAACTCATGATGGAATATTTTCATATGAACAAAGTGTTCAGAGATTTACACTGCCATAATATAGTGTCCTGTGAAAATAATATTCGCTTAGCATTAGTTGCATTGCCTTATGGAGAAGGGCCGCAGGTCATCATGCCTTTGGGTCTTCAGAATATTTCCGCATATATCAAGAAAAATACAAATTTTGTCAAGACCAAAATATTTGATTATTCAGATTTAACTCAGGACAGAACAGAGGAGTTAGCTGATTTAATTGAATGGAAACCAGATATTGTTGGGATTTCGATTTATAGCAGCCATGTTGATACAGCATTAGTTTGGGGAAAAATAATTAAGAGTCTAATTCCTAACTCTCTCCTTTTTTGCGGTGGTCCGCATATAAGTTTGGCCGCAGAAAATTTTATGCAAACTGGAAGAGATATTTATAGTGTGGCTTTTAAAGGAGAGGGGGAATATTCTGTAAAAATTCTGGCGGAGATTTTCAACCGGTTTAAAAAGCAGTATGGTGAATCAATACCAGCAGAGAATTATTTGTATTTTGAGTATTTTAGAAAAAATATAGTAAATGCTGTCTATTTCGACAGAAATGATCAGTTGCAGGTCAGTAGAGTTGAGAAATACCAACTTCCTTCAGAGGAGTGGGTAAACCCTCTTATGGAGTATGATTCAGAACGCTTGCAAAATTTGATTTTTACTGACAGACGGGATGGACGCAAAAGAAAAGCTATTGCCTTTACCAGTAGTCGAGGTTGTCCACTAACTTGTTCATTTTGTGCGATTATTGCCGCAGATGCAGAAGGCCCCAGATGGCGTGCTGTAGACGCTGATATTTTGGTTAATTGGATTAAAGAAGCACGCGAAAAATACGATTTCCAACATGTCTATATGATGGATGCGAATTTTTTTGTGAAGAAAGATAGAGTATTAGCCTTTTCTAAAGGGTTACATCAGATTGGAAATGGTGATATTACATGGAGCTCTTCTTCTACAGTTCGCTATTTACTTCGTCTACGAGAAGAATTACCTACTCTGGTTAAAGAGGGATTAAGGTTAGTTGAGATGGGTGTTGAATCAGGCTCTCAAACTCAACTCAACTATATGAATAAACGTGTGACAGTACAGGAGAATATCGATGCTATCAGGGCGTTACAAGAAAATAAAATTGATATTGGATTAGATTTTATCATGTTTTACCATGATCAAACAAAAACTGAGATTATCGAGAATCTGACATTTTTGATCAAATCTGGTATGGCGGAGCATGAGTCCCTTGATCATTATTTTAATTTAATGATGTTGTATCCTGGTACTCCAGTTAGAATTGATCTCGAAAAAAAACTGGGAAAATTATTCAGTTTAAATAGGCTGCCTAACAGTCGAGAGCTTATTAGTGATCATGGGGTAAAAAAGATTTATCATTTATTCATCGATAAATTTGCTAAGCCTTGGCTTCATCAGTTAGAAGAGGCGATATCATTAAATTTGGAGGTAATAAGAAACAATAGAAAAAATAAATTGTTATCTTCTTCTCTTTCGTTAAGGAATGTATATCTGAGGCACATTCCATTTAAAGTATTGTGGGAACTTTGTCATGCAGATGATCTCTCTGATATGAATTCCGCAGTCAAAGATTTTAATATCTACACAGATGTGATAAGCAACACCATAAAAGAGAATACCCGTTTTTTTGGAATAAATAAAAAATATTTTGGTATTGAAACAGTAGGTGTTGGTGGAAGAAAAGGAGAAATTGTGATGATACAAAGCGTGGACGGCAATAATACACAATGATAAGTTTTTTCTTAAATTAGATTAGTGATTGGGGGAATCAATGGATGAAATAAAAGACATGTGTATTGGTGTGAGTGGTGATATTGAAAAACTTCGTTTCGTTTATCATGAAAAAAATAAAGATAGGAATAGCATTTTTCATAAAATTGGGCATTTTAGTCTGGGAGCAAGGGTATGGGATGAGTTTGATGATGAAATTGTCGCGATGGCTAATATGGGTAACATGACGATCTCTTTTCATCCGGTTGATATCAATTTCTCAGGTAAGCTTATTAAAGAAGAAATGCTTCGTTTAAAAAAATTGATAAAAAAACTACCTATTTCTTATCTAGAAGAGGATATTGGTATATGGCGTTGTGGAGATCTTTTTCTAGGACCTCATCAAACGAATCCTGTACTTAATGAGGAAAGTATCCTAGTAACTGCAAAAAATATTTTGTTTGCACGAGAGTTTTTTGAAAAAGAGATTGCTTTGGAAAACCCACCCGTATATAGCGAATTAGGTGATATAAACTTTTGGGATTATTATATTAAACTTTGTGAAGAATCTAAGGCTTATTTTGCCTTCGATTTAGGACATTATATTGGGTATTGCCGAACACTTGAGTCCGATGCAACTGTTCTGCCTGATATGGATAATGTGATTTGGGATAAAATTATAACGATACATATTTCCGGGATGAAAAAATGGAAATGGAGGGGGGTATCGGTGTGGTTAGATCAGCATTCAGATCCGTTTGATGCGGATTTGATTTCGTTATATAAACAGTGTAAATCACGGTGCAAACGACTAGAAAACACGTTACTTGAACAAGAAGGTGCTAGCCATCAAGTTGAAAAACTAAACATTAATAGCATTTGGGAGGCTATCTATGAAACGTCGCCAAGATTTGCATATGAATGAAGATAGTTTAGAGAGAATGTCGAATCTTTATTCTGGAAGAGCTTTATTAGAGTTTAATATCAACCAAACCATTGCAGAAAATCACTTGCTATTTGATAGAGTCAGACGGTTTTTAGATATAACTCGTGCGGTTCATAAACGGTGGATTTATGTTTCGAAATATATTCTTTCTCTTTCTGATGAATGTGTTTTGATTGATGTTTTTGATGAGTTTCATATAAAAGCTTCTACAAGCCATAGTATTTCAGCGGCATCATGTAATATTTTCTATAACAAGATAAAAAGTTCAGGAAATGAACTCTTTGTAGAATTACTGGACTACGAGGATTATGTGAATCAACATCCAGGGAGACATTATATTTATAGTAAAGATAATAAGGATAAAAAGAATATTTTGGTACCTTATGATCTAGAGTCACTTTATTTGAGTATTATGTTTTATGCTCGTGCTTCTGCTCCTTCATTTTTATATAAAACGATACTGACTGAGCCAGGTGTAATTTACAAGGAGAGTGTGTAAAGATGGTTCTTCTCACTATTGCGCGAGCGGATGCTATGTATAGCAGTGTTGCTATGAGTGTAACAATACTTGAGCTGGCCCTTATTGCAACCAATGAACATTTAGGTAATTTTTCACTAGAATTTACACTTATTTCCCAATTGGTTATTTCGTTAATTATCGAATTTGCCTCTGGTAGTATGATGAGTTTTAATTTTGGGTTAGCGAGAACAACTGTAATTGGATTTTGGTTGAAACTATTATCCGCATTTCTTCTTTTAGCGGGTTTTGCTTTATCTTATATTGGTTATTTTTATCTCGCTTGGTTTATTATTATTATGTCATTTGTGTGTGATGCGGCTGGAACAGGATGCTTAAAAACGACATTCAGACCTTCATACAATATGATGAGCATTTTTAAAATCGGAGAACCAGCAGATTATGTCAATTCTTTTAAATATTATCTTTACATTAGATTGATATTGCCATTTATTCTTCTTGGCATAACAATTGTGTTGATTGGTTTTTTTAATGAGAAAGTGGCTGCAATAGCAATTTTTTCTATGATCATGATATTAAGGTTGATACAGATTTTCCAATCTAAAAAGGATCTTGATTGTATTCATAAAGAAAAAAACAATAATAATGTATTGGGATTTTACAAATTAAAAGACTTTCTATCGGTAGTAAAATTAAACGTTCCGAATTCCCTGCTTTTTATTACAGGAAATATATTTGAATCTATAGTACTTATGTATTCCATTGGATTATTATATAAATATCAAGTTTACCTTAATCTTCCCAATTACCTTGCATGGCTTGGCAGTTCATCTGTTGCATTTGTAATTTATCTTTTTTCCGCAGTTATGGGTAATCAAATTATGGTCAGACTTAAACGGTTCGAGACGAGTATTAAGTTAAAACAGTCACTGGTCTTGGTTTCATTGCTTGCATCCACTTTATTGTTAATTTCTCCACTTGGGGCTAGTCAGTTTATTACGCTTTCATTTTTTAGTCTGATAGGTGTATCCGTTGGTCTTATTATGACTCGTATTGCGATCAATACAGCCCTTTATGAGTTTGATGAAAGGAAAAGTGTTGTTTTCTTCCTCTTTGTGGAAACGATGACTACTGGTTTCATTATATTATTTTCCATAGCAGGGAGCCTATTTTTTAAAGAGGATAGCGTGATAAAGGCATTTTGCGTAGGACTTATTGTTTTTTTGTTGAGTTATTTTATCTACACCTTCTTTGTTAAATTGCCTTCTTCTTATGAGAAGGATAGCTAATGAAAATGAAGTTGCTTCTTCGTTGGCTGCATTCGTTCACTCCGGTCACATAGTTTGCTATGCTCCCGGGGATTCACTCCTTTGTCGTCGCGATGCATTTTGAAATCCATAGGGTATAGTTATTGTTTATACTCAGGAAGGCAAAGATAATTTGGTCGTAATAATTCTTCATATCATTAGAAATCATTCGGAAAGTTATTTTTCAATGAGTAGTTTTTCATAATATTGTGGCACTTTTCTTTTTTGATTCATTGCAAGTGGATGTGTTGTATCATCAAGATTTGGGACTAAATACTTCTAGGTATTAAACATTTTCATTTGATTAAGGGAATGAGAGGAAATAGATAGGTTGTGAGATTTGGCTGAATCTAAGAATAACGAGTTTATATGTCATATAATTTAGATTTAAAATTGTACTGAAATGGTGGCTTTATAATTGCCAGTACATGGTCGTGAACGTTCTAATATTGCGTCTACGACCATGATATAGTATAGAAAACCCAGAATTATCAATAAGCGGCTATGTTTGACTCAGCTAAATAACTTTTCAAAATAATAGATCACTTGGAGGGAACTCAGTCCGATTTTTGCGATCTGATCAATTGCAAAAAATCCCAAACCCCAACACGGACTGAGTGATGCCTATCATAGCACCCATACCTCAAGATGAATGCCAGAAAATGAGAAAACTTATCCATAAAACCCGCGATAAGAACTATTCCCGTCGATTGACGGCGTTATTGATGCTCAATGAGGGATTAACGGTGACTTATGTCGCCAAAACCCTTCATGCCGCACGCTCTTCCGTCAATCGTTGGGTTGAGTGGTTTACATTATATGGGCTCGAAGGGCTCAAAAGTTTACCGGCTGGCCGACCTGCTGTCTGGGATCTCACCCCTCTCTATAACTTATTGCTTTTCTTATTACAGCAATCCCCCCAAAAGTTAGGCTATCTTCGCTCTCGCTGGAGCCTTGAGCTCATGACTCATACCCTCAATGAATGACTCAACCTCTCTCTGACACAAAATGTGCTCTATCGTTACTTTGCTCAGGCGGGGATTGTCTGGCGCAGAGCGGCACCCACGGTAAAACAACCTGATCCTGAATACGATGAGAAAATGGCAAAGATCACGCAAGCCAAAGCGAATATCTCAGAAAAACATCCCGTTTTCTATGAAGATGAGATGGATATTGATTTCAACCCGAAAATCGGCGCGGACTGGTGTTTCAAAGGTCAGCAAAAACGGGTTATCACCCCGGGAAAAAATGAAAAATATTACCTTGCGGGCTGCCTCAATGCCCAAACAGAGCAAGTCACCTATGTTAAAGGAGTAAAAAAGAACTCTGATTTATTTATCAAAATGTTAGCTGAACTGGAGCAACAATATCCCCATGCGGAAACCCTCACATTAATTTTAGATAACTACTGTATTCATAAAAGTCAGAAGGTAAAGGACTGGCTGGCACGACATCCCAAATTTACCCTGTTGTTTTTACCGGTCTATTCACCGTGGCTAAATAAAATAGAACGGTTATGGCAGTCGCTCCATGAGACAATAACGCGAAATCATTGTTGTCAATTTATGTGGCAGCTGCTTAATTATGTTGATGCCTTTTTGGAATCGTTTTCATCACAGCAAAAGCCAGGAAGACAAAAAATGGGTGTAGCACAATTATGAAACCTTATTTAATCCTAAAAACTTTTAACCTTTGTTGATAGAATGAAGCGTTATTAAGCATTAAAGAAAAACTAATTAACCGACAATATATTGAAACCCCGCAAATGAATTACCTTTCTCAAGAAACACTATTTTACCATCAGCTAACCTTTCGGCTATTAAGACATTTTCAGGTGAAAATTTGACACCATTCTTAGACATTTCTGTAAGGTATTGTTGGTTAATCGCCCTCTTTCCAACATACAACTTCTCATTTTCGATCAAGCTAGCTACGGCATCAGTATCAGGCTTAGCATTTCTTAACAGCGGTTTTGAGGTATGACTTAATCCTTCTGCCAGATTCTTGGCACCTTCTTTAATACCTGAATTGCCATCGGGTCGCTAAAGGTTTTATCCAAGGTGATGGCGGCCAGTTCTGCGGCTAATGCGCCCACTGCCGCCCCTTTAGCATCTCCACCGCCAATTTCCGCCGCCAGCGCAGACACTGCGGCATGGCTAATCGCTTTACCCGGAACATCCAGAATCTGCCCCTGATCACCAATCAGTCTGGCGCCTTCCGCATTAATCTGATTACCAATATTACTCAACAATGCGGTTTGCAGATTATCCGTAAAACTGCTGCCATTAATGGCCGTGCCCAGTGTCGAACTCACGATGAAATAGTGGATAGAAGAGTCTATCCACTATGACCACCACGAAAGAATCAGCTTAAAGTGAAATAGCCTGAGTCCGGTGAAGTTCCGGACTCAGGTATCATTAGCTGCCGAGTGTAACCTGCCCAACTTTGGGGCAGCTCATATTCATAGTGGGGTTAAAATTATAGATTTACTATATTTACTAAAGTGATTTTCTCCTCAAGAAAAATACACTCTGGAATATCGTTATATATATATATTTCATCTCCCAAATTAAGCAAGCTAATCTGACCATAACTACAAAAAATAAAATTAAAACCAATGACGCATTGCTCAATTTCAGAGTAAATAGCATTAAAACGAGATAGCTTCTGGCCTATCAATTCATTGAATATTGGATGTTGGGATATATCCTTAATTATTTGTTTCCCGTATTCACCTAAGTCACTCTCGAACATCGGTTTATTGCATACAACTAGTGATGAGCCGTCTTGACTGCAAGATATCTTCCTTGATACACCAGCCCCTTCAAATTCGAAAAGTAATTCTTGAGGGTGCTCTATATCCTCTACATGGAGTATATAGACTAATCCCTGAACAGATTTAAGACGGTTGCCAATAATGCCCATTCCCCAATCATGGGCTTCTTTAGAAATAATATTCAACGAGGTTCTCCTTTTAAGGCGTTTTTGACAGAAGTATTATTAACCCCATCTTTTAGGATGGTAACAAAAGTTCCGTCTGGTTTAGTAACAACAACGTCATTACCCTTTATTTTGAAGAATACATCACCTCTTGTTCCATTAGGGCCCTGTCCAGCAAAAACTCCTGGGATTGTTTTATCTGCGTTGTTACCTATATCATTTATTTTATCCAACAGCATTTTTCTGTCTGTAGCATTTGATGCATTACCGCCAAAATCTTCAACATGCTTTCCAAGTTTTTTCCCTAACTGAGCATCATCAACTTTGAAAACACTTCCCGCTCCAACACCACTACTGGGGAGTGATGTAGTTCCTGGTTTTGGTAACTGTCTTATTTCATCACTGGCCTTATTGAGCAGTTTGGAAGCTTCCCCAATATCACCTTTCTGTAAGGCTTTCTCTACCGCCTTGATAGTTTTTCCAGCGGCATCACCCGCACCGGGAATAATAGCGATTGCAGTAGCAAGATAATCTAATGCGCTTTTAGCCTCTACAAAACCTTTAAAATTGAATGGCCTGAGTCCGGTAGAATTCCGAACTCAGATATCATTAGCTGTTTAGTGTAACCTGTCCAATTCTTTAGGTCAGTTCAGCATATCGAGAACTTCTTTAACGTAACCAGAATGGCGGATCATCTGGGCTTAAAGCATCGTATTGTTCTAATGGACGATGTTGATCGTCTAAATATAAAGGCATATCTGTAATAACTACCTTTAACGGCTCATATTGGTAGTCAGGATAAGATTTAAATTCTTCGTACATAACTTCCGCAGACTCAAGACATTCTAAAAATGCACTAAAATAACGTGAGAATACATCAGAAAGCATTAGTAATTCAGGATTCAACTTACTCTTTTCAGAATCCGCCAGAATAGTCTGATCCCATTCAATAACTGAACTCGGCAATTCCATAAATAACTGTCTTGCTTGCATCATCTGCTCTTTAGCAACTTCTACATCTTCTAGACGTAAATAGCGTTTGTAGAGTCTATCTGTCAAAAGATGCCAGTTTTGTTTTGGATATTTCCATTCAACAAAGAGTTTCAAACATTCAAAAAACAATGCTACATCATTGACTGTGCCTAACTCTACTATAAGAGCACCTCCACTAAATCCTATATGCCTCATTCCGCTTTAAACCTGATTAATGAAGAGTGTATTGCACCGTTTGATTTTTCAACGATACCCCGCCTGATTTCGGCTTGTTGTTTAGCTGTCACTACTTACCCTCGAATATCTATAACGACCTCCTGTTTCATCCCCGCAGGTAGATTCTTCTGCCGCTCAATCGCCTGTTTGGCAACATTATTAATCAAGCCATTTTTGTTCGTTGCAATATTATAGTTCTTCACTTCAACACTACAAATATTGCCCTGACACCAGCGAATTGTAGACAATCACCATTTCACCGGCATTGGCACTACTGTTGGCACCTTCTGCGCTGTTGGTTGCAATGGCTCCCGCAGCGCCACCAATGATTTTACCACCGGCCTGAATTGCCATCGGGTCGCTAAAGGTTTCATCCAATGTTATTGCCGTCAACTTTGTGACTAATTTTCGCTGATAGGTAAGTAGTAACCAGAGGGTAAAGAAACCCCAGCCAAGTTCTGTCTCTTAACCAAGAGATCGGATTGAGAGGCAGGTATAAGGCCGGGGCTATCAATGTTAATCTTGGTAATCCTCATACTCCCAGGCAAAAACTCGGGAAAGCTTTTGGGCTATTCCCATCCAATCATCACCTTCGCACTGGTCGATATAATCTGTAATCGTCTTTGTGATTTCATCCAGATCATATTTACGCACTAGTAACATGTGCCTGATTAATTGAGGAGTCCAGTGGTTATTTTTTAACCAATTTGGGGTACAAATAAGTAAATCAAAATTATCTGCTTCCTTGCTATCTTTTTCACCAATGCGCAATATGACCTTTAATAAAAATTTCTCGTCGTCATCAGGAAAATATAAATCTAGATCATAATCATCACTAGAAATGCTTTTTAGTTCCGCTTTCATAAAAATTTATCCTATTGAATATCCAAATGACCGTTTCCTACTTTAATCTTATCGCCCGTAGATGGGTTTATTTTAAAGGTTTCAAAATTAGCTTGAACTCCTGTTGAGGAATGCTTGCTATTTTTCTTCTCTGCCGGGAAACGATATATACGAGTGCCATCAGCACTAACTAATCCAGTTCCGTCACTGGTTGGTCTTGCTCCATCACCAACCCATATCTTACCTAACCGATCAGCTTCTTCACGACTTCCATTTCCTATGCCAAAGTTAACCTTACCATTATCTCCCTTAATCGCTGCGGCTAGTCTTGAATCCTGTGAAGCGATATTGTGCAAATTTTGTTTTGCCAAGTCATGTTTCAATTTCGGATAGGTTGCCGAGTTATATGCAGAGATTTCACCACTGGCCTTATTAATCAGTTTGGAAGCTTCGCCAACGTCACCTTTTTGTAAGGCTTTCTCTGCTGCCTTGATAGCCTTCCCAGCGGCATCTCCCGCACCTGGAATAATCGCCACTGCGGCGGCCAGATAATCTAACGCGCTCTTAGCCTCTACAAAACCTTTAAAATTGAATGGTCTGAGTCCGGTAGAATTCCGAACTCAGATATCATTACCTGTTTAGTGTAACCTGAGCTATTCCAATTTTTTGGTCAATTCAGCATATCGAGAACTTCTTTAACGTAACCAGAATGGCGGATCATCTGGGCTTAAAGCATCGTATTGCTCAAGAGGGCGATCTCTATCTGTCATAAAATCAGGCATGTCTGTTATCACTATTCTGACTGGCTTATAAATACCCCAGTCTTCATGAAATACTTGAGCGGATTTTATACAACGCTCTATTCCTTCAAAATATTTAAAAAATCTGCATTTCTGCTCCTTTGATAATTTCTGCTGGAGTTGTGTTACTACGAAGATGCTGTTTCTAATTCATAAAGATGAAGATACTTCTGGTAAAACTGAAACAAGATTTTTCGATCGTTAATATCGTGTATCTGTTCATTTAAGACAGAAAAAAATTGGGTCATTTCTGAAACAGAACCAAGTTCCACAATAGAACTACCACCATAAAAACCGATATGTTTCATGTGAGTTACCCTTTAAATTCGATCACCGCTGGGTCTATAATTCCATTTGATTTTTGAACAATGCCTTTAATAATTTCCCTCTCCTGTTCTAGTGACACGGTTTGCCCTCGAACATCAATAACTATCCGTTGTTCCATCCCCTCAGGTAGATTCTTCTGCCGTTCAATCGCCTGTCTGGCAACATTATTAATCAAGCCATTTTGTTCGTTGCAATATTATAGTTTTTCACTGCAACACTACAAATATTGCCCTGACACCAGTCTGGACGAACACTGCCTTTAGTGCCATAGGGAACTTCCTTGCCTCTTTAATTGGATGAACTACACCTTAATCAATTAGCATCTAACTTTTGGGGTGCAATTCAACATGTCAGGGTTCTTTCTATTAAATTAAGCCAAGAAATCCTGGTAATCCTTTTACATAATCATATACTTCACCAGTATAATTATCTGATAAATCTTGGAAAAGTCTAATTACCTCTTGTTTCTCATCATCATTAAGTAACTGAAGTTCCGCTGCCATTTGTTCCATTATTTCTATTGCTGAATCCGGATTAAGCAGTTCTTCACTTGTAAACTCCAAAAATATGGCAAGATCAATAATGACCTTTACAAGCCTAATATTGCTATTCTTTAACAACTTTCACCTCTATGTTTTTGATTCCAAATTCATCAGACATTTTTTGTGCTCTATTCGCCTGAGTTTGATCAGGTACTTCCCAACGTCCTGTCATACCATTGCGCTTTAACGCATCTGATTGTCGTAATGCCTGATCTTTCGCTTTTCGGGTTGTCACAACAGATATTTTTCTGTCTATCATGACATTATCATCTACACCATCAAACCTAACAGGCTTGTTTTTTCCATCAGTGTCTATTCTATCAATACTGGGAGCCTGTCCCTTTTTAGTTTCAATATTTGAACGAGCACCTGATGCAGAATCATTATAGCCTTTTGCCCGTTGACTCATGCTTGCATTTTCATCAACCCACTTAACTTTTATTTCATCACTGGCCTTATTGAGTAGTTTGGAAGCTTCCCCAATATCACCTTTCTGTAAGGCTTTCTCTACCGCCTTGATAGTTTTCCCGGCGGCATCACCCGCACCTGGAATAATAGCGATTGCAGTAGCAAGATAATCTAATGCGCTTTTAGCCTCTACAAAACCTTTAAAATTGAATGTCCTGAGTCCGGTAGAATTCCGAACTCAGATATCATTATCTGTTTAGTGTAACCTGTCCAATTCTTTAGGTCAGTTCAGCATATCGAGAACTTCTTTAACGTAACCAGAATGGTGGATCATCTGGATCTAAGGCATCGTATTGCTCAAGAGGGCGATTTTTATCATCAATAAACCATGGTAAATCGGAGATCACTATTTTTACTGGTTGATATATTTTAAATGTGTCTAAAAATGATTTTGCAGACTCCTTAGCATCAATAAAACGACGGAAATAATCCATAAATACAAGATTTAATGTTGGCTGCTTAAAATCCAGATTGGTTAACTCAGTATCTCCTCCCATCTTTTGCCAATCTACTGTATTACTCTGAATTTTACTAAATAAATATTCAACAATAGACATAAGCTCCTCTGCTGGTTTGAGCTCATCTTGTTTCAGATAACGACGATAAAGACGATCCGTTAATAAACTAAAATCATATTCAGATTGAACATATTCGGCATAAGTCGTTATACACTGAAAAAAAACAACCACATCTGAAGCAGGACCATGTTCATAAACAGTATGGCCACCATGAAACCCTATGTTTTTCATTTTGTTTTAAACCCTATATCTGTCGGACTGATTGCACCATTCGATTTTTGAACTATTCCCTGAATGATCGTATCCTTTTGCCTTTGTGTAACATGTTGCCCTCGAATATCAATAACAACTTCTTGTCTCATCCCCGCAGGTAGATTCTTCTGCCGTTCAATCGCCTGTCTGGCAACATTATTAATCAAGCCATTTTTGTTCGTTGCAATATTATAGTTCTTCACTTCAACACTACAAACATTGCCCTGACACCAGTCTGGACGAACACTGCCTTTAGTTCCATAGGGGACTTCCTTACCCTCTTTAAATGTAACCTGACCATTCCATCCCCCAAATCTTTCCCGACATCAATTTCTGATTTTCTATGGCTAGGGCGTGAGACTGATGTAATTTCATCACTGGCCTTATTGAGCAGTTTGGAAGCTTCCCCAATATCACCTTTCTGTAAGGCTTTCTCTACCGCCTTGATAGTTTTTCCAGCGGCATCACCCGCACCGGGAATAATAGCGATTGCAGTAGCAAGATAATCTAATGCGCTTTTAGCCTCTACAAAACCTTTAAAATTGAATGTCCTGAGTCCGGTACACAATACCGGCCCCAAGTCATGCTAACCATCGGATAAAACTATCCAGAAATTAGGGTATAGCTTAAAAAAATCGGTATCTTTTAATCACAATCCTAACAGGCTATTCAGTCCCTTAACTGAATCATTAATATAACTTTCATATTGACTTAGTGGTTCATTTCTATCTAAAGCTACAGCATAAACTTGCTCCAAACTCAGCCAATGCTCATAAAACTGCTCCTTCCATTCATTATTCACATCTTGTAAGCAATCCAATAAATCTCTTAAGCGATCAATTAGTACATTTAAAGGAATTTTATTTTCAACATATGCTCCTAGAGTTTCTTTCATCAAATTAAGTTGTCTAAAGTCGTACTCAGTAAGAGTAATATTATTTAATTTATTCATTGTCTTATAATCCCAAAGTCTACTGTAACTACCCGGCCATATTTTTCATCGACCTCAACTCACTATTACAGGGTTCTAACTGGAACAGCTCGGCTTTTATGCTGGCAAACCAGTTGTCATAAAAATAGAAGAATATAGCCCCGATTGGATGAATTGCACCTTAATCAATTAGTGTCTAACTTTTGGGGTGCAATTCACATGACCGGGGAATATTGATTTTATATTGGTATTTTTGCCAGTAGCTCATTAACCTTATCTATATCTTCTGGATGAAGCTCAAGATACTTTTCACCAGCTAATCTGACATAGTGATAACAGGTTTCTTCACTGACTGTTATTGTATCTTCATCAGTTGGCGGATAACCAACAGCAAACTGAACACCTTCAAAATGATCTTCTTCATCATAGCTGTTCATATCTGGAAAATGGCAGTATGCGCCATCGGTACTAAATCCTATTTTTTTAATAAGATAACCTATAGCCTCTAAAAGTCGATTATCACTATACATAACATCAAAATACGTTGTAATCATCTCATTAGAATCATAGTTGATTTGTTCAAATAATTTAATATTCATTATCTACCTTATTTGGGATGAAAATTGCGAACTTCCCCAGTTATTTTGTCTACATAAATTCTAAAGGTAACTCCATTTACAGTTGCATCCGCAATCCCTTTAGAACTTGACATCGCATCTTTATATCCTTTAGCCGCAGCTTGTTGGCCTAAGTCTAATATTTTTTGATCTGTAAATACTTTCGGATCATAGACTGTTTTAGTTTTTACTTCTGATTTATATCCAATTACATTACCTGCACGATCAAAGGCAGGCACTTGATATTGAATATTAGTCATCCCATTCACTCCTGTAGGTGTTTCACTCACAATTTTTACGTTATATTGTTTGACAGCTGTATTAAACGCATCAGCATTGTGTGCCCCACTAATACCTGATTTTTGAGAAAAACCATCTACAGTCGCTAAATGCTTTGGCTGGTTAATCTGGAAACTGATACCTTCTGGGGTTATGATGGTCGTCGTCCCCTTTCCAGCATACAACTTCTCATTTTCAATCAAGCTAGTTACGGCATGGGTATCAGGCTTAGCATTTCTTAACAGCGGTTTTGAGGTATTACTCAATTCTCCTGCCAGATTCTTGGCACCTTCTTTAATGCCTGAATTGCCATCAGGTCGCTAAAGGTTTTATCCAGCGTTATGGCCGCTAGTTCTGCTGCTTTGAAAAGTAAAACGCCTTATGGAGCTTTCATTGAAAAAATGAGAGTTTAAAAATGCTTTGTCAGGCGAAGTCAGAGATCCCACATCTGAAGATCTCTGTCTATTTCAGTACAATACCCTGTTTTAACTGCAACGATATCGCATCCAGTTTACTGCGCTGCACCTGAATATCACCGCCGTTCTTTTGAGCCTGTGTATCTCCCGTTCCAATGATACGGATATTGTGCTCGACGTTTACTCAACACAAGCAAGAAAACTATGAATACATCCTAGGAAAATATTCATTAATTTTATCATTATCCAACAATCGATCTTTTGTAAAATCTAACGTATAAGAAACAGCAATTCCTTTACGTAACAGTTCAGGGAAATCTTCAATAGTGGCATATGCACTGGTTGAAACTTTACGCAAGTTTACGGTACTACCGTTTGCTAACTTGGCATAATAACGACCAGGTTTATTAGGTATTTCTGTGAAAGGTACTCCACCCGTTAAACTTTCTGCATAAGCGCGGATATTCTGCTCAGTCAATTTTTCGGTCGCAAACACTTTAACATTACCAGCTTTGTTGCTACCTCCCTCACCTAACACTTGCTTAAATTTTTGTCCAAAAACCATCAAATCACTTTCGGTATTATTACGATCAAAAATCTTCAGAATATCTTCTTTATGTATCTTTTGAACTGCTTGCAAAGCATCAAGAGTTGATTTTGACAGTACATCACTTTTCATTTCAGCTTGAATGATCTTGTGCGACTGCTTTTTCTTCGAACTTCCCAGTTTTCGATAAAACACTCGCGGATTCATTTAACGCTTTTGTCAATGCACTGGCGCTCTCTTTGCTTTTGTCCAAAATAAGAACAGAGTTAGACACCAAAACGCCGGTCCCAACCGCCGCTTCTGGCGCAACCGCATCAGCTACAAAAATACCCACATTATTCAGGCACAGCGTGAGCGTTGAACCGTTTAGCCCCGGCACAGCTCACAGTGCCGGGATTGTTGTTTAATTTAGAAGTTCTTTTGATACATTGCCTGTGTTAAAAAATTCTTTAAATACGCGATATATAAAATCGAAATTTTGAACTAAAGTTTTATCACTATGCATTTCACCTAAAATATCAATGCAATTTCCAGAGGCATTGTCATTATTTGGTGTTCTTACATTATGTTCACCTTCTATATCAAATTCACTTAATAATAGTAGGTAATTATTATCTTGTGAATACAAAGATAATTGATAAGGGCCTGATTCATCAGCGAAATTATTTCTTATAGTCAATACACCGGTTCTATCACGCATATATTCTAACAATCGGTATAGGTCCTGTTCAGAAGGTCTTATAACCGGGGAAAGCTGCTCTCTCTCTCCTAAACATGTAAGAATAAATCCCCCAATAACCATATCTATATTCATTTAACCTCCCGTAAGGATTTCATTCCTGATTGCCAAATATATGTTTTCGGTAAACCAGTTATATCATCTACAGCATTGACAGTAACTGATTTTGCACCTGCAACATCGGCTGCTGCTGCAATATCTCCTTTGCAATAACCACAAACATCTTTTCCTACTACTGTTATTTTTAAATCAGCACCTTTTGAAACACCTGCATCATAGGCTTGTTGGATGGCACCGATCTCCGCATGAGCAGTTGCCATATTGCCGTTTGGTAATTCTTTACCTTTAGCTATTTTTTTTGCCAAAATCCTGTCAGCAATTAGAGTACCTTGTTTCGCATTTGCCTGTTCAGAAGCTCTTGCTGTTTGATTCGTATCAGTAAATATTTTTCCATTCACTTCTAATTTAGCTGTAACTTTCGGGGCTATGGTTTCTTTTGTAGATACATTCTTCACCAAACTAGCTACGGCATCAGTATTAGGCTTATCATTTCTTAACAGCGGTTTTGAGGCGTGACTCAATCCTTCCGCCAGATCCTTAGCACCTTCTTTGGTGTTACCTAATACCTTTACCGTTCCCGCAGCCAAAACGCCGGTCCTAACCGCCGCTTCTGGCGCAACCGTATCAGCTACAAAAATGCCCACGTTATTCAGGCACAGCGCCGGATTGGTTTTACAACCTTCAAGCGCAACACGCCCTGCGGTTGCTATTTCAGCCGAACCCGCAATCAGTATCTGACCGCCATAAACCAGCGCATAGCCGCCTGCTGCTACTGCGGTGACGGCAAAGGGTTCTGACTGGAACAACTCGGTTTTTATGCTGGCAAACCAGTTGTCATAAAAATAGAAGAATATAGCCCACGATTGAATGAACTACACCTTAATCAATTAGTGTCTAACTTTTGGGGTGCAATTCACATGACCGGGGAATATTGATTTTATATTGGTATTTTTGCCAGTAGCTCATTAACCTTATCTATATCTTCTGGATGAATCTCAAGATACTTTTCACCAGCTAATCTGACATAGTGATAACAGGTTTCTTCACTGACTGTTATTGTATCTTCATCAGTTGGCGGATAACCAACAGCAAACTGAACACCTTCAAAATGATCTTCTTCATCATAGCTGTTCATATCTGGAAAATGGCAGTATGCGCCATCGGTACTAAATCCTATTTTTTTAATAAGATAACCTATAGCCTCTAAAAGTCGATTATCACTATACATAACATCAAAATACGTTGTAATCATCTCATTAGAATCATAGTTGATTTGTTCAAATAATTTAATATTCATTATCTACCTTATTTGGGATGAAAATTGCGAACTTCCCCAGTTATTTTGTCTACATAAATTCTAAAGGTAACTCCATTTACAGTTGCATCCGCAATCCCTTTAGAACTTGACATCGCATCTTTATATCCTTTAGCCGCAGCTTGTTGGCCTAAGTCTAATATTTTTTGATCTGTAAATACTTTCGGATCATAGACTGTTTTAGTTTTTACTTCTGATTTATATCCAATTACATTACCTGCACGATCAAAGGCAGGCACTTGATATTGAATATTAGTCATCCCATTCACTCCTGTAGGTGTTTCACTCACAATTTTTACGTTATATTGTTTGACAGCTGTATTAAACGCATCAGCATTGTGTGCCCCACTAATACCTGATTTTTGAGAAAAACCATCTACAGTCGCTAAATGCTTTGGCTGGTTAATCTGGAAACTGATACCTTCTGGGGTTATGATGGTCGTCGTCCCCTTTCCAGCATACAACTTCTCATTTTCGATCAAACTAGCTACGGAATCAGTATCAGGCTTAGCATTTCTTAACAGCGGTTTTGAGGTATTACTCAATCCTTCCGCCAAATCCTTAGCACTTTCTTTGGTATTACCTAATACCTTTACCGTGCCAGCAGCCAAAACGCCGGTCCAACCGCCGCTTCTGGCGCGACCGCATCAGCGACAAAAATACCCACGTTATTCAGGCACAGCGCCGGATTGGTTTTACAACCTTCAAGCGCAACACGCCCTGCCGTTGCTATTTCAGCCGAACCCGCAATCAGTATCTGACCACCATAAACCAACGCGTAACCGCCTGCCGCCAAGATGTCTTTTTGATTCTCTACCGATAACTGATACAGCATATTTTTGTGTAAATCAGAATCCCCCCTGACCGACAACACGCTATCTGAAATTTTCGATGATGCGAAAATTCTCCCTCATTTTTCCATAGCTATTTAAATGACAAGCTTATAGCCCGGCTCTAGGCCGGGCCATTACTCAGATGAGTTTTAGGATATTCATATCATGAAGAAGTTCTTCTGCTTCTTCCTTAGGTACAACAGCTAATAAATCATCAAGCTTATTTTCAGTTAATAATCGAGATATTTCTTCTTGGTGATATTCCACTTGAGCAGGATACCAACCACCAACTAACACTAAAGCTACAACTTCTAGCATTAGATACTCAATAGGATAGTTAAAACTTGATGTATACCCATCATAAATATCAGCAACTATCGATTCATGTGTCCAACCGTCTTCACTATTCCTACGATCTCTACAACTCATAAAATATGACTCTAATAGCCATTCTTTAATTTCTGAATAAATGGTTCGTTCTTCCATTAATTTTTCCTCGGTGGTCTTAAGACAATACCGTTATTATCCAATACATTAACTTGTATATTGGGATATTTAGCCCTGAACTGATCTACAACACTGAGGCAACTTGCACATGCAGGTCGTTCAGTAAAAATATTCACTGTACCTTTAGCGAATGTATTGTTACCAAGTTTCTGAGCAATATTATCTAAAATTTTAGCTTCTGAATCAGTAGCTCTAGGGATCATTGCTCCAGCTTTATTTGGTAAGGTTTGTGTTGTGAATATTCCACTACTTTTACCAACAATGCCCTGAGCAGCCTGTGCTAGTGTTGGAGCATCAATTCGGCTATGAGCTGACATCTGTGATGGCAAACCTTCTACACTAATATTGGCAACCGCAACATTACCTTCTCGTCTCAAGGCTGAAGGTAAACCAGCCCTTACATCCATGACTTGTTGCTTCATTGCCGCTGATTGCAGAACGGCTTTCTCAGCATCCAAGTAACCTCCCCAAGCTTGAGTCGGTTTCGCTAATTCTGTCGTCCCCTTTCCAGCATACAATCTCTCATTTTCAATCAAACTAGCTACGGCATCAGTATCAGGCTTAGCATTTCTTAACAACGGTTTTGAGGTATTACTCAATCCTTCTGCCAGATTCTTTGCACCTTCTTTGGTATTACCTAATACCTTTACCGTGCCAGCAGCCAAAACACCAGTCCCAATGGCCGCTTCTGGCGCAACCGTATCAGCGACAAAAATGCCCACGTTATTCAGGCACAGCGCCGGATTGGTTTTACAACCTTCAAGCGCAACACGCCCTGCCGTTGCTATTTCAGCCGAACCCGCAATCAGTATCTGACCGCCATAAACCAGCGCGTAACCGCCTGCCGCCACTGCGGTAACGGCAATCGCGGCATTCCGCCGCGCAATGACGCGCTCTTCCGCAGCTTTATCCCCTTTTCCTGCCGCTAAGATGTCTTTTTGATTATCTACCGATAACTGGTACAACATGTGCTCAGTCATGTTATTTCGATAGACAAGCTCCGCGCTGTTCGCCGCACTGTAAGCGCCTTCCGGGGTATGGCTAATCAGTGCGCCTGACAACGCCCCGACAAATTTAGCGGTCTGGGCCTTAACTTCATTACCCGTCAGCGCTTCCTGAAGCTTATGGATTTGTCGCTCTGTTTCATTCTTATACGCCGGTTCAAATAGCCTGCTTTCCATTGTGATTGCCGCTAATTCAGCCGCCAGCGCACCTACAGCCGCCCCTTTGGCATCACCTCCAGCGATTTCAGCGCTGATGCCCGCCACAACCGAATGGCTCAATATCTTGCCTGAGTGGCCTAAAACCTCCCCATTATCCCCAATCAGTTTGGCGCTTTCCGCATTAATCTGATTACCAATATTACTCAACAACGCGGTTTGCAGATTATCCGTAAAACTGCCGCCGTTAATCGCGATACCTACATTAACCTCTAATATTCTCTTCTTATGTATATAAAACCACTTAAGCTATCAAGATCTCTAAATGGTTTTGTAGAGAAAACTACCTCATCGTTTACACCTCTAATATCGTTATTAGATGATGTGTGAGCTAAAATATTCGCTATGACTATATCTAAACTTTCGTAATCTTCTTCTGTCGGTTCACGATCAAGATAATATCTTAATGTTAGGAGATTCTCTTCATTATTGAATCCAACGGCTATTGCTCTAATAGCCGGATAAATTTCTCCAAGAAGAGCTTTTGACACCCATATAAACAACTCGTCTGGTATAGTTTTTAACATCATAAAAAAACCTCAATGCTGAATAGGGTTAGCTGGAACAATATGCGCCCCGTTTGCAAGGTCAGAGATCTCACAGTTTAGTGTAATCCAACTCTTTAAGATCACTTCACAATGACTAAAAGCTAATCTACCGTTAGGAGCCTAAATAATTGCCAGTACCATCTGACCATAGAATGGCTGGAACTTCATAAAAATATGTGATCAGATTTTCATCATCTTCATGAGATATACCTTCTGGCCAACATTCTCGAAGATAGCGGATTATTGTATTACTATCAGTTTTCCAATGAGTAATATCATGACCTAGAGGATCTGTTGGTTCACAAAAACGTATAATATCCTTATCCAACAATATTTTCAGTGTGATAAAAAACATTTCCTTATATGCCGGTAAATCATAACCAGGATTCCAGCCTATAATTGAACTAAACAGGCCAGACAACCATAATCCTCTAGAGTCATTAACTATTTGCTCAAAATTAGGTACAAGTTTCATAAAGCACCTCACTTCAAAAATTTAATTTCAACAGGAGCGTTAGGTTTACCTACACCTCTTGGTATATCAATGGTCCACGCGCTTCCTGTTTCACTGGATGATGCTGAAAAATCCCTTAGGTTAAATGTACCTTTAGGGGTTTTAACTGTATAAATATTTCCCTTACCAGGAATGCTTCTCCCTGCTGGTAAATTTTCACTTCCAGTAAGCTCCATAAAATACTGTTTAACCTCAGCTTCTGAAGCACCACTAAATATTTTCGCATTTCCTTTATTTGGCATCTCAATCAATGTCCTATCACCGATCTGGATCCCCGTTCTTGGGTGACTATATTCAAATAATTCTGATATTTCATTTATCCGTATATTTGTAGATTGATTCCGTGTATTCTTCACCAAACTAGCTACGGCATCAGTATCAGGCTTAGCATTTCTTAACAACGGTTTTGAGGTATTACTCAATCCTTCTGCCAGATTCTTTGCACCTTCTTTGGTATTACCTAATACCTTTACCGTGCCAGCAGCCAAAACACCAGTCCCAATGGCCGCTTCTGGCGCAACCGTATCAGCGACAAAAATGCCCACGTTATTCAGGCACAGCGCCGGATTGGTTTTACAACCTTCAAGTGCAACACGCCCTGCCGTTGCTATTTCAGCCGAACCCGCAATCAGTATCTGACCGCCATAAACCAGCGCGTAACCGCCTGCCGCCACTGCGGTAACGGCAATCGCGGCATTCCGCCGCGCAATGACGCGCTCTTCCGCAGCTTTATCTCCTTTTCCTGCCGCTAAGATATCTTTTTGATTATCCACCGATAACTGATACAACATATGCTCAGTCATGTTATTTCGATAGACAAGCTCCGCGCTGTTCGCTGCACTGTAAGCACCTTCCGGGGTATGGCTAATCAGTGCGCCTGACAACGCCCCGACAAATTTAGCGGTCTGAGCCTTAACTTCATTACCTGTCAGCGCTTCCTGAAGCTTATGGATTTGTCGCTCAGTTTCATTCTTATACGCCGGTTCAAATAGCCTGCTTTCCATTGTGATTGCAGCTAATTCAGCCGCCCCTTTGGCATCACCTCCAGCGATTTCAGCGCTGATGCCCGCCACAACCGCATGGCTCAATATCTTGCCTGAGTGGCCTAAAACCTCCCCATTATCCCCAATCAGTTTGGCGCCTTCCGCATTAATCTGATTACCAATATTACTCAACAATGCGGTTTGCAGATTATCCGTAAAACTGCTGCCGTTTCAGTCAATTGAAGAAGCAAACTCGCCATCGATTTTTTGCTTTTCGAGAAAAAAAGCTCCTAGATCCTCTGATTCCCTTTCAATAATACCTATGTAATGAGAGATGGATGTGACTAACTCAGAATAACCTATAATCGATTGTATCTTAAAATTATCATATAAGACTTTATAGTCATCATTTAAATGAGTTATACAAATTGACCAATTAGAAGACAATTTACCGTCTTTAATCTCGCATAAATTAGCAGGAATCCATACAGGGTTACCTTTATTAGGACAGATTAAATAATCGATTCGACATGAAAGCAACATCAAACCATAAACTACATATTCAGTTCCAATCTCCAAAAAAGAATAATCTGTTTCGCCCAAACAACGGCTATCATCAGGTAAATTCTTTCCCGAATTAAAAATACATTTAATTAACATAAAAATACTCACTTAAATTTAAAATCATCAATAGCCCCCTGTCTTTGTATTCTTTACATAGTGGACTTCTATTCCGTTAATATTTTGAGACATTTTTACCCAACCATCTGACGCAGTCCACCGTTTATCAGTCATAGGAACAGGGAGCTGCCGCCCCGAATTAGGATTGGATATAGCTTGCTCAAGTGCTAATTTTTCATTCAAATTTGCAGGAGTATTGCGTCCAGTAGAGCCTAAACCAAGGGGTTTATTTGCGCTCGTCCCCTTTCCAGCATACAATCTCTCATTTTCAATCAAACTAGCTACGGCATCAGTGTCAGGCTTATCATTTCTTAACAGCGGTTTTGAGGTATTACTCAATCCTTCCGCCAGATTCTTGGCACCTTCTTTGGTATTACCTAATACCTTTACCGTGCCAGCAGCCAAAACACCAGTCCCAACCGCCGCTTCTAGCGCAACCGCATCAGCTACAAAAATGCCCACATTATTCAGGCACAGCGCCGGGTTGGTTTTACAGCCTTCAAGCGCAACACGCCCTGCGGTTGCTATTTCAGCCGAACCGCAATCAGTATCTGACCGCCATAAACCAGCGCATAGCCGCCTGCTGCTACTGCGGTGACGGCAAAGGGTTCTAACTGGAACAGCTCGGCTTTTATGCTGGCAAACCAGTTATCATAAAAATAGAAGAATATAGCCCCCGAATGTTATATGTTTGTCTAACATTCGGGGGACAGTTCAGAATGATCGAGGGATTAAATATGTCACATAATTATCTTATTCAAATGGAGATAATTGGTTGGCATATAACGGTAACATATCTATAGTCCGACCATCTTCATCACAAAATTCAACCTCATATGCTTCTTCCTGTTCAGAATAAACATCAATAATGGCTCCCTTCATTCCAGTTTTAAGTCCACGCTCAGGAATGTCTGAGGTTAAAATAACAACATCAAAAAGAGAATATTTCATACCTATCTCACTTTACATAGAGCGTTGTTAATCTAGGTGTTGATGATCCAGTATCATATATCCAACCTGTACGAACAATCGCTGTTTTGCCGTTTGGTCCAGTAATTGGCATGTCAATAGTTATTCTTTGACCAAACTTATCAACATTACCAAGAATAGCTGTATTCGTTTTAGTCCCTGCCTGTATTTTAGATATTAAATCAGTAGCATTTGATTGGTTATATCCCAAGGCTGATTCAAAAACTTTAGCTTTATTTCCGCCAACCGGATGTTCAGTATTTAATGCATAAGAAGTAACTTTATTCAAATCAATCACAGCATTATTAGCATTAACTAATTTACCTGAATTCTTAACTTCTATTACCGCTTCTGCATGTGTGTAGTCTTTCCAATTAGCAGTTTGGCCTGTTAGCTTATCTTTACTAGGTAAAGTTGCATTATCAGCTACACTCTTCCCCTTTCCAGCATACAACTTCTCATTTTCGATCAAACTAGCTACGGCATCAGTATCAGGCTTAGCATTTCTTAACAGCGGTTTTGAGGTATTACTCAATCCTTCTGCCAGATTCTTTGCACCTTCTTTGGTATTACCTAATACCTTTACCGTTCCCGCAGCCAAAACGCCGGTCCCAACCGCCGCTTCTGGCGCAACCGTATCAGCTACAAAAATGCCCACGTTATTCAGGCACAGCGCCGGGTTGGTTTTACAACCTTCAAGCGCAACACGCCCTGCGGTTGCTATTTCAGCCGAACCCGCAATCAGTATCTGACCGCCATAAACCAGCGCGTAACCGCCTGCCGCCACTGCGGTAACGGCAATCGCGGCATTCCGCCGTGCAATAACTCGCTCTTCCGCAGCTTTATCCCCTTTTCCTGCCGCTAAGATGTCTTTTTGATTATCTACCGATAACTGGTACAACATGTGCTCAGTCATGTTGTTACGATAGACAAGCTCCGCGCTGTTCGCCGCACTGTAAGCGCCTTCCGGGGTATGGCTAATCAGTGCGCCTGACAACGCCCCGACAAATTTAGCGGTCTGGGCCTTAACTTCATTACCCGTCAACGCTTCCTGAAGCTTATGGATTTGTCGCTCTGTTTCATTCTTATACGCCGGTTCAAATAGCCTGCTTTCCATTGTGATTGCCGCTAATTCAGCCGCCAGCGCACCTACAGCCGCCCCTTTGGCATCCCCACCAGCAATTTCAGCACTGATGCCTGCCACAACCGAATGGCTCAATATCTTGCCTGAGTGGCCTAAAACCTCCCCATTATCCCCAATCAGTTTGGCGCCTTCCGCATTAATCTGATTACCAATATTACTCAACAATGCGGTTTGCAGATTATCCGTAAAACTGCCGCCGTTAATCGCCGTCCCTATTGTTGAGCTCACCACGGATTGCGCCGCAACACGCTGGGCCACCTGACTCCAATTATTATTACTCAATAAGGGAAGCTGCGCTTTTATCGGATCGACAACGCCTTTTCCCTCCACTAATTTTCCCCAGCCCATCGTGTGGTCTAAGCCACCTAATGCGCCACCCACAGCTATTTGGGTAACAAGGGATTTGACCGCATCGCGTTTCGCTAAGGCTGCCAGTGTCTTGGTGAGATCCCCTTTATTTTCAACTAAGGCCACCGCCGCCTGCGAGGTCAACCCTATCATTCCGCCATAAGCCGCCCCATAAACCGCGCTCGCCGTAGCTCCCGTGGCGCCTGTCGCCCCCACGGCGCCGCTTCCCGCCCAAGCCGCCAGGCCCGAACCCGCCGTGACCGCAGCGACCGCAATCGCAATCACCGCACCCACTACGGGGTTTAAGCTTTCGCTTTTTTTGTCCCAGCTACTGTAAGCGTCCTTAACCTGATTCCACTGGACATCATTGCGGTTTTGAAGATTTTTCAACCATTCGGTGCCGGGGGTGTTACCCAGTACTCCTAACGCGTCTTCCAGTAACTGCCCCTCTTTTACTTTCACATCCGCATTGATGCCTTTCGCCGCATCCACCGTCAGCGTACCGCCAACATGCACTGACGGGATTATCCAGGTCTCTTCACGATGACCTTTATCGCGCTGTGTAATAAAAAAGCCTTTTGATGTCGTGATGGTCTGCTCAAAATCAATATTGGGCATCGCCTTGAAGTTCACTTTCCCTGTCTGGCTGGTGATTTTCGCGTTTTTACTGGTCTCTATCCGACTCGCTTCCAATGTCACCTCATCTTTTGCCATCAGGTTAATATCACCCCCGGCCGTAAATTCCGTGACTTTGTTGGTCTTCTTGATTTGTATTCGATGTTCTGTTTTAGACCCAAACACTTTACACGACTTTATGGGGCCAAAACCTTTACAGCTTTTCTCTGTTTCTTCCCGTTTATAAACTTCCTCCATTGCTTGCGCATAGAGAAAGCCGCCTGTTGCCGCGATATCCATTACACCCTTGGCGATTAATTCCGTCGCCTGGAATAAAATACTGCCTTGGGAGCGAATCGTTAATGCGCCGCCACTATTCAGCCGGCTGGCGTGTTGCGTAAAGCGCTCAATATTCCCCTCGCGGATAAATTCTTGCCGCGATTCAAAACGAACATTTCCACCCGCGGAAAGCCGCATATCATTGCCGGATGTCAAGCTGGCCCCGGATGTCAGCAGGTTGCCTGCCGCAACTAATGTGAGATTTTGGGCCGCGTTGATGGCGCTGGCAGCATAAAGGTACTGTTTATCGCCATCATTAATCGGCGAATATTTCCGGGCAGAGAACAGTAAATCCCGGCCAGCGTTAACCGATACATTTCCTTTAGTCGATGTTAATCTCGCGATACCCGCGATATCGCCCCCCGCACTGAGTTGCAGGTGATCACCCGCGGTAATTTGCGTGCCTAATTCAGCGAATTTGTCTAATCCATCTAATTCGGATAAATAAAACAAGCTCTCTGGCGTATTGGGGCGAGAGATATCAATATCGTGGCCCGCACTGAGCATGACTTGTTGCCCCGCCCGGATACCAGCTTGCCGCAACATTAAATCATTTCCCGCAAACAGATTAATATTGCCCGCAGCGTTCAATTGGCTTCGACTGGCATTCAGGTTACGACCCGCACTTAATGTCAGGTTTTGTGATTTATCCAACCGGGTACCGGAGAGATCCAGATCCTTGCCTGCTGAAATCCGCAAATGATTATCGGCCGAAATTGAGGCCAATAACTCATGAGACCGATTCCGTCCCATTTGGATGTCGCCTTCCCGCACCAGAAGTTCAACATTTTCTCCCTTTAACTCTGCCTGACGGGCGGTGATATCTTTGCCCGCAATTAAGGTCAGATTTTTATTTGCCGCTAATTTAACCCGGTCGGCATTAATTTCACTCCCCGCGTTTAATGTCATATTGTTGGCTTTATCGAACAAAAGATCCTGGATATTCAGTTCGTGTCCCGCAAACATCTGCACATTATTGCTGGCCGAAATACGCGAATCATGCCCGCCCATTTGAATGTTGCCTTCACGCGTGAGAAGCTCAATATTTTCCCCTTTCAGTTCAGTTTGACGGGCGGTGATACCTTTGCCCGCAATGAGGGTCAGATTTTTCTGTGCGGCCAATTTAACTTGGCTGGCATCAATTTCATGACCCGCGTTTAACGTTATCGTGTTTGATTTATCGAACAAAAGGTCATACAGATCCAGTTTGTGATCCGCCAATATCCGCAAATTGTTGCTGGCCGAAATACGCGAACCGTCCCCCCACATCCGAATGTCGCCTTCGCGCGTAAGCAGTTCAATATTTTCTCCCTTCAACCCGACTTGAAATGCCTCAATATCTTTACCCGCAATCAAGGTCAGATTTCTCTTTGCCTCCAGTGTATTTTGGCGGGCATTTATTCCACGCTCAGCGATGACGGACAGATCATTGTCCGCCTTGAAGTATCCCATGCTGATAATTTCACCGGCATGAAGCAGAATATTTTTCGCCGAGATGAACGCAGTTCCGTTGAATTGATTAATAAAATCAGCCACCACATTCAGATCGGCTGAGAGTTTACCGTCCATCCCGCTGTTAAAGTCGTGACCGGTTAAGATGAGATTTTTCTTCGCATGAAACTGGCTTTGGCTGTTATCCAGTTTTGTCACATTGATATAAGCGTTCATTCCCGCAGCGACGCTGGCATCCCGGGTATTATTTAACGCTTTTGTGCGAATAATAATATCGCCGTTATGGGTTTTCAGCGTCGCTGAAGCGTTGTTAATTTCAGTGCTTAAGTTACCGCTCGCATCTTTTTGCAACCAGAGATGGTTATTTGCCTGAATCAGCCCCTTATTCCGATTGTATAAATGGTCGATAAATAACCGCATGTCACCTTCTGCGATAATCTTACCGGTGTTGTTCAGCGTGTTCGCGGCAAGCGTGATATCTTTGCCTGCCTGTACATGACTCGGTTCCGCCGTTTTAATGCCTTTACTGCTAACGGTTATGTCTGTTTTGGCCTGCACATTTCCTAGCGTCACCTCTCCATCAGCAGTCAAACGGATGTCGCCTTGCGTTGCGGTCAGGTTGGTCAGGTTAACTTTCTTACCCGGTTCGGTACTCACCAGACGGATTTTATTAGCATACATTCCCCCCAATGATCCGGTATCAATCGCTTTCCAAGAGGTATCACCCTCGCCTGCAATAGGGACCAAGGTCCCGCGTTTGAAATCAATCCGGTTGGGGCCTTGTGTCAGTGTCAGGTTTTTCGCCTGCACTTTGCCGTTAAGTATCGTGGTCCGGCTGATAATATCGACATCATCCTGCGCCGTCGCATCCATCCCCTTTTCATCAAAGGTTATGGCGCCTTTTTTCACTTCTAAAGCCGCTAACGCTCCCTCTTTATCAAACACCGGTTCACCCGTCGATAAGGTGACAGCCGGGGTATTGATAAAGCCACAGCCATTACAGGTTATGCCGTTCGGGTTGGCGATGAAGACAGCAGCTTTTTGCCCCACCACTTCCAACAGGCCCTGTAGATTTGAGGCTAAAGTCCCCACCACTTCATTAATAATCAACTCAGCCGATTTACCGTTAAAGTGAGGGTTTGCCCCAATTTGTCCCGCCAGTATGGATTGGGTAGTATCGGTAGCGTTATTGAGCACCAGCCCGGCAGCCCCAATATTAAATTCCTGATAACGGTTATGTGAAATACCTCGAGAATTAGGCGCTGCAATATGGATAATAGGCAGGTTATTTCTCACGGCAATCCGCGTTCGTTTATCCGCCAGTTGAATCCCCGGTATTCCACCGGCTATTTCTGGGATATTGATGGTCAGTTGGGGGGCATTGCCTAATGCAAGATCAATCAACGCCGAAGTCACCGGGGTATATTTCCCGTCAGCTAAGCGCAACGCGGTACTATATTGGGCGACTGTGGTCGCGCCTTCTGCCGATAATGCTGTCTCCTTCATATTGCTGCCGGCAATCAAGGTTAAATTGTTGCCGGCAGTAACCTTGCCAATATTAATCGATCCATCACTGGTCAGGGTAATATCTTTCCCGGCGGTCAGGGAAATCCCATCCAAATTTATCCCCCATCCAGCGTGAAGATCAATATTCTCATCCGCTACCAAAGGCTGATTAGTATTAACCCAACCATTACCTGCTAAAAAGATATTTTTCGCCCGGTTAATTAGCGTATTTGAAAGCGATATTCCCTGTTCAGACAGAATATGTAATGTATTAACCGCAGAAATAGTAGATGGCGCCTGTGTGCCTGCCGTAGCGGAATTATCTCCTCCAGATGAAACATAAATACCACCACCGCTGGAGATTAAGGTAATGTCATGACCTGAAATATCAGTGCCACGCACCGTAAAACTGTTCTTTCCCTGTAGCAGAACCTGGTTCCCGGCGGTGACATTTCCCCCATTTAAAGACAAGGTTTTCGCTTTAATGGCGATATCACCGTCGGCGCCAATTCGTCCCCAATGCTGCAATGTGTCGGTTGTCAACATCAGATGCTGACCGGCTTGCATATGACTTTGTTTCGCCGTTTCAATGTCTTTACCGTTAACGGTGATATCCGTTTTAGCCTGTACATCCCCCAGAATCACCTTGCCATCCGCCGTCAGACTGATGTCGCCTTGGGTTGCCGTCAGGTTAGTCAGATTGACAGCCTTACCCGGCTCGGTACTCACCAGACGGATTTTATTGGCATACATTCCCCCCAATAACCCGGTATCAATCGCTTTCCAAGGGGTATAACCTTCCTCTGCAATAGGGACAAGGGTCCCGCGTTTGAAATCAATCCGGTTGGGGCCTTGTGTCAATGTCAGGTTTTTCGCCTGTAGTTTACCGTTAAGCTTAGTGGTCCGGCTGATGATATCGATAGAATCTTGCGCCGTCGCATCCAGCCCCTTTTCACCCAAGGTGATGGCGCCTTTTTTTACTTCCAGAGCCGCTAACGCGCCCTCTTTATCAAACACCGGTTTACCGGTCGATAAGGTGACAGCCGGGGTATTAACAAAACTACAGCCATTACAGGTAATGCCGTTCGGGTTGGCAATGAGGATATCGGCTTTTTGCCCTGCGACTTCCAACAGCCCTTGCAAATTTGAGGCTAAGGTGCCCACAACTTCATTAATAATCAGCTCGGCTGATTTACCGTTGAAGTTAAGATTGGCGCCAATTTGCCCCGCCAACAGAGACTGCGTATTATGGGTCGCGTTATTAAATACTAATCCTGAGGTCCCAACATTAAATTCCTGATAACGGTTATGTGAAACACCACGGGCGTTAGGCGCTGCAATATGAATAATAGGGCGATTGTTTTTCGAGGTGATCCGTGTTTGCTTATCCGCCAGTTTAATTCCCGGTACTTCTCCTTCTACTTCTGAGAAGTTTATTGTCAGTTGAGGAGCATGACTTAACGCACTTCCAATCAGCGCAGAAGTCACCGGCGTATATTTCCCTTCAACTGAGTTATACTTCCCCGCCGATGAATGCAACTCTGCGTTGTTTTTGGTGATGGCAGTTGTCCCTTTTGCCAATAACGTTGCCTCAGTATCAATAATGTCACCACCGGTATTAATGGTTAAGTTATTGCCGGCCGTGAGGGTACTTTTTATTATCGGGAATTGAAATTGTGGGTAAGATTGTTCGTCTTCCTCGTCATCGGCATTTTCATAATGTTTTACATAGTCATCTCCATGCTCATTTGAATATTCATAAGGGTTCTCCGCTGTGATTTTACTCACATCAAGTATGCCGCCACTGGTCAGCGTAATATCCTTCCCCGCGGTTAAAGAAATACTTCTCAGATCGACAATCTTTCCTGCATGGATCTCAATATTTTCATCCGCTTGCAATTGGCTAAGCTGACGCAGACGCTGATTAATTAATTCTTGTTTAGCACCGTCATTGAGTGGACTCTGTTCATCAATTAAATCACCCGAGGCATAAATCTCAAGTTTATCATTGGTTGCCAAAAAGATATTTTTCGCCCGGTTAATCAGGGTATCTGCAATATCAATAGGACCATCGGCGATAATGCGTAATAGGTTATCAGCAGAAAGCGTGGTTAATACCCTTGTTCCTTCCGGGGTATAGTCGTCCCCAGAGACAACAGACAGCATTCCCCGGCTGGCAAGCAAGGTCACATCATGACCGGAGATATCATAACCATTCACATCAAGGTGTGACTTTCCATCCAACATGACATGGTTCCCGGCTTTTAAATTCCCCTGGCCTAAATAGATCGTTTCCGCGTCAGCGGTTAAGTTTTGTTCTGCCCTCATTGACGCACGATTTACTAAATCTCGGGCAGTGAGAGAAATGTTTTTCCCGGTGATTAACGCCAGATCAGTGGGGTTCTTTCCCGCTTTAAAATGTTCTTTATCAAAATCAAAACGAAATGTATCTTGAAATGTCGCCGTCAGATCCCCACCGGCACTCAGTTTACCGACGATATTTTCCTGACTGTCTTTTATTGCTTTGGTTGAAAAATTTTTGCCTGTCAGGGTGAGGTTTTGCGCCGCGCTTAACTCGCCAACATTATTTATCTCGTTAGCAGTAATGCTATTGTTTTTACCCGCGGTAATAATAGGGTGACTTTTCTTAGTCGGGTTTACGTTATCCAGTTTAGTCGCTTTAATCGTGACATCGCCACCCGCACGGATTTGTCCCTGATTTTGCAGTGTTTCGGTGGTCAATATCAGATGTTGGCCCGCCTGCACATGGCTTTTTTCCGCCGTTTCAACGGTTTTGCTGTTGATGTTGATATCTGTCTTGGCGTGTACCTCCCCCAAGATAATTTTACCCTCAGCGGTTAAACTGATAGCGTCTTGGGTTGTGGTCAGGTTGGTGAGATTAACCCCAACCCCCTTTTCAGTGGCAACCAGTCGGATTTTATTGGCATACATGCCGCCTAAGGCTTTGGTATCAACCGCTAATTGCGGTTTTGCTCCTTCTCCGGCGATAGGTTTAACCGTGCCGTCTTTCAAGCTGATACGGTTGGCCCCCTGAGTCAGCGACAGGGTGTTAGCCTGAATTTTTCCATTCAACTCCGCCGCCCGGCTGATGATATCGACATAATCTGTCGTCTTGCCATCCAGCCCTTTACCGCCAATGGTAATCTGGCCTTTTTTCACTTCCAGTGCTTCTAGTGCGCCCTGTTGATCAAATTGGGGTTTACCGGTGGTCAGGGTTGCGCCGGTGGTATTAATAAAACCACAACCATCACAGGTAATGCCGTTAGGGTTGGCAATCATCACGTTGGCTTTATTGCCAACAATTTCCAACTGGCCTTGCAAGTCAGAGCGGCCACTGCCGGTGACTTCGTTAATAATCAGTTCCGCCGCTTTGCCTTTCAGGTTAGGGTTCGCGTTAAGTTGCCCTGCCAGTTGCGATTGAGCCGTTTGTGTCGCGTTATTAAGTACGGCTCCCTGAGTGGCGACATTGAATTCTTGATAGGTGTTGTGGGATATGCCCGCATCATTCGGCGTGGCGATATTCACCACCGGCACATTGCCCTGATTTTGTACCTGTGTGCGGTTGTTATCCGGTGTTATGCCGACAGCCATCGCCGGGTGCAATGGCTGGATTGCCGTCAGGTAAATTAAAAGATAACTCGTGACCCTGGCCATCGAATTGTGGCGTTTATCCATCGTACTGTCCCTTTTCTTAATTTAAGTGTGGCAAAGTCAGTAATGCTGACTAATAAATTACCCAATGAGGTATTAGTGGTTTTTCGTACCCGTGCGTTGATATCCTGCGAAGTTAACCCTGCGGATAAATAAGGATGCATCGAGTGTTCTTGGTCTGACCGGGACAAACTTTCTGCCCCTGCAAATTCAATCCGGTGAATAGTGTGACAAATAGATCCCAATGCACCCGATGTTGAAACATGAGTCCATTCGGATATTGCCAGCAGGACAAGCGCTGCCAGACTGCGGTGATAAAGCGATAATCTTTCCATAGAAAATATTGATAATTTGATAGTGACATAATTAAACTATTCTAATGAAGAATGATTTATCCGTCTAAATTATCAGTATAAAATGTGATCAGCGCCCGGATTTTTAATCCTGCTAATGGAGAATCTGATATATTAAATGCCAGAAAATCGCGGTAAAGGATGGAGATATTCAATGGTAACGGAGTAGAACACTCTCGTACTACTCGCCGTGTTTCTCTGTTTCAACAGAAGAGGCACTATAGGAAAAGTTAATTCATACAGTTTCTGAGGATTGCGAATATTAGTCGAATCCGCCTATTGTATTAATAATAGTTTCAATTTTTTATTAATGAAATATCATTACCTATAAAAACTTATTTAAATAAAATATCAATAAAAACATTTTATTAAATAAAAATAGCCATAATGAAAGATACTGTTAAATTAGAAATAACATGTGAAATTTGGGAGAAAAAGGGATTAAATACATAAAATTATTTTATATTTTAATCAGCTTCGCCAGTAAATATAAATAATAGCAACACCAGTTATTATACCGGTGTTGACTATTTTATTAGTAATTATTGATAATCACTGACAGGCGCGCAGGAACAATGCAGGTTACGATCACCGTAAACATCATCAAGGCGTTTAACCGCAGGCCAATATTTATTGGCTTTGGTTTCCAAGGTTGGGAAAACCGCGGTTTCACGGCTGTAACTATGGCTCCAGTCAGAAACCAGTTCAGCTTGTACGTGAGGCGCATTGACCAATGGGTTATCTTCTAATGACCACTCACCTTTCGCCACTTTGCTAATTTCAGCACGAATTGCCAGCATCGCATCCACAAAGCGGTCAATTTCTACTTTGCTTTCTGATTCTGTAGGTTCCACCATTAGCGTACCGGCAACCGGGAATGACATGGTTGGCGCATGGAAGCCGTAGTCAATCAAGCGTTTAGCAATATCCATCTCGCTGATACCAAACTCTTCTTTCAACGGCCGAATATCCAGAATACATTCATGCGCCACATAACCGTTATGACCGGTATACAACACGTCATAATCATTCTTTAAGCGAGCAGCAATATAGTTAGCATTCAAAATCGCCGTCTGGCTTGCCTGTTTCAGCCCTTGCGAACCCATCATACGGATATACATCCAGCTAATAGGCAGAATAGAAGCACTACCAAATGGCGCCGCTGAGACAGCTCTCTGTTCAGTAATGCCATCCATTTGAACTACCGAGTGTCCCGGTAAGAACGGCGCCAAATGAGCTTTTACGCCAATCGGCCCCATTCCTGGACCACCGCCGCCGTGTGGGATACAAAATGTTTTATGCAGGTTGAGGTGTGAAACATCAGCGCCGATAAAACCGGGCGCGGTGATGCCAACCTGCGCGTTCATATTCGCGCCATCAAGGTAAACCTGACCACCATACTGATGAATGATTTCACACACCTGACGGATCGTTTCTTCATATACGCCGTGGGTTGATGGGTAAGTCACCATGATGCAGGAAAGTTCGTCACCGGATTTTTCCGCTTTTTCACGCAGGTCCGCTAGATCAATGTTGCCCTCTTTATCGCAACTCACCACCACCACTGTCATACCTGCCATATGAGCAGAAGCTGGGTTGGTGCCATGCGCAGAACTGGGGATTAAACAGATATGACGATGCCCTTCTCCACGGCTTTCATGGTAACGGCGAATAGCAAGCAGACCCGCGTATTCACCCTGCGCACCGGAGTTTGGTTGCATACAAACGGCATCATAACCTGTCAGTTGCACCAGCCAGTGAGATAATTGGCTGATCATTTGCTGATAACCCTGCGCTTGCTCTGGCGGGCAGAATGGATGCAGTTCGTTAAATTCAGGCCAAGAGATCGGTAACATTTCTGCCGCAGCATTGAGTTTCATGGTGCAAGAACCCAATGGGATCATGGCCTGATTCAGTGCTAAATCCCGGCGCTCAAGACGATGCATATAGCGCATCATATCCGTTTCACTGTGATAGCAATTGAAATTTGGATGCAGAAGGATTTCATCACTGCGCAACATGGATGCAGGAATGGAGTGACTTTCCGTCATCAGTTCTTGATCCAGTGCTTCAACATCTAGCTTGTCATCTGTGCCTGTCAGCACAGAGAACAATTTGACCAGATCATCACGGCTGGTAGCCTCGCTCAATGTGATACCCACCGCGCCGTAAATATCGGTACGCAAATTGATTTCAGCTTTGTCTGCCCGGGCCAATACCGCTGCTTTATCAGCGACTTCAACGGTCAGCGTATCAAACCAAGTTTTGTAACGCAGAGTGAACCCGGCTTTCTGTAACCCGGCCGCCAGAATGTCAGTCAGACGATGAATACGGCCCGCAATGCGTTTCAGCCCCTTCGAACCATGATATACCGCATACATCCCGGCGATATTTGCCAACAACACCTGAGCCGTACAGATGTTGGAATTGGCTTTCTCACGACGGATATGTTGCTCACGGGTCTGCATTGCCATGCGTAGCGCGGTATTACCTGCCGCGTCACGGGAAACGCCGATAATACGTCCCGGCATGGAACGTTTGAATTCATCACGGCTGGCAAAAAATGCTGCGTGGGGACCGCCATAACCCATTGGCACCCCAAAACGCTGGGCAGAACCAAACACAATGTCAGCCCCTTGTTTACCCGGCGCGGTCAAAAGCACCAACGCCATCAAGTCAGCGGCAACACTGACAATGATTTTGCGCTGTTTCAGTTGTGCGATCAGATCAGCATAATCATGAACTTCACCGGTTGTACCAACCTGTTGTAACAGCACACCAAATACGCCTTCCAGCTCCAAGACTTTTTCTGCTTTATCCACAATCACATCAAAGCCAAAGGTTTCCGCGCGGGTACGAACAACGTCTAGTGTTTGAGGATGGATATCATCAGCAACAAAGAAACGGTCAGCATTTTTTAGTTTGCTGGTACGTTTTGCCATCGCCATTGCTTCCGCCGCCGCGGTAGCCTCGTCCAGTAGAGAAGCAGAAGCAATATCCAAACCCGTCAAATCGATCGTCACTTGTTGGAAATTCAACAGTGATTCAAGGCGACCCTGAGAAACTTCTGGTTGATAAGGTGTATAAGCGGTATACCAGCCAGGATTTTCTAATAAATTACGCAAAATAACCGGCGGAAGTACAGCAGGCACATACCCCATGCCAATATAGGATTGGTAACGCTTATTTTGGCTGGCAATCGCTTTCAGTTCAGCTAGCGCTTGCTGTTCAGTCGCGCCACCGCCAACATCGGGTGGCTCTGGCAACGCGATATCACGGGGAACAATTTTCTGTGTTAACTCATCAAGGGAACTTGCTCCCACTGTCGCCAACATCTCTTTTTTCTGTTCGGCGGAAGAGCCAATATGACGGCGGATAAACTCGCCCTGATTCTCGAGTTGGCTTAATGTCTGGATCATTTGTGACTAATTCCTGAAGCTGGCCAGAAATGGCATACAAATAAAAACGCCCTGCTCACAATGTGAAACAGGGCGACGGTAAGCATATTATTCTTCTTCGTCCAGAAGTGCCTGATATCCTTCGGCATCCAGCAAACGCGAAAGTTCACTTTCATCAGAGGCTTTAATACGGAACAGCCAACCTTCGTTATAAGGCTCGCTGTTAACTAATTCGGGCGAGTCATTTAGCGCTTCATTAACGGCAATAATTTCACCACTCAGTGGCGCATAGATATCAGAAGCCGCTTTCACTGATTCAACCACCGCGCAATCATCGCCAAGATTGATTTCACCACCTACTTCCGGCAAATCAACAAAGACCATATCGCCTAGCAGCTCCTGTGCATGCTCGGTAATACCTACCGTGTATTCACCATTGCCTTCTGCACGAACCCATTCATGTGATTGGGCATATCTTAACTCTGCGGGTACATTACTCATTACCATCATCTCCTTCAATCCTAGAATCTACCCCGATTAGGCTATTTTGTGCTGCTGCGCCAATCATGCTTACCGGGATAAATTGCTATTTACTCATCAAGTTATTATTCGATAAAAATGACTATACGAGAGGCTTACCCGCCCGTACAAAGCTAGGTTTGACTACCTGAACCGGCATTTCACGATTGCGAATTTGGACAACCGCCTGTTCACCAATCCCCTGCGGCACTCGGGCAAGGGCAATACTGAATCCTAATGTTGGAGAGAACGTGCCACTGGTAATAACGCCAGAATGTAAGGCGCCCATCTCATCAGTAAAACTAACTATTAAGCCACCACGTAACACACCCTTTTCTCTCATCACCAAGCCAACTAACTGCTCGGCGCCCTCTTCACGCTGTTTTTCTAGCGCTTCACGGCCGATAAACTGGCGATCTTCGGGTTTCCAAGCGATTGTCCAGCCCATGTTAGCCGCAAGGGGAGAAATGGTTTCATCCATTTCCTGCCCATAGAGGTTCATACCGGCTTCAAGCCGCAGCGTATCACGCGCGCCTAATCCCGCGGGCTTAACGCCGACACTCAGCAATTTTTGCCAGAAATCCACGGCCTGCCCTTTTGGCAACGCCACTTCATAACCCGCTTCACCGGTATAACCCGTTGTCGCGATAAACAGATCCCCCGCCTGAACGCCAAAGAAAGGTTTCATTCCGGCAGTAGTCTGTTTTTGTTCATCATTCAATAGAGACTCTACTTTTGCCTGAGCCTCAGGCCCCTGAACCGCAATTAATGCCAGATCATCACGAACCTGAACATCAACCGGGTAACTGGCTACATGTTCATTAATCCATGCCAGATCTTTCTCACGGGTCGCAGAATTGACCACCAATCGATAAAAATCATTGCTGAGGTAATAAACAATCAGGTCATCAATTACACCGCCAGAAGCATTAAGCATCCCGGTGTATAGGGCTTTGCCCTTTTCTGTCAATTTAGCAATGTCATTTGCCAGCAAATAACGCAGGAAATCACGGCAACCAGTACCATGCAGATCCACAATCGTCATATGGGAAACATCAAACATACCGGCATGAGTGCGGACAGTATGATGCTCATCCATTTGTGAACCATAATGCAAAGGCATCATCCAGCCATGAAAATCTACCATACGCGCACCACAAGCCAGATGCTGGTCATACAATGGAGTTTGTTTTGCCATTATTTCCCTCTTTTCATTTCCTACATGAAAACATACCGCGTATTAACCGACAGATACTGTGAATCATGAACAAAAAGCGGCTAAAAAACGCGACGCAAACGATATCTTAAAATGAAAGTTATCACTGAAAACCAAAATGAACCATAAGTAAAAATAGGGTTCAATCCCGTGACCGTCAAAAAACGTGTTATGAGTATGCAGAATTTTCAACTATTAAAATGAGTCATAATACTCAAAATTAACAATTAACTTTAGAAAACACTCATTTTCTGTTACAATCTAACTGAAATATGAATAAAATCACCTATTCATATTTCAGCAAGACATGAGAAAAAGTTATCGATAAGCAGAGGCTAAATTAGATTTTTTCAGCCGAATAGGATTTAGAAGAGAGCCAGTCCGGTAAGTCATTCAACCCCATTGCCTGACGAAGTAATTTAGGTTTAATTCCCGGTAAATTATCTGCCAGAGATAACCCGATATCCCGCAAAAGTTTTTTCGCCGGATTATTGCCATCGAATAATTGACGAAAACCTTGCATGCCAGCCAGCATCACAGCAGCGCCATGTTTACGGCGGCGCTCATAGCGACGCAAATAAAAGTGCTGACCAATATCTTTTCCCTGACCATGCAAACGACGCAATTCACCTATCAGTTCAGCGACATCCATAAAGCCCAAATTCACTCCCTGTCCTGCCAATGGGTGAATGGTATGAGCGGCATCGCCCAACAGGGCCAGACGATGAGCCGCAAAATTACGAGCATAACGACCGGTCAGTGGAATTGTCAGACGTTCACTCATCAGTTCACATTGACCAAGGCGCAGATCAAAATCTACCGCCAATTGCTGGTTAAAACGCTTATGATCAAGTTGTTTATACCGTTCAGCAACTTCACCCGGTAATGACCAGACGATAGAACACAAATGGGGATCGGCAAGGGGCAAAAACGCCAAAATACCCTCACCATAAAAGACCTGGCGGGCAACCCGGCCGTGCGGCTCTTCGGTGCGAATAGCGGCTACCAACGCATGATGTTCATAATCCCAAAATGTGAGAGGGATATCAGCATGTTGACGCAACCATGAATGAGCGCCATCAGCGCCAACAACTAAACGAGCGGTTAACATGCGACCATCGGATAAAGTCATAAAAGCTTCATTTTCACCCCAGGCAACCTGTTGCAAAGCCGCCGGCGCCAACATGGTCACATCAGATAAGCTATCCGCTTTTTTCCATAATGCTTCACGAATAACCCGATTCTCAATGATATGACCAAGATATTCCAGCCCATATTCAGCCGCGCTGAACTGAATACGGCCAAAGCTATCCCGCTCCCAAACTTCCATTTCCTGATAAGGACTGGTGCACATATCCAGAATATGTCGCCACACACCAAGATGCTGTAATAAGCGTTCACTGGCTGCATTAATCGCCGAAACCCGCAAAGCATACTCTTCTCCAGCAATAACGGGTTGAACAGGCGGATAGTTCTCCACCACCGCCACCCGCAAGCCGCTGCCTTGTAAGCCACAGGCAAGCGCCAAACCAACCATACCGCCACCAGCGATAACCACGTCAAATGATTGCATAATATAACGTCCTCTTACTTTGTCTGCTTGATCTGCGGTTATCTTTGGGCGACCCAACCCAGAGTCTGACGGGCCAGTATATCCCGCATAGGAGAGCATTTTTCCATCATCATCAGGCCAAAGTTACGCCCGATTTGTAATGGAAAATAACGATTGGCAAATACCCGTATCAATCCATCGGTAATATCAATGGTGTTTTCTCGATCTAAAATTCGTTGTTGTTGGTAGTTGGCCAAAACCTGATAAGTACCAATATCCTGTCCAGCAGCAAAAGCCTCAGAAACAATCTGAGCCAGTGTCATCACATCTCGCATACCAAGATTGAAACCCTGACCTGCAATTGGATGTAATGTTTGCGCGGCATTTCCCACCAGCGCCAATCGGTGGCTAATTTGTTGATTTGCAGTAGATAGTGTCAATGGATAGCTATGACGATGACCGGTTTCCAATATTTTCCCTAGTCTCCAGCCAAATGCTTGCTGTAACTGCCGAAGAAATTGCTCATTATTCCAACCCGCTATCTCCTTTTGCCGCGCCAACTGATGGCACCATACCAGCGAGCTCCGCCCCCCAGACATTGGCAACAAAGCAAGTGGCCCATGTTCTGTGAAACGTTCAAATGCACTGCCTCGCGGATGCTCCGAAGTCAGTACATTAGTAATTACAGCAACCTGTTCATAAGCGTGCCGTTGCCACTGAATATTACAGGCACGACCAATGGCAGAATGGCTGCCATCCGCCGCTACCAGCAATTCACCTTGCAGCCGTTCACCACTGTCCAGAGTGACAGCCACCGATGACAGGGTTCTTTCAACAGCCATAACCTTGGATGGACAATATAACGTGACACCAGGCGCATTTTTCAGTAATCCGAACAAACACTGCCCTGCATCATACAACTCGATAACATTGCCCAAAGCTGGAATGTTATATTCTTTTGCATAAAGGTTCACAAACCCTGCATGACCACGATCACTAACATGAACGTGAGTTATCGGTATCACATACTCTTCCAGAACAGACCAAACGCCAATCTGTTGTAAACGCTGGCAAGTACCGTAAGCCAGTGCTATCGCTCTGGCATCAAAACCGGGATGTTTCTGCTCCGGCTCTGCTGCTTCAATCAGGGATACATGAATCTGCCCCTTACTTAGGGAAGATATCGCCAGCGCAAGCGTCGCGCCGGTCATGCCTCCACCAACGATAATCACGTTCATTCTTAACTTAACCCTGTTTTGCTTTCGCCATCAGAGCTTCAATCTCATCAGCTTCTTTAACAACACTGGCTGTCAGGTTTTCATTACCTGTTTCAGTGATCAAAATGTCATCTTCAATACGGATACCGATACCACGATATTCCATCGGCACATCGGCATCCGGTGCAATATAAAGCCCCGGTTCAACAGTCAATACCATTCCCGGTTGCAAAATACGGTCACGCTCTACACCATAGTCACCAACATCATGCACATCCAACCCTAGCCAATGACTTAAGCCATGCATAAAGAACTGACGATAGGCTTTAGTTTCGATTAGATGTTCAACTTCACCGTGCATAATGCCCAGTTTCACCAACTCTTCTACCATAATCTGCACGACATGTTCTGTGACTTTGTTGATGCTGGTGCCTGGCTTATACAACTCCAATGAGACATTGAGTGTTTTCAGGACGATATCGTAAATTTCACGCTGAGCGCGGGTAAACTTGCCATTAACAGGGAAAGTACGGGTGATATCTCCGGCATAACCCAGATATTCACAACCTGCGTCAATCAACACCAAGTCACCCTCTTTCATCCTACTTTCATTCTCGGTGTAGTGCAGAATACAGCTATTTTCACCGCTCCCGACAATCGTGTTGTAAGCAGGGTAACGAGCACCCTGATGAGTAAATTCGTGATGAATTTCGGCTTCCAGTTGATACTCAAACATACCTGGGCGGCAAACTCTCATCGCGCGCATATGGGCCTGCGCACTAATTTCACCTGCCCGGCGCATCATTTCAATTTCTGACTTAGATTTGAACAATCGCATTTCATGCACCCAAGGGCGCCAGTCAGTTATCGTTAAAGGCGCTGAAAGATTACGACGACCGCCTTTTCTTAATATATCCAACGCATGGAAGACAATTTCATCGGCGTAAGCAAATTCGCCCTGTGCGTGATAAACCACATCCAAACCATTCAGCAACAGATAAAGCTCCTCCTTGATATCATCAAAAGGCAAAGCGCGATCAATACCTAGTTTTTCCGGCGCCGCTTCTTGCCCAAGACGGCGACCAAACCAAATTTCCGCAGTCAGGTCACGCGCTCGATTAAAGAGCACGCTATGATTATGCTTATCATCACTCTTAATTAATATCAGCACCGCTTCCGGTTCATTAAACCCAGTCAAATAAAGGAAATCGCTATGCTGACGATAGGGATGTTCATTATCTGAATTTCGTGGCGCAGGCGGGGCAGAAAAAATAATCGCTGCGCTGGCCGGAGCCATTTTTGCCAGTAAAGCCTGACGGCGGGATAAATATTCTTGTTTGATCATACCCTCTCCTGCGACTGAGTTAATTATTTTGCGTTCAATAAACACCAATTAATGCAATGTTGGTTTGTCATTTTTTGCGATTAAAACGGTTTTAGGTTCAGTAAAGGCGATATAGCAAAGCTGTGCTGCCACCCGCACATATTCAAGGACCTCTTCCAATGCCTGAGCCAACTCTTCTTGATCATCACCTTCTTCATAACCAAGCAGAGCGATATTGCGTAAATCGCCAATAATCTCACTGATCTCTTTTCTATCCGCGAATTTCGGTTGAGCAACACCTAATCCCAGCAAAAAATGGTTAACCCATCCCGCTAATGCATCTGCGCGTTCAAACACATTATCTTCTTCATCTGGCAGCAATAAATTGAATGCGAAATTATTGTCATCCAATGATTCAAATGTGATTTCACGTAATTCACGCAATTGTTGAGCTAATGGATGGGAAAAAGCCAGCCCATCATTCGCTAAATCATGAACTAAGACCTGCCAGCTACTGTCGCGGTTACCGCCGCACAGCAGGCCGCTAATCAACCCATGCATCTCCGCTGCCGTCAGCGCCACTGACTGTTGATGCAATATTTCGTCAAAAGATTGATAATCTGGTAATGAATTCTGTATAGACATGTGTATTGGTCATCGTTGACGGTGTAAGTTCATGCTATGCTACCACCAAGGGGAGTCGCTATACCAGACAACAACCTAGCTAATCGTTAGTTGTCTGTCGGTATCGCGTTATAATGATTGGCGCCGGTTTCAATTCTATAATTCAGAATTAAAACCGGAGCGCAGCAATAAGTCAGGAAGGGGTCATGTCTGCACAACCGGTAGATATCCAGATTTTTGGGCGGTCACTACGTGTCAATTGTCCATCAGAGCAAAAAGAAGCATTACTGGCTGCGGCTGTGGAACTTGAACAACGTTTAGAAGATTTGAAAGAGCGCACCAGAGTAACCAATACTGAACAACTGATTTTTATTGTGGCATTGAATATCTGTCACGAATTGGCACAAGAAAAAGTGAAAACCCGTGACTATGCCTATAATATGGAACAGAAAATAAAGATGCTTCAACAGACTATAGAACAAGCACTGGTGGAACAAGGTCGCATCACTGAGAGCACTATTTCACCAAATGAATGAATTCTATTGATAAATCATACATTAGTGAGTGAATCATTCGAGAATTAGTTGCTTTCTGTGTTTAGTTTCATACAATAGGTGTCACAAAGTTGCTTACAAGCACTGAATAAATTTCTCTGAGATGTTCGTGAACGGGGAAAGTCCCCTGAGCCGATATTTCATACATTATAGAATGTGGTGCTCCGTAGTCTGGTGTGCATGCTCGGTTTGGCCGAGAAGCCTAAAAGCTGCGACGCTGCGTTCACCTTGAACCAAGGGTTCAAGGGTTACTACCTGTAACGGCATCTTGGAGAATCTCAACCTTAATCGCTGCTGCTATCCATCGCAGGTTCTATGCAATCAGAGTCTCTATTATCACTCAGACAAAGCATTAGAAAGAAAATACGCCAGCAACGTCGTCAACTCACTTCTGAACAACAATCGCTGTTTGCAAGACAAGCTGCTGAGCGAGCGCTCAACCACCCCAAAATTTGCCAAGCCAACAAAATCGCACTATTTCTTTCGTTTGATGGTGAGCTCGATACCCGTCCACTGATTAACCAACTCTGGCAGCAAAATAAGCAGATCTATCTGCCCGTATTACATCCTTTCCGTCATCACCATCTGCTGTTTTTAAACTATCAACCCAATACCCCGCTTGTCAGAAATCGCTTCAATATAGAAGAGCCACCGCTAGATGTTAGGCAGGTTTTACCGTTATCAGAGCTGGATATCATGATGATCCCGCTGGTTGCTTTTGCCCGCACAGGGCAGCGGCTTGGCATGGGTGGTGGTTTTTACGATCGTACATTGAAGCAATGGCAACAAAAAAACTTCTATCCGATAGGTTTGGCACATAACTGCCAGTTAGTCGATACACTACCAACAGCCGAATGGGATATTCCATTACCAGAAATCATCACACCTGAAAAAATCTGGCATTGGCAGTAAAAAAATAGGCGCCTTATACAAAACGCCCATTTGTGACATATCAAAATAATCAGTAAAGCAGACGAGAACGGATAGTACCCGGCAATGCTTTCAGTTTCTGAAATACCATTTCAGCTTGAGCCGGATTTTCAGTCACAATATCAATAACCACATAACCCATATCCCCACTGGTACGCAGATACTGAGCGGCAATATTGATATCCTGTTCAGCAAACACTTGGTTAATACTGTTCAATATACCCGGCCGATTTTCATGAATATGCAGAAACCGGTTGGTATCATCAGCATGAACAGGAAGAGACACTTCTGGGAAGTTTACTGCCGATAAGGTAGAACCATTGTCAGAGTATTTCGCTAACTTTCCGGCGACTTCGTAACCAATATTTTCCTGCGCTTCTTGGGTAGAACCTCCAATATGTGGCGTCAGCAACACATTATCAAATTTACACAACGGTGACTCAAACGGATCATTATTGGTCGCCGGCTCAATGGGGAACACATCCACAGCCGCCCCTGACAGATGTTCACTTTCCAATGCATCGCATAATGCCGGGATATCCACCACCGTTCCACGTGAAGCATTAATCAAGATAGAACCCGGTTTCATCAATGTAAGTTCGGTTGCACCAATCATATTTTTAGTTGATGGCGTTTCTGGTACATGCAAACTCACCACATCACTCATATTCAGTAATTCTGACAAATGACGTACCTGATGAGCATTACCTAATGGCAATTTGTTTTCAATATCGTAAAAGTAGACATCCATACCGATATTTTCAGCCAGAATACCAAGCTGAGTACCAATATGACCGTAACCGATAATACCCAGTTTTTTCCCACGCACTTCATAGCAGCCCTTAGCCTGCTTATCCCACACGCCTCGATGAGCTTTCGCATTCGCTAAAGGGATACGACGCAGCAGCAGCAGCAATTCACCAAGGACCATTTCAGCGACAGAACGGGTATTAGAAAATGGCGCATTAAAGACAGGGATACCACGTTTCGCAGCCGCTTTCAGATTAACCTGATTGGTGCCAATACAGAAACAACCTACAGCAACCAATTTTTCGGCTGCCTGGAAAATGTCTTCGGTCAGTTGTGTGCGGGAACGGATACCAACAAAATGGGCATCACGAATTGCCTCTTTTAACTCTTCGGAATCTAACGCTCCCTTATGATATTCGATATTGCTATAACCGGCTGCTCGCAGATTTTCTACCGTGCTCTGATGCACGCCTTCCAATAGCAAAAATTTAATCTTATCTTTTTCCAGAGATACCTTAACCATTTATCCTGCCTATTGTTACGCTTCGTTACATTTAAGATTCATTCTCTCAACATAACAAAAAAAACGAACACAGCAATATAAACGATTGCTATTCCCGTCACATAAGTCTTAACAAAGTAGTTATTATGCGGAATAAAATGATCTGAAAGAGCACAAAATTAGGATTTAGGTTAAATAACAATCATAGATATAAAATATATCACTAAATTCTTCTCCGATTTTAACAGTGAAAAATTTTTAAGGGCGAAGAACTTCGCCCTCTATGAATAATATTATTGAGTGATGGTTTTCACTCCATCAAGTGTTCCCATCAATATAATATCCGCACCACGGTTAGCAAATAATCCTACAGTCACCACACCTGAGATACGATTAATTTTATTCTCTAACTCAACAGGATCGAGTATGGCTAGATTATGCACGTCAAGGATCATATTGCCGTTATCAGTCACAACATTCTGACGATATTTTGGTACTCCCCCCAACTTAACCAACTCACGAGCGACATAGGCGCGAGCCATTGGAATTACTTCGACCGGCAGAGGAAATTTACCTAATACATCAACTTTTTTAGAAGCATCAACAATACAAACGAATTTTTTCGCTATTGCAGCAATGATTTTTTCACGCGTTAATGCAGCGCCACCGCCTTTAATCATCTGCATATTGCCATTGATTTCATCCGCGCCATCAACATAGATATCAAGGGAATCCACTTCATTACAATCGAATACAGGAATGCCCAAGCTTTTTAACTTCTCAGTAGAAGCCTCAGAGCTGGATACTGCTCCTTCAATCTGATCTTTAATGGAACCGAGGGCATCAATAAAATGTGAAGCCGTTGAACCAGTCCCCACGCCCACAATGGTTCCTGGTGTAACAAATTCGAGTGCTGCCCAACCCACTGCTTTTTTCAATTCGTCCTGAGTCATATCAATTCATTGCCTATATCAGTTACAAGGAAAGACCTCGACTAGTATAAACTTTGATAGCAACAAAGAAACCGCAATTCAATTAAAGTTGAATAGGATAAGTCACGGGAAATATAAGATTAAATGATGCCAAAACCCGCCATAGGGCGGGCGACAAAAAGAGTGATGTTTATGCTGCTTCTTTGTTACGACGACGACCTTGCTTTTCTTGGCTTGGTGCCTGAGCATGTTCTTCCAAAGCCGGACCTACTTTCATGAGAAAATCCAAGGTCTCCCCAACTTTTTTATACGTTTGAATGGTATCGAACATCGGTTCTTTTTGTGTTCTCATTATCAACACCTCATAAAACAACTTCATATTACTGAACTGATTTCGTCATACAGGAAAAAAATTCCCGACAAAATCTCTCTGTTATGACCATCGCAACAAATCTGAATAAACAAAATAGCTATTTTACCTGGCTCTACCTAGATACCATAACGCATATATAAACGCAGAGATGTTAAAGAACTAGATGTCAAAGAACTGACTCCTTAGACCTACTCTCCAACTTTGCCGTTAATGTTTTAATATCACATGACATTACATATCCGCAGCGCTCCAGCTCAAAACCAAACGAACGATAGTAAGCTATTTTATCCTTAACAGGTTCATGAATCCTGATGTCTTCACCACCAGACATATTCATGAAAATCAATGTTGCATATAGAGTATACAAAAGCATCTTTCTATGCAACGGATGATTTTCCATATCTTTCACAAAATTTTCCAATACATGGATGTTAAAACTCTTATCACTCAAATCATATATGGACAAAGCGACTCCAGCGGGAGCAGATTCAATTTGAAAATTTTCCCTTGATATGACAAATTTTATACATAAGCTGAAACAGTCATGTCGATTACCGATCTCTGTAATATAATAGTCCCAGTTAAGCTCACCATATGCTCCCGTTAGCATATTTGCATCGCTGTCAGAGACAGGACCGACCGCCAAATCTATTCCTCTCTGATCCATATATAACTGCAAAGTATTGTATGTTAATTGTGCAACATGTTTCAGTGACAGCATAATAAAGTAACCTTACTTACATTTTTATTATTATTAAATAGCCAAAAGTAACGTCTTTTAGACAATTTTATGAAAAATCCACACTTAAACGAAACATGCAAACAATCCTTAATTCAATCACCCTAATTCAATCAAAAGCTAATTATTAAGCTAACCAAAACAACTTCACACAGTTGTTGTTCCCCGAGCATATTATTTATTCAACCACGTTAACAAACGTAACCTTCAAAAATGGAACCCCCTTCCCATAAAGGCCAACAATCAACGAAATTTCTCCAAAATTGGATGTAACATCGGTAATCTTTGGCAGGTGAGGCTTTACAACACACCAGATAAATTGCCTCATCCATCAGAAAAATATGGCATAGTGCTATACGGAAACATAAATAGTGCTATACGGAAACATAAATAGTGCTAGGCGGAAACATAAATGGAGAATCTTTCTGTAATGAAACGTCCTGATTACCGAACACTGCAAGCCTTGGATGCTGTTGTCCGTGAACGTGGTTTCGAACGCGCAGCCCAAAAACTCTGTATCACTCAATCCGCGGTTTCTCAACGTATCAAACAGTTGGAAAATCTGTTCGGCCAGCCTCTGCTAGTACGCACCGTTCCCCCGCGCCCCACCGAACAAGGACAAAAACTACTGGCGCTATTACATCAGGTAGAGTTGTTGGAAGAGCAGTGGTTAGGTGATGAACAGGGGACAGATACGCCATTGCTGCTTTCGTTGGCAGTCAATGCTGACAGCTTAGCAACCTGGCTGTTGCCGGCACTACATCCGGTACTTGCTGATTTGCCTATCCGACTCAATATTCAAGTTGAAGATGAAACTCGGACTCAGGAACAGTTAAGAAGAGGTGAAGTCGTTGGCGCGGTCAGTATTCAACCACAACCCTTACCCAGTTGTCTGGTCGATAAATTAGGAGCGCTGGATTATCTGTTTGTCGCCTCGCCAGAATTTGCTGCCCGCTATTTCCCAAATGGAGTTACCCGTTCAGCGTTACTAAAAGCCCCTGCGGTTGCATTCGACCATCTGGATGATATGCATCAGGCATTTTTACAACAGAACTTCGAGTTGTCGCCGGGCAGCGTTCCATGTCATATCGTCAACTCATCTGAAGCCTTTGTACAACTGGCAAAACAGGGTTCCACCTGTTGTATGATCCCTCATTTACAGATTGATCAGGAATTGAAAAATGGTGAACTGATCGACCTGACGCCGGGTTTATGTCAGCGCCGGATGCTCTATTGGCATCGTTTCGCACCGGAAAGCAGGACCATGAAAAAGGTGACTGACGCCCTATTGAAACTTGGGCGTCAGATGTTAAGACAAGATGACACGGATTAAGGTTTTAGTTCAAACACAACATCAACCTGATCGCTGAAATTGATGCTATCCTGCTGGTAAGTTTCACCCACTCCAGCAGCAGCACCTCCCGCCATCATCACATCAGAATTGCGATACTTCATATGGTCAATTATCTCTGGCGCTCGGTAATTGATACTGTATATCGAACCCACTTTGCTATTAAAGCCTTTCGCCAGTGCATCAGCTTGTTCAATCGCATTCTCAATGGCTTTCTGACGGGCTTCATCACGATATTTTTGCGGATTGTCCACCCCAAACTGAACAGATACGATTTCGTTCAAACCCGCTTTTAATGCTCCATCTAGCAGATCATTAAGTTGCTCTAACTTACGAACCTTCACTTCCACTGAACGGATCGCACGATAACCTTTCAGCACCGATTTGCCAGATACATTGTCATACTCATAATCAGGCTGAGTACGCAGATTCGCTGCATCAATATCTTTCTTTTCAATGCCGTTCTTTTTCAGAAAATCAAAATATTTAGCAACCAGCTCATCAACCTGCTTTTTAGCTCCAGAAGCATCTTTAGCAGAAATATTGACGTTAATCATCAATGTTGCTATATCCGGTTCAGCTTTCACTACCGCATTACCAGAAGTAATAACATGAGGGACTCCGGGTAAATCAGCAGCCTGTGCAGCAAGTGGCACCCCGGCACTTAACATGGCGGCCAACCCTAATGATTTCAATTTCACACAACCTCCGAAGAAAACCTGTTACAGAAAATGTTCATCCCACGGAAAAACCGAAATATACATGGGATGAATAAAACACTAACACAGAGAGTGCATGCAAAGAAGTGTCCAGCTCAATCAGAAATTAGTAATCCCTGCTTAGCAAGTTGCCATGCGATATACCACATAATGACACAGATAAACCCATTAATAATCCGTTGAGAAAGCGGCTTACTTAACACAGGGGAAAACCATGCGGCTAGCAATGACAGAGAAAAAAACCAACTAACAGAAGCGCTTGCGGCACCAAAAGTAAACCAGGGCCTGAGTTCTGAGGATAACTGGCCGCCAATACTGCCCAGAACAACAATGGTGTCTAAATAAACATGCGGATTTAACCAAGTGACCGCAAAGATAATCGCAATGACCCGCCAACGGTTTTTTGCTGTACTACTCGCCTGCACCTGTTCAATATTGGCAAACAAAACCACACGTAAGGCCCCCCATCCATACCAGAATAAAAAAGCAACACCCCCCCAGGTGACAAATTGCAAGAGTAAAGTTGACTGACTCAGTAATGCACTACCACCAAATACACCGACACCAATCAGAAAACCATCACTGATCGCGCACAAAGTTGCGCTCATCAAATGAAATTGTCTCCTGCTACCTTGCTGCATAACAAAAGCATTTTGTGGACCAAGAGGCAAAATCATTGCTGCGCTAAGAAAAAAACCCTGCACAAATGTCGATAACATAAAAAAACTCCTCAATAATTATTCACTTTGCTATTTCAATGTTCAGAATATTAAGAAGAATAGCTCATTAGAGGAAATAAATGCTTCTAATTGATCATAAGAAATTTTAATAACCAACCAAAAAGCAGGTTTTTATAGGAAAACTATTTGATTAATTCAAAGAAAATCAAGCTAATACACACTAAAAGCATTAATGAATCTATCAATGCTATGAAAATAAGAGGAAGAGGTTATTTTGAAAAAAATTACGGGTTTCATGCTGTTAGCAATCATTATTATTGCCGCTCTTACTGTCAGAAACTACTATTTGCTGCGAAATGATGTTGAAGAGACATTAAACCACTATGAAATAATTGAATATTATATTGGTACAGCAAATATTACAGATGTGGAGCTCAGTAATCATCAGCCTTTCTTATGTGAAAAAGGCTGTGAACGTTTCGTTCTTAAAATACGGGGGGAAAAAGGAGATGGGATAGTCACTGCTGATATTAATTTCCATACTTCAGATGTTTCGTCTGCTATCCTTTGCTTGTCTGATAACAAGAAAATAGCACTGACAGAAGATATCAGCGATGATTTTATTAAAAACAACCTTAATACCTTATGCCAGTAAAATAAGCCAGAATAATAGAGCGTCCGCGCTATCCACAGCGCGGCGCTGATTTACCGGTAAAGATTTACAGCCTATTCACGCCACCAGATGGTTATTATCCAATATCCTCTGAATTAATCACCCATTTTACTCCGCGCCATAGCTTGGTTCTGATGCAAATAAACATCCATTTGTGGATAAGGAATACTGATATTGTGTTTATCCAATGTACGCTTAAAATTCTCCATCAAATCCCAATAGACCTCCCAAGCATCGCCATTGGCAGTCCATACACGCACAACAAAATTCAGTGAAGAAGGCGCCATTTCATGCAAACGAATCGTCACGCCTTTGTCATGCTGAATACGATTGTCTGCGGCAATAACTTCACCTAATACTTTTTTAACTTCATCAATATCCGCATTATACGCAACACCGACCATAATCTGAGTTCGGCGATTCGGTTCACGACTGGTATTAATAACATTATCAGCAATAATTTTCCCATTCGGGATTACGATGATCTTGTCATCCGCTGTACGCAATGTAGTAGAGAAAATCTGCACCTGAACAACTGTGCCCTCAACCGCGCCCAGAATAACATATTCGCCCGCACGAATTGGACGAAAAGCCACCAACAATACCCCCGCGGCAAAGTTGGATAAAGAACCTTGTAAAGCCAAACCAACAGCTAAACCAGCAGCACCGATAACCGCAATGACAGAAGCCGTCTGAACGCCTAATTTGCCCAAAACTGCAATAATAGTGAACGCAATAATCGAATAACGAACAATAGCAGCCAGGAAATCTGATACCGTTACATCAATGCCGCGCAATGACATAACTCTTCTCACACCCTTACTAATGAGTTTCGCCGCCATCAATCCCAGAATAAGAATCAGAATAGCCGCAACAGTATTGACCAGATATTGAATGATTAAATCCTGATGATTAATGAGCCAGCTTGTAGCTTCATTAATGCCACCAGACAGATTGATATCTTCCATTAAAACCACCTTAATTCTTTAGCTATTCAACTATAATTGAGTAAAATTACTCAATGACTATCCTTCATAACAACCATTAACAGTAAGAAAAAAATCTATCGTGCCAGAGAATTCTTTTTGTCTATATACAGCTTTTTACCAATCGTTTTTTAAAATAAAGTCCCGATAATCAGTCAACATATCAAGAAAATCCTTGGTACCACAAAAAGACAGGCTCTCATTATCGTAATAGCTCATGCCCTCCTCTATCGAATCGGTTTCAAACTCAAGCTGATTAGCACGAACCATAACCTCTTCCTCATCCATTAGCAGCGTATATTCGTGACCCACAAGTTGCCATTGACGTTCACTACCTTTAATTTCAGCCAGTGCTGCGGCAACCTTATCTATTACCGTTAAATCACCGTTAACTTCTTCATTCAGCCACTGACCAATAGCTTCATGATCCATTGAGAATCGGCTAGTCACCTTCCCAGTGACATCCAGCAAAAATTCGTAGTCCATCATTAACCTCCGGTGCTTCTTTCCGTTCTAAATTTCCTAGCAATTCCGCCCCAGAATCAGCCCACAAACTGCAAGAAGTGTGAGACTAACGCCTCTATGCCGACACAACGATATGGTTTGCACCTGAATAACCGAAATGTCCACCCCAAGCTATCCTTGAAGTTTATGTCTGCTATGGCTTTCATCGGAGAAGAGTTCAGCCTTAGTGCAAATATAGACAAATACACTATAATTAATAATATCTCAGAGAAACAAAAACAGCAAAATCGAACACACATCCACGAATCGATGAGGTATATTCAAGAGCCTTGCAATACAACCAGCTATTTTCTATCTTGTCTGGAAAAACAAAGATACTTTTCAGGAGCCATTATGATACGTCATATTCTTTTGTTAAAATTCGCACCCGAAATACAAGAACAACAATTAACGACGATAAGAGATACCGCGATTTCGATGCCACATCAAATCAAAGGTATTTCTTCCGTTGTTGAGTGGGGAGGTAATGTAAGTAGTGAAAATAAGAATAAAGGTTTTACACATGCTATCACTATGATATTTGATGATCAAAAAGCTATTTCAAACTATTTGTCTCACCCTGCTCATGACAAGTTAAAAGATCTCCTTACAGATTCTGTCGACGATATCATTGTCTTTGATTATGAAATATAATTTTCATTTCTAGGGAATAACTATTTACTCATCAATGTTCAACATAACAAATATTGCTAGCGCGTCTAAGAATAATTAGACGCGCCTAATCGATTTTAGGCTTCATCAGATAAATTATAATCTTCTTCAATATCCCCCATGTTAAAACTTTAAGACGTATGGGAGACAGATTTAATCTATGATCATTGAAATAGATGCTTAGTTCCTCAGTGGATCATAAATAATTTAGAAACATGAACGTACATAAAATGCCTTCATTTCCGAGTTTATAGGGCTGGTAAGTATCTTATTGGCATTTAGTTTATCTCCATTAAAGGAAGTGTGGGTCATATGGAGAAATATACAGATATAGAGAGACTATTTCATCTGCTTTTTGTCGAATCAACGTTCAATGAAATGATTGCAAAAACGAGGGTGACCATAGATTTTTATGCCCTTCAGCTTAATCAGCTCATATACTATAGCCTTGTATTAAAAAAACTTATAATACGTCATAGCCCTTTTTGTTAGAATAAAATTGACTTTCAGCATTGAAGTGACCCAACGATATTCTGTATATATTATCTTATATAGTATTTACGTATTTTTTATAAGAATAAGGACTTCTTATGGCTAAAAACAATTCAGTAGATTCAAATGATAGCCTTGGTGATTCTCTTACTGTAACCTCTGAAAAAGGAGGAAAAGGAGACTATGGTTGGAGTAGTAGTCGTAATGGTAATAATGATAAAAGTAGTTCAAATAGTGGAGGATTATTAAAGCGAGATCCAAATTCAGCAATTACATTCCATGAGGTCTCTATTGATACAGGAGAAATTATTGAGTTTACGGCTATAGGGCTAACAATGATAGACCCATCATCAAATAAACCTGTGATTGATTTAACACTAGAATCAAAGCAAAATGCCAATTCAGAGAATAACAAACAGAGAGGAAAAAAGCAGAAAGAAAGAACAAAAGAATTGAATATTCCTGTAGTTAGACAACATCCATTTAGTCTATACGATAAAGGAATTAAATTCACTCCTAATAATAAAACCAGCTTTCAACATTATAATTATAAATATGATGTTGAGTTAGATGAAAATGGTAAAGTAAAAAATATAAAAGAAACATTAACTGATAATTATTTTAAAGGAACTGACAAACTAAGATTTTTCGCTCGAAAAGAAGAAGGAAGAAAAGAGTTTATAAAAAACAAGGTTGAATTGACATATTCGTTACGATTTGAAAATGTAAGAAACTATAAAATAGGATTAAAAGAGTATACCTATGAAGTTGAAATAAATAATTTAGGCATTATTACTGAATTAAAAAAAAGCTTTAAAAAAGCGAAATCACATTATTTCACACGAAAAAATCATCAGGATAACTGGTATAAAGAAAATAAACTAACTACTGAAGATGAAAGGGATAAAACGGTAAAGAAAATAGTAAATACAACGTTTAATAGCCATCCCAACAATAAGAAAAAAGTAGCCGAAAAAGAAAAAAGTATTTTATTAGATACAAGTGCAATAATTACTGATGCTTCAGCGAAAATCAGTAAACATCTCGGTGATAAGTACAACGATATTGCAAATGAGCTAAAGAATGATATTAAAAATTTCCAAGGGAAACGCATTCGTAGTTTTGATGAAGCGATGAAAACTATGAATAAGGTCATTTCTAACCCTAATGCGAAATTAAATAAAGCTGATCGGAATGCTGTTGCTAATGCAATCAGGTACATTGATGCTAAAACGTTGTCTGATAATCTCCAAAGACTGGGTAAGTCTTTTGCCTTGTTAGATAAAGTTATTAAAGTAGAAAAAATAAGGGATAAAATAGTCGAAGGATTTGAAACGGGTAATTGGAAACCATTAATGCTGGAAATAGAAGCAATGGTTTTGAGTGGTTTTGCTTCGGGAATTTTACTCGGAATATTGACTAGTATCGCTATGATAATTACAGCTAAAATAGCAATACCCGCTACTATTCTTAAGGTTGTTTTTATTATAATTACAGCTATTTTAACCTCATATATAGATGATAAATTTGCAGATAAATTAAATAATTATCTAATCCCTTCAGTACATTAGTTATAAATTTATAAGAGTGTGATCAAATCACATTCTTATATCTAAGATAATGCAATGGAAAATAAAACCAAATGATTACTAGCATAATAAAAATGACATAATAGGTAAAAAAATACATAACATAGTAAATGAACAAAAGAAAGTAATTTCCTCCAAAAATATTCCAAAAAGTATTATCTATCAAATCATTTCTATAGAAATACCCAAAAAACACGAAAACCACAAAAACAACCCCATATAAAGAAATTAGCTTCAGTAACTCATATGTGGTTATCTTTGTTTTATTCATAACGAAATATTCCCCCCATAAAATAAACAAAATAATTGATAAGAAAGGTGTAATTACTAAAGTATAACTAACAGCAATCTCACTAATCAATATATATTCTGATGAAATACTTCCTTTATCATGAAAAGATATTTCATTTAACTTTAAGATAATAAAAGACTCTTTATCAAAATAAAAAATAAGGAAAATTAGAAATATAGGAATCAGCCCAAATAAAAAAACCCCACCTGCTTTAGATAAGAATTTATTAATAAGTTTATGGTTAATATTATTACTTTCCATAGTAGCCAGCCCGGTACGAGTTGATGAACCCCTCAATTAATGCTTTTTTATTCTTAGCTGAAATCTGACTATTGTCAATTCTTTTCACATGTACTTTTGGTGAAATAAATGTTTCTGACATGTCGATTCTTTGAATGAAATCATCACTCTTAAAATAACTAATTTTTTGCTCAAACTTCTGCGAACTGATATTATTTTCTCGATCATTAACTCCTTCTCTATAAAATTGCTCAAAGAAAGGAATTAGAAGTTTAATAGAATTATTCACATGTGTTTTAAAGTTAGGATCAAAATCATTTCTAGAGAGATAAACATAATGCCTAGCCTCCAGCTCATATGGAGAGAGATTTACTGAACAAGCGGACAACAAAAGCAAGAAAAAAGAGAAAAAATATAAAGTGCGCATAAAAACATCCTCATCAATACTAATAGTCAACTAACGATGCAACTACAACTAACTAAAAACCGTATCAAGATACTCCGTAACCGCCTTCCTTAGGTTATGTTAAAAAGGATTAAAAACCATAAAATTTAAAGATAGCACCTGTGAATAAAGTACCTACTGTGATTCTAGCTTATTATTTAATTACTTTACTTATCCTTAGGAACCTCATTATATTCAAAATAACGTGACAATGAAGAAAATTTGTCGAAAATCTCTTTAAAAATATTTATCTAATTAACATATCCATCATACCGAATAATAACTCTATGAAAATTTTCAACATTAATATTATTATTTAACATAGAGTTGTTACTTAAAGTCTGTAATATTGGCCTAGAGCTATCAATTAAACACCATATTCCAGCATTAACCCAGCACCGTCTGGGCTGTGCTAAACAAAATTATTTTCGTGCAGAGGCGAATACCAATCTGGTTGACTATCAGACTACCCTGAATTGACACAACAATGGAGTAATCTACGCCGATGGTATGCTTTTTGTGACGTCATCCAGATTGGAAAGTATAAAAAAGCGAGGATCACTCATGCAAATTATTCCCATTAACGATAAAATCATTGATGCTATTCTAATATCCTCCGCATCAATAACATCAGGATCGGATCTTACTTTTTATGGAACTTTTCATCACCAAAACGATTTGATCATCATATTTCATAAAAATTGATTCTGACGATGACTGTTTTTATCTATACCAATGACATACCTAACCTACTCGCTGACATCAATAAAAGATATGAATTAATGGAGGTTATTTTCTGGTCTTTGCAGCTATTTTGGGTGGCACTTCTAAATAAGATTCCAAAATAGCGCCACATCTTATACTACTCATAATTCTATGTATAACAATGGGTTGAAGAAGGTCATGCGTAGCAGAATTATAAAATAATGAAATGGACACCTCCCTAAAACGGCTTCATTGAGCCATGCTGAATACATCAGCAAAAATATGAAGAGGTGTCCAATGGAACAAGTTATCAGCATTGATCTGGCAAAGCGAGTGTTTCAATTACATATTGCGTCTCCGCTCGGAAAAATGATTAAAAATACCGTGGTAACGCGCGATAAACTGATGACATTCATTGCTCAACAACCCCCTTCCAAAATAGTGATGGAGGCTTGTGGCAGCGCAAATTACTGGAGCCGACAATTTAAACGTTAAACGCTTTGGTCATGAGGTGAAGCAAATCAGCCCCCAATATGTCGCCCCATTCAGAATGGGCAGCAAGAATGATAAAAATGATGCCGTGGCTATTGTGGAAGCAGACAGCCGTCCAGGGATGCGTTATGTGCCGGAAAAAACACAGAAACAACAGGATATTCAGTGTTTGCATCGTGTTCGTCAACGGCTAATGAAAAACAGAACGGCGCTGATTAATCAAATACGGGGATTAGGCTTAGAATATGGCATTGCCATACCCGAAAGCGCTCACAAGGTTGAGCAATGTTTGCCTGAGCATCTGGAAAACGCGGAAAATGACCTGACCCCGCTAAGCCGTGAATTATTTCAGGAACTCTTGCTTGAACTCAAAGAACAGCAGCAGCGTCTGAAAATACTGGATAAACGCCTCAACCATTTGAACGCACAAGAGGAAGATATTCGCCGTCTACTGACGCTACCGGGTATTGGTCCACTGGGGGCATCCGCTTTGATGATAGCGCTGGGAGAGAGTACGGATTTCAAAAATGGCCGCCATTTTGCCCGTTATCTGGGACTGGTTCCAAGAGAACACAGCAGTGGTGGCAAAGTCAGGTTATTGGGTATCACGAAACGCGGGGATGGCTATTTGCGAGGAATACTGATTCATGGTACCCGTTCAGTTGTTTATCGGGTGCAAAAAATCCCTGACGAACAATGTAATGGATTACAACGCTGGTTAAAAGGCGTGATAGCCCGCAGCGGGCTCAATAAAGCGGCAGTTGCCCTGGCAAATAAAAATGCCCGAATAGCCTGGGCTCTGGTCAGCCAACAATCGAGTTATGAACCACGATGAGTGACCCATGATGTAAATGATGTAGAAGTCCATAAATTGATGTACTGACAGGTAGAACCGACTCTCTGTGAACCTGGTAAATAACTCAGTCTATCGAGACAGTTGAAATAATGAGGGCAGAGAGTGCGGATTTTCATCAGGGTTCATTGAAGCCGAATATATGTTTGCGACTACGTTGTCAGAAAAATTTACTCACCCACTTGAATTGAGTCGGTGTCCATATACGTTATTTAGCTAGAAGTTCATTCAGAAATTTAGAGAATTACAATTTAAATGGCTTAAACAGCACACCACTTTTACTCACTCCCCCCTTAGATACTGTATTGCTAATATTACCAAAGCTATCAATAATGACGCTTCAATTAAAACCCTGTATTCCTAATTCCTAGACCAATCATCGCCAGATCAATGAAGGGAAAAGTGTTATTGCGATTGATAGAAAAACATTGCAGATAGAAAAAGAAAAATCCATTGTAATTCACTCTGATATGTCAGTTCACTACCGTTAGATACTGTTAGATACTGAAGTAGCAACAAAAACGATAAGACGACCCTGTAGGATAAAAAACGAACTACACTAGACACTGAATGTCACCTTTTGGGAAGATAAATTATCACTCACAGACCTGATAGAGCTGCACACATAGCATTATTTAATCGGATTGCATTAAGAGTGTTCAAACAACATACGAAACTTAAAGACAGTCAGACATCCAAACACCGGAGAACGGCGTGATCAGGAGAATCTCATAGTAAACTTATCCTTAGTTGAATTATGAATAAAGTGCAACCCTACCCTGATAGTTAGCATAGCATCACATCTTTCACCCACTTTTAAAAACCATTAATCACTACTTTTTACCTTTAATGATTAAAGTTTTTATCTGCTTTTTAACGATACGTTTGCCTTTTTTCCAGATTTTAAAACCACTTTAAAACTACATTGACAAGCAAAAAACAGCCTTTATTAACACTTGTTTTATCATTGATAAACACTCAGCAGTGATAGTCGAAACATTAAAAGCCAGCAATCTAAAATGGGAGGTTTTTACCTCCCATTCAGACCGCTGACAAACCTCGTTATTTTTAACGAGGTTTGTTCCTTTCATTATGAATCATAATGCCATCCATTCTCCTCATTAACCCGGTTTATCCCCCGTCAGGGCGCTATTTTCGCTTCTCCTGCAATAAAATACTTGCTCTCCAGAGATAAAAACAACACAGCATTGCGACCAGCAAAGCTATCTTCTTGATATTTTGGGCTGTTGCCGCCAGGAGACACTGTATTTGCACTTTCTGCAACCCACGAAAACGGGCATAGCGGTGCCCGTGATGCTGCTTCGCATCCGCAAAACTACGCTCTATCGTCTCCTTTCTTCGCTTATAGAGCTTCTTCCCCCACGGGGTTAATCGGTTTTCTCTGGCCTGCTCTTTACTGGCCTCCCAGACATGGCGGGTTAGCATTTTTCCGCCTTTCGCGTGAGTGCAGGCATCACGCTGCGGACAGCTCTGGCAGAGAGTCGCCGGCGCTTGATAATGCCGGTATCCCTGACGGTCGGTTGTAGTATAAATCAGGTTTTCGCCCTGAGGGCAGACATAGCAATCTTGCTGCCTGTCATAGGTGAAGTGTTTCTTTTGAAAGGTGTTCGGTCCCTTGTTTGGGCGGCGATAACCGATAATGGGCGTCATGCCTAACTGTTCCGTCAGATAACAAACCGGGGCCGTAAAATAGCCCGCATCCAACCCAACCGCAAGGGGATTGAGAGCAAAACGCTCTAACTGACGCGTCAAACGCTTGATAAAAGGCTGGCTGTCGTGGACATTACCCGGTGTGGCGTAGGTATCGGTGATAATACCGACTTGCCCATCCACGGTACGGTGGTCAAGGTAAAAGAACCCCCTGGGTTTGTTGGTCCGGTGCATAAACCCGCTTTCCGGAGCAGTGGTACTGACCTTCGTCTTTCTCTGCCGTTCCTTAAGGGCTGGCTTCAGGCTTTTTTTCCGGCTGCCGCCCGGTCTTGAGTGACGGCTTTATCCAGGGCGTCAACATAGGCGCCGGGAGGAACCGACCGCATGACATTCTCCGATTTATGCGGATTGGCACTGGCTTTCAGGTGGGTGCTGTCGGTATAGAGTACGTGTCCGCCCACAAATCCTTTGGCTATCGCCTGTTCAACAATGTGGTCAAAAATCTGTTGGAAGACCGCGGTATGATTGAAACGGCGGCGGCGGTTCTGGCTCAGGGTTGAGGCATCAGGGACCTTTTCTGTCAGTCCGAGGCGCAGAAACCAGCGGTAAGCCACATTAACCTGAATTTCCTGTACCAGACGGCGTTCACTGGGGACGCCAAACAAGTAGCCGAGTAACATCATTTTAATCAGCATGACCGGATCGATAGCAGGACGGCCATTATTGTGGCAATACAACGGGGCGACTAATTCGCGGATAAATTCGAAATCAATAGCAGCATCGATTTTACGGACCAGATGATCTTTGGGCACCAGCTCGTCAAGCGAGAGCGTTTCGGGCGGGAAAGTCTGGGGAGGCGGTGTTCTTAACATAGTGGCAAGCTCCGTTTGGTGAACGGACCTTAATTAAAACAAAGTGCCGGATAAAAAACCAGCACTTTATCAATAATCTGAATGGGAGGTTTTTACCTCCCATTCGTTCATATTGCAATATATCGAAATTACACCGCAGTTTGGAAAATCACATCATCCGCTTTTTCGGTGTATTGGTTCAGTTGATCAAAATTGAGATAACGGTAAGTGTCTTCCGCGGTTTCATCAACTTTAGCCATAAATTGCTGGTACTCTTCCGGTGTAGGCAGACGTCCCAACAGAGAAGCTACAGCCGCCAGTTCAGCCGATGCCAGGTAAACATTCGCACCCGCTCCCAGACGATTCGGGAAGTTACGAGTCGAAGTAGAAACCACAGTTACACCATCAGCAACGCGTGCCTGATTACCCATACACAAGGAACAGCCAGGAATTTCAACCCGTGCTCCACTCTTACCAAAGATGCTGTAATAACCTTCCTCTGTGAGTTGAGCCGCATCCATTTTTGTTGGCGGAGCAACCCACAAACGAGTCGGTAATTGACCTTTATGTTGATCCAATAACTTACCGGCGGCACGGAAATGACCAATGTTAGTCATACAAGAACCGATAAAAACTTCATCGATTTTACTGTTCGCCACATCAGACAGTAAACGGGCATCATCTGGATCGTTCGGTGCACACAGAATAGGTTCTTTAATTTCGGCTAGATCGATTTCGATAACCGCTGCATATTCTGCATCAGTATCGGCTTCCAGCAATTGAGGATCTTTCAGCCAGTTTTCCATACCCGTTACGCGGCGTTCCAATGTACGGCGATCACCATAACCTTCGGCAATCATCCATTTCAGCAGCACAATATTAGATTGCAGGTATTCAATAATCGGCGCTTTATCCAATTTAATGGTACAGCCCGCCGCAGAGCGCTCCGCAGAAGCATCTGCCAGCTCAAACGCCTGCTCAACTTTCAGATCTGGCAAACCTTCGATTTCGAGGATACGGCCAGAGAAGATGTTTTTCTTACCTTTCTTTTCAACCGTCAGCAGACCTTGCTGAATCGCATAGTAAGGAATCGCATGAACCAAATCACGCAAAGTAATACCGGGCTGCATCTGCCCTTTAAAACGAACCAACACCGATTCTGGCATATCCAAAGGCATCACCCCCGTCGCAGCAGCAAACGCCACCAGACCAGAACCTGCCGGGAAGGAAATACCAATTGGGAAACGGGTATGGGAGTCACCACCGGTACCAACCGTATCAGGCAACAGCATACGGTTCAGCCATGAGTGAATGATGCCATCGCCCGGACGCAGAGAAACGCCGCCACGGTTCATAATGAAGTCAGGCAAGGTATGGTGAGTAGTGACGTCAACCGGCTTAGGGTAAGCAGCCGTATGGCAGAATGACTGCATCACCAGATCCGCAGAGAAGCCCAAACACGCCAGATCTTTCAGTTCGTCACGGGTCATTGGGCCGGTAGTATCCTGAGAACCAACAGAGGTCATTTTAGGTTCACAGTATTCACCTGGACGAATACCCGCCGTACCACATGCCCGGCCAACCATTTTCTGGGCCAGGGAGAAACCACGACTACTTTCCTCAACCGCTTTCGCCTGACGGAAAACATCACTGGGGGGTAAACCAAGAGACTCACGCGCCTTACTGGTCAAACCGCGACCGATAATCAGTGGAATACGGCCGCCAGCACGCACTTCATCCAACAATACATCGGTTTTCAGCCCAAATTCAGCCAGTAACTCATTGGTTTCGTGGTGACGTACTTCCCCTTTATATGGGTAGACATCAATCACATCACCCATATTTAATTTGGCTACATCCATCTCTATTGGCAGTGCGCCAGCATCTTCCATTGTATTGAAGAAGATTGGCGCAATTTTACCGCCCAGAACCACGCCGCCACCACGTTTATTTGGCACAAATGGAATATCTTCGCCCATAAACCACAGCACTGAGTTAGTGGCCGATTTGCGGGAAGAACCTGTACCCACAACATCACCGACATAAGCCAGCGGATAGCCTTTCTTATTCAGCTCTTCAATCTGTTTAATTGGACCAATAACACCGGCTTGATCCGGGACAATCCCTTCGCGGGCATTTTTCAACATTGCCAGAGCATGCAGCGGAATATCAGGGCGTGACCATGCATCCTGCGCAGGAGATAAATCGTCAGTGTTTGTTTCACCCGTCACTTTAAATACTGTGACTGTAATTTTTTCTGCCAATTCAGGGCGTTCTAGATACCACTGCGCATCCGCCCAAGATTGCATAATTTGTTTGGCTTGTGGATTACCTGCTTTTGCTTTTTCTTCTACATCATAGAAGTTGTCAAACATCAACAAAGTATGAGAGAGCGCTTTAGCTGCAATTGGAGCCAGTTTTTCATTATCCAGAGCATCAATCAAAGGATGAATATTATAACCACCCTGCATCGTTCCAAGCAGTTCAATCGCCTTTTCTGGCGTGATTAGTGGTGAAATAGTTTCGCCTTTCGCAATGGCGGCAAGAAAACCGGCTTTTACATAGGCCGCTTCGTCAACGCCAGGGGGAACTCGGTTAATCAGCAAATCTAACAGGAAATCTTCTTCACCTTTTGGTGGGCTCTTCAGTAACTCAACCAACGCCGCCGCTTGTGTCGCGTCCAATGGTTTAGGGACGACGCCTTGGGCTGCACGCTCGGCTACGTGCTTGCGGTATTCTTCTAGCACGACTTTCTCCTCGCTCTCATTGTCATTTTATCTACCCGGCTCTGCACCCGCCTTAGAACCTGCCTCACCAAGCTATTATCTTTGCGTAACAACATGTGTTTTCACAACAATAGCCCTTCCGGGGATAGGTTGTTAATTATGGTTCCGGGTGCCAGGTCAGAGGATTGCCGGCATAACTTAGTAAGTACAAACAAGTTATGCCCAGCTTCGGGCGTCCAGCATACCAAAATTTGAATGCGATGTTAATTCGTTCACATAAAAGTAACATTAACTGATAGTAATATTCTGAATTAACAGCAGACAAAGCTATTAAAACAGATTATTCCGCTGATTTTTGCCAGTAACACCCACAAAAGCCATACTTTTTATGCCGTGTTTTCTCAAACAGGTCATACCAGAATAAAAAACGGCCTCCATATAAATGAAAGCCGCTTCGGTAAATTAGATTAATCGATTTAAGAAATTATTTCTTTTTCTTCGCTTTCGCATTAGGCAAATCAGTAATGCTGCCTTCAAAGACTTCAGCGGCCAGACCTACCGATTCATGCAACGTTGGGTGAGCGTGGATGGTCAACGCGATATCTTCCGCATCACAACCCATTTCAATTGCCAGACCGATTTCACCCAGCAGTTCACCACCGTTAGTACCAACAATAGCCCCACCGATAATACGATTGCTTTCTTTATCGAAAATCAGTTTGGTCATACCGTCAGCACAATCAGAAGCAATTGCGCGGCCAGAAGCTGCCCACGGGAAAGTTGCCGTTTCATAGCTAATGCCTTTCTCTTTCGCTTCTTTTTCAGTCAAACCAACCCATGCAACTTCTGGTTCAGTGTAAGCAATGGATGGAATCACTTTTGGATCAAAGTAGTGTTTCTTACCGGAAATCACTTCCGCCGCAACGTGACCTTCGTGAACGCCTTTATGCGCCAGCATCGGCTGACCAACGATGTCGCCAATAGCAAAGATGTGCGGTACATTGGTACGCATTTGCTTATCAACATGGATAAAGCCACGGTCATCAACGTTAACGCCAGCTTTACCTGCATCCAGCATTTTACCGTTAGGTACACGACCAATGGCAACCAGAACCGCGTCATAACGCTGTGGTTCTGTCGGTGCGTTTTTGCCTTCCATCGTGACGTAGATACCATCTTCTTTGGCTTCTACTACGGTAACTTTGGTTTCCAGCATCAGATTAAATTGTTTGCTGATACGTTTGGTAAAGACTTTCACCACGTCTTTATCAGCCGCAGGAATCACCTGATCCAACATTTCAACAACATCAATCTGAGAACCCAGAGCGTGGTAAACGGTTCCCATTTCCAGACCGATAATACCGCCGCCCATCACCAACAAGCGGCCAGGAACCGTTGTCAGCGCCAAAGCATCTGTAGAATCCCAAACACGCGGGTCATCATGAGGAATAAACGGCAATTGGATAGGACGAGAACCCGCGGCAATAATGGCGTTATCAAAATTAATCGTTGTTGCGCCACCTTCACCTTCAACAACCAGCGTGTTAGCCCCTGTAAATTTACCAAAACCATTAACCACTTTAACTTTACGGCCTTTAGCCATACCAGCCAAACCACCGGTTAGCTGATTAATAACTTTTTCTTTCCAAACACGGACTTTTTCGATGTCAGTTTTCGGTTCACCAAAAACGATGCCATGATCTGCCAGCGCTTTAGCTTCCTCAATCACTTTTGCTACATGCAACAATGCCTTAGAAGGGATACAACCAACGTTAAGACAAACACCACCTAAGGTAGAGTAACGTTCCACCAGGACGGTTTCCAAACCTAAATCCGCGCAACGAAAAGCAGCAGAATACCCTGCTGGACCTGCCCCAAGTACCACAACTTGGGCTTTAATTTCAGTACTCATCATGACCTCTTAATTGTTTGTCCGGCGGGTCAGGCGCCAAAAACGATATATTCCACCGGGACCTACACACCGCGAGCAGTTTACAGAATTGTTAATAACCTGAAAAGCGCGTTAACGTGACAGAACTCGCAACAAATTCACCAGATATAAGTAGTTTCTCTGTCACCGCAATAACAATCAGGCCGGCACATGGCCGGCCTTTGAGATTACATCACCAGACGGCGGATATCGCTCATCGCATGATTAATAAATGTGATGAAACGCGCACCATCAGCACCATCGATCACACGGTGATCGAAGGAGAGTGACAGAGGCAGCATCAGACGTGGTACAAACTCTTTACCATTCCATACCGGCTTCATTGATGAGCGGGATACGCCCAAGATAGCCACTTCTGGCGCATTAACGATTGGTGTAAATGCAGTGCCGCCGATACCGCCCAGGCTTGAAATAGTGAAGCATCCACCCTGCATATCAGATGCAGTCAGTTTGCCGGCACGAGCTTTCTTAGACATTTCAGTCAGCTCACGGGACAATTCGATAATACCTTTATTATTAACGTCACGGAACACTGGAACCACCAGACCATTAGGTGTATCAACCGCTACACCAATGTTGATGTATTTTTTCAGCGTCAGTTTCTGGCCATCTTCCGAGATAGAGCTGTTAAAGCGCGGCATCTCTTCCAGCGCTTTTGCTACCGCTTTCATGATGAATACCAGCGGAGTAATCTTCACGCCAAGCTGTTTCTTCTCCGCTTCCTGATTCTGCTGTTTGCGGAAGTTTTCAACTTCAGTGATATCCGTTTCGTCGAACTGAGTAACATGTGGGATCATCACCCAGTTACGGCTCAGGTTAGCACCAGAGATTTTCTGAATACGGCCCAGTTCAACTTCTTCAATTTCACCAAATTTGCTGAAATCAACTTTCGGCCAAGGCAACATACCCGGCAGACCGCCACCGGCGGATGCAGGAGCCGATTCAGCACGTTTAACCGCGTCTTTCACGTAAGCCTGAACGTCTTCACGCAGAACACGGCCTTTACGCCCTGTACCTTTCACTTTAGCCAGGTTAACGCCGAATTCACGCGCCAGACGACGGATCACCGGCGTTGCATGAACATAAGCGTTATTTTCAGCGAAATCATTTTTGTCTTCTTCCGCGAAGCTTCTGCTAGCAATAACCGGCGCTGCCGCTTTCTCTGGTTCAGCCGCTGGTGCTGGAGCAACAGGCGCCGCCCCCGCAACTTCAAATACCATAATCATAGAATCGGTTTTCACTTTATCACCGACCTTGATTTGAATTTCTTTAACGATACCTGCGAATGGCGCGGGTACTTCCATAGAGGCTTTATCGCCCTCTACGGTGATCAGCGATTGTTCAGCTTCCACTGCATCGCCAACTTTCACCATCACTTCGGTAACTTCGACTTCATCACCGCCGATATTCGGTACATGAACATTCATAGCCGCAGAAGCCACTGGTTCTGGCTCTGCCATACGCGAAGACAATGTTATCGCTGCTGGCTCTTCCGCTGGCGCAGCTTCTACAGCCCCGTCCGCGGAATCAAAAATCATAATCGGTTTGCCAGTTTCAACTTTATCGCCAACCGCAATGATGATCGCTTTAACAACACCCGCCTGAGGGGATGGAACTTCCATAGAAGCCTTATCACCTTCCACGGTAATCAGCGATTGGTCAACTTCCACTGTATCGCCAACTTTCACCATGATTTCGGTGACTTCAACTTCATCCGCACCGATATCCGGTACCTTAATTTCGATAGCCATTGATTCTTTACCTCTTATGCCAGACGCGGGTTAACTTTTTCTGGGTTAATGTTGTATTTCTTGATTGCTTCTTCCACAACACTCACGTCGATCTCGCCGCGCTTAGCCAGTTCACCCAAAGCAGCAACTACCACGTAAGAAGCATCAACTTCAAAATGATGACGCAGGTTTTCACGGCTATCGGAACGACCGAAACCGTCAGTACCCAATACGCGGAATTCGCTCGCAGGGATGAAGTTACGAATTTGTTCTGCGAACAGCTTCATGTAGTCAGTAGAAGCCACTGCCGGTGCTTCATTCATGATCTGAGCAACATAAGGTACGCGTGGCGTTTCTGTTGGGTGCAACATGTTCCAACGTTCACAATCCTGACCATCACGAGCCAGTTCAGTGAATGAAGTCACGCTGTAAACATCAGAACCCACACCATAATCGTTAGCCAGAATCTGTGCCGCTTCACGAACATGACGCAGAATAGAACCAGAACCTAATAGCTGAACTTTACCTTTGCTGCCTTCCAAGCTTTCCAGCTTGTAGATACCTTTACGGATACCTTCTTCTGCGCCTTGTGGCATTGCCGGCATGTGGTAATTTTCGTTCAGCGTGGTGATGTAGTAGTAAATGTTCTCTTGTTTCTCACCATACATACGTTCCAAACCATCATGCATAATCACAGCAACTTCATAAGCAAATGCCGGATCGTAAGAGATGCAGTTAGGGATAGTCAGAGACTGAATGTGACTATGGCCATCTTCGTGTTGCAGACCTTCGCCATTCAAGGTTGTACGACCGGAAGTACCACCAATCAGGAAGCCGCGAGCCTGTTGGTCACCTGCTGCCCAGCACATGTCGCCAATACGTTGGAACCCGAACATAGAGTAGTAAATGTAGAACGGAATCATTGGCAGGTTATTAGTGCTGTAAGAGGTTGCCGCCGCCAGCCACGATGAAGCAGCACCCAGTTCATTGATGCCTTCTTGCAGAATCTGACCTTTAGCGTCTTCTTTATAGTAAGCAACCTGTTCACGGTCCTGCGGAGTATACTGCTGGCCGTTAGGACTGTAGATGCCGATCTGACGGAACAGACCTTCCATACCAAAAGTACGCGCTTCATCGGCAATGATTGGAACCAGACGATCTTTGATTGACTTGTTCTTCAACATTACGTTCAAAGCACGAACGAAAGCGATAGTGGTAGAAATTTCTTTGTTTTGTTCTTCCAGCAACGCACCAAAATCTTCCAGCGTTGGCAATTCCAGCTTCTCTTCAAAATGAGTACGACGGCTTGGCAAATAACCACCCAACGCTGCACGACGCTCATGCAAATATTTATACTCTTCTGAGTCTTTATCAAAAGTCACATACGGCAGATTTTCGAGTTGCTCATCAGCCACAGGCACATTGAAACGATCACGGAAATGGCGAACGCCTTCCATATTCATCTTCTTAACCTGATGAGCGATGTTTTTACCTTCCGCCGTATCACCCATACCGTAACCTTTGATAGTTTGGGCTAGGATAACCGTTGGTTTGCCGGTAGTTTCCTGCGCTTTTTTCAAAGCGGCGAAGACTTTCTTAGGATCGTGACCACCACGGTTCAACGCCCAAATCTGGTCATCAGTCATATCTTTGACTAATTCAGCAGTCTCTGGGTAACGGCCAAAGAAATGCTGACGTACATAAGCGCCATCTTTGGATTTGAACGTCTGGTAATCACCATCCAGAGTTTCGTTCATCACTTGAATCAATTTACCGCTGGTATCTTTACGCAGCAGTTCATCCCAACGCTCGCCCCAAAGCACTTTAATCACTTGCCAGCCAGCACCATCAAAAATGCCTTCCAGCTCGTTAACGATTTTGCCATTGCCTGTAACCGGGCCATCCAGACGTTGCAGGTTACAGTTGATAACAAACACCAAGTTATCCAGTTTTTCACGGGTTGCGATAGTGATCGCCCCTTTGGATTCTGGCTCATCCATTTCACCGTCGCCCAGGAAAGCATAAACGGTCTGCTTGGAGGTATCTTTCAGACCACGATGTTCCAGGTATTTTAGGAATTTAGCCTGATAAATCGCACCGATTGGCCCCAATCCCATTGAAACCGTTGGGAACTGCCAGAATTCAGGCATCAATTTCGGATGCGGATAAGAAGAGAGACCATTGCCATGAATTTCCTGACGGAAATTATTCATCTGCTCTTCAGTTAAACGGCCTTCAAGGAAAGCGCGAGCGTAGACGCCTGGAGAGATGTGACCTTGGAAATAAACCAAGTCGCCGCCGTCATTTTCATTACGGGCACGGAAGAAATGGTTGAAACAAACTTCATACATGGTTGCCGAAGACTGGAATGAAGCCATGTGACCACCCAATTCCAGATCTTTTTTGGATGCCCGCAACACGGTCATCACAGCATTCCAACGAATAGCAGAGCGAATACGGCGCTCCAAATCCAGATTGCCAGGGTAAGCAGGCTCATCCTCAACAGCAATGGTATTGATATAATCGCGGTTAGCAGCACCGGCCGCAACATTCACGCCACCTTTACGTGCTTCGTTCAGTACCTGATCAATCAAGAACTGGGCACGATCAACACCCTCTTCACGGATGACCGATTCGATCGCCTGTAACCAGTCGCGAGTTTCGATCGGGTCCACGTCATTTTTCAAAATGTCTGACATGGTGTATTCCTTATCTGTTATCTGTTTCTAATGATTGTTTTGGAGCCTATCTTCCCGTCATACCCTTTGACGTTCAGCCGGTCATGACTGGAAGATAGGCCCTCACTGTTGTTGCCGCTAGCGCCCTCAGTAAAGGGACTCAACTTAGCTATGCAGACGCAGCAAATTTCAAGATCTACACAGCTAATTTTATTCCTGATGCTGTTGAAGACGTCGTAATGATCGCTCGCGGCGAGTATGCTCGCGGCTGAGATCCAATAAGACATCTTCAATAAAAGCTAAATGGCGATGGGATGCCTCACGGGCTTTCTCTGGTTGCCTCGCCATTATCGCTTCAAAAATCTTCGCCCGATGATCGCTGACAGCCGTCAGCATTTCCCGGCGGGTATACAAAAACTCAAAATTCTGCCGGATATTTTGTTCCAGCATAGGTGCCATACAGCGTAATAAATGAAGGAGAACCACATTATGCGCAGCTTCGGCAACGACGAGCTGATATTGCAAAACAGCCTCAGATTCAGCATTGACATCACCACTTTCCTGAGCTTGTTGAATAACGAGATGATATTGCCGAATGCGTTCAAAATCTTCGTCGGTTCCACGCAGTGCCGCGTAATAGGCAGCAACACCTTCCAAAGCATGGCGGGTTTCAAGGAGGTCAAATTGAGATTCTGGGTGACCAGCCAGTAGTTGTGCCAGTGGATCACTAAAACTTTGCCAGAGGTTACTCTGAACAAACGTCCCCCCACCCTGACGGCGAAAAAGGAAACCTTTAGCTTCTAACCGCTGAATGGCTTCGCGCAGTGAAGGGCGCGACACATCAAACTGTTTCGCCAACTCACGTTCAGGCGGCAACTTCTCCCCTGGACGCACAGATCCTTCAAGGATGAGATGCTCAAGACGCTGCTCAATAACATCTGATAATTTTGGTTGGCGGATTTTGCTATAAGCCATATTTACTATAAGTCAGTTAGAACCAAGCCAGTTAGAACCTATCTCATTAGGCTATTTTGTTTGTCGTTTCGAACCTAGGCAGTGTTCAAACAGCCTGTATCAGTAACGCCTACTTAAGGCAGGTACTTACTATGGATAAACATTATTTCGGTCTTTGCCGAAGTCAATTGGTAATACCAATTTAAACTACTGGGCCATAAAAGTAACAAAGTATTCACCAACTGTCCATAAAGACCTTGTGCCAAATCATAAAAACCTGCAAATTTTAACAATTTTTTTTAAAAATTAGCAAAAGTTGATAACCATCAGGTTAATAAACATCCTAAGATAATATTTTAACCAACCTTTTTAAACATATAAACGGGTATAGTGAATCGTTACAGCAATAAAATAGTTGAATCTTTATAAAAAATATAGCAACCAAATCATCACCCGTTGATTTTAAATACAATTGCATACCATCAGGTTTAAATGTAGCTCAAATCAATAAAACCGAAGGGCGAAAATTAGCTATTAGCAAGGAATAATGGCAAATATGTGAGGAACCACCAGCAACAGCTCCACGTAACTCCTGCTGGCGGTAAAAATGGACTACATTAAAACCAATAGCGCGTCACTTCATTCCACCCTTTTTTATACATACAGGATGAAATTACCCAACGCCTTGACGATTCATTTTTATCCCAACGCTTAACTTCCGTTTTTGGCACAGTAACGTAATGATTACAGGATTTATCTTCTTTTTCGTCTTTATCTTTACAAGAAAAATGTTTTGTCTCGAAAGAATGAACGACTTCGCTGGTCCAGTCTGATGGTAATTGAGAATAACCCAATGCTTTACATTCAGCGTAATCCCTGTCTCTTTCATACTTAGTTGCGCCTGGTTTTTCCCACGATGTACAACCCGCCAATACAGTAAATAAGGTAAATAAAGGGAAAACAGCTATTTTTCTTATAAAATTCATATAAAAATACCTTAATTAAAAATAAAGAAATAACCAAAGAAATTAAATTAGAATTTAAAAGTCCCCCCGACACGGTAACTCTTATCTTCAAAAGGTGGTCTTCCACCAGACTGGATAATTTGTCTGTCTTGGCTTGAGATATCCCTGTAAATATCAGGAATAGAACGTATATTATCTATTTTAACTTCACTGCCTGAAACTATATCCGTAACATTACATTCAAAATAACCACAAGTTGAAATATAGCTATCAGTCAGCCGTGGCATAGAAGAACATCCTGTAATCACAAATATTGATAATAAAGCAATAAAAAATTTATTCATTGTTAACATCCCTGAATTGCTGTATATATTATAAAAATTTAACTTAAATTAAAACCATATAAAAAGAGAGATCATTTCTTATGATCGAGTAAGTAATATCTACATATGCATTTTATCTTTCTGGCATTCCAAGGAATATCAGAACAATATTCCCCCAAAGAAAAATATATATTCTTATCGCGAGGAAAAACCTGTTTTACTGGTGTTCCATTAACACCGAAGATTAACAGGCTAGATAAAAAACATGAAATAATTAATATTTTCATGCAATTAAAATTGGCTAATTAACATAAAGTTCCATCTTATAAGATACCAAAAGACACATAATGACTTTATTTATTGTATTAGCGGTTATCCTCTCCATCTTCCACATATTCCAATATATCTCCAGGCTGACACTGTAAATATTTACAAATTCTTTCCAGCGTCTCGATACGGATACCTTTTATTTTGCCATTTTTCAGCAATGATAAATTTTGCTCAGTAATACCAATAACAGCAGCCAACTCTTTAGACTTTACTTTCCTTTTCGCTAAGATCACATCCAATCTTATTATAATACTCATGATGGTTCTCAGATAAAATAACGCTGCTCATCACTTATTTTCTTAGATTCACGCATAATTAAACTAAATATCAGGAGGAATACACCAAACATAATAATAAACAGAGACTCTGAATTAATACCAAATGAGAAACTAAATACCCGTTGTCCTTTTACCAAATCCACCGATAACGCCATTCCTTGTAATGTATTAATCACCGGGTAAAGAAGTTGCTCTAGTATCATCAGGAAACCAATAATAAATGAAGCGGAAATATTACGGTTACTCCATATTTCACCTTTAGCAAACCGGAAAAATAAAATTCCGATTAATACATAAGAAGCGGTCGATATGATTCGAGGTATCGTATCCAGCGAGATATAAAGCACCTGACTTAATAAAGATTGCTTAAATCCTTTTGCAGTCAATGCAGGCATAAGATCGCTATACGCCTGAAGAACAGCCTGACGAGTGGTATCATGCCATAATGACCAAGACGCAATATGGAACCCGATATCACCAATTGTCATAACGGAAGCAATAATAATAGCCAGAAAGCTGAGTAGCTTGATTCTAGGATTAGTTACAAACTCCTGTTCACCACACATTTTGTATCATTCCATATACATGTTTAACTAAACTTTCGTTAAAGTACTTCAAAAGTTATCGTATTACAATAATTTTTTATCACTAAATAGACAGAATACAATTCAAAGTAATAGATAAACCAGAGCAATAGTCATTGAAAACCATCATTAATTTATTGATAGAAAAAGAAAAAAGTCATCATTTACCTGAAACAGCAAACAGTACATGTTACTTGGTCACTGTTCTATCATCCCGCCATTACATGGTTTACAGCGATACTTTGTTGTGAAGATTGTATGACAAACACAGAACAGCTTACTCAGGGCACCTTTCAAAACCAGCACCATGCCGATCAATTTCAATACAGAGTGAATCGAAGATGATGGTTCAAAACAAACCTGATATCAGGTCTTAACCAATCCCCTCAACACCGAAATTAATAAAAATAATTAATATAATGCTTTTGCAATGCTGGAGATTCGTGTTTCTGCGCAAGGGTAAGAAGGTGTAAGAACGAGGAAAAACCTTACTCAAAGTAGTGGTGTGGCTTTCAATGACATCAGTTTCTGATATGGGACAAAAAACCGAACATTTAGAGTTATTTTGTTCGGTTTTCTTCAACCGCCGGGGAGTATACGGAAAATTTCATCACTTAAAAGAGATTTTTTGTATTTTTTTGTAAAAAATTACCTAGTTTTTTGATTTCAAATTGAAATTATTTCTTGCATTACGGATATTGCGACCTGTTGCAAGATCGTTTTTTGATCGATTTTATATTCGATTTCTTATGACAAAGGCAGAAATTCTGAAACTAAATGGTATAAGTCAGAAGTAATTTCATTAATTTAATATTTATATTCATATATTTCATCAAGTTAATAACTGAACAAAATAACTCTAAATGACCAGTAAACGCACCGCCTTGGCGGTCCGATTGTTTAACCTGTCATGGTGTTGTTTTGGGCAAAATGTATTCAGTAGATGTAGATAAGGAATGTATGAAATGAAAAAGCAAATGATGAAGACCGGCATATTAGCCGCAGTACTCCTAAGCATGGGGATAGGTATGGCACACTCTTCAGATGGCGCTACGGTAAACGTGATGGCCTCCATAGGCGCCTCGACCCCTGATCTCAACGTCGAAGGTACGAGCATTGTTGGTAGTAAAGGTGCTTACACTTTAGATATGGGAACAGTTAGAACGTCAGACATTAGTGCTGACATCAATAGCGCTCATTCATCAGGAAAAGAGTTAGAGGTTAAACTAGCTAACTGTAGTTCCAAAATGGGAAAAACCATAAGCAATGCTAAATCACTCCTTCACAAGATATTCAAATACAGGTTTTGGAACAGACTCTTACTAACAGCAACCAGATCTTAAACGCCAATGCTAATGCTGACGTAGAGGTGGCCGTGTATGACGGGAATACCGCTGTTACTAAGGCAGCTCCTATTGTTATCGCTGATACCACAGAATTCGAGCCAACCAGTCCAAAAGATGGAAAAGGCATGAAAAAATGCAAAATGGCGCTGGTTTCCAAGTCCAGCGCCGTACCAGCAGCCCAAGAAGTAATAGCACCAGTAACATTCCAAGTGGTTTATAAATATCACACGCCATCAAGTGCTAAGGGCATCATAGCAGCGGAATTAGACAGAGAAGTCCAACTCTTGCTGATGCAACACCAAACCAGACACATTCAGGTGACTCAGTGAAAAGATTGATGACAGCGATGATGATGGCCGGTCTGTTAGGCTGCCCGATCACTTCCACACAGGCGGAGAGGGTGGGGATTGATGCCACCCGCATTATCTACCGAGCGGATAGCTACGCTGCAACCGCTTTGCTACGTAATAGCAGTAAAGAGGCCATCTATCTGATGCAGGTGACGGTCAGTTCTATCCCTGATGGGAGCAAGACTGCGCCATTTTTAGTGACTCCCCCCCTGTTTCGTATGGAACCCGGCAGCCAGAATCAGGTGCGTATCATCAAAACCGGCCAGGCGCTGCCTGCTGACCGGGAATCCCTGTTCTGGTTTACCACGCAAGCTATCCCGTTAAGCACCAAATCCAATAATCTCTCTAGTAAGCAGATCTCCGGGGGCGTACAAGTTCTGGCTAACACAATTAAATTGATGTATCGCCCGTCAGGGCTGCCGGTTGCACCGGAAAAGGGCCTCGGCGCTTTGCGCTTCAAAACGACAGCCGAGGGAATAACGATCACGAATCCATCACCCTATTACATCACCTTCACCTCCCTGAAAGTAGGCGGACAAGAGCTGATGACAAAGCAACAGAAAGAGAACATGGTCTCACCGTTCTCGACCCTTTTTTTACCCCTCAAAGGGGTGCATTACCCGGCTAAAGTGAGTTGGACGGTGATTAATGACCTTGGAGGAGGATCCACCTATCAGGGGGAGATACCGTAATGTTAAAACCGTGGACCTTTATCAGATGGACGACACTGGCTGGTCTGCTTTGTACCGCCCCCTGTCCGAGGAGGCAAATTCAAACACGGCAGAACTGACGCTGGCATTAACGCTGGAACAGCCAACCTGTGAACTCAACGTGCAGACATCCCATGTCGAGTCTTCACCCATACCGCTTAACGAAGTACAGAACATATCGAAGCAGCGGACAACAAGCCTATTACGCTGGCGTTGTCAGGTTGTGCGAGGTCAGCTAGGGAGCTATCTGAAAAATGGCGATTATGGCGAAAATCGCCCCGGCGTTTGTGGGGACAGTCAGGATCGCCACGTCCCGTTATAACCCCGCCGCATCGGCGGACGGTATTCAGGCAGAGTGACCTTAATATCAATAGCATAGGCTTAATTATAAGCAGAGATGAGCTATGGCAACAAAAACTTCATTTCCGCCTGCACTGCGGGAGGATAACCAACACGCGCCCGGTCAACCGGGCGGTTTCTGGCCCCGTCCGGTATACCTATGTCTGCTGTGTTCACTGACGGCAACGACCCTGCCCGCCTCGGCGCGGGAATACTTTAATCCCATGTTCCTAATGGGCGCTGATGGTGAACACAGTCATGTCGATCTCTTGGCGTATGAAAACGCGAGATATGTCGCACCCGGGCGCTATCTGGTGGATGTCTACATGAACCAGAATAAGGTGGACAGCTGCGAGATTGAATTCAGGCTGGTTAACGGCCATCTCCAGCCGGTATTCACCGTCGCACAACTGGAAAGGTATGGGGTCAATACTCGCGAGTTACCGGCTTTTCAGGGTAAAGCGGATGACAGCCCCATCACCGAGCTGACGAAACAGATCCCGCACGCCCGCGCGACATTGGATTTTGTCCGTTTACGTCTTGATCTCAGCGTCCCTCAGAGCGCCATGCAGCCCCGTTATTCTGGAACGGTTAACCCGTCACTGTGGGGTCCTGAGATCCCGGCTTTTTTGATGAACTACACCGTCAATGGCTCGGAAAGGCATTATGACAATCAGGGAAACTGGGAAGGATCACGTTCTCGTAATCTGTTTGCTTCTTTTCGTAATGGGCTGAATCTGGGACTGTGGCGTCTGCGCAGCCCGCAAACCTACAGTTACAATCATCAGCGCCACGAGGACGCCTCCTGTTTTTCCACGCCGACACAGACCCAATGGCAGGTAAACAATACCTACCTGCAACGTGACATCCCAGCACTGCGCAGTGAGTTCACGGCGGGTGAAACCTATACCGGTGGCGATATTTTTTACAGTATCCCATTTCGGGGCATGAAACTGGCTTCGGAGGAGGCGATGTTACCCGACAGTCAGCACGGTTCTGCCCCGGAGATAACCGGTGTGGCGAACTCCAATGCGCAGGTGACGGTATTCTAGAATGGCAATATCGTGTATCAAACCACCGTAGCACCGGGGCCGTTTCGGTTCACCGACCTCTATACCACCGAGAGTGCGGGCAACCTGACAGTGATAATCAAAGAGGCAAATAGGGATAAGCAGCATCTGCTCCGGCGATGATGATGTATTTCAAAATTCACGCTTACTCTACCGGATCGATGGGCCATTTGTTCCGGGGAAATAGAATGCCTTAGCCTCTTCAATAGAGGATGTCGCCTTCATGTTTACTGATACGGCCAACACCCCCTTATCACTCAAGAACGCAAGATACGTTAAACAAAGGAACGATAACTACACGGCATCGACACAAGTTTCTGTTGTACCAGTTCTGTTGAAAACTGACGGCGCCGGAGGGCTAGCTCGAGCTGTTGCGGTTATTTCAGTATGGTCGGATATTGACTTCATCGAACCCTCTTCTTAGTTGTTGCAATTGTTGCAGCGCCAGTCGGCGCTGCATAAATCGGCTCTAATAGCTAAAGGTAAGCCAAACAACTCCATACACGGGATGAATAAAACCCGAACCAATCAGAGTCATTAAGCCAACGCATCAAACCAATGCCCCATAAATTGTCAGTAAGGCAACGACAACGATGACAGAGAAAGTCACTTTTTTCGCCAGTATCACCGCAGCAATAGGCGTTTGAATTGAATCAAGATGGGGTTCGCGACTTAATGAAAATTGAGCAAGCTGACAAAGCACCTTATATTGTGAAGTTCTTAAATCACTAAGAGAAGCAAACCACGCAGGTAAAGCCCGCTCGCCATGCCCTAATAAAGCATAAGCAATGCCAGCCAGACGAACAGGGATCCAATCCAACCAATGCAACAAACCATCAACGCCAGATTGCGCTCTCTGAACCGGTGTACCATATTGTGCCAACCATCCCTGATAAGCCCTTAAGAAGCAATATCCCATTAAAGCAACTGGCCCTAATTCACCCGCCACAATCAGCCAAAAAATCGGCGCCAGATAATAGCGAAAATTTATCCACAGCAACGCATTTTGTATCTCTCGCAACATATTCTCTTTGCTGGCATCAGAAGGTAAACCATGAATAATTGCGAAATGCGTAAGATATTCTCTTTGTTGTTCCCTGTTATCCTGATGAACAGTACGAAAATATTCACGATAATCATGCCGTAAGCGCCCCGCTCCGATGCACAGCAAACAAATAAACACCCATAAAACCAGTTCAAAAAGGCCGAACATAAAATCATTTAATATTTCAATCAATACCCATGTAATTATCATGACTACTAACGTCATTAAAAGGCTTTTCCATAACGAAAAAGACTTCAAATCGGTAAACAATGGCTCAAGACGGTGCTCCAATTGCCAATGGTCACCCATTTTAAAAACCCGTTCCCACGCCAACACTAACAACAGTATAAAGAGAGTCATTCTTTCCGCTCCTGTAACAATTGCTGGTAATGTGTCCAATCGAAATAAAGTCCCAGATCAATTTTTCTTCCCAGAACAACATCATTATAGCCAGTGATATGTTCTTTTATATATCCGGATCTACCTATAAGTCATTGTGTCAGTACAAACAAAGCTTTCCTGGAGACAAACTAATACGATGAATATACCCGTCATCTTTCAAGTTGCCTCTTTGTTGGTTGCAGTTGCTCACCCTGTGGGCACGAATCGTGTGAAAGAATTTTTCTAACTCAATTCATCATGCAACCACATTTTTTTCCTTCTTAAATCCAGATGATAAAACCAAGATAGTAGTTGTTCACTACACAACAGGGTAGCATGTTAAGACCATTAATATTGTTATCACCTCTGGAGCTTTTTAATGACAAAACAAAATTGCAATACAGATCAGCGCCGTGCTGTTCTTATGGAACATTTGCGGAACGACATTCCCGCCAGTGTAACCCTCGCACTAAAAGAAGATCTGGGCGGAAATACAAATTTCACCTCTGATATTACCGGCCAATTAATTCCCGAAGATAAACAAGCCACCGCAGTCATTATCACTCGGGAAGATGGTATTTTCTGTGGACAACAATGGCTGAATGAAGTTTTTACTCAATTAGGCGACCAAATCTCCATTGAATGGTTAGTCAAAGATAGTGATACAATTACAGCCAACCAAAAACTTTGCATATTACGAGGCCCAGCACAGATATTACTGACCGGTGAACGCACCGCTCTTAACTTTATTCAGACTCTCTCTGGCGTTGCAACGGAAACCAGTCATTATGTTCATCGTCTTGCCGGTTTAAAAACCCAATTACTTGATACGCGCAAAACACTACCGGGATTACGCACAGCCCTAAAATATGCCGTATTTTGCGGAGGTGGTAATAATCACCGCCTTGGATTATTCGACGCTTTCCTTATCAAAGAAAACCATATTATTGCCAATGGATCTATTAAACAGGCAGTAGATAAAGCTCGTTATTCTCATCCTGATGTCCCTGTTGAAGTCGAAGTAGAAACGCTAGATGAACTCATTCTGGCACTAAAAGCTAATGTTGATATTATTATGCTAGATAATTTTACCATTCCAATGATGAAAGAAGCCGTCGCAATCACATCAGGTAAAGTCGCTTTAGAAGTATCCGGCAATATCACCCTGGATACTCTGCGCAGCTATGCTGAAACAGGCATTGATTTTATTTCTGTTGGAGCACTCACCAAACATATTAAAGCATTAGATCTCTCCATGCGCTTTCAGTAATTAGCAATAATAATATTGATGGTGGTGTAAATCGGCAATTGGTAGATCGAAAATTTGCGAACACCACCGTAAATATTTTTGCAAACCTTGCAATTCAGAAATTCTTTTTCGAGTCAATTCCATAACCTTCATCTATCCTATTTCATTTTTTTCTCTTTCCTTCATTCTCTATATCGCAATACCACAACACGGAGAAGAAATATGAAACAACAACAAGGATTTACTTTAATGGAGATTATGGTTGCTATTGCTATCATTTCCATCTTAAGTGCTATTGGTATTCCTAGTTATCAAGGATATATCCAGAAAGCCGCTTTAACAGATATACTACAAAATATTGTACCTTATAAATCAGGTATAGAACTTTGCGGTTTTGAAACTGAAGATTTCAATGGTTGCAATGCAGGAGCAATGTCAATTCCAAAAGAACATAACAGTAGATATATCGATAACATTTCAGTTAAAAATGGGGAAGTTACCATTAACGGTGAAAAGAGTCTTAAAAACCTCAGTATTATATTAAAACCGACAAAAAACACACAAACAGGTGCAATTAAATGGAGTATTAAATGTGAATCGACAAACAATTCATTAAAAAGTCGTTGTCAGGAAATATTTGAATTTTAATTTATTACTCTTATTAATACATATTTACACAGGAAACAACAATGAGCTCACTTTCAATGGCAGAAAATACATTGATGGAAAGAGAAATTCATGATATTTGCCAACGCCACCAATCTGTTGTAATAAAAAAAGATGATAATGCGATAACAATTGCCAGTAACGAATTACCTAATGATGATTTATTATCAGCATTACGCTTTATTTCAGGACGTATCGTTAATGTAGAAATTTGGCCACTGGCAAGGATAGAATCAATATTACATCAAAATATTTCACTAAGTCGTGTACCAGAGGAAGAATCCGCCTTATTACCACTTATAGCTGATACCAATACAGATGAAAATGATGCGCCCGTTATTCAACTTATTAATCAAACCTTATTAACTGCAATACAACGGCGTGCATCCGATATTCATTTTGAACCATTCCAACAAGGTTACCGTATTCGTATCCGGGTTGATGGCGCATTACACCTCTTGTCTTCGCCATCTCCTCAAATGAATGCAAGCATTGCCGCACGCCTTAAGATAATGGCTAAATTGAATATAGCTGAAAAACGGCTGCCTCAGGATGGACAATTTGATTGGTCTGATACCCGACACAACTATGCTATTCGTATGGCGACCTTGCCGACAATACACGGAGAAAAAGTTGTACTTAGGATATTAAATACAATGCGACAATTGTCATTAGATCAACTAGGTATTCCTGATCTATTGTTAAATCAGCTTCGACAAAAACTCGCGTTACCACAGGGGATGATTTTAGTCACTGGCCCGACAGGTAGCGGAAAAACCGTGACTTTATATAGCTGTTTACAATATCTGAATCAGAATAAAAAGAATATTTGCAGTGTAGAAGACCCAGTAGAGATCCCATTGAACGGTATTAACCAGACACAAACTAACAGCAAAATTGATCTCAATTTTGCCAAAGTATTACGGGCACTATTACGCCAAGATCCTGATGTCATTATGGTGGGAGAAATACGTGATAGCGAAACAGCCGAAATTTCAGTAAAAGCGGCACAAACAGGTCATTTGGTTCTTTCTACATTGCATACTAATTCAACCATAGATACATTATCCCGCCTACAAAATCTGGGTATTTCAGGCTATATGGCTGCTTCTTGTATCAAATTAATTATCGCCCAACGGCTTGTCAGAAAATTATGTCTTCATTGCCGCAAACAACAAACAGAAGAAACTATTATTAATACTGAAAATAATTCTCTCTTTATTAAGCAATGGCTGGCCGTTGGTTGTGAGCATTGTTTTTCCGGTTATTATGGCCGAACAGCTATTTATGAATTTTTAGAAATAACAGATGATATTCAACAAATACTATCAGAACATAACTCCCAAAATGTACAAAAAACCATTATAGCTCAAAGAAAAGATACTTTACTTTCATCAGGTATTTTATTAGTAGAACAAGGCATCACTACATTAGAAGAAATTTATCAAGTCACAGGTCAGAAATAATAATGAAAATTCATTATCTTTATAATTGGCAAGCAGTGAACAACAAAGGCGAAATATCAAAAGGAAAATCACTATGTGATAACCGAAAATCTTTATATCAGCAACTTATTCATTCTGGATTACAACCTTATAATATAAAATGTGAAAAATTGATATTTTATCATCAACAACAAGTTGCTTACCGTCTGAATTTTATTCGTCAATTGGCAACACTATTATCATCAGGAATGCCATTACTAAATTGCCTCAATATTCTTATTCGTGAATGCGATCATCCACTATGGCACTGTGTATTATTAGATATTAGCAAGAAAATTACCCGTGGAGAATCATTTTCCTCCTCATTAAAAGATTATCCATTTCTATTTCCTCCTTTATTTTGTCAACTTATTACCGTTGGCGAATTGACCGGGCAATTAGAAGTCTGCTGTCAATTATTAGTTAAACAACAGGAGCAACAAGATAGATTACAGAAGAAAATAGCAAAAGCATTGCGTTACCCTCTGATTATTATCATTGTTGCCAGCATCATTATTTTATTGATGCTTATCTTTGTTTTACCCGAATTTGAACATATTTACCATTCATTTGACGCACAACTTCCCCTGCTCACTCGTAGTTTATTAATAACTTCCAACTGGCTAATTCAATATGGTGGCTATGGTGTTATTGGACTAATTATACTGCTTCTATTTTACCTACAATTACGTCAACGTCATACAATATGGATCACTCGTGAAAAAAATCTGATGTTACGTTTACCCGTTATTGCAAAATTAATTAGTTGCCAGCAATTAGGGCAACTTTTCCATATCCTGTTTATGACACAAAAAGCGGGCCTGACACTCACCGCAGGGTTAGACAGTGCGATTGCATCGATAAATCATCCGGTATTTCTGCAAGCGACTAAATTCTTACGAGCTCAAATTAATCAAGGGATACCAATGAGCGAAACACTGAAACAGCAATCTTGTTTTCCTGCTCTGTGTCAACAGTTTGTCAGTGTTGGCGAAGAATCTGGCAATCTGGAACTGTTATTAGGAAATCTCGCTAACTGGTACCAACAACAAGCATTGGAAATTTCTGATAATATGACCCAGTTATTAGAACCAATACTTATAGTCATAATAGCAATTATTGTCGGTACACTATTGCTCGCAATGTATTTACCCATTTTTCAGCTAGGTACGATACTCACCTAAAGTAAAAACGATTCCATCGCTTTGTCTCTAGGTCATCTGCCTCCTTTCGGTTACAATCCCGAAATAGTATCAAGTAATATTAAGGGATAGGATGACTTATATTATTGCACTCACAGGTGGGATTGGCAGCGGTAAAACCACTATCGCCAATGCTTTTGCAGCTCTTGGCGTTCCTCTTGTTGATGCAGATATTATTGCCAGAGAAGTCGTTGCTCCTGGAACGCCTGCTCTACAAGCCATCACAGGACACTTTGGTCATGACATATTGATACCCGATGGCAGCCTTAACCGAGCACTGTTACGCCAAAGAATATTCACAAACAAACAAGAAAAACAGTGGGTTAATCAACTGCTTCACCCTCTAATCCATCAAGAAACCCAACGGCAATTGAAACAGATAACCACACCTTATGTTATTTGGGTTGTTCCATTATTAGTCGAAAATAATTTGGGGCATCTGGCAGATCGGATTCTAGTCGTTGACGTTTCACCTGAATTACAAATCAGCCGGGTAGCCACTCGTGATGGTATTAGCAACCAACAGGTTGAAAATATTTTAGCTGCCCAGGCATCCCGTAGCGAGAGGCTGGCTTATGCCGATGACATTATCTCAAATCATGATAACGTACAGGCAATTGCTCCTCGTGTTGCCGAACTACATCAACAATATTTAAGGTTAGCTGGATCAGCCAGGCAGGATAATCATGATGAGTGACACAACTTCTACAATCATTTTTGAACACCCACTGAATGAAAAAATGCGGGCATGGTTGAGAATTGAATCTTCTCTGCAACAACTCACCAGTCAACGCCATTTAGACTCACTAGCAAGCAGCCTCGCCTTCTTCCGCACAGTGACTGAGTTACTTGAAGTGCTAGAACGAGGGGAAGTACGTTCAGAGTTGCTAAAAGAACTAGAACGCCAACAGGCAAAGTTAAAGCAATGGGCTGAAATACCCGATGTTGATATTAATATCGTCAATAGTTTCAGATTGAAATTGAAAGAGCGAGCTATCGCATTAAGTAAAGCACCACGGCTGGGACAATCCCTGAAAGAAGATAAAATTATCAGTATGGTGCGCCAACGTCTCAGTATTCCAAGTGGTTGTTGTGGTTTTGATCTACCCACTCTGCATCTATGGCTTCATTTACCGCAATCAGAAAGGGATAAAATGGTCGCATTCTGGATTGATAGTTTGCTACCTCTCCAACAAGCACTAGAAAGTATTTTAGAACTCATCCGCCAATCCGCTATTTTTCGTTCAGAAATCAGTAAAAACGGTTTTCATCAGAATACGGCAGAAGGCGCAGATTTACTGAGGTTACGCTTGCCATTAAAACCTTTACTGTTTCCTCAAATTTCCGGTCATAAGACCCGGTTTGCTATCCGTTTTTTACCATTGGATAATGAAAAAGGCTTCGTGCCTGCCCATTTACCATTTGAATTAGCACGTTGCTAATATTACGAACCAATTATTAGGAAAGTTATTATGTCTGAGTTATTAACGATTGAATGTCCAACATGCGGTAAAACCGTGGTTTGGGGAGAAATAAGCCCATATCGTCCATTTTGCAGTAAGCGCTGTCAATTAATTGACTTAGGCGGGTGGGCAAATGAAGAGAAACGGATACCAAGCCAAAGTGAAAACTCCGATAGCGATGATTGGAGTGAACAACCTGAGCAATAACAAATAGCCGCGTTATTATAATGCGGCTATTAACAATTCAAGCGGTCAGTAATGCAACAATACTGCGATTAGCTGGCGGGAATTCATCAGCAATTAAATCTTTCTGTAATACCCACCGAGAAAGTTGGCCTTCTTTACCGAAAGGTTCATTTTCCCATCCATCCACCAAGAAGAAATACAGGGTAATCAACCTGTCAGGAAAATCATGTTCAACCGTTTTTACCAGCTCATAATGAGTAACAATAATACCAATTTCTTCCTGTAACTCACGTACTAAAGCCTGTTCAGGGGTTTCCTGTTTCTCAACTTTCCCGCCAGGGAATTCCCAGAAACCACCCATATGGGCATCAGCATGACGCTGAGTAATAAAAATTTCATGTTGCGTATTTCTAATGATCCCAGCGGCTATATGCAGGTGTTTCTTTTCCATATTACTCTTACTTCTTCATCTATATATTCGTTTTAATTGATCAACGACCAATAACCAAATGCTACATCCAACGTTATTCGCTTAAACCTAACAGCAAAAAGGCGGTTTCCCGCCTTTTCATCATTACTGCAAGCGCCCGTGGCAATGTTTATATTTTTTACCCGATCCACAAGGACAAGGATCATTACGGCCTACTTTACGAGCGCCGCTGGCAATCTGTGCTTCTGTTGTAGACATCAATGCGCCTTTTTCAACTTCATGGCTTAATTGCTGTTGCCTTGCCAAACGTTCAGCTTCTGCCCGGCGCTGTTGCTCCAATGCCTCTACTTCTTCCGGCAATCTCACTTGAACTTTGCTCAACGTACTAATCACTTCATATTTCAGCGATTCCAGCATGTTTGCAAACATAGCGAAAGATTCACGTTTATATTCCTGTTTTGGATCTTTCTGAGCATAACCACGTAAATGGATACCCTGACGTAGGTAATCCATTGCTGCCAGATGCTCTTTCCACAACATATCCAGAGTCTGCAACATGATACCTTTTTCGAAGTTACGCATCATTTCAATGCCAACAATCTCTTCTTTACGTTTATAGACTTCAACAGCCTGTTCAAGGATACGCTCACGCAACGTCTCTTCATGTAGTTCAGGCTCTTTATCCAACCACTCTTTGATCGGCAGCTCTAAATCGAAATCAGTCATTAAACGTTGCTGCAAACCTTCCACATCCCACATCTCTTCCAGAGATTGAGGGGGAATATAAGCATCAATGGTTGCTTTAAATACATCTTCACGAATGCTGCTAATGGTTTCACTAACATCACTCACATCCAGCAAATCGTTACGTTGAGCATAAATAGCACGACGCTGATCGTTAGCAACATCATCGTACTCTAACAATTGCTTACGTATATCGAAGTTACGGCTCTCCACTTTACGTTGAGCATTGGCAATGGCTTTGGTTACCCACGGATGTTCAATTGCCTCACCGGGTTTCATACCCAATTTACGCATCATGCCGGTGACACGATCAGAGGCGAAAATACGCATCAGTGAGTCTTCCATTGATAAATAGAAACGGGACGATCCCGCATCCCCTTGACGACCGGAACGCCCACGTAACTGATTATCAATACGACGAGATTCATGACGTTCCGTACCGATAATATGCAAACCGCCTGCGGCCAGAACCATATCATGGCGTTCCTGCCATGCAGCTTTAATCTCTTCAATCTGAGCTTCTGTTGGTTCTGTCAGTTTAGCAATTTCTGCCTGCCAACTACCGCCTAGCATAATATCTGTACCACGACCAGCCATGTTAGTCGCAATAGTTACCGCGCCCACTTGACCAGCCTGAGCAATAATATCCGCTTCCATTGCATGAAACTTGGCGTTAAGTACGTTGTGCTTGATACCCGCTTTAGTCAGTTCATGAGAAACCAGTTCAGACTTTTCAATAGAAATAGTCCCCACTAATACAGGCTGCCCTTTACCGGTACGTTCGCGGATATCTTCAATGATAGCTTCAATTTTTTCAGCTTCGGTCATATAAACCAGATCCGGCAAATCATCACGGATCATTGGGCGGTTTGTTGGCACCACAATGGTATCGAGCTTATAAATAGAGCTAAATTCAAATGCTTCTGTATCGGCTGTACCGGTCATACCCGCCAGTTTTTCATACAACCGGAAGTAGTTTTGGAAAGTGATAGAAGCCAGGGTTTGGTTCTCATTCTGAATTTCTACACCTTCTTTAGCTTCAACAGCCTGATGCAATCCATCAGACCAACGACGCCCCTGCATGGTACGGCCAGTATGTTCATCAACAATAATGACTTCACCCTCTTTCACGATATAGTCAACATCGCGGGTAAACAACGCATGGGCACGTAACGCAGCCGTAACATGGTGCATTAGCATAATATTGGTTGGTGAATATAGGGATTCACCTTCTTCCATCAATTTAGCTTCCGCCAATAATTGTTCAATCAAAACCAAACCGCGTTCCGTCAAGTTAACCTGACGGGACTTTTCGTCGACAGAAAAGTGACCTTCTCCCTGGAAAGTCTCTGAATCATCTTTTTCCTGACGAATCAATTTAGGGATCAACTTATTGACTTTGATATAAAGTTCAGAGCTATCTTCCGCGGGGCCAGAGATAATCAATGGCGTCCGCGCTTCGTCAATCAGAATGGAGTCAACTTCATCCACTAGCGCATAATGTAGTTTGCGCTGCACACGCTCTTCCGGACTAAACGCCATGTTGTCACGAAGATAATCAAAGCCATATTCGTTGTTAGTACCATAGGTAATATCCGCCGCATATGCCTGGCGTTTAACAGGTGCCGGCATACCTGGCAGGTTAATACCAACGCTCAATCCCAAAAATTCAAACAGTGGGCGGTTATTTTCAGCGTCGCGCTGTGCCAGATAATCATTCACTGTGACTACGTGAACACCACGCCCTGTTAATGCATTCAAATAAGCAGGCAAAGTCGCGGTCAGTGTTTTACCTTCACCAGTACGCATCTCAGCAATACAACGTTCATTCAGAACCATTCCCCCCAATAACTGAACGTCGAAATGACGCATGGCAAACACGCGCTTACTCGCTTCACGTACTGTTGCAAATGCTTCAGGCAACAAATTTTCCAGCGATTCCCCCTTTTCTAAACGGGTACGAAATTCGGCGGTTTTACCCTTCAATTCGTCATCAGACAACTTTTCAAACTCTGGCTCCATGCGGTTGATAACATCAACAACTTTACGCATACGACGCAGTGTACGGTCATTACGACTACCAAAAACCTTTGTTAATAATTTAATCAGCATAGTTAATTACATCTCAGATAAGGCCGTTATCTCGCAGCCAACAAATAGTTATTTATTATTTCGGAATTTGTAAAAAAACGAAGATTCAGAGATAAGCAGTAGGACCTGCACGGATACCTTGGGCTTTAGCAATCCAAAACGTCGGAGTATAAGAAGATTGTGATGCAATATTCAGGAATGGTATATCTGGATCTGGTTCAGGTGGCTTAGGTTTCTGAGTTAATAGTGCATTCAGAGTTTCTAGTACAAGCTGCTGAATACTGGCAGAACTTAACCGGATACTTTGTTTTGTTGTTTCATCGTTCATAGGTTGAGAAACAGAAAAAACAAAAGAAAGCTGCCTGATCACATTGCGTACCGCATGTTGTTGCCAGTAATTAACGCCATTGGCAGGCTGATGTTGAACATTCTGCAATGAGAATAGGTTATCAAAAGCTGATAAAGCCTGATTTTGCCAACTCTGGCTAGGGGAGGTATTAGCTTGTGAAATATTATCGGCAGCACCCGCTAAAATGGTAGGAACGCCAATACTTGCCGCAACCACCCCTAATAACAAATGTGACCAGAAATAACGTCTGCCAAATTGTCGCCAAAGATTTAGAATACCCATTAATCCTTCATCATACCGGAGCTACTGTTATTATGCGCGATAGCCGCCCACAATCATTAGATGTTCTTTTTGAAGACGTCGCTGCCGTTGAGAAAAGCCCGCTTCATGTTATCCAGCAACGTGCCGTCGCTTTGTTAAAACTTAACCGTGCCGTTATCAGCTTGCTTCCCGCACAATTACATCCGTGGTGCCGGGTCGCTAATTATCGCAAACAAATTCTGGTACTGGAAGCAGGAAACGCCAGTTGGATGACCAGATTACGTTACGAGCTGCCAACACTGCTCTCTACACTAAGAAGCGAAATTCTACCATCATTGTCATCTATCGACATCAGGATTAACCCATCACTTATGATTAAGCATGGCAATAGTGCGCAGAGCTTCGCAAAAACGATGAGCGATGATCACAAAACGTTACCGATACGTCAGTTAAGTCAAGAGAGTGCGAAAGAATTAATAGTACTAGCGAACCGTAGTCCAAAAAAATTGAAGGAAAAATTAGAGCGATTAGCTGCACTAGCCGGAGAGAGTGCCAGCACAGCTAAAAAATAAGCGCTAGCGCTGAGTAAAAAACATCAGCGAGAACAAAATCACTGATAACATAACTCACTGATATATCATTGAATTATTCTCAGCACACTAGAGAGTTATGCCATTACAGTTGATGGAGCACGAAAAGCCAATGGCATTTCAGCTTCATCTTCGAAAGTGATCAGTTCCCATGCACTTTCTTGCGCCAGAACTGCCTGCAATAGCTTATTGTTCAACGCATGACCCGATTTGAACGCAGTAAACGCGCCAATGATGTTATAGCCACACATAAACAGATCACCAATTGCATCCAGCATTTTATGACGGACAAATTCGTCTTCAAAACGCAAGCCATCTTCATTCAGTACACGATAGTCATCAACAACAATCGCACAATCAAAGCTGCCGCCTAAACATAAGCCTTTAGATTGTAAGTATTCAATATCACGCATAAAGCCAAATGTACGTGCACGACTGATTTGACGAACAAACGCTTCTGCCGAGAAATCCATACAGTAACGTTGAGAACTTGAATCAATCGCAGGGTGATTGAAATCAATAGTGAAATCCAGACTGAAACCATTATAAGGTGTCATCTCCGCCCACTTATCACCCTCCTCCACACGTACAGTTTCCTTAATACGCAGGAATTTTTTAGCTACGTTCAGCTCTTCAATGCCCGCATCCAGCAGCAGGAAAACAAACGGGCTGGCGCTACCATCCATAATAGGAATTTCTGGCGCGTCAACATCGATAATAATATTATCAATACCTAACCCCGCAAGCGCTGCATTCAGGTGCTCAACCGTTGAGATTCGCACGTCATGCTCATTTACCAGGCAAGTACAGAGCATAGTATCACGCACGGATTTTGCATCTGCCGGAAAATCAACCGGTGGATTCAAGTCAGTGCGGCGATAGATGACCCCGGTATTAGCCGGTGCTGGGCGCATTGTTAGCGTGACTTTTTTACCGGTGTGTAAACCGACGCCAGTCGCCTGAACAATACGTTTAAGTGTCCTTTGTTTGATCATCGTTTTATCTCGCAATGTTATCCATCCTGCCAACCACTATACACTATGGTTGGCGGGGGAGTTTAGCACAAAAAGCGGAGAATCCAATTTTTTAGCTATTAATCGGCCTGTTTACGTAAAAATGCAGGAATATCCAAATAATCGGGCTCCTTGCTAGTTTGTACGCTCTGGTCATTCACCACTTTTGCCGCTGGTTTATTTTCTTCCGACAATGAAGACATACCGCCAGACATGTGCTGATGACGGTGTTCCATTACACTTGACTGAGAAGACTTATTGGTAACCAACGTAATTTCAGGACGTTTATCCATACCAATACCGGTGGCAACCACAGTCACACGCAACTCATCGTTCATGTCTGGGTCCAGAGAGGTACCGATCACGACGGTTGCATTATCAGATGCAAATGCGCGGATCGTGTTACCCACTGTTTCGAATTCATCCAAACGCAGATCAAAGCCAGCAGTAATGTTAACCAGAACACCACGAGCACCCGACAAGTCGATATCTTCCAGCAGTGGACTGGAAATCGCCATCTCAGCGGCCTCTTCTGCGCGATCTTCACCCTGTGCAATACCGGAACCCATCATGGCGTAGCCCATTTCGGACATCACGGTACGCACGTCAGCAAAGTCAACATTCATCAGACCTGGACGCGTGATCAATTCAGCGATGCCCTGAACCGCGCCTTTCAAAACGTCATTAGCTGCGCCGAAAGCATCCAGTAGTGAAATGCCACGACCAAGTACTTTCAGCAGTTTGTCGTTAGGGATAGTAATCAATGAATCTACATGCTTGGACAATTCAGTGATCCCTTGTTCGGCAAACGCCATGCGTTTCTTACCTTCGAAATTGAAAGGCTTAGTCACCACAGCAACAGTCAGAATTCCAAGCTCTTTTGCAATTTCAGCTACCACAGGCGCTGCGCCAGTACCGGTACCTCCCCCCATACCAGCAGCGATAAATACCATATCCGCACCATCAAGCGCGGTGCGCAATGCCTCCCGATCTTCTTGAGCAGCAGTACGACCAACTTCCGGATTTGCCCCAGCTCCCAAACCTTTAGTAATACCATTACCAATCTGGATAGTCTGGCCGACAGCCGTTTTACGCAATGCCTGAGCATCCGTATTTACTGCAAAGAATTCAACACCTTCGATGCGTTCACGCACCATGTGCTCAACAGCGTTACCGCCGCCACCGCCGACGCCGATGACCTTAATCACCGCGTCATTGGTTAATTCTATTGGTTCAAACATATAGTTTCTCTCCGCTTTGTGCCTTTATATCGAGGCTAAAGAAAACGCAGCCTCTGTATAAAATTAAAACTCTTTTTTCAGCCAGCTACTGACTCTCTTAAACCAGCGACTCACTGAAGCATGTTTTTCAATATCCGCATCACCATTAAGATGAGAGGCTTTCCCGTAATGCAGCAACCCCACTGCTGTTGAATAATAGGGTTGCTGCGCATAGTCCGTCAGACCAGTAATATTAAGAGGTTGACCAATACGCACCTGAGCGTGGAACACACGCTGGGCACATTCAGCCAAGCCATCAATCTGAGCGCCACCACCAGTCAAGACAATACCCGCAGCCAGATGGTGTTTAACCCCCTGCTGGCGTAACTGTTCCTGCAATCGCAAGATTTCATCATTCACTAAATTCAGTAATTCGATGTAACGCGGCTCAATCACCTCAGCCAACGTCTGACGCTGTAAGCTACGTGGTGGACGTCCCCCGACACTTGGCACTTCCACACTTTCATCTTTGCTGACTAACGAACCTAGTGCGCAACCGTGGCGTACTTTTATCGTTTCTGCATCGCTTGGCGGCGTACCAAAGGCATAAGCAATATCACTGGTGACAACGTTGCCGGCATAAGGGATAACTTTGGTATGACGCAGCGCTCCGCCGGTATACACCGCAATATCCATCGTCCCGCCGCCGATATCTACCACGCAAACGCCCAATTCACGCTCGTCTTCGGTCAAAACAGCATAGCTGGCGGCCAACCCGGAAAAAATAAGCTGGTCGACTTTCAAACCACAGCGCTCAACGGCTTTTGCAATATTTTTCGCCATATCATTATGACAGGTAATCAAGTGAACTTTCGCCTGCATACGCACACCGGAAAGTCCCACCGGATTTTTAATGCCTTCCTGATAATCGATGGCATATTCTTGCGGAATAACATGCAGTATTCGGTATTCATCACGCACACGAACTGATTTGGCAGTATGAACAACATTGTCTACATCTTCCTGAGTAACCTCCTCTTCGGAAATAGGAACCATCCCGATTTCATTCTGACAACTAATATGTTTTCCAGATAACGCCAGATAAACAGAGGAAATTTGACAATCTGCCATCAATTCAGCCTGATCGATAGCCCGCTGTACACATTTAACAACCGACTCCAGGTCGTTTACACCGCCTTTATCCATACCGCGGGATGGACAGCTTCCCACCCCGATAATATTAACCATACCATCGGGCAGAATTTCACCAACAAGGGCAGATACCTTTGCTGTGCCAATTTCTAGGCCAACTACTAATTTTCTGTCCGTCGATTTGATCATCGTTGTTCTGCCTGCCTCATATAATTATTGCCAGTAATTGTTTATTGCCCTTTGGCCGGAGCATTAGGATCACCAATAGGTAAAGGCGCCCAACCTACCGCTGCGCCACTGTCATAACGCAAATCCACGTAATCTACCCTTTTCTCTGTGTTCTGCTGTAACAGCGGATAAAGCTCGATAAAACGTTTAATACGGCCTGTTGTATCCATTCTTCCCAGCTTTAACTGGACACCATTATCCAGCGTCAATTGCCAGGAACGACGCGCCGTCATTGCCGCCGCTTTTAATTTCAGTTTATTGGCAGCGAGAAGTTTAGCCATAGCTCGATAACCATCAAGTACTTCTTTTTCATTGCCTTGTGGGCCATAAAGCATCGGGAAATACCCTTTAACTTCCCATTCAGCCGGAATGCTGAATACCTGACCTTCGGCGTCCAGCATCTGAGTATCATTCCAGCGCACATAAGGGACATATTCTACCAGATGAATTCTCAGTTCATCAGGCCACTGTTTACGAACAGTGACTTGCCTTATCCACGGCATCCGTTCAATTTGTTGCTGAATGATATTCACATCCTGCGTCATGAAAGTTCCCGGTTGCCCTAATGACAAAATTGCCTGCCGGATATCATCGTTGGTAGTGTAGTGACGCTCACCCGTTACCACCAATTTTGAAATAGGCAATCTGTTCGCATCTTTCATCCAGTTAAGGACGGCCCAACCTCCCCAAATAATGGTCCCAATTACCATCAGGAAGAAGATAAGCCCTGCCAGGTAAGAGCCGTTACTAGGACGAGAACTGCTATTTTCATTATCCCGTCCCCTTACTTTCAGGGCCGCTTGAGACATATCAATCAGCCAACTCCAAAATCTTTGCCACCAACTGTGAAAAACTTAATCCAGCCTGACGCGCAGCCATCGGCACCAAGCTGTGACCGGTCATCCCTGGCGATGTATTCACCTCCAGCAGATAGAAACCACCATCACTATCCATCATGATATCTACCCGTCCCCAACCACTACATCCTACTGATTGATAAGCTTTAAGCGCCATTTCTACCAATTGCTGCTCTTTTTCATCACTTAAGCCGCTTGGACAAAAATACTGTGTTTCTTCAGACAGATATTTTGCATCATAATCATAAAAAACAGCAGCGGGTTGAATACGAATAGAAGGTAAAGCTGCATCACCAAGGATAGCTACCGTGTATTCCGGGCCGTACAACCACTTTTCTATCAGTAAATCAACGTCATAACGAAACGCTGCCTCTAATGCGCCACGCAACTCCGAAATCTCATTAACCTTAGTCATACCAACACTGGAACCTTCCAGACTTGGCTTAACAATTAATGGCAGACCTAAATCTGCTACATATTCTTGGAGTTGAAAATCCGTCAATCGTTCAAATTGCTGAGAATTCATTGAAACATATGGCGAAACAGTCAATCCAATCCCTTGCCATAACTGTTTTGTGCGCAATTTGTCCATTGACAATGCAGAGGCCATCACGCCACTACCGGTATAGGGTAACTGCAAAAATTCTAATACACCTTGCAAAGTACCATCTTCCCCACCGCGCCCATGAAGCGCGATAAAGACTTTCTCAAATCCGGCCTCTTTAAGTTGAGTCACAGGAAAATCTTTTGTATCAACTGGATGAGCATCAATACCTGCTTCTCTCAATCCAGCCAACACGGCGTGTCCCGATAACAGCGAAACTTCACGTTCAGCGGAAGTTCCCCCCAACAGTACCGCGACTTTCTCAGCCATTGTGTTTTTCCTCATTCAAAGATGGCTGTAATTTTGTTTCAGCCAGATTACGCGCTATTTTGCCTATATTGCCGGCCCCTTGAACCAGAATTAAATCATTACCATCCAGCACCTGTGCCAATGCAGCGGTCACCTTTGCCGGATCAGATACCAAAATCGGATCTAACTTACCGCGACTACGGATAGTACGGCACAACGAACGACTATCTGCCCCCGGAATAACCGCTTCACCCGCAGAGTAAACGTCCAACATCAGCAATACATCTACCTGATTCAATACATTGGCAAAGTCATCGTATAAATCACGGGTTCGGGTATAACGATGAGGTTGAAATATCATCACAATACGTTTATCCGGCCAGCCAGCACGGGCGGCTTTAATGGTTGCATCCACTTCCGTTGGATGATGACCATAATCATCAACCAACATTGCACTGCCATCTTTGCCGTTAACACGTTCCAGAGAAAAATCGCCCAAAAAATCAAAACGGCGCCCAGTTCCCTGAAAACCTGCCAACGCAGCCAAAATATCACTGCCAGAAATCCCTTCTTCAGTCGCAACAGCCACTGCCGCCGCGGCATTCAGCGCATTATGACGACCAGGCGCATTCAATACGACTTTCAGATCCGCCATATCTTGGCGACTGACAGTAAAATATCCCTGAGCGCCTTTTTGCTCATAATGGGTAATACGGACATCTGCTTCTTCACTAAAACCATACGTCGTGATATAGCGCCCCACACGAGGAATTAACTCTTTGACAACCGGATCATCAATGCACATAACTGCACGCCCATAGAACGGTAAGTTGTGCAAGAAGTTAATAAACGTCTGTTTCAGGTTTTCGAAGTCACCATGATAGGTATCCATATGGTCTGCTTCGATATTCGTAATGACCGCCACCATCGGCTGCAAATGCAAGAAGGAGGCATCACTTTCGTCAGCTTCCGCAATTAAATAACGGCTACTGCCAAGACGAGCATGTGTTCCCGCGGCTTTAACCAAACCACCATTCACAAAAGTGGGATCTAAGCCAGCCTGTGCATAGATGCTAGAAATCATCGCCGTTGTGGTTGTTTTACCGTGAGTCCCGGCAATAGCAATACCATGACGATAGCGCATGAGTTCCGCCAACATCTCCGCTCTGCGAATAACCGGAATTCGGGCCTCACGAGCAGCAACAATTTCCGGGTTATCCGCCTGAATTGCGCTTGAAGCCACAACCACACTGGCGTCCAGTATATTTTCAGGGCGATGGTTAAAATAAATCTGAGCGCCCAACTTAGTCAGTTGCCGAGTTACCGGGTTTGGCGCCAAATCAGATCCACTAATCTGATAACCTTCATTAGCCAACACTTCGGCGATCCCCCCCATGCCAGCACCACCAATGCCAACAAAGTGGATGTGCCTGACTTTTCTCATCTCAGGCACGAAAGCTCTTAATTTCGCCAGTTGTTGTGTATTCACGTTTTCTTCTTCACTATGTATGTTTGCTTCACCGCCCCTTTTAAGGCGGTCTAAATCATTTTTTTGCCGCATCGATTAATGCCGCCGATACTCGCTCAGTTGCATCAACAATTGCTGCTGAACGGGCTTTTTCCGCCATTTCCAACAATTGTGGCCGTTGCCACTGAGTTAATAATTCGATTACTGCATCAACCGTAAATTGTGGTTGCTCCAGTATTTTTGCCGCGCCAACCTTTTCTAGAGGTAGCGCATTCCAGTATTGCTGACGATCTTTATGCTGAAATGGCACAAAAATCCCAGGTAATCCCGCAGCAGACACTTCACTAACCGTCAACGCGCCAGAGCGACAAATCACCACATCAGCCCAGGCATAAGCTTGTGCCATATCGTCAATAAATTCAGTAATCTTATGTTCGCATTTAACTGAATTGTCATAGGCATGCTGAACACTTTCTTTAGCCCCTTTGCCTGTCTGATGCCAAAGAGTAATTTTATCACCCATACCGGCGGCAATTTCAGGCATTGTCTGGTTAAGAATTCTCGCCCCCTGACTGCCCCCAACAACCAGAACCCGAATCGGACCCTCACGCCCTGCCAAACGTTGTTTAGGTACAGGCAGTGCCAACACATCTTCGCGAACAGGGTTGCCCACAACGGGGGCTTTTGGAAACGCACCGGGAAATGCTTGTAAAACGGTCGTAGCAATTTTAGCCAACCACCGGTTTGTCAGCCCGGCAATACCATTCTGTTCATGCAACACAACCGGAATACCGCACATCCACGCAGCAATACCGCCGGGACCAGAAACATATCCCCCCATGCCAAGCACGACATCTGGCTGATAGCGACGTAAAATCGCCTTTGCCTGACGGATTGCTTTGAAAATTCGGACCGGGGCAGCTAACAATGCTCTGATCCCTTTACCTCGCAGACCAGAAATCTGAATAAATTCAATGTCAATGCCATGTTTTGGCACTAAATCGGCTTCCATCCGATCCGCGGTTCCCAACCAGAGAACGTCCCAACCCTGGTCTTTTAAATGATGAGCTACAGCCAGTCCTGGGAAGACATGTCCTCCGGTTCCACCTGCCATCACCATCAAACGCCGGGTTTTGTCACTCATCGGGGACTCCTTACAAACGCCTGAGCTTTTGCCAAGCGTGTTTCAAAATCAATTCTTAATAGCAATACGATAGCTGTAGACATAATCAGCAAACTTGAACCACCGTAACTAATCAAAGGCAAAGTCAAGCCTTTAGTCGGTAACATACCTGCGGCGGCCCCAACGTTAACCAGAGCCTGGAAACTAAACCAGATACCCACCGAACAAGCTAGAAAACCCGAAAAACGCTGATCCATCTGCAATGCGCGACGACCTATCGTCATTGCGCGAAAAGCGACGAAGAATATCATTAACAACACCAAAACCACACCTACGTAACCTAATTCTTCTGCCAAAACAGAGAAAATAAAGTCCGTATGCGCTTCCGGCAGGTATTCCAATTTCTGTACTGAATTTCCTAGTCCTTGCCCTAAAAATTCGCCACGACCAAAAGCCATCAAAGATTGCGTTAATTGATAACCTTTGCCGTATGGATCTTCCCAAGGGTCCAGAAAGGAAGTTACACGGCGTATACGGTAAGGTTCAGCAATGATTAACAGAACCACCGCGAATACCCCTGAGCCAATAATCGCGAGAAACTGCCATAACTTCGCCCCGGCCAGAAATAGCATTGCCAACGTTGTTACAAACAGTACAACCACAGTTCCCAAGTCAGGTTGAGCCAGAAGTAACACCGCTAACACGACCATCACGCCCATTGGCTTACAAAACCCCCAAAAGTTATTCCGCACTTCCTCTACTTTGCGCACCAAATAACTGGCGAGATAGCAAAATAGAGAAAGTTTCGATAACTCAGCAGGTTGAATTCTCAAAGGCCCAATCGCAATCCAACGCGATGCTCCATTGACTGAATTTCCCACTACCAGAACAACCAACAATAAAATAACGGAAATAAGCAACATCAGATTGCTATAACGTTGCCAGAAATCCATCGGGATACGCAGTGTGATCAATGACACCCCGAAAGCCAGCAAGAGATAAGTCGCATCACGCTTAGCAAACAGAAACGGATCTTCTGCAAGACGCTGCCCAACCGGCATCGATGCTGATGTCACCATAACAAAGCCGATAATTCCCAATCCGAGTGTCAGCCAAACCAGTGTGCGATCATACAACACCATATTGGCGGCATCAGTTTCACGGCCACCAACAACCCAGTCTTTTAATCTACTGAATCCCGGAATAGACATCAGCCCAACTCCTCTGCCAAACGGGTAAATTCATGACCACGCTGTTCAAAATTACGGAACTGATCAAGACTTGCACAAGCAGGAGATAACAGCACCATGTCACCCGCCACCAGCCGCGGAGCAATATCACGCATCGCCTGCTCCATAGTTTCAGTTAATGTCGCTATTTCCGGGCGTAGTTGCGCCAGTCGTTTCCTATCCCGACCAAAGCAATAAAGCCAAATTTTATCCCTACAAAGGAGAGGCTTGAGCGGAGAAAAGTCTGCTGACTTACCATCACCACCTAACAGTAAATACAGCGTACCCTCTGGGTTCAGACCATCGAGCGCCGCCACCGTACTGCCAACATTGGTCGCTTTAGAATCGTTAATCCAACGCACCCCGTTGTTCAGATGAACAAGTTGGAAACGATGGTCAAGCCCTGGATAAACCGTCAATGTCGCCAAACTGGCCTCACGAGGAATACCAACCGCATCAGCTAAAGCCAATGCAACCAACCCATTGACGTAGTTATGTCGTCCAGTCAGCTTAATTTCATTTGTCGCCAGCAGTGATTGGTTGTGAACTTTCAAACAGGCATTTTCACTATCAAGCTGGTAGTCGCCACAATCGACACCAAAGCTGACACAACGGCTGTCCATACCCGTTTCAGGCAGTGTCAGGGGATCTTGAGCATTCACAATGCATCTCTTCGCCTGACGATAAATCCTCAGTTTGGCCGCTCGGTACTGAGATACCCCCTGAGGATAACGATCCATATGATCCTCAGTCACATTAAGCACAGCAGCGGCTGTTGCGTTCAGGCCATACGTGGTTTCCAACTGGAAACTGGAGAGCTCTAAGACATAAAGCTGACAAGATTTCTTCAACAATTCTAATGCAGGCAGGCCAATATTACCGCCAACCCCCACCTGCCAATTAGCCGCTTTCGCCATTTCACCGACAAGACTGGTAACGGTACTTTTACCATTAGAGCCAGTAATGGCGACGATTGGGGCTGTTGCTTCACGGCAAAACAACTCGATATCGCCAACAATTTCGATACCTGCATTAGCCGCAGCCTGCAATTCCGCCGTTGCCAAAGCAACGCCTGGGCTTACAACAATCAAGTCAGCATCCATCAACCAACCAGTATCCAGGCTTCCACTGTGACACTCAACACCATCGGGCAGCTTATCCTTACCGGGTGGCGCCGCACGAGTATCCATCACTCGCGGGATCACACCTCGCGCCATAAAAAAGTCAACACAGGAGAGACCTGTCAGCCCCAACCCGACAATGACGACTTTTTTACCCAAATAATCTGCCATGATTAACGCACCTTCAATGTTGCCAGGCCAATCAGCACTAGCATCAGAGAAATAATCCAAAAACGCACAATAACACGCGGTTCTGGCCAGCCTTTCAATTCATAGTGATGGTGAATAGGCGCCATACGGAAAATACGCTGCCCGCGCAGTTTAAAAGAACCCACCTGTAAAATAACTGACAGGGTTTCTACCACAAACACACCGCCCATAATCACCAGTAGAAACTCCTGGCGTAGCAACACAGCAATCGTCCCCAATGCGCCACCTAATGCCAAAGAACCCACATCACCCATGAAAACTTGCGCCGGATAAGTGTTGAACCACAAGAAGCCTAGCCCGGCGCCAACAATCGCAGTACAGACGATAACCAGTTCGCCAGCATGGCTCAGATAAGGGATATGCAGATAGTTAGCGAAATTGACGTTACCTGTCGCCCATGCCACCAAAGCAAAACCCGCCGCGACAAAAACGGTTGGCATAATTGCCAAACCATCCAATCCGTCCGTCAGATTCACTGCGTTACTGGTTCCGACAATCACAAAGTAGGTCAACAGAATGTAAAGCACGCCCAGTTGCGGCATCACATCTTTAAAGAATGGCACGACCAATTGCGTTGCAGGAGTATCTTTACCGACGCTGTACATGGCAAACGCCACCCCTAATGCCAGGACGGATTGCCAGAAATACTTCCAGCGGGCAATTAACCCTTTAGTATCTTTGCGCACGACTTTGCGGTAATCATCCACAAAACCAACAATGCCGTAACCAATCAGCACAATCAGCACGCACCAAACATAGGGGTTATTCAAACGCACCCACAACAGTGTAGAAATCGTAATTGAAAGTAAGATCAGCAAACCGCCCATTGTCGGCGTACCACGTTTGCTAAAGTGAGATTCCGGCCCATCGTTGCGAACAACCTGCCCAATTTGTAATTTTTGCAGGAAGGCTATCATGCGCGGCCCCATCCACAATGCGATAGCCAAAGCAGTCAGCAGGCTGACGATAGCCCTAAACGTCAAGTAAGAAAAGACGTTAAAGCCGGTGTGATATTTGACCAAATATTCGGCCAGCCAAACTAACATGTGAAGCTCTCCTGTAATGCGTGGACAATATCTTCCATTGTGGTATTGCGCGAACCTTTAACTAACACTGAAATGACCTTGTGTTGTTGTAATAGCGGAACCAATGTTGCGATCAATGCGGCTTTATCCGCAAAATGCTGACCACAACCGCTTGCCTCACTAACATGAATACTTAATTTGCCGACACTGAACACACTATCGATACCGCAAGAAGCTGCGGTTTCACCAATCTGACGATGGTAATCTTCCGACTGTTCACCCAATGCCCCGATATCGCCGACTACCAGCACTCGATAACCCGGCATCTGTGATAACACCTGGACCGCAACAGTCATTGAACCAACATTGGCGTTATACGTGTCATCAAGCAGCAATTTTCCTTCTGCCAGATTGATTGGAAACAACCGCCCCGGTACCGCTTTCAGCTCCAACAAGCCCAGACGAATATCTCGTAAAGTCGCGCCAACAGAGATTGCCAACGCACTGGCCGCTAACGCATTAGCGACATTGTGTTTCCCAGGCAACGGCAAGTTGATTTCTATGCTGCCAATAGGCGTATGCAGACAAAAATCTGTCGTCAGTTGTTTAACCTGAATATCCGTAGCGTAAAAATCAGCGACTGATGCTTGTTGCATGGAAAAACGCTGTACTGTTTTGTCGCCAATAACCTGTTGCCAGTGAGCCCAATCATTGCTTTCCAGATTGATAATCGCCGTACCTTTTTCTGGCAGGCCGGTAAAAATCTCGCCCTTAGCTTTTGCAATACTCGCAAGAGAACCAAAATCCGCTAAGTGCGCAGCAAACAGGTTATTGACTAATGCCGTTTCTGGCCGGACCATTTCTACGGTATAGGCAATTTCACCGACATGGCTTGCACCTAATTCAACCACAGCAAACTCATGTTGTTCCGTCAATCTGAACAATGTCAGCGGTACGCCGATATCATTATTCAGGTTACCCGCGGTATAGAGCGTGTTGCCACACTGACGCAAAATCGCCGCAGTCATCTCTTTCACCGATGTTTTACCGGACGACCCCGTTAACGCAACAACACGCGCATTACTCTGCTGGCGAACCCAACCCGCTAATTTACCCATTGCTAAACGCGTATCTTTAACCACGACCTGTGGAAAGTTAACATCCAACACACGGCTGACAAGCAAAGCATCGGCACCAGCTTTTACTGCATCAGCAAAAAAATCATGCGCATCAAAGCGCTCACCTTTCAAGGCAATAAACAGGCTGCCATTGCCAACCCGACGGCTGTCAGTAGTCACATCACTGATACAAATATTTGCTGCCTGCTGTTTAGTCACCTGATTCAATACGCCATTCGTGACTTGTGCCAGTTGTTGCAAAGTGAGGGAAATCATGCAATCACCCCCAATAACCGAGCAACAGTTAACCGATCCGAATAATCCAAGCGACGATGGCCGACCAATTGATAATCTTCATGGCCTTTACCCGCTATCAATACAACATCATCTGCTTTTGCCTGCATAATAGCGCTAGTTACCGCTTCAACACGTCCATGAATCGCTATCGCTCTCCCCGGGTCAAGAAAACCCGTCAGAATGTCAGCAACAATTGCCTGTGGTTCTTCATTGCGCGGATTATCATCAGTCACAATCACACAATCGGCCCACTGTTCCGCAACGCCTCCCATCAATGGGCGTTTACCTTTATCACGATCACCACCACAACCAAAAACACACCAAAGCTTACCTTGACAATGCAAACGTGCAGCCATCAAAGCTTTTTCCAGCGCGTCAGGTGTGTGAGCATAATCAACAACGACAACGGGTTTGCCCGGCGCAGTGAATACTTCCATTCGTCCACAGACAGGTTCCAGGCAAGAAGCTGTTTCAAGCAGTTTTTCCAACGGATAAACCAGAGCTAATAGGGTGGAAAGCGCCAACAACAGATTGCTGACATTAAATGCCCCCATTAAAGAACTATCAATTGTACCGCCACCCCAGCTAGACTCGAAGGTGATAGATACCCCTTTATCGTGATACTTTATTTCACGCGCCGCCAACCAACGGCCCTGCCAATTTTCCGGCAGACGGTTTTCCATCGTTACAGCAACCGCTTGTGGTAAATGGGATAACCATTTCAATCCAATCTCATCATCAGCATTAATAATTTGTTGCTTCACATTATGAGTGGAAAATAGCAGCCATTTAGCGGCTTCGTAGTGGTCCATATCACCGTGATAATCAAGATGGTCACGGCTCAAATTGGTAAACACTGCCGCCTCAAACGGCAAGGCAGCCACACGCCCCTGAACCAGTCCATGAGAAGAGACTTCCATTGCCGCAAAAGTCGCCCCTTGACGAACAAGTTGTTGCAAATCCAGTTGGATATCAACAGCCGAGCCTGTGGTATTTTCACTTGGCGCCACATGCCCCAGTAAACCATTGCCAACAGTTCCCATCACGGCGCTGGTTTCCCCTAACCCGTGGCTCCACTGCGCAAGTAATTGAGTAGTGGTTGTTTTACCATTGGTTCCGGTTACACCAATCAAGTGCAATTTATCACCAGGGTGACAATAAAACTCACCAGCTAACTGTGACAACTTATTATTCAAATCGTTCACATAAACAACCGGAATACCATGCATAATTTGTACGGTTCCGTTATCAGCTTCGCCCTGGGCTTCTGCAATAACCGCCGCAACCCCTTGTGCGATGGCTTGAGGAATGTAGTGTCGACCATCTGTCTGGTGCCCTTTAATAGCAACAAACAGATCTCCGGCAGACGATTTACGGCTGTCCAATGTCATTTCGCGTAACTCACGCACTGGGGCGTCAATACCCAACGGCGCGAGTAAATCGCGTAGATTACGATCTGCCACCTGTATCCTCTTTCTTATTAATCACAAATTCGTTTTTATCACCTGCCGCCAAAGCATCCGGCTCCACATTCATGATGCGTAGAACGCCCCCCATAATGGCGCCAAATACCGGCGCAGAAACCACACCACCGTAATACTTACCTGTCTGTGGATCATTAATGACCACAACCAGTGCAAATCTTGGGTTACTTGCCGGGGCAACACCTGCGGCATAAGAAATATATCGATTAGCATATTTGCCATCCGGCCCGACTTTCTTTGCAGTCCCCGTCTTGATTGCAATCCGATAACCTTTTATCGCCGCCCGCACTCCACCACCGCCAGGCAAAGCCACACTCTCCATCATATGAACGACTGTTCGCATGATAGGCTCAGGAAATACTCTTGTGCCGGGCACAGGTGGATCAACTTTGGTAATTGACAGAGGACGATAAATACCCAAGCTACCAATCGTTGCATAGACCCGCGCTAACTGTAATGGTGTTACCATCAGCCCATAACCGTAAGAAAAGGTCGCTCTATCAAGATCTGACCACCGTTGTTTTCCTGTTGGATATAAACCACTGCTTTCTCCAACCAACCCCAGATTGGTCGCCTTTCCTAATCCAAAACGTGAATAAACATCCACCAATTCTGTCGCAGGCATGGCTAACGCTAGTTTAGAAACACCGACGTTACTCGATTTTTGTAAAATACCAGTGATAGATAATTCTGGATAACGGGATACATCTCTAATTTCCTTACCGCTTATCCTATAAGGTACGGTATTAATAACCGTATTTTCTTTGATGATACCATCATTCAACGCAGCCATTACCACCATCGGCTTAACAGTGGAACCTGGCTCGAAAATATCGGTGATAGCACGGTTGCGCATCGCGTCTTTTGGTGTATTGACGAGATTATTTGGGTTATAAGACGGGCTGTTTGCCATTGCCAGCACTTCTCCGGTATTAACATCTACCAATACCGCTGTACCGGATTCTGCTTTGTTAAAGGCCACCGCATTGGTTAATTCGCGGTAAACTAGCGCCTGTAAGCGTTCATCGATACTCAATACCAGATTGTGTGCCGCCAGACTATCAACAGATGAGATATCTTCAATGACACGACCAAAGCGGTCTTTACGTACAGTTCGTTCACCCGGTTGACCCGTCAGCCAACGATCAAAACTTTTTTCTATACCTTCAATACCCTGACCATCAACGTTGGTCACGCCAATAATATGTGCCGTTACTTGACCTGCCGGATAATAACGCCGGGATTCCTGACGCAAATAAATCCCCGGCAATTTCAGTTTATGAATGTAATCGCCAACCGATGGATTAACCTGACGCGCTAAATAAACAAAACGGCCTTTCGGATTAGCACTAACTTTGTCGGTAAGTTGCTCAAGAGGTAAATTAATGGCATCAGATAAAGCTTTCCAGCGGGTATCATCCGTAATCCCCCCTTTTTCAAATACCTCTTTCGGATCTGCCCAAACAGCATTGACTGGAACGCTGACAGCCAGAGGCCGCCCCATACGGTCACTGATCATACCGCGAGCGGTAGGGATTGATTGCACGCGCAGAGAACGTAAATCACCCTCTTTAACCAGTTTATCCGGGTTAATGACCTGCAAATAAGTCACTCTCAGCAATAAGCCAATTAAAGCCACGGCAATCCCCCCGCACAACAAAGCAAAACGCCAGCTAACAAAACTGGCTTTATCTTCTTGCCGTTTTAATTTCACGGAGCGTGCTGCTTTCATCGCTTACCTTTTAATATTTAAATTAACTCACTGTGAAACAACAATGTTTTCCTGAGCAGGATTAACATGCTGCATATGCATTTTTTCAACAGCTATCCGCTCAACTCGACTGTGATCACCTAAGGCATTTTCTTCGAGGATCAGATTGCGCCACTCGATATCTAATGCATCTCGTTCCACGACCAAATGTTCTCTTTCAGCCGTCAATAAGCGGGTTTCATGCGCAATGGTTACAACGACTATGGCCGAAACCAATACAGCGACTAGAAGAATCAACGGTATTTTGGCATTCTTGAGTAAATCGTTGCCGATAATACTGGTTAATCCGTGACGTTCACCTGCCATTATTCACTAACTTTTTCAGCAAAACGCAAAACAGAACTGCGAGCCCGTGGGTTATCAGCCACTTCTTCCTCTGAAGGTTTCATCTTGCCAATCGATTTCAAGCTACGCCCACCTCGCGCTTTCAGTTGCTCCTCTGTTAATGGCAATCCTGCCGGTACTTGTGGTCCTCGACTATTCTGACGAATAAATCGTTTAACAATACGATCTTCCAGCGAATGGAAACTGATAACTGAAAGTCTCCCCTGTGGCGCAAGCACTTGTAATGCCCCTTCCAGCGCCTGCTCAATCTCTTCCAGCTCACTATTAATATAAATCCTAATCGCCTGGAAGCTCCTGGTTGCTGGATGCTTATGTTTCTCTTTTACTGGGCTAGCCTGAGCAATTAAATCGGCTAGCGCTTTTGTTCGGGTAATGGGATCTTCCTGATTGCGTGCCACAATTGCTCTGGCAATACGTTTGGCGAAACGCTCTTCACCAAATGTTTTCAATACCCAGGCAATATCATCTGCTGTTGCATGCATCAGCCATTCTGCTGCTGATTGCCCGCGAGTCGGGTCCATCCGCATATCTAGCGGCCCATCACGCATAAAAGAAAAACCGCGTTCTGGATCATCCAACTGAGGCGAAGAAACACCTAAATCCAGCAATACACCATCAATTTTGCCAGTCAGCCCGGCATTTTCTATATAGTGAGCCAATTTAGAAAATGGCCCATGTACAATTGAAAAACGCGGATCTGTGATCGCTTTTGCCACTTCAATCGCTTGCGGATCTCGATCAATTGCAATTAAACGACCTGCCGTTCCCAATTGCGACAAAATCAGACGTGAATGCCCACCACGGCCAAATGTGCCGTCAATATAGATTCCATTTTCACGAATATTCAGTCCGTTGACTGCTTCATCCAGCAATACGCTGGTATGTTTAAAATGACTATTTGCCATATTTATAGTGATAATTCCTGTAGCCGTACTGATAAAGGTTCCTGTGTGGATTGCTCAGCCGCAATGTCATCCTTAACCTGTTGATACCAAGCCTGCTCATCCCACAGTTCAAATTTGTTGAACTGACCAACCAGCATAACCTCTTTGACTAGCCCTGCATGCTGGCGCAATGTACCGGCTAGCAAAAGACGTCCTGCACTATCCATCTGACATTCACTGGCATGACCTAAAAGCAAACGTTGCACCCGACGCTCCGCCGGATTCATGCTGGATAAGCGAGAAAGTTTTTCTTCAATAATTTCCCATTCAGATAATGTATAGAGCAACAGGCACGGCTGATGAAGGTCGATGGTACAAACCATTTGCCCTTGCGATTCCTCATTTAGCATAGCCCGGTATCGGGTAGGTACGGTGAGCCGCCCCTTGCTATCGAGATTAATCTGCGTTGCTCCACGAAACATACTCAGGTCGCCCCTGGTGATCAAGAATTACCACTTTATCCCACTAATCCCCACAATAAGGAGTTTACGGATGGGACGAAAACCTTGTCAAGCCAGAGCCGATGCGCTTTAGCTATATTTGATGGCAGGATTTTGGCTGTTGGGAGGCATAATTATTAAATTTAGCAATATCAATAATAATTAACACCATGATAATTCTGAATAATTTTACAAGCACAAGGAGAGTAAATGTTTACGATAAAATAATAAAAAAATAGTTGTGTGATTAATTTATTTACATAATTTACATTTCATTACTATTTAACCACCGTGCAGCAATGTTTATCATTCTATTTGATGAACTCAACACTCAAACTAACTAGCAGCAAAAAACCACAAGATAAATATTATTAAAATCAATTTAATATATAAAAGAGGGTAAAAAAACGGAGGTAAATAGACAAATCCCAAACTCAAATAAGCGCTGTTCCATGCGCTTCTCCCTACTGAATAATTTATGTATGAACGAAATTGCTATTTGCTCGCGCTGAAACACCCAACGTAAGGATTGCTTGAAAGTTGCCTTTACACACTTCTTTTATGACAAATCCGACAACCAAAACCCCTCATCAGAAAATTAATGAGGGGTTTTTATCATATTTTTCGACTCAGGCTTCCTCGACGACATAAGTCGCGATGTATCCGTGTGATACCTGGCCCTGGCTTCTGCTTTTCATCCAGACTCGCTAACACCAGTTCCAATACCCGTTCAGCAATTTCACGATGACGCTGCGCTACAGAGAGCACTGGACATTCAAGGAAATCCAATAATTCATGATCACCAAAAGTCGCGATAACCAATTGATTTGGTAAACGGCCGCTGTGTTTAAGGGTAACATCCATGACCCCTTGCAACAGGGCAAAAGAGGTGGTGAACAACGCTTGCGGCATTGGATGAGTTTCTAACCATTTGGAGTACACTTCAGCAGCCGCATCACGCTCATAGCTGTTTGAGTAAAGATACATCACTTTACGAGGATCATCTTTCCATGCTTCACGGAACCCCTGTTCACGCAGGAAACTGACTGATAATTCAGGTAATGCGCCGAGATAAAGCACAGATTCAGCCGGAAATTGACGAAATTCTTGCGCCAACATCTTTGCATCTTCAAAATCATCACCCACTACGCTGATAAAGTGTTCATTTTCAAGCGCCCGATCGAGAGCAATAATAGGCAAAGAACGATTTGCCCAGCGTTGATAAAAAGGATGCTCCGGCGGTAATGCGGTAGAAACAATAATTGCATCCACCTGACGTTGCAACAGGTGTTCAACACAGCGCATTTCATTATCAGGTTGGTCTTCCGAACAGGCTATCAATAACTGATAGCCACGTTGACGAGCCTGACGTTCCAAATAATTAGCAATACGGGTATAGCTGGTATTTTCTAAATCTGGAATAACCAAACCAATAGAACGGGTACGTCCTGCACGGAGACCGGCTGCCACAGCATTAGGATGGTAATTATGTTCTCTAACCACTGCCATCACTTTTTCTACCGTTTTATCACTGACACGGTATTGCTTGGCTTTACCATTAATTACATAACTGGCCGTTGTGCGTGAAACACCTGCAAGGCGGGCGATTTCATCCAGTTTCACATTAACTCCTTATAGACCCCAGAAAGGCCCTACTTTATCGCAGAGCCTGATAAATGTATGCATATTGCCCCGCAGTTTGCGATTTTTCATCGCATAATTTTATCCCCGCGAGATACGCCGACAATACCTGAACGAGCAACTTCAACAATTTCAGCAACATCTCGAACAGCATCGAGAAATGCATCCAATTTATCGCTGGTTCCTACCAATTGCACAGTATATAAGGTCGAAGTCACATCAATGATCTGCCCACGGAAGATGTCAGTGCTGCGTTTGATCTCTTCACGTCCATATCCGCTGGCCTGTAATTTAACTAACATGATTTCACGCTCTACGTGAGAACCCGACGCCAATTCGCTGACTCGTAACACATCCACCAACTTGTGCAACTGTTTTTCAATCTGTTCAAGTACCCTTGCATCGCCTTTAGTCTGAATTGTCATTCGCGATAATGTCGGATCATCAGTTGGAGCGACAGTTAAACTTTCAATGTTGTAGCCACGTTGGGAAAACAGACCAACAACCCGGGACAAAGCCCCTGATTCGTTTTCAAGTAATACAGATAAAATCCGGCGCATAATCAGGTTCTCTCCGTTTTGCTTAACCACATCTCATCCATTGCTCCTCCACGGATCTGCATAGGATATACATGTTCAGTTTCATCCACTGTGACATCAACAAATACCAGCCGCTGATTTTCAGTCACCTCTTTCAGGGCCTCCGCTAATTTACTTTCCAATTCATCATAACGTTGGATAGAAATGCCAATATGACCATAAGCCTCAGCCAATTTGACAAAATCAGGCAAGGATTCCATATAAGATTGAGAGTGACGACCGGCATAAATCATGTCTTGCCACTGTCTTATCATCCCCAGGAAACGGTTATTCAAATTCAGAACCAGTATCGGCAGCCCATATTGCAACGCGGTAGACAGCTCCTGAATATTCATCTGAATACTGCCATCCCCGGTAACACAAACTACCGTCGCTTCCGGTTTCACCAGTTTAACGCCCAAAGCCGCCGGTAAACCAAATCCCATCGTTCCCAAACCACCGGAACTGATCCAACGCCTTGGTTTATCAAATGGGTAATGCAATGCAACAAACATCTGATGCTGCCCGACATCGGAAGTGACATAAGCTTCCCCCTTCGTCAGACGATAGAGAACTTCAATAGCAGCTTGTGGTTTAATTTTTTCACCACTGCGATCAAAACTGAGACATTTACGGCTGCGCCATTGCTGAATAGATAACCACCAATCTTTTAGCGCATCGGGATCTTGTGTGTCTTCCACTGTCTCCAGCAACGCCAGCATTTGCCCAAGCACCTGTTTAGCATCACCAACAATAGGTACATCTGCGGAAACCGTTTTCGAAATTGATGTCGGATCAATATCAATATGTAATACCGTTGCTCCCGGGCAATACTTTTCCAGATTATTGGTAGTACGATCATCAAAACGTACACCGACAGCAAAAATGACATCTGAATTATGGATTGCTTTGTTAGCTTCGAATGTACCATGCATACCGAGCATACCCAGACTTTGCGGATGAGTTGCAGGGAAACTGCCTAATCCCATCAGGGAGCTAACAACAGGGATATTGAATTTTTCTGCCAATACCAATAATTCTGCTGAACAATCTGCGTTAATCGCCCCCCCGCCTACATATATGACCGGTTTTTTCGCATTCAATAGTTTTCTTAATGCCCGCTTAATCTGCCCTTTGTGTCCTTGAATCGTTGGACTATAAGAACGCATACTGATCTGATCAGGATAAATATAAGGTAATTTTACTGCCGGATTTACCGTATCTTTCGGTAAATCAATCACTACAGGTCCCGGACGGCCACTGGAGGCTAGATAGAAGGCTTTTTTCAGTACCTTCGGAATATCCTCTGCTTTTTTCACTAAAAAACTATGTTTTACGATCGGACGGGATATCCCTACCATGTCACATTCCTGAAATGCATCATTGCCAATCAGGGAACTGGCGACTTGACCGGACAATACAACCATCGGAATTGAATCCATATAAGCTGTAGCAATACCGGTAATGGCATTGGTTGCTCCAGGACCGGAGGTGATCAATACCACACCAACCTTCCCGGTAGAACGGGCATAGCCATCAGCCATATGAACTGCCCCCTGCTCATGACGTACCAGGATATGCTCAATACCCCCAACCGTATGCAGGGCATCATAAATATCCAGTACTGCCCCTCCCGGATAACCGAATATATGCTCAACGCCCTGATCAATTAACGATCGGACGACCATTTCAGCTCCTGATAACATCTCCATAGGTTTTCCTCCAGGCTCTGTTTGCAAGTTAATAAATCGGAAGTGACTTCCACTTTTATTTTAGTAAGACGAATAGCCTCTCAGCGATATATTGATGCTGAGTTAATTAACATAACGCTAGAAACAGGCGTTAGCAATGTGAGTAAAGGCAGAATAGCAATTTTATGACAATTCCAAATGTCTCCGGTAAGCGTTATCTTACTATCAAGAAGCTAAAAATAAGTAGAATATGAGCGGCTATACCTAAAAAGAACGACAACATATAGGTATTATCCAGTATATATACGATAAAAAACTAAAAAGCAGTTTTCAAAATCGTTTAGGTCACCGAAGTATGAAGCTGATAAAGGAAATGCCGACAAACGCCTCAGATAATTTGACCGTCATTTCCTCGTTTTTGGATAGCCACTGAAAATAATTGATTAGGGTAAAATTCATTTACCTCATTTTAATTAGATAATATGATGGAAGCTATTATTTTTCCTGCCGTCCCAGCCTCAACTATTCAATATTTTCCCAGAGATTTTAATATATGATTTTTATACTCATATACGCAAATTAAATAATAAGTAAAAGATCATCTCCCAAGAAAATGATTTAAGGCTGACAATTAAATGGTAATTTAAATTAATCAGATTATTTGGCCGCAATACAATCAAACCATATCATTAAAATTATTTACAAAAGGCAATAATGAGTTATGATATAGATAGTTCAATTTTAACTTCTAATGTTTGATGGGGTCTGATTTGGCGCTTGTAGGATTAGATAAAACCCAGTGGTTACTTGCAACTAATAAATTGGGTTTAAAGGCTATGGATTTAAAGACTAAAAGTATCAAAAAAGATTTTTTCCGCCTGCCTTATGTAGGGCTGTCTGGAATACAGATAAACAACATTTCATTTCGTGCCAAGGAAACCAAGTTGTGTCCCTCAATTCAATAATCGTCCTAAGAAATATAAACGGATACAACCTAATTTATTCGACTATCATTCAGTTAGATAAAAATCATCTGACTGTTAATGGTGAACAAATGATGCTAGTTGCCAATATGAACATAAAGGTAGAAACAAAAACTAACCGACTGAGAATTATTGACTATGTGCTCAGCCCGTTAAAAACCAAAATCGAAGAAAGCCTTTAGGAATGATAATGACTTCTCAATTCATTTTTTAAAACAAAAAGAACCAATTTAGTGACACTTTATCTGAAAGATAAGAATTATTTTTAAATCAATGAGGAAGAAACCACATATGCCTGATGAAACGCTACAACAACCTAAACATAAAACAATAGGAATATTTGAAAACTATCAAGAAATTATGCCCGACGATAAACTTTCATACTTTGAAAACACGCCATCTATAACCTTGCATGTAGCCCCCCAAGGTGCTCCTATAGCAGGAGAAAATGGAATCAATATGGGTAAATCACTTACGGGTCATGTTTTCTATACCATCAGAAATAACAACCCCAAAACTGGTAATTTTGAGTCCATTACCGCAGGATTAAGTCCGGGGGAAGATTGGGGTACCGTTAAAGACAATTTGTCGTTTAATGACCATATACGCTACCCTACCGCCTCATCACTAACAATGGTATCCCAAAACCTTCAATTCTTGATGGACCTTGATATGGTTTTTCAGAAAACTATTGATTACCGGGATGGAAAAACGCAACCACCATCCTATAATTTATTAACAAATAACTGTATTGATTTTGTAAAAGACACGTTTCACAGAGAGGGAGGACATGCTGGTTACTCTGGCATTACTCTAAACTTAGAGAAGACTCCTAATCAAGTACTCAATCAAATTTTCCCAAACCCGAAAAAAGTTACGAAAACTTACATAACACCATTAGTAATTGATTTAAATGGCGATGGCGTTCAAACAGTAACCAGTGAATTAGGAGTAGTATTTGATTTTGACGGTCAAGGGCATAAAGTCAATACAGGTTGGATCGATGCAAATGATAGCTTATTAGTCTGGGATAAAAACAATGACGGATTAATCAATAATGGCACCGAATTGTTTGGGGAAAATTCCCAACTGTCATCTGGAGTAAAAGCACAACATGGTTTTATGGCTTTAGCTGATATAGACAGCAATCAGGACGGTATTATTGATAACCAAGATGTAACTTGGAACACATTAAAAATCTGGCAGGATAGGAATTTAGACGGACTCAGTACCCCAGATGAACTTAACAGTCTTGAAGAAACCGATATTAAATCTATTCAACTAAACTATCAGGAGAGCGATTATTTTGATCTACAAGGTAATTACCACGGACTGACATCTACCGTCAACTGGTCAAATGGATATCAGACAGAGATCACGGATGTCTGGTTTAAACAGGAGCCAATATCTATACACGAAGCTGAACTAAGTAACGAATTACATAATCTAATTAATGCGATGGCCTGCTTTGTCAGCCAGCAAACAGAAGAAATTAACAACACTATCTCTGTCGGGATAACACCAATTCAACTTCTTACCGTCAACCCGATAGGATAAACTAGTAGAATGAAATATATACTTTTGCTGATAATCGTATTATTTACCAATGCATGTGCAGAACCGACGAAAACAAATATTCCTAGAACTGTATTTGATGGAATTAAATATACAGGTATGGTTAAGGAACTTCCACTGAAAGTACCGAGAACAGTTGAAGAGTTTCGGGAACTGGAAAAACAAGCTCAGAATGGTAGCGTTGATGCCTATTTTTTATTAGGAAAACTTTATACTGACAATTCATTAAAGGAATCAGAAAGGGATTACCAAAAAGCCATCGAGTATTATAGCAAGGCATTAAAGTTAGATAAAAACCATGCGGAATCTTTATATAATCTCGGCATAATTTATAGTTTTGGTTATGGAGTACAAGAAGATCAAATAAAAGCCAATGATCTGCTTCAAAGAGCTGGAGATTCTGGAATAATAAATGGGTATCAGATAATAGGAGTGAATTATTTACATGGTTTAGGGAATAGCCCACAAGATTTAGAAAAGGCATTTCATTATATTAAAATAAATGCTGAAAAGGGCACCGTGGAAAAAGAAATATCTCAAGAAATAATAAATAATTGGGATGAATTTTTAATTCTAATGAGATATAAACCCATCCCATCAGTAGAAAAAAGCAACTAAAAATACACTTATAATCCCGCTCTGTATTCAGAGCGGGTTATTTTACAGTAGGCAAATGATATTTTGACAAATTATTTAAAACACACAAAATCTATCATAATTACATAAGACATGAAAAAACTGCCATATTAATTTATATAAGAAAATTCTTATTTACAACATTGAATTGTCTTTTAATACCTTTTCTAATACATCCTCCATTGGCTCTCAGTAAAACTATGTCATGACGTGGATTTACGATTTATTAAAGTGACCACAATTATGGTTAAAAAAATACCTATAAATGTTGTAAAAAAAACGATGCTTATGGGAAAAAAAATAAGATATTGTCGAACCTATCAAAGGGCCAATAAACATGGAAAAACCAACAGAAATTGACGTTAAGCCAAATATTTTAGCCGAGTTATCATTAGTTGCGAATTTCTGCATATGAATGGTAACAATAATATTATTCATAGACGATCCTACTCCTATTATTACCATTACTAAAAATATAAAAAATAAACTGATTTTATCAGGAAATAAATCGTTAAATTGATTTGTTATTCCTATTAAAAGATACCCCAATCCCCACAAAAAGAATGAAAACAACATAATATTTAAAGATATGTTAATTTTATACTTTCCAAATAATAAACCAATTAGAATACCTGAAACACCTGAAAGACACATAGCAAAACTATAATGGCTTCCATTTAATCCCTGCTTCATAAAGCTAAGAGCTATTAGGCTATCTGATAAATAGCCAAAACAAGTTAAAGTAGAAATAACAATAAATGAAGATAATATTCTATTATCTTTCATTATATTAAAGTAATTAATTAGTGATATCTTGTTTTTTTGCGGTCAACATTAATCAATGGTTCTGAAACAAAAATATATAAAACTGCTGAAATAAAATAAAGCACTGATATTAAAATAAGAATTTGTTTTACTGAGTAATAGATAAGAATAAAACCTAAAAATAACGGGGCTAACATTTTGTATATTTGAAATAAAACCTGCCAATAACTAAAGTTTTTTTCAAATTGCTTGGTTGATATGTTTTTTAATATTAAAAAATTAGAAGGTCCTAAAAATAAACGAAGGATATTTTTAATAAAAGAATAAAGAATAAAGAATAAAGAATAAAGAATATATATTAATATCATCAATGTTGTATTGAAAAGCAGTAATAACATCACAAAGTAACGAAATGATAACAATGTACTTTTTCGGTTTTATATGTTCATCGACAAATGACGAAACATAGGGCGTTAGAAATAGTAACGATGCAGCATATGAAATTGTATATAAAGATGAGTATATCGCTCCACCGTTCCAGTGATATGTGATTAGCGTGAATGATATTATCATCTCCAAATACAAGGTAAAAGAATTTCCTGAGGAAGCTAATATTAATTTTCTAAATTCTTTATCCATTATTTTCCTCCAGATAAAATAACCTCAATAAATATAGATCTTGCAATAATTACATTTTTTTCAGTATTTCCACTTGAATAATATCCACTATTAATTTAATTACTGCATCTTTAGTTAAGGTGTCAGTATCAATAATTTCCCAAGTGTCATCATAAAACGTCTGGTATTGATTAAGAACATGTTTTTGATATTCTATAAAATCATAGTTTTCATTTATCTCTAATTTTCCAGACTCACTAGGTTTTAATATTCTTTTCCTTTTTTCAGCAATATTTGGAGGAACATCAAGATATATAACCATGTCTGGTTTTGTGTTTATAGATAGAACTGATTTACTTAATTCTGCTAATTCCGTGGATTTAAGTAAGAATCTTGCTAAATATTTATAATACCAACTATCACATATAATAATTTTACCTTGCAATAAACAAGGTTGAATAATTAAACTATCTAAAACAGAAAACCATGATGCTATCAATAGAATCCAATGCCGGTCACCAAGTTCACCCAATGGAGCTGAAATGTCATAATCCCAAAGGATATCTCGTATTTTTCCCATGTGATACATACTATATCCAGATGGTAGTAAAGGATAATTCTTATCTAAAAAAACAATATTATTATAATCTAGAGATAAAATATCATAAATCTCGCGTGAAATTGTTGATTTACCTGCACCATCATTTCCTTCAAAAGCTATAAATAACCCGCGTTTAATCATTTCTTTTTTCCCCGTAGTACGCTTCAGTATCAAGTGAATTTCTACCACTACCGATAATAAATGGTTTGTTTTTAGCTAGCGTAAAAACCTTATCCCATAGATAATGATCTTGGTAAATATTTTCTATGTTTAATGTGGGTTAAGTTTCCTAGAATGTTTCCTTTATTTCTCTTTAACTCACGTAGTTCAGTACCATATAAGGCTAATTCTGGATCTAAGCCATATCCATTTACTAAATTACCTATATAATAAGTAAGTTTATTTATATTTAAATAATCAACTAATTCATTACAAATATGTATTATCTTGTTAACGCCCCTAGTCTTTCGAATTCCGATATATAAAAACTAGCTTTTGTATTAGTTATTCCAAGTTTTTCCAACTCTGAAACAACTTCAAACTCTGTTTTTCCATTGTCTATTACTAACCAAACCCTATATGCATCTGAATTGATCTCACATAATGCTTTTTTTGCGAAAAGTATTAATTTCCCATCTTTACACAAGACTCTATACCATAAATTTTTTATTATTGGTTTATTATTTTCATCTGATAATGAAATATCGGATGTATTAGCTATTCTTCTTTTTGTAAAAGATACATTGTAACTAAAAATATCTTTTCCTTGACAATAGTCTAAAGTTAATTGCCACATTTTTGCAACTGAATTTATGTAATCAATTGTTGCAATATCATTGATTACATTAAATTTTGAACAAATCATCAAGTATATAGATGTTATTGGATGATCTTTTCCAAACACCTTCATTGCATTTTGATAGCGCCACTTTATTAAAGTGGATGTGTTTTCACTTGAAGCCAGGATATAATCCATTGCTGAATTAACTGTTCGTTCAAAGTTGAATGCTGCTGATATTAGGTCATTATTTAAAATATTTCCAATCCCATCGGAAAAACACTTTTCTCCAAAGTTTTTTGCTTTGGTCTTAAGTATTTCACATAATTTAGCTTTATTTATTCCTCCTTTTAATGTGTCAAAATTATTTGATTTTATAATCGATTCCCCTGTTAATATCCTATGAGATAAATGTAATTTATACCAATCGGAGTTTAAGCTTCCATTGTTGATTATCTTCATGATTTCTTTTATCTCTTTTAAAGAGATTATCGTCACTTCTAACATTCCGATATCGGATGGTATAAATATCTCTTCGCATTCTTTTTCTAGTTCTTCTTCCAATATAACATAGACATCATAATCAGATTTTGGCGTTGCAAACCCTTCAATGACTGAGCCTGACAAGTAGCAAGTATACAGATCAGTATCATTAAATTTTTTATTTATTATTTCTGTTATTTTCCTTTTTACGTTAATTATGTCCATGCTTTACCTTTTATCTTATAAATGAAAGAACAAATAAAGGAATAAAGGTTATGTATACCTTTATTCCTTTTTCTATTAATTAGGGGATGAACTCATTAAACCATTATCATAATTTAATGTTTCATCATCAGTTAGCGGTCTAAATGCTTGTGCTGTTATCACATTCACTTTTATTCCCCTCCGGGATGTTTGTTTTGACAAGTTACACTGGATTAAAATTTAATTCAGTTTTGTAATATTAACAGTTTTTATTATTTCAACTATATAATAGTTAATTATTTGTGGGTACTATCACAACTAAAAATGTAACCCATTGAAAAAATTGTACATTATTTGTTACTTTTTGTGATAAAAATTGTACCGAGCTTGGTATGCTTTTCAATAGGCTGATTTTACGTAATTATTTGAATTTATTGTCATTATTCTTTCGGTCATGCATTCAATGCGGTGATCATCATGTAAAATTCCGTCATTTATTAAAAAATTTTTGATGGCCAAAGTTGACGTGAAGTGCCCATTTTGTCAGCAGACCTCACCCTTCATCAAACGATAGAGAACTTCGATAGCAGCTTATGGTTTAATTTTTTCACCACTGCGATTAAAAATGCAGAATATATATTTTGGCACTAACCATTCCACTTCATTTATTTAAATTAAGTTTTAATTTACACTATCCTGAATTTATTATTAGTCATAATCCATATTAATTAAAATAGCCAAGTTATGAATATAAGTAAACTTGGCATATTTACAGAACAACAAAGACATTTATTTATAACATTGAATTGTCTTTTAATACCTTCTCTAAGTTAGGAAAAACAGTAAAACCGTCGCGATCTAAAAAATGCCCGCCACCAGGGAAGCCATATAATTCAGCCCGGAGCTGCTGACTTAAATTTAATGTAAACTGTGGAGGTACAATTTCATCATTAAGCGATAATATTACTATTCGTTGGTTTATTCTGTGTATAAGGGGATGAAAATCCAAGTTCTCCTCAGTAAATATACTTAATTCGGGTAAAGTCGATAATTTTTCATAAAATCCTGCAATTAATACAATCCCGCCAATATTTACATTATCAGGTAAAGATGAAATATAACGGAGTGCGGCAATACAACCCAAGCTATGCCCAATAAAAAGCGTTTTTTCATTAGGATTAGGTACACTCTCCTGCAACTTTTCTTGCCATAAATGAGGTGAAGGAGCGTGAGATTCAGGCATTTCCGGCACTATTACCCGAACATTTGACCTTTCATATTGACTTTTAAGCCAAGGAAACCAATGATGATCAGGAGTCGCCATAAGGCCATGAACAATAACTATATTATCAAAATTCATCAATTCACCTCATTATACAAAATATGTCTTATTTACTATACATGCACACCGCACAAGTACAAAATACTATTATTTCATTTTTATAACCATCTTTTTCATCATGACGTTTAAAGTCAGATAATTATACCTTGCCCTAACCTATTAAATAACAAGTGCTCTATTCCAAGCATAGAATGATACCCGTGAATATAATTTATTTATAATTTTTAAAATTAAACTACAGCTTATTCATCTAATATTGAAATTTTAAAAACCGGATACTCCTGAGATAAATTGAAAGTAGAATACTTACCTTAAATTTCCCTTGAATAGCCGGTCTCGCTCTATAAAGCTCCAGAAATTAATCTCGATACATGGATTCAATTTCGTTATGGTAACGCTGCATAATAATTTTCCTTCGCAATTTTAGCGTTGGCGTTAATTCTCCTGTTTCCATTGAAAATGGATTTGGCAATAATGTGAAACGCTTTACCTGATCGAAGTGAGCGAAGTTTTTCTGCATCTCTTTCAAGCGTTGCTCAAACATATTGATAATTTGACTATGACGCAGCAATTCAACTCGATCATGATATTTGAGGTTAATTGATCTTGCATACTCTTCCAATGCTTCATAACAAGGCACGATAAGAGCCGATACAAATTTACGAGCATCAGCAATAACAGCAATATGTTCAATAAAACGATCTTGCCCCAAAACGCTTTCAATCATTTGAGGGGCAATATATTTACCATTTGATGTTTTCATCAAATCTTTCAGACGTTCAGTAATGAACAAATGACCATTTTCATCCAATTTACCAGCGTCACCGGTACGCAACCAACCGTCTTGAGTAAATGCTTTGGCGGTTTCTTGCTGATTATTGAAATAGCCTTTCATCACAATTGGGCCACGCACTTGTATCTCATCTTCTTCACCGATACGGACGTCAATGCCAGGCAATGGTTTGCCAATAGAACCAAGTACATAACCTTGCTCTTCCCAACAAGAAACTGTGGCGCAAGTCTCTGTCATGCCATAGCCATATTTGATATTTATCCCAACAGCGAGAAAGAACAGGATAATCGTTTCGTCCAGACGTGCGCCAGCAACAGGTAAAAACCGAACTCTGCCCCCCAATACATTACGCAATTTACTCAATACCAATTTATCAGCCAGTCGATGCATTGCTGTCGACCAAGGGCAGCTTTTTTTACCTTGCAACTTACGTAAAAACTGACGCTCACCACATTTAATCGCCCAATTAAAGAGTTTTCTTCGATGCCAAGGAGCCTGAGAAACCTTTTCAAAAACCGCACTATAAATTTTTTCATAAAATCTCGGCACTGCGCACATCACGGTCGGGCGAATATCGGCCATAGCTTGACGAACAAAGTTAGTGTCGGTCAGATAAACATTTTGCGCCCCTACATGCATGACATAAAAACTCCATGCGCGTTCAAAGACATGGGATAACGGCAGAAAACTCAAAGAAACATCCTGATCAGTTAACGCCAGGACATGATCATGTGAATACAACTGATAGGCTAAATTACGGTAATCAAGCATGACGCCTTTAGGCTCGCCAGTTGTACCAGACGTATAAATAAGCGTAAAAAGATCATCCAGATTGTGGTTAGCGATACGGGTTTCCAACTCCGACTGATGTTGTAATTTATCATCAGCCATGAAATCAGATAAATGTTGAGCTAATGAACAATCCCGCAAATCGACTGATTCATCTAAGACAATAATGTGACTTAACTGAGGACAACGTTCTGTCAAAGTAATAGCAACATCGTACTGCGCCTGCCCACCGACAAACAGGATACGCACACTAGCATCATTCAGTATGAAACTCGCTTGTTCTTGACTACTAGTCGCATACAGCGGAACAGTAACCGCCCGAAGTTGTAATACAGCAATATCTGTCAATGACCACGCCATGCTGTTATGTGCAAAGAGACCAATTTTTTCTTGCACATCAACACCAATCTCCAACAACGCCCGGCTAATAGCATTGGTCTTTTTGCCAATATCATTCCAATTTAGTTCGAGTTGTTCAGCCGGAGACCATTGGCGAAAAGCAATTTTCTCTGGGTGTCGTTTGATTTGTTGTTGCAATCGGTTTATCAAGTGATAAGGATGTAAATTTTTAGTTATCACAATTTTTTTCCTGTTCGAAAATTTTTTTTCTTATCGGAGAAAAAACAGTAATTTTATTCTCTGATAATACCTTTTCGCATCACTTATTCGCTTTTCAGCTTACAGGTGTTAGCTATTTCCTCGCAGTCTACCGATTCCTGAACAACAGGAAAAGCCTATTTATCAAAAGTTGAAAAATTTGTGATAAAATAAAAAAACTCACCACCCTTATACAGTAGTGAGTTTCAAATTAATTATCTGTTACTAAGTTGACTCAACAACGACTTCATCCACTGATGCCCTTTATCTTTCGTTGTAGATTCGTGCCAAATCAAATAACACGGACGACTTACTTGATCCCACGGTAATGAAACCGCCCTTATTGCTAATTGTTCGCTATAGTGCTCAACCAGCCATTTTGGCGCAATTGCAACCAAATAAGTTTGAGAGACAATGTGCAACACACTATTCAAGTCGGTACCCTGATAAACAACCGAACGCAGACGTTCACCTCCATCATAATAGGGAACGCTGAATGAACATATATTATCCAATGATACAACTGCATGATGTTCCTCATACAATTGCTGCTCACTAATACTATTTTCAATTCTTGGATGATGATTAGAAACAGCCAAAACCAACTCATCATTGAATAACGGGTAATGATGAAAATCCATGCGTTCTAGCTGCGTATAGCTAATGACAAACTCAGTTTCCTGGTATCTGAGCTGATGCTCAATATTATCATGTAAATATGATCTAATCGTCACACCCAGATTAGGTGTATTTTGTTTTACCTGTTCAACTATTTTTGCAGCCAGCCTAATATCCAAAGGGCTACAAATTGAAAGACTAAAAACCCTATCACTATTATCAGGTTCAAAACCAACCCCAGGTAACTCATTATATACCAGTTGTAATGCCTGACGGACTGGACCAAATAATTGATGGGCCCTTGCCGTCGGTTGTATTCCACGCCCATAGCGTACAAATAATTCGTCATTGAACATTAGCTTCAAACGAGAAACCGCATTACTGACCGCCGGTTGTGACATTCCTAATATCTGTGCCGCACGTGTCACATTCTGCATTTGCATAACTGCATCAAAAACAGTCAGCAGATTGAGATCCACATTACGCAAATGAATTTCATTTGGATCTTTTTTGGTTGCAGTTACTGAGGTGTATTCAGCCATTGTTTAACTCCACTAAACTCATGCAGATGATCCCGGCTAATAACAAAACATCGGAAATACCTTCATTTATTACTCAGATATTACGATGACTATAACTATTAACGAGATCAATTGTCTTAATCATTTCGATAACAAATAATTAAGACTCGTCCTTGTACAAATCTGAATACGCATAGCTAACCAGCGCATCCCCCTATTAGTGTTAAAAATATATAATTTCAATTAGTAGACAATGTAATGCTCATTATTTATTTACAAAAAAGTACAATTATGTTAACAATTTATTCACCCTGCTATTCTGTATATGATGATAAATCAAAGAATGACACAATTCATAATAAAATTACTGACTTATTATTATTAAACAATTTTATCAGAGTTATTATGTTATAGAATTATTTTTTCAAAGATATATAACATAACTTCCTATTTGTATCTATTTTTCCAATGACAAATGATGTTTTTCAGAAAAATACAAATCCACTTCCAGCTCACTAAACGGAAAATACTTAATTTTAATTAATCAGTATAATGCACTATTTTTATATAAATCTTAGCTCATCACGAAAGTCAAACCCAAACAAAAAAGGATAAAATAAAATCTTTTTAAATATAAACAGATCAACACTTCAATTTACCGCCATAAGAAAAGTAAAACCAAGAATCATATGCCTAAATGAATTCTTGACATCACTTTTAAGATAACGTATCAATAAAAGCATACGAATCACGAACACTCATTAATACTACTGAAAGGTTGGATCGATATGATTCACTCAATTTGTCTATTAAACCTACTACTTATCGTATCTGATATGCGCGGTATGCTGGTGGACAGAAAACAGAGTTGATTCAAAACAGAGTTGGTCCAAACCAGACATTCACAAGAACCCGCGCCATGCGCGGGTTTTTTTTACCTGCTGGGCGCAAAAAATAACCACGAGAGGAACGTACATATGAACCAGCAAGTTATTATCTTCGACACCACCTTACGTGACGGAGAACAAGCATTACAAGCCAGCTTATGTGTGAACGAAAAACTCCAAATTGCCTTGGCTCTGGAAAGAATGGGTGTTGATATCATGGAAGTCGGTTTTCCAGTTTCCTCTCCTGGTGATTTTGAATCTGTCCAAACGATAGCTAAGCAGATAAAAAACAGCCGTGTTTGTGCTTTGGCGCGTTGCGTAGAAAAAGATATCGATGTGGCCGCAGAAGCATTAAAAGTTGCGGAAGCCTTTCGAATCCACGTTTTTTTAGCCACTTCCAATTTACATATTGAATCTAAGCTGAAAAAGACATTCGAAAATGTTATGGAAATGGCAGCTCAATCAATCAAACGAGCACGTCGTTACACTGATGATGTCGAATTCTCCTGTGAAGATGCGGGCCGTACACCTATTGATAATCTGTGTCGGATCGTTGAAAACGCTATCAAAGCTGGCGCAACGACTATCAATATCCCAGATACTGTCGGTTACACCGTGCCATATCAATTCGGCGGCATCATTACCAATTTGATCGAACGCGTTCCTAATATCGATAAAGCGATATTATCCGTCCATTGCCACGATGATTTGGGGATGTCGGTCGCCAACTCGATCTCAGCAGTACAATCGGGCGCCCGTCAGATAGAAGGGACGATAAACGGTTTGGGTGAACGTGCCGGCAACTGCTCACTGGAAGAAGTCATTATGGCGATTAAAGTTCGTCAGCAAACGTTAGGCGTTTATACCAATATCAACCATCAAGAAATTTACCGCACCAGTCAGTTGGTCAGTCAATTATGCAATATGCCGATCCCCGCGAATAAAGCAGTTGTTGGTAGCAATGCATTTTCCCACTCATCCGGGATTCATCAGGACGGAGTACTGAAAAATCGTGAAACTTACGAGATTATGACACCAGAGTCCATCGGCCTGAAAGAAATTCAATTGAATCTGACTTCCCGATCCGGTCGTGCCGCAGTGAAACACCGTATGGAGGAGATGGGATATCAGGATAAAGATTACGATCTGGATAGCTTATACGAAGCCTTTTTACGCCTGGCAGATAAAAAAGGTCAGGTATTTGACTATGATTTGGAAGCCTTAGCTTTCATGAACCTGCAACAGCAAGAACCCGAATTTTTCCATCTTGATCACTTTAATATCCAATCTGGCTCCAATGTGATGGCAACAGCCGCTGTACGTTTAGTGTGTGGCAAAGAGCTGAAATCAGAAGCTGCCACAGGTAATGGCCCGGTAGATGCGGTTTATCAGGCAATTAGCCGAATAACTGAATACCCAATTGAACTGGTTTCTTATCAGTTATCAGGTAAAGGACACGGGAAAAATGCACTGGGCCAGGTAAATATCGTTGTCGAATGCTTTGGGCGTCGCTTCCACGGCATGGGGTTGGAAACCGATATTGTTGAATCTTCTGCCAAAGCAATGGTTCATGCTCTGAACTGTGTTTGGCGTACAGAGCAAGTTAAGAAAGAGAAACAACGCATACAGCAAAATACAAAGGAAATGGTGTAAACATGTCGAACAATTATCATATTGCAGTTTTACCCGGTGATGGTATTGGCCCCGAAGTTATGGCACAAGCCTATAAGATATTGGATGCAATCCGTAAGCGTTTCAATATCCGCATCACCACCAGCGAATATGATGTGGGGGGGATTGCTATCGATCGCCACGGCTGTCCACTACCGGCAAAAACCATAGCAGGTTGTGAACAGGCTGATGCCATATTGTTCGGCTCCGTGGGAGGGCCTAAATGGGAACATTTACCACCAGCAGAGCAACCTGAGCGTGGCGCACTGTTGCCATTACGCAAACATTTCAAATTGTTCAGTAACTTACGCCCTGCCCGCCTATATGCCGGATTAGAGGTATTTTGTCCTTTACGCAGTGATATTGCCGCCAAAGGCTTTGATATTTTATGTGTCCGTGAATTAACCGGCGGTATCTATTTTGGTCAACCCAAAGGACGTGAAGGCCAAGGTAAATATGAACGAGCATTTGATACTGAGATTTATCACCGTTTTGAAATCGAGCGCATTGCCCGTATCGCCTTCGAATCCGCCCGCAAACGTAGTAATAAAGTTACATCTATTGATAAAGCAAATGTGTTGCAGAGTTCCGTATTGTGGCGAGAAGTTGTTACTGAGATTGCAAAAGAGTATCCAGATGTAGAAATCAATCACATGTATATTGATAACGCCACCATGCAGTTAATTAAAGATCCATCTCAGTTTGATGTGATGCTGTGCTCTAATATTTTCGGCGATATCTTATCTGATGAATGCGCCATGATTACCGGTTCAATGGGCATGTTACCTTCCGCCAGCCTGAATGAAAAAAGTTTTGGCCTGTATGAGCCCGCAGGCGGTTCTGCTCCAGATATTGCCGGAAAAGGTATTGCTAACCCGATAGCCCAAATCCTGTCTGCCGCCTTACTATTGCGTTACAGCTTAGGTCGCAATGACGCCGCAAATGCGATTGAACAGGCGGTTAACTACGCGCTGGAACAGGGCTATCGCACAACAGATTTAGCCGGAAACGGTAAAGCAATTAGTACTGATGAAATGGGCAGCGCTATCGCCCGTTATATAGCCGAGGGTATTTAGCATGGCTAAAACTTTATATCAAAAATTATATGACGCCCATATTGTCCGGGAAGTACCGAATGAAATCCCGCTACTCTATATTGATCGTCATCTGGTTCATGAAGTGACCTCGCCGCAAGCTTTCGATGGTTTGCGCACCAAAGGCCGCCCAGTGCACCAGCCAGGTAAAACGTTCGCAACAATGGATCATAACGTATCCACGCAAACAAAAGATATTAACGCCTGTGGTGACATGGCTCGTATTCAAATGCAGGAGTTGATGAAAAATTGTGCCGAATTCGGTATCACATTATATGACCTCAACCACCCTTATCAGGGGATTGTTCATGTCATCGGACCTGAACAGGGTATAACCCTGCCGGGCATGACGATTGTTTGTGGTGATTCCCATACCGCGACGCATGGGGCATTCGGCTCACTGGCTTTCGGCATTGGCACTTCTGAAGTTGAACATGTACTCGCCACCCAAACCCTAAAACAAGCCCGCGCTAAAACTATGAAAATCGAAGTGATGGGTGGTGTCGGTAATGCTATCACCGCCAAAGATATCGTTCTGGCGATCATCGGCAAAACAGGTAGCGCGGGTGGTACCGGGTATGTGGTGGAATTCTGTGGTAAGGCGATTGAAGCGCTTAGCATGGAAGGCCGTATGACTTTATGTAACATGGCAATTGAAATGGGCGCTAAAGCTGGTTTGGTCGCACCGGATGAAACCACTTTTACTTATATGAAAGGCCGCCAGTTCTCACCAAAAGGAGAGCTGTGGGAACAAGCTGTTGCTTACTGGAAAACATTGAAATCCGATCCTGATGCACAATATGACACCGTTATTACCATTAATGCAGAAGAGATCTCTCCGCAGGTCACATGGGGAACAAACCCTGGACAAGTGATCGCCATTGATCAAGCCATTCCTGCGCCAGAATCTTTTAGTGATCCTGTCGAACGTGCCTCTGCTGAAAAAGCACTGGCTTATATGGATTTGAAACCCGGTATTAAGCTAACAGATGTGAAGATCGATAAAGTCTTTATCGGTTCTTGCACCAACTCCCGGATTGAAGATTTACGGGCTGCCGCAGCCATCGCACAAGGCCATAAAGTGGCTCCTGGTGTTCAAGCAATCGTTGTTCCCGGATCAGGCCCTGTTCAAGCACAAGCAGAAGCAGAGGGTTTAGATAAAATTTTCATAGAGGCTGGTTTTGAATGGCGCTTACCCGGATGTTCCATGTGTCTGGCAATGAATAACGACCGCCTGCAACCCGGTGAACGCTGCGCTTCTACTAGTAACCGCAACTTTGAAGGGCGCCAGGGACGTGGTGGACGCACCCATTTGGTCAGTCCAGCGATGGCAGCAGCAGCAGCGATTAATGGTCATTTTATCGATATACGCCATCCAGCACAGAAGTCATAAAGGAGAGAATGATGGAAAAGTTTATTCAACATACCGGCTTGGTTGCTCCTTTAGATGCGGCAAACGTCGATACTGATGCCATTATTCCCAAACAATTCTTGCAGAAAGTCACGCGCACAGGATTTGGTCAACATCTATTTCATGACTGGCGTTTTCTTGATGATGCAGGACAAAAACCTAACCCTGAATTCGTATTAAATCAGCCTTGTTATCAGGGTGCCAGTATTCTTCTGGCTCGTGAAAACTTTGGTTGCGGTTCCTCCCGCGAACATGCGCCTTGGGCACTAACGGATTATGGTTTTAAAGTGGTTATCGCCCCAAGTTTTGCGGACATTTTCTACAGTAACGCTTTCAACAACCAGTTATTGCCAGTAAAACTGAACGATAAAGATGTTAATGAGCTATTTGATTTGGTTCAACAAAACAAAGCTTGTCGTTTTACTGTCGATCTAGAACAACAGAAAGTTCACGCTGGCAATAAAAATTATGATTTTGAAATCGATAGTTTCCGACGTCACTGTATGATGAATGGTCTGGACAGCATCGGCTTGACATTACAACATCTGGACGCCATAACAGCCTACGAGCAGGAACAACCGGTTTTTCTGCGTTAATTTTTCCTTTATTGATTCATCCCGTAGTTTTCTACTACGGGATTTTTCTATCGACGTCAAAGGCAAGAACAATCCCACCACGTCTATACTCATACAGGCAGTCACTTTTCAGCCACATACAATGTCTTAACTAATATTTAATCACGCCACATCACATTTAAAAGAAATTAACAGATAAAATAGCGATAGTAGCTGGACAAATCGCCACCAATGCCAGATTATTACTCGTTTTAAGCTAACATGTAAAAAAGAAGCGAGGAGTACATAATGTATAATAAGAAAAAAAGCCAGTAAGTTTTCTTACTGGCTGGCAAATCACCATTACTCAAGAAAATTGGGGGAGAAGCCAGATTTCGTCTGGCCTATTGAGCTACTTTCAATATGGATAATTATCGTCTCAATATAAGGAAATAAAAATTGATGAATAATACTCTGGAGTTCCTCTTTTATGCCCAGTTCACGCTTACAACAACAATTCATTCGATTATGGCAACACCATCAAGGAAAAGAGGCTGAAACAACATTACAAGAGCTGGCAAATGTACTGCATTGTTCAAAACGTCATATCCGTTCACTGCTCAACAATATGCAGAAAGCTGGCTGGTTACAGTGGCAGGCAGAGTCCGGTCGAGGGAAACGTTCTCAACTGAATTTCTTACGCGATGGCTGGGAACTTCAACAACAACGGGCTGAAGAGTTACTTGAGCAACAGAATGTTGAGAAGTTGGTCCAACTGGTTGGTGATAAAGATACAGTCCGTCATATGGTACTCTCCCAGATTGAACGCCGTTTCCGTCAGGGAAAAAACTTACTGCGGATACTCTATTATCGCCCCTTTCCTAATCTTCTACCCGGTTCACCGTTACGCCGTTCTGAAATTCATCTGGTCAGGCAGATATTTAATAGCCTAACCCGCATAAATGAGGAAAATGGGGAACCAGAAGCTGACTTAGCTCATCATTGGCAACAATTATCCTCAAATCATTGGCGATTTTATCTACGGCCGGCCATCCATTTTCACCACGGCAGAGAATTACAGATGGCGGATGTCATTGCTTCACTACAAAGATTACGCAACCTGCCTCTTTTTTCTCATATTGAAAAAGTCACCACGCCAACACCCTATGTAATTGATATTTTTCTTTCAGAACCCGATCTCTGGCTCCCTTTATTAATTGGCAGCCCACATGCCATGATCTTGCCTCAAGAGTGGCAAAAGTTACCGAACTTCTCTCGTATGCCAGTGGGAACCGGCCCTTACCAGGTCATAAAAAACAGCGCTCAGAAACTACAAATTCGGGCCTTTGATAATTACTTTGGCTTTCGGGCGCTGATTGATCAGGTGAATATATGGTTCCTACCGGAACTCGCCGAGAAACTGGTTTGTACAACTTTGCATCTGGAAAGTGACAGCACAGGTAATAACTCGTTAGATAGCAGGATAGAAGAGGGCTGTTATTTTCTACTACACGACCACCGTTCAACTAAATGTAAGAGAGAAGAGGTTCGCCAATGGCTATGCAGCCTGCTAACACCGATAAATCTACTAGCGCACTGTGACCCCTTTTATCAACGCCATTGGTCACCCGCTTATGGTTTATTACTACGCTGGCATCACAGTAAACTGATATCCGAATTGAACAAACCAGAGGATATTACCCATCTGACCGTCACGCTTTGCCATCAACATCACGAATACCACACAATCAGCCAGATCCTGCAAGCCATACTGACCAAGTGCGGCGTCGAATTGAAAATCAACATCGTGGATTATGACACATGGTTCAATGGCAACACCGAAAGTGACCTCTGGCTTGCTACCGCCAACTTTTATAACCCTCTGGAGTTTTCGCTGTTCGCTACGCTGTACGAGATGCCATTATTGAAAAAGTGCCTTGGTAATGATTTAAGTAAAGAAGTATCACAATGGCGACAACAAGCGTTATCGCTTGAAGAGTGGTGTGAAAAAATAATTGATGAACATTGGCTGCATCCACTGTTCCACCACTGGCTTGAGTTACAGGGACAGAGAAGTATGAGGGGAGTCAAAATGAACACCTTTGGTTGGTTTGATTTCAAATCTGCCTGGTTCAACCCATCTGAAGGGTAATTCACAGAAAAGGCCAGAGTTATGAACATACACAGGTGTACAAACTCGCTTTTATTCACTTTTTCTGTGGATATCTATGTGAAAAAGGCAGGGGTAATTCAGGTATAGCTTTATATTATGAATTATCAATTTATAGACAAAAAATGAAATAGTATTTATTTTTCATTGAAATAGCAGCTATTTACCTCGTTATTTCTAACGTTAGTCACGGCTATAATGGACAGCGTTAGTTGATGAGAACAAAAAACAACCAAACATCATGTTATCCACAGGTTATGCTTTTTGGTTAAGCAAAAAACAGTAGTTTTTGTAGAAAAAAGTGTTAGTCAAACCTGTAAATCAAACCAGTGATCTCATTTTTGTCTACTTATCCCATAAAACTGTGGATAACATGGTGTAAGATCCTGTTCATTATTACCGGCAATAGGTGAACAAGAACGGCAGTCAATTTTACAACATTTGAAACAGCAATAAAAAATGTTTGTATATCATGCTATTATCACTTGTTAGCTATTGTATGAACCTCAGATTTATTATTCACAGAAACTAAGGCTGTTTTTTGACCTAAAAAACGGATATCCCAAATGAGCACTCTTTTTTCCCCTCCACCGCCACCAGACAACGAGCAACAATTGCTTGAATGCGCCCACCTTCTGGCTGGCTTATCAATGGGAGAACTCGCGGCAAAAGCAGATTTACCTATCCCACCCAATCTGAAACGAGATAAAGGCTGGGTAGGCATGTTGCTAGAATATTATCTCGGTGCGAGTGCCGGCAGTAAGCCAGAACAAGATTTCGAACATATCGGTATTGAGCTTAAAACCATCCCCGTGGACAGAAGAGGTTATCCACTGGAGACAACATTTGTCTGCGTTGCACCATTAACAGGCAACAGCGGCATTACCTGGGCAAGTTGCCATGTCAGGCGCAAATTATCGCGGGTGCTGTGGATACCTGTTGAAGGCGAACGGGAAATTCCTCTAGCCGAACGCCGAGTTGGTTCCCCTTTATTGTGGAGTCCCAATCAACAAGAGGAAGAGTTACTGCGTCGTGACTGGGAAGAATTGATGGATTTCATCGTGCTTGGCAAAGTAGAGAGCGTTACCGCCCGTCATGGCGAAGTATTACAGTTACGCCCAAAAGCGGCTAACAGCAAAGCATTAACTGAAGCAATCGGAATACACGGCCAGCCTATTATGACTCTGCCTCGCGGGTTCTATCTGAGGAAAAATTTCACCGCCCCTCTACTGGCCCGCCATTTTTTGATTTAACGTTGAGCCATGACTGATTTTTACATTGGCATACTTACCTTGCACTTAATCGCGCGTATAATTAGATTTTTACCTTAAGGTTTTAATAAGCAATGTTAGAATGGATTGTTGATCCCCAAGCTTGGATGGCACTTGCCACCCTGACAATTCTAGAAATCGTTTTAGGGATTGATAACATTATCTTTTTGTCACTTGTTGTGGCAAAACTCCCTAACCATCAACAAAATAGAGCACGTAAAATCGGACTAATGGGAGCAATGCTAATGCGCTTGGCGCTGTTAGCATCTATTGCCTGGGTTATTCGGCTAACCTACCCGATATTGACAGCTTTTGAGCATGATGTTTCTGCCCGTGATTTAATCCTATTCTTCGGTGGTCTGTTCCTGATCTGGAAAGCCAGCAAAGAAATCCACGAAGCTATCGAAGGTGACAATGAAGGAGAGCTAAAACGTCCTGTTCACTCTTTCTTGGGAGCCATCATCCAGATTATGTTGCTGGACATTATTTTCAGCCTGGATTCAGTCATTACCGCTGTTGGTCTGTCCGATCATCTATTCATTATGATGGCAGCCGTTATCATAGCGGTCGGTGTTATGATGCTAGCCGCTCGTCCTATCGGCGAATTCGTTGATCGTCACCCCTCCGTCAAAATGCTGGCGCTGTCGTTCTTAATCCTTGTGGGCTTTACCCTTATTCTGGAAAGCGTACAAGTGCATATACCTAAAGGTTACATCTATTTCGCTATGTTCTTCTCAATGGCAGTAGAAACACTGAATCTCATGCGTGGGAAAAAGAAAAGAAATTAGAAACAGCGCTAAATAACGCTAAAAAATATCATTCTTTGATTTAAAAAGTATGCTACTAGCAGATGCCCAGTCCAACACTGTGGCATCTCAATTCTATGTAACAAAAAAATTGCCGGTTATTTCGGCATTTTTTGTCATACTTAGCTAATCTAGCCAAGTATGAGGGCTTTATTATGACTATCCAAGCAAATATGCATGAAGCTAAAAGTAACTTAAGCCAACTAGCTGACAAAGCTGTCAGTGGTGAAGTTATCATCATAGCCAAAGCTGGCAAGCCTTATGTCCAGATTGTACCAATAACCCAACAAAATAGAGTTCCTGGAGGATTCGAAGATCTTATTACCATAGGAGAAGATTTTTTTGATGCAGATCGGGAAATTCAGTTCATGTTTGAAGGTGACAAGTGAAACGTTTGTTGCTTGATACACATGTTTTTATCTGGTGGCTCACCAATAATTCAAAACTGGGGCCAATTACTCGGAATATTTTGTCCAAAGGGGCAAACATTGTTCATGTTAGCGCGGTTACGCCTTGGGAAATATCTATTAAACGCTCCATCGGTAAACTGGACTTCAGAGCCGACTTTGAAATTGCTATGGAGAAGAATAACTTCTTTCCACTACCTACCTATATCCCATTCCCATGCTGAGTACGCAGGGGACTTACCACGCTATCATAGTGATCCTTTTGATAGGATGCTAATTGTTCAATCTCAGATGGAAGGACTGACATTGATTTCAGCCGATAGTATTTTCTCTCAATATGATATTCGGTTAATTGATGCTCGCATGTAAAAAATGACAAAGAGAATCCAGAAAAGCATATAAAGGTTACATCAATCAAAATAGCCGAGTTTCAAGGGGATAGCGCCACAACTCAGCACGAGCTTATCTCACTATCCCCTAAGGCTATATTAAGACTACGTGCTCTTTAGCGCTTCTTAGCCGCCTGTAAATAGAGCATCTCCAGTGCAATAGTCGCACCTGCCAGAGCCGTAATTTCAGACTGATCATACGCTGGAGCGACTTCCACCACATCCATACCGACAATATTTAGCGGTTGCAAACCACGCAGTAATTTCAGTGCTCGATCGGTTGTCAAACCACCAATGACGGGTGTACCCGTACCTGGTGCAAAAGCCGGATCAAGACAATCGATATCGAAAGTCAGGTAAACCGGCATATCACCAACCGTCTCTTTTATCTGAGCAAGCAAATCATCCACACTACGATCATTAACCTGATCAGCATCCAGCACTGTAAAACCATTGTCCCGTCCATGTTCAGTACGAATACCAATTTGTACTGAATGGTGCGGGTCGATCAACCCTTCATTTGGCGCGTGATAGAACATGGTGCCGTGATCAAATTGACTGCCATTTGGATAGGTATCAGCATGAGCATCAAAATGAACCAGAGCCATTTTGCCGAAATATTTGGCATGAGCGCGTAGCAAAGGCAAAGTAATAAAGTGGTCGCCACCAAAAGAGAGCATACGCTTACCGGAAGCCAGCACTTTTTCAGCATGAGCTTGCAACTTATCACTCATATCCTGAGCATCACCAAAGTTGAAGACTAAATCACCACAATCCACAACGTTAAGACAATTGCGTAATTTAAAATCCCACGGCCAACGGCGGCTTTCCCATGCCAAGTTGGTAGAAACCTGACGAATAGCCGCAGGCCCGTGGCGGCTACCTGCACGGCCTGATGTTGCCATATCAAATGGCACCCCGGTAATTACCCACTCTGCATCGCTAGAATATGGCTGGAAATTCAACGGAAAGCGCAGGAAACCGAAGGCATTTGAAACCAAAGAGTCATCTTGTTGGTTGCCCAAGGTACTTATTGTCATGAGATATATCCTCAAAAGTTTCCTGACAGGACAAAGTTACTTAATACCAGAATACCCATGCCATGACGAAATGGGGTATTTCTGAGATAACCCCATTTTTCTGCATTCTGTATCTGGTTTATATAAATAACATTATCTGTATACAGGAGGCTTAATTAACACCAGAAGATTATTCATCTTCCAGATATGTGTAGCCATAAAGACCACTTTCAAATTCCAGTAAAAATTGCTCTTGCAAACCTGTATCCAAATCTGTGCTTTTTACTTGATCACGGAAACGGGCCATCAGTACGTTAGGGTCCAGTTTCACATATTGCAGCATATCAGCGACTGAATCCCCCTCTTCACTTTGGTTATAGGTCACTTCGCCATTATCAAATACATAAACATCAATAGCCGCTGTATCGCCAAACAGGTTATGCATATTGCCAAGAATTTCCTGATATGCTCCGACCATAAAGAAACCAATCATTGGCGGGCAATCAGGATCATAAGCAGGCATCGGCATTGTCGCTGCTACACCATCACCATCCACATAATGATCAATAATACCATCGGAGTCACAGGTGATATCTAACAATACCGCCCGGCGATCCAACGGCTTATCCAGCCCCTCAATGGGTAACACAGGAAACAATTGATCAATACCCCATGCATCAGGCATAGACTGAAACAGTGAAAAATTCACATAGAATTTGTCTGCCATACGCTCTTGCAGCTCATCAATAATTGGCCGGTGAGCACGGTTGCTTGGATCAAGATCCTGTTGAATACGGCGACAGATATTCAGATATAACTCTTCCGCCCACGCTCGTTCTGTCAAATCCAACATGCCATGAGCATATTGTGTATGAACATCATGCAGATCAAGCTGACCATCATGCAACGATTCACGTAAAGAGCGTCTATTTCCTTCCGAGTGCATCTCCTGCCATGTTTCCCACAAACTGGCGAGCGGACGGGAAGCATCCTCTGCCGGTGGCGTCGTCTGCGTAAATTCATTACGCTCAACCCCGATAACATTGGAGACCAAGACGGTATGATGAGCGGTCAGAGCGCGACCGGATTCGGTAATAACTGTCGGATGGGGTAAACCATGCTCATCACAAGCATCACCAATACCCCAAATGACATTGTTGGCATATTCATTCAACCCATAGTTCACAGAACAATCAGATTGAGAACGGGTCCCTTCATAATCAACACCTAATCCACCACCAACATCAAAACATTGAATATTGACACCTAGTTTATGTAACTCGACATAAAAACGCGCTGATTCACGGACGCCTGTTGCAATATCACGGATATTCGCCAACTGCGAGCCAAGGTGAAAATGCAATAATTGTAGACTATCAAGTCGATCCACTGCGCGTAAAGTCTCAACCAATTGCAATACCTGAGTCGCCGCCAGCCCAAACTTCGATTTTTCACCGCCACTGGCCTGCCATTTGCCTGACCCCTGAGATGCCAAACGTGCACGAACTCCCAAGCGAGGGATCACATTCAATCGTTCAGCTTCTTCCAATACCTGGGCAATCTCAGACATTTTTTCGATAACCAAGTAAACCTTGTGACCTAACTTTTCACCTATCAGCGCCAGACGAATATATTCACGATCTTTATATCCATTACATACGATAACGGTACGAGTCATGCCCGCATGCGCTAGCACCGCCATTAGCTCGGCTTTGGAGCCAGCCTCAAGCCCTAAAGGTTCGCCGGAACTGGCCAGTGCTTCAATAACGCGGCGTTGTTGGTTAACTTTAATGGGATAAACTAAAAAGTAATCGCCTTTATAACCATATGACTCTCTAGCACGTTTAAATGCAGCGTTGATTGAACGCAAACGATGTTGCAGGATTTGAGGGAAACAAAATAGCGCCGGCAAGCGCAAATTTTTCTGCTCCTGCTGAACTCTTTTCACCAATTCCGCAAGATCAATTCTTGCCCCCGGCAAATCAGGATTTGGACACACACTAACATTGCCAAGATCATTGACGTAGTAGTAACTCCCTCCCCAGTATGCAATATTGTAAGTCTGTTGCATTTTACGAGCGATATTATCATTCATGGCAGTCTCCTTAAGGGAGTTAGAGTTTTTCACCTTCGCCTGTAATTAATAAATAAACCCAAACGCTATACTCTCGCGTGTTGAGAAATATCAGGGAAAAGCATGCTCTCAAGTTGTAAATAAGCGTTTAGTTACTACTAAACAATGACAAAATTACCGAGTGACAATACGCCTGTCCGACATATCCGGCCTGTTTGCAGACAACAGATAACATCGAACTAAAGACATATTGAAAAGAAAGGAAAAAGACGCGGATACATCCGACGACAAGTGTGGCTGTTGGCCATTTGCAATCAGCAGATAATGGTTCATTACCCCATTCACCCCCACACATGACTCATATCTAAGGAGCCATTTCTCGATTGAGAAACAGAAGCTGTTTAGCTTTCTGCGAGTCTGTAGCACAAATCATTCAACTACGGCCGCTGTTTATACTCGCAATTACATAAAATTGCAAAATGAAATTGACAGAAACTGACATATAAACCAAGAAATTATTCATTCACCCGATGAAAATTACTTGATGAACTAAAAAAATCTAGCACATGGATAAGAATTACCCTAGAATAGCCATCTAGATGTTAATCCATCCATTTCCAAACTGAAATTATATTTTAAGGTAACGTTATATAATGACCACATACCTTTTCACTTCCGAGTCTGTTTCCGAAGGGCATCCTGATAAAATTGCAGACCAAATATCTGATGCCGTTCTTGATGCTATTCTGGAACAAGATCCAAAAGCACGAGTTGCCTGTGAAACCTATGTTAAAACTGGCATGGTTATGGTTGGTGGTGAAATTACTACCAGCGCTTGGGTTGATATTGAAGAAATTACGCGACAAACAGTTCGAGAGATTGGTTATGTTAATTCTGAAATGGGTTTTGATGCGAACTCATGCGCAGTATTAAGCGCCATTGGTAAACAGTCACCGGATATTAACCAAGGTGTTGACCGTGAAGATCCCCTGCAACAAGGTGCTGGCGACCAAGGGCTAATGTTTGGTTATGCAACCAACGAAACTGACGTACTCATGCCCGCGCCTATCACCTATGCGCACCGCCTGGTTCAACGTCAAGCCGAAGTTCGAAAAAATGGTGTACTGCCTTGGTTACGTCCCGATGCTAAAAGCCAAGTCACGTTCCAATACAATAACGACAAAATTGTCGGCGTTGACGCGGTTGTACTTTCCACACAGCATGCTGAAAATATTAGCCAGAAAGATCTGCAAGAAGCCGTCATGGAAGAGATCATCAAGCCGGTTCTACCTGCTGAATGGTTAAATCCAACAACCAAATATTTCATTAACCCAACCGGTCGTTTTGTCATTGGTGGCCCGATGGGTGATTGTGGTCTGACTGGCCGTAAAATTATCGTAGATACTTACGGTGGTATGGCACGTCACGGTGGTGGAGCATTCTCTGGTAAAGATCCATCCAAAGTTGACCGTTCAGCGGCTTATGCGGCACGCTATGTAGCAAAAAATATTGTCGCTGCCGGCCTGGCTGATCGTTGTGAAATTCAAGTTTCTTACGCTATCGGCGTTGCAGAACCCACGTCCATCATGGTGGAAACATTCGGTACTGAAAAAGTTTCAACCGCAACTCTGACTCTGCTGGTACGTGAATTCTTTGATTTACGCCCTTACGGTTTGATTCAGATGCTGGATCTATTACACCCAATCTATCGCGATACTGCCGCTTATGGTCATTTTGGTCGTCCACAGTTCCCGTGGGAAGCCACTGATAAAGCAGAAGCACTGCGTGATGCTGCGGGTTTGAAGCTATCAGCGATGAATATGTAAAAATATAAATACGAAAAGCCCGTTTGGATAACTAAACCGGGCTTTTTTAACATTAGCTGACGACCGAAGGAGCCCTAAAAATATTACTATCGGTTGTTCAAGGATTTCTAATAAAATTCACTAATTCCTATCTATCATTTTCAACACATGAAATTAGCTAGCGTTCCAATTTCTCTACAACAAGCCGTTATGAATACCTTGCGGCAAAAACTGCTACAGGCAAACTCATATCTCAACCGTGACTTTCCTGAACCTACAATAAACTACCGCCAGCGGGGAACCACCGCGGGCAGCGCCTATATAAAAAATTGGGAAATCCGCCTGAATCCCGTGTTACTGATTGAAAACCAACAAGCTTTTATTGATGAAGTTGTGCCTCACGAATTAGCTCATCTATTGGTTTATCGCTACTTTGGGAAAGTACCTCCACATGGGAAACAGTGGCGTTGGATGATGGAAGAAGTACTAAACATTCCAGCTAACCGTACACACAAATTTAAAATCGACTCAGTACGCAGTCAAACTTTTACTTATTACTGTAGTTGCCAGCAACATGAACTAACCCTGCGACGCCATAATAAAATTCTGCGAGGAGAAAGTCATTATATCTGCCAAAAATGTGGGAAAAAGCTTATTGCTAAATCAATAGATTCTTTCAATCCTAATTTATAAAGATTTATAACAATAAAAATGTGATTTAATTATTCCAGTATTTGAATATAAATTACGTTAACAATAATATATGAATCAACATTCTATTCTATCAACAGACTCTCCCAAAGTTCCTAATTTTAAACAAAGCAAGAAGTTTTCTTGAGTAAAATTAAAATATCCAGATAAGAAAAAGAAAATTAAGGCAATAATTAATTTTAAAGTTAACCAGATACAGGCCCTGAATAGGGAAAAAAGAAAATTCATGACAATTGAAAAATAGTCTTAACGTAAAAATCCGTTTACCTGGCTCTCCTAATATCATTGTTATACCAAGTTCATATCTATCTGATAAAGAATAAATTAACCACCTTTTACATCTTACAATATATTAACATTTACTTACCAACAGAACTGCTCTCCAAATTATATACAACCTTTGGATTATTCCATTTGCTATTCTTGATCATTTCAGCATAATATTGAGACGCATGTTTGATTGTAAAAAAATAATTAGCAGCCAAAATCATTATGCAATTAATACAGTTATTAATAATAGAACGAAAAATTATCTTGACTATAATACTTTTACTTTTTTCCCGAACGCTTACGAATTAAATAGAAATTAAATAGTCTGAACTCCATAAAATACAGGGTTCAGACCTTAATAAACGCGTGATTTAAATTGTCTAATTTTTGGGGAACAATTCACAAGGCCAGGATAATTTTTACTATCATATTTTTTGGATAAATATTAGTTACAAAAAATTCACTTATTATTATTTCTTGTTCAATATTGCTTGCAAAATAGTTTAATTTTAATCATTACCTTATAAATGTTATTTTAACTCGAACAGATATAATAAAATAAGGTATCCATATACACGCATAAAGCACAGTTCTGAAAAGCAAGAAAAGATAATTATAATCCAGTTTTATTTCATATACATAATGAGCCAATGCTAAATCGGTTATTACAAATAATAAAGTAAAAACCAAAAGGATAATATAAAACAAAGGTGTTTTTTTATTTTTTCTAAAGAAAAGAACAGGTGTATAAAGTGCAACTCCAAAAATAATGGTAAAACAAATATACCCTATGGATTTCAAGATATATCACGACGGCCAGAGAGTGAATCCCCGGGAGCATAGGTAACTATGTAACCGGGGTGAGCGAGTGCAGCCAACAAAGAAGCAACTTGAAAGATAACGGGTATAAACTCAAATCCTATAAGGATACGTAATTCACCGAGAAAATCATAACCAGAAATCAAGATTGTCATTGTTTTATATGAACCAAATAAAGAACTTAATATTGCAAAGATAATATTTATTGCTGAAAAATAGAGAAAACCTCCAATTCCACTCAGTTCTTTCTCTTCACATGCTGCACAAAAATATGATTCATGTAATGCTGGGTTTTCACATTTAATACACTTCATAAAATTTCTCCAAATAGTAATTTCAATCCAAAGATTGATTATTAATCTACGTAAATCATACAGGTGATAATAATAAACCAATAACTTATTAGTCCGATAAATACCCCTGTTTTTAATAGCCTTATTTACATCGCCAAGTGACAAAAGAAATATTCCATCTATAAAAAAATGACACAACCATTTGATAATAAAGAAATAGCTAGGTTCATAAAAACATAACCAATATCCATATGATATTTTTAATAAAGAAAAACTTTACTCGACCATTCTTTGAACCATCACATTTTATATAGCTTGAGCCAGTCCAATGCACAAAAACGACATCATTGTAAATCAATACTACCATAGAAATATATTGAATACCTGTATTAGCTCCTCCACCAATCAAACTGGTCGCTAATGCGTTATTCTCCACATCTTATTTTACAACATCTCGTGATAATAATAGACCAGTATAAGGTTCTAAAAATATTCTTCTTCCATAAAAATCAACAACAAAATATTGCCCTGCAACAACATTCAACCCTTCATATGGGTAATTTGTTTGACCTTCCTTTTGTAAATCCGAAGGCTCTATTTGCCAAAGAAATTCTCCATTATTTGTGTAAGAAAATAGATTATTTAGTCCATCATCTCCTATAGGAATATCAGTTAAGACAAGAACAGAACCATTATCAATTTCTATCGCCTTAATAATCTTTTGATTAAATATAATTAGGTGCCCATTAATATTAATCTTGTTATCGTTTACTAAGATAGCCATTTTATATCCTATTTTTTCTGAATAACCCGTTCATTAGTGAATGTACCTGTTCTTTGCCCCATAAGATCAAACTGGGTTCCTCCTCCTTTATAATCAAACAGACTTCCCATATTAAATGCATTATCGTCTACAACAATTACGTAGAAAAAATAAATAAAGCCAAACAATATAAAATAACCTAGATAACCATAATAACGTATTTTGAAGACTTATTTCCATTTCAAAAGCAAACTCTTTTATGAATTCAATATTATTTCTATGTGCAAATTTTTTTAAGAAAAATCCGCAATAAATAAGAATTACAAACACTCCAACAAAATAGCCAGCAAAGGAAATTAAGTTTCCATTTTTGATAAATTAAAACCAAATCCCAGACATATAAATAACAAATAATATTATTATGGAAAAATTAGCAAGTTTGTTTTTATTAAAAAAACAAAAATCAAAAAAGAGCAATGGAGATTTTACACTTCTTCGTGAAACTTTTTTGCTCAAGCCAAAGTAGATGAAGCATGCAAGAAACCCCAACAGACAGTTGCTCCACCATGAGCACCAATAGCTGTTGTCATCCCACCATTAATTGCAAATTTATTTAGATCCAATGCTGCTTCAGCAAACCCTGCTGTACCTATTCCAGCTGTAACCTCACCTTTTACATGTGGTTTAACTTTATAAGTAACACCCCATGATGGCCCCTGATGAGAGTATTTTATAGCTTCGTTTATTTCTTCTACTGTTTTCCCTTTACCTTGTAGATCAAAGGACAATGATGGATCTGAGCTGATCGAGTTGGCTATCTGCCCCCAAAAGGTTCCTGGACCATAACCAAGAGCATTATTATCCACAACAACGCATTCCATTGCGAAGTTGACTGCCGGACACCGATTTTTCCTGTGTGCTCAGTCAGTTACAACCGATTTTCCTCGGTGCGATTCGATGCCCGGCCCATAACGCCCCGACGCGACTTTTTAGCCTGTAAGCCACTTTTCTCAGACGTAATGAACAACCCCTTTTAAATGTCGGATGATTGTCTAACATTTGGGGTAGTTCATTTTGGCCGGGATTTATGTTTCTAACATCAATAATTAGATAATTTTTTAATTACAGAGCTTACAGTACCAGATGGTAATAATGTTTCATTTATTGTTTTTCCATCATCATTACTCCATACAAAACGATCATTATGGCTCGTTTTCATGAAGTAAACATAACATCCATTATCTCCCATTGGTGTACATGTCATATCGAACAGCCCCTCAATGAGATTTTCTCCATCCCCTGTGAAATAACTCTCAGCATTTCTATACAGGCTAACTGGTTCAATGTTGACATCATTACATACCAATTCATCTATTTTCATATTTGAATAAAAACTGAAGGTTGTTTTCAGCTCAAAAACATCCAAAAGATCAAATATTTTATGTCCATCCAAATAGAAAAAGAAAATGCCATTTTTCCAAAAACCATCAGATGAGTTCCATGATTCAACAGCATCGAACTGAAGAGAAAAATAAAACGGATCGCCATAAATCATTTCAACCTAACTCCCAATTTCTTTTGAATGTCGCTTGGCACCTGTTTACTTGTTAACTGGTTTTTTATATCTCCAGAACTGCCATTCCAGTGATATTCCCCATTGGTACCTTCGAACCTATGAATATTACCTTTTTCATCCTTAGCGAATCTAACTTCTTTATTACCATAATTTTTGGAGCTTGGAATTGAGTTTTCAAAAAGTTTCAATGAGTCTTTTGGTTCTATTCCCGCATTACGGCGATTTCCATCACCACCAAGAGTATGTTTAGGATTTGATTTATAAACTAACCCATTATTCGCTGTCACTGGATTAGGTACTGGTATAGCTAAAAGGACTGAGTATTAAACCGGTAAATCCCGATATGGCTATTAACTAGACTGAATGCTATCCCCGTGGTTTGATGTTGAAGGTGATAAAGTGAAACAGTCGTTCAAACAATCTCAGAAGAAATCTTGCCTCTTAAACTAGATATCCGTTCAAGAGGCAGGAAATTACTTGAAATTATCCTATATTGGTTAAAATATTTTTGATTATAGATGTTACTGATTCATCTAGCCTTTTTTCATCGACTGTATAGATCAATAGCTCTATCTCATTCTCTGCATCAAATAAAATTGTGTGAAGCCACTTTTCTTCAAGTGCAACTATTTGATTTTCTGCTTTATAAATCTCTGACTGAATATCCTGTATTGTTATCTTTCTTTCAAGAAAGCTCCTACAAGCTTCTTTCAGACACTCAATTACTTCAGGGTAGATCCAATCATTCATTTCACACTCCTACGAAGGATCGTAATAATTACATTACCATTTTTTTCAGTCACGACACCAACATCACCATTCCAATATGTTGTCCGGGTAACACCATTAACAAAACTGTTTTGTGGAGTACCAGTTTTAATTACATGATCTACAATGTTGGGCGTCACATTTCTACCAGGTCCGGTTGTTCCTGCTGGTGAACCAAGACCAGAAGGTTGCATTCTATCCACAGCATGTTGTGAGTAAAGACGATCACCAATTTTGGCGTATTGTCGTCCATCAACAGTAGTTTTTTGATAATGTTGCCATGAATTCCACTCTAATTTTTCAGAATGAGTTGTCGTCTTATTTCCAGCAATATTTTTATCAGCTAGAGAACTTCCTTTCCCCTCAATGACTTCTGTCGACTGATACTTACTTAAAGACAAAAACGCTTTTGCTGCCGCAAACTGTATCAGCTTCGCTTCACTGGTAGGTATCCCTCCGGCAACAATTTCCGCCGCTTTCTGTGGCGTCATCTGCTCATTTGATAACACGACATCCAACGGAACACCAAAGAAGTTCCCCCACGCAATAATCAGACCTTTTGCTGGGTCTTGACCCTCAGGGACTTGTCCTTTGAGGTAGTGAGTTAAGGCTGCGTTGATTTCTTCGGGTGTTGCCCCGGATTGGGCCATTTTTTGTGCGAGTGATCCCGCTCCTTCAAAATGTTTAGCGCCTTCGGAACCAAACAGACTCCCCATGCTAAGGGCATTGTTGTCTACAACAACGCATTCCATTGCAACGTTAACCGCCGGACGCCGATTTTCCTAATGCCCTCAGTCAGTTACAACCCGGTTTTTCCGATGTCCGTTCACCGCCGAACCCAAAACCCCCTGACGCGCTTTTCCCCTCCAAAGGCCGGTTTTTCCAGCCGTGCCATTGTCAGTGTAGCGCCTTTTTCGGCAACGGGCGAACGTCGCCCAACTCGCTTGGGCGGCGGGCGGCCGTTCTGCGGGCGCGGGCGGCAGAGAGCCCGCAAGCGGCGCCCCTGCGACGCTTTGAGGCACTGTGGCTTCGGTTTGCGTATGACCTTGCATGACCACGCGGTTTTGTTTTGTTCAGGGAAGCCCCCGGGGGCTGCACGGGGCGGAGATGGCGAGCACGGGAACGAGCAACGGAGCGCAGCGCAGTGCGAGCCGCGCGCAGCCAGTGCAGCAGGGTTGGGGCGGGGGAAGTCAATGAGCGGAGGCCGCAGGCCGACTTGCCTTTAGGGGGGTTGGCCCAACGGTTGCAGGGCAGCTAAAGAAGAGCTCAGGGTTGCCGATGCCCGGCTCAGTCGGTTAGAGCATAAGGCGCAGCCTTGTGCGCCACTCCCCGCAATGCCGACCCGCGGGGGCGCAAGACATAATGCCAATTATACGCATTAAGCCGCTCATCAATGCTCAGGCGATTGCCCGGGCTCACCGGCGCAGTGCGTATAATTCCCCCGCATTATGTTGAATAGGCGTTAGGCGGCCTGTACCAGCTCAACGGGGACGCCGGGGCTTGCGCCGCCTGACGACTATTTACCCCCGCGTGCGCCAGGGCTCACGGGCAGTCCGGCCACGGTCTGCCCCCACACCGAGCCCGCCCAACTTAACGGGGGCGGGCGGACGGTCAGCGGATATTGAGGTTTCAGGTCGGCGTCGGGCTGTCCGGCAGCGTGTCGGTGTCGGCGTTGTCTTCGGCGTACAGGTCGGCCAGTAAACCCACCTCATCGGCGTCGCTGACTTTTTCGTCGGCCATTTGCTCCGCCGGGTGGGTGCTGGCGTGCACCGCCTGCAAGGCCCGGATAGAGACCTGCGTATACACCTGTGTTGACTCCACGCTGGCATGGCCTAACATCGCCTGTATCCAGCGCAGGTCCGCCCCGTTCTCCAGCATCTGGGTTGCCATCGCATGCCGGAACAGGTGGCAGGCGCCTTTTTTCTCAATGCCGGCGGCCCGGATATAACCGCTCACGGCATGGGTGATACCGTTCGGCTGCAACCCGTCTAGCCCGTCCATCGCCACGAACAGCGATTGAAGGTCCGGGGTGACCAGCAGTTGCGGGCGGACCTGTTGCTGATAGAACTGGAGCCAGCTTAAAGCCCGTTCGCCGAGGGGCAACACCCGGTCTTTATTGCCCTTGCCCTGCCGGATGGTCACGGTTTTGCGTGACCCGTCAATGCTGTAGATATCGAGCCGGGCCGCTTCACTGCGTCGTATCCCCGTTGACCAGAGCAGCTCCATCAGGGCCCGGTCGCGCGCGCCCTGCAACGTATGCGGGTCAGGCAGCGACAGGATATGCTCGATTTCATCAATGCTCAGGATATACTTTGGCAGCCGTTTTTCTTCCCGCGGCAACTCAATGTCCGCTGCCGGGTTCGCCAGTATCAGATTCTGTTTCGTCAGCCATTTGAACCACACCTGTAACGGCTGCAACTGCGTGCGCTGGGTGCGGATGCTCAGCGGCTCTCCGTTGGTCTTGCGGTACTGGTACAGGTAGCGCTGGTAACGTTCCAGTATCGGCCGCGTGATATCCGCGGCATAGTACAGGCCCCGTTCCGTGGCCCATAGGATGAAGCGATAGGTGTGATGGGTCTGTACTTTCAGCGTGGTTTCCGACCAGTTCCGCTCCTGCCGCCACGCCACAAAGCGCAGCAGCAACGCATACAGGCTCTTCGGGTCATGTGCCGGACCCACCGGCTGACGGTAGACGTCATCGACGGTCAGGAGACTTCCTTTGCGCGGTTTACGGTTTGCCATGATTGACCTCCGGTTGAGATTGAGTGGCGGGCGCAGATAAGGGGCGTGTTTTCTTTTTTCCTTTTATCACTGTGTCTTCCGTTACCCCGACTTGCGGCACGCTGAACCCGTGTTCTGCCTGCCCTGATGGGGATTTTTTCGTCCCAGACTTGACCCTAACTTGACCCAGACTTGAGGCAGACTGGCGTTCATTTAAGTCAGACTTGCTCTCCTGACCTGTCGGGACGGCTGCCGGCGTTTTATCCCTGTCGGGCACGGGCAATGCGTCTCCGTGATTATTTTCCCTAATAACTGCGTTTTCATCTGCCCGGACTTGTTCACCCGCCGGCCCTTGTACTGTCTGGGCTGACGCGGGTTTTTCTTCCCCAGACTTAGACCAGACTTGCCCCAGACTTGGGGAAGACTTGCCACCTTCCGGGTCAGACTTGCGTTCACTGCCTGCCGTTTCTGAGTCCGGTTCTCCGACATCCAGCAGGCCGCACAGGTGCGCCGCGCCGTTGTCTTCCCCGTCCCACAGCAGTTCATAATGCAGCAGGTGCCCCCGGCTGCCGCCATGCGACAGCAGGTATTCCATTTCGGTGAGACGCTGACAATGATTCTTAAGCTGGCTGTCGCTCCAGTGGGTAAAGGCGCGGATATCCCGCCGGGTAAAGCGCACTTCGTTTGGCTGGCAGTGCTGGATTTGCGCCTGTGCGTTCACCATCGCCTGTATCAGCAGTAACAGCTTACGCGTCTGCGGCGGCATTTCATCCAGCGTGCGCCCCAGCACGTCATGCGCCAGCTGGTTAGCCAGGGTAATGTCGTCTTGGGTGACTTCGATATATTCGATGACCTGTCCGCGGTGGGTGGTTTTCTTCACTTCACGTTGATACTGGTGCAGCAAGGCAATGGCTTGTATCAGCGTCAGGTATTTCATATGGTCGCGCCGCATCCGCGTTTTATCGCTTAAAAAAGTGAGCTGGTGCGCATACGGATTCACCACTTTCAGCGGCCTTAACAGGCGCTGGGCATTCTGGTGTAACTGCGTCAGATAGCTTTTCTCTGAGTCAGCCAGCAACCCGGCCAGTGTCTGACGGTGCCGCTGCATGGCGTGGATGGCCTGCGTCTGTTCGCGCGATTCGTTGACCGTCAGCACCAGACAGCGGTTCAGCAGCTCTTCATCCACATCAATGGCCGTCGTCGTTAACATCAGCATGACCGGTCCCTGTACCTTGTATTCCCGCGTCACCAGTTCGCCGCTCTGTTCGTTTTTGCCGGTGCTGGCGATTTTTAGCTCGCCGTCGGACTGCAACAGTTTCAGGGCATAGGCCGCCTGCCGCACGCCTTCTTCTTCGGCTATCGCCAGTATTTTGTGTTGCAGGCTGGTTTCTCCCAGATAGTAGAGGCTCTGCCCGGTCATCGCCGAGTACTGGATACGCTCCTCTTCCGGCATCAGGTTCAGCACCGCCTCCATCAGGGAAGATTTCCCTGCCGCCGAGCTGCTTTGTATCAGCACGGCCAGCGGTTTATCGAGTTTGCGCGAGACTGCCGCCAGATACCCGGTCAGCAGATTGGTGGATTCGCCGACCACCCCGCAGGCGGCCATGTCGTGGATAATTTGTTCTGTTAAGTTCGGTGATGTCAGCAACGCCAGCGCGGCGGCTTCGTCTTCCGCGCTGACCGTGACTGCCGTTGTCCCTGCGGCTTCGGCATCGGCCTGCTGTTGCGCATCCTGTTGCTGCTCCAGCATCAGCAGGACCCGCCCGGCTTCGCGTTTGATGACCGACAGCTCGCATTCCAGCTCTTGCGCCGCCGTGCTGATGTAGTTCTGACGATGCCGCGCGTGATACATGTCCAGTGTATCCACATGGAACAGGCCGGACGTTTCATCCCGCACCTGCACATTGACTTTCATCACATCGGGCACCGGCGATTTTTTCATCCCCCGTATCCGCCAGATACGTGGCCCGCTTTTCATCAGCAGTTCACCGCAGGCCGTGCGCTCACAAGGCACGGGGGCAACAGTCAGCTCCGGTGGGGCGGCTAAGGCAGCCGGTTTAGCCACATCTGCATTGTGAGGCTTTTCCGTCATATCTGACGAGACGGGCCGCTCATGACTGAACACCGCACCTGGTGCCGTTCCCTGTCCCAGCCAGACCGCCTGTTGCAGAGCCAGCCCCAGCGCATGTTCGGCGTTGCCGCTTTTCAGCGCATAGTCATTGGCATCCATGCCCGGCGGGAACTGCACCCGCCATGCCTCGATACCGGCTTCCAGTAAATCAGCCGCCACATTAGCCGCGCCACGGTCTCCGGCCTCGTCCCGGTCAAAGGCGATCAGCACCCGTTTCACGCCGTGATACTGCAAGGCGTCGAGATGCTCACGGTTAAACCCGTTCACCCCGAATGCGGCGATCACGTTACGGAACCCGGCACACCAGAACGTCATGGCATCGATCAGCGCTTCGCACAGGATAATTTCCGCAGCGGCTTTCATCGCTGCCTCATTCCAGACCCCGGCCAGGGGTGAGGACAGGTACAGATGCTTTGGGCTGTCTTTCAGCACTTTGT